>CAWGCQ010000001.1:0-1285113 GCA_963821165.1 uncultured Acidobacteriaceae bacterium
CCTTCTAACCGGCTACCTTTGGAATCAGTAAGATAGATCCTTGGTGTCCACGATGGTGTCCACGCTTTGATAGAGTTGTCCTTAGAGGAGGACTCTTTCGATGCCCACTCTCAAGCCCCTCGGTGCTCTTCTCAACGCTCCCGATTACGCGGACCGCGTCAACCTCATCAAGAAGATCAAGACCGCCAGCGGTTGGCGCTTCGCCTCCGTCGTTCCTGAAGCCAACGGACGGCTCAAGGATCGGGTCCGTATCAACGGCCAGCTCGAAGTCCACCCTGAAGGCGCCTACTACATCGAGTGGCGCGTCGGCGGCCGGAGCGGTCGCCGATATCGCACCGCCGTCGCCAAAGACGATGCCATCGACCAGGCCCGCCGCAAGGCCATCGAGTTGCGCGCCATCCGCGACGGCCTGATTGCCGCTCCCGAACCGGAGCCTGAGGTTGCGCCCAAGACTACAATCGGCGATGCCATCGACGCCTATCTCCGGTATGTGAAGATGCAGCGCAAGCCTCGCACCCATCTGACCTACCGCTACACGCTCGATACCCTGCTTCGTGCCGCTTACAAAAAGAAGTACGTCGAGGACGCGACCCGAGACGACGTGCTCGATTTCATGACCAACTGCTATGAGCAGGGGTTGGGTGCGCGTACTGTCTACGACAAGGTCGTGACGGTGCTGCAACTGTTCAAGAAGCATGGACGCTCGGGCCTGATGGAAAAGGGGGATTGGCCGAACTACGTCGATACCATCCGCCCGGTGTACGAGCCGGAGGAGTTGGTGGCGATGTTCCGGGCGGCAACAGACGACGAGGCCACACTGCTCAAGTTTGTCCTTGGTTCCGGCTTCCGCGACCAGGAGATCCGCTACGTCGAGTGGAAGGATATCGACTTTCGCAACCACGATGTCCGACTAAAGGCGAAACCGCACTGGCGCTTCACTCCGAAAAACTGGGAGGAGCGCGTAGTACCGCTCCCATCCGGTTTGATCGAGCGCCTGAGAAAGCGGAAAGAGGCGCGCAAGGCAACGCCGAACCAGCTTGTCTTCCCCAACGGTCGCGGTAAACCCGACAGCGAGATGGATATGGTCGTCAAGCGCGTTGCGGAGCGCGCCGGCCTCAACTGCAAGCAGTGCGTGACCGAGCACAAAAACAAGTGCGCCGAGGGGCCGTACTGCATGAACTTCTTTCTGCACAAGTTCCGGCATACCTTCGCCACCAACCACCTGCGGGACGGCGTTGACATCCGCACCGTGCAAAGCTGGCTGGGACACCGCGACATCAAATCGACGATGGTGTACCTGAAAGGTATCCGGTCAAAGGACGCGGCGCAGAAGGTCAACAGTGGCGAGTTGGCGGCATTGGTCGCCTGAGTCCTGCATAGCATGGAAAAAGCCACCATCGCTATGAAATTTCGACTGGCGACAACACACCAATGCATGTTTCCAGGCCGAGCTTCGCTCGGTGCGAGCGTTGGCGATTTGCCGTCAACTATCCAGAGCCTCTTCAGGTTGTCGGAAGGTGCAGAATCGTAGGCTGCTGACGGTGGTTGGGACGGACAGCCAATGACAGGCTGAGAGCTTTTGTCCTGAGGCAGGGCAAGCATTGCGTTCAACCACCGTCTCTCTCCCCTGGTAGGTAGATAAGGCGCACCGCCCAGAGCGTAAGTTTCACCCGATACTTTGATATTGGTCGATACGTTCGTCCAATGGCTCCCTCGTCGCGCTTCTGCCAATCTTGCACTGAACAGTCATTTGCTCTGACATCGAAAGGACTGTCAAATGGACGGCACAAATGGACTGAAAGAGAACACGCGCGTGGCCGCGTCTGTCGCCTCGACACTTAGTGTGAACATTTTTGCTGCACCGGGGAAGCCTATGGTCGGCGAGCGGACAAAGCCCTCCGGCGAGCCGCGTGGCTTCCCGCAGCTATAACCCCATCAAAAGCTGATGCGAACGTTTCGGAATTGGAGTCGTCAATGAGCAGCGTACAAATCGAACAGAAGAGCTATGAGATGCCCCCGCGAGAGGGGATCAGCATCGCGCATTTTCTCACCGTCGCCGACATCGAGCGATCGGCCAGCTACTACGAAAAGGTCTTCGGCGCTCGCATTCTGAGTCTTGGTGATGGCAACGCGCCTGGATATCTTCAGCTGGCGAATATCTGGATGATTCTGAACGTCGGAGGCGGTCCGACCCCCGATAAGCCGACGGTAATACTCAGCGTCCCCGACCCGAATCACATCAGCAGCTTTATGAATTTCCGGGTTGCGGATATTCAAGCTTGCTATGAGTTATGGAAAAGCCGAGGAGCCGAGTTCATCACCGAGCCGATCCCCAAGTACGGTGAGACGCGCTGCTACATTCGGGATCCTGACGGATATATTATCGAGGTCGGACAGAGCAACGAGCTCACCTACGGTTAGCGCTCTCGGCCCGGCTAAGGTGCGGATTTATGACGCTTATGGATGTTCGCATTGCAGTGAAGAACTCTCATAGGCGCTGCGAGAGTGTGTTCCATCGAACCGCGGGCGCTTGCGCACGTAGCAGGAGCCTCGCACGTGAAGGAGACAGTTCAGATGAACAAGCAAATGCGCCAACTAACAAGCATCGCAGTCGCCTTTATAGGCTTCACAGTTTTCGCGCAGCAGGACAGGTCCACCCTGAAAGTGCCTGGTGGACTCGCATTTTCTGAGTTCAAGGGTTACGACAAATGGGAGGACGTCGCAGTCAGCGAAACGGAAGGCAGCGTCAAGGCAATTCTGGGAAACCCTACGATGATCAAGGCGTATAAGGAGGGCATTCCGGACAACGGCGAGCCTTTCCCCGAAGGCTCCAAGATCGTCAAAATCGAGTGGATCAAGAGGAAGAACCCGGCGTCCCCATATTTCGTGGAGGTGCCGGACACGTTAAAGACGCTCTCGTTTATCGAGAAGGACTCGAAGAAATTTCCGAATACCCACGGATGGGCATATGCTCAGTTTGCGTATGACCCTGCATCAAAGACGTTAAAGCCTTCGGTCACTGGTGCCGAATGTGGATATAGCTGCCACACGAGGGTAGCGTCGAGCGACTATATCTACACAAAATATCCGCCTCGGTAGCCGAATTTCCCGCCATCGAAAATAGGTTTTGAGCCTCGGCGAGTGACAAATCGCCCATGCGCATTTTCAACCGTCGAGAATACCCCGGGCTTTTGGATGTGCGGCAAAAGCGCGAACTCATCGCGATGAACGATGCGCAATGAAGTCCCTTCCATGGAGGACTTGCAAGGCTTCGTCGAAAAGCTCTGAGTAAACCTCAGAGACAAAGAACCTAGTGCTTCTCCCGAGTCGTGACAATGAGCAGGTTGGGAGTGGACCCGGCATTAGTGAGATCACAGTAAGGGCACATCGGAGCAACGTAATGCAAAAGATGAATGCCGACTCCCTTCCGGACCACGTGAGGATAGTCGCGAGACTACGCCTCGCTCCTGCACCCAAACTCAGAGGGCTCGACTACAGCGATCTCTTCGATTTCGTATTGCCGGTCTGACCGTCCGCCAACACTGAGCTCGGAGTCAGGCTCACTCGTGATGTCCACTTTCTCAAATTACATGAGGAATGCTCGTTTGAAGACGACGAAAGCGACAATACAAAGCCAAGTGTTATTCATGTGGGGACACTCCTGGTCGCTAAAACCTTCTAACGGGGATAAGCAGCGTCACCCATCCTTGATGCGTTAGCCGACCGCTGCAGTCCCGTTTTGTCGAGGTCTGTCGATGCCCGTACTATTGCCAGTTGGACAGGGTGCAGACAATGAGGACAACAGCGTTCCTCGTGCAGAAACTCCACATTGCGAAGGTAGTGAAAAAATGTCCTCAAGCATTCTGGACATGAAACGGCAGTTGTTGACCGATCAGATTGGTCGGTTGGCATTCCTGGTATCCAGATTGGCGCGACGGCGCGTTTTGATCGGCGCGTTGACTCATCCGCAATTGAGTTCAGGATCTCTAATAACTGGGCGACGCTACACCCACCTTTCGCATAGAAGCCATCCGCTGCAATTCCCGCAGGAATGTCGTTGCCACGGTATGCTCCGCTCATAGCGATGACGGCAACCGTTGGAAATCGCCTTCGCACGATGGAAAGAAGCTCATAGCCAGTCATACGAGGCATGTTCAGGTCCGAGATGAGAATGCCGGGAACGCGTTCGCGTATCGTTGCCAGCGCCTCGAACCCGTCTGAGGCTGTTCGAACGGTATACCCGACCTCCTTGAAAATCTCTGAGAGCACACTTACCAGCACTTGATTATCGTCAACCACAACGATGTCGTTCGCGTCATTCATAACTTGTTCCCCCTAGATCGCATCTTCTGGAGTGCACGCCCCAGGAGGCATGCATCGGTCGCGCCAAAGCGTTCGTGATCCAGGCCGCAATGGAGTCTAATGACTTAGAAATCCTGGGCAGTCGGGCGGACGACAATCTCATTGATGTCCACGTCCTCAGGTTGTTCGATGGCGTAGGCGATGGCGCGAGCAATGGAGTCGGCTGGTATAGCCAAGGTCTTGTAAAGCTCCTTGACTGCCTTGGAAGATGCTTCGTCGGAAGTGTCGTCCTTCAACTCAGAATCCACTGCTCCAGGATCGATGATCGTTGTCCGGATCTTGTCCGCATGAACCTCCATACGGAGGCCTTCGGTCAGAGTGCGGACGGCCGCCTTAGTCGCGCAATACACTGTACCTCCGGGTGCGAACACTTTGATTCCGAAGACCGAGGCAATATTAATGATGTGGCCGCTCTTCTGCTTCTGCATATAGGGAAGAGCGGCGGCGATTCCGTACAGTACGCCCTTGATATTGAGGTCGATCATGCGATCCCATTCGTCTACCTTAAGGGCGGCAAGTGGAGCAATCGGCATAATACCGGCATTGTTCACCAGAACGTCGATCCTGCCATACGTCGCGATCACCTTCTGTACCAGAGCTTCGACCTGAGACCGCACCGTGACGTCGACCGTCTCCGCCAATGCCGTTCCGCCATCAGCTTTGATTCCCTTCACGATAGCGTCGAGACGATCCGTCCGCCTTGCACCTAACACGACCGATGCTCCCAGCTTCGCGAGATGGCGAGCGGTGCTTTCTCCAAGACCACTGCTCGCTCCTGTGATGACTACAACTTTTCCTTCAATAGTTTCGTTCATGATGGTCTCCTTGGCTGGGGGCGAGATACCTTCCTCTCGCAGTGATTTCTTAAGATTCGAAGTACTTCTTACTTCTGTCCATTCATGAATTCGCGCACCAGCACCGCGATTTCGTCTGGTTTGGTATCCAGGGCGAAGTGCCCCGCGTCGAGGATGTGAACCTGCGCATTGGGGACATCCTTCCGATATCGGTCCGGCTCACCGAGATCAAAGGAGAGGTCGTGCTTACCCCACAGAACTAAGAGTTCAGGCTGTGTCCTTTGGAGCCACTCTTGCCATGTTGGGTAAGCGGCGACGTTGGTGCGGTAGTCATAGAAGAGATCGCTTTGAATTTCGGCTTGCCCCGGCGCGTTCAGAAAGGCGTACTCGTCAGTCCACAAATCTGGATCGTAGAGCTCAACGTTAGGATCATCTCCGACATGGCGCGTCTTCGTGGTCGCGAGCGACAGTAAGTTCTTGCGAAGCGCTTGTTCGTGGGCCGGCCGGTCATCCCAAAATGCACGACGTGTCGCCCAGTTTGCGCCGAGTCCTTTATTGTGCGCGACCGCATCCTGGATGATGAGAGATCTTACCCGTTCCGGATGCGCAAGTGCCATGCGAAAGCCGACCGGCCCTCCATAGTCCTGCATGTAGAGGGTGTAGCGGGATAAACCCAGCGCTTGGGTGAAGTCCGTCATCACAAAGGCAATGTGGTCAAAAGTGTAAGCAAACTCTTTCGGACTGGGCCAATCGCTGTGCCCATAACCCGGATAGTCGGGTGCAATTAGATGGTACTTGTCCCCAAGCCGCGTCAGGAGCGGTTGAAACATTCTCGATGACGAAGGAAGACCGTGTAGGAAGAGAATCGTAGGAGCATCTTTCGGACCCGCTTCCCGATAAAAGATCGAGAGACCATCGACGTTGACCGTGTGATAAGAGACCGGCTGTCCCATCTTCCAAGTTCCTTTCTGTGCGTTCATGACTGCGAGATTGCAAAATATTAGCGTAGCGACGGTCAGCGTCCGAAAAATGAATCGTGTGGTCTTCATGTATCTCCCGATCGTTGCGTCGGTTTACGTTTAGCAGGTCGTCCGGCCGCGAACATCAAGGTGAAAAAAGGTGAAAAGAAGAGCTCCGAGTCGCTGAGAATCCGAGTAATGCTGTAACCCTGAGATACGCAGAACAACGGTAGGAAAAGAGAGTTCTGATCTTCTTCACGACTTCTCGTCTCTTTGTCATTGCCGCCTTCCTCTATCGAGGCGCCATTAATGTACGTTCGACCGGATCTAGTTGCGCTCCACTGATGCCATGACAACACGTATCTCGAGGCGAGTAAATTGAACAATGGTATTGGTCGGCACTTAGGTATCGTTCGACGATGCGTTCATCTTCTCTGCCGCCTTGGCGTGACTCGATAGAATGCCAGATAGACTTGTTGATACGAAAGTACCGATCAACACCATGGTCTGATAGCGGCAACTCGCCTCGTGTGATGTCATTGCTTCACGTTCTCGACGAAGGTCGGAGAAGCGTTGGAGCTCAAACATGCCAAACAAAAAGACGGTGATTGTGACAGGTGCTTCACAAGGGATTGGAGCTGCTGTCGCTCAAGCATTTCTGGCTCGCGGTTACAACGTGACCGCAACAGCACGCAGTATGTCCGGGGCCGACTTTCCGCCATCGCCTGCCCTTGCGGTCGTAGATGGGGATATCGGTCTGTACGCAACTGCAGAAGATGTGGCACATACCGCAATCGATAGGTTCGGAACGATCGATCACTTGGTGAACAACGCCGGCATATTTTCAGTCAAGCCGTTCACGGATTACACGGCTGAAGACTTTCGGGCTCTCGTATCCACCAATCTGGAGGGGTTTATCTTTCTCACTCAGTTGGCGGTGCGACAGATGTTGAAACAAGGTACGGGCGGCAGCGTCACTTCCATCACAGCAGCTCTAGCGGATAACCCGATTCTAGGCGTTCCGGCGTCGATTCCGATGATCACCAAAGGCGGGCTCAACGCTATCACTATCAGCCTGGCGATTGAGTATGCGAAGAGGAACATTCGCTTCAACGCAGTCGCACCGGGCGTCGTCGATACTCCTCTCCACCGAAGTACGCCACGAGACGTTATGACCAAGCTTTCGCCGATGGGCACAATCTCCCAGGCCAAAGATATTGCTGACGCAGTTGTCTATTTGACGGAAGCAACGCAGGTAACCGGGGAGGTGCTGCACGTGGACGGCGGTGCGCACGTGGGACAGTGGTAGCCGGTAAAGGTGCACGGCCTGCGAGTGCGGATCGCAGGCTGCGAGACCTTGGCATTCAACTTCCCGCAGTTCCAACACCGTTCGGTTCTTACGTTGAAACGGTTCAGACGGGCAACCTGCTCTTCCTTAGCGGAATGCTTCCGGTGGTCGATCATAAACCGGCGTATATTGGTCGACTCGCGGGCGATCTTGCAGTTGAGACTGGTCGAAGCGCAGCCTATACAGCAGCTTTGGGCGCCCTCGCCGCCGCCAAGGAACATTTGGGCACGCTCGACACAATTACTCGTATCGTGCGTCTCGGTATCTTCATCGCGACCTTGGATGAGTCGATCAATCAACCCAAAATCGCTGATGCTGCGTCGGACTTCTTCAAAGAAGTCTTCGGAATAGACAAGTTGGCAGTTCGATCAGTGATCGGTGTCGCCAGTCTTCCGCTCAATGTACCGATCGTAGTTGAGGTGATCTTCGAGATTGCGATTTAGCACGCCCAATGACAGCAAACGTCGCCCTCCACGGTACGGATCGCACTTACAACGGAATCTGAGGCGGATTTGCCTATGAGCTCCGACACAGGAAGCACATCTCTAAGAACCACGGAGAACACAATGACTCGCCAAGACGACTCAGGCTCTCACATTATGGATCCCCCTCAAATATCGCACGGTCAAAATCAAGTGGATGCTACGAAATTCTGTGTCTTGCTGGAGACTCAGGGATTAGTTGTCGCTGCGCAATCGGGTTCCCAGGCAGCCTTCAGTGACTGTTCAGCCGCTACTCCCAAAGAACGTATCGGACGGTCTTTGTGATCACTAAAAACGCGGCAGACGCTGAGGACGCTATGCAGGAGGCCTTCCTTCGCGCATTCACCGCAATAAATCGCTTCGAGGGCCGTGCAACGTTCTATTCGTGGTTGACCCGAATTGCAATCAATTCTGCCTTGATGATTGTGCGAAAGCGCCGGGCTCGCCCAGAGTCCTCTCTCGGCACGTTGTTTGAGTTTGGTGACGACGTAGTCCCCATGGACTTCCGCGACCTGTCGCCGGATCCGGAACAGATATGCAGTCAACGACAGCGTTGCTCCAAACTCATCCAGGCAGTCGACAGACTCGCCCCGAATCTTCGGGACGTGGCGCAAACACGCCTTATGGAGGAATGCTCAGTAAGAGACCTTGCCGCAAAGTTCAACATATCGGAAGCTGCTGCGAAGTCTAGGCTCTACCGGGCGCGCGTGCGTCTCGGTGCGTTCCCTATAGCGCGACGTGAAGCAGCGGTTGCATTTCGCGGTTCATCTATCTAGTTCGCAGAGGCGGACGCTGTTTGGCCGAGACCTGCTTGCTGCACTGATCGAGGACGTTGTAGCAACCGAAATTGCTATCTCCGGAGTTGTTCTGCTGCAGTAGCTGATCCGGCTAGGTTGGAACAGGTTCCAGAAGCGACGCGTTGACCTTCGAGATGGGCGGCAAAGCGTGGGTCGCGCATTGCGTAAGAGCTTGGTCTGCAGGTGCAGGTATCGCCTTCCTATCGAGGTGTCCGAACATTTCCATGAGGCGGAGTGCGTTCTCATTCGTTCATCGCATCTGTCAGTTGCTATCGTGGGAAAGTCAGTCTTGTGGCATTCACCGCGTTGCCTTCATGAACTGCCCGCTGGCAAAGCCAGTTGGCTGCGGAACCGATGAGAGTGATTGCACTTGTTGCGATGAAGACCGAACGCATTCCAAAATGCGCTCCGATTGCACCACCCATCAGTGGTCCGATTACCTCGCCGGCATACTGCGAGGACTGGGAATAGCCCAGGACTTTCCCGAGTTGACGCTCCGGAACGCTATGTCGAATAACCTTCGCGACGGACGGCAGGAGCCCTGCCAAGGACATACCAAGCAGGAAGCGCAGAATGCCAAGTTGCCACCATCCCGTGACGAACGCCTGGGGTAGGAGTACGGCGCTTGTGGCAAGCAGGCAAAAGGAGATCACCTTCCATCCTCCGATACGGTCGGCCCAACGACCGAGCCTAGGCGCCATCAGAATACTGCCGAAGGCCGATGCGGCCATGATGAATCCAGCGTCCAGAACGATGCGCGCCTTCGGAACTTTGAGCGTCTCCAGGTAGACCGTGATGATTGGCTCGATGGACATGTTCGCCAGCATCACCAACATTGCAGTCGCGAGCATTGCGCCTACGGCGATTCGTACCGAGTGATCAAGTCGTTGTGAAATTTCCGTTGAATCTTGCGCCGACGGCATCGGTCTAGTCTCCCGATGATCTTCCTTGACCAGGAAGATCGTGGCGAGCATAGCGATTGCGATCACAGCTCCGCCGGCGAAGAAGGTATTCCGAATCCCGATCAAATTCGGCAATACTCCACCGATGAGGGGACCGATCAAGTTTCCTGTCAGCGCTCCCGTTGAGAGAACGCCAAGGGCCCATCCAGCCCGCTCGCGCGGAGTTTGGGTCGCTACCAAAAGCATGGACGAAGATGCATATCCTCCAATGAGCCCTGCAGCAAGGCGGAGAAGTACAAGTTGATAGACATTATGTGAGAGTCCTATAAGGGACATGATGATAGCCATGCCTACGGCTGCCCGCACGAGCATGGGCTTACGACCATACCTATCCCCGAGGTGCCCCCAGAAGGGTGCGGTGAGTCCCGTCCCAATGAAGGTTGCGCCGAATGCCAGACCCGACCACAGCACCATCGAGGTTTGCTGCTTAACGCCGAGCTCTCCGACAAAGATAGGTAGGAACGGGAGCAGCATCGTCAAGCTCACCGCCGTTGTGAACGAGCCGAAGACGCACACAGCCAGGTTTTGTTTCCAGTACCTGGCATTTCGTTCCGAATAGGAGTCCTCGCAGTGCGCACGTTGTTCCGTTCTTATCAAGCTGCTGTCCCTGAACTCCTTGGCTACTGTTTGTAACTGCCAACTGAGATCATGTCAGCTGACCGTTGTGCAGGGCTGTCCGCATCAGCTCTTCCCGCTTGGGACCGCGCCGACAACGTGTGGATGACTGCGCCGAAGAGAATCATGCCTACACCGAACGCGCACACGCCTTTCCAGCCGAGATGCTGCCAGCAGGCGGTCCCGGCGTACGAGCCGATCGCGCCCGCGGAGAAATAGCAGATCATATAGACCATGTTCAATCGGCTTCTCGCTTCGGGAAGGAGAGCGTAAATTCGCGTCTGATTGGAGACGTGACCGGCCTGGACTCCGAAGTCGAGAAGGATCACTCCGATGATCAGACCCGCCATGTGACCGCCGAACATCCAGAGGACAACAAATGCGACGAGCACGATGAGCAAGGCGAAGGTGATATTGCCGCGTGCTCCGCGCCGGTCGGCCCTACGCCCGATCAGTGGGGCGCCCGCGGCACCGACGGCGCCGACGAGACCGAACAATCCAGCGACGGCGCTGCCGTAATGATACGGAGGACGTTGCAGGAAAAATACCAGGGTCGTCCAAAAGGCGCTGAACGCTCCAAAGAAGGACGCGCCAACGAGACTGGATTCGACCAGCACAGGCTGGGTACGGATCAGCGTTCCCGTGGAGCGAATGAGCTGGGGCCAACTCAACGTTGAAGACGGCTCGCTGCGCGGAAGCCTAGACTGATAGAGGGCTGCGATTACCAGCATCAGAAGCGCGGATAACAGGTAGGGCAAACGCCATCCGAACCATGCGCCCAGCAGCCCGCTCACCGTGCGAGCCAGCAAAATTCCGAGCAGCAGGCCGGACATCACGGTTCCAATCACGCTGCCCCTGCGTGCCTTGGGTGCAAGATGTGCAGCGTATGGAACAATCACGTGGACAGTTGCCGCGGTGAGCCCTATGCCGAAGCTGGCGGTCGCAAGCCACCAGAGGTTTCTCGCAGTCGCCATCGCGACCAGGCAGATGCAGGCGGCGAGAAGAAGCTTCACAATCAGACCGCGCCGCTCTTTGGTGTCACCGAGCGGCACGAAGAAGAACATTCCCAACGCGGTTCCTAGCTGACTCAACATCGCTACCGTGCCAGCGCTCGTCGCCGAGATGGCGAAGTGCGATGCGATCAGAGATAAGAGTGGCTGAATGTAGTATATGTTCGCGACGATGCCCCCCGTACCGATCGCCATCAGGACGACATGCTCGGTCTTCAAAGGCACGCTCGACATATCAGGTTGCTGCTTCATATTCTCTCTCCGGCAAATACTTCGATCTCTCGGGGCGGCGTTGGAGGCGAGGTTCAGGGACACGCTAAGGCACTCCTCCATATACATCCGGTTCCGCTATAAGTCAGCTTCTCCTTCGGAGTCTGCGCTCAGGGATTCGATGCTCCTGCGTATCGAATGTCGGCTGCAAATTTTTCATAGTCGATATGAATGAATTTCAATCGACAGAGGCAGCCAGCCAGCAGAGGTGGCGTGATTCCCTGGCGTGCGGTGGACCGCGTTATTTCCTTGGCAGCGACGAAGGAAGGTCTTAGCTTCCCAGGCTTTCCAGGTGATCGACGATCGTCTTCCGGATATACGGAATCACCTTTTCCTGGCTGCCAAGATATTTTGAATAAGCGATCCAGACGTTCTGTGAAGCATCAAAATCCTCGACCCTGAGCACCCGTAGATTGGGCGCTGCAGGAGAGGCGTCTACCAAGTAGGACGGGACGACTGCCAGTCCCGTTCCGCGAGCAGCAAGAAGCAGTTGTGAGTCCTTACTTTCGGTCTCCACCATGATCCGAAGCGCCAAGCCGTGATCCTTGAAGGTCCTGTCCAGATAGTGCCGACCTGCGCAGCGTTCCGTGCCAACGACCCAGGGTTGCTTTGCCAGATCCGCAATCGTGGATAGATGGTCTGAAGCAAACGCTGTATTCCCCACCAGAACGTAGGGTAGTTTTCCGATAACCTCCGTCATGAGCGTATCCGGTGGGTCGTTCCCTTCAGAGCATAGGAGGACCCCTGCCACGATCGATCCGCTGAGCAACCTCTCCACGAGCAACTTTGTGTTCTGAGCGAAGATGTGGGGCACCAGCTTCGGAAAGTGACGGCAAAGCGTTTCAAACAAAGGCGTCACCACACCTTCCCCAAGCCCCGGAGCCACACCAAGATTGAACTCGCCCGACGGCTCACCATCATGAACGACTTCCGCCTTCATCGCAGCGATCGAAGCTAGAATCTCTTCCGTATGGTCATAGATCTTCTTGCCGATGTGGGTGGGACGCATGGGGCGGCTCTGCCGGTCTAACAAAATCACATCCAACGCCCCTTCGAGGTTCTGGATGCGTTTTGTGACTGCAGATTGTGTCAGATATAGCCGTCCCGCTGCGCCAACGATCGACCCGCACTCGACCACCGCTGCAAACGCCTCTAGATCGCTCAGGTTCATAAGTTCACTCTACGGCGACGTAAGCTCGTTTGGCGACTGGTTGCGGAGCTCCCACGATTCTGTGCGATTGCGTTCGCACTCATCGAGAAGAGTGCCAGCGAAAAAGACAGGGACATCGCCCTGCCACACATATGATCGAACATAACTTCTTCCTTCTAACGTACCTGTTACCGGTTGAGATTGACGTCGCGAGACGCGCGTGCATCGTCAAAGCGTGAAGTTGTCCTTGGTCGTGCCGAGGCTGTTGAGATAGCGTTGCAGCGAAACAGGAAGGTTTTCAAACCATTCCTTCTCCTTGCCGGGCAAAGGGAGCACATGCCCGTACTCGACCATGTCTGTCGGAGCTAAATTGCAGACGTACACCCAGATGTGCTCCTGGCTGATTTGGGTGATTCCGCTGATGTCCTCCATGATATTCAGCATCATCTGTTCCCGCACCGCCTCCGTTCTGCCAGCCCGAATATCACCGCGCACCCAGACGTGGTCTGAAGTTTTCTGGCCGCCCAGGTAACGATCGTGCTCAGTTTCTTCGATAACCACCTGCACGAAGAACGGTGGCGCGCCGGTGGCTTCGCTGTGACGGTTGCTGATTGATTTTGCGATCTCTAACTTTTGCGAACTGCTCAACTTTTCCGGGGGGACAGAACAGACATAGGTGGGCATAGATATCTCCTCTCACGGCACTGCTGGAAGTGGCTGCATTGATCGCTGCATGCAATCTGGACACTTGTTATGCTTGCTGAGCTACTGCGGGACCTGTAGCCGGGTGGACGACATTCGGCACACCTTTGGCGCCAAAGAAAACTGCTAGAAAGCGCATCGTCTGGGGACTATCATTTCGCCCGCGATGCCAGGTCGATCGGCACTGCAGGAAGGCTTGTCCTTCACGAAAAGATTGGGTTGATCCGTCCTCAAATTACACGGCCAGCGTTCCCTCAAGAACGTAGACGTAAACCGGAGAAGGGTGCGTCATCCATTGCGAAACCGATCGCGCAGGAAAAGTGAATACGGATGACGATACCTCCGGCTCCGGTGTGCTGAGATAGAGTTCTGGTTCTCCCGCAATCGTGAGCCTATCCTTCGATACTGGTGCCATCGTGACGCTTGAGGTTAGATTCTGAGTCGTCTGCGTTGTCATTTGTATTCTCCTTTGAGGAGAGTCGCGCCATTGACTGAACGCCCACAATCAATGTGTGACCTCCTTATTATCTCTAGCCTGCAGGCGAAACAATGATCGATGTGGACTCCGAGCGCCGCTCTATACGCCGTCGGGCAATAGCCAGATGACTCCTACGACTAGTGGTTTCGTGGATCATCTTTCGCGTTGATGTATTCAAGCCCAAGCGGTCCAATCGCTGTCACTTGCGTGATGTACTCGCTGGATTTAGCCCAATGGAAATGGGGCGTATTGCCGGGCAGGACGAGGACGCTCCCTGGCGGGTACGCCTGCAGCTTATTGGGGTCGAACTGATCGCCCAGGCCTATGTAGAAAACGCCGGATATAACTGTGTACACTCGATCCTCCGGGTGCCGGTGTGGCATCAGTTTCACGCCGTGGGGCGCTCGGACCCTGATCGTGTAGGGCCCTGGCTGCGAGGGATGACCAACAATGGTCGCTAGGAGGACGGAAGGTGGAAACGCCGCGAAGGACTTCCAATTGACCTCTTCAGGGAGGACCGCTGCAAAAACATCTTCGCCCGGCTGGTGGGGTCGAACGTTGTCTTGCGGTGCTTCCACCACGGTTGCTCTTTTCTCATCTGACATATCAAATCTCCTGTTCAGAAACGTATTCCGTACATTGATTAAGATGAAGCCAGAAGCATCGATAGCTACTGGACGAAGGTATTGATCGATACCTTCATATCAATCGCGCTGCGGACCCCTAGACTCCTGAGCACAACCACAACATCTGTCCTATCGGACAGCCTTCCGATGATCAAGCAATTGGGCCCTTCTTAGCGTCATCGGATATGCAAATCGCATTGGCAGTTTTCGAGAGCATTTGCTCCTGGGAAACGGTGATGGAATTCCTAAACGCCTGCTTGGCGCGAGGAAAACGGGCTTTCGTCGCCGGTATCGATCGTGAGATGCTCTCGCTCAACGGGACAGCACTCACGGCCATGACAACTGGAAATACCAACGCCCAAAGCTTGAAGTGAATTTCAAGAAATCCGCCTCCGGCACAACCGGCGACGAAACCCCCAATGGCTGGAACCGTCATCCGTATTCGGCGCCGAGCCTGGGCCGTTTCCTCCGGCGAGACATTGCCGCGTACCAGAGTTACGAAGTCTATGGCGAACAGGACAGTGTCCGTAGTGAGGACTGCCGTCGTAGGGAAGCCCGGCAGATCGAGTTTGACGAGTGCATTTTGAGTCGCCATCGCTGCCACCCCAAGCATTCCCACCGACGCTGCAACTGCGCTACCGGGATTACTGAAAGGACCAAGCGCGACAGAAAGCACGAGAAACGCGGTCAGAAGTGCCACCTGTAGAATCAACAATGCTCGCAAAGTTGGCTGCTTTGGTCTGTCTTGGAAAACCCAAACCACCGTCGCCAAAACGGCGACAAAAACCGGAACTGCGATCATCGGTCCGATCCGGCTAAAGCCACCGGTTGTGTAATGGGTAACCAAAACTACGATGTTTCCCGTAATGTGCGCGGTAAATAGGCCGCCGAGTGCAAGGAATCCAATGACATCGACCGCACCCGCCGTAATGCTCAAAACGGCCACAAATAGCCAGTCGAATGCAGGCTGTGGGTGTTGCTCAAGCGCGAGCTGATCTTTTATTGCCATCACGGATGCGATTAGAGCAGGAGCACGGGTGCGAAACAATTGGACGATGGTATCGCCAATACTTTGGTGCAGCTCGAACGATAAGGATGCTTCGATTTCTATCAACGCCCTCGACAAGAATTTAACGGCGTCGGCGACAGGTTGAAGCCGGCAGTGTATGTTTTGCGCCTAAACGGCAAAGCATAGTAGATCCATGTGCGCCACAAGCAAACCACAACGTCTGCCTCCGGCGCCGAGGCTCGATTGTGCCGGAGTTCGCGGTCTGCTGCGGCAGTCGCGGCTCCGGCACCCCTCACTTGATCAATGGACCATTCGATGCCAACCGCAGCAATGCTCCGATACCTGCGATCGCATCGCTCATTTTAGGCAGTAAGATCGGCACCGGATTTGTTTGGAAAGTCGGATGTGGCTCGCGGTGGTTGCAAATTGTTTGAGGGTTGTGAGCACGAGACGAGAGGATTCGATTTAGTCCAACCTGCAATGGGGATCACGCAAGGGTAGATGCAGATGATCAACTCGCACGGGAGACATTAAGCCTTGGGGCACGTGCGAGGCGAAGCTTCGCCGCCATTTTCACCAGGTCGGCAAGAGAGTCGGCTTTCATTTTTCGCATCACCTGGCCTCGGTGGGCCTTCACCGTGATCTCGCTGATGCCGAGTTCGCCACCGATCAGTTTATTCAACAGGCCAGACACCACCAACGCCATGACCTCACGTTCGCGATGGGTAAGAGACGCATAACAGTCTCGAAGAGCCCTTATCTCTGCCTCGCGATCAAGAGCAACGCGGCTGCGCGCGATCGCGTGCCGGATGGCCTTTAACAACACTTCATCGCCAAACGGTTTCGTCAAGAATTCAACAGCTCCAGCCTTCATGGCTTGGACCGTCATCGGGACATCGCCATAACCCGTGATGAAGATAATCGGCATCTCAGCTCGCTCGACGGCGACGCGCTTCTGAAGATCGAGGCCGTTGAGGCCTGGAAGTGAAACGTCAAGTACCAGGCAGCTCGGAACAAGAGCTCTTGGACGGCTAAGGAATTCTTGCGCGGACCCAAATGTCTCCGGCTGCCAACCTTCGCAGCGGATCAGCAACTCCAACGACTCGCGCACAGAGATATCATCATCCACAACGAACACGATTGGCTGGGTATACGACATGGAGGGTGGCCCCAATTCCTTGTCAAGTGCGCGCGTCATAATCATTGTATTACTCCTAGGACGCCTAAACGAGGCGCGAATCGCTCATTCACCGCTCAGTGCAGACTGGAGCGCCTGAAACAAAGCGCTATCACCGAAAGGTTTGAACAAGCACTCCTCGGCGCCCTGTTCGAGCATTCTCGCGCGGAGAGTCTCATCTCGGTTAGCAGTGATGAAGATGATCGGAATCTTTTTCCGACGGGCCTTCAATTCTTGTTGGAGGTCGGGTCCGGTCATGCCCGGCATGGCGACGTCGAGGATAAGGCATTTGGTTTGGTCGAGGCAATCAGACACAAGGAACTCTTCCGCTGACGAGAACGCTCGCGCTGCATAGCCGAACTCCAATAGCAAGTCGGGTAGGGACTCGCGCATAGATTCGTCGTCATCGACCACTGTCACTAGCGCACGTTT
The DNA here is from genome assembly GCA_963821165.1 of uncultured Acidobacteriaceae bacterium. GTDB lineage: Bacteria > Acidobacteriota > Terriglobia > Terriglobales > Acidobacteriaceae > Granulicella. The sequence goes on from CAWGCQ010000001.1 coordinate 17,174, forward strand.
GACCATCACAGGTACAAGAATGCGCCACTCAAACGGCGAGCGTCCATTATGCTTTGGTATTGCTTTGCCGCCGACATCAGCATGAGTGCCCTGTGCCAATCTGATGATTTTCTGGAAGTCGCATTCAGACTCGTCGTCGCCCCGCTAACACAACTGACCTTGACTACGGTCAGCGCGCAGTGCAAGACACTTTGCATGAATCTCCTAGCGCGTTGACAACCGCACAAAGGTGACAACTGATTAATCTGACATCGCCCACTTTTCACCGAGCTCGTCATACAAACGGCACGCCGCTCGATTTGTCCACTGATACCAAGGTATCGACGACACCATCGTCCAATTGAATCTCCTCCAAACTTCCGGCTTAATCACATCTGTGTATGGGATCCGCGAACGACTTGGGTGCCTGCAATAGACATTTCTTTACATAAGGAGAACATTCCGTGACACACAACCTCACAACAATTGAAAAGCCGTTCGATAAGGCGCGCGCCGTGCGACTACTATGCAGCTGCTTGTTGGTTACAGCGCTGCTCCCGGTTGCAGCCATGGCCCAAGTCAAAACAGCTCCGGCAGCACCTACGGTTTCAATTACACCGGTGTCGCACGACAGCGTAACGATCGCTGGGGAGCCAGAACTCTATCTGAACACTCCAAACCCTGAAGTGTCCTCGGTAGTATTCACATTCTCTCCAGGCTCTGTATCGCAATGGATGATTCATCCTGCTCCAGTCTACGTTTACGTCCTGGAAGGTACTTTAACGGTCGAATTTGAAGATGGGTCGCATAAATCGTTCCATGCAGGGCAAGGATTCCTTCAGTGCAGATCGAAATGGCATCGAGGCCGAAATGACAGCTCGCAAACAATGCGATTTCTTGCTGTGTTTTTCGGTGGGAAAGGCGTACCCAATGTGGTCCATCCAGCATCAGGACCTCTGGTCGATCAGCGGAAGTAAAAGTGGCCAATACTGCGAGCGGCGGTCAAGCGCTTGCCGTGACGGGACGTGCAGTGATGTGTCTTTTGACTAAGAGTATTTGCACCAAGCTCGCGAAGCAACACATTGAATCGGAGGAGTAGGATGACACCGGACAAACCGAACATTCTCTTAGTGCACGGCGCCTGGGGTGACGCTTCACATTGGCGGCATGTCATTCCTCCCCTGCATGAAAAAGGCTACCGGGTCTTCGCAGTGCAGAACCCTCTGACATCGTTGTCCGACGATATCGACCGAACCATCAAAATGGCCGCTGCGCAGGATGCTCCCACGCTATTAGTCGGCCATGCTTATGGTTGCGCAGTCATCACGGGCGCTGGCCTCACGCCAAATGTCGTCGGCCTCGTCTATTTGGCAGGACCTGCTCTCGATGAAGGAGAGAGCCTCAAGAGCCTTTGGGCGCGGCGAGCACCACCTGAAGGGGCGGCTAATATCCGTGAGGACAAGTATGGGTTTTTATGGATCGAAGTCGAGAAGTTTCACGAGACTTTCTGTCACGATCTCGAAGACCGAACAGAATCGCTAGTTTGGGCTCTTACGCAGAAGCCAACAGCGGCGCGTTGCTTCGAAGAGAAGTCGGGACCACCGGCGTGGAAAGTGAAGCCCAGTTGGTATCAGATCTCGGCAAACGACCGGTTGATTCCCACCGAGACCGAAAAGTGGATGGCGGAGCGAATCAACGCGAGGAAGACGATTACGTTGCAAACGAGTCACGCTTCCATAGCAACTCACCCCGATGACATCGTGCAACTAATCGAGGAAGCCAGTAATGCCGTCGTCGCGAAGGCTGGCGGTTTCCGCTAGAAACACGGATGTACCAGCTATGAACGGCATGCAATTCGATTGCATGCTGTAATTCAAATACGAAAAAGGAGTGTTTCGATGTCAAATATTACTAATGTTTCCACAGATGTCAAAACGATCGTAGGTGAGCAGCTTGAGTATCCTTCCAACCCGAATCCGATGATCTCCTCAAGCATCTTGACCATAGCTCCAGGAACGGTCACGCAATGGATGGTTCATCCCGTTCAGCCCTACCTTTACGTACTTGAAGGGACGCTGACCGTTGAGTTCGCCGCCGATGGGTCGCGTCAGACTTTCAAAGCCGGCCAGGCGTTCTTGCAGACGAGGACTCACTGGCATCGCGGCCGTAACGACGGCACAACGCTTGTTCGTTTCCTGAGTGTGTTCGTAGGAGCGAAGGACGTGCCGACCATTCTGCATCCGCCCAGCGGCAAGATCGTAGAGGAATCAACTGCCCGCGCGGATGTGGTCCGCAAAGCTCCGGCGGCGTGACTAACCTGTATTTTCTGTGTGTCATCTGGGTAAGAACACGGAAAAGCTGGGAACTCCGCTTCGGGGTGTAGTTGGTGTTAAGCCAGTGCAGAAGGCAATGCACATCGCACAAATACGACCAGGTTGCGTGTGTTTGCTGGTTTTCTGCGTGGCGGTGTTGGTGTGTGACGTTTCCATACTTGCTCCGGGAAGAAACATTCTATGATGTACCCGACTTCATATCGCACGATACAGATCGACGGGCTCTCCATCTTCCACAGAGAGTCGGTCGGTCTGTCGCTCCATTATCGAGAGTCATCGCGGCCGTCTCTGGGCAACACCGAATGACGGTCCGGGAGCTACGTTCTCTTTCTCTGTTCCCTGCGCAGCCGAAGATGTAACGGGTACTAACAGAATTCCCAAGGATGGGACGCCTGCCGGTACTGTTGCGTTGCAAGGAAAGCTATGGAAGTCAGATGATCACTTGTGTCGGTTGCCGATGGCAACATTTCGATGCGAAAGTAGTTGCCCAACTTGCGGCGTCAATTCGGCTATCCGGCCCGAGAGTTTTCGTTGGCGGAAAAGTTCCTCGCGCCCGATTGAGTCGACCAGACCAAATGCCCAAGCCTGGACATCGCCATTACGGGCGCGAGCGGACTCGAACCTCAACGGATCGTCGAATTGATTCTGAAATCCACCAGGAGAGGATGAATCCACCGACGCGGGACGCGCTGCCGCTGATATCGGCGGCAAATCCGATACCGAAGTATAATGGACGCTCTCCCCCAGAGGGGCGCATTGTGATCTGCTGGGAGAGAATCGAACTGGACAACGAGCTCAGTCGCGTGGTCTATTGTCGGCGCCCTCGCCATTTATGTACGCGACCGGGCAGATTGCGGTGCTAATGTGCCCGAGTCTGGCAAATCGCGAAATCTCGAAGCCTTCGATTCAATTTCCGCTGACGCGGTTCCTTTGGAGTCGATTCTCCGGACAGAGGAATTGCGTATTCGGCCATCTCGTCCTCCCCAGTACGAGGAGGAGAACCGAGCGCTTGTGGCACTGGCCAGCGCGCTAGCCGACTCCCCGAGTACTATTCTGCAAACGCTGGCTGATAAAGTCTACGAACTGCTGCATGCCGATTCGGCGGGCCTAAGTCTATTGACGAAGGACGAAACGAAGTTCTACTGGGCAGCTATAGCCGGCGCGTGGCAACCCCACATCGGCGCCGATGTCCCGCGCAGTTCCTGCCCTTGCGGCGATGTGCTCGACCGCAATACTCCAATGCTATTCACCCACTGGGAGCGGCGTTATGAGATTTTCAGCCGGAGAATACCCGTGGTCGAAGAAGGATTGTTTGTTCCTTTTTACGTAAACGGTGAAGCGGTCGGAACAATTTGGGCGTTCGCTCACGATAGTCGTCGCAAATTCGACGCCGAGGATCTAAGACTGCTTGAACGTACGAGTTCTTTCGCGTCTGCGGCATACCAAGTAGTGAAGTCGATTGAGAACCTCAAATTGGAAATCGAAGCACGCGAAAAAGCGGAAACAGCGGTGCGCGAACTGGCAAGCGGGTTGGAGATGCAAGTTCGAGTTCGGACTCAAGAGCTGGAATGCAGCACCCGAGGACTTGCCGAAGCCAACGAAGAGCTTCAGCTCCAGGTTGGCCTCCTGCAACTTATTCCTGTGGCGGCTTGGACGCTTCAGCCCGACGGGACTCCAGATTTCGTGAACCAAAACTGGCTGGAGTACACCGGTCAGGCACTCGAGTACGTCCAGTCAAATCCCGAGGCGTGGATGAGCGCGATCCATCCTGAGGATCGGGAAGGGGCGTCAAAGAGCTTTCGGGACGGGGTACGCTTAGGACAGGATTTTACGATGGAAGCTCGGTTTCGTCGAGCGCTCGACGGGACTTACCGCTGGCATCTCAATCGAGCCGTGGTGTTGCGTGATGCGGGAGGAAAGATCCTTAGATTTGTCGGTACGTCCACAGACATTGAGGACATGAAACAGTCCCAAGAACATTTACGAAGCGCCGAGGAGAAAACTCGGTTGATTATCGACACTGCTTTAGATGCGGTTATCACGATGGATGCCCAAGGAACCATCGTTAGTTGGAACAAGCAAGCTGAAGTCATCTTCGGGTGGAGTAGTCCAGAAGCCATCGGCCAGCATATGTCGGACATCATCATTCCGGAGCAACATCGGATGGCTCACGAGCACGGCCTACATCACTTCCTGGCTACCGGTGATGGCCCCATCTTGCGACGACGTATCGAAGTGACGGCCGTTCGGCGCAGCGGTGTTGAGTTCCCAGTTGAGTTGGAAGTATCACCCATGAAACTGGAACACGAGTGGATTTTCAGTGCCTTCATTCGAGACATTACCGATTCCAAACGAGCGGAACAAAAATTGCGAGAGAACGAACTCAATCTTCGCCAGATGACCGAGACTATTCCAGAGATGCTCTGGAGCGCTTCACCGGAAGGTGCAATCGATTACTGCAATGCTCGCGTGCTCGATTACACTGGCTTCTCGGCCGAAGAAATCGTGGGACACGGTTGGACCAAGCTTCTTCATCCGGACGATGCCGATCAGGCGGCCCGAGCCTGGTCGTCGTGTGTCACAACTGGAAACCCGTACCGAGTTGAGGTTCGCACCATCCACGCTGCCGATGGCACGTATCGATGGTGTGTAACGAGCGCGCTCCCGTTGCTGGACCGACAAGGGAGCATCCTGAAGTGGTACGGCACCGTCGTGGACATGCACGATTGGAAGCAGGCCCAGGAAGATCTACGCAACACGCAAGCGGAGCTCGCGCATATGTCGCGCGTGATGACAATGGGGGAACTTACCGCATCGATCGCGCACGAAGTCAACCAGCCTCTCGCAGGCATGATCACCAATGCCAACACCTGTCTGCGGATGCTAGCCGCTGATCCTCCCAATGTCGATGGCGCGGGCGAGACCGCGCGGCGCACGATTCGCGACGGCAACCGAATGTCTGAGGTGATCACGCGGTTACGCGCGCTTTATAGCAAGAAGGACGCCACAACGGAACCGATGGACTTAAACGAGGCTACACGAGACGTGATCGCCCTCTTGTTGAGCGAACTCCAGAGAAACAGCGTGGTTTTGCGGCTTGAACTAGCCAACGACATCCCGCTGGTCGCAGGCGATCGTGTCCAGCTCCAGCAGGTCATCCTGAACCTGCTCCGGAACGCATTGGACGCAATGAGCGGAGTCGACGATCGTCTGAGGCACTTGCTGATCCGAACGGAACGAGACGAAGGCGATCAAGTGCGACTGACCGTGGAGGATGCTGGAGTCGGGTTCGATCCTCAAGTTGCCGACAGACTCTTCAAAGCGTTCTACACAACGAAAAATAGCGGCATGGGAATCGGACTTTCGGTCTGTCGCTCCATTATCGAGAGTCATCGCGGCCGTCTCTGGGCAACACCGAACGACGGTGCGGGAGCTGCGTTTTCATTCTCCATTCCTCACGCATCCGAAGGCGAGATGGGTGGCGATCGTAATCGCGACGGTCGTTCCTCGGACGTGACGAATGCGCCGTGAGGAACCTGTGACGAATGCGTCATGAAATCCTCTCTTGGCGTTCACAGGACGATTTCTTTGCCAGGAGGAATCTGATCGATTTCCTCCGAATTCAAACCCAGATGGTCCATCGCGAGCGTTTTCGGCATATGGCGGATCCAGTTATTGAGAGAAAAGTCGATGAATTCGGGAGCGACGAACATCTCAAGGAAGACGAGGTCGGTGTCACCGGTATTTTCGATGTAGTGGCCAGCGACAGCTGGGACAAAGCCGACGTCGTTCGCGTTGAAATCCATCGTGCGGGACTGTTCGCTGGAATTGAAGACGGTCATACGCCCCGAGCCCTGCACGTAATATTGCCACTCACTGGCGTTCGGATGCCAATGAAGCTCGCGAAGACCTCCAGGTTTCACCATCACGAGGGCCGCGGCAATCTTCTTGGACACGGGAAAGTTTTTGCTATCGACGATGCGCGCTTCACCCATCGCAGTCTTCTTACTCGGAGTCATGGCCCGTAGCCTAAACGTGTAGCGGGGACTCTCGCCTTTGGCATCGGCGGTCGTCTCGGCGATATCCGCCTCAAGGGAATCCGGGAGGTTGCCCCGGAAGATGTAAAGCGAATCTGTCGGAAGCTTCGCGACAGACTCAGGCGAGAGCTGAAAATTTTTCGCGAGCACTTCGGGCGGAGTATGCGCCAGCCAATCGGACAGAAGGAAAGTGCTCTCCTCTGAGAAGTCGCCTTGGTTAAAGACGAGCAGAAACTCGCAGCCATCGTCGCCGAGGCCCTGGATTGAATGCGGATAGCCGGCTGGAAACAGCCAGAGATCTCCCTCCTCTACGTCGTCGATAAACATGGTCCCGTCGGGATTTAAAACTGTGACGCGCGCCTTCCCGGAAAGCATGTAGGACCACTCATCGGCAATATGCCAGTGGAGTTCGCGATAGCTGCCCGCGGTGAGGCGCATCTGAACGGCGGCTATTTCCTTCGAGCTTGGAAGTTCGCGTTCCGTTATTTGGTGCGTCCACCCACCTTCCTGCATGCGCCGATGAACGAGTTCAAACGAGTACCAGATAGGGAGAACGGTACCGTGATCCGTGATAGGCGGAAGACTCGAGCTGGGATTCTGTTGTTTAAGAAGCAGATTTTGCGGGCCACGGTTGCTGGCAGACGCGTCTGTCTGTGAACGCAGTGTGTTCTCGCGGCCCGCAAGCCCTCCGCTGCCATAGGCTGATGGGGCTTCACCGTCAATTTGTTTTGCTTCGCCTATCATAAGTTTCCCCTTTCCCAGGCGGTCCTTCCGTCGGTCGGTGTGACCTGTGTTCTGAATTGACGTTGCAGTGCTTTTCCGAAAGGCCTTTCACGACCGTTACTCTCGCCGCTGAGCAGTACAGTTGGGCGCAGTCATTTTGCGGAGATCGAACAAAAACGCCCAACATGCACCTACATCATTACGTGCTCGAAAAAGCCGCCCGACCTCGGTAAGACTCACCGTGGAAGGCGGTCAGCAATTTTCGCCACCCCAGCTTGCGCACAGACTTCGTCCTTGTCTCCGCCGGGAGCACCTCCTACGCCCAAGGCGCCCACGATGCCGTTCTTCGTCTTGAATGCCACTGCCCCCGGAAGCGCCATAACATTGCGCATTGAACCGAGTCGGGGTGCAAACGGATTGGTTTTTGTCAGATTGAAAAACTCACCGGACGTATCAAAGTGGAATATCGGCCCGAGCGTGACCACCGTGTATGCCTTGTCGTAACTCGATTCTGAGGTATGGATGGTCGCTCCGTCACCGCGAATCGCTACTTGCGGTGTTCCGTCCATGTCGACGACTGTAGCGGTAACGAAATATCCGTGTAGGGCGCAGACACGAACAGACTCGGACGCGGCCTCAAGCGCGAGACTGAGTGGCACAACGTAGTGATAGTCGGTCGTTTGCGATGGTTGTGAGGCCGCGGCCGTGGTCAGAGAGGGCTGCCTGCTCTTGGGCCCAGATTGCACTGGGAGCTGCCACTCCGGCGACTAAAAACGCGATTACGAGATGCAGCAACGAAGGCTTCATCGAAATATGCTTCCAACTACTCGTGGTGTGTGTTTTGGCGGCATGCAAATCTTTTTCGAAAGTCATGGTGAGTTCTCCTTAGATAGAGTCATTCGTGCGTTGCGCATTCGCGACTGATTCAGACGTGATGCACATTTCCATTAAGCCAAAGGCGGACGGGCGAATCTATTGGACGATGGTGTCGCTCGATACCTTGGTCTCAGACAGTGCGATAAGAACATTCAAACGTTGCCCTTTACGGTCCTGCACGTCTCCCGAATGCTTTCGGGCCGACCTCGACGCTTGCGTGAAAAAAACTTTGGAAAGACGCCTTCTAGTGGTTGGGCGTTTCCGCCTCTACGCCACGTAGCTCTCAAAGGAGCAGCCAGTTAGGCCAACAGTGCTCACGCGAATTCTGCGAGAGGAGTTACGTGAGCTCTCGCCGTCCTTACCGTTTCAGCAGCTTAGCCAGATATTGTTGCCAGACGGCCGCGTAGTTGAAGGTGAGATGGCCGTGCGTCTCCGGCGTGATCGGCAGCAGCACGAAGTGTGCATTTGGCATCCGCCTGGCCTCTTGCTGGGCGATTCCAAGGTCAGGCGGGTTGATAAAATCATCGGCGGAGTTGACCCAAAGAACTGGAACCGTGATGCGACCGAGTTGCGGGGAAGGATCGTAGCTTCGGCTGGCATCAAGAAAATAGAGACAGTTGTTCGCGTCGATCGAGTGGACCGACTGCCCAAGATACTGGTCCGTGTAGTTCTGGGTCTGCTGCCGCGTCGGATACCGTTTCTGCAGCTGCTGTGCGGACGACGTTGCGATCAGGAAGAGACTGCTTTCGGCACGAAGGCCCGCGACCGGCTCGCTCTTATATTCTCCGCCAAGCCACGCTGGATCATTTCGGATGTCCTCCATCGCCATCGAACGCCACATCAGGTTACGACCCGCAATTGGTACGGTCAGACAGGCGAAGGCCGCAAGCGCATCCGTGTAGCCCGGATAGGTGACGCCCCACAGAAAGGTATGCATGCAGCCCATCGACGTGCCAAAGATGAGTCGAAGATGATCGACGTGCAACCCGTCCTGGACAAGCAGGTGCTGCGCACGCACCATGTCGTCGTAGTCGTAGCGGGGAAAGTGCATATGCAGGCCGTCGGAGGGTTTGCTGGATTCGCCGTGGCCGATGTCGTCAGGAAAGATGAGGTAGTAGCGATGTATATCGAGCGGCTGTCCGGGGCCAAACAGCACATCAGCGAACGTCGGTATCAGAAACGACTTGGAGCTGCCGCCAGTGCCGTGCAGAAGCAACACTGCGTTATCGATGTGACCGTCGGGACCACGATGCGCGATTCCGAGGGTGCGATAGTGCAGGCGCAGTGCGGGCAGAGTCTCACCGTCGCTGAAGCGGAAATGCGATGCCGTAAAGGTGCCTTCTTTCGCCCGTGCCGGCCACGAATCTGCAGTCTGGGCAGCTGCGGGGTGTGTCCAGAGCAAGCCGGCGAGGAGAAGGAAGGCAACCCGAAATGCGGATTGTACGGAAAGGAATTGTGGGATCATGTGAAGTCTCCAGTCGACACTCCAATATTCGCGATTAAACCAAAACGACGGAGAAGGTTCCATTGGACGAAGGTATCGATCGATTCTACGGAGCAGGAGCAATTTCAAACCGCTCGAATAACGAGAACAGAGCAATAGGCTCATTGAGGAGACATTGGTTTGTGTTCCTAGTGGTTGTCAACAAGCCGGAAGTATTCGGCTGCAGCCACCCGGTTACGAAGCCGTGGCGCACGAATTACGGGTTTTCGGCAACTTCGATTGGCCCGGACTTCAAACTGACCCACCACCGCCGAACTACGCTGCGCTCGATGCCTCCGGCAAGTGCGCAGCCTCTCGCCGTGGACTCTTCTTAGGTGGGAGCGACGGGTCTCCATACTTTAGGCGCAACCAGTTTGCGACCTCGTGGGGATCGAAGCGGACGGCCCCACCGACGCGAAAGCTCGGAAGTTGACCCCGTGCGGCCATGCGATAGATGTGTTTATCGTCCACTCCCAGGAGTTCGGTCAGGTCTGAGACCTTCATCGCCCCGTGCCGGGATTCGAGTTCTTGTATCAAATTGAGACTCACGCTACTTCCTCCGGTTCGGTGGTCGCGGATTGCCTGTTTCGTAGAGGTTTAACTGGAGCATCAACGTTAGTCCAATACTTTATTGCGATAGACAGCCATGCTTAAACGAGATGGAGTCTCGCTGCGTTTTACTATTTCCGTTCATTGGGTTGCCTTGGGATGGACAACTCTTATTGACCAATTTGGTTCTAATTGAAGAGAAAGAAGTTACGGGAAAGGAACGTCCCGTCACGGCAGCACCACCGATTAGTAGAGATCCGGGGGGCATGTCCATGAGTGTCTACGATCACCTTGAGTTCAAACACCTCAAGAGCATTGTCGCAATTGCGGAGGAGGGCACAATCACTGCCGCTTCGACGCGCATTGCACTGGCTCAGTCTGCTCTCAGCCGTCAGCTCAACGAGCTTGAAGATGCATTACACATCAAGATATTTGAACGGGATCATGGTGGGATGACCCTTACTCCCGCCGGCGAATCGCTGCTCCGATTCGCCGGGGAATTGCTCCAAACCCGGATAGATATCATCCAAGCTGTGCAAGCGATTCATCAGGCCACGATGCAACCGTTTCGACTCGGCTTCACGCCGTTCGTTGAACACCAGGTTCTTGCGACCGTGTGTGACTCGTATCGTGACTTATTTCCGAAAGGCAGCATTCAACCAGAGAACGGCGACACAGATGGGGTGATTCGACGGTTGATGGCTGCTGAATTGGACGCTGCACTTGTCACGCTTCCATTGCTTCCTGATGGTTACTGCATTCAACCTGTTATGCACGAACCCTTGGTCGTCTGCGTTCGCAAGGACGACCCATTGGCCGAGCAAGCTGAACTGCCAGCCGAGGCGTTGAATGGGCGACTCGCCATTTTCAGCGACCCGCGACATCACCCGAGAGCGCATGAACGGCTTTTGGAAATGTTGGAAGGGCAAGGAATAAAGCCCAAGATTTCCAATCCCACATTCAACGCTGAGCATGTTCAATGGATGGTCAGAGAACGTCTCTGTATCGCGCTAATTCGCCATAGTGAACCGTTACACGAACACCTGACCAGCAGGCCCATTCAGGGCGTGAACTGGACCATTGACTCGGTTCTCGTCTATCGGCGAGAAAACGATCAAAAGGCACTCCCGTTGCTCATCCGCGATCTTGAAAAGCGGTTCTCGGTTGCGGAGCCGACTTCGCAAAAGAAACGGCCTCAACGCGCGACGGAAAGACGGGAGCAGCAACAGTTGTCTTTCGGCGGTCAGAGCACCACGTCCGAATAGGATCTCTCATCTTCCGGCGCATGTTCATCTGCTATCTCGTTTAAGCATGGACGGCCATCGCAATAAAGTATTGGACGGGACAGAAGATCGCGCCTAACGTCTCGGCATATCCCGACTGATCCAACAGTCGTTGGAGGTGCTGATGTCTCGCAACATCCGAATCGTAATTCCCTTGAAGACGCTCCAGGCATTTCGCAGATGGAGATATCCATTCGCGTTGCTTGCTGCCGTATGCCTTTTCCTTCCCGTCACCGCTTACGCACAATCGGGCTCGCCGTTCGACAGCGGACTCACTTCACTCCAAAACCTCTTCACCGGCACGGTCGCGAAGGTCGCCAGTTTGATCGCGATCGTGATCGGCGGCTACGGCTTCGCGCACGGGGAACCTGGCGCGAAAAAGACGCTCGCCGGTGTCGCCGCAGGCACCGGAATTGCAGTGCTCGCCACGAATGTACTGAGCTGGCTTTGGGGAACCTAAACGGCTCCGCTTCCCGTCTCTCAACCGCCACGCGCCAACTTCTCAACTGTGAGGGGCTTTCATGCAGACACACACCACAAGCCGCCGGAGCAACCGGGTCTTCAAGAGCCTGCATAAGCCCCTCACGTATTTGGGCGTCGAACGCACGCTGTTCTACTTCGTCTGCGTTGGCGCTGTAGGCGCGTTCAACATCTTCAATTCGATCCTCGCCGGTATCGCCGTCTTCATCGGAGGCTACGCATTCGGCCATTGGGTCACGACAAGCGATCCGGCGTTCCTTCGCATTCTCGCCAAATCCGAGAAATATAAGCTCCGTTATGACGCAGCCAAGCAGAGCATCCCGCGTGTGGAGGTGGTCTAATGCTCCGCCTCGATAGGGCTATCAAGCCATGGAAAGAGAGTGCGTCTCTCAACGACCACATCAACCTCTATGGATTCTGGAACGAGACGACGTTCCTTACGAAGTCTGGCGATCTTGGGATAGTATTGCGCGTCCCCGGCGTGGACTATGAGAGCCTTGACCATTCGGAGCAGGAGTATGCCGTTAAGCGCCTAGAGTCCGCATTGAAGGCATTTAGTCCTGGCTTCCACATCTACCAATACCTCTTCAAACACAATCGACCCGAGATTCCGTTCGCTTCGTATGAGGACGCCGTTGTGGAAGCCGCCATCGAACAGCGGCGACAGTTCTTTGAAGCCAAACGCGACCATCTCTATCAGGTAGAAATCTTCTATTGCATCGTCCTTGAAGGAGCGCGGTCGAAAACCGGCGTAGGCGTGGCGCTCGCGCGTCTCTTCCGCGATCCCGCTGGGGCGGTCGGCGAACTGCGGGCGCAGTTTACCAATTACAACATGAAGACTTTGCTGCGAACCCAGATCGAAGCCGACCTTGCCCGGCTTGAGCAGCGCGTCCAAGCGTTCGTCAGGCAGCTCGCGGACTTTATGCAGATCGAGGTTCTCAACCAGCAGGGACAGCTTCGCTTCTTTCGCCGGCTACTGAATTTCGATGAACGGCAGATTGCAGGCAGGCCGCAGTCTACGCAGTTTCTCGACTACCAAGTAGCGAACTCGAATATCGACGCCGAGCGGGATCACCTGCGCGTCGGCAATCACATTGTCCGCGTGCTGACGATGAAGGAGGCCATTACCGAAACGCGCCCTTTGGTACTGGACTCGTTGTTGAAGATCGCAGGCAACTTCTATGTGGTGACTGAATGGACGCCACTTGCGGCGGACAAGGCCCGCAAGGAAGTCACCAAACGCCGCCGTCACTTCAATATGTCAAAGACCGGCTTTGTGTCGCAGATGGGCAACGACGCCACGAAGACAAACCCGCGCGATGTGTTGGTAGATGAGTCGAAGCAGGCCGATATCGAGAATCTGGGCGACTGTCTGCGTGCTCTAGGCGACGGCCAATCGTTGGGCGATTTCTCGCTCACGATTGTTTTGTATGGGAAGGCAAAGGCCGAGCTTGACCAGCTCGTGGGGGAGTTCACCAGCGCCTTTACCAACGCCGACGGCAATCTCTTCGTAGAGACCTACAACCAGCTCAACGCTTACTTCGCCGCAGTGCCCGGCAACTACGCGCTCAATCTCCGCAGGCTGTATCTGCTAAATACGAACTACGCCGACCTCTCGTTTCTGTTTACGATCCTGCCGGGCGAGAAGACAAACGCGCATCTCGGCACGGAGTACCTTGCTGCGCTCGAAACGGACAACAGCACGCCGTACTTCCTGAACCTCCATAACGGCGAGGTCGCCCACACGCTCATCCTCGGGATGACAGGTTCAGGGAAGAGCTATTTTTGCAACTTCGTCCTGCAAAACGCTCAGAAGTATGCGCCCCTGACGTTCATCTTCGACATTGGCGGCAGCTTCCAATCGCTCACCACGATCTTCGGTGGAGGCTATTTGAACGTGGGCCAGGAGGCACGCGACTTCACTATCAACCCGTTCTCGCTGCCCTACGGCAAGAAGAACCTGCAATTTCTCTTCAGCTTCTTCCGAGTGCTTATCGAGGGCACGGAACTCCGTTACCGGCTCGACTTCAAGGAAGAACGAAAGCTGTGGGACGGGATCGAGCGGATGTACATGCTGGAGCCGGACCAGCGTACCGTCTCCAACTTCGGCAACATTATCGGCGAGTTGAAGGAACGGCTGCACCGCTGGACTCGCGGTGGGCAGTATGGCTTTCTCTTCGACAATGCCGAGGACACGCTTTCGTTCAGCCGCTTCCAGACCTTCAACTTCGCCGGCTGGGGCGATGCGCCGGAGGTATTGGAGCCGCTGTTGTTTTACGTTCTGCACCGGGCCAGCAACGAGATCGCCGACCCGAAGAAACTGGCGACCTTCAAGATGTTCCTGTTGGACGAGGCTTGGCTTTTCATCAAAAACGAGACGATCAGAAACTACGTTGTCCAGGCACAAAAGACGTGGCGCAAGCATAACGCCGCGATGATTCTCGCCACGCAGTCCATCAAAGAGCTTGAAGAGTCGGGCATGTTGCAGATCGTCTCCGAGAGCTGCCCCACGAAAATCTTTCTCGCAAACCCTGAGATGGATCGCGACCTTTACCGCGAGGCGTTCCATTTGAATGACACGGAACTTGATCTCATTAGCGGCCTCGTTCCGCCAGGGCAGATGCTCATCCGTAAGGCTCAGTCGAGTAAGAAGGTTCAATTGAACGTCGATTCCGTCTCGCATTGGATGGCGACCAACAACGCCCGCGACAACCTCAAGAAGCGCGATTACTTCGCGCGCTTCGGCATTGCCGACGGCCTGCGCCGTCTCGCCGAAGACTTCCCATTCCGACCCCGCACGATGGCCGTCGCCGTCACTGACAACCACAAAGGAGCAACCGCATGAACCGCACCGTCATCTTTCTCGCTGGACTTGTCTTGTTCTTAATTCCAGCTTTCTCCTCCACTATGGCCGTCGCGCAGGAGGCGACGGCACGCACCGTCCAATATCACTCGCAGGACATCGTTCCTATCCGAGCCAAGTTGAAGTACACCACGCTCATTGAGGTTCCGGCGACCGAGAAGATTATGGAGGCGGCGACCGGCGACAAGGACTTCTGGGTTGTGGATGTGGTTGGCAACTTCTGCTTTGTCCATCCGGCCAAAGCCGGCATCGCCACCAACCTTAATCTGATTACCGACAAGGGAAACATTTATTCGTTCACGCTGCAGGATGTCTCCGGCACATCGGAGGCGCCGGATCTCAAGGTGCTCGTCCAGCCTGCCGACCAGTCCTCCATCGTCGCGGCCAGCGGACCTCCGCAGTTCGTCCCCGCCGCGCAGCTTGAGCAGTCGAAGGAACAACTCGCCGCGCTCCAGTCCCATGTGGGGCAGGCGGTCGATGAGTACAAGAGCGCGTACCCGATGCAGTTGAAGTTCGATTACAACTACAAAGCCAACGAAGCGCCCTTCGATATTCAGTCGATCTATCACGACGACAAGTTCACTTACATCAAGACGAATGCGCCGGAGAAGTTCAGCGTGTACGAGATGAAGGACGGCAAGCCGAACCTCATCAGCTACGACCTGCGCGATGGAACATACATCATCCCGAAGGTGATGGATTCGGGCTACGTCGAGTTGGGCAAGAAAAAACTGGAATTTACGCGGAAAGGGTAGCGTCATGCCAGAGCCGGAATTGACCACAAGAGCCATTGACCCCAAGGGTGTGCTCCAGAAGAACATGAAGGCGTTCGTCTTTCTCGGAGCGTCGCTGCTTGTCATTCTCGCCGCCGTGTTCAGCTCTGGCGGCAAGAAGTCCTCTACCCAGGCAGCGGCGAAGAACCAGCCGCCGCAGCCGATGGTTCAGGACAACACGGATAACAACGTCGCCGACCTGAAGAACCAGCTTGAAGCCGAGAAGGAGAAGGAGCAGCAGAACGCACTTGCTGCGACCGCCGCCGGCGATCCCGCACTGAGGAACGCCACGTCTGCCCAACAGGCGGCGGCTGCGGGATACACGCCGAGCGGCCTTCCCGTGGGTTGTGTTCCCGGTCAGCCATGCGGCCCAAACGGCTATCCCCAACAGGCGGGCGGCGTCAGTCAGATCTCTCCGGCACAGCAGGAGGAACAACAGATCGCCGCGAAGGACAGGGAACGCGCCTACAATGCTCGATTCTCCTCGAATCTCGCATACAGCCGCCCGCCGACCCCATCACCGACTCGGAGTGGTTCTCAGGCAGGCAATCCTTACGCGCTCGCGGCAAGTGATAGCAGCATGATTGCTCCCCACGCGGCCGGCGAGCAGCCGCAGGCGGCGCAAGCACCCAAGCGAGCGCCAGAGGTCAACATAGATTCGGCATCCGGCCAGCCGTATGTTCTCTACGAGGGCACAACAGTCGACACCGTATTGATGAACCGGCTTGACGGCGATGCCGTCGGCCCGGTCAAGGTGCTCGTCTCGAATCCCGTCTACTCGCACGACCATCAGCACGTCATCATCCCCGATGGAACGATCGTGCTGGGCGAGGCCAAAAAGATCGGAGCGTCCGGCTTTGGCCAGCAGCGCCGCATGGCCGTTGCCTTCCACCGGATGATTATGCCGGACGGATACAGCGTTGACCTCGACCAGTTCTACGGCCTCGACCAAATCGGCCAAGAAGGTCTGAAGGACAAGGTAAACAACCACTACCTCGAAATCTTCGGTACTTCAATTGCTTTGGGTGTGATTGCCGGTGCGGGTGAGATTACCCAGGGTGGCGGCGTGATTTCCACCAGCGGTTCTCAGGTATTTACTACGGGAGCCGCAGGCAGCGTATCGCAGTCGGCAACCTCCATCCTTGATCGTTTCATCCAAATACCACCGACCATTACGATCCGCGAAGGGCATCGCGTGAAGGTCTATTTCACTCAGGATATGTTGCTTCCTGCGTATACCAATCACACCATCCCGCAAACCTACTGAGGAGTTTCTATGCGGATATCATTTGCGTTTTGCCTCGTATGTCTTGTAGTGCTGATCGGATGCCAAAGCAGGCGGGCGGATACGGCGGCACTTGAGCAGCAATATCGGCAAGCCCACAAACAGTACGTCGATGACTGTGTAGCGCCGATGACCAGTGGCGCTGGCGACGCGCTCAGTGGCAAAACTTCAAAGGCTCCAACCCCGCAGCAAGAGGCTGCCCAACAACAGAAATGCGAGGCGGAGGCGAAACGCGCCGGAGATCTGCAAAAACAGCTTCAGGCCGCTTCGCAGTAACACTTAAACCACACGTAACCGACGCACTCCACCGAAGGGGGACGAGATCATGAAGGCGTTTTTTTGCAAAATTCCACTCATTATCACGCTAATCGGTCTGAGCTTCACTGCACACGCGCAGTTCGGCTCAGGAATCGTCTATGACCCGACGCAATCTGCCCATGCGATTCAGCAGATTGAACAGGGCCAAAACATCTTTACGAATTCCGTAAAACTGGCTGACAACGCTATCGCCACGTACAACCTTGCTCACCAGATGGCGATGTCTCCACAGAGTCTCTATCAGCCGTTCATGTCTTTTTCATCGGTCTGGATGATGGTCAATCAGGCCGCCAACACCTACGGCAACTCACAACCGTGGACCAACTCGGCCAATACTGGATTGAACGCGTCATACGCCTATCAGCAGGCATCGGTTCCGCGAACGGGCCAACTGAGCGGCTATGGGAATCTCAGTCTCTCCGGTCAACAGGAGATCGCAGCCCAAGGAGCGACCTCTGACCTGAACGATTCGGTAACTGCCAGCAGTCTCCAGACGCTCGGGACCATCCGCGCCAACTCCCAGCAGCGGCAGGCCGACATCAACGCGCTGGCTGCTGCGTCCAACTCCACTGACCCCGCCCAACAGACAGAACTGGCGACCCTGCAGCGGATCAATCGTGCGCTCATTTTGCAGCTAATGGCTCAGCAAGAAGCCAATCAAATCAGCCAGGCGTACACCCTGCAGCAGATCATCTCGCAGAAGCAGCAGCAGGACGCGCTCAAGACAACCTTCCAGCAAGCTAACCAGTTTCAGAGTGGGTATACGGCAACCGCGCCATCGTTTGCGGGTGCTGCGGCTGCGATGCGTTACTGAAACCTTCACAAGAGCGAGGCGGACATGGATCTCTTTCAATGGATAACACAGGCTTGCAATTCCTTGACCAGCACGGTTGCTCCGTCGGTCGATTCGATTGGCGTCCATATCTGTGTCGCCCTCGCCACCATCATGCTGGTCTGGTTCGGAGTGCAGGAGGCCCTTGCTTCCGCTCATGGAGGCCCAGGCTTCAACATGGGAAGGTTCTTGAGCTTCTTCATGCTTATCACTTTCGCTTACACGATGGTCAAGTTCTACGATTCCAGCATTCCTGGCATCGGTTATTCGCTCAAAGGCTTCATTAACGGCGGAGCGCAGCAACTTGTTGACCTAATAGGGACCGACAGCGCCAACCAGATTCTCAATACTCTCAAACAGGCTGAATCGAGCGAGGGACCGGGCATGATGTCCACGCTCACGAGTCCGTACAACGCAATCATCTATGCGTTGATTCAGGTGCTCATTGCGGGCCTTTCGGCGCTTATCAGCGTAATCATTGCCTACGGCGCTGTTGCCAGTTCCATTGTTGGATTGCTCGGGCCGATCTTCATTCCGTTTCTCGTCTTCGACAAACTGGAATTCTTGTTCTGGGGATGGCTGCGTGCATTCCTTGGCTTTTCGTTCTACAAAGTGGTAGCTGCCGCAACGTTGAGCATTCTTTCGCAACTGCTCGCCCATTATTACGCCATGATGAGCGGCTTTGTCGATCCGGCGACGATGGTCGAAAAACTTCCCGTACTGATCCTGCTTGTGGTCGTCAACGGCTTCATTCTGCTCAAGATTCCAGCAATGACGGCGACTATCTTCTCGGGACACACGGGTGGACATGATGCGGGCACAGGTGTCATTACAGGTCTCGCGACGACCGCAGCAACAGCCGCCCTCATGGGCTGAGGAGCACAGCGATGACAACCGCAACTTCAAAGGCATCTCCTGAGATTACCCGCGCGGCGGAACGCTACCTCGAACAGTATGGCGACCCGTTAGTGATGAACACCTATCTCAAGGTCACAATCCTGTGCCTTGTGGCCGTCTGTCTCGCGCTCGCCGCGCTCGTCTACAAAAGCCAGAAGGCACTTATCAACGCGCACCCGCTGATCGTCCGTATCAATGACGTTGGCCGGGCCGAAGCAATCGACTATCGCAACTTCCAATACCGTCCCCAGGAAGCCGAGAACAAGTATTACCTATCCCGCTGGGCTGAGCTGTATTTCAGCCGCAATCGCTTCACCATTGAGCGCGACCAGACCAACGCTCTCTACTTCCTCAACAGCGACGTGCAACGCGCCGTGATCGAGCAGGAGAGGAAGGACAACATCATTCTCACCTACCGGAATGACAGCACCCTTCCGTATGTGGACGTGGAGATCAAGAACGTCGTGCTTGACGACCTCCGATTGTCCCCATATTCGGCGCGGATCGAGTTTGAAAAGGTGTACACGAACCCAGCGGATCATACCGAACTCAAGCGGGAGCGATGGACGGCCAGCGTGACCTACGTCTTCCGCGAGAACGTGAAGAACAACGAGCTGGCGGTGAACCCTCTTGGTTTGACCATCGTGCGTTTCCGGGCCGATCAGGCATTCGACTGAGGATTCATCGACGATCCCAGAGGCTTCCATGTCCTTTCATGCTGTCAATCCGGCTGCTTTCCACTCCCTGTCCCCGTGCATGATTGAGCGGGCTGATCGTAAGCGCCCAGACCTGCAACGGCGGTGGCGAATTGCGCGCCTCTTGCGAAGGACATGCCAACTCGAATCGAGCTGCGTTTGTGGCGGACTTCCGCAGCCTGAGTGCAGATGAGAACTTCGCTCCCTCATGTGTCTGCCGGTATGTATCCCGCCTTTTGCTCGGTCACTGCTTCGGGGCCTATCCGGCGCCCTGCGGCAGCTCGCTCTTCTGCTTCGGCTTCGCCGCCCTACGCGTTACGGTTTCCGTACCGGACCCTCCGTAAATGCAGAGCTTCGGCACTTGGGAGCCGGGCCCTCTCGCTTGGCTCCGCCCGGTGTGACCCGAGCAAGATCGGGAAATTCAACAAACGGAGACACGACCATGTATCAGAACAAAGTAACCCTCATCGGCTTCCTCGGCAACGACGCGGAAGTTCGCTCCAACGACAACCGCAGCTTTACAGTTCTCTCGCTGGCAACCAAGTCCTCCTACAAGAAGGACGGCAAGTACATCTCGCACACCGAATGGCACCGTTGCGTGGTCTTCGGCAAGCTCTCTGAGTTCGCCGGCACGCTCAAGAAGGGCGCACATATCCAGGTCGAAGGCGAGTTGCGCAGCCGGGAGTACGACAGCAAGAAGACGGACTCAAGGCAGCGCATCTGGGAGGTGCGGGTCGATTCGATCCTGAAGCTCGACCGCGCCGAGAAGGCCGCCCCAGAGGAGCAGGAGCACGACGAGTTCAACCAGGAGGACGAGGCCGCGTAAGCCCCTTTCTCTTTTCCCCCGGAAGCCCGGCTAACCCGCTGGGCTTCCATTGCTGTGAGGCCCCGCTATGAGTTTCGAGTTGATCCTTCCATTCCTTCGCCCCATTGAGCCGTTGCTGCTCGACGACAGTATCAGCGAGATCATGGGCAATCCCGATGCCTCATGGTGGTTCGAGCGTGATGGGATCATTCAGCGTGAAGCGTCTGTATCCTTCGACGCCGGCAGGCTCCGCACCGGCCTCGAAGTCATTGCCAACCAGCTCGGCAAGCACTTGGACGAAGACAACCCTGTCCTGCACGCGCAGCTCCCTGACGGGAGCCGCCTCGCAGCAGTCATTCCTCCGGTCGTTCGGCCTTCGCCCGCACTTGTGATTCGGAAGTTTCCCAGCCGCCATTACACCGTCGATGACCTCATTGCTCGCGGCACGCTGACGCAGCCGCTCGCTGACCTATTGGCCGCACAGATCGCGGCTGGAAAGACCGTGCTTATCAGTGGCGGAACATCAACTGGAAAGACTACTGTGCTCCGCGTTCTAGCGAACGCCATCCCCGAGGAGCAGCGCATCGTCGTCATCGAAGATACCTCCGAATTGCACATCAAAAAGCCGAACATGCTGGCCGTCGAATGCCAGACCGATACCTTCAAGGCAAGCGTCACTTTCGACGATCTTCTCAAGTCCGCTCTGCGCTGGCGACCGGACCGGATCATTCTGGGCGAAGTACGCGGAATCGAGGCGCGAACGCTGCTCGATTCGCTTAACACCGGCCATGCCGGTTCGCTTGCCACGATCCACGCCAATTCAGCCGAAAAGGCCCTGCATCGCTTCGCCAATCTCGTCATGCGCAACCATGCCCAATCCACCTTCGTTGATACGGAGGCGGAGATCGCAGAAGCGGTTGATTTCATCGTGCATGTCGAGCGTCTACCAGGCCGCCGCGTCATCCGCGAAGTGCTCGCTCTTAGCGGCTACGACCGGGATGCCAAACGCTTCCAGATCGAGTCTGTTTTTGCCAGTGAATCAACACCCCAATCCCGCACCTAAAAGGAGTACCCAAATGCCACTACTTGAAGTCAGCCAAAGCCGTCACATCAGCGCCTCGATTCGTCTCGATGAGACAACTGCGGCTCAGGTCGATCAGTACGCCGCTTTCATTCACGCATCGGCAGACGATGTCGTAGATAAGGCCCTCAACTACGTCTTTGCCAAAGACCGCGATTTCCAGGACTTCTTGAAGACTTCGCAAGCCACCCAAGTCGCCTGCACTCTCCGTATCCGAAAAGCGCCGACCAACGGTGTTGTAGTGCGCCCATCGAAGAAGCCCAATGGACGGGTAGATGCCGGGGTGGAGTCCACTGAGACTGTGCGGGCATTGAGGGCATGAACCTCCATGTAAATCAGTGGCGGGGTGGAAACGGTGCTTCGCACCGGAAGCATGTTGACACTCCACCCCTCCGAGGGTCGTGCAGCGGTGCCACACGGATTCGTGAAGCAGCGCCAACGGACACAAACACTTACCGGCACGGTGTATTCACCTGAAGACAGACGTATTCACGCGAATACGTGATTTGGAGGGCGAAATGTCATTACTCAGCGATGACGATATTGCGGAAGCTGCACAACGACGCGAGGTGTTCCGAGAGCGCAGCGTCTCCACTCGATTGACCCGCAAAGAGACTCGGAACCTGGATGCACTTGCAAAGAGTCGCGGCGTGCAGCGGGGTGAGCTGATACGCCAGCTTATCCGCGATGAACTTGCACGGGACGCGGGCACCTCTGCGGCCAGCACGGAGCTTACCGAGATCATGGGCATTCGTCTCATGCTGACCAACCTCTTCCGGCCACTCGCCACCGGCCAAAAGCTCACGCCCGAAGCCTTCGACAACATGGTTGCCGAGGTCAAGAAAGCGCAAACGCAGCGTCGCCGAAGACGCACTGCAAGACCTGGAGCGTGCATGATGAATACGCCAAAATGGGGCCGCAAAGAGACCATCATCTTCCCGCCGCATTCGCCGATCTACACCTACGGCGCGGTCTTCTTCGCGCTGATACTGACCGGCATGTTCGTCTACCTCCGCTTCAGCAGAGGTCAGACTCCCTTGCAGCAGTTCTACACGCCGATCTACTGCCGAGAAGCGCGGTGGGCGGTGCTGTTCAACGGAAGCCACAAATATCAGTTGCTTTACGCCGCAGGCGTGAGCGCCGCAGCCGAACTTGCGTCCGAGTCAGACGTGCAGGCCGGTACGACTCTCGCCTCAGGCGGGCAGCATATTCCGCTGGCACTTTCTGCGGCGGCTGAAGCGCGGGGATTGGATGTTCTCTATCGCGGCCCAGAGCAGAAATACATTGATGCCGTCTCCACACCTACCTCCAGAACGCCGTTTACGGAGGCGACCGGCTCCGGGACATCTACGAGCTGCCGCTCTTCTTCGGCTTCCTCTCTCTGCTTGTGCAGCTCCCATTCTCCATCCGCAAAGACATCCGCCGCCGCAAGGAACTGAAGTACGGGCGTCGGCTCAAAGGCCCCGTCCTGCTCACCCCCAAGCAGTTCAACAAGACGGTGAGCGGCGACGGCATCGGCTTCGTCACCACCGAGGCCAAAGAGATGATGCGGATACCGCTGCAGGCCGAATCGCAACACATCGAACTCATGGGCGACACCGGGGCCGGCAAGACGACGCTCATCATGCAAGTCCTCCGTCAGATTCAGAGCCGGGGCCATGCGGCCATCGTCTACGACCCGGCCTGCGAGTTCATCCAGAGGTTCTACGACGAGAAGCGCGAGGACATCGTGCTGAACCCGTTGGACGAGCGGTGCCCCTATTGGGGACCGTCCGAAGAGCTGCGCCGGAGGGCGGAAGCGAAGGCCATCGCGGCTTCGCTGTACCAGCCGACCAGCGACAAAAAGGGCGAGTTCTTTACCGAAACTCCGCAGAAGATATTTGCCCATCTCTTGACCTACGGGCCGAATCCGCAGCAGCTCGTGGAATGGCTGTCGAAGCCCGCAGAGATCGACCAGCGGGTACAGGGCACCGAGATGGAGGCCATGATCGCCAAGGGAGCGCAGCAGCAGCGCAACGGCGTTCTGGCCTCGCTGGGGTTGGTTGCGGACAGCCTTCGTATGCTGCCAACGAAGGAACAGGCAAAGAACAAGACATGGAGCGCGACCGAGTGGTCCGTCACCCGGAAGGGATGGATCTTCATTACGTCCAGCCCGACCGAGCGCGAGGCGTTGAGGCCGCTGCATAGCCTTTGGATCGACCTGCTCGTCATGCGGCTGCTGACCGCGCCGCAGGACAAACAGACTCCGGTATGGTTCGTTTTGGACGAGCTTGCCAGCCTGCAACGGCTGCCTCAACTCCATACCGCCATCACCGAAAACCGGAAATCCAAGAACCCGCTCGTTCTCGGATTTCAGGGCAAAGCCCAGTTGGAGGTCATCTACGGACACCTGGCCGAGGTCATGCTCTCGCAGCCGGCCACCAAGATATTCCTGAAGACCACGGAGCCAAAGGCCGCCGAATGGGTGTCGAACGCCATCGGCAAGGTCGAGATCGAGCGCATGAAGGAGACGCACTTCGACGGCTCCCGCTCGGGCAGGAACTTCGCCGTAGACCGTCAGATCGAACCCTTGGTAATGGACTCTGAAATCTCCGGCCTTGAGAACCGCCATGCGTTTCTCAAGCTGGGCAACAACGTCGCCCGCTTTCACTTCGAGTACATGGATGTACCGCAGACGACACCGGCATTTCTACCGCGCAAGGTGGAGGACGACGAACTGCCCTTCGATCCACTAACGCTCGTTCCGAAGGTGTCGGCAGCAGTCAAACCGGCTACCGACTTGGAGGCTGCGTTGCCCCCATCGCCAGAGGCAAAAACAACCGCTCCGCCGATAGAGCCGCAGGCTGCCGTTGTGAAGAATGACGAAGACGAGAAGGAGCCGCACGAGCCAACGCAGCCCGAAGTCGCGGCGAGCGGCCCCGATCCCGATGGCCCGGAAGACGGCCATGAAGAGGATATTCCGGTAGCCGAGCCGCAGCCGATGCGTCTCTGAGATCGCCTCATGCTGACCATCTCCAAACCGCTCAGTTCCAGCCAGGCGCAGACCTATCACGCCAAGGAGTTCATGTCCGCCGAGCAGAACTATTGGAAGCAAGGCGACACCATCCTCGGAGAATGGCAGGGACGGATGGCCGAGCGGTACGGCCTTGCCGGAGCCATCGACGAGCAGCACTTCGCTCGTCTCAGTGAGGGCCAGAATCCCCTCACGGGAGAGCAGTTGGTTCGGCACCGCAACGGCCAGGAGTACACGACCGCTGACGGAACTACCGTGAAGCCCGTCGAGCACCGCGCCGGTTGGGACGCCACATTTTCAGCGCCAAAGTCCGTTTCTTTGACCGCGCTGGTAGGCGGCGACGACCGGGTCCGCGAGGCCCACCGGCAGGCGGTGACAACCGCTCTCACGGAACTGGAGCGGTACACCCAGGCACGGATCGGCGGCAACCGCGCCGCCGAGACCACCGGGAAATTCGTCGCCGCAAAGTTCGAGCACGACACCGCGCGTCCCGTCGATGGCTATGCCGCGCCTCAACTCCACACTCACGCCGTCATCTTCAATATGACCGAGCGAGCGGACGGCTCCACTCGCGCTGTCCAGCCGCAGAGCTACTTCGACAGCCAGCAGTTCGCGACAGCCGTGTATCAATCTGAGCTGATGTATCGGCTGTCGCAGTTGGGGTACGAAATCACGCCTGGGAGAAGTGGGGCGCCTGAGATAAAAGGATACACACAGGAATATCTCGACGCTTCCAGCCCACGCAGCCAACAGATTCGCGAGTACCTCGAAAAGAGCGGATTTGCCGGGCCGGAGGCGGCGCAGATCGCCGCCCACACCACTCGCGACAAGAAGGAGATTCACACACCCTCCGAGGTACTGGCAGCCCACCGGCAGCTTGCGGCCGAGTTCGGCAATCAGGCGGATCGAGTCGTCCAAGAGGCGCGAGTCCGCGCGAACAGCATCAGGAGCAGACGCACGTTCCGAACATCCCGGAGCGAGTTCAGGAAGCCGTCACCTTCGCCAAGAGCCGCAACTTCGAGCGCGAGGCCGTCACCGATGAACGAGACATCATGCGCGACGCCTTGCGGCGCGGCATGGGCGACCTTACTTACAGCCAGGTACGCGACAACTTCGAGCAACGGCAAGCCACCGGAGAGTTCCAGCGCGCACCCGGCCAGAAGCACGACACCGGGCGGCAGTTCACGACCCGCGAGGCCATTGCCGAGGAGCTTGCGACCATCAAGCACATGCAGCAAGGCCAGTCCACAGTCGAGCCGATCATGCGGCAGGAGGACGCCGCCGCACCATGCTCGCACTCGCGAGTTCCTGAATCCGGCGCAACAAAAAGCCATCGAGGAGGTGCTTACCTCCCAGGACCGAATACATGGGCTGCAGGGGTTGGCGGGCAGCGGCAAGACCACGACCCTTGAGGCCATCCGCGAGGGCGCGGAGCGGAACGGATACGCCGTCGAGGGCTTCGCTCCCACAAGTCGCGCCGCCGGCCAGCTCCGCGACGCCGGAATTCAGGCCGACACCTTGCAAGGTTTTCTCGCGCGCGGAGGCGTGGAGCGCAGCGCGGGAGACCCGAACGCCCGGCACCTTTATATGCTCGACGAATCCAGTCTCGCCAGCACCCGGCAGATGCAATCGTTTCTCGAAAAGATTGGGCCGCAGGACCGGGTTTTGCTTGTTGGCGACACCCGGCAGCACCAGGGCGTCGATGCCGGAAAACCCTTCGAGCAGATGCAGGAGGCCGGAATGCGGACATCGCAGCTCGACCAGATCGTGCGCCAGAAAGACCCGGAACTGCTACGCGCCGTCGAACATCTCTCTCGCAACGAGACGGCGACCGGCATTCAACTTCTTCAGCAGCAGGGCCGCATTACCGAGATTCCCGACGACCAGCAACGCATCGAGGCCATCGCCAAGGATTATGTCGCACGACCGGAGAACACGCTGGTTGTCTCGCCCGACAATGCCAGCCGCCGCGACATCAACGATGCCATCCGCGCCGAGTTGCAGGGCAGCGGCGCGCTATCCAAAGACAATCACGCGATGACCGTTCTTACCCAGCGTTCGGAGCTGACCAGCGCCGACCGCAACTGGGCCGCGCTCTACCAGCCCGCCGACGTTCTCTACTACACCCGAGGGAGCAAGGAACTTGGCATTGAGCGCGGCACCTACGCTACTGTCGTCTCCACAGACCCCAAAGCGAACCAGCTCACGGTCGAACGGGAGGACGGCCAGCAAGTCACCTACGATCCCAAGCGGCTGCATGGCATCGCCGCCTACCGAGAAATCGCCAGAGACTTTGCCGAGGGCGACCGGCTCCAGTTCACCGTCAGCAAGCCCGACATGGACATCAAGAACCGCGATCTGGGCACCGTGGAACGCATCGACGGCACCAGCATGACTGTCCGCATGGATGGCGACAAGGCCCGGACTCTGACATTCGACACCTCCGAGATGCGCCACTTCGACCACGGCTACGCCGTTACGTCGCACAGCTCGCAGGGACTCACCACGGATCGTGTTCTCGTCAACATGGACACCACAGCGCACCCCGAACTCATCAACACTCGCTTCGCTTATGTGTCCGTCTCTCGCGCGTCCGAAGACGCGCGAATCTACACGAACGACGCAACAACGCTCGCCGAACGCCTCAGCACCGACATCAGCAAAGCCTCCGCTGTCGAGGTCGCAAGACCGAACAGCGAAACGCAAGCTCACCAACCCCAATCGAAGGAGCAGACCATGACAAACACCAAAGAACTGACCCCCGAAGAGCAAAGAAGGCAGTTCCAACAGGAAGCCCACGATCCTGCAACCGACAAGGCGCAGTCGCCCTCTGAAATCGACCAACGGCACTACACGCCGATTCACACTGCTCTTCCAAACGAAGCCGCCGGATACGAGTGGAAGCGGGAGACCGGCGACATCCAGAGCTACCAGCACAACCAGACTGCCGGTTGGTTGCACATCGACCCGCAGGGTCAGTTCTACGACCGCCACGCCCAGCCGATAGCGAAGGAACACGCTTTAGAACATGCTGGGCATCTCACGCTTGCGGTCAACGAAATCTCTCAAGCTCAATCCATCGCTAAAGGCACCATCGGCAACGACCAGGGATTGAGCTTGTGATTCACTGGCGCGCCCAACCAGTCGAATGCCAGTTACTAGAGAACAGCCGACTGATGGATGGATTCCGGATACGGATATGTCAAGTTTTGTCGCAAAAAAACTTGACAATATGGCGTAGGTGGAACAGAGTAAAGGAGATGCCAAAGGCCGCCAAAACCCGCAGCACCGCCAGCTCCATCCGCCTGCAGATTGAACGCGGCGGCGAGAAGTTATGGCGGCACAATGACTTCCGGGATCAGCCTTTTCCCGCCGTTGCCCAGACGCTCTCACGCCTGACCCGCAACGGCACATTAGAACGGCTGAGCAAAGGTGTCTATTATCGTCCTCGCTCAACCGCCTTCGGGCCGAGCCGTCCCAGCCCCACGGCAATCAAGAAACTGGCAGAGAGAACCAAGACGATCTTCCCATCCGGCACCGCTGCCGCCAATCTGCTAGGTTTCAGCACGCAAACACCGCGGCGAAGCGAGTTGGCAACAAGCTCACTCAGTCTCCCCAGGAAACTCATCGGCGCCGAGACCCGCGTTCATGCACGGAGGCCGGAAGCATGGAAGAGCCTGTCTGAGACAGAAGCAGCCCTCCTCGACTTTTTACGCAAGGGCGGTAACACAAGCGAACTGTCTGCCGAACGCACCATTCAGAAGACGTTGGCCCTACTGGCAACGGATCGTCACCTTGAACGACTGCTCAAGGTGGCTGATTCGGAGCCGCCACGGGTTCGCGCTCTACTGGGCGCACTGGCGGAAGAGCTTGAACGAGATCCCGCCGCACGAGCACGTCTGCGTGCCTCCTTGAATCCGCTCTCCCGGTTCGACTTTGGACAATTCACATCCCTGACGCACGCGCGCGAGTGGCAGGCCAAGGAAAGGCCCAAAACGTGAGACTGTTTGAACATCCTGACTTCGATCAGGTGATCCTTCAGGCCGCAGAGCACTTTCAGCTCCGCCCAGCGATCATCGAAAAGGACTACTACGTCACCGAAGTGCTGCGTATCATCGCTGCTACGGCCGGCGACAAAGTTATCTTCAAAGGCGGAACCAGCCTCTCGAAAGGCTGGAACTTGATTCAGCGGTTTTCAGAGGACATTGACATCTTTCTCGACCCGCTTGCCTTCGAGCCGCCCCTGACCAAACGCGGCATCGACCGCGAACTAAAGAGCCTGCGCGATGCCGTGGCCGCGCATCCGGCTCTTCAGTTTGTTCCCGAGGAGAGCCAAACCATAGGAGGCTTCGGGCGCAATGACCGGTTCTCCTATCACCAGCTCCACGGCGGTCCCGGTGAAGTCGCCAACCGTGTGCTCCTCGAAGCAGGAGCAGCCAGCGGTCGGGAACCCACCGCGAATGTTGAGCTGCGCTCCTACCTCGGTCAGTTTCTGCAGGAAAAAGGAATCACGCTCGGGGCGGAAGACGAAAGCTCGTTCCCGATGCGCTTGCTCCATTTCAGGCGGACCTTCGTAGAGAAGATGTTTGCCATTCACAGTAAAGTGGAAATTCTCAAACGGGATGGACGTGCTCTGGGCACCTACGCTCGGCACTACTACGACCTGTTTCAACTCGCATCGCGGCCCGAGATTTTAGAAATGCTGCAATCTGCCGAGTATGGCGAGATCAAGCAGGACTACGACCGCATCAGCCGCACACACTTTCCTGGCAGCTACTTCTACCCGGATCAAATGAGCTTTGCCAACAGCGACGCGCTCTTTGCGACGGGAGACCTTTCTGCCGCGATTGGCCGCGAATACAAGGGCCAGTGCGAGATTCTCTGTTTCGGCTCCCACCCGTCCTGGGAGATCGTGCAAGCCCGTTTCATGGAGCTTCGCAACCTGCTATAGACATTGCGTGAGAAATGAGTTGTCCTTATGTCCTCCGTCCGTCTCGCAGCGACGGTATGGGGTGAGCAATAGCCGCAGCTCTATCCGCCAAATTTCTACGGTGACTTGGTGGCAATTTGCCAGTTCCAGGCTTCGTTGAGCAAATGGTAGTTGGTTGTCCCGGAGCCCTGTGAACCCTTTCCATCACCAGGAAGAGTATTAAGAAGGTCCGACATACTCCTATCAATCAGAGCTTGGCTTAGCTTATCGCGATACAATAACGCCTGGCGCAGAGTATCTGGAAGTTCGAATATGCCGCCGGTTAGAGCGACAACAGAAGGTGCGAGAACGTAAAAGTTCTGATTCGAAATCGGGTCCATAATGGAGACTGAAACCCCCGAGCCGCGCGCCGACAATTGGACCGCATCAGCCGGACTAGGTGTGAACTCCAGGGGACATTGAGCATACGACGGATCATTCTGCTGGTCCTTGGTCGCCCGGTATTCAAAATTCCAATTAGGAAACAATATGTTTAGTTTTTGTTGAGGCAGCGTCGCTCCGTCACATGGCTCAGTGGAAAAATCAGCGAGTGCCATCGCATAGTAAGTCGGCCCGTAGTTCATACTGTCAGCTTTATCCGCACCTCCAAGAGAGTCGGCGATTGCATGCCTCATCGCGATCAAAATGACATTCCGTGCGAGGGTCGGGTTAGTACGCATCGCGTCGATTGCTGCTTTGGCGATCGACTGATCGCCTGCTGACGCCCTTGTCCGCGGATCGATATTTAGGGACTTCGTGGATTTATCGTACAAGACACTTTCCACAAGATCAGCCGTGTAGTCACCGTAGGCAACGCTTTGCTGCAAGAGGTTGGCCTCAGTCAGCCAGCTCAGTTTTCGGAGTAGACCAACGCCTTTGTGCTCATCGATTGCCTCTTGGAGTGCAGGAGTGATTCCCTGTTGGCTAAAATTCTCAATATCCGCTGAGCTCACGAATGCCAAGGACTTTTGAAGATTATTAGTCTGCGCAAAGTCGACGATATTCGCGAGAGCGATGCCAGTGTCGATCAATTCATTGGAGTACGGTCCGATCAGCGGAGCACTTGGACCAAAAAGCTCTTTCCAGCGAGTAGCCATAGGAGGATTTGCGGATCCTGGAGCAACTTGGTAGCAGAGGAGATCAACCAATCCGGCAGAGAGCACATCTGTCTGATTGCATTGAAAACCTTTGAAGCGATTATGAACGGCATCACTTGCCATCAATGAATCAAGTTGTCTTGCGTAAGCCGTATTCACCACAGGTTGAGCAAGCCTGGCGAGATACGGCGTTGGGGAGGTGTTCGCATCAGGCAGGAGCAGCAGTAAAAAGTCACGAGCGCTATCGTAAGCTGCATTTCGCTGAGCTTGGAACGCAATCCACGCATTCTGCAAGGCCGGATCATTTGCAATCGAAGTGTTAGGGAAGCTCCCCGCATCAATCACTTGGCCGCTCCAATTCGCCGGTTTCACGTAGCCATCGAGGAAGCTGGACATTTGTGCGTAGCAGCTTCCAGCATAATCGGTAATATTCGTATCACCGATTATGCCTGTCAGTACATCTCTGGTCGGAATCGCAATTTGGCCGTTGAGAAGGCCATCAAATGCGTAGCACTTCTGCCATTCGTTAATCAGCACCGCTTGAACTAGCCGATCGGCGTGCAGCACATCGTTCTCTATTACGTCGAGTTGCGCCAAAACATCTTTTCTAAACTGCAGTTCGTCCGACGCTAATTGTGCAATTGCCTGAAGAGTTTGTACTTGCAGATTGATTACCGTGTTAAGTTGAGCATTTATCGCGGCGAAATTCTGGCTCAGATATCCCATCATCGCTTGATAACGGATCTCCTCTGGGTCGGGACCGCCAAGTCCAAACAGTGACGTGACCGAAGAGAGCCCTCCAAGTACGTCACCACTGGCAAATTGAGCGATGCCAGTTGCCGCGATCTGCGCACCCTGAAGACCGGTGACCAGATTGCTAGGAAGGCCAATATTCTTTGCGATTGTGGCGAGATTTCCAAAATCTTGAGCGGCTGTTTTGACATCAGCTACCGCCTCTTCTCTCGCTTGGTCAGCCTTCAAACTATCTGTGAGTGCTGCTGTCTGGGCAGGAGTCAGCTCGGGAAAGAGGCCGCTTTGTACAGCTTGCAGTTTCTGGCCAGTTGTCCATCCGGAATATGCGATGTCAGCCATTGTTTGCATCGCCTTAGCCTGGCCCTGTACTTTTGCGTTGAGACTGTCAAGTTTGGCATTGGCATCAGTGGTAGCGTCTTCCAGGTCAGCTACCGATGATTGCATAGTGTCCAGGCGCGATTGAACGCTATCCTCAAAAGCCGAAAGATTCTTGTTTGTCTCTGCCAGTTGCTGTTGAACTGCTTTGACATCCGCAGCGGTGCCGTCGGCCTTGGCCAGTGCAGCGACTCCAATATTTGTTGCTATATCGGTCGCGTTTGCCTGCAACATGCTGAGACTTTGCGGGTCGTCCTTCAGGATGTCGCGAAGTGATTGACCTCCGATTTGCAAATCGGCCACTTTGTCCCGAAGTTCGTTAGGAGTCATCTTCTCCAGATCAGCCTCGGATAGTCCACTGTTCTTAAGTCCCTGGGCGAGAATCGTTTCAGCCTGCTGCTGCGCCTGTCCCAAGAAATACTCGCCAAGGGCATCGCCGGTCTTCTTAGCACCCCATGCGGCGACTCCGGTAATAGCTTTGGAAAGAGGCTCAGGATCTCCGACCGCCGTGTAGGCTAATGCAGTACCGACAACATCGAAGTTTGCACCAATAAGTGAAGAACTTGCACGCCCAAGATCGATCTGTTGCTTAACCTTGTATGCAAGGTCGGTGTATGGCGTGCCATTTGCTTGATTGATATTGGCTTGGGACTGCTCGGCTACCCAGAGAAGCTTTCCCAAACTGCCACCAAACTGGAGTGCTGCCGTCGCGACCTCAGTTCTGTCGGCAGCAGGGGCTAAGGCCGCTAAAATGGCTCCTTTATAGATCGTTCGTGATCGGAGTGAAGAATTGCTCCTCGTGTTCATCCTCCAATCGCGGGCATGCACCGTTGCTTTCAAAGGGCTTTCGCCAGCCAGTACAAGATACTGGTTATGACCATGTCCGCCCCGCCTTTCTCCGGAGGGCGCACGGTGAACAGCGGCTAACGGGGATGAGGTGATCTTTGGTTTTTCATCCGCGCTAGTTGGGAAAGTGTGGAGACTCAAAATTAGAGCGATCCCAAGACGCATCGCACCGAGCGGATAACGCGGAAATTCAAGATGTGATCGTTGACGGATTAGAATAGCCATGACCACCACCTTTTATGAGTCGACTGCTTGTCTGAAGCGGCAGGGCTTACCTTTTGTTGCGGTGGAAGCGCACTGAGACGGGCGTTCAAAGCATCATTCGCGGCTGATAGAGCCTTTAGTTGCGCCTGTACGTCAACAAGCTGCTGCTGCAGTGCCGCAATTGTTTGGTCCTGGGTGTTTGGTTTGGCTTCGATCGTATCGAGACGGCTGGAAAGAGCATCATGTGAGTCCGCCAGAGCTTTTATATTTTGCTGAGTGCTGGCGATTTGCTGTTCTAGAGGCTGCAACGAAGCTGCGACCTTTGTATCCGCCCCGGCAGTTGTGTACACGTCTAAAGCACTCGCTAATGTTCGGTTGTAGCAGGAGTCTAATTGCACATCCTGGGTTCCGAAGCAGAGCATGTAGCCAAAATTTCCTGCTAGTTGCCCAGCCGAATCAGAGATCCCGGCAGGGCCTGATACTTGAAAATTGTCCGCTTGGAAAGTCGCATAAGTTTGCGGGAAGACCTTTACGGTCTGTTGCTGGCATACCGCCATGTTGACAGAGAAAACCGACAAAACAAGCGTTGCGACCTTAGCGATCCACATGAATCCTCCGGTTGAGCTGAAGAAGGTCAAAACTTACGTGATCCAAACGATGATCCGCATCCGAGATATTTCATTATCCGTCCTGCGGGACAACCCTGAACTCGATAAAATGTAATATTGCCCAGAATCCGCCGAAGCGTTTAGGGACCTCCAAGGCGGTCAGACCCGGAGTTGTCGTCCGCTGAAGCGATGTTCCGGCTAAACGTTTAGTGATGTCGGCTTCTCGTCGTTTAGCTATCCGATCTGATGGAGCTAAAAGTTAAGCAATACTCTCGTTCCTGCCCGCAACGCCGGCCCTGATCATCTGAAGAGCAAAAACAACAGCAACAGCGGCTAAGGGGAGCTCCGCCCCTCGCGCCCGCAAGGGGTTTCCCCAGGCTTCCGCGCTGCGCTTGTGCAGCCCTCCGCTGCGCTCCGCCCTTTCCACTCCCGCTTCGCTCCGTTTCAAGGGTGGGAGATCCCCCTCCCCTTGCAGTTGCTACCCCCCGCCTTCGCCAGGTGGCGTTCGGCATGTATGTCACATGCCGCTGCCAATCCAAAGGCAACGGCAAAGGCAACAGCCCAAGGAGGAAACACCCATGAACACCACCACCACCGCCGCAGTCGTCACTCCGTTCACCCAGAACAACAAGCAACAGAAGCAGACCGCGAAAGAAGTAATCGCGGCCAACGTGCAAGCGCTGATCGAGCAGTTGGAGCAAGGACACTCCGAAGCCCTCACCGCCTACCTCACCGCAATGGGCAGGTTTCACAATTACAGCTTTGGCAACATTCTTGAGATTGCACGGCAGAAGCCGGGCGCGACCCGCGTTGCTGGCCTCTACGCATGGAATCAGCTTGGCCGAAAGGTCAAGAAGGGAGAGCGCGGAATCCGCATTCTGGCCCCTGTTATCGGAGTACGCCGAAAGAAGGATGAAGAGGCCGAGAAGGACATCCGCACGCAGAACCAAGCCGTTTTGGTAGGATTCCGCGCCGCTTATGTCTTCGACGTGAGCCAGACGGAAGGCAAAGAGCTTCCCGAATTCTCCGAGCGCGTCTCCGGCAGCGCCGGAGAGTACCGCGACCGCCTTGTGGATTTTGTCATCGGGCAAGGAATCGCGCTGGAGTTCAAAGAAAGCATCGCTCCCGCTCTTGGCGTGAGCTACGGCGGAAAGATCGCATTGTTGCCGGGCCAGTCTTCCGCCGAGGAGTTCTCAACCCTTGTGCATGAATTGGCGCACGAGATGTTGCACAAAGCCGAACGCCGCACCGCCACAACCAAAACTGTCCGTGAAACCGAAGCCGAGGCCGTGGCCTTTGTGGTCGGAAAGACTATTGGCCTTGAGACTGGCAGGGCATCGGCGGATTACATCCACCTGTATCACGGAAACGTCGCCCTGCTTACCGAGAGCTTGGAAGTGATCCAGAAAACTTCCGCCTTCATTCTCTCCGCAATCGAAAATCCCGAAGCGGAGACAGCCGAAGAACCGGAGCCCGAACTGGCACAAGCCAGCTAACCGCGACCTTGAAGATGCGGACGGCCCCGCGCCGCCCGCTCAACTCCCCGCAAGCCCAACCGCTCAAAGGAGAGCAACCCATGAACACGAATACCGCTACCGAATACCGCAACCTTCCCCTCGCTGTCCTCACCGAATCCGCCACCAACCCGCGCCGCATCTTCGAGGATTCGGCCCTCAAGGAGCTCGCCGAGAGCATCCGTTGCCAGGGCGTTCTCTCTCCGTTGCTTGTACGGCCCCTCACCGACCAGAGCTTCGAGATTGTCGCGGGAGCCAGACGGTACCGCGCCGCGCACATGGCCGAAGCCCCGACCGTGCCCGTCCGTATCGTCAATCTTTCCGACGCCGAGGCATTGGAGGCACAGCTAATCGAAAACCTGCAACGCCGCGACGTTCACCCGCTGGAGGAGGCGCAGGGATTCAAAGCCCTGCTCAACTTGGAAGACCCGAAGTACAGCATTGAGCAGATCGCGGCAAAGGTTGGAAAGAGCCCTGCATATTGCGCCGCCCGAGTCCGCTTGACCGAGCTTGCCACGCCAGTGGTAGAGGCGTTCTATGCCGAGGAGATCGGCGTAGGCCATGCCCTGCTACTCGCCAAATTGCAACCCATGCAACAGGAACAGGCCCTCGCCAACTGCTTCCGCGAGGACTGGAATGGCGCGGGAGCCAAAGCCAAGCGCATCCTGCTACCGGTACGACACCTGCAACAGTGGATTGAGCATAACGTTCTCTTGCTCTTAAAACAGGCACCTTTCAACAAACGTGACCCGCAACTTGTGGCCGCCGCCGGAAGCTGTATCGATTGCCCCAAGCGCACCGGGCATAACAAACTGCTCTTCGCCGATGTGAGCGGCAACATGGACGCTTGCACCGACCCGAATTGTTATGCCGCCAAACTCGACGCGCATGTTAAGGCAAAGGTTGTCGCCAAACCGGAGCTTGTCCAGATCAGCACGGCATACAAGCAACCCTCGGAAGGCGAAAAGGCCATCCCCCGAAACAAATACGTAGAAATCCGGGAGGAGAAGCCCGACACGCCCGAGAAGGCGAAATGGCCCGAGTTCAAGACGTGCAAGTACACCACCGAGGCCATCGTGTCGGATGGGATCGACAAAGGCGAACTGAGGAAGGTTTGCACCGAGCCAACCTGCCCGGTTCACCATCCCAAGAAACAGACGCCGAAGGTCGATGCCAGCTTCAAAGCCGAGCAGGAGAAGCGCCGTCGCGAGGAAGCGCTGGCGAACGCAACCGGAATCCGCGTCCTGCAATCCATCGTGGCCGCCGTTCCGGTTCGGCTGATGAAGCGCGACCTTCTCTTTCTTGCCGAACAGTTGCTTCCTTTGTTGGACGAAAAGCGGCTGGAGATGCTCGCACGAAACCGGAGTATCAAAGCTAAGGAAGGCGAGTCGGTTGCCAAGCTGCTAACAGCTTTTGTCCGCAAGGCCGACGAAGGCGTAATCGGCAAGTTGATTGTCGAAACTGTGATCTTGCTCTCCGCGAGGTCACAGTCAGACGGCGGTAAAATTCTCCGCGCAGCAGCCCAGGCTTACGGAGTCGATACCGATGCACTCGCCCTCAAAGTCAAGCAGGAATTCGCCGCGAAGGAGAAGGCGAGGAAAGCCACTAAGCCAGAGTCGAAACCAGCAACCAAATCCAAACGAGCCGCTTAACAAATCGTGAATTTCGGGACCTGCCTCGGGGCAGGTCCATTTTTTTTGGTCTGCGCCTGTCTTCCCGCCCTGAAAGTTGCTCGCGCATTCGCGTGAGCGCCATGTTTTGCCCACCCGACAGGCCCAGTGGGAACGATGCCGTGCGGCTGAGATGATCGTTAAGTCGCATCGAGTGCTCCCGATGGGCGGGAAACGGCATTGTTTGAGGCAGTTGCGGCGAAATTGACGAGGAAAGCTAGATTCATCGCAAACGACTCAATGCTGATCAAGATCGCGTCGGAACTACTGTACCAACTCTCGAGGTCTAAGGGTCATTTCCGAGAGTAGATTTCTTCCCCGAGGCCCTCAGAGGAGTGTGCGCGGCGAGGTTCCCGACTTTGCTTTCGGACGAGCTCCGCTCAACCCGATCGACCCTGACATTCATAAAGGGCTCACTCGGCTATCAAATGTATCCGTAAATGCAACAAAATAATTAGGTTATATGCTCTTTGTTGTCCATATGGCTTGTGGTCCGGAATTCTGGTCAGCTCTCCTGACCTTACGCACCTTATGATTGGGTGCAGCGTTGATTCTAAAAACAATGAACCACGTTCAGATCTCCTGCTCTAAACGTGCCGTTTTCCAAACGGCGACCACGTGACGCAGGCCAAATCGAGTTTCGACCACCTGGGAAGGAAGCAGTGAACACAAAAGAGGTTATAGATCGCATTTTCAAGGAACCCGGCATCAAATTCGAGCTCACCGAGTTTGAGAATCTCGGCAAACATGTCCACGAAATTCTCACGATCTATCCAAAGACTGCCACAACCGGAAAAGACGCCGGCAAGACGAAGTACTACCTGAAAAGCTTCATACCGTTCTCGACCGGCAACGAAGAAGTGCAGGTCTATGCCGAGGGCGGCAAATCTGCGCCCGAGGAGATCGTGCGGCAGCTATGGGTCTACAAGCTGATCCATCAATACAACTATAAAGCCGATGAGATCGACTTGGAAAAGGGGGTGCAGTTTGGCACGGAGGTAGGGACGAAGGCAGCGGACATCATCGTCTATACCGATGCGACCAAAGAAACGCCGAAGATAATTGTCGAGTGTAAGAAGCCGGGGCGCAAAGACGGCATCGAGCAGCTCAAGAGCTACATGAATGCGAAAGGTGCGCCGGTAGCAGTGTGGTCCAACGGCGGCCCCAACATTATCCTTTACCGCCCCTATCCAGCCCAGTTTGAAGATACCTTGTTCGATATTCCGAAGCGTGGGCAGGCACCAAAGGATGTTCTTGAGGCGAAGAAGACCCTTCTGCAGCTGAAAAAGGAGTTCAACTTCAAGAAGATCATCCAGGACCTGGAAGAGCTGGTCTTGGCGAATAGTGGAGACAATGAATTCAATGAGATATTCAAGCTGATCTTCGCTAAGATTTGGGACGAGAAGGAAGCGGAGGAGAATCGACAAGACAAGACCGTCGAATTCGGCAAGGCAATTGATCCGGAGATCACCTACAGTCGAATCAACGGACTCTTCAAGAAAGCTGTTGCTGAATGGCCCGGCATATTCAAGGATGACGAAGATATCGAGCTAACGAAGCGTCAGCTTCAGGTTTGCATTGGTCCAATTGAAGGAGTGCGCCTTCTTGGCTCAAACCTGCGCATCATGGATGACGCATTCGAATACCTTCTACCAACCGAAGCGAAGAAGAAAAAGGGTCAATTCTTTACACCGCGTCACGTGGTTGAAATGTGCGTTCGGATGCTGAATCCGAAGCGTTCCGAGTTCGTGATGGACCCTGCTTGTGGCTCCGGTGGCTTTCTACTGCACACAATGGATTGGTGCTACGCCGCCAAAGATACTGAGGCCCGAGAACTGAGAAAGCACCGGTATGCGGCGAAATACCTTTGGGGGATAGATTTCGAGACGAGCGCCGCCAGAACCGCTAGATCCTTGATGCTGATCGCTGGTGATGGTCATACCAATATCTTTGGTCCCAAGGTGGACAGCCTAGACCCAAGGACGTGGTACGAAACAGCATCTGGCCAAGCATTGATGCTGGAACTCCGAGAAGGCTAAGTTAACAACCAATAAGATCCCTCCGAACGACCCGCTAACGGACGACGAGTTGGCATGGGATTACTTCGATGAATTGAAATTCGACGTCATTCTGGCAAATCCGCCATTTGCGGGGGAAAAAACGGATCGTAAGATGTTGGTACGCTACGAGCTGGCAAAGCCGGCGCTCAAACGCGCCCGAGATAAATCCCCCAAGGAGGAGCGGGACGTTCTCTTCATCGAGCGCATCTTGAAGATGCTCAAGCCGGGCGGACGGGCAGCAATAGTGTTGCCCCAAGGCAAATTCAACAACTCCTCGCTGGCCTTCATTCGAGAGTGGATTCTGAAGAAGGCCCGGCTGCTGGCGGTCGTGGGCCTTCACCCAAATACCTTCAAGCCGCATACCGGCACCAAGACCTCAGTTCTCTTCGTGCAGAAATACACCAAAGACAAGCTCGACCAGATTGCCACGGTACATGATCAGGTTGCGGTCGCCTGCCCCGACTACGAAACAGAAATCAAGATTCTGCTTGCTGCTCACGAATCTAAATCTGACGTGCCCGACGAAGCGATTCAGGAGCAGATTGCGGACCTCATTGCCGAGCGCCTAAGTGAGCCTGAGCCAGAGGCTGAAGAAGCTGCCGACGAACCCAGTCAAGTCGAGAATGGCGAAGCGGAAAAGGAGACGTCCCCCACTGATGAAGATCTTGTAGCAATCGCAGAGGAAAAGTTGAATGGACTCAAGGCCTCACTACTCAGTGCCAAACAGACGCTGATCGACCTCGACAGCGATGCCGAGGCATTCGCTCAGCAGAACGAGCAGGAAGTCGATGCGATCTTGAAGACCTGGAAGGGTACGAAGAGTGAGCTAAACGCCCATCTGAAACCCATCAAGGCCAAATCCAAAGCCACAATCAGCGCACTAAAAGAGACGCAGAAGGACAAGCAAAAGGCCATGAAGGCCGAAATCAAGGCACTGGAAAAACAAATTCCCCAGGCAGAGTTTGACTTGAAGCTATTGAGTAATCGGGGCAAATTGACTCTGATACTCGAAGACTCCGACCTGATTGGCACGCTTAAGGAACGCTGGATCGCTGCCGAAGTGGCCAAGCGACTTGACTATCCAATCTTCATGGCAGTGAGCGAGCGTGGCGGCAAAAACAATTCCGGGGACTATGCGTACGTTGTAGAACAAGGCAGCTTGGTAGAGTTTCCAGATGGTCACCCGCAGGAAGGGCAGCTGGTCGTGGACCAAGACCTAGTGAATTACAGCTTGCTTGCGACCGACTTGGCAGACGCAGAGAGCATCGCTGATGAAAAGCTATGCATTGCCGAGGCGTTCATCCGGTTTGCTCAAACACAGAAATTTGGGTTTTGGGAGAACGCTTGATGGCTGCCATAAATCTCATTCAGCTCAGTGAGGCCGTTGCGCACAATCGGTTCTCGGCGGAGTTTTTCGATCCGAGGTATGTGTTTTCGCCTTCTCCCGTGGTCGAATGGTCGCCGATCGGTCGCCTACTTGATAAATGCGAATACGGGCTATCAATCGCGATGAATTCCGATGGTCGGGGGTTCCCGATTTTTCGCATGAACGAGATCGAGGGTTGCTTTGCATTAAGGCCAGAAAAGTGGGCCGATGTCACTCCCCACGTCTTTCAGGAGTATGCACTCCACGAAAACGACGTTCTTTTCAATCGCACAAACTCGTTCGAGTTTGTCGGCCGTACGGGGCTTGTCAAAGACCAGATGGACTGCACCTTTGCCTCCTATCTCATTCGGCTTGTCCCGAAACCTGACAGGCTCCTACCTGAGTTTTTGACGATTTACCTGAATACTGGCTTCGGGATCGGTCAAATCAAACGGCGCGCGATGCGTTCCATCAACCAAGCAAACGTTAGCGGGTCGGAGGTTCGCAAGATACTGATTCCTGTGTTGCCACTGGCAGTCCAGAAAGAAGTAGCGGATCTAGTAAACGCGGCATTCATGCGACAACGGGAGGGGCTCAATAGTTCGGTGCTAGCCCAAAGACTCCTCGAATCTGCGCTTGGCCTCGACAGCCTTGACTTCGACAAGCCTGTAGGTTACAGCACAAGCTTTAGCGCGATCAGTGCTTCTCGGCGCTTCGATTCTGAACACTATTTCCCCGCGTTCGGGGCCTTCAGATCGGGATTGCCCAGCAGCATCTTGCTGTCGCCACTGTCTTACTCCTTGGACTTTTGCAGGCGCGGGAAACAGCCCATGTACTCATCCGCAGGCCTGCCAGTGCTCAACTCAAAACATGTCCAGCCAAATCGGGTTCTACTTGAAGGCAATCGCCGGGCGCGCCCAAATCAAGATGCCAATCTCCAGATTCGCTTCGGAGACACGCTCTTAAACGGTACCGGTAGAGGAACCATTGGTCGTGCAGCCCCCTATCTCAATAGGGACATGGCGGTGCCGGATAACCACGTCACTATCTTGAGATCCAAGACTCTGGATCCCGCCTACTTGTCGTTGTATCTCAACAGCGCAGCCGGCCAAATGCAGGTGGAGATGCACCAGAGAGGGTCATCGGGGCAGCTTGAGTTGTATCCTCTCGATATTCGTAAGTTTCTTGTGTGGGCTGCACCAGAGGATTTTCAATTAGAGATTCGGCGACTTCACGATGTCGCTGCACTCGCGGAGCGAGAGTCTCACATGCTCCTTGCACGAGCGAAAGTCCGGGTTGAACAGCTTATCGAGGAGGCCATACAGCCATGAATCTATCGATCGAAGACACAGGCCTGCTGGAGGAGTTGTGTCGGCAGCACGGAGTTAGTCAAGAGAAGGTGCTGAAGCTTTTGGACGCCGTGCGCGAGTACGAGTTCAAGGAGCGGCGTACCGGGGTTTACGATGCTCTACGCGAGATTTTGAAGACTAAGCCGGTACAGCACACGGAGTAGAACGCATGAACGACACTGCCGACATAGACCGTTTTGTCAGAGACCCGAGTACTCTCGTGGAACTATGCCGCGAAGTGATCGACCGGCTTGATTCGAGTTCTGACGATACAACTGTTGCCGAGCAGGAAGCGCAGTTGCGAGCGATTGCAAAGGCGGTTGAGCAGCTTGAGAAGTCACGTGTTGCCGTTCCTGACCCGTTGCGCGCTGAGAAGACACGCTTGGCCGCATCCCTGGCGGTGACCGCAGATGCCAAACTTGCGCT
Organism: uncultured Acidobacteriaceae bacterium; assembly: GCA_963821165.1. Classification (GTDB taxonomy): domain Bacteria; phylum Acidobacteriota; class Terriglobia; order Terriglobales; family Acidobacteriaceae; genus Granulicella. Next base: position 58,716 of record CAWGCQ010000001.1, read on the forward strand.
CATGCAGTTGGCCGATGAATTCCAGGACATTTTGAAGGATGTGAGGGAGCGTCTAGGGCAGAATGCAACCACGCCGGAGGCAAAGCAACCCAAGCAGACCGGCAAGCGTTCAAGGATGCCGAGGTCGCAGAAGCTGCCGAAGACGACGCATACGGTGCTGCGCGAACACATCCTGCGCGCATTGAAGAAACTGGGCGGGAAAGGTCGAATGTCTGAGGTAATGGAGGAAATGGGCCGGCAGCTCGAAGGCAAATTGCTTCCCGGCGACTTTGCCTTGAGACAGGACGGCAAGAGCATCGCCTGGAAGAACAACGCTCAATGGGAACGGCTGAAAATGCGTCAGGAGGGTATTCTGCGAGATGACTCAACCTCGGGTATTTGGGAGCTTGTGAAGGAGCACAGATGAAATTCCGCAAGCTAATCATCGAGAACTACAAGTCCTTCCAGTTCCCGACCGAGATCGCCTTCCCTGTGGGAGAGGACGGTCGCAGCATCTTCCTGATCGGCGGAATGAACGGGGCAGGCAAGACCTCGATTATGGAGGCCATCACCTATTGCCTATATGGTGGCAAAACTGACGAAATCTACCGCAACATCAATCGACGCGAGAAAGCGAAGGGTAACGCCAATGTAGCTTTTGAGTTGGCTATCGAGATGGACGACCATTCGGAACTGGTTGTCAAACGGTCGTGGACGGCCGGCGCGGCGAGCGATCCTAAGCCGCGCGATCTTACCGAACGGCTCGTGGTAGTGCGCGATGGCAAGAGAGTATCGGTCCAGAACCAGGAGATTTGGCAGGACTTCATTCGCGCGGCGATTCCGCCCGGGATCACCCAGTTCTTTTTCTTCGACGGCGAGAAAATCCAGGAGATTGCGGCGGACGACCATTCGGAGATCAGGCTCAAATCGTCGCTTGAAGCGGCTTTAGGAATTCAGTTCATTAATCGCTTGGCCAGCGACATTATCTATATAAAGCAGCAAGAACGGCAGGGATTCATCGAGATCTCGGACGAGGACCTGGAGTTCAAACAAAGTGAGCTAAAGCGCGAGAGAAGCAAGCTGGTCCGCAGACACCAGGAGCGCGATGGTCTCCGTACGGAACTGGAAGGCTTCAAAGCTCAGTTGGAAGAGGCCAAGAAGCGTTTTGAGGCTACCTTCCACGCTGCGCCCGAGTCGCGCGAGGCTATGCGCGAGCAGGAGAAGAAGCGCTTGTTGGCCGCCAACCGTCTTGCGCAAGTAGAGAGTGAGATCAACGGTTTGTGTGAAAAGGCGCTGCCATTCAGTATTGCCGGCAAGCTGTTTGACGGAATCAGACGCCAAATTGAGGCTGAGCGCGAGTCTGCCAGCGGCGAGGCCATCAAGGAGAACGCGTCCACTTTAGCAAAGCGAATCGTACGCGTGGTGGAAGAACCAGAGCCGATCTACACCGAGAAATTGTCCGACGAACGGATGGCGGAGCTTGAACGGCGCATTGTCTTGTTGCTGAAAGAGGGTGACCCGAGGGCCAATGTGACACGGGTTCTTGACCTATCGGACCGCGACGCGGCGCGAGTGCTCAATCGGATGGAATCGCTCGAATCGAGCGACGTCTTTCTCCTGAAGCCACTATTGGAAGAGGCGCGCGGCCTTGAAGTGCAAATACGTCAGCTCGAAGCCCTCGTGCAAGGTGGGGCGTTGACGTCCACGGAGCACGATCTCTTCGACCAGTTGCAATCGGAAATGGAAAGTTGCTCCACGCAAATTGGGCGGAAGACTGAGCAACTGCGAATAGTGGAGGAAAACATCCTCGCACTAGAGAAACACATCGCCGACATTGAGATCGAAATCGAAAAGCTCTACGAAAAGCACCATGTCTCGAAGGAGCAAAGCGGACTTCATCGAGGAGTGCGACGCGATAGCTAGCGTCCTAAATCAATTCATCGTCCGGCTGCGCAAGAATAAGGTGCATCTCCTTCAGGAGAAGACTTTCGAGATGTACCGGCTGCTGTCAAGCCGCAGCGGTCTAATCAAGGACATTACTATTGACGACAAAACATACGAGGTCCGAATCACTGATCGCAACGGGCACGAGATTCGGAAATCCGCATTGTCTGCCGGCGAAAAGGAAGTGTTCGCGGTGTCGCTGTTGTGGGGGTTGGCACAGACCAGTGAACTAAAACTGCCAATCATCATCGATACGCCGTTGTCGCGCCTGGACAGCACACACAGGGACAACATTGTGAATAACTACTTCCCGAACGCGGGCGAGCAGGTCATAATCCTCTCGACCGATACAGAGATCGATAACAACTACTACCGGTCCTTGAAACCGCGGTTGAGTGGCGCGGCCAGCCTGGAGTTTGACCAACGGCAGGAGCTGACAACTTTCCGGCAGGGCTATTTCTGGGAGAAGAATCATGGCTGACCGACTCTACACATCGAATGAAGCCGATGAAGTGCTTAGCGCTTTGCGCTTTGAGACGAAGCTGGAAAAGGCTGTACTCGCCAGGATCGCCTTCGCGCTTTCATTGGTAAAAGACGGGGCCGGCGTACCGCCGAGCCCGAGCTTCGGCGGTGCCGAGATGAAACGGCCAACCTTCATCGGCGAAGACGAAGTATTTCTGAGAACGCTGATTGCCCAGACCTATGGAAAGCGGGAAATTGGTGAGGATGAATTCTTCTCTAACCGCTCAATTGTGAAGAATCACATCGACAGCGGTACAGCGCTTTTGGCGCAGATGTTTCAAGAGTCCGGTCGAAGTGGAGAGAGTCTGATTCAGCGCTTAGTGGATGAAGTCGAGTTTGCAGGGCGACGCGAACAACTCGGTAGTGGACTCGACATCTTTATTGGCCGAACGCTGTTGCAGCGACACGAACTGGTCATGGGGCTAAACAACACCGCCAAGCACGCTAACTCGCACCTCGCCATCATGGGGAAACCAGGCGTTGGCAAGACTCAGTTCCTGTTGAAGATACTGACGGATATCCGGATTCAATCAAACTACCAGACCAACTTTATCTACTTTGACTATAAGGGCGACGTGGTGGAGAACGCACGGTTTCAGGAACTCGCGCGCGTACAGCCATTTCGATTACTGCAAGGCGGGCAAAGCCTTCCAATCAATCCGTTTATCTTGCCATCTTATGATGAGCAGACGATTAACGTGTCAGCGCGCGAAAAGGCGGAGAGCTTCGCATCAATCAACAGCAAACTTGGCGTGGTTCAAAAGGGCGCGCTGACCGAGGCGATTCGCGCCGCCTACGCCAAGCGCGCGGGATCGGCTGCGCCGTATCCGGACTTCCCGGATGTTCTTGAAATTGCGACAGCAGCTTATGAAGAAGACGGGAAAAAGGACGATAGCCTGATCGAAGTTTTACGGGACCTCTCCGATTTTGATCTGTTTTGGCGTCATGGCAGTGAAGCCGCGCCGTTGGATCGAGTGTCAAATCGGACGATGCTAATTGATGTTCACGCAATGCCGGTCCTGAAGGAACTCGTGGCTTATCTCGTCATTGAACGCCTCTATAAGGAGATGGCGACACTACCCGATAGCCCAGTGACAGAGGATCGACGGACAATTCGAACCATCTTAGTCATAGACGAAGCCCATAATTACCTCGGCCAAAAGAACATCTTCCTACAGCGAATTATCCGCGAAGGACGTTCCAAGGGTGTAGTCGTTTTTTTCGCCAGCCAGTCGCCCAACGATTACCAACAGAAGTTTTTCAACTTTCAGGAGTTGCTAGAGTTCGCTTACATCTTCCAGTGCGACGGCGTGGCGGCGGGATCAGTCCAGGATATTCTTGGTTGCAGCGCCAAGACGGCGAAGGACCTTCAGACCGAGATAGCGCGAATGGAGCCTTGGCAGGTCATCACACGGAGCCAGGTGAAGACTGAAGAGTTCGTAAAATTCACAGCTGAGGCATTCTACAAAAGCTACTCTTAGCCTTATTGCGAATTTGCGGATCGGAGGTACTGCTACTTTGAACGCCACCGTCATTTCGGCGGAACTGCAATCAACAAAGAAGAATTGCTGCAGATGTAACTCAGGCCTCGGACAAGTTGGGGCTCCCTAACAGCCCAATGGGCCTTTAACCGCCGCCGGCCAATACCCGCATGCGAGGAAGGATTCAATGAGATGATTTCTTCCACACAGTCTTGGGATCACCTTCAATGCACGCATACCGCATTCAAACATTTATTCGGTGGTGCGGCGGAAGGATGCAATATATCTCCATCTGTTGAAATGATCTGGAGCCAAAGCCTTCGCGATAAGGAAGCGTCTGCCCGGAGACTGACCGACCCCACCGGTAGATTATGAGATCGGCGCCGCAGACCATTTCGATTGGATGGCTCGATCTTGGCGAGGACGACCAGCGTCGCGCCAAGGAATACCTTTCGCAATTTAATGCCGACAACACTCTGGATGAGTTAGGATTCGGCGTTCTACGTGATGCTTTCGCTGATGTATTCTTTCCAGCAACGAATACGATCATGACTCGAACCCGATACCTGGTTTTTATTCCTGCACTCTGCCTTGCGGTGGAAAGAGAGAGGCTCGCAGGAAACGCTGCCGCACTTAGGCTAACCCAACTTGAAAATAGGGTTCGCGAGTTATTGCATGTCGAAGAATCGGTTGGCGTAGTCGGTGAGCGAGCCAAGAACTCTCTGAGTCGCTACCCTTCCAGCATTTATTGGAGCTCCCTGCGTCGCCTTGGAATCTTCCGTCACCCGAACTGGGGCTTGGCATACTATCAAGCGCATCTCGCGGACTTCTATGCGTCCAGACAGAGTGAGAGAGATGATGACGGACATTCCCACCTTAGTGGGTTAGAGCGTCGCTGCTGGGACAAGGAATATTGCGATATGCTGGCTGATGGACACTCCATCGTGTTCGGCAAAGAAGACCTTCCTGCGAGCTTGAACTTCTCGCTAACACATCGCGAAGCAAGCTACCTGCGCGCACGATTCAAGGCCCTGGCGCTGCAATCCGGTCGTCCTTCCATATTGGGCCACCTTCTGGAGCATGAACACTCGACTTCTTTTAGCTATCCTTGGGACGTTGAGTGCCCTCCTCAACTAGTCTCCTATGTTCGTCATGCGCGCTGCTTTAGCATGTTCACACGAGGAGCAACACTGCAGTATTTTTACTTGCTGCAGCGTGAGCGGGATGTACGTGGAATTGCAAAACCAAGCTGTGACCTCGGCGACATCTTTAGCCGGTGGTGGGAAGCTACGCACCAGGAGCTCGCAAGTTGGGAAGTGGATCAGTTCCTTTTGCTGGCGGGCAGCGTTAACGGACTCAGGAGGCCCAACGACTCGGTGTTCATCAAAAGCTGGCTCAAGCTAACCACGGAGGCGACTAATGCGAATGGAATGCTGGAGAATGCCGATGCCCAAGCTTTTGATTCGGCAGCGTGAGCGGATCGCTCGGCCGGGTAAGTCGCGGTTGTTCCATACCGAATACCTCGAACGATGGAAACCGATTGAGCCCGCCGAGATCGAGAAGAGTGCGAAAGATCGGAACAAGCTTTGCTTCTGGTTCGATTATCGCGCATGGATTGGTAGCACATTTGTGGCTGATATTGTGACGGGATTGGCAGTGGAGAACTGATGTTTGAAGCCACACAGCGGCAAAACCTTCTCGACCTACTTCGCCCTCCGGCTGGCTACAGGCTTGAGTCGGCGGTAGGCACGACCTACAGCCTCGACTTTGTCGCACTTACGACAGCCCTCCTAGCGTTCGTCGATGCCGAGGCGGAGTCAGAGGACGGGCCGAGCAGTCATATTGATTCCCTTCAAGCAATCACGCGGCTAGCCGGTCGGGTTCGGGTTTTTGTGAACCGCGGTCAAGTGCTTGGGCCGCGCAAGGTCAGCCGAGTCACGGTACTATACGATCGCATTGTTCAAGAGGTTGCGCTCCCTGAGGGCTGCTTTCACCCAAAGGTATGGGTAGCCTATTATCGGTCGCGCAAGGGTCCGGGGGCTCCAGATCGCGCTGGTGTGCTCCGGGTGATCTGTACAAGTCGAAATCTGACCACCAGTCAATCCTGGGAGGCCTTTGTAGCATGTGAGGGGCGAGTCGGAAATGGCAAAGCAACGGGCTCGTTCAATAAAGAAGTTCGCGAGTTTCTCACGCGCCTAATCGCGTACGAACTAGATGGGTCCTCCATCGTTCTTCAACTCCGCGAAGCTTTAGCAAAAACGACATTTGATTTCCCTAAACAGTTGAAGAACGAGTGTGGATTCTTATGGCAATGGCTTGGCGATGAGGGCTTGCAACGATACTTGCCCCCATCTGGTCGGAAGGCGCTAGTCGTCTCGCCATTTGTTCGCAAATCCTTCCTGCAGGACATTCTCAGTCGTTTTGACAAAACAATCATCATTTCGACACAGCGAGATCTCGATGCAATTGCAGATGACCTGCTCATGACCCGGTTGTGCTCTGGCAAAAACCGAGTTTATGTTGTCTCATCCGCCGACACTGATGACGGCGGAACCGCAATGGACCTCCATGCAAAGGTCCTAATCTTCGAAGACGGCAAGAATACAAAAACGCTGCTGGGATCGGCGAATGCATCGACCAGCGCCTGGAGAGGCCGGAACTGTGAGGCGGTTGTTAGATTCGCGCCGGGCGTGTCAATAGACCATTTTTGTGACCGATTCGTTTTCGGCGATCAGCCGGCCAAGCTCGGCGGCCGACGGCCCCTTCGGGGCTGGATCGAGGAGTATCGGAGGCAGCCTCTTGTTGAAGATGAGCAGGAACAAGCCGATAGGTGCGTCCAAGAGATCTGCATCGCTATTTCGCGTTTAGGGTTGTTTGCGAAATACTCCCCGGAAGCGCGGCAGCTGACGGTGGCCCTCGATGAGGCGATTCCGGGTCTTCCCTTTGCCTTCCACTCTTGGATATCTGTTTGCGTGGTTGAGGTTACGCTCCTGTCGAAGTTTCATTCCGAGGCTGCTCTAAGGCCGCTCGGCGACCTATCAGAAGGACAAATTGCATTTGATGACGTCGGCTTTGCGGATTTGACAGAGTTTCTGATAGTGCAGGTAACACACCGTAAGTTAGGGCTTCAACGGCGCTTCATCGTTAAGGCGAAGGGAGATTTCGCTCAGTGGCGAGACGAGCGAGATGCACAGCTGCTTCAACAGTTACTTTCGCAAGACAGCCTAAGAGCTTTCCTACAGGCCATCCTTTTTGATGCGGCAGTGCGTCCAGCATCGACTCCGAGGCCGCCGGGGATTCCATGCACTGGCTCAGGCGGGAAAGCGATTGCGAGTCTTCTTTCGGAATTGCCCATCGAGGACGTGATCCGTTCATGTACTGAAGACACAAGCAGAATCGAGGAAATCAATCGGATCCTCAGGGCCTTCGAGAAGACCCAGTGGATCGACGACGAATTTCGTCGATTTTGGGCCACCTTCGTGGCTGCCGAAGCACAGGCGCGGGAAATGACTGCCCATGGCTGAGCTGAGAGAGTTTCAAGTTGCGGCCGTAGAGCGAATCGTAGCTCGACTCAACGACACCAGTGGGTCGAGGCGATTCTTGTTGGCTGACGAGGTGGGTCTCGGCAAGACGCTCGTCGCAAAGGGCGTGATTGGGGAGCTCAGGCGCCTCGGGAACGGCAGTGGCTTCACGATAGTCTACATTTGCTCGAATAGCGAAATAGCCGATCAGAATCGAGACAAGCTTTGCGATGAAAAGGACAGCGCGGTTCCAGGGCGGTTGACCCTGTTGGCACTGCAGTCGAAGCAAATCGCACAAAACAGGAAGAACGGGCGGTTGCAAGTCTTTGCGTTTACGCCTGGTACTTCTCTGCAAGTCGAGCGCGGTACAGGCATCGCAAGGGAAAGGCGCCTACTTCTCTACCTCCTCTTTCGCGTGTGGCAAAAGCGGGTGAACAGGCCGAAATGGCGAGAGTTTATGCGCTGCTCAGCTGGCGTGAAGCACTGGATGCCGGACACTCGGTTTCAAATACTGAAGAAGGACTTCTTCAGAACAATTGCCGGAGACTTACAGCTCCGCCTTAAAGGACAGTGGGAGTCCCAACATGTTCGGCTTGTGAATTTGGACACTGGCGCGGAAGAAGCTCAAACTCGCCGTCTTCAGGACTGCATCGATGACTGCGTAGAGAACCTCGCAACCGGGTAACTTAAGCATGAATTCAGTCGCAAGAATCGTAACCGAGTGATTGGAGAACTTCGTAAGGGGCTGGCCCAGGTTTCTTTGGAATTTCTCGATCCTCAGTTGACGATCCTGGATGAATTCCAGCGGTTCTCGCACATCCTTGTTGAGAGCCGGAATGAAAAGTCCATCGTTGGCAAACTGTTCAACAGAGGATCAGGGGCCATTCTCATCTTGTCCGCCACACCATACAAAATGTATACCCTTGCCCACGAGGACGAGGACCATCACCAGGATTTTATCAAGACGTTGGCCTTCCTTAGAAACGAGCCGATCGATCATGTAAAGCCTTCTGCGATTCAAAGAGATCTTCGGGCCTTTCGTGAGCGCCTCGCACTTGGAGAATGGGCCAAAGCAGACGATCCCGTGCTCATCGCACTTAAGTGTCGGATCGAAGATCGGCTCAAGGAGGTGATGTGCAGAACAGAGCGTAACTGGTATATCGAGGATGCTGCAAAGGGTGTTGCGGAAAAAAACGCTGCGGGAGACTCGCCCGAACAAGCTGAGCTGGTTGAATATATTCAGCTTCGGCAGTTCCTCTTGAGGCACAAAGTGGGCGATTGGAACATTACAGATTTTTGGAAATCCAGCCCATCAGTTCTGTCATTTATGGACGGTCAATACGGGCTAACGAAGCGTCTGCGACGCGACCACCTATCTCTGCCTCTCTCGGTTCTCCGCCCAAACGCCGAGTTGCCGGACCTCGCGAAAGACAACGCGAAGTTTAGGTTGCTGTTTGAAAAGGTCTTCGGGGAAGCGGGAAACAGGCAAACGATTGGCAACTGGAAATACTTGTGGGTGCGACCGACATATACCTATTACACAGACACTTTCTATTTAGATTTTGAACCGACGAAGTTCCTGGTTTTCTCGCATTGGCGGTTTGTACCCAAGGCCATCTCTGTTTTGACCAGCCAAGAAGCGGTCAAACAGATCGGGCGTTCTAAGCGACGGCTACAGTCATCACCGCTGCAGTTCCGTGAGCGCCTAGCATTCTATCCTCTTGATGTCTGCTATCCGTCGCCTGTACTTGCAAACTACATTGATCAGTTGCAAATCCGGTGTGGCGGACAGGAGCTGCCAACAGGCAAGCAGCTCTTTCGTGCTGCACGGCAGGAGATAAAGGCTCTCTTGGCAAAGTCGGGCGTGCGGTTCGGAGAGACCCGCACCGCTCCTCTCTGGAAGATCATCGCGAGAATAGAAGCGCAATCCGAGTTTGGACCTCAAATCAGGCTTGGAATGACGAATGCCTCACAAGGCAAATCCAGGAAGGGGTCCGAGCATTTTTCTAAACACGCAAGACAGTACATCGAGTGGCTGGATGACGATTCGCCGTTGTCGATTTCTCCGACATGGATTGATCGACTAACGCACATCGCGCTGTATTCTCCCGCCGTTTCACTTCTACGTTCAACTTCCTCGGTGTTTTCCAAACTGTCGGATGCCGCCTGGCAGCAGTCGTTGGAATTTTGCATCGGCCCGCTGCGTAACTACTTCAACAAGAAAATTGTACAGACGATCACACGGCGACAGGGAACCGGAAGCTCCTACACAGAGAAGATCCTCTCCTACTGCAATCAGGCACACTTTCAGGCCGTCCTGGATGAATACTCCTATCTAGTATGTAATGTTCTCCAGCAAAACGATGTCAAGGATTTTCTGGATCACATAGGACGGGCTATGGGGATGTGGTCAGGATCGCCCGGAGTGAACGAGCGGACTAAGTTGGGTCACTTCTCACGCCGGCCGCAACATCAGCCGGCGCACTTTGCATTGGCCTTCGGGGATGACGTTTCAAACGAGTCTGCACATAACGACGGCAAAGCTCGCAAGTCAGTTGTTCGGGAAGCGTTTAACAGCCCTTTCTGGCCCTTTGTGCTTGCAACAACCTCAGTGGGCCAGGAGGGGCTAGATTTCCATCTCTATTGTCGCGACATCGTTCACTGGAATTTGCCGTCGAATCCAGTCGATCTGGAGCAGCGAGAGGGCAGAATCAACCGTTATGACGGCTTGTCAATACGGCGTAACATCGGCAATGATTTCCTGCTTGGGACAGTACGCCCGGAAGTGGGCGTCAACGTGTGGCAATCGATCTTTCGGGTTGTAACCGAAAAGAAGCATGGAAGTGGCGCGCTCAGCCACGGACTTTTCCCCCATTGGATTTATCAGGCAAGTGGTGCTGCTGGTGCCGACATCGCAGCCCGGCCGATACTTCGGAGGCATTTGTTGTTTTACGCTGGCAGCCGGGACCGCGAGCACTATGTCAACCTCAAGAAATCGCTATCTCTCTATCGACTTGTTTTCGGCCAGCCGCGACAGCAAGACATTTTGGAACAGATTCTTGCGCAACACATCATCGAAAATACAAGCGACGTTAACAGGTCATTGTCGAAATACATGATAAATCTTTCAGCGCTCGCGTAGAGTTCCCATCGCTCCCCGCTCTAACAGAGGAGCACTTTGAAGCCTTTAATGCGCGCTAGATTCTCTCAAATCCAGCGGTGCACTAGCGCTGGAAGAGACTTGGCCTGCGAAGCAGGCTTGTGATTATCAGTACCATTTCGATTTCGCTGCCGAGACTGTCGAGATTCCTTGTATTGAAACGACTCATGGCTACTTCATCCTTTGAAAGGTTGGCTCCCGCTTAGGTTCGCAGCGTGCAGCTTGGAACGTACCCTGGGTCTTGATACTCGAACAGTTGAATTTCTCCGACCGAAGTCAAATGTTGGCCGAGGAATACAGCGAGGGCAAACGGCCCGTAAAAGAAGATGCGGGTCTTCCGCAGGCCATGCTCTTTCAAAAGCTTGCCAAGCTGTTCGCGTACCGCCTGGCCAAACGCAACGGCGTCCCCTGCACCACGAATGGATTGTGCCCCCTGGGACGGCGGCGACACGAAAGCAAAAATTCGTGGCTGGATGCCTGTGCTCTCCACATATTTCACGATGTCCTGGCGGCCGTCGCCCTTGATATTCAAGCCAAGTACGATATCTGTCCCGTCCTGCGCACCTTCAACTACTTCGGTGCTGAGCTGGTAGGGATTCGTTGCAGGGGCATCCGATCTCCACGCATCCTTCGCGGGAGGCTGGGGTATCTCAAATACCCAGTCGCCGACTGTCGGGAACGTTGCTCCGAGCGCAACGCCGGATGACAAAGCGCACTTGCCCCGGAAGCGGATCAGACGTTCTTTTCGCTCCTTTAGGATTGTCTTCTTAAGTGCATCAAGCTCCGGAATAAGTTGGCTATTCCACGTCTCAGGCGACGGCACCTTACGGGTGGCCCTGTCGAATTGAGACGACCAGTCGAGCGCATAGTCCGCTGGAGCGTCGAATGACTCACTCGTCCAATTCTGGAGCCATAGCGTGATTTTCTTCTCGCCTGCGATTCCGGCTGCGACCGCAGCTTGCAGGAGTTTCTCGATCTCAGCCCGGTCAATGACGTTCCCCTTGCGCGCTCCGATCTCACGCATGATCTCGGCGAATGCGGGTTGCACCATAGCCTTGAGCTTGTCGGCATAATCTGGATGGCTCAACAACCGGCTGATGAAGTGGTTGATGGCACGGTCGTCGTGATGCATGTCGCCGTGCCCGACATCGATATAAACCTTTGCATGGATGAAATCGATGTAGTCGCCCAGACCCGCGTCGCGCAACCTTCCGTCTAATTCCTGCTTGGTGGGAGCCAAGGCATCCGGCTTGTCATCGTAGAACGCCTTCGCGCCGCGAAACCGCGCAAGCCCGGTCTCAATCGGCCGGATCGTGGCCGAAAGCGATGGACACACGAGGTTGAAGCACTTGTAGGTGTTGGGCAGATCCGAATCCAGGTGGTTGAATTGTTCGATCACCGTTTTGAGTTCGGCCGGCTGAACATCGTGGTCCTTAACCTGAATGTGAATGCGTGACGATTTGCCCGCCTCGGTGAAACGAATATCGATGTCGCCGGTGCCCTCGAAGAAAAGCTGATGGAATGCCGCCTCAAGCAGCCAAAGCGGTACGTTACAGGCCGCATAGCGCGTCTGGAAGTCGAATCCTTTTCCGGCGTTGATGCCTCCCATCGCCTGGGGCGAAAGTAGGGAACCCGGAAAGGCTTTGGGTTCATCGGGTTTTTTCGGAGAATCCGTCATGTTGATCTCACTTGCCGAAGTCCGCGCCAAAAATCTGCCGCCACAGCTTTCGACTGGCCGCTTCGTTCGTGTTGTTATACGCACTCCGCGCCGTAGCTGCAGCCGTCCTGACATTCGCCAGAAAATCCTTGAATTCGCCGCTGGACCAGCGCTTGGCGACATTTACCGAGGTGTAGCCGGGATCGGAGATGACCGGCACCATGTCGAGATTGCGGTAACTCGCATAGGTTCGGTCAATTCCTTCGAGGACGTTCACAATCGCTTCCGCGTGAGAAGTCGGGTTGCCGATCATCGCGTGAATGAGCGCCTCAAGTATGTACGATTTCGGATTGCACGGGTCCGTGCCCAGGGTATCGCGCCAGAATTTGAGCAATTTTACGACCTGGACGAAGTAGCCGTTCGTTGCCTTGTTCTTGCTGATGCCAGCGGCTATCTGCCCTTTCGGATGAGTCTGAACCCATTGGCGCGCCTCCCTGTCGGGTATCCACAGCGGGCCGTCAGCAGCGGATACAGGGGTCGCCGGAACGATGTCGAGCCAGACCTTGTTGGCCGCACTCGCGCCCACGGATCTGCCCTGCCGTTTCGTCTGCTTGTAATACCTGCCAAGGATTCCTTCAATCCAGGCGAGACAGACTTCCGGGGCGGTGACGGTGTGATCGAGATCGAGGATGCAGATGACATCGACATCGTTGATGTCGTTGATCGCCGTGCGGCGGGCATAGGAACCTGACAGAAACGTGTCGGTATGCGCCTCTTTGGAATCCGCGTCCGTGCGCAGTTGCTCTCGGACCTTCTCGTGCGCGGCCTTCGCCGCCGCAACGTCGTCGTCGCCGGGCTGCAGCGAAGAGAGAAATGCGCAGAAATCAGATGTCAGTTCCACTGAGCGTTGTCCTTTCCGGAGGCAATGGGGAGATTCTCCAGTGAAGCGGGATCGAGCCCGTATGCTCCTGCGAGGGCAGAAATGAAGTCACCGCACGCGGGACATTCGGTGTCCCGGTCGAAGTAAATTCCATACCAGCGATTGATCGTCATCTCGTCGCTGCTTTCGCTGAGCGGCGGCAGGCTCGCGTATTGTGTGCCCGGCTCCGGCCGATTGAGCCACAGATACCAGGGCGCGTCGTAGTCGCGCTGCAGAATGCCCAGCGATGTCTTCTTGTCCGCAAGCAGTTCAAGAAGCGCCAGCTTTGTCAGCATGTTCGCAATCGGTGAAACGTCCAGAGATAAGCCAGGCTCAACGGCGACAGGCTGGTCAGAGTACGCGATCTCCGCAGCGTCGGTTGCCGATGATATTTCAACGTCCGAGGCTTCATCCGGCATCGCCGCCACGAAACATTCATGACACGGAGACTGTTTGGGGCGCACGCGCAGTACCTGTCCACCGTAGGCACGGCGGAATGCCCCACCATAAACAGCACGGTATGTTCGCTTCAACGCAGAGCTTATTCAGCAGGAGTTTGCTGGGCCTATTGTCGGTGCCGCAGATGACAACATGGGCCTGCTCAATCAGGCCCTTGATCTCCTCACGGTTTTCATGCGCTAGTTCGATCGCATATGTCGATATCTGGGCGTCCGGATTCTTCTCGTGAATGAGGTCGCGGACGACGTTCACCTTGAAGCGTCCCACCTGTGATATACCGCCGGGATGGCGGACGACATTGCCGACCGAAAGCCGGTCCCGGTCAATCAGGATAAAACGGCCCACACCGCACTTGGCCAGTTCGATAGCGGCGTAGGCACCCCCGGTGCCCAGGCCCATAAGGAGGACGGTCTTGTCCTTCAGCACCTGCGTTTCCAGAAGGCCACTTCGGCGCATCGCCAGCTCCGGCTGAACGTCGGCGAAGGCAATCTCCAGCGCCTGTTGACTGCCCTCTCCGAGGAGAAACGCCGAGGCGTGATGGATCGATCCATCTGGTGCCATGAATGTCGAATCCTGGCCCTCGGGACCCTTTCCGTCCGCGAGCACAATCTTCAGTCGCGCGCCTTCGGCGAGCGGCTGACCTTCGCCGCGCAAAATCATTCCCTCGACAATTGTGGGAGCGGGTAGCGCGCCAAGTTCGCAATGAGTGTAGGCGTCTCCATCGTCCCACGAGGAGAACCGGGCGGGAACCATGCGCTGCCTGCCGAGCAATCCCCATTGGTCACGCAGCCATGCACTCGACAAAGTCACGACGGCGAACATGTCAGCGTCGTCCGCAGTAATATTGAGCGCTCGCGGCGCGTCTGCGCCCGCCGCTATTGCCACGATGGTGCGCTTGGTCTTGTCGTAGACAAGCTTCGTTCGCCCCGGCTTTCTTTCCGCGATGGCCTTCATCGCATCCCGAATCATTTGCTGCTGCTGGCTATCGGTCATAAGTTCATGCTCTTTCTGCCATCGTTGGTACAAAATCTGCTAGCGAACGGCCGGTTGCAATGTGCTGCTCGTAAGCCTCTATCCAGAGAATCCCCTTCAGAAATACCTGGTGCAGCCTTATCCCCGAACGCCAGCGGGCGTCGCGCCAATGGCATAGTTGAACCATTCCGTTGGGAGACGGTGCGAGGGTATGCATCTGGTGGGACACTCCGAGCGAGGAAACGAGAGTGCCGTCGCGCATTAGCAGGGGACACGGTTCGGTCAGGTACATCGGTGGCCGCTGGTTCGGAAAGCCCGAGGGGATCGAGATATGAAGAGCATAACGATACCCGGCCTGCGACAAGGTGTATCCAGAGGCGTAATAGGTGTCGTCGCTTTCTTTTCGATAGACGCTGAATTGGCCGAAACCTTCCTGTTGAAGCGCGGCGTGCTCAAGGCCCAGCCTCTGGCGCTGCTCAGATGTCCACATGCAGGGTACCCTCCTCGGCGACTTTCGCGGCGCGGAACACTTCCACCACGCCCTCTATATCCGGGGCTGTCAGGCCCGCAGGGGCTTCAACGATACCTGTCGAGCCGTCATCACGGTTTAGGCGGTGAACCTCAAGGACCGGCATCGGCCACGCGGCTCCAAGCGCAAAGGCGAGATGGTAAGGTCCACGCAACGTCGCAACCAAAATGCAGCCAAAAGCGGTTGAATGATGTTCGACGGGTTCTCCGCTAACGTTTCGCAGGGCAGCGTTCAGACGCGACACGACCCTTTCGCGCGTTGCGGTATCCACGTCCACACTTGCCTGCATGACCGGCGAAGCACCTTCCGTTCCGATCCGGATTCGATGAAGAGGGACTCTTTCCCAGATCGCCAGATCTTGTTCCGGCAGCGCACGTCCGCTGAGCAAAGCCTGGCGAATGGGACTTAGACCGGGCAACACCTTCACCGCCAGCGGTGCTGGCTCATTGTGAGTGCCGGCCAAGTTGTATATCCAAGGATGAATTCGGACGGTCGGTTCGCCGCGCCCGTCCTCCAGCGTGACGATGATCTCAACCATGTCGGCGAACTGGTTGCGACCAGCGATGCTGTGGATGCGTCGCTGATCTCCGCTGCTGGGAGCGGAAAGTCCGAGCCGGTGGTGGGAGTGCCAGTCTCCGAAATACCGCAGCTCCCAATCGATTGCCACAACCTCGCTAAGCTGACGCAGGTAATCCACATCTAAGCGGAAATGGGCATTATTCCGCTGCGCATTTGGCCCAGCCTTCGTCGCCAAGTGAAGAATAGGCGCGTCTTTCCAACGCCCGAACAGGTCGCCGCCGGTTTCAATTGACCACGCCGAGGCCTCCGCGGCAATCGTGCGCAGTTCCGATTCCCAGGTAACGAGCACAGGGGCGATGCTGCGAATAGCAGCCTCCTTAATCGCCTTCCTCTCGTTGCCGTCGCTGGCTTTCTTTCTTCTGAACATATGGATTTGGGTGCCGCCGTTAGAATGACAGTGTAAGCGGACAGAGCGAACACGGTCAACAAAAAAAACTAGAGCTGCATTTGGCCGGTCTGCGCCGGGAACAGCTCATTGACCCGGATGCGTGCAACCACGGGATTCACATCGAAGATGTCCGCCAGGTGCGAACGGATTCTTCGCGACGCTTTTCATCGAGAACCTCAACGCCCAGCAGCCCGGCAGGTATGAGAAAGGGCTTCATCGCTTCATGCACGAGCGGTCGCGGACAAAGCAGGCCTCCCATGGCTCGGTTGGCCTGGAATTCCCACCACCGGCCGTCGTAGCGACTGGTCTTCTGGTCGTCGCCCTGCACGTCTCTGCAAAGAATCTGATCCCCGGAGTGGCTGTCCTTGTCGAAGAGGTGAAGCGGAATTTCATCGAGCGCGAAGAGATGGGCGTGCAGCAAGCCGTGGCCTGCTTCATGCGCCATCGTCGTTCGCACGCGGCGCTCGGCGACCTTACCGCCTTCCGCGTCAAGGGCGGCCGAAATCACGACCGCCTTCACGCCATTCTTGCCGAACCTGGTGAAACCCAACACGCCCGCAGGAAGGTTCTCGTACTGCGGAGACACGTGAAAGCGCTTCTCGATGAAGCGATCGATACGGATCGCTTCCGGTGCGCCGGGGAAAAGCCCTTCCTCTCGGAGTTCGTCGCAGCAGATCTGGTCTATCTGACTGGACGTGAAGTAGGGTTGCTTGGAGGATGGACCGGAGCGGAAAGGCTTCATCTCTTATCCTTGCCTTTCTTTTCCTCCTCTTTCTTCTTCACGAACTCCAGTAGCTCAGCCGCGCTGATCTTCTTGTCGATAACAGTACGGAACGCCAGAGCGAACGTCGGGTCGTCTAACGTGATGCGCTTGATCTCGTCTATGGGCGCGCGGACATCCATTCCTCGTAGCTCTTCGACTTTCACTTTCAGAATTCGAGCGATTTCCACGAGCACTTTATCTGACGGATGTCTGCGGCCTAATTCAATGTCGGATATGAATGCGGGAGAACAGTCCAACCTTTTAGCGAGTTCACGAAGGGAAAGATCTAGCTCATCACGGCGTCGGCGTATGAATGGCCCTATTCCTTCCATGTGTGTCAGCTTATAGAGCGGACATGACAGTGTCAACGAACGGTTGAGTTCTTAATGCTCGTGATGGCACCAACTTTGACAAGGTAGTCTCGTCAATATTTTGGACACAATGGAAGACACGATGGCGCAGAGTTCCGGTGGTTCACGGCAACTCTATTGGACCGCAGCGATAGGACTTTTACGCGGCGACCTGGTGAACAGGTCCCCTGCCGCGACAAGGATCGCTTGCCGACGCCGCTTATGTCGTCTTTGTGAGATGTGATCGCAAGGGGTGGTTGTCTCGTTCCAAAGGCCGCTCCTCTTGGCCGCGTGGCTGAGCTTGGACTTTGGGTGTTGGCTTTCAAGACGCCCCGCTGCGTGGAGGAGTCAAACAGGGGAACGAAACTTTTGCTCTGTGACAGGGCAAAGTGGACACCAAATTCCGTCTCATCTGATAGACTTAATTTTGTCGTTGCGTTGACTGATTTTGGTGTCCACCTTGGTGTCCACGTGGTGTCCACCGAAGCCCAAAATTGAGTCCACAGCAGCGAAATGGTAGAAGAGAGCGAAAATAGCGAAAGCTGCGAAACGCTTGATTCTATGTGACATATAACCAAGTTGTTGAAAAACAATCTGGGGACGTAGCTCAGTTGGTCAGAGCGCTGCCCTGTCACGGCAGAGGTCGCGGGTTCGAGCCCCGTCGTCCCCGCCATAAACCCAAGAAACAAGATGGGTTAGTGGCATACCAAATAGTGACAGACAAAATCCACGGTACATAACGGTACGGAGCTTCAAACCGTACCGCACAATAGCTCAACCTGCCTCTGACTCGCACACCGCTTGTCTATTGAGACGGCTTGCGTGTAGAGGTCCATGGTGGTGCGTGAATTCGCGTGCCGGAGCAGTTCTTGTGCAACCTTGACATCAACGCCCAGACTACGGAGGTTGGTTGCCAAGCTATGACGAAAGCTGTGCCAGCCAATTATCTTGCCTGTGATGCCTGCCCGCGCCAACGCCGGGCGGATGGTCTTCTTGAGCACCATGTCCGGCATTAGTGGTTGAGTGCCGTTCATTCGGATTGACGGAAAGAGAAAGTCATCATCATCACGGTACGTTGATGTGCTCCTCCATTCAGTTAGCGCCCTACAAACAGATTCGTGTAACGGAACCGGCTTGCGGCTTGCTTCTGTTTTCGTCTCTCCGAAGTGATTTCGCACGCATGACCGGGTGATGGCAATCTCCATAGTGAAGAAATTGACATCGGCCCATGTCAGCGCGAACAGCTCCGACCGTCGAAGGCCGGTTGACCCCGCAACCATGACCATTGCACGCTCACGCATAGGCAGTTCCCTAACTAGCGCCTGAAACTCTCCAGGTGTGAGCACATCAGGTTCACGCAGCCGTTTTGCCGAGCAGCGCACTTTGCTAATCGGATTGAATGTGATCCACTCATGCCGGATTCCGTGACTGTAAACCGCAGACATGATGTTGCGGAGTTTCGTCTTTGTAGCCGGTGCGAGGTCCAACGATTCTAACCACTGTTCGACAGCAACCGTCTTGACCTCAGAGAGCCTGCAATCCTGCCACTTCGGGATGATGTGCAGAGTCAAGTACGACTCATGCGCCGCAACCGTGGCGTAGGCTTTGCGCTCCAACGTCAATTCGTTTTTTCGATAGTGGGCTACAAGATCCCTTACGCTCTCAGGCGAACGAATCCCGCTGTTGATGTTTGAGCGAAGAGACAAAACAGCTTTCTCAGCATCGCGCCGCCGTGGGATTTCCCGGACTGACCCGATTCTGAGATTGCGATGCACGCGCTTCCCGCCACAGTCTTCGTAGTAGCGGAAAAACCAACTGTCATCGGCTCTCTTGTTCTTCACTAGGCTAAGACTTCCATTCTGAAATCGATTGCTATCCCTCAAGCTGTCTCCTTGTGGGAGCATCGGTGGCTGGGAGTAGTGTACGCACGCACCTGTGGATCAATGCCCTGCCCGGTGCGGCGGGAGAGCATCCATTCCTCCAGGTCGCGCTCCAAAAAGCGCCACAGCCTCCGCTTGCCTTCGCCTACGGGGATTGCCGGTAGGTAACCTTCACGCGCCCAGCGCGTGAGCGTGCGAGAGTTGAGGCCGCCAAGGAATGCAGACGCTTCTTTGGCTGTGAGGAACCTGCGATTGAGGCCCGTTTCTGTTTCCGGGCGTTTGGTTTCCACTGTGTTGCTCCAATCCAGGTGCCTCTCCCCTTGCACCGTGCAGTCCTAGAATCAAGTTTGGATGTGGTAGGAAAGACACAAAAAGTGTGGTGAATCGTCCACATTCTCAGAATTGTTTGTTTGCGTAAATGGGACGATGGCGGAGCTCTTTTTAGATGGTGTTGGCAACATTTTGCTCCACCCCTATATCATTTGATATGAGAGACTTACATTGAACTCCAGCGCCGTCTGCTCATCACTTACGTGCATCAACTACACACCGCCTGTCTACATACCGTGTGTGAGTGAGCGTGTGTGTGTCTATCACTTTGGACACATACACACACAAGAATATAATCATAGGTATATAGACAAGCACTGTGTGGAATCAACAACTTACAGCCGTCAAACGCTTGCAGCTTCATGCAGTGTTTGAGTCTCCATGAACTCCGACACTGCAACGTCCTGCAAGAACCAACGGTTTTTGATCTTGTGGATGAGACCTTGGCTTGCTGCCCACTTCTGCCATGAATAAAAGGTGCGTTCGGCTCCGAACGTTTCCAGGTACTTCACAGGCACGCCATCACTGAAGCGTGCCACAACAGCCTTGGTGATGTGCCGGTAGTTATCCGTGCCGACGTTCACCATAGTCTGTGGCTCTTTAGTTAGTTCAAACCGGCCATTGATCCAGGTGAAGAACAGCATTTCAGACTGTCCGTTCCGTGGCATCACCACAACTTTGCGCACGCTGTTCGGATCTTCATCATCCGTCCAACCGACCGTGACAATGGTTTCAGCTTTGCGCGCCAAAGCGGCACTGCCGAACAGCGCATCACGGCCTGTGTACCTGTCCTTGCCTTTCTGCTTGGGTGATCCAACAGTGGCTATGACGGCAACGTCGTGCAACGTGGCAAGCCGTTGCAGTCCGTCCATGACAGGTGCCACCGTCTCCATCCGGTTCATCTCAGGAATCCACATATCCAAGCCTTCGATAAACCACACCTCAACGCCTGGATTCGCCGCTAGGCATACACCAAACACTTCAGCCGGATTGGCTAGTTGCTGTGCGGTGGTCAACCGGATGACGCGCGGCAATACTTCCTCCACGGACAAGCCAAGTGAGCGCACCGTGCTGACGATGCTTCGCTTGCTTCTATCGTGGCTTAGGACGCGGTAGTCACGCGCCTGTGCTGGATGTCCCCAAACTTCCCTGCCGTTGCGTAGCGTCTCCAGAAGGTTCAAGCCAAAGCTCGTTTTCCCTGCACCGCTAGGCGCACCAATGATTGAGACTTCGCCTTTGGGAAACCAAGAGCTAACGAGATATTCCAGCTCACGGTCCTCCGACAGCGGGTCATCCACCTCCTCAAACAGAATCGGCGTTTCCCTTGCAACGGCTTTGATAGCGCGTGCAATGGTGCCCTCACGGTAGTCATCACGCTCCCACTTTTCGCGGTAGAGGTTTGACTCCCGGAATGCATCGTCAATCTTGAAGGCATTGCAGTCGTGCTTCTTTGCCAGCAGACAGCACAACGCAAAATCCGCTGTACTGTGGTCATCGTGGTAAAGACTCATGTCCCCAGCCATCAGCATGGACAGCCGCTCCGACTCAGGAACACTGATGCTCACGGAGATGCCGCCCGTGTGTGGCTTTGCGGCGGCCACGCGGTCATAAAGCGCGTTCACGGCATCCGCGCGGCCCACAAGATCCAAAGGTGTTTTCTCCAGATGACGCCCGGTGAAAGTGAGGTAGCGCCCGGAGTCGTACAGCTCAACCGCCTTCGTGCCGGGAAACGGCAGCTTGATTCCCTTGCGGCCACGCAGCGTGCCCAACATGAGAATGTGCGCGCCTGTTCCGCTCGGTGAGAATTCGCTGTAGCTGTTCAACCCAATGACAATGTCCCGCGACTCCGGAGTGAATTTCCCGGTGACTGCATCGCAGCAATTATCAATGTCCACGCCACACAGCGGTATGCCATCAAATTCACCCATGACCACACCCACACCGCTGAAACGGTGTGCGTGCGGTTGGGCTTCGGTGTATGTCATCCAGGTACGCGAGTCAGTGGAGCTAGCGCGCTCCCCACTCGATTGGTACGGGACCTTGGTGTCTTTGCCATCCCGCTTTTCGAGACGCCACAGAACCCATCGTCGCTGTGCTTTGAGGTCCTCTAGCGTTAGGCTACTCATGGGCCGCCCGCTCCCACAACCGGTTGGCCTTCTCAGCCCAATTATTGACGGTTTCGTAGCCGCCGCCAGAGCCGTGCGGCATCTGCCAATGGGTGTTGTCTGGGCCATCGCCAAAGAGTGCCGGGTGTGGTTCGGTGTACCAGGCCTCAACGTCGTAAAGCTCTTCGTGCTTCCGCACCAGAGCGTCATGAACCTTTTCGCTTATTCGTACCTTCAACGTGTGTGAGCCGCTGCACTCGCTATGAACGCACGGGAACGTAACAATGAAGTCAAAGCCGGGCCGGTTGGCTAGTCGCCAATTCCAACCTGCGAGTGTGAAGAATCTTGCCCAACGTAATTTTAGCCACATGATGTATTCCTTCTGCCCGGTTAGCAGGTGGGCCGCCTGATGTCTCTACCATTACCCGCCGTTGCAAGACGCGCAAACCAAAGTGCGGTCCCGCATAATCACTGAGAAAAACGCCCGGCCTGGGTGTGACGCCAAGCCGGGTTGAATGGAGTGCGCCGCCACGGTGTAAAAGGGCGCGGATCCGAAACCGCGCTGCGGGGACCGTGACGGCGAGATTTTCCCCGCCCTTCTCGTTGGAGACTAGCCGCTAAACGTGGCTAATCTTGATTTGCTGGATGGCCTCCGACCGACGGATACGGCTGTCGATGCGGCGGTACGCAAGGATGGCAAGCTGCCCATTCAGCGCAAGCGGCTGGTCAAGAATCTTGACGTTGATTCCCGCTCCACCTCTGACGCCGATCATGTTTCCGGCACGGAAGTCACCGTACAGGATGGGCAGCACGCCCGCGCTGGTCGCAGTGGGCAAGCTCGGCATGTTGCTATCAAACAGCACCGGCTTATCCAGGATGCGCATGTCCCCGTTCGGGTCCGTCGTGATGATGGGCACGTACAGGTTGGCCTGCGCCTGTGCCTTGCGGATAGCCAACGCCGTTGAGCGTGCCATGATCCAGGAGGCGTTAGGCTGATACACACCCTTGAGCGTGGCAACCACGTCGTAGAGAGCATCGATGAGTGTCAGCCCGTCAGCAGACGTGCCCATCAGCTCATACGCCGCATTGGTGCCGAGGCCGGTGTTGCCCAGCACTCCCTGTGGTTGTCCGGAGCCGGTGCCCGTTGCCAGAAGCGCGCCTTCGGTGAGTCGCTGCCCAATCAAGAGGTCCTGCACAACGAAGTTTTGGAACATCTCCGCGTCCTGCAATAGCTCCCAAGACACGACTCGCGCCGCGCCAACCATGAAGGCGCTCAACAACGTCTGCCCCAAGGTGGGATCCGTTCCGCCAAAGGTGGCGATGGTGCCGTTGGATTCGGCCTTGATGGCGCTTGCACCGAACGATGCCTGACTCGGGATCTTGATATCCGTTGCCGTTGGAATCAGCGTGCTGGCGTCATACAGAGCAAGGTCCGGCACACCCAGCGGAACAATCTGCTGCCACGTCGGAACGCTGATAACGTCACCGCCCGCTGTGGTGGAGCTGCCCTGGGTGCCCTCATACAGTGTTGCGTTCGCACGCGGCCCTGTATAGGAGCCGTTGGGGCGGCGCTGCCGGGTGAAGGCTTCGCCGTTGGGGATTGCGAATCCACCCTGTCCGTCGGCGCCGTACACCAGTTCATCTCCAGCCATCTTGCCACCGGACATCAGAAAGCTGTGGAGCGCCTTCGCATATGCTGGCGTCCGTGTGTCGGACGCGTTCAGCGCGGGTGAATACGTCGCCATGAATCCAGCGGCTTCCCCATTTACGGGGCCGCCCAGCCACGCGGGCCTACCGTCCGCATTGAACATTGTGTGGATGGTGCTCTGTGCCTTACGTGCCGCTATTTGCTGCTCCAGCGCGCGGGCGCTGCGCATAGCACCCTCATGCTCAGACGCCTCCGCTGCTGTCATGTTGTGTTCTGGTCCACCAAGTAGAGCTTCGGCTTTGTCCAACGCTGCTTTGTGATTCTGATGAAGTTCCAACAAATTTAGGGTTGCCATTTGATAATCCTCTAACTGCTGTGCCGGGGCGAATTGAAAACCACCTCCGTGCGGCACGCCTCACAACCCGAGTACACGGGAAGCCGTCGTGATGACACAGGGCTTTCTCCCTGTGCGGCAATTAGTCCGTGCGTTAGGCGGCTCCCCTCCGCCCTTCGCGCTCATAGCCACTTCTCACACGTCTCCAGGTCACGTACTGTGCCCGCTATCGCGCATGGACCGGAGCTTTTTCTCCGGCCAGCAACACTCCAAGCGACACGAAGCCGCCTTCGATGGCCTAAACAAGGCGCACCAAACTTTTTGTCGAGAAGCGATATGCGAGGAATCCGAGTACGAATCGAGGTGCTACGTGCTACGGCTACAACTCAGAGCGAGAATCGCGAAGCGCATACAGCGCCTCCAGCCAATCCACGCTGTCACCAACGTCTACAAACGCGTCCTGGAGCACGTGAGGCTCTGCATTGGGCACTGCACGTCCATTTACAACGTATTGCGAAAAGGCTGCCGTCAGCCGAACAACCACCATGAAGTCATCGGGATCTTGACGGAGCTGCACAACAGGCACGCCGTGAACGAGTCCGGCCACTCCAACGCCCGCTAGATGCCCCTGCATCCCCGGCCTGCGCGCGGCCAAGTCCTGGAAGCCTGCCTCTAGCGCGTCCATCGGGATGAATTCGGCATCGGTGCCATCGGCGTTCGCCACAATGTAGACTCTGCTCTCCGCTTTGCTCATTTCGATGAGGTCATACATTGCTGCCTTCCTTCCGGTGTTTGCGCACCTTGGAGCCTTCGTTTTAGGAGATATGCCCCCTAAGCATGTATCTAGTCACAGCCGGACCATCTGTCAACGTGCTGCCTTTTCGTCTACGACTTTATGTGCCCCTCTAAACTTGTGTCTACGTATCGAGGTGGTCGCTGTCAAGGGCGTTGATTTTATTTGTCCCTCTATACTCTCCGTTTACCCGCCACCCATCCGTGTGTCAAGCTTCATTTCTGCTGTTGCTTTATCTTCCACTCCAGCTCTTCGTCACCCATCAGGATGGGTAGGATGTGCGTCAGACCACTAAGCCATTGATCCACCTGCTTCATGCCGATGAATGGCCGCACACCGAGGGCAAACTGTAGCATCACATCTGTTTCGTCCGGGTCATTTATTCCGAACACAAGCCCAAGAATGATCTTGCCGTCCAGGTGCTTAGTGAACGCGTCCGGACCTGCACCCGGAGCATAAAGCGGTGTGATTCCTGTGAGGCTCAAGTCCGTGGTCACGAAGGCGGCGGCCACGCCTATGTCTCCGGGATTGGGCTTGCTGCACTTGGCGGGCCATTGGCGATGAATTTCTGAGTACAAGGTTGCTGCCGCCGTGAAGGCACCTAATGGCGTTTTGAATTCGCTGGCCGGTGGGCGGCCATTTACGAGCGAACGGCGGATTTTCTCGCCAGCGGTCATCTCCTGTAGCTCCTTCAATCGCCCCTCTTCCCGCCTCGCTTTTTTCGCTTCCACCGTCAGTGCCATTGTTTGTCTCCCTAATACGGGTTATATCCCCTCGTTCCAAATAAGTCAAAGAACTATTGAAAACTGCTACAACACTTAGTTAGACGCGACATTCTCGGAATGGTTGCATAAACTTCAGAAACTATTCCAAAGGCTCACAACCGTCTCTACTCATGGTGTTTATCAGTGCCCGATTGGCATGTCAAGGGGCGCGTCCAGGCCGCGCCAAATGGACGCGTAAGAATGCATTCTTACAAGTACATTCTTATAACTACATTCTTATAGCTCCACTTTATGGTTACAGTTACAACCTACACACACTAAACAACTTGACAATGCGTAAATCCGTGCGGTAGCGTGGTTTCCATCAACCATCCGCTCCACTGAAAGGACACACTAATGAAAATGAAAGAGACGCAAAAACGCTTGAATCGTATTCTTCGGGATCTTGACAATGCCGCCGGATTCTTTGAGAAATTGGGACTAACCGCACAAACCGAGCTGCTGGACAAAGCCGCAGACGCTGTGGAGGAAACGCGCGATGTGGCCAAGGATCTCCGAGAGTGCTGCGCCTAACAGCGGACGAGGTATTTCGGCCCACACTAAGAGCCTCACGGTCGCACAGCGCCACCTGCCGGGTGAGTTGCGCGCCCGCCAGAGGTGCGCCGCGCCGCCTATCCTCCGAGCTTGAATTGAACTTTGATCCTTGTGGCGACGGGTTTGTCACCCATCATCGCGGGAGCGAAGTTCCAAGTCCGCAGCGTTTTTATCACTTGCTCGTCGAGCTCAGGACCACGAGAACCGCTCTCCACTTTGATGTCCTGCGGCGTTCCGTCTACTTCAACAACAAAGGATAGAGTCATCACCGTGGGGCCACCCTGCCACCCATTTTGTTCGGGCATCGCATGCGACTCCAGAACGCGGGGTCGCGAAACTTCGCCTCCGACCGGATATATTTGCGTGGGTGACGGTGGTGTCACTGGTTTGAACGGGGGAGGGATTGGCGCGTCTCCCAAGTTGCACGCGGCAAGATCCACGATCTCGCCGTTGCCATACCTCAATTGAGTTACGACGACCGACACCCAGCCTCTGGTCGGATAGAACGCTAGATCGATAAGGTCCCTCCCATTTGCGGGAAATGACAACTGGCGCTCGTCACCCGGTGTGAGGTTCAAGACTACGTTGTCAAAACGGGCCATCAGAACGTCATCCGAGTTGCTCTTATGCGGAAGCCTTGGCGCTTTGATTTCGAAAGACATCGCCGCGATTGCACGATCACCGCTATTTTTCAGCCGTAAATCAAGGGCCATCTTCGAATCAGGACGCCAACCTTCCACTCCGGCAGTATAGAGGCGATAAGCATACACCCGAGGCGTGACGCGCAGACCCTCAACAGGGCATTCCTTCTGCACAGTTGCCGTGTAGACCTGGTTGACTTGGCAGACCGTTGGTGAAGACATAAGTGCCGTGAGCACCGCCAAGCAGAACTTCCTCATTCCTTGTCCCCCGTCATCTGCAAACCGGGAATGGGAACTACGGGGGACTCTCTTATCAGCGATTCAATCTCCGAGAGAGACATTCCGCATTCGCCAGAGAGGATATCTCTCACTTGTTCCTTCGTGAGCTTCCCTCTATGCACAGACAAGTGGGGAAATTCAGCATTCGGTACAATCAGCACGAACTCGCCGCTACCGCCTTCTTGGCGGAGGACTCTTGGCCTTGCTGTTTTACTCATGAAAAAGTATAGCCTTCACGGGCGGCTTCGGTGGCGTCTTATCCGGAATAAGACTGTCGAGTGACGGCCCGTTGTCGCTCGGTTCCTCCATCCTTTTGGATATCGGTTTTTCCTTGGTCGCTTTGTCTATGGCTTCTTGCAAACCCTTCGGATTCCTATCTGGACTCTGATTCATCGGTAGCTCCCTCCAAGAAGCTGCCCGCGAGAGTAACATGAGCGAGTTTTCCACCCACAGACACTGAAGCCTTTCTACGGGCGCGCTGTTAGTCTTCTCATGCTCGGCGAAGTTGGGCGGAGGAATAATGACAGTACGCGAATTAGCGGAGCAGTTGAAATATCACAAGCCAACTCTGGACGTATTAGTCCTTCACGCGGGGGACGGTGTCAAGCGGTACTTCGACATCGAATCGCCGCAAGTCCACTCTGGCAACCACGGCAAGGATTGCGTGGTGATCCGGGCGACAGAACGTAAACGATAGTGCGCTGACGTTCACAAAACGAAGGCGACGGTACGCACGACGGTACGGAGATTGGATTTTGGGTGCTTTAGGATGCTTTTCGGTGCCACCGATGCTCCTAGAATCAATAAGTTACACCCATGAATCTAACTGTCACGGCAGAGGTCGCGGGTTCGAGCCCCGTCGTCCCCGCCATAAACCTTGAACAATCATGCGTTTATGGCACCGCCCCCTTGCCTCTGAGAGCTAACGCAATGGAACAATGCAGTTGCGCTTCGCTTCCAGCCGTTCCCTGGCGCAATCACGAGGAAGAATTATTGTTCGATTTCGCATTGCCGCCACTCAGCGGCCAATGACTGATCTCCCAGTACCTTGATGAAGATTCCTCCAAACTGGTCGCGCGTCCTACACTAAGGACCGCGAGAGAAGCTGTTCGGTGCCGTGAGAACGCGACCGCCTGACCCGGATAGCTGGTCGGCATCTCGGCGTCTGCAGCCAGCAGAACTTCCACATCATGAAGAGAGTGTCCAAGTACGGGTCGGTGACGCTCTCCTTTATGCCCTCGGGAATCATTCCGCCGTTCGCGGCATCCATTTCGTTCGAGAAACTGCTTCTTTCGTTTACTATGGCCCATGGCCTCGCGACGACCTGCAGTTGACAAGGCATCTCCCCTGTCACAGCATTCCCAACTCCCCGTCGTGTGCGTTGTCACCGTGGACAATCAGTTCGTAGAAGATCTGGGCCCCGAACTCATGCCTTGGTTCCAGATTGTGCTGCGAGAGACCTACGAAGACCTTGCACGCTGGACGAGGGAGAGTTACGTCCAGGCCGTTCTGCTCGACATCGATACTGGCGATAATGACGATGAGCGCACTTATGGAGGCCTTCCTGTCCTCAACGAATTGCGCAGACTTAACAGCGAATTCGTACTTATCTCGCTGAGCCGATCTCGGACTCGCTCCGTTGAAAAGCAAGCGCTCGAAGCTGGTGCTGACGCGCACTTTCGTAGTCCGGTCGACATCTCGGAGCTTCGGCTGGCCTTGGTTGACCTCCTTCGCACACGAAGCGAGGAGTCCGCGCGGAAGTTCATGCGGCAGCAGGCCTTCGAGAACAGCAGATTTCAGGATTTCATCGGCGGAAGTGAACCGATGCGTACTGTCTACGATGCCATCCAGCAGGTCGCAGGAAGCAACGTCAGTGTCCTGGTCCGGGGCGAAAGCGGCACAGGAAAAGAGTTGGTTGCTCGCGCCATCGTAGCCCTGAGCCCTCGCGCAAATAAGCCGTACATCCGCCTGAACTGTGCTGCCCTTCCCCAGGATCTCATCGAGTCAGAGCTCTTCGGCAGCGAGCGAGGTGCTTTCACCGGAGCTACCGAAGGCCGCCCCGGCCAGATTGAATTGGCCGACGGCGGCACACTCTTTCTCGATGAGATCGCAACTCTTACCCTGTCTCTTCAAACGAAACTGCTCCGCGTGCTCGAGGACCACATGGTCCAGCGGCTCGGCGGCCGCACGTTGCGCAAGATCGATTTTCGTTTGATCTGCGCTACTAACGAAAATCTTGAGGAGATGACCCGGACTGGGCGCTTCCGCGAAGATCTTTACTACCGGATCCACGTTGTCCCGATACAGCTACCCCCGCTGCGCGAACGTCTCGGCGATATCCCGATCTTGTGCGAGCACTTTCTCCAGACCCACTGCATAGCCAACGGCATTCCCAAGAAGCACATCGACGATACCGCCCTCTCTGCATTTGAACAACACAGCTGGCCCGGCAACGTTCGCGAGTTGGAGAACCTCATCCAGCGCCTGGTGATCACCGTACGGGGTGAAGACATCCATGCCACCCATCTGCCGTCTCAGCTACTCGCAACCAATCTCGCGGCGAGTGAGGCAGTCCTTCTTCCCGATTCCGGCGCGGACTTCGACGCTGAGATCGAGCAGATGGAGATTGCCCTCCTCTCCGCCGCTCTTCGCCGCACCCAAGGCAACAAGGCGGCCGCTGCCCGCCTCCTCCACCTCGACGGCCAGCGCATCAAGTACCTCTGCCGTAAACACTCCCTCCGCTAGCCCTTCACCGTCCGGTGAATTTTTTACCAATGGGCGATTGATTTTTTACCGCTCCCGCATTACCCCTTCGATCGCAAAGTCCACGCTCCTGCTCTAACTCTCTTATTATTCATCGCATAGAAATTTATTCAATCGCCCCTCAAGTTTGGCACATCGGATGCAATATCTCAGCACGTAGCATGGATTTTCAAATTCAACCCGAGGTTATTCCCATGGCCGTTTCCAAGAAATCCATCACCAAGCCCTCCGCAAACAAGTCCACCACAACCAAGACCACCAAGTCGGTCAAGAGCACTCCAACTCCCGCCGGCAAAATGGTGACCGCGGCGAGGTTGGTAACCGCGGCGAGGTTGGTAACTGCCTCGAGGCTGAATTAATAACCGAGGTCCGCAATAGGCGTTCTTCCAACGGTGGCCCCCAGTAACATAGGTGGCCGCCGTTCTCTATCTCTCTACCAGACGTGCGCCCGCACCACATCCAACACCACCTCCGCCACCCGCGCCGCCAGACTTCGCCTCGCTCCAAACACCTTGGCCACACCCGACGTTCCCAGCGCCAGCCAAGAACTCCCTTCCGGCAGCATCAACCGCGCCGAGTAGAACGTCGGCAGCGCGATCCCCTTGTAATCCTGGTGCGCAATCAACCCCTCTGGTAGCGTCGCCGCCTCACCTCCCACGAGCGTCAGCCGGATCCGCACCACTTCAAACCTTCCCGGAGCCGCGATCGCCACCTCGTCCCCCTCCTTAATCCGATTCATCTCCCCCTCCGGAATAAATACCCTCACCCGGCGCTGCACCTCATCTTCCGCTGCACCCGCCAGCGTCAGCAGCGCCTCACCCGACCCCACCCTCTGCCCCACCAGCGACCCCGGCTGCGCCGTCAGCACCCGCCCATCCACCGTGGCCCGCATGACCAGTGAATCAGCCGCTTCGTCCGCCAGCCCTCGCGATCTCCGCGCCGCCGCCTCCCGCGCTGCCGCCGTGCCAATCGACTCTCCCGCCAGCTCCGCCGCGAACGCATGATAGTGCGCCTCTCCCATCGACGCCCGCGCGCTCGACCCCATCGCCGCCACGTCCGTACTCGACATCCGCAGCAACGGCTCTCCCCTTCGCACCTCTTCGCCCTCCCGCACATACACGGCATCCACGCGCCCATTCACCGTCGCATGCAGCGTCACCGGGTTCGCCGCTTCCACCACAAAGTAAGCACTCTCGCGATCACGCAGCATCGGCACAAACAGCAGCACCAGCACCACCCCACCGATCACCAATGTCCGCGGCCGAAGCCAGAACCCTCTACTCAAATGCGCCGTCCAGAATCGCTTCACTACGTCCCACAGCGACTTCAGCCGCGACCGGAAGATCGCAATTGCCAGCGCCCCCGCTGGAATCAGGGCAAACTCCGCCATCAGCTTCGACGTGACGTTGTACGAAAACCTCACCACAACAAACAACATCAGGTAGCTGTACACGCCCGAAGCCACCGCATACGCAACAAACAGCGGAGCCCGTCGCCGCGGAACCGTCAGCACCTCCACTGGCAGCCGCAACACGCTCTTCTGGAACCACGCCGAAACAAAGCTCGTGGACCGCTCCTTCAAATCTGGAATCCCAATAACCTCCGTCCAAAAGTAATACCCATCCAGCTTTAGCAACGGATTCAGGTTCAACATGATCACTGCCAACCCGGTAATCAGAATCACCTTGTATGCAAGATCATGCACGAAAGCACTCGGTTGCGTGTTCGTCCACACGATCATCGCGACGCCGCACAGCACCATCTCAATCCATATCCCTGCAATGATCGTCGCCAGCCGCTGAAGCTTCGTCGCCGAAACCCAACTCTCCGTCACATCCACAAAAAAACACGGGGTCAGGTACAGAAACATCAACCCCATATTGTGAACTTCACCTCCATAGTGCTTGCAGGTCAACCCATGGGCCGACTCATGAATGAACCCCATCGCGAGCAGTAGCACCCAAAACTCCGCAAAGTCCGCAAATGTTTTATGCGTAAAGTTGAAGTACAGCGGAATGTCCGGCCCAAAGTCCTTCCAATTCGCCACAAACACCACTCCCTCAAAGCAGAACAGCAGCACCACCGCGACCACGCACCAGCGGCTGTAAATGAATCTCCCAACCAGACCATCTAGCCAGCTCAGATACTTATCCGGATCCCAGGCTGAAAAACTAATGTGGGCCAAACTAATCTTCGATGTGCGATTCGCCTTTCGCCCCCGTTCTGCCTCTAGCCGCGCACTGTAGGCGAGATTCTTTTCCTGCGGCGTCTTGAACCAGAAACCCGCCTCGTCCAGGCTCGTCGCGAACTCCTCCACTTCGCGCGCCGTGAGTGCTCCACCTTGTTCCTCGTTAAACCGCTGCGCTATCTCGTCGTGGCTGCGGATTCCATCAAACAACTGCGCCAGATGCCACTGCGTTGGTTGAAAGCGAAAAAAGCTGCCTTTGCTGCGTTGCAAAATTCCAACGACTGGTTCTCCGTCCAGAATGTCTTCGCGTGTCACCAGCTCTGGATCAAGGCGGGGCGGACGCGTGCGAGAGAGTCGCGCCTTCGGGATCTCCGGAAGTGCTGCATCCAGTGCCTCGCTCAGATTCATCGCACTCGCGCCACCGCGTCGTTCGGGCTATCGGCTGCCCGTACCTGCATCGTCATTCCCGGCTTCAGCAGCGGAGACGGTCCGATAACTTCACCAATCACCTGGACACTTCCGCTCGCGGGGTCCACCACTGGGCTCACGCGGTAGACTCTCCCCTTTTGTCTTAGCTGCGGATAATCCTCCGTCGTAAGCACCAGGGCCGCTCCGCGCTCGAACGCTCGCATCGCCGACTCTGGCACAGTAAACATGACGTGGAGCGGGGCAGTCGCCGTAATCCAGAAGAGTACGTCGCCGGCCTTCACCTCCTGCGCCATTCGCAGGGATCGCCGCCCCACGACTCCACCGAACGGCGCAATGATTTGTGACTGCGCCAGCTGTAGATTGGCCGCTTCCAACTTGGCCTCAGCACCAGCCTCGTCCGCTTTATACCGCGCTACTTCTGATATCGTCTCGTCCAGCTTGTACTTCACATGTTCCCAATCCTCATCGCTGAGAATCCGATCTGATCGCAGCGCATCTGCACGCCGCAGATCAGCCTCATCTACCTGCTGCTGCGACTGCCACTCCTTCACCTGGGCCTGCAACGACGCCACCTGCGACTTCTGCTCATCGCATATCGCACGGAGCACACGATCATCCAGCAGCGCCATCAGTTGGCCCTTGCGCACATGATCTCCAATATCGACCGCGACCTCGACGACACGCCCATCGCGTTGCGCAGCAACATCTGCCTGCTGCTCCGCAACGAGCGGGCCCGAAGTAGCAAATGGTCTCTTTGGCGATGGCGCATCAGGAATTGGTGAAAGCGCGGACGCGGTCGTAGAGCTCGCCGCCACAACTGGCGCAGCCGTTGGCCGCGAGTCACAGCCGCACAGCGTCGCAACTGTCAGCAGGGACACCGCGGCAGCTGTCCATATATTCACCGGCCATCGCAAAAACCAGGAACCATTCATCGCATCACCAACCTATCCAGTTCCATAACTTCTGCCACGCCCACAGCGCCGGCTTGCGAAGAAGCACATACCCTGCAGACCGATAGCCAACAAAAATCTTTCCATGCCCGCTCATTCCAGCGCGCAACGTGGCTTCCCTGTTCCCCAGTGGGACTCGCGCCGCAAAGATGCGCTCATCATTCAAAGTCTGCGCAAGAGGACTAACGATGCTCACCACTCCACGCCATGTCTTCTGCGGATAGCTGTCCAGCTTGATAACGGCTTTATCTCCCGGCCGTACCAGCGCGACGTCGCTTTGCGGAACCGAGATATCTATCACCACCGAAGACAGGTCCAGCACCTTCGCAAATGAATCGCCTGCATTCAAATGCTCCCCTGCAGCGCTTTGCAACGCAGGCGTCGCCACGACGCCATCTATCGGCGACCGCAACTCTGCGCTATCGACTCGACTCTGGGCCCTCGCAACCTCTGACTTTAGGAACTCTACCTGAGCCCTGTCGTCACCGGCCTGCGCAGATCCGCCGGCCAGGCTTGCCTCCATACCCAACTCGGCCGCCTCGTACTTTGCCTGCGCTGTGGCCAGATCCGCCTTCCATTGCCAGTCATTCATCGTGCCCAGTTGTTGCCCCGCTATCACACGCTGACCCTCCCGCACAGCCACGGCTTCCACATTGCCGTCAGCCGGCGCTGCGATCGTCACCACGTGCTGCGGTTCCACGGTCGCCTCTCCCGATACCCTCATCGGTAGCGGGCAGAACAGGAGGAACAAGATCGCCGCCGCCGTCACGCCACCATAAACGAGTCGCCGACTTCCGCTGGAACGCAGAATCTGACGCTTCTTTTGCATCAGCGGCTCCAGCAATCCAATCAACGGCACTTCTCGATAAAGCAGCGCATTCCGGATCGCTACAGTGGCCTGACCCGCTAAAATCTTGATCATTTCGGTCTGCGCCGTGTCGAGAAACTCCGGGTCTGTCGCCGCATAAAGGAGCATGCCCACGCGTCCCTGGTCGTCGACCAGCGGCAAAGCATACAGGGCGCGATATCCGGTACCTTCGAAGTACCGCGCCACCGCCTCCGCGATTTCCTCCGCATTCTGCTCAGTTTGGCGAACATGCAACGCCGCGGACTGCGAGCTCAGCCACCGCACCAGATTCTGTAAGTTGTCGACCTGAACATCCCCCATCGGAATATTGGCCATGCCAGATATGGCCTTTAGCTGCAGGTTCCCTCGGCTGTCCAGCGCAATGGCACATAGCTCATACGGGAGCACGCTCTGTGGGCTATTCACAATGATCTGAAGCAGCCGATCCAACCTGAGTGTCGACGTAATCTCAGAACTGACGTGGACTAGCGCCTCAAGGATCTCCAGCTTCCTCTCGGCATGCATCAGGCTGGCGTTTTTCAGCGCATTGCTAACCGTCTCCGCCATCGCCGATAGAAAGAACTGATCGTCCTCATCAAATACTTTCCCGCCGCCACGGTTTACTGCCTCCAACACCCCAATTTCTGATTCGTCCTGCATCAAAGGCACTACCAGTGCATTCGTGACGCGCTCGGTCTGCTGCTCCTTGGGGATTGATTCCAGCACAGCATTCCGTTGCAGCAACCGTGCGTCGTCGGCATCATTAATCAGCAGCGGCTCTCCTTCCTCTGCCATCGCTGCTACGTAGCCTTCATCCGGGGCTTGGATCGCACCCACTTCTACCGTGGCATCTTCACCATGCGCCGCCATCAGCCGCAGTTGATCACCATCGAAAAGCCAAAGGTGCATCGCCTGGCACTCCAACATCGCCGACGTCTTCGCCGGCACCATCGCCGTTACCGCTTCCAACTCCAGCGTCGCATTCAATGACTTTTCCAAGTCATAAAGCTGCGTCATTCGGTGGACTGAATCCAACAAATCCTGCCGCTGTCGCTCAAACTCCTCCGCCGAAAGAATTGCCGGACCCGCCAGCGTCACGATCTCCGCCAGCCGCTCCAGATCGGCCCCCCGAATTGGGCCCGCAAACGTCATCACTTCAATCAAGCCCATTACCGTTCCCGTTTGGAAAAATGGCACATACGCGAGCGAAGCAATCGACCGCGCCACGTTCACATGGGCATACTCTTCCCGCGGGACCTCGGCCCCCGAGTACACCAACAGCTCCTCACGTCCGGCCATTAATGGAAGCACCAGGTCGCTTTCCGCCGACAACATCTGTTCCCCCAAGGACACCGGCCCCGCCATCCCCACCGGCAAAAGCATCGGCCCATCGTCCCCTTGTAGCAACCTGTGCACGAGACAAGCACTATCCGCGATCGATTCGACCACGGCCACGGCTATCAAGCGCGCCCGGACGGAGGAATCCGAAGCGATGAGAAGTTCATTCGTCAGTTCGAGGGCGGGACGACTGAGCATTGACATGGGAGGGGATCAAACAAACGTCTACCTAACATCGGGGACCCGGTGCTTGACGGAAACAAGTCTAAAGCGTCAATCTCTGTAGACGGAGTGTAGCAAGCGCTCTCCCCGTTGTGAAATCATTCTTTCCAGCTTGCAGGAGACTTCGTGGATCTGGACATCAAGCAAAGCGGAAATACCTGCTCCCTTCGCATCAAGGGCCAGCTCAAGTCCTCCAATGTCCCGGATTTGGACGCTGCGGTTGATTCCGCTCTTTCGAATGGTTGCACCTATCTCATTCTTGATATGGAGCAGATGCCTTTTATCGATTCCTCAGGCATCGGCGCGATCGTCAATGCACTTCGACGCACTCGACAGGTAGGGGGCGATACCAAGCTCGTCAACCCTTCCTCTTTCGCGACGAAGACCTTCAAGATGGTTGGGATCTTGAGCCTCTTCGGCGTTTTTGGCACGGAGCAAGAAGCCATCGACGCCTGCGCGACCGCCTGACCTGTACTGTCGTTCGAAAATGGACTTCCGAAGAAGATCGATCGCCGGCCACTTGCGCAGTTTTCTGGATAAGTTCCTAATAAGAATAGGCTTACTGGTGCCCGGAGGGGGACTTGAACCCCCACGACCGGTTAGGGTCTGGGGATTTTAAGGCCAGAAAATCGGCCTTGCAGCGAAGTGCATGGCATCGCATAACCTCTTCATTACAATTGGCTTACAGACCACGCGTCGACGCATGTCGTGGCACGAAAATGCACAAAATTCCGGTACAAAGTGCCACCTTAAGTGCCACCAGAAATCGACGGTTTTTCGTCCTTGACGGATGGCATCATGCATTCAATTTTGAGATGTTTTTGAGGGTCGAATCAGGGTTCAGTTCATGCGTATTTGAGACGGTGTGAGCGCGTCCGTGGCAGCTTGGAGCGGCCAGTCCAGGCGAGGGATTGCAAGTGTACATTTGCCCGAGCGCTCGGAGGTGCTCTCCGTGTGCCTTGGCACTCGAGAAGAAGACATTCTTCTCATAATTGGCATCCACCGCAGCCGAAGCTTCCGTCAAGGCCGCGGCCGTATGCGCCGCGCAGCGGGCGAAGCGCCTTGACGGATGCTGAAGAGGCGGTAGCTCTGGCTTTTGCGTGATCCCGAATGACCAGAGAATGGGCATTTGACGAATGAAGACATGAGCACAGCACCTGCTTCGTGGTGCCGTGACGTCCATCCATGGACGCTTTGTTCTGATTACCCTGCGACCCGTTCCGGATGGTCGTAACGAGCGTACTTCCGCAAGTCCGCCATGGGAATCAGAACTCTGCTACCAATTCGCCTGGTCTCTAATTTCCGAGCGGATATCAGATAGTCCAGCGCGCGCCGGCTGATAGAGAGCATATGGGCTGCTTCTTCACGGCTCACCAGCAGTTTGTCTTCAGGTGCGACAAGGCGCTGTGGAGGTTTTTTGCGATCGCCCCTGAATTCCGCTTCTGCCCTCTCTTGTTGTGTTGCCAATCCGCCCTCAAATTCAATGACCCGATTCGTCGACATAGTTCTTCTCCTATCTAGAATTTTTCGTACCCGCTCCAAATCGTTCTCGTGCCCAATCCAGCTACTGATTTACTGCCCAAATTCACAGGCAGCACTCACAAGCTCAATCCGAATCCCATGCTCATCTCGACGTCTTGCTTCGGTGTCAGAATTTCCGCCTGAGGAATGGCACGAGTCTGTTCTGGTCGAAGGGCGCTCTGCTGTGAAACGTCATGACCCAACGCCTGCGGTAATCTCTCTAGGCTGTCGGTAAATATCTGCGCGTCCCATTGGCCGCGTGATATCGATACGTATAGCCCACGATACCGACGTTTACAGCCGGAAACGCAAAAACCCAAGCAATTGACAGCAAACACGTTATCAATCGTGATCTTTCAGCAGCTCTCCAGTTCCCTATTGGGGATGACATGTCAGCCTTAATCCCGCTGCGCAGCAGCGCGCTCTTCTGCATTTAGATAGCCAGGCTCCCTCGCGAGATTGACGGAAAGGCGGCCAGGGAGGCTACTCCTCGAAACTTGAAGCCCCAAACCAATCCCCGGGCCGTGCTTGTATTGGCTAGCTTCACAGACGAGACGTTCCGAGAAATTACACACAAATACTCTTCCGTAATGAACACTTAGGGACACGACATTCCTGTCGACGTTGGGAAGGCATTCGGCTTCCGGTAGCACCACGGACATCGCAACGGTTTGAGGCGAAACGTCATCTGAATCTATCAAACACTGAGCTAGGCCACCCGATCGATCGACTCGGACCAGGTAAAGGCATTTCTTACCTAATGCGTGCTATGCGATTGATAGAAAAGCATTGCCTGGGATGCAAAGGTCTGACTTGCAGCGGTAGTGTACAAATTCGGAAGCTTGCTTTACAATTAAGTCTCGCACACAAAAACCAAGGTAGTGTCGTTTTTAAAGGCATTCACACAGGTCCTGCCAGCATACAGAATCGAAGATCAGAGCTGTCTCTTCTGTAATGTGAAGTTGTCTGTAACGTCACCTGATAGCGAACTAACTCACATGGGCCCAGAATGATTTTGGGACTAAGAGGGCGAAGCTATGTTTTCCTCCCAGTTGAACAAGTCTCTAAGCTCCACTCCTGACTACAGATCTGAACTCCCACTCATGGGGCATAACTGCAGGGCTTACGATCCTGACTCTCGTTGGTTTGCGGTCTGGACACGATCGAGGCAGGAGAAAGTGGTGGCCGCGACATTCAATAAGCTTGGCGTCCATCACTATCTCCCATTGAAATCGGAACTCCGCAAATGGAGTGACCGAAAACAGGTGGTTGAAGCTCCACTTTTCAGCGGGTATCTGTTCGTCAACATAAACTTATTGACAAACAGTCGGCTTCAAGTTTTAAAGGTTCCCGGCGTCGGCGCCTTGGTCAGCAATCAAATGGGACCCTTGCCTATTCCCGATCGACAGATTGAAGACATCCGCAGATTGGTTACGGCCGGCGTTGAGTGTTCAGTCCAACCTTTACTCAAAGAGGGAGATCGGGTTCGTGTGGTGCGGGGGGCGCTCGCTGGCATCGAAGGCACTCTGATCCGCAATAGTTCAGCATCCCGCCTGCTGGTATCGATTGAGATGATTCGGCAGTCGCTCTCGGTAAGTATTTCGCGAAGCGATGTTGAACTGGTCGCTCCCCAATCCTTGCCTGAAATGTACTCCAAGCAGACCGCACCGAATACAAGTCGATCTTGAAGAGGCAGATCAGATAGAAGAACATTTTGCTGGAAAAAGCTCACGAAACTCACGTGGCACTTCCCTGCAATTGAACGCTATATCCCATTCATCAAATTGAACTTCCACTGCTTTGTATGACCGTCAGAGGCCGTAATGTCGTGCCCATTGTCGAAGGACTACGGAGGATAGAACTGATGTCCAAGCCAGTAAACATTTGTGTAGTCGGATCGGGCTATGTCGGCCTGGTTGCTTCTGTATGCTTTGCAGAGATCGGTCATAACGTTATCTGCGTCGACAACGACCAATCGAAGGTGAAGTTGCTGCAGGATGGCGGCGTACCGATTTATGAGCACCATCTCCCTGAACTTCTACATAAACACCTGAACGCCGGAGTTCACTTCACATCAGATCTGCATCTGGCTGTAGAGCAGAGTGAAGCCATCTTCATTGCGGTCGGAACTCCCCAAGGTAACTCCGGCTCTGCCGATCTGTCTTATGTTGAAGCTGTCGTCTGTGAAATCGCACAGTGCGTTGATTCATATAAGGTTCTTGTGGAGAAGAGTACCGTACCGGTCTACACCAATGAATGGATCTCGCAATGCATGATTCGTTATGGTGTCGCTCGCCATCTTTTCGATGTAGTCTCTAACCCCGAATTTCTTCGCGAGGGAACGGCGATCATTGATTTTCTGCATCCGGATCGGATCGTGGTTGGAGCGAATAATGAGCGCTCGGCAGAATTATTGCGCAGGATTTATGAGCCGCTCACGACTGGGCACTACTACGCCACGGATGGTGCGTTGCCCGGCAGCCTTCGTGCAGATAACCCAGCCAAGCTACTCGTGACCTCGGCTCAAAGTGCGGAGCTCATCAAGCACGCTTCGAATGCCTTCCTTGCTCTAAAGATTTCGTTTATCAATGCAGTGGCCATGTTGGCCGAGTCGGTCGATGGAGATATCGAAGATATCGCGGCTGGCATGGGACTGGACTCTCGCATTGGCGCCAAGTTCCTGCGCGCCGGCCTAGGCTATGGCGGCTCGTGCTTCCCCAAAGATGTGGCAGCGTTCAATTGGGTAGCGCAACAGCAAGGTTTGAATTTCCAGATCCTTGAGGAAGTGCGAAAGATTAACGACAATCAACAGGAGGTTTTCTTTAGTAAGGTTAGGTCTGCACTCTGGACCCTCCGCGGTAAGAAGCTGGCGGTACTCGGCCTTGCGTTCAAAGGTGGCACCGACGACATTCGCGAATCCCCCGCGATCATTGTCATTCGCAAGCTAATCGAAGCTGGATGCACGATCGTCGCTTACGACCCAGTCGCGATGGACAAGACCAAAGCCATAATTCCTTCCTCTACGAGCATGCACTACGCTTCCGATCCATACACGGTGGCTTCGGACGCGGACGCGCTTCTCATCCTCACGGACTGGACCGATTTCGGTCGCCTCGATCTGGGCAGACTGAAGGAAACGCTGCGGTTCCCTATCGTCATTGACGGTCGTAATCTGTATAAGCCTTCTTACATGCTTGAACACGGCTTCACCTACATCAGCATGGGACGGCCGGCAGCGCACAGTGGATCGATCGGTAGGCAAGGCAAGCGGCGGCTCCCAGGATCGATCCGCATCGAGACATTGGTTGAGGGACAACAGATGCATACCGGGACCGCTAGTCAAGAAGCGTGATGTGATATCGATGTTCCGCGGGAGAGGAGAAGTTGATGGCACGTATCCTTGTAACCGGTGCAGCAGGTTTTCTCGGCTCTCATCTAACAGATCGATTGCTCGGGGAGGGTCACACCGTGCTTGGTGTGGACAATCTCTCGACGGGCAATCTTGCGAACATCGAGCATCTAAGCAACGAGCCGCGTTTCACGTTTGAGATGCGGGATATCTGCCATCCATTCGATCCTGGACGTCTTGATTACGTGTTCAACTTTGCCTCTCCTGCCAGCCCTCCCGAATATCTTCGCCTGGCCATCGAGACCCTGCGCGTAGGTTCAGCTGGAACCGAAACCGCTCTCGAAATCGCCCACAAATATGGTGCTGGCTTCCTGCATGCTTCCACTTCCGAATGTTATGGGGACCCGCTCGAACACCCTCAGTCGGAGACCTACTGGGGCAATGTCAATCCGATCGGCCTGCGATCCGTCTACGACGAAGCCAAGCGCTTTTCAGAGGCCTTGACCATGGCCTATCACCGATACAGGGGTGTGAACACACACTTGGTCCGCATCTTTAATACGTACGGACCCAGGCTGCATCCTAGTGACGGCCGTGTCATCTCCAACTTTGTAATGCAGGCTCTCCGAGGTGAGGCACTTACGATCTATGGCGACGGCCAGCAGACCCGCAGTTTCTGCTACGTATCCGATCTCATCGAAGGCATTCTCCGCCTGTCGCGATCAGACGAACATCTTCCCACCAATATCGGCAACCCGACTGAATTTAGCATTCTGGAGTGCGCCCAGGTTGTCCTCGAGGTCACTGGATCGAAGAGCGAAATCGGTTTTGAGTCGCTCCCCCAAGATGATCCAACTCGCCGCAAACCAGATATCAGCAAAGCCAAACTAGTCCTAGGGTGGGAGCCGCAGATCAGTCTACGTGAAGGCCTGGGGCTTTGCCTCGAGCACTTCCGGGCGACGCTAGATATCGACACAGCAGAAGTAGATCGAGTCGCTCTCCTACAACGAGATGACGGTAATTTACTGAATGGAAAGACCGCGGTTGACGTGGTCATCGAAGCTTAACGGCAGCTGACATTTCCAGTAATCACTTTGGTCCTGTTGTTTACTGAAAGGCCGCATTTCAGCTCAGCACGAGGAGCAAGCTTCACCTGTCAGACACTCCTCAAATCGCTCAGTCTCATGTCAGCTATAGTTCGTTTGCATCAGGGTTTCAAGCCCCCCGGAACCAGCTGGAAATTTCAACCTGATCGCTTGCGACCTATCGAAAGCAGTCAACTCGATTCTGGGTACTGTGGAGGAAATCGTGAACGATAGACAACGTCTTCTCGTGAGACTTCTCAAACTGCTGGATCTTGCTCTCGTGGTCTTAGCGTTTGGCCTTAGTATTTTCTACGTCGTCAAAGAAGAGCAACGATCATCATTGGAAAGTTTCCTTTCCATGAGGACAAGGGTATCTAACTTCGGAATTTTCGTCCTGGCACTTTTCATCTTCCATCTGGTCTTCAGGGTCTCTGGTCTCTATCGGTCCAGGCGGCTTTCTAATCGTCGCGCAGAATTGCTCGACATTCTCAGATCGACAACGCTCTGCACTGCTAGCTTTGTGGTGTTGGGTTGGTTCTTTTCGATAAAGATGATGACCATCCTATTCCTAGCGCTGTTTTGGTCACTGAGCACGTTGATCCTCAGCGCTGCGCGGATGACGATTCGGTCTGTCGCGAGCTGCCTTCGTATTAATGGCAAAAATCTTCGGTACATGCTGATTCTAGGAACGAATCCTCGTGCTGTAGAGTTTGCTCATCGCATTTCGACGCGCCTGGACCGTGGATATCGCTTTCTTGGTTTTGTCGACGATGATTGGCCCGGATTCCCCAATTTAGCGGGTACCGGATTCAAGGTGGTCAGTGACTATGAGGGCTTGGCGGAGTATCTGCGCCGTAATGTTGTTGATGAAGTTGCAGTTTATCTTCCCTTCGGTTCGTTTTATAAGCACTCATCAGAGGTTGCACTTTTGTGCGAACAACACGGAATCACCATGCGCTTCAATTCAGATATCTTCGGATCGAAAAACACACGTTGGCGAGCGGAGGAATTCGACGGTGACCAATATGTCGCGACGTATACCCTTCTTAGCGAACTGTGGCCCTATACCATCAAGCGGACCCTTGACATCACAGTCGCCGCATGTGCTCTCTTGCTGTTCGCGCCAATCCTCCTCATAGCGGCAATCG
Source organism: uncultured Acidobacteriaceae bacterium (assembly GCA_963821165.1). Classification (GTDB taxonomy): domain Bacteria; phylum Acidobacteriota; class Terriglobia; order Terriglobales; family Acidobacteriaceae; genus Granulicella. The sequence goes on from CAWGCQ010000001.1 coordinate 101,108, forward strand.
GTATCAAACTTACGTCGTCTGGACCCGTTTTCTTTTTGCAAGAGCGACTCGGTATCAGTAAACGCCGGTTCAAAATCTGCAAATTCCGAACAATGGTTCCAGACGCCGAGAAGCTTATGGCCACTTTGGAAAAGGATAACGAGGCAACTGGCCCGGTCTTCAAAATGAAGAATGACCCAAGAATTACCCGTTTCGGAAGGGCCTTGCGCAAGAGCAGCATCGATGAATTACCACAATTGTTCAATGTTCTGAAGGGGGACATGAGTCTCGTGGGTCCGAGACCACTGCCGGTACGAGATTACGAAGGCTTCAATGAGGATTGGCAACGCAGGCGGTTTAGTGTGAAGCCTGGCATCACCTGCCTCTGGCAAGTGAATGGTCGCAGCGGAATCTCTTTTGACCAGTGGATGTTACTGGATCTCCAATACATGGATGAATGGTCGCTCTGGCTGGACTTGAAGATTCTTGCCAAGACCGTCCCTGCGGTTCTCAAGGGTGAAGGGGCAGCCTGAGATGTTTGGATCAGCGGCGTCTCCTCAGGTTCGATAATTCGAATGCCGACATCTTGCTCACATTTATGTATTCTGTGGACCCTACGTAGGCTAAGCAATAAGTTCAGCACCAGGGCGCGCACTGCCATGATCTCAGCCAATCGAGTCGTAGCAGTTTGCTCTTCCTGATCAGCGCAGGCGAGCGAATGTGGTTTTCCCAGCCGTTCGGCCACCCTATTCCTAGAAACGGAAGGCATTCTTGTCATGTCCGGGTTTTATCCGGAGGGGAGGCGTCGTTGACCAACAGGCGAAAGGCTCTGCCGGACGTTGGGAGGACGAGCTTCCACAAAGCCATTATTGCGCTTCGTCGGGCTAGCCGGTGTACGCCAAAGAGCGACTACGCGTTTTCGTATCCTTTCGTAAGTGGTCGTACCGAAAGAGCGAAGAGTGAGAGCAACCGGATTTCATCGCGCTGGGAAATCTAGATGAGACTTCTCCGTGCCACGAGTATGATGCCCTTATCTTCCGAAAATTAAACGCTCAAGAGGTTTGGGAACGACATTTCACTGGAGAGCACTAAACAAGTACCGCGACCCGGTACCTGTCTCGAATGGCTTGCACTAAACCCCTTGTTCACCCCGGGGGACTAATCAACAGTAGGAAGGCTCTGTAGATTGTGCCGTTCCCGCACAACTGGCAAACTAAAATACATCATGGCCTTGAGTGGACGATCGATAAAACGAGTGCTGATCTATCGCCTGGGGAGCCTCGGGGACACCGTCGTTGCCTTACCTGCTCTTCATTTAACCGCTAGAGCGTTTCCTAACGCCGAACGCAGAATGTTGACCACATTTCCTCCGAACGCGAAGGCGCCTGCTTCTTCCGCTATCTTGGATCACACTGGATTGATTCATGGGTATTTGAGGTACAGCTACGGAACACGAAACCTCAAAGTACTCCTCGCGCTATGGTGGAGAATCACAATGTGGCGACCGGAAGTATTGATTTACATGGGTGGCCCTCGTGGTATTGCCACCGCGAAGCGAGACGCCTTGTTTTTTCGTCTTTGCGGCATTCGCCAACTGATCGGCGTACCCGATCAAGAAAATACTCAAGAATACATTCGCGAATGCGATGGCGGTTTTCAGTCTCCTTTTACAAGCGGCCTCCCTCTCGAGTACGAGTGTTCGCGACTAGTAAGATGTCTGGCTGAACTCGGAGACGCACACTTAGATGACCCTGGTAGCTGGGATCTACACCTGACGCAACAGGAACATTCCAAGGCAGAGGATGCTCTTATTCCGATCGGCTCAAAACCATTTTTGGCAGTCAGTGTTGGTACTAAAATGCAGTCGAAGGATTGGGGCACCACCAATTGGCATGCTCTACTCACAAGACTTTCCATGCGTTATCCCAATTACGCCCTTGTCCTCTGCGGAGCACCGGTAGAGAAGGATGATAGTGCTTTTGCGAGTTCTGGATGGCTCACCACTTCTGCAGGTCCGGTCGTTAACCTATGTGGTTTGCTTTCTCCGCGTGAGAGTGCTGCCGTTTTCGCCAGAGCAAGAGTTTTTATAGGTCATGATTCAGGACCCATGCATCTTGCGGCTTCGGTTCAAACCATGTGTGTAGCCATTTTCTCGGCGCGCAACCTTCCTCATGTGTGGTTCCCTTATGGCCGCAATCATAAGGTGCTGTACCACAATGTAGACTGTCAGGGCTGCGGACTCGAGACTTGTACAATTCAACAGAAGAAGTGTATTTATTCAATCACGGTGGAAGAGGTATTACTTGCGGTAGCATCTCAGCTTGATCACAATAGCAGCAGCGGTAACCGGTCCGAGCAACGATACTCCAACTAGTCTCTTGCGTCCTATTAAGCAGTCGGGGGAGTTCACATGGTGCATGGGGAAATCACTCCGTGGCAGGCGACCCCTCCGAGATGAAAATTCACGCCGAGCCTGCTAGCATGCGAGGGACGCTATCGCTCAACTTGGGCCTGCTAGGTGAGATGCTCCGATAGGCCCCAAAAAGCGTTTGGCCTCCGCGTCGAGACCAGCTCCTGAGGCTAGTCCAAAAGGACTTGCCTATTACGGCGCCCAAAGTCTGTTGCAGTGAGGGGTCATATTGACTGAAATGGTTGTAGTTCTAAAGGTGGTGGTAGACTCCAAATCTCAAATACATCAGAGGGCTTCGGATGGTCGAGCGGTTAGATGGCCTGGGCCCGGTAGAGGGCGAATGTTCAGACGGGAAGATGCTTGGACTTCTTCTCATCCTCTATCCAGCGCTATTCACTTTTCTGGCCACGGCTCTGAGGCACCTCCACGGATTTCCACTCGACGACTCTTACATCTATCAGACAGTTGCACGAAATCTTGCCTGGAACGACACACTGGGGTTTATCGCGGGCCAACGGTCTTCGGGTGCGACCAGTCTGCTCTGGGCGTTCGTTCAGGCATTCAATTACAAAACCCTTGGCCCTATCGACCCAGTGCGTTACAACTTGGTATTGAGCTACGTACTGCTCTCAAGTATTGGGGTACTCCTCTACCTCATCGCGCGACGCGACTCGCTAGATCAGCGAACCTGCCTCATCATCGCTGCGGCTCCTGCTTTTTGCGGCAATTTTCTTTGGCTCGGGATGATTGGAATGGAGCATGTGATGTTCCTGTCCCTCTCCCTGTTGGCTATTTTCCTGTGGTTTGCACCGGAGCCTACCTCGAAATGGAATGTGATCCTGGCTAGTTTTACCTCCGGTTTGCTGGTGATCACACGGCCAGAGGGCATCGCATTTGGACCCTTGCTGCTATTGGCCGGGATGAGATCAGAGAAGGGTCGTCGGCGGTCTTCGGAGATTGCTGTATTTTCTGGAATTTGGTTTGTGTTTCTGATCCTCTCTCTTGCGACCAACTGGTGGACGTCAGGTGCCCTGATGCCACAGACGCTAAGAGGTAGATCTTGGCTATACTTTCATTCGAGTGGGGGGCCACACACCGTCCGGTCTCTGGAGCGATTCTGCGGGGGCTGGGTCCAGCGCTTACCACGACAGTTCAGCACTTCGTCTATACATCAGCTGACGTCACTTCACGACCTTCTAACGGTACAGGCGACCATTGGGGTCATGATTCTGTCACTCATCCTAATCGGCGTATGGTCCGTGCTTCGGGGCCGACCGTTACGGTTAGGATTTTTGATCTTGTGGGCAGCCGTAGACTTTTTGATTTATGCCGTAGCGTTCCCTGCCGCCGGCCACGGTGGCCGTTACCAATCTCTAACTTTACTATTATTGCTTCCACTGGCGCTTCTCGGCATTCGTGTCTTGCTGACGGCCACCCTCGCGCAGCACCCGCGAATGGTCTTCCGAATGACGCTTGGCGTAATGCTCATCGCTGGCTCAGCGTCCATCTCTACTTGGAGAAAAGTGACGCTGGTGGGAATCGCACATATTAACGACACACACGGAAAAATTGGTCAATGGATGGTTACGCATGTACCAACGGATGCGCGTTTTGCCGCCTTTGACATCGGTCGTGTCAGTTATGACTGGGGCGGTCAAGTGATTGATCTTGGGGGGCTAGTCGATCCCGAATACTATAAGTATCTCGAAAATCGGCAGGTTCCGCTTTACCTGGCCGAGCGACACGTTCAATACCTCTCACTGCCTGGTTCCGGAACCAAGGAACTCGGTTTTGATGACCGGATGAAGAACGAGCTTGTCGAAGAGTACTGTAGTTCTCAAGAGGGATGGCTCCTCGGATTCCGCTTCACAATTCATGCGACGCGATGCCAAGATCTTTATCGCCTGAGCAACCGGTGAAGCTGGAATAAGAAGCGTCGGCCTTCGGCTCCCACCTCAGTCTCTTCTAATCTCGAGCTACGGTTCGATAAACAGCCATAACTTTGTCAACAACTTGATCGATCGCAAAGTGCTGGATGACTCGTTCACGTCCCCGGCGTCCCATAGCTTCAGCCAACGATGAGTCAGCGAGAAGAGTGGCGATCGCCTTTGCCATTTCGTCCACATCCCCCAAAGGAACCAGAATTCCGGTCTGTCCATCGATAACGCTCTCCGGAACCCCGCCACCATTCGTGGCGACCACGGCTTTGCCTGACGCCATGGCTTGAACGATGACTTGCCCAAACGGCTCACCGACGGTAGATGCATGCACAAGGATATATAGAGCGCCAATAAGAGGCGCTACGTCGCTCTGAAATCCAGTGAAGTCGAATACATCGCCAAGTCCCTCTCTTGCGACCATGGCGTGGAGTTCGGCTTCGTACGCCTGTTCACCAAAGAGCGCTCCGCCAACGATTTGGAAGTGAACATTTGGCCAGCTCTGATGAACTATCTTGGCGGCCTGAATGAAAATGTGTTGGCCCTTCCATGGGCAGAGACGGCCGATGAGGCCAATAGTTCGGGTTTGCGGAGTTGAGGTCGCCAGCAAAGGAATCGACGCAGTGGCCGGCATGGAAAATCTCTGAGGATCCACGCCGGAGGAAATAGCAGCCGTCGGTGTTGACGTGAGGTCGAGCGTTCGCAGAGTGGCTAACGAGTTTCCGATGATGAAATCGGGGATAAACCTGGCTAGGCGACGGATCGCGAACACGGCCTTTGCGGGGAGGTAGTCTACGGCGATGCGATCGCGAATGTGCCAGATCACGCGGCATCCCGCGACTTTACCCGCGAAGCCCCCAATAATTGAGGCCTTCAGCGAATTGGTATGAATGATTTCAATGCGATTCCTTCGGAGGACCTTGGCAAGTCTACAAACGTAACCTGTCATAGCGGGAATCGCTGAGAGGCTGCGGAAAATGCCAACCCCTACAGTAGCCCTGCGTGCATTAACAATCTTTTGGTCCATCAGAAGAAATTGGACAGGTACGTCGCCTCTAAGTAGGTCTTCCAACGGGCCATGGGAACCGAGTAGCACAATTGGATCGACCCGGCGTCGATCCAACCTTCGGACCAGTTCCGCGAGGGCGATTTCACCTCCTCCGAGCTCTGCTGTGTGATCGAAAAGAAGCACCCGGATTGGCCGCGTCATTGTCCAGGTCCGTGACCGATAGAGCTCGCGCTGACTCCTGGACCCGGAGAATCGATCTCTGCAGAGAGAACAGTTGGGAACTTTCCTTGGGTGGCCCGGTTAAGAAAATCTCTGATTTTGCGCTTGAAATTCACGGTGTCATAAGTGCGCGCATGAGCTTGAATAGCTTTGGTATCCCATATGAGGGTTTGAAAACGCTGGAGGGCCTCTTTCAGGGACGCGACGGTGTTCTCGCGGAAGAAAATTCCGTTTAGACCCTCCACAACCGTTTCAATCGCGCCCCCGCCAAAGAAGGCAATCACGGGACGGCCCGCAGCGTTAACCTCCAGGGGAACCATGCCGAAGTCTTCCTCCCCGGGAAAGAGGAGCGCCTGGCATCTACTTACCAAACGGTTGACTGCTTCATCCGACTGACGGCCCAAAAAATCGACCGACGGTCCAGCCATCGACTGCAGTCTTCCGAGATCAGGACCGCTGCCGACGACCTTCAGCGGAAGGCCGAGTTCCGAAGCTGCACGCACGGCGAGGTCAAGGCGCTTGTAGGGAACGAGACGCGCAAGAACAAGAAAATAGTCCTCGACCATATCGCTCGCCTCGAACCGCCTTGTGTCGATCGGTGGCGGAATGACCGTCGATTCGATCCCGAAGCTTGTCTTGAGCCGTTCAGCTACAACCTGTGAGTTGGCAATGTAAAAGTCGGGTCGTGCTGCCGCACGGGTCTCCCACTGGCGAAGCGCTCCGAGGGACCAGTCAAGAAACTTACCTTTCATATACCCGACACCTTCATTGGCAAAATAGTCCGAACGACGCCAAACCCACCGCATAGGGGTGTGACAGTAGCAAACATGAACGGCGCCTTTACGTTTACGCACACCCTTGGCGAACCCGAAACAACTTGTGACGATTAGATCATAAGCACGCAGGTCCACAAGTTCGACGGCTATTGGGTAGAACAGAAAGTAATGCCGAAATAGCTTTGCTTTAAACGGCAGCCACTGCATCCAGGTAACCCGCAATGGGGCAGCACGCAGTCCGCGGGAAAGTCTCTCACGAACAGCGAGCGTGGAGTAAAGATCGGCGGGAATAAGCGTCTCATACAACGCTTCTGTAACCCGCTCAGCTCCGCCCATTTGGGCCAAATTATCGTGAAACAAGGCAACACGCCACTCCATATGGCCTAGAATACACCGATCGCTTGGGCCTACAGAAACGGAAGTCGTAGAAAAGCATATCCGATGATCGTGCCGGAGCAATACGACTCCAAACTGCCAGTCGAGACGGGTATCACCGAAATACATGGCAGGCTTGCTACAATGGGATCCACAACCCATAGATCGCACAAGTACATCTGATTCTGTGTCGAGCGGATGTTCGGGAAGTGCTTGCGGAAGTGAGGGCTAGTCCGTGAAAAACGACAGACTTCTTGGGTCCGAAGATGCGAACCAGTCGCCGTTCTCGAAGTTCGAGGAATCACTTCTTCGACATCGCCGACTCTTCCTCACTGTCTTTTTTGCAGGCCTTGCACTGACGCTTCTCTATGTCTTTGGTACCCACAAGAAGTACGAATCGGACATGAGCTTGATTGTGCAAAATGAACGCAAGCCTGAAGTCCTCTCCGCAGAGCCCACTCCCGGGGCGTCCTCTCTTGTGAGCGATGTGACCGAAGCGCAGCTCTATTCAGAGGTGGAGATTTTGGGCAGCATCGATGTGCTGAATGAAGTTGTCGACCCTGGCTGGCGGAATGTACCCGCCACGGATCACACTGCTGCGGCTTTATCGGAGCATGAAAAAAAGGTCGTGAAGCTGCGGAATCACCTTACTATTGAACCGGTAAAGAAATCGCACGTGATTGATGTGAGCTATGTTGATAATGATCCCGTTCAGGCTAACCACATTCTCAATCGCTTATTGGCAGCCTATCTCGCCCACGAAGTCGCTGTCACAACGCAAACAAGGGCCTCTTCTTTCTTCAATGAAGAGGCAGACCGATACCAAACGCAATGGCGAACCGCCGAGCAAAAGCTTGCCACGTTTCAGCAGGAACACCATCTCACTTCCGTAGGCGACAAAGAGACGGATCTAAACCTGGCACTCGCAAATGTGCTGATATTACAGAGAGCGGCACAAGCGGAAAGCAATGAGGTATCCAGCAAGGTGAATGCGGAAGCTATCCAACTTGCCACCACACCCCAGCGAGAGCGGAGAATCGAGCGGGTGATACCATCCGCCGGGTCAATCGATGAGATAAATACGCTGCGCGCGCAGCTGGTTTTGCGAAGATCGCAACTTTTGACTGAGTACCTGCCGACTGATGCCATTGTCGGTCAACTCGATAAGCAGATTGCTGAAGCGGATACTGAGCTTGCGAATTCACAGAAGATGAATTCGGTTGAAGTGTCGAGTGACGTCAACCCCAAATGGCAGACATTGGATCAGGAGCTCGCCGACGACCGCTCGCGCCTGAAGGCAGTTACAGCCCGCCGCGCAGCGGTTGATTCACAAGTCGCTGACCTTCAGTCTCAGTTGAATCATACGGAGGGACAATCAGTAGCGTTTTCAACGCTCCAGCAAGCCGCAGCTACGGCCTTGGCCAACTACCAGCTTTACGTGCAGAAGCACGATGCCGCGGTAATTTCGGAGGCGATGAATAACAGCGGTTTGATAAATATCGGGGTGGCACAGTCTCCTACTTTCTCGCTCACCCCGGTACGCCCGCGCCCGCTGATCGATACGATCCTCGGAATCATTACATCTTTGCTGCTTGGGTGCTTCGCTGTATATCGGGCGGAGATCAGCAGACGTACAGTGAGCAATTTGCAGGAACTCGGTAACGCAACGCGCTACCCTGTCGTAGCAACCTTCTCTTTGAGCCCCAACTCTCAAGATGTACACAGTCTCGCCAGAACGTCGACGAGCTCTTCGGTTCAACAGTAGAGCGCATGCAACACAGAGAGTTGCGTACCAATAAAACAGAGGCTGCTGACCCAGGAGCAATGCTTGATGAACCAAGAGAACACGAGCCCAGATCAGCAACCTGCTTATAAAAGCTTGTTCTACCGTGTCTTTCAGTCTTCGGCCTCCGATAAGGAGAGCCTTGTGATCGGCTTGACCTCTCCGCACAAGGGCGCGGGAACGACCTACCTTGTGGATGGTCTGGTCGAGGAATTGGGCGGCCATCCGCCCATACAAGTTCTTCGTGTTGACCTTGCATTCGTTGCTCGCTCAGTTGATTCTCCCGATGATATGCAGAAAATGATAACCCCCACCTCCACGCCGACCATCTTCGAATTAGTACACGAATCGGCAGAAAGGGACACGGGCAGGCCCTCCAGTTACTGGCATGCTCGCATCGGACATCGTCGAGAATGCATCGAGAGGTTGCGCGCCCAGTTTCAGTACGTGTTGTTTGACTGCCCCGATCTCCAGAGTAGCGCAGATACTTTGGGAATAGCACCTCTCATTGATGGACTACTGCTCGTTGTGGAGGCAAATCGAACGACAATGGCGGAAATCAATCAAGCGGAGATTCAGATTGAAAGCTCCGGAGGTAAGCTTCTTGGAAGCATTCTCAACAAACAACAGTCGATCTTGCCGAAGTGGGCGAGAAAAAAACAGTGAGGTTCGGATGCGGATTATCAAACTTCTGGCCGTTGGGCTCGTCATCGTAAGCGCGAGCCTTAAACTCCCCGCACAGCAAGCGAGCATCACCGCCCCATCGAGCTATCGTCTTCATGCCGGAGACACGTTGACATTGGACTTTCGTCTGAGCCCTGAACTGAATCAGACAGTCATAGTCGACCCCGATGGATCTGTGAGTCTGTTGTTGATCGGTCAAGTTCAGGTTGCAGGATTATCCCTGGATCAGGCCAAAGATTTGATCCTCAGCAAAGAGGCGACTCATCTGGTAAAGCCGGAATTGAATCTCCAGGTAACTAACTTTCAGCATCCGTACGTCGTAGTCGCGGGTGAGGTATACATACCTCAGAAAATCGAGCTCCGTGAAGACATGACCGCGCTTCAGGCGGTCATGCTTGCGGGTGGCATCAAGATCTCTGGCAGAGAAACCGAAGTCCTGCTCTACCGAAGAGTGAATGCGGAATACGCCGAGGTATTCAAGCTGAACATGCGAATTCACAAGGTGGCGTCCCTCAAGAATGATATGAAGCTGGAAGCCGGTGACCTAATCCTTGTTCCTCGGAACAAGGTTGAGAGCGTTTCCCGTTATGTTCGCATCGTCGGTCTGTCATACAACGTCAATCCCGCTGCGTTCTAGATCGTGTTTCTAGTCGCTCACTCAGGTGCGTGTCCGGTCCATAGGGACCTTTCCCCACAGGGCAGATTATGCAGGACTAAGCGTCGTGATCATAGACTTCTGGAGGCCTGACGCATGACGACCGCAAGCATCACCGACGAGTCGCCGTCTACAAGTTCCACAGAGCCAATTAACCCAGCTTCAGTCCGCGGCATAAAGACGGTCGGGCAGACCCTCCTGTCACGGATTCTGATGCAAGCCATTAACGCCGGAACAGGGATTCTAACCGCCAGACTGCTGCTCCCGGCGGGCAGGGGCGAGCTCGCTGCAATCACACTGTGGTCGCAGTTTCTGGCCGGACTCATAACGTTTGGGCTGCCTAGTGCCCTAATCTATTACATCCGGAATCGTCCGCGCGAGACGAAGGAGATTCTCGTAAACGCGCTTTTGATGAGTACTCTACTTTCTATCCTTGCGGGGGTCGTCGGCTTTGCGTTTATGCCGACGTGGCTTCATCAATATCCGCCCTGGGCAATCCATTCGGCGCGGTGGTTTCTAATTGTTACACCACTTGTCAGTGCGGCAGTAATCCTGCGCAGTGCGCTCGAGGCCACTGGTTCCTTCACAACCTCGAACTTGGCGCAGATCTTGAATCCTACAATGACCTTACTGTTTCTCCTGGTCCTCCTCTCCTTCCATCACTTCGATACCTTCACCGCCGCCTGCGCTTACATTGCTGCAGCAATCCCCGTTCTGGTTCTCTTAGTCTGGCGCGCGTGGCACCTCTTTCACGGAGGCATCCGTTGCATCAGCTTAGCAACCTCAAAATTGCTCCTTGGGTATGGCATTCGTTCCTACGGGATCGACCTGCTCGGCACTCTTGCGCTTCAAGTCGATCAGGTTCTAGTGGTGAGCTTCCTCCGTCCTCGGGACCTTGGCATATATGTAGTGATGCTGAGTCTCTCACGAACGCTTAATGTGTTTCAGTCCTCCGTAGTGATGGTTCTATTTCCGAAGGCAGCTGGAAGAGCGCCAGGGTCCGCAGTGGCCCTTACTGTCCAAGCCGCGCGCGTGAGCGCTTTAGTGACTGGACTGTTTGCAGCGTGCATCGCCATGGTGGGACCGGTTCTCCTGAGAGTTCTTTACGGGTCTGAGTATGCGCATTCTGTGCTTTCTTTGCGTCTTCTTTTATTAGAGGTAACGCTTTCGGGATGTGTGTTCGTGCTGGCGCAGGCGTTCATGGCATTAGGGCGACCGGGTATGGTCACACTTCTGCAGGGGCTCGGCCTCGCATTGAGTGTTCCTCTGATGTTGTTGTTGATTCCACGTTGGGGTATCGCTGGAGCAGCCGCCTCGCTGTTGCTTTCAACTTGCGCAAGATTCATCTTCATTTGCGTCTCGTTTAAACTGACTCTTCGTGTCCCTTTTCCTAGGCTGATGCCAGATAAGTCGGATTGGATACTGCTGCGAAGTGCGCTCCACCATGTCGGGAGGAGGCAGACCGCATGAAGGGTGCGCAAACTTCTACCAAGAACGACGCGCGAAACGCGAGGCTGGGCCTCTGGGCCTTGGGTCTCGTCGCACTTGCCGGAGTTTTACTCCCTGGTACCAAGGCACTAATCGGCTTGGTGCCGCTGATGAGTTTTGTCCTCGCACTCTACCTAAGTAAGACATTTTGCAAGTACTACACCGCACTTGTGTGCTGGCTATTCTTTCTCTCGCCTCTGTTACGAAGATTGATCGAGTTCCGCACCGGATCGCCCACGGCCTCATTCGTTATGATTTCCCCATACTTGGCATGTTTCGCGGGGCTTAGTGTGTTGCATCACAGGTGGAACGATGTACTGACAGTGCGACTCCGCTCGTGGCATTACTTGATTGGGGTGATTTGTTATGGGTTCATTGTAGGTGTGTTTGCGAAACCATCACTTGGTCTGATCCAGGACACCTTCGGTTGGGTATCACCAATAATCTTTGCACTTTACGTTTATGCCCAACGGGAACAGGTCAGGAAGATTCTCGATGCTCTTGAAACCAGTTTCGTTTACGGAATCGCATTTCTAAGCCTCTACGCGATGTACCAATTCTTCTTCCTTCCGCCATGGGATGCATTATGGATGGAAAACTCTACGTTGACTTCGATCGGCTTACCAGAACCGATGCAAGTGAGATTGTTCTCGACGATGAACACGCCGCAGCCATTTGCAAATTACCTTGTTGCCGGCATTTTGTTTAGTATATCGTCGAAGCTACGTATACGATTCGTCACGATTTCATTAGGCACCGTGGCCCTTGGGCTTACGTTGAGCCGTTCCGGCTGGGTGGGTGCGCTGATAGGCATCTTCTACTTAGGACGGTCAACCAGCACGCGCAAGAGGCTTCAGATGATCATCGGGCTTTGCGTTTGCGTACTTCTGTTCGGAGCGATGACCAGGGTGCCCGAGGTCAACCAGCTTCTGACTCAGCGCCTTGAGAGCTTTAGTGATCTAAAGGGGGATGGCAGTGCCAACGATCGGCTGATAAGTCAAACAGAGGCGATCAGTCTCTTGAAATCATCTCCGTTCGGTATGGGTTTAGGAGCAGACGCGCTGGATAACAAAGGTCCCAGCTACGGCGTAGCTCGACCCACAGGTATCACGATCGCGGACAATGGGATTGAAGAGATCATGCTGCCCTTTGGTTGGGCGGGAAGCCTCATTTTCATTATTGGCTTTTCAGGAACCGTGCTCTCCTGCTTTAAATTGCCATCCACACAAGAGCTTGTGATTCCAAAGGCTATGCTGCTCGCGACGATCTGTCAGATTGCGGTCATGGGGATTTTCCCTGGAGTAGATGGCTTTCTGATGTGGGCGTGCATTGCAGTGTGTACTGCGTACCGGTGGTCGGCTGTCACTTCAGGAGCAGTAAATACGGAGTGGCGAAAGCCGCTTGAGCCAGCAGTCGCGATGGCGGGAAATCAATGATGCCGAAACAGCGTTTGCACATACTCCATCTTGCGAACAGCCTGTCAGATCGAGGAAACGGAATCGTTAACGTGGCGGTAGATATCGCATTGGAACAAGCAAACCGCGGCCATACAGTCGTGTTTGCTTCTAAGGGCGGTGGGTTTGTTCCTTTACTCGAAGCACATGGTATTCAGTGCATCGAGGCACCACAAGCGGGTCCATTCGCGGCCATCAGCAATTCCTTCCGACTGCTCCAAGTTATCCGCAGATTTCGGCCCCACGTGGTGCACACGCATATGCGAAGTGGGCTGGTCCTTGCGTCGCCGTGGACTCGCCTCCTACGAATTCCAACCGTGATGCATCTTCACAATGTCCACGATAACAGTGACGGCTTCACAAGGATGGCCGACCTGATCATTGCGGTAAGCGGTTCGGTGAAGCAAACATTAGCACGTGAAGGGGCCCCTGAAGAGCGGATACGAGTCGTCCAGAACGGCACCATTGGTTCAAAGCGCCTGCCGCCCGTCAGCACGAAGGCAGAGTTGCATTCACCTGCAATCGTCACTGTCGCAGGCATGATGCATCGAAAAGGAATTGCCGAACTTATCGAGGCGTTCAGTCAACTTGCGAAGGAGTGCTCCTCTGCGCATCTATATCTTGTGGGAGGCGGAAGGGAGCAGACAGCTTTTGAAGAACTCGCGGCACGGACGCCGGTCGCGGAACGGATCCATTTCGAAGGATTTCAGGCCGACCCAAGGCCTTACTTGCTTGGAAGCGATCTGTTCGTCCTTGCCTCTCGACGGGAGTCATTCGGACTCGCAATTCTAGAAGCGCGTGAGGCTGGATGCGCGATCCTCGCAAGTGATATCGATGGAATTCCTGAATTGCTCGACTACGGTTTGTGCGGCATTCTTTCACCACCTGAAAATCCTTCTGAGTTGGCGCGAAATATGGGCCTGTTGCTCGCAAATGATCGGTTGAGGAAGGAGCTGAGTGTGAGGGCGCGCGACCGATTGGAGCGTTACACCATAGCGAGAATGACTGATGAAGTGCTCGCGGTGTACGACGAATTGCTTTGAATCAACTAGCTATTGTCGGACGAGTGTTGCCGTTCCAAGCGCGCCTGAACAAGCTCCCCCGCTCACAGTGATAGAAGTAGCTGTGATGACGTTGCCGGCGGCATTCGAGTTGCCAATCACCGTAACTTGCGACGCGGACGATTCATCGGTTGAAAATACCAGGTTCACCGAACTTCCGATCACGTCGCTTTCTGCCAATAGACTTCCACTAGTAAAGCAAGGGACAGCCTCAAAGGAAGCAGAGCCCGCCAGCCCGAAAACACCGTCTCCATTTGCTGCGGCGCTCTGGGTGAGCGTCACTTGAAGCGTTCCAGCAGACTTGCTCATTGAACCCGAGAAGTTCCCAGCCAACGGAGTATACCGGACTCCTGTAATCGTACCGGAAAATGTATTTGCACAGCCGCCATGCACATCGTAGCTACCCATCAGACGCTGCTTTGTAGCGTCCTCAGTCATAGTTAACGAGAGAAACTGACCGTTCACCGAGAAGGAGTAGAGCCCGAGATTATCTCCTTGAATAGAACCCTGAAGCGGTACGAGGGACGTTCCTAGGTAACACGAATTCGGCTGTTGGGACTGGAATGCAGCCACGACTGTATACTGCCCATTCGATTCGCTACCTTGTTCGTAAAGAAGGCCTTCCAACATTGCAAATGGGACCGGACCGGAAGCCGGTACGAGTTCGAACTGCCAGTTGCCCGTGAGGGGTATGTCCGATGGTCCACCGGTTATAGGAATAGCGATCGTCGTGCAACTCACTAGCGCTGCCGTTAGGCTCAGCGTAAACCAGAGAAACCCGGACTTCTGCAGAAAATGCGACACGAATTGAAGTAAAACGAAATGCTTTTTCATTAGTAGCTTCGCTGCCCCAAGTTTTCGCTTCCTTCAGTGCGGTAGCCTTATTCACTGCAGCGAGAGAGTGGTCGCACCAATCGCTCCGGAACAGTTTCCTCCGGTGACCTCGATCGAAGTTAAAAATATAGTTTGCGCGGCTGGATCGACGGTGCCTGACATCGTTACCGTCGACGATGTTGGCTCGTTTGTCGTGAAAATGAAATTTACCTGGTCGCCACTTACAGAACCGTTTGGCGCAGACAAAGTTCCTTTTGTGAAGCAAGAAATCCCTTGAAAAAGCGCACTCCCAGAAACCAAGGTGGTGCCGTTCGCTGTGCCCTGCACATACTGCGAGAGTGTTAGCTGAAGTGTGGAAGCGAGAACTCCTGTGGATGTGCCGAGATAAGTTCCGTCCATCGGTGCATACAGTTCTCCAACAATCGTCCCGGTTGCGCCGTCCGCACAACCACCCACGACGGAGTAATTTCCCGAAATATGAGTCGCTGTCGCGTCTTTCGAGGCACTTATAGTGAGCACTTGATCCTCAACAGGAAAGGACGAAAGGCCGACATGGGTGCCCGTTACGGCACCACTGAGAAATAAATTGGACGAGCCGCTGTAGCAGGTGCTCGAGTGAACCTGGAACGACGCCGTCGTGAAATCATTGACACCCGGCTCGTTGCTTGACTCGTTGACGAATCCGGAAAGCATCGTGAACGGTGCCGTGCCAGACTTCGCGGTCGCAGTAAATTGCCAATTCCCCGTGATGAAAACATAATCGCTGGAGCCCGAACCGCTGCTTGAACCGGTGGTTGCCGGGTGTGTGCAACCGGTGAGCCCGCAGGTGACCGTCAAAATGAGAAGCGCCCACCTAGAGAGGGTTACTAAAATGGGAATCACCTCGCCTCCCTCGTCCCAAGAATGCCTTCGCAGACGGTGACTCCCTTCCACCGCCTGACCTGCACTAAACGGAACCGACGTCGTGTGACTTCATGAAACTGTAACATATCGGCTATAACTTATGTGGATCCTTCGCACGCCGGTGAGTTATGTTCGGCACATGGCTGAGAAGGTACAGGTTGAGGATGATGGAGTGCCACTAAACGAGTTAGGGCGCCTCCGACTGCAGTGCCTCGGTGCGGTTGTTGACCCGCCTACAACTGCGTCGGCAGGTGAGGTTGCGCGGGGCAGAGACGGATCAACGGATGAAAACGACAGTATAGGTAGATTCCCGATTGCCGAATTTCACGCGCATGGTGTTCCCGTAAGGGAGCACCATGAAGTGAGTGCCTGTCATCTGATTTGCCAGGACGCCGCTGATATTTGAAGCCGAGTTGCCCAGCGAGACCAAACCGGTTTCTTGCTCCACATCAGAGAGCGAACGCCTGATTCCATAGAGTCTCCCGCCGACGCTCAACGTGTAGGTACTTCCGATGTCCGTACAGGAGGCCGGGTCCGTTGAAGTGGGTGAGGCAGGAGAACGGCCTGGGCGCGGAGTGACGGCGGGCGGAGCCGGTATGCAGGTCTTAGTGAGATCGCTCGAAGAGGCGAGGACCGCATCCTTGAATCTTGCATCTGCCTGCGCCTCGCATGTCAAGGAGATGGTGAAGCCCAGCAGACCGATGAGAGCCCCTCGTATCGCTACTGACCTCATTTTTGCCCGATCTAGCTCTAGTGATGTCATCCACTGCGTTCTCCGTAATGCAAGGGTTAGATGGTGAAGGATACACTGGAATGCATTCCGGCGATAGATGGTTGAGAAGAAGGGCAGCTGGTCCAGCGTGTCCACAGCAGCTTGGTCAGTGACTTTGACAATGATCAAGTCAGATGGCTTGGCGCATGAATCGATGTGGCTGCATCGGTACATTGCAGTAGTTAACGATCAAGGTCCCAGCTAAGACTTCGCCCACCCTGAGGCGTCCGCAAGGATGTCTGAAGCGCTCGCCACTTCGTCGCTTTCTTCCGAACACCACACCCCTATCTGATTCGCTCGCGAATCTTCAGTGGTTGCCTAACGCGCCGATGGTCCTTTTTTTGAGTGACGCTTTTACCGTACTGGCCAAGGAGAAGTCACCATCTTCTGGATTCCGGAAAACAGGTCCTCTTTGACATTGTGAGTCAATGTCTGGCCAGCTCGCGAAGAAGGTATCGCACGTGAAGCTGTCTGCCGATCCGTGAAATGGCGTAGGATTCGGACCTGGAACCCAAAGATTGTCGCTGAAATCTGTATGTTTGTGAGCCGATTCGGTGGAGTAATACATTAAATAGGAAGGGTTAATCACGTCATATTCGGGAAATCGCCGAGTATTTTGGTCGAAGATGTTGTTGTGCACGTGGGCCGAATCGCAACCAATTTCTAACGTGATGGCAGCTGAGTTGGTGTCATAAACCGTATTGTTGAGCCAATACCCATTAGCCAATCCACCGTTGCAATCAAAACCGTTGAAGAGCACACCACTTGCGCTTTTTCCGATGTGATAAATAAGATCAAATGAGTGAACCTGCGGTTCAGCTGAGGTGCTAGTGGAGTAGCCGCCAGTTTGAACTCCTTCACCGAAGCTATGATGGATCGTGTTGTGGTCCTCAATTCCTCCTGCCGTTGCTGTGAAGAACAGGTTTCCTTGATTATTGGTTAATTCATTACCGGTGACACGGCCGCCATGATTTCGAAGGTGCTCACCGTTTTGATCAAAGTAAAGGCCCACTGTGCTGAAGATAATCCCTTCAGCGTTGATTGTTGCGACGTAATTATCTTCAACGACAATGCTGTTCGCAGGACCACCGCCGTCAATACCGGAAGTGATGATCCCCGCTTGAAATATCTGACCACGAACTCCGAAGTAACAGTCCATCGTTCCGATTCGATTTTGATGAATGTGAGCGCCGCGGATGAGGTGAGGGTTGTATTCTCCTCCCGCTCTTAGAACAACTGCACCTTGTAGATTGTTCCTATGCTCCCGGAGGGGCAGACTGTCACTGGTAATCGATCCATAGTTAAAGATCTCATTTCCTTCCACCTCGATGTATTCCCCCGCATTTGCACTGTCACCGCGGGTTAGGAAAGGCACGCTCAACACGCCTGATTGAAGGACGTGTTCAATCTTGAGTCCGCGTACCACAATGTGACTTGCTCCCTCTAAGAGAACTCCATAGGGCCTGTAGGTGCCTTCAAATGTATGTTGGTTCGGGTCTGACCCATCCAGAAGATGAACATAAAGAGTGTGCCCGCTTGCATACCAGCTTCCTGGCATAGATTGCACATTTTGAAGTCCGCTATTCTGGACAGGAAAAGTCTGCGATCGGTTCCCAGGATTGTCATTACTAAGTTTTACCCAAGCGGAAGAGTCGTTAAGTGGGGCGAGGGCAGGCTGCATGTTCGGCCCTCTGACATAGAAAGCATTGTTGCTCGTGACTGCGTCGTACATACTATATGATCGCGATCTCGAGTATTCGCCTGTGCTGTTGGGAACCGGCAATAGTTGGTTTGACATCGACCCTGGGGAGTCCAGAAACAATTTAGACGGAAGCGGTGCCGCTAGTTTCGCTTGGTATGTGGCTCCTGCTAGTCGCGTCCAATTGAGTGAAAGAGGATCTGCGCCATCCAGGACCGGCTTGGACGACGTTGACCCATAAGAGGAGATCGTGATGGGCGCGCCAGGTGCGCCAAAGCACGGCTGCGTCTTTTCGCCCCTCGGAAGTTGGCCCATGTTGACGCAACGAATATAGTCGTCGCGGAATATATCGCCCGATCTGAAAAGGACAGCGTCGCCTGGATGAAGCGATGGCAAGATCTGATTCACTTTGTGAATCGTCTTCCACGGGGCACTTGAGGATGTACCCCGATTGCCGTCATTTCCGCTGTTCGCCACGTAATAGGTTGTTGCGTGAGTTGCCGTGACGAAGCCGGACGTCCCAATCAACAAGACAGCGCAAAAGAATCCAGAGTTGAAAGACTTCTTGATCGTGCGCTTTGAAAAGTGCGGGAAAATTCGCGTTAGCCTCGAACAGGCCTGCGTGCAAGATCTCGACGGTCCATGAGGTGCCGGAATGCTTAGCTCGACAAAAGCACTTCGCATCACTGATTCCTCCGTTGATGACGTGAGTATATCGAACCTCTTCCAAGATTAGTTGATGTCAACCAACGGGAGCTGTTTAATGCGCGTGAGTACGCACAGATCATAGTTCTCGAACCCTTTGCTCGACGCACCCACTCTAGCTATACTTAGCCCCAAATATCTCCGCAGGCGAGGCGCAATTCGAGCCTTTCAGGCGACGGGTTATACCAGCTTTTAAGTTATTTTGCCGGTTCGGCCTATAACTGATTGCTGCAGTCACGAATGGGGGAAGAAAGATGCGTACTGCTGAATAGCTTGAGATGTAAGACCTGTCTAGCGCGTGGCCTCTTATTTCCACGCCCAGAGGCTGCTTCCCAGGTTTTACATCGACATTGCGCGTCTAAGTTGCCAATGTATTTCGTAGTCTCCGCGCTAGTGAAGGGAAATACCACTCAAGAATGCGTTGAAGGACCTTTACTGTCTTTCTCGGAACATTTTGCAGTGTTCGGTCAGGCGGAACATAACCCGACCAAGGAGTCTGAGCGAGAACGCGACGGTAAAGCGCCTTATAGTGCGGCTCCCAGCGAAAGTACCAAGGCTTATAGGCCGATGTGTAGTGAATCAGGCGCGGCGATTGCTTTAGTCGGGCGTACTCCTCGTTCGACATGTTTAGTTCACTGGGAAGGAACCGCACAAATAATGCCTGCCAGTTCCATTCATAGCCAATGTTGAAAATGCGCCCCCGAAACACACTATTAATTACATCCTGATCGAGGCTAGGCAGTTTCTCTGGGTTAGCTCGGGCGAAATCTATGAGCCTCGGAAGGGCGTTCTCTGACCGCCATTTCGCTACGTTTACGAGCATCACGCCGGAATTAAAGTATGGATCGTTTGGTCCGAAGCCTAGCGGTTCGCGCTGACTTCGATCGTAAGGCTCCAAAGCCGCACCTAGATATGCGTCTCCCAAGGGGCGCGTCCAAAGTTCTCCTATGTCGCTGACAACCAGCACATCGCTGTCTAAGTAAATGAGCCTCTCAATCGCGGGATCCAAAAACTCCGTCATAAACATACGAAGATAGGCTGCAAACGTGAGGCGGGAGTGAGTGGGAAGGTCTCGGTATTCCAAGGCTTTGTACTGGGTAACCTCGACGGTACCGTTTCCCATTCTTTCGACAAACGCTCTGATCTCGCCGCTCAGCTTCTCGTTAATCTCACCTGCTGTGGCGATCACAATTCGGAATGTGTTGTTCGGATTATGAATCAGAAGAGCAGCCGTCGCGACGCTAACATGTTGCCAGAAGCTCTCATCGACGCAGAAGAGAATGTTGATTTTCAAGAGGCCTCGGATCGGTGAGTCAAGTTTGGGACTTGGGCGTCCTTTATGTTTGCTCTCAGCCCAACCGAGGGCCACAGAAAAGGCATAAACTTCGTATTCCGCATATTGTACCCGATCCTCATTGTTCTCCCCAGCAAGGTAGATCTACCGCTCCACCAAGTTAAGAGGCTTATCGATTCTGCGCGGAATACTCCAGAAGGATGCCTCGCAACTAAAATATGAGTAGCGCAACGGCATTCGCCCACTCACGTATGTTTTGACGAAAAAAGATGAGAAGTAATGCTCCTTGAGTAGTTCGCTTCGTTGGGCGACAATTAGGGCTCCGGGCCAACGACAATTAAAATTCCCGACCGGCGACAACATGATCGAATCTGTTTCTGGCTTTGCTGGAGGTAGGTTGATCACGGACCGGCAGTTACAGAGGCCATTCTCGTTCAGAAAAGTAGAGGCAAATCTGAAGTGTGCAGGGTCCAAGGCAGGGATGGACGCGAGGGCGGCGCGGAAATACCATCGTCTTGATCGATTGCCGAGCGAGTTGGACTCTGGGGGAGCGTTCGCGAACGCGAGCCGACTCATTCGCCGAGGTCTGAGAAGCGGCTCTTGGGTTGGCAGGGCGTTTTCGGGATAGCCAGTGCGCATTTTGCAGCGCAAGGTGAAGAGTGGCGGGCTATCCAAAGGCCCATTGTGGCGTCTTCCTCTCGGAGCAGCATCCTGCGAGTCGGTTATAGGGCGCCTTATAAGGCTATGCAAAGACACAAGAAAATAGAACCTGGCTTGTCTTGGCTGGCAATCTAACCTTCCCAAACGCCATATGGACAGCATCCCATGTCAATCCGAACTGATATAGAGGAAGTCTATTGGTGAATTGGCCTGCCCCCTGACCCCTAAAGGCTACTGGCAGTTTTGATGGCACTTGGTACCGCCATTACGTGCGTCCCATTGCAAGAAGGCGCGTCCGCTATTTCCTTGTATATTATCGAAAATGAATAGGATACGTGGAGTGTACGCCAATTGATATTGCCAACCTTTCGATCGCATCAAGATTGTGCGCTGGAGCCAGATGCGCATAGCGCATGGACATCTGCAGTGTCTTGTGTCCGGCCAGAGCTGCGATCGTTCGAATATCTACGCCGGCCATCGCAAGCCTGCTGCAAAACGTATGCCGCAAGTCATGCCAGCGTAGACCTTCTACCCTAGCCTCTTTCAACGCTTCCCTGAACCATGGCTTAGGGTCTCTCATCGGCCCTCCCGATTGAAGCAGGAAGACAGGGCCCCGCTTGTCACGGCTGGTCGTCTTCAGGCTCTGAAGCGCAGTGAGACAAGGCGTGTTGATCGGAATCGTTCGCGAGCTGCCATTTTTTGCTTCTAGCTGTGGAGGCTCAACAGGTTATTCCGATCGAGGCCGGCGCGGCTGATGGGAGGTTGGTGGTTGAGGCTGGCGTGGGGGCGGTGCCAGTTGTAGTCGTGCAGCCATGAGTGTAGCTGTTGGGAGCGCTGATCGGAGTGGTCATAGGAACAGGCGTAAGCCCACTCTCGGAGGGCGGTCTGGATGAAGCGTTCGGCCTTGCCGTTGGTGCGCGGGGTGTAGGGGCGGGTGAAGCGGTGCTTGAGGCCGAGCGCTCGGCATGCGTGAGCGAACTGGAGGGAGCGATAGGAGGGCCCGTTGTCGGTGAGCACGGCCTGGAAGCGGATGCCCAGGCGACCATACCAGGCGATGGCGGCGTGCAGCGCGGCGACGACCGAAGAGCGCTTCTGGTCAGGGTAGATGCCCGAGGTCGCGATGCGCGAGTGATCGTCGATGGCGACGTGCACGTACTCCCAGCCGGCGCGCTTGACGTGGTCGCGGCGGTCGCCGGTGACGCGGTGCGAGGGCCTGACGATGCGGCCCAGCTTCTTGATGTCGAGATGCAGCAGGTCGCCCGGAGCGGCATGTTCGTAGCGCTGGATGGGCGGTGCCGGCTCCAGGTCGCGGATGCGGTTGAGGTGCAACCGGCCGAGGATGCGGCTGACCGTAGACCGGCTCAGGCCGGTGGTCCGGGCGATGCGGTAGCCGGTCCAGCGCTGCCGCCGCAACTGCTCGACGCGCTCGATCTGGTCGCTGGCGGTAGGACGGTAGAGCCGGTGCGGCCGCGAGCTGCGGTCGGCCAGCCCAGCCACTCCCTGCTCGCGATAGCGCCTGACCCACTTGCACGCCGTCTTCTCGGTGACGCTGAAGCTGGCCGCGGCCAGCTTCAGCGTCACCCCTTGTCGCACCACCTTGATCGCCAACAGCTCTCGACTTCGCACCGTCAGTCGGGCATTCTTATGACCGTCCATTCGCTCTCCTCTTCACAGTCGCTTCTTGTTCGCACAATCAGCTTCTATGATCCGGATCGAATGGACAACCTATTGAAACTTCACATCTAGCAGTCTGATCTTCCTACCCTGCACATCGATTCCATCCCAGGTCAAAGTGAACTGCTCGCTCCTTCGCATGCCGGTGTTGAGGGCGACCGTCAATGCCTCTTGGTAATGCGGGAATCTTGCCGTCATCACCTTCCGAAGCTCTCGCTCTTCCTCTTCTAGCAAGTACCGCGTGCGTCCGTTGCTCTCTGTTCGCGCCGCAACGAGTCTTGCTGGATTTCTTGTCGCCTTCCCGTTTCGCATGGCCTGGCGGTATACCAAACTCAGGAGCGCTCTATAGCGATTCTTTGTAGCAGGTGCCCATTGGGTATATGCAGAAAGCCAGTTACCAATCTCAAGTGGCTCGATCTCCTCCGCTGGTCGATCACCGAATTTGGCAAGCAACGTCTTCATCCGGCTCCGCACCGTATAGATGTCTTTTGGATGAAACTCTGCGGACCAGGCGACAGCTTCGTTCGCCAGTTCGCGGAAGGTGACTGCGGCCTTCCTTATATTTGCCGGAAGCTTCTTCCCCGCCAGCAATTCGGTCTTGCGCTGTCGATAGAGTGCGATCGCGTTGCCGCGCGAGCCCACCTTCTCACGCTTGCGAATCTTTCCCTGCTTATAGCAGATCCACCAGATCCCGGACCCCGGTTCCTTCTCATAAACACCGCGTAGTTTTGTGACCTGTTTGCGCGCCATGCGCACTACAGTATCAAAGTGCCACCAACGGTGCCACCAGAGCTAAAATGAGCATGCATCTCATTGCGATACAATCGACGTAATCTATTCATTCTATGGTGCCCGGAGGGGGACTTGAACCCCCACGACCGGTTAAGGTCTGCGGATTTTAAGTCCGCTGTGTCTGCCGATTTCACCATCCGGGCTCTGCAGTCTTTCCTTATCGTATCTCGTTCCAAGCCGACCTGTATCCGCTTGGAACCATCATCCTCTCGCATACGTATCTGCATCAAAGCCACGGCACTTCCAGCGACCTACGACCATGCCCATCTTCGAGATCTTCAAGCAAACGATTTCCGCTCTGTGGGAGACGAAGCTTCGCAGCTTTCTCACGATGTTCGGGATCATCTGGGGCATCAGTTCGGTCATTCTGCTGGTCGGGCTCGGAATCGGCTTCGGTATCGACCAACGCAATCATCTGAAGACAATCGGCACCGATATCGCCATCTGCTTCGGCGGTAAGACAGCGATGCCCTACGGCGGGTATGCGGCCGGTCGCGACGTCACACTCACCGTCGACGACGCGATCGCCATCCGAGACGGAGCGCCCCTGGTCAAGAACGTTTCGCCGGAACTCCGCCGGACCGTCAGTGAAGTCAGCCGCTGGAATGCTGCCAGTCGGGCTGTTCGCGGCGTTTGGCCCGACTACCAGGACTTTCGCTCGCTCCATGTCGAGCAGGGCCGCCTGATGAACGCTGAAGATGAAGACCAAGGCAAGCGCGTCGTCATCCTTGGAGCCGAATCCAATCGCCAACTCTTCCCGGGCAAACCCGCCATTGGCGAGTCGCTATCGATCAACGGCTATCCGTACACCGTCATCGGCGTGCTCGCCAGCAAGCAGCAGAACGGCAGCTACGGGTCAGGCCCGGACAACTCACAGCTCTTCGTTCCCTTCTCCGCGATGGAGCGCGACTTCCCTCCCGACGATAAGGGTGATTTCCCGGGCATCGTCAGCAACATCGTCGTGCAGCCCGTCTCCGCCGATCTGCACGTCGCAGCGCTGCATGAGGTTCGCCAGATCATTGCCGATCGACATCACTTCGATCCCAAAGATACTCGACGCAGTCTGGGTATGGGACACGCTCGAAGGAGCGCAATTCACCGACAACATCTTTCGTGCGATGACGATTTTCTTCGCCGCCGTCGCTCTGCTCACGCTGGCACTCGGCGGCATCGGCGTCATGAACATCATGCTGGTCGCCGTCTCCGAGCGGACCCGTGAGATCGGCGTCCGCAAGGCTCTTGGAGCAACAGCCGATCGATATTCGCCGTCAGTTTCTTGTCGAGTCCGCCATCATCACGCTGGTAAGCGGTGCCCTTGGCCTGATCTTCGGCGTCGGCATCATTGTTGCGTTGCGCCTGCTCCCACTTCCCGAATTCCTTCCCCACCCGGTTATTTCAGCGACTGCAATCATCTCTTCGCTCATTACGCTCGCAGTCATCACGGTGACAGCAGGCACCTATCCTGCGCTGCGTGCCGCGAACCTTACACCCATCGAGTGCCTCCGCACTGACTAGCCAAGGAGACTTTCAATGAACCTGAGTGAAGCCCTTACCGAGTCCGTCGAGTCTCTGCGACGCAATCGTCTGCGCTCTGGACTCACCATGCTCGGCATCGTTTGGGGACTCGTGACCGTGGTCCTTCTGCTCAGCTATGGTAAAGCCGTCGGCAACGCGGTAATGGAAGGGTTCCTCGGCTTCGGCAATAACGTCATCATGGTCTGGGGAGGGCAAACCTCCATGCAGGCAGGTGGCGAGCGTTCCGGCCAGAAGATTCATCTGAAAGATGGCGATATGGAAGCAGTACGCGACTCACTCCCCTTCCTCAGTGCCGTCTCGCGCGAGACGGATGACACATTCAGCGTCAAGTACGGCCCCAAAGTCGTAGCTATTTCCTCCAAAGCCGTCGACCTTCCCTACGGCCGCATGCGTCGCTTGGATATTGATCAAGGCCGATACTTCGAAGCTGACGACTTCAGCCAGCATCGCCAGGTCATCATCTTCGGCGCCCATGCGGCGCAGAAGCTGTTCAATGGCTATCCACCGGTCGGTGAGGTCGTTCAGGTCGAAGGCCAACCCTTCACCGTCATCGGTGTGCTTCGCAACAAAATTCAGGACTCGTCGAACAACGGTCCCGATAATGAAAATATCTTCGTGCCGTTTGAAACGATGCGGACGCTCCGCCAGCAGCGCGATCCCGACTCCATCGTCTTCCAGCCCTCAACCGCGGCGTTGCATCTGCGCGCTCTGCAGGCAGTCCGAACTGTGCTCGCCCAGCGTCATCACTTCAATCCGCTGGACGAAAAGGCCATAAATGCATGGGACACGATTGAAGACGGCAAACAGCTTGTGCGTTCTCATTCGCCTTGCAGGTCCTTCTCGGAATTATTGGCGCAATGACTCTCGCTGTCGGCGGCGTCGGCGTGATGAACATCATGCTCGTCTCTGTAACGGAACGCACTCGTGAGATCGGCCTGATGAAGGCACTCGGCGCACGACCGCGCGACATTCTTGCGCAGTTCCTGCTTGAAAGCTTCGTTCTGACGTTTCTCGCAGGTGTCGCTGGAGTGATCGTGTCTATCGTGACTACGTATCTCGTTCCTCCCATGCCACTCTATTCTGCCATGTACCAGACAGCAAACCATGATGGCGACATCATTCTGCGCGCATCGTTCGGAATCATGCTCGCATCCTTCATCATTCTTGGACTGGTCGGCGTCGTGTCAGGCCTTCTACCGGCAATTCGTGCCGCCAACATGGATCCAGTAGTGGCACTCCGTCACGAGTGAGTGCGCATAACGGCTACCGCTCAATGCCCGCCGTACACCGCACGATACAGCTCACGATTCCGCACGATCGCCTGCACATACTCCCGCGTCTCGGTGTAGGGAATCGACTCCACCCACTCCGCAATATCTTTGTAGTTGTTCACCGACATCCACTGATGCACTGGAGTATCGCCTGCGTTATACGCAGCCAGGGCATAGTCGACCTGGCCGCCGTAACGATCGATCGATTTGCGAAGATCCTGTGTTCCTAACTGCAGGTTGATCACCGGGTCCAGCAGGTCATTTGTCTTGAAATGGCGCTGACCATCTTTTTTCGCAAATCTCTTTCCCCACCGATGGAAGCAGCTGCATCAGGCCATACGCATTCGCTCGGCTCACAGCGCCAGGGTTGAACTCCGATTCTTGTCGAATGAGTGCAGCTACCAGATAAGGATCAAGGCCGTTGGCTCGCGCATCATTCTCGAGTGTTGTCCAGTAGGGTCGCGGGAGCAGCAGTTGCCAATACGCCATCGGCACGTCCTTGACCTGGAGTGAGAGAAACGGAATTTTGCTGCGCTTCATGGCTTGCAGTGCACGGGCATCTTCGCCAAAGCTCTGGTAGATCTGGGCCTCGGCGAACGCTCCCCATTCACCTGACGTCTCGCTTAGCTGAATCTCTGGTCTTATGTATTCGTTCAGCGCCGCATTCGCTAACAGTCTCGCCTTGATCAGGTGAGTATCATTCTCTGGCAGCACGTCGGTAAGCTCAGGGTCATTGACCACAGGTACTGAGGCCAGGGCGGGCGCGGGTGGAACTTCGGGGCGAGACCCGAGCTGCGCGATTCGCTCGCGCGCAAGAATCGCATAATAGCTGTTCACGTAACTCGTGTTGAGCTGGTTGTAGTAATTCAACGCCTGCCCATAGTTGTGCTCAACGTCTTCATACAGCCGGGCGCGCCAATAAAGAGCTCCCGGAATTTGATTACCAGCAGGATATTGTGTGATCTGTTCGTCCATCAGACGTGCGGCATCTGGATAACGCCGCTGACGATAACAAAGCCACGCCGCATGCCAATGCGAATTAGGCGCATAGATGCTATTCGGGAAATGTTGTACGAGCGCCAGATAGTCATCGATAGCCTTGGAATCATCCTGGCGAATTAGGTACATGTTGCCGCCAGAATAAAGCGCCTCTTCCAGCCAGCGACTGTGAGGATACTGCGCCATCAACTGCTGGACGAAGGCATCATGCTGATCCGCATTTCCCATGTCTCGAGCTAACTCTGACTGGAGATACATCTTCAGAGCAGCGCTGTCATCTCCCGTGACTGGAAGATGTTCGACCTCCGACCGACTGAGTTTCTTGAGATGCAAATCGCAAACCGCCGCATAAATCTCCAGGGCGTCTCGATCAGATTGACTTAGCTCGTTACTACTGTGTTGCAATGCACGGTATTCATCCTCTGCCATGGCATATTGTTTGGCATTGAACATCGCATCGGCGTGTTGTTTGCGCTCCGCTGCAGATAGCGGCGCATTCATCAGCAGGAGTTGCACCTTAGCAGATAATGCCTCGGGGCTAAGCGGATCGCCAAGATAGATACCGCGATAAAGGCTGGCAGACTTCTGTGGATCGCCGCTAGCCTGATAGGCCTTGGCAAGCGTGAAGCGGAAATCTACCTGGTTCGCTGCTGGGCTCCCCAGGAGTGGCTGCAAGGCTCGAAGAGCGCCATTCGGATCGTTACTCGCTAGATAGGCGTTCGCCAGAAGAACGGGCGCAGAACTATCAAACACGCTGTTTGGATAGTGATCTGAAAAGTGAGTCAGCAGCGAGATAGCGTTTTGTGGACGGTTTCCATCCACCGCTGCCTGAGCCTCAAGGAAGCTCGCATAGTCGTCCAGCGCGGCACCCCGGATACTTGCCTGCCGGAAGGCATTCTCCGCATCAGCATAGCGCCGATCGAGCATATACGCGTGCCCGATCGCGAGCTCTGCGGAAGCAGCTGCCTCTCCCTGGTGCGACGCAGCATAAGCCAGAACGCCGGCATACGCTGCCGGACTTCGGTCCGTCACCAACTGCTGCGCCATAGGCCGCAACTGCGCGGAGGCGATGAAAGCACTGTTCAGTCGACGACTCTCCGCCGTTGCCTGCGGGAGATGACTACTTCTTGTAGCTTCATGTCCGCGAACCCGCCCAGACCGACTGCCAGCTGATTTGGTTCCCTTCGCGGACTGGTGATGGGAGGATGGGCGCTCGCCAGATGCTCGACGCGTCCGAGATGTCCCCTTCCCTGTAGCGGAGCTCCGTTTCCCGGAAGCCTTGCTTTGTTCGTGTGTTGGATGCGCTGCTTTTTTTTTACTCTTGGAAGAAGTCGTCGTGGAGGGTTTTTGGGCCGAGCCTTGTGCGCCCGCTATTACGGGAGACACTGCAATTCCCAAGGCCATCACGATGATCCAAATCCAGGCCAACCTCTTCATTCGATAATCCACCCAACTTAACTCTAAGTCGATCAAGCCGATCTTGCTTCCACATGCGTCTGATCAAGGGAACCACTAAAGATAACTGTGGCTCACCTCAGGCAATCAGAAAGGTCCTCCTGTAAACTAATGCTACCTATGGCAGTTGAGACCTCAACCATCGCCCGCGATCCTCACAATCCTTTCGAGGAAGTCATTGCGGCAGACTCGCAGCCTGAGGCCCATCCGGATGTCGCGCTGGTGGAACGGGCAAAGGCGGGTGATACCGCTGCATTCGAGCAGCTGGTGCGGCAATATGAGCGTCAGATCTTTCGGACCGCGCAGCATATCACCCAGAACCGCGAAGACGCGGAAGACATTACTCAGGATGTCTTCTTCAAGGCGTTCCAGAAGCTCGATCAGTTTCAGGGAAATTCTAAGTTTTCAACCTGGTTGGTGCGGATCGCCGTCAACGAGAGCCTGATGCGGCTGCGCAAGCGCAAGACGTCGAAGACCGTCTCCATGGACCAGGATGTCGAAACGGACGAGGGCTCCATCCCCCGGGATTTCGCCGAGTGGCGTCCCAATCCCGAGCAGAATTACTCCCAGGCCGAGCTCGCCGAGATTCTCCGGAAGACAATTGCAGGTCTTCCGCCAGGTTTTCGAACCGTTTTCACCCTTCGCGACATCGAAAACTTGTCGACTGAAGAGACAGCCGCCGCGCTTGGATTGAGCGTGCCGGCAGTCAAGTCCCGACTGCTACGGGCGCGCCTGCAGTTACGCGAACGTCTCAGCCGTTACTTTCGGCAAAACAACGAGGCCTCAAAGTGAACTGCACGGAATTTCTTGCCAAACTCACCGACTACTTCGACGGACAGATCGATCCCGCCCTCTTAACCGAAGTCAAAGCGCACTTGGGAACCTGTCACCACTGTGAAGTAGTCGTGGACACCACACGAAAGACCATCGACGTCTACCGTGGCGCGGCCGCCTATGAGTTTCCCGAAGAGCTTTCGAACCGGCTTCGCGCTGCGGTCATGGAGCGCTGTCTGGCCTCAGGAAAGTTGCCAAACATCGAGGTCAAGGCCTCGGCCAAGCCTTCGGGCCAGTAATCTCAACGGAAATCAAAGCACGAAAGGGTGGCCAGATGGCCACCCTTTTCCATGCAAATCATTGATTATCAGCTATTTGACAACTACCTGCTGAAACAGCGGAGACGATAGCAGGCCTGCGAACTGACTATCTGACGAAGAATAGGCCACCGTCAATACGCCCGCGTTGGAATCGATCGTCGTATCATCTACCGCCGCCTTCTCCTGGGCGGATCCGGAAGACTTCTTCATCAGCGCGACGCCCTTCATGATCGTCGCCGCCGTGGCTGCAGTGATCGTGTCCGACATATCGACGCTCATGTTGAAGCGAACGCCATTGCTGAAGTCCATCGTGTAGCTGGCATCCTTCATGCGGTTCTTGACCGTGTCGTAGTCGGCCAGGCCGGCTGCCGCACCCAGTACGCTCTTCATCATGGTTTGGGTGCCCTTCTGGTCCAAAATGCTCCAGACAGCCTGCGAATCGACGCTCGGCATCTCGCCCATCATCTCATTGTTTTGAAGGAAGTTAGGCTGGAGTCCATCACGGGCATCGAGGGCGGCTCGCACCGCCTCTTTGTCACCAAAGACCATGGTGGTCTGATTGAGGAACGCGACACTCATGCCCCCAGAACCCATCGGGTAAATAGCGTTATTACGCAGCATAGTTGCTTTGGTCTTGTCTTTGGCAAACTTTGCCATGATGGCCTGGGTGTTGAACTGGCCTTGCGCCACGCCCAGAATCCGGGTTCCAGTGCCTTCGCTGCCAGATGCGCCCGTTCCGGGCATCCGGAACGCCGCAAAGGCCAGCGTGTCGGCATCCTGATCAACCTGCAAGCCGGAATTCTTGAGCGAGGCCTCCAGATGTTTCAATTCCGGCGGCAGGACCCGATCCTTCAACTGCATCGCCGCCGGCGAATTCTGCATCTGGCGATAGTCCACCACGATGATCTGCTGCACATCGCGTGGAATGGAGGCGCGAGCGTCGCCACTCAATTGTGCAGCGTGTAGTCCGATTGGCGCCATTGCCATCGTCGCTACCACCGCAATCGCTGTTCTGTGCTGCCATTTCCTCAAAGTCTTCACGTCGGAACTCCCTGAAAAGTTGCGCATTGCCGCGCAAGCTATATTCTTCACTGAAATCGGTGCATCTAGCAAATCGATCCGGTGCGCTATGGCCAGTCCAACGGACGCCGCAACCGCCGCTCCAAGACCTTGTCCTCCGGATCGAACTGGAGTGTTTGACGCACCCATTCTGCATTCGGCTCATAGGCCAGCTCTGGAATAAGTCCAATCACCTCACCTTCGGCAATCGCCACTCCGTGCCGAGCAGCTATCTCGGTTACGGCGCTGTGTACTCGAGTCATCGGTGTTTTATGGAAATCCGTGATGTTCATGCTCACCTGGGCACGACCGTTTGCCATCACTCCCATCGCCTTGACGCCAAACAAGCCTCCGCCCGACGCGCGAATCTCCTTGGCGATCGAGCGCGCCAGGCTCACTGCCTCGGTCGTCCCACTCGGCGGGAAGGTATATGTTGTAGGCAATGAGAAACTTACGGGCTCCCACAGCACTTGCGCCCGCCGTGGCGTGGAGCTCCGGACCGCCTACATCGGGCTGGCGCCGCGTATCCTTTGGGGAATCCCGCCGCAGGCCCTCAAACTGCCCGCGGCGCACATCTTCCAGGTTCACCCGGTCAGGCCTCGACGCAGCGGCTTCGTAGAAATAAATCGGTACGCCGAACCGCCTCCAGATGGCCAATCCTGCTTGTCTTGCCAGCATCGCGCATTGCACCAGCGACACGCCGCTGACCGGGACGAACGGAATGACGTCAGCTGCGCCAATGCGGGGATGCGCGCCACTCTGCTTGGTCAGATCGATCAGCTCAGCAGCCTTGCCCGCACCTCGTACGGCCGCTTCGACGACTGCCTCCGGCGAGCCGGCAATCGTCACCACGGAGCGATTGTGGTCGGCATCCAGGGAGTAGTCCAGCAGGTGCACTCCATCGACGCGCATCGCACGGACGATCTCCTTGACCTTCTCCCGGTCGGCTCCTTCAGAGAAGTTGGGAACGCACTCTACGATTCCTTCGGAGTTCGGGCTACCGTTTGGCGTATCACTGCTCATCGTTTACTTCCACCATGTGTATCCAATCGACATCTGCAAGCTCACGTTGACGCCAGGGTTCTTGTCTCCGAGGCTTGCACTGGAAATATGAACCGCATTGACGCTGAAGTCCACCGAACGGCGCGGCTTCAGAAAGTAATGCGCTCCAATTCCGCCCTGTGGTGTGAAGTTCCAGACGCTGGTGTCGGCGGCGGGGCCGGTCTGGGTTGGGTCGTCGGGGTTGAGGTCGCCCACAGCGGGATACTTGTGGTTGGTCCAGATGACGCCGCCCGCGGCCTGCACCCAGGGCATAAAGCGCTTGCCGTGGGTGAAGTTCCAGCGCACCTGAATGGGCGTGATGCTCACGCCTGTATAGGTTCCGCCGACCGTGTAGGGCTCGCTGCAGACAGGATCCGGAGTTGCTCCGTTGCAGCTGATGCGCTGGAACCTGGGTGTGTAGGACTGCCAGAAGGGAAAGACCTCGACCGAATACTCGATGTTGCCGCGAAGGCTTCCTGAGCCTAACTGCGGCGTCAGCACCTTCCCCAGGTGTCCTCCGACCATGAAGAAGCTGAAGTCTGTGCGTTGTTCCAGGCCGACTCCGCCCTGGATGAGCGCACCATATTCCCAACCTGTCGAGTTGGCGACGGCTGCGACCGGCGAATCGGTCTGTGTCGCGGCCGACGGGCTTTGGGCGGTCAATGCTGCGCTCGCCGCGATCAACGTCACAGCCACTATCCCACACAGTGTTCGTGTCCGCGTCATCCGCATCGTCCTCACAATCGAAAGCCGCCATCGAGTGGCGGCTTTCGCATCTCTCGGTTTGCTCCTGTTTTCTTCGGTTAGGCCGGAACTGACTCTTCGTCCATGTCGAAGTTCGAGTAGACGTTCTGGGTGTCGTCGAGGTCTTCGATGACATCCAGCAGCCGCATCATCGCGGCGGCCTGCGGATCCCTCGAGCTTGGTGTAGGTTGAGGCGATCATCGTCACCTCGGCAAGCTCTGTCTGGAATCTTCGCGGCCTTGATGGCGTTCGATACCGCTTCGAAGTCCTTGGGTGAGGTCAGGATCTCCCAGCTGTCGCCCTCGTCGGAGAGGTCTTCCGCTCCGGCATCGAGGACGATCTCGGTGAGCTTGTCCTCGTCGGCCGCGGACTTCGCCACGACGATTACGCCCTTCTTCGAGAACATGTAGCCAACCGAGCCGGTTTCGCCGAGGTTTCCGCCGTTCTTGGAGAAGGCGTGGCGAATCTCGGAGACCGCGCGGTTGCGGTTGTCGGTCATGGTCTCGACGATGATCGCGACTCCGCCGGGACCGTAGCCCTCGAAGGTGATCTCCTCGTAGGTGGCGCCTTCGAGCTCGCCGGTTCCCTTCTGGATGGCGCGCTTGATGTTGTCCGCGGGCATGTTCTCGGCCTTGGCTGCGGCGATGGCGCCGCGCAGGCGCGGGATTGCCGTCAGGATCTCCTCCGCCGCCCTTGGCCGCGATGGTGATTTCCTTGATCAGGCGGGTAAAGATCTTGCCGCGCTTGGCGTCCAGCGCGCCCTT
This sequence comes from uncultured Acidobacteriaceae bacterium, assembly GCA_963821165.1. GTDB lineage: Bacteria > Acidobacteriota > Terriglobia > Terriglobales > Acidobacteriaceae > Granulicella. Next base: position 134,234 of record CAWGCQ010000001.1, read on the forward strand.
CTTATGCTTGATTGTCGCCCATTTTGAGTGGCCGGACATGTGTGAACCTCTGCTGCTTTGAATATCGTATGTATGCGAAAACAGGCCATAAACAGCACTTGTCGCGCATCTTCGTCGAAGAAAATTGTAGCACGCAGAGGGGTGGGGCCGGGGTGTGCTGGAACAGCTAGAGGAGCTCTGGGGCGAGGAGGTTGTCAAGTGTCTCCCGCTTGCGGATGAGGCGCGGTTGGCCGTGGTCGATGAGGACCTCGGCTGGGTTGACGCGGGTGTTGTAGTGGGAGGCTAGGGACATGCCGTAGGCGCCGGCGTCGAGCAGGACGGCGAGGTCTCCGGCGCGGAGCTCCGGGAGTGTGCGGTCGCGGGCGAAGAAGTCTCCGGTCTCGCAGACGGGACCTACGATGTCGGCGGTCTGCGGTCGGGCGGTTGTCCGCGATCACCGGGAGGATCTCGTGGTGAGCCTGGTAGAGGGCTGGGCGGATGAGGTCGTTCATGGCCGCGTCGGTGATGACGAAGTGCTTGGCGCCGTTCTGCTTGGTGTAGAGGACGCGGGTGAGCAGTGCTCCGGCCTGGGCGACGAGGAAGCGGCCGGGCTCGAGGAGCAGGTGAGCGTTGAGGCCGTCGAGCGCGCTGCGGATGGCCGCTGCGTAGGCGGCGACGCTGGCTGCGGGGTCGAAGGCTGCGCTGCCGTACTCGATGCCGAAGCCTCCTCCGCCGTCGACGTAGCGGATGTTGTGGCCGTCGGAGCGGAGCTCGTCGACCAGGCTTCGGACGCGCAGGAGTGACTGATGGAAAGGCTCTACGGCGCGGATCTGGGAGCCGATGTGGACGCTGACGCCTGCGGGCTCGAGGTTCGGGAAGCTGAGCTGCTCGGCGGTAGACTTCGCGGGCGCGCTCGATGGCGATGCCGAACTTGTGCTCGCGCAGGCCGGTCGAGATGTAGGGGTGCGTCTCGGCGAAGACGTCGGGGTTGACGCGGAGGGCGATCCTGGCGGTCTTGCCTGCGGCGCTGGCGCGCTGGCTGAGGAGCTCGAGCTCGGCTTCGCTCTCTACGTTGAAGAGGAGGATGTCGGCGTTGAGGGCTGCGTCCATCTCCCAGACCTGCTTGCCGACGCCGGAGAAGACGACGCGTGCGAGCGCTGCTGGGGCGGCGCGGCGGACGCGCTCCAGCTCGCCGCCGGAGACGATGTCGAATCCGCAGCCTTGCCCGGCGAGCAGCTTGAGGATGGCGAGCGAGGGAGTTGGCTTTGACTGCGTAGCAGAGCGTGTTCGGCACCGCCGCGAAGGCTGACTGAAGCATGCCGAGGCGCTCGCGGATGGCGTCGGCCGAGTAGACGTAGAGCGGCGTGCCGAAGGTCTCGGCTAGCTCAGTAAGATCGGCTCCGGAGCAGGTGAGGCGGTTGTCAGCGTAGACGAACGGGCGGGGCGAAGTGGACGTGCTCACTTACCCATCGTAATTGGGTTCTCCGTTGTCCGTTCTCCGTTGTCCGAAAAGGCGAAGGCCGGAAGATTTGGATGGCTCTGATTCAGGCTGTTGGGCCGCTGGTGGGCGCAGCGGGAGGAGCAGCGGCTGGTGCGTAGGTCTGGGCGTAGGGTTCGCTGGGGAACGAGTACGGCTCGTTGGGGATGACGATCCAGGCGATGAGGTACGCGAGGATCGGCGTGCCACAACCGAAGACTACGAGCACCACGAGCAGGACGCGAACCAGCGCTACATCCCAGCCGAAGTGCTGGGCGATGCCGGCGCAGACGCCTCCGAGCATGCGTCCGTAGTGCGGGCGCACGATGCGCCGGGGAAACGTGTAGGGAGGCGCGGAGGGCGGTGGCGGAACGGCGTGGCCGCAGTTGCTGCAGAATCTTGATCCGAAGGTTTAAGTCTTTGCCACATGCGGTGCAGTTCATCTCGTGCCTCCTGCTGGTGCGTGATGTGGGTTACGCAGGCGGTCGCGGCTTGGTTCCCTGGCGGCTGCCGGGTACCCCCCCTCCCCCCCTCCGCTGGGCAACTTTTCCCGCAAAGTGCTCCAGCGACACGGGTTAGGTGCCAAAGTATCCCCCCAATTTGTCCTGTAAAGTAGGGCAAGGATTGGGGTTAAGGGGCAAAGTATCGCCAACCGCAGGGTTTGGGTGACTCCCCGCGCGCAGACCTGCCCCCAATGGAGGCTTCGGCTTGTATTTCGGGGTTCTGATTTAAGTGTAGCTGGTGGGCGGGGGTAACTATGCCACGCTTCGAAATCAGAAATCGCCAAGGGTGGCGCGGGGTTTGCAAGGTTTGAGGCGCGGAGGGGGCTTGACATGCGGTTTTTGGGCTGTTTTCGACGGAATTATTTTTGAGGGGATTGCAGGTATGGGCGGTAGGCCGAGGAGTACGGGTAGTTCTCGGGGCGTTGGCAGAGGTGAGCGCGGACTGGGTTGTCGTGGATGTACGTGCGATAGGTGAGGAAATCTTCGCGGTCGCGCATGCGGCGGTCGGTGAAGCCTCGCTGCCAGACGGGGAGTTTGGAGGCGAGGCGGTGGGAGAAGCCTCCTTAATGAGCTGGATCGAGCGCTCCAGGGTGATGTCGGTAGGGGTGAGGAGGAGATGGATGTGGTCGGGCATGACGACGAAGGCGTGGAGTTTGTAGTGGCCTTCGCGGCGGTAGTGCTGGAGGGTTTCTATCAGGAGGCCAGCGGTGGCTGTGACCTGGAAGAGTGTTCGCCTGCTGTTGGTTTGGGTGGTGACGAAGAAGGTTCCGTGGCTTGTTGCTCGGGTAGGGATAGCCATAGACGGCCAAGCTTACCTCAGCGGCTAAAGCCGTGTCGGTGATGGCTGGTTTATGGCACGGCTGAAGCCGTGCCCCTTCGAGAGTCGTGTCGATGGGGCTGAGACATGAGATTAGCAACTGTGCCCTTCGAGAATCGTGGCGGTCGCTCACTTCGAGGTGCCTTTGCAACGGCTCTACTTGCCCTGGAAGGGTGTTTGGAGGTACCTGTGGGCGGCGTCGGCCTGGGTCTGGTCGCCGCCGGGGGTTAGGACCTGCTGGTACATGTGGATGGCTTCGGCGCGTTGGTGGAGGAGGTCGTACATCTGGCCGGCGCTGAGGAGGGCGCGCTTGCGGAGCCAGTCGCTGGAGTCGGGCTGCTGGGCGGCCTGGGTGTAAGCCGTAGGCTGCGTCCTGAATCTGTTGTAGCCGCGCTCGGTGTCGGCGAGGCCGAACCAGGCTAGCTCGAGGCGGGGCTTGGTGAAGTAGTCGGGCTTCTGGGCGTCGGCGATGACCTGCTTGTAGGTGGCGATGGCTTCGAGGCCGTGGCCTTCGTCCTTGAGGAGGTTGGCGACTTCGAGGCAGAAGATGTAGTTGTGGGGGTACTCCTTCTGGAGGTCGCGCTCGACGGTGAGGGCGGCGGGGTATTGGCCGTCGTGGCGGAGGAAGAGGGAGAGGATGGTGCGGGATTCGATGGGGGTGACGATGCCCATGGCGGCGGACTTGCGGAGGTCGGCGAGGCCTTGCTGCTTGTTGCCGCCGACGCCCATGATGCCGACCACGAAGCGGAGCCAGCCGGGAAGACTGGCGACGGCGAAGCGCTGGATGCCGATGGCCATCCAGGCGTCGGCGTACTGGGGATCGATTTTGAGGCAGGCTTCGGAGTCGTTGCGGGCGGAGTAGCCCTGGCGGGCGGCGGCGGCGAAGGAGTGGTCGACGAGGGTGATGAAGACGGCGTGCATGCCTTTGGCGTAGCCGCGGGCGAAGTAGGCGTTGGCGTCGTTGGGGTTGGCGGCTGAGCTCGTCGTCGGTGAGGTGCTGGACCTTGTTGGTGAGGTCTTCGATGCGGTTGCGGGCGTCCGGCGAGACGTTGACTTCGCGCTTCACGGTGAGGAAGCTGTTGTGCGCGTAGTAGGTGGTGTCGAGCAGATCCTGGTTGTAGAGCTCGCGGAAGATGACCGTGGTGAGGATGTAGTTCCAGGCCATGGGGTTGTTGGGATTCTGCTGGGCGACCTGCTCCTGGATCTTGAGGGCGGCGTCGAAGTTGAGGTTGTAGAAGAGCTGGAGGGCCTGACGGACGGGCGGCGTGAGATTGAGGGGGTCGGTGTGGAGGACTGGCTGGGCGGCGATGCGGAGGGGGAGGAGTGTGGCGAGAAGGATCAGGGACGCGGGCAGGAACGAGGTGCGGGCGGCGCGGGATTTCGGGGGCAAAACGATGGTTCCTCCCAAGCTTCTCTTCGTCTCAGGCTGGCCGGAGGGCCGACGGAGATAGACTATACCTTGGACGCGAATCGCCGGGTAAACGGCGTAACCGAATCACAGACGCGGTTAGGCGGGCGGCGTAGGATTCGGCTAGAGAGTTTCTGGAGGGATGATGGATTTGCAGACAGTACTTCCGCTGGTGGCGTTGGTGATTGGGTGCATGGCGTATGTTTTCTGGCCGCAGGAGCGGGTGGTGGCGCCGGTGGAGAAGACGCGGCTGGACTATCTGCGGGAGCGCAAGGATGTGGTGTATGACAATCTGCGGGATTTGAACTTTGAGTTTCGGGCGGGAAAGTTTCCTGAGGAAGATTATGCGCGGCAGCGTGGGGATCTGGAGGCTGAGGCCGCGAAGGTGGTGACCGAGATGGAGACGCTGGGCGGGTAAGGCTTCACCGTTTGGGGTGGGCGGCAGAATATTTTGCCAGAGACGCAGGAGCACGAACGTGCGGGTAATCACAAATGAGTTTTGGCAACTGAAGTATCCTTGACCCTGTGTACGCATATAACCGTATTTTCCGCAGCCTTTCCGCCCTTGTGATGTTGCTTGCTGTCGCCACCTTGTTTCCAGCCGCCGCGGCGCTGGCAGCTACGATCACCGGAACGGTGACGAATCGCACAACCAATCGGCCGTCGGCTGGGCGACAAGGTCCTGCTGGTGAGCCCGCAGCAGGGTATGCAGGAAGTCGCGAATGCCACCACCGATGCGCAGGGACAGTTTTCGCTGAATGCGCCGGCTGGGGGGCAGTACCTGGTGCGAAGTGACCCATGAGGGGGCGAGCTACTATCAGTCGGCGCCTGAGGGTGCACAGCCGCTGAACTTCGAGGTGTACAACGCGGCGGCGCACGTGGCGGGCGTGACGACCGAGGTGCTGATGCTGCGGGCGCAGACCGATCCTAGCGGCGCGGTGCTGCAATGTGACGGAAGACTTCGTGGTGAAGAATGCGTCGACTCCGCCGATGACGCAGTTCTCGAAGGCGCCGTTCAATGTGTATCTGCCAGCGGGTGCGGTGGTGGAGGCGACGGCGGCCAAGGGGCCGAACGGGATGCCGACCGCCGAGGAGCTGACGCCGCAGGCGGAGAAGGGCGTGTATAGCGTGATGTTCCCGATCAAGCCGGGCGAGACGCAGATTGAGATTGCGTATCACATTCCGTACACGGGAAGCCTGAAGATGAATTTGAAGGTGGCGAGCCCGACGGACATGTTCGCCGTGAGCCTGCCCAAGAGCATGAAGTTCGATGCGACGGATGGGAAGTTTATTCCGGCGAACGGAGACGCGAACGCCACGACCTACCTGCAGCGCAGTTTGAAGGCGGGGCAGGCGGTGAACTTCACGATTGCGGGAGCGGGGCAGTTGCCGCGCGACACGCAGGGTTCGGACCAGAGCGCGCAGGGGCAGCCAGGTGCGGCGGGCGGCGGTGGGAATGCGGGCGAGTCGGCGGACGATGCTCCGGGTAAGGGGCTGGGGAATCCTCTGGATCCGAATGGGACGCATGAGCCGGTCTCGACCAAGTACAAGTGGTGGATACTGGGCGGACTTGGGTTGCTGCTGGTGGCGGCGGCTGGCGTTCTGCTGAGGAAGCCGGTGGTGGCGCCGGTGGTTGGCGTTGCGGCTTCGCAGGATGTTGTGCGGCCCGTGGCCGGTGCGGGCGCGGTGGCCAGTTCCCTGCCGGTGGTTGCGCATACCGCTGCGGGACAGCAGGCGCAGTTGCTGCAGGTGCTGAAGGAAGAGCTGTTCGGGCTGGAGACGGACCGGTTGCAGGGGCATGTGAGCGAGGCGGAGTATGCGCAGAACAAGGCGGCGATTGAGCTGATTCTGCGGCGCGCGCTGCAGCGGGAATCGGCGGCGGCGGCGAGTGTGCCGCGGGCGGCCTGCAACGGTATAATCGGTCGAACCGACGAGGCCCTCATGACCATTGTTTTTCGTATCGTTCGACTGATCGCGCTGGCCATCTGGGTGGGTGGGCTGGTTTTCTTCGGGTTCGTGGCGGCCGTCGCGTTCTCGACGCTGCCGGACGTGCACAGCGCGGGGATGGTGGTGCGGGGGTCGCTGCTGGCGCTGCACCATATCGGGCTGACGGCGGGAATTGTCTACCTGTTGTTGACGCTGGCGCTGCTGGCTACGCAGCGTGACTCGCATCCGGTGCGCGGAGCCGAGCTGGTGCTGGTGATTGCGATGCTGGTGCTGACGGGCTACTCGCAGTTTTCGGTGATTCGACGCATGGAGAATGACCGGATGGCGCTGGGCGGCGATGTGACCAAGGCGCCTGCCGATGCGCCGGCGAGGGTGAACTTCGACCATCTGCATAAAGTGTCGGAGCGGGTGGAGGGCACGGTGCTGGTGCTTGGACTGATCCTGCTGGGACTGGCGCCAGTGCATGGGCGCGAGGACTTCGACCGATTCTCGTGAGGACTGGATTGACGCCGGGCTCATGTTTGCGAGGGATTCGCCGATAGATCTCCCATAGGCACCCTGCCATGGGAGGCGTGGATGAAGGTCGAAGATCGTTATACGTTTGGGACGGCACTGTTTATGGTGCTGACCTCGGTGGCGTACCTGTTTTTTGCGGGAAGATAAGAAGGGCGGGAGGTTGGCCTCGAGGAAACAATCCTCACCCAGGGTGCTGGACATGCAGAGCTCTCTCAAACAGGGTGCGTGAACAGGTTTCACTTCGTATTTGTCCGAGCCAAAGGATTTCAATCTGAGTAGATTACCGGGATGAACAAAGAACAGAAATCGATACGTCTCAAATCTTATGCCGGCGCCGGGGATGAAACTCGAGCGAAGTCCAGAGGACCGCGGGCACCTGTTTGAGCCAACTTGCCGGAGGTGTGACTTTGCAGAGGGAACGGTATGCTGCCAGAGGTTCGTGCCACTGGGTGGCTGCCATATACTTCTCACAATGTTCCGCACACGCCAACCAACCAGGCAGTTCCTTGGTCTCACAGGCGTCATTGTGGCAAGCTGTGCTCTTGGGATGACCGCTGTCGCGCAGACCACTCCCGCTCAGATTTCTACGGCTTGTTCGGCCTACGCATCCGTTCCGCTACCTGCAGAGGCAGAGAAGATGGCCGTTCCCAAGAGTTCGCCAGCATGCGCTTCGTACCGCTCCTATCGTGGCATCGGCCGCCCAGTCAATTATGCTGAGGCCCGTCGCTGTGCGTGGCAGGAGCGGCTCGCACAGAAAGCTGGCCTAAGTCAAAATGCGGACGAGCCCACTGCCTGGTTTGTTGGAGGGTCACTCATTCTCGCCGACATTTATTTCAATGGCGCAGGGGTCGAGAGGAATATCCCCCTCGCTATGCACTTCGCCTGCGAGTCAGAAGAAGGGATGGCAAAGCTTGCACTGCCGGACATCGAGAAACTCGACGGCGCCCCTCCGGTGCACGGACCTTTCGAATTCTGCGACTACGCTGTGACCACCTTCTCGATGGACTTCTGTGTTGGTTACGCATCGGAGATTGAGGATGACCGCAGAAGCCGCTACTACAATTCACTGAAGTCCGGTATGACTCCAGAGCAGAAGGCCGCCTTCGAAAGGCTGGTTACGGCGCAGAAGGAATATGTTACGGCACATGCCTCTGAAGTTGATCAAGGGGGCACTATCCGTGGGATACGAACTGTGGGTTCCGAGGACATCCTCAATGATCTCTTCCATACGGAAGTAATGCACTTTGAAGAAAAGCGTTGGCCTGCGCTCTCTGATAATCAGGTCGCAACGGCCGATACCCTCCTGCGCTACCAATACGAACGGACGCTCCGGAAACTACGCACGCGATCAAAGGAAGAGATCTACGATGGGGCTGTTACGGCCGAGCATCTTTCCAGCGTGCAGGTAGTCTGGGGGACCTACCGCGATGCTTGGGTTTCATTTGCGCGTCTGCGCTATCCTTCGGCGGTTGCCCGCATCCGTGCCGAAATCACTCTGCGGCGATACTCTCTTTTGAGGACGATCTCATAACCGGAAACTGCCTTCAGCGCCCGTTGTGTGCAGTGATGAATCGGGCATCCGGCAAAAGAGGGTATTGAGTAACTGCTCCTTTTTGAGCGTTCTCCGTCTTTAGTTAAGAGGGTGCGGCATCTCCAATCCACGCTTCCACAGCGTTCTTTCCGGGAAGCGTTCCTCGCCTCGTAGACGCTGGCTGAGGATCGAGTTGCGGGAAGCCGCCTTCGGGGGCGGTCCGCGCGAAGGTGGTGACTGGTCGCGGCGAGAGATGTACCGACTCCGTCAATAGGCGAAATCCGTTCAACTGCGTCAGCAAAGCGAATCAACCGTTGCAACAAGTCGGAAATAGATACATGATCTTGACGACGGGAGATCCGAATATGAGGAAGCTTTGGGTCGAAAGACTCGCCGTTTTTTCAGTTATCGCGTGCTGTGTGCTGTCCTTCACCTTCCGGGTGGAGGCTAGTAAGGACAATCTGCCGCGAATTCCGGGGCAAGAGTTGCTGGTAGGAAATTTCCCGGAGGACCTGGCAGTGACGGCCGGTGAGAACACCACCGACATCCAGGGAGGCGGCGAGTGGGAGGTGATCCCGAGCCTCTCGGCGGATGGGCGCGTGGTGGCTTCCGCTGTCGGGATTCCAAACCTTCCCCTGAACGCAGACCCGCAGTATGTCGTGGCGATCTACACGATGGCCGACCATCAATGGATGTACTACAACGGACTCGTCATCAAGGGCGGACCGGTTGTGATCTCTCCAGACGGCACCAGGCTGGCATGCAGCAACATGACGAGTGGGCCGTCTCTGATTCACATACTCGACCTGAAGACCGGAAGGATCACGCTGGGACCGGAGGCGGCCAAGGGCAGCTTTCTGACGTGGTCACCTGACAGCCGGCGGCTTGCGTTCAACAAGGAGCTTGGGCAAAACGCCGAGGGCGCGTCGGCTACGCTGCTTCCGGAGATTGACATTCTGAATGTCGAGAACGGGACGGTGGTGAAACTTGCGGATGGCACTGCGCCTTCGTGGTCGCCTTCGGGAGAGTGGATTGCGTACAGCGATTACTCCACGTTCCTGCATGGCAAGTACGCGGACACCGCTTTTCGGGTCAGCCTGATTCATCCGGATGGGACGAGTTCCAAGGTTGTCGAGCTCTTGAAAGGCGGCGATCTTTTCCTGCCGGCCATCTGGTCTCCGGATTCCAAGGAGTTCCTGCTGCAGCGGCCGGCGGAAGACTCGGTGAATCCGAAGGTGAACGTGTACGTGCTGAATCTTGCGACGCTCGATCTGACGACGAAGTTCAAGAACACGCCCGAGGTGCATGGGTGGGTGATAGCGAAGTGACGCGGCGCGTGCGCTTCAGGATGGAGATTGGCGGGCGGGGGCGGCGAAGATTCTGCTAACGGCGTTGTTGGGGGAGATTGGTCGGTGTGAATTGGTGGATCCTGGACTTGCTGAAAACCCCGGCGGTCTCAACGGGTCGACGCAACACTGGCATGGAGTTTACTAGCAGGGGTATCAAAGTCCAAAGTTTTTCGAGGGCGTTGGTTGAGTTGGCGAGCCACCTTGTCGAGGTCGGCCTGGGAGTAGCCGGACAGGTCGGTTTTCTTCGGGAAGTACTGGCGCAGCAGACCGTTGGTGTTCTCGTTGGAGCCGCGCTGCCAGGGGCTCTGCGGATCGCAGAAGTAGACGTTGACCTTGGTGGCGATGGTGAAGTTTTTGTGACTGGCCAGCTCTAGTCCTCGATCCCAGGTCAGTGACCGTCGCAGCGACGCGGGGAGTTTACGAACCTGCCGGCTCAACGCGGCGACAACGGTCGCGGTGTCCTTGCTGGGGACCTTGACCAGGATGACGAAACGCGAATGCCGTTCGACCAGAGTTGCGATGTGAGTGTTCTTGCTGCCTGCCAGCAGATCGCCCTCCCAGTGACCGGGGATGGCGCGATCTTCGATCTCCGCCGGCCGCTCGCGGATGGAGATGGCATCGACGATCTGACCCTGGGAGTGCCCTGTAGCTCGAGCGTGCACGGAGCGACGGATGAATCGCTTCGACCGCAGGTGCTGAATCAGCTCCTTTTTCAGCACTCCTCGAGCCTGGATAAATAAACTGCGGTAGAGGGTCTCGTGGGACACGCGCATGCTCTCGTTGCTGGGATAGCGTCGCTTCAGCCAACCGGAGATCTGCTGTGGCGACCAGTTCTGGACCAGTTTACTGGCCACGATCAAGCGCAGCTTCCTGTGCCTGGCAAGCCGGCAGGCCTTGGGTCGCAGAGCCAACGTCCACGCCTGCTGATCGGCTTCACTGGCTCGATACGCTGGCCGCCCGCCGTGGCGTGCGACTTCTCGACTTACCGTCGACGCAGCTCGACCGAGTCCTCCGGCGATCTCACGAATCGACGAACCGGACGCTATCCCTCGTGAGATCTCTTCCCGCTCGGCCAGGGTGAGCGTTCGCTGCGAACGGCGGCGGACTGCCGGAGCGATCCCGCCGTGCTGCGATAACAGAAAGTGGATCGAGCCATGATCCTTGCCGAACGCGCGTCCAATCTCATGCAACGACTCGCCCACCTTCCAACGCTGCCATATCTCGGCCTTCTGCTCCGCAGAAAGCCCATACCGTCTCCCTTGTCTCACAACACCACCTCCAAATCAGATAGTGTTGCGTCGACCCGTTGAGACCGCCCGGGTTTTGGGAAACTTCGGGGTCGAAGTTGCCGGACGGTTTGATCGATGGAGCAGGGGGTTCGCGGGGTGTTCTGCCGGTTCGGTTGCTCGGTATGGGGTTCGGATTAGTTCACGGCGTCGAGTACGGTCAGGTTTTCTCCGGTCTCGGATTGACGGAGAGAGTCTGCTGTCACGACCAGCGTCACTCCTGGGGTGAGTAATCCAGTGACGGAGGCTCGGAAGTCTTTTGGAATGGCGACGCGTGAACGATCCTCGGGCAACATCTCGCGCTTCCCTTTCCAGCTTTGTCCAGGGAGAGGCAGCTGGACCCAGTGGGGTCCCTGCGCGTCGATTGAAGAGAGAGTGTAGGCCGATGTCTGCTCAATCGGTCCGGTGATCTGGATGGGCGACGATCCGATGATGATGCCGTTGCGCAGAACCAGCAACCGATTGTTTGCGCCGCTCAGGATGAGAGACACGGGACCCTTGGGCGCTTTTTCCGGCGTCCAGAAACCTGTTCCCTGGATGGCTGCGGTGCTGGCTGCGCCGCTCTGGAGCACGTCCGGCGTGGGTGCGACGCGCGGCATGGCGTCGGTGTCGGTAACGACGACGGTGATTCCGAGTTTGGTGGACGAATACAGAAGCCTGGCGAAGGCCAGCGGCAGGCGCACGCAACCGTGCGACGCAGGGTAGCCAGGAAGATGACCGGCATGCAAGGCGATTCCTGACCAGGTGAGCCGTTGCATATACGGCATCGGCGCGGAGTCGTAGATATTCGATTTGTGGTCGATGTGCTTCTGCAGGATGGTGAAGACACCGGTCGGCGTCTCGTGGCCCTTCTTGCCGGAAGAGATGGTTGAGACTCCGATGAGAATGCCGTTGCGATAGACGTTGGCTCGCTGCAGCGTGAGGTTCACGATGACGAGAACCGGGCCGGCGGGCGCGATTGCGGGAGACCAAAGATATTGCCCGGGCTTGAGGGCCTGGATCGCGTCCGCGACACTTGGTCCATCCAGTTTGGCCTGCGACCAGGCGCGCAGGGTGCCGCTGCACTGCACGATGGCTGCGCCTGCCATGCTCCACAGAAAGCTGCGTCGACTGCTCTGTCCGATGCTCACCAACGATCCTCCCCAAAGGAATGTCTTTTATTGCCCTGCCGTGATGACAGCACAACTGCGACTGTTAAGGATACTTACTTCTCTCGCAGCGCACTAGTTGCGTCAACACGGCAGGGTTCGGGGAGGGATCGGGTTAGAGGTTCAGGGTAACCATGGCGGCGGCGTTGACTTTGGCCCACTCGGGATCTTCGTGGCCGTAGACATCGTGCCAGCGCCACCACTTGTAGCGCGGGCCTTTGGGGTAGCCTTCGGGGGAGTCTTCCCAGTCTTCCTGGCGGCCGAGGGGCGTGACGTCGAGGAAGCTCCAGAGGGTGCCCATGTTTTCGTCGCCGCGGTTGTTCACGTAGTAGGTGCGGAAGATCTTGTCGTGCTCGTCGCGGAAGAAGACGTTGTGGCCGTGCCATTGGTCGACGCTGAAGTCCTTGTCCCAGTCGTCGGTGATGGTGTACCAGGGAATTTTTTCCCAGCCCATGCGGTGCTTCAGTTTGGCGATATTTTCCTGCGAGCCGCGCGAGGCGTAGGCGAGGGTGGTATCGCGGGCGTGAAGGTGCGCGAGGTTCGAGACCTGGTCGGCGCCGAGCGAGCAGCCGACGCAGGCGTGGTCGGGCCAGCCGTAGACGTTGTCGTCGTAGAAGGCGCGATAGAGGACGAGCTGGCGGCGGCCTTCGAAGAGATCGAGCAGCGAGCGCTTCCCTTGCGGGCCTTCGAAGACGTACTCCTTCTCGACGGCGAGCCAGGGCATGCGGCGGCGTGCGGCGGCCATCGCGTCGCGCGTGCGGGTGAGCTCTTTTTCTTTGACGAGGAGCTCTTCCCAGGACTTCTGCCACTCGTCTGCAGAGACGACGGGAGGCTTGTTCATGGCTGCGATCTGTTGGTTGGTGGTCTTGCCTGTGGCGTCATTGGTTGCTGTGTTCGACATGGGATCCTCCCTGTGTCTTCTTTCTTGCTCTTGAGTTTTGCAACGGCGAGAGCAGAGACGCCGGTCGCCGACACTAAGCCTGCGGCAATCCATAATCCGGTTCCTATGCAGAAGGGGCACATGGCTATTTCCCTCCCCGTTCGCGATGGCGGTGCGGATGCGTTCGATCATGTGGGTCCAGCCTTCGTCGACACCGCGCTCGTGTTCGCCCATCCAGCCCATGGCGCGGTGCACGAAGCGCAGGCGGGTGACGCCGTTCTCTTCGTTGAGGCGGTACTGCAGGTTGGAGACGGCGGGGCTGGACATGAAGAGCGGTCCCCAGATCTCGAGCAGCGAGGGCGGCTTGATGGACTGGACGATGCCCCAGCAGTGGCCGGTGTTGTTGCCGAGGTCGCGGAACCAGCGGCCGCCGGGCCAGGCTTCGAGCACCATGGGCATGGACTTTTCGGGCGTGGAGTTGAGCGGTCCCATCTGCTCGAGGATGGTCTCGAAGACGATGTCGATGGGTGCGGCGATCTCTTCTTCCTTGATGATCTCGAAGGCCTGCACTACGCCTTCCTTTACGAGTGGCTGGCATTACTCCTCCTTGGGTTTGCTGCGTCGTCGTCGATGCGGATGAGTCGTTCGAGGGCTTTGCGTTCGGCGCGCTGCTTGATCTGGTCGATCTGGTGGGTCCAGTAGCGTTCGAAGACCTTCACCCAGTCGTGGACGGGCTTGAGGGCCTCGGGCTTGAGGCGGTACATGCGGTGCTGGCCGCGCTTGACGACTGTTACGACGCCGGCCTTGTGCAGTGCGCCGAGATGCTTGGAGACTGGCGACTGCGCCATGTTCATGCGAATGACGATGTCGTTGACGGCGTGCTCGTGGCCGTCGGAGAGGACGGCGATGACCTGGCGGCGGCGCGGCTCGGCGATGGCGGAGAAGACGTCGGCGGGATGGGCCCTGCGTGTCATGAAGAGTTTATATATTCCTAATACGGAATATGTCAAGTGCTAATTTTCGGTTTCTCGCCCTGGTTTTCGGGTGGGGCTGGTGAGAGGATTTCGACGGGGGAAGAATATGGCGGAAGAGTCAAGAAAGACGGTGGTCGATGGGTTCGGTGGGCGGCAGCCTACGAGCCACGAGCGGATGACGGGAAGGCCCTGGGACGCGTCGTATCGCGAGGGCGCGCCGTGGGATATTGGGCGGCCGCAGGCGGCGTTTGTGCGGGTGGCGAATGGCGGCGGATTCGCCGGAGCGGTGCTGGATGCGGGATGCGGGAGCGGCGAACACGCGCTGCTTGCCGCGTCGCTGGGGCTGCCGGTTCTGGGTGTCGACGTCGCTGAGACGGCGCTGGCGATGGCACGGGAGAAGGCTGCAGCGCGCGGGCTAAAGGCTGATTTTGCGACCGCGGATGCCTTGCACCTGGAGCGGCTTGGGCGGAGGTTCGAGACGGTGCTGGATTGCGGGCTGTTCCACACCTTCAACGCTGAGGAGCGGCCGGGGTATGTGGCGAGCCTGCGGTCGGTGACGGAGCGGGGCTCGACGCTGTATGTGTTGTGCTTCAGCGATCAGGGGGCCGAGCTTGGGCCGCATCCTGTGAGCGAGGAAGAGGTGCGGGCGGCGTTCAGCGCTGGGAGTGGGTGGGAAGTTGTAACGATCGAGCCGGATTGGATTGAGACGAGATTCCAAAGAGCGCGACTGCCGGCGTGGTTCGTGACGGTTCGGCGGGTCTGAGGTCGCGGGCGCTGGAAGTGTTTGGGGTTAAACACAAAGGGCCGCCGGGGGGTGCCAGCGGACCCTTTGCTTTCAAATCGCGCCTCCTATCAAGGGATGCGACCGGTGGGGGGTCGTCCCGACCAGAGGCGCTAGGTAATTATTACATAAACCTGCGGCGCCGAAGCTGTGGATGGAGAAATTTTGCCGGGGGTTTGGGTCTAAAATTGTGGAAAGCCAAGATTTAGGAAACGCGAATTGCCTGAGGCGGCATCTCATGGTCGTCATGAATACAGGCAATCAATAAATTGTTGCGACTGAAGTAGTGTGAAGGAGCGCTTCCCATGCCAGAGATTCGCGGACTTGCCACCCATGCGGCAGGCGCCCAGCTCTTACCGTACAAGTATTCGGTGGGAGAGCTTGGGGCCGCACGAGGTTGAGGTCAAGATCACCCATTGCGGGGTGTGCTATTCCGATATTCATCTGATCGACAACGACTGGGGGATGAGCAAGTATCCGTTTATTCCGGGGCACGAGATTGTGGGGACGGTGACGGGGGTGGGCTCGGAGGTGACAGACCGGAAGCTGGGCGAGCGGGTGGGGATTGGCTGGCAGGCGGACTCTTGCGGGATCTGCGAGTGGTGCCGGCAGGGCGATGAGCACCTGTGCGCGAAGGCGCAGCCGACCTGCATTGGGCGCAATGGCGGGTATGCGGACGCGATCCGGGTGAACTGCGAAGTTTGCGATTCCGGTGCCGGAGGCGCTGGAGAGCGAGAACGTGGCTCCGCTGCTGTGCGGCGGGATTACGGTGTATAGCCCGCTGCGGAATCTGGCTGGCGCGGCCGTCGTCGCGCGTGGGGGTGGTGGGGATTGGCGGGCTGGGACATCTGGGGCTGCAGTTTGCGCGCGCGTTTGGCTGCGAGGTGACGGCGTTTTCGACCTCCAAGGACAAGGAGGCGGAGGCGCGGGAGCTGGGCGCGCACAATTTTGTGAACACGCGGGAGAATGGGCGAGCTGAAGAAGGCGGCGGGGAGTCTGGACTTGATTCTTTCGACGGTGTCGGCGGACCAGGACTTTCAGAGCTTTATTGCGATGCTGCGGCCGAAGGGAACGCTGGTGGTGCTGGGGGCGTCGCCTTCGCCGATGCAGATTTCGGCGTTCAGCCTGATTGGCGGGCAGAAGGCGTTGCGGGAAGCCCGTCGGGGAGCCCGCGGGACCTGCACGAGATGCTGGATGTGGCGGCTCGGCACAAGGTGAAGGCCATCACGGAGAGGTTCGCGATGAAGGATGCGAACAAGGCGGTGGAGAAGGTGAAGAAGAACCAGGTGCGGTATCGGGCGGTGCTGGCGAACTGATAGAGCGAGGGTCCAGGGCCCAGGGTTTAGGGTCCAGGGTGGGCGTTGAGTAAGATAGCGGTTGATGCGTTTTGAACTCTTTGTCGCTGCACGGTATCTTCGCGCCCGACGGCGGCAGGCCGTGGTGGGGCTGATCACGGTGATTTCGGTGGTTGGCGTGGCGGCGGGTGTGGCCGCGCTGATTATTGCGCTGGCGATTACGAATGGGATGCGGCGGGATCTGCAGCAGCGGCTGGTGGGGTCGACTGCGCATGTGCAGCTGATGCGGACGGCGGGCGATGGGATACGCAACTGGCGGCCGCTGATGGCGCGGCTGGCGGCAGGTGCCGCATGTGACGGCGGTGGCTCCGGGGCTGTATGGGCAGGTGCTGATCTCGCGGGGAGCGCGGAGCGGCGGGGCGCTGATCAAGGGAATTATCCCGGCGGATGAGAGGAGGGTTGGGAATCTGTTGCAGTCGGTGAATGAGGGGTCGGCGGCGGAGCTGGCGCCGGACAGCGTGCGAAACGAATGCAGCCGCGAGTAGCGAGCTGGCGCCGCCGATTGTGATTGGGCAGGAGCTGGCGCTGACGCTGGGCGCGGAGGTGGGGGAGACGCTGCTGGTGACGTCGCCGCAGGGAGAGCTGACGCCGCTGGGATTGGTGCCGCGGTATCAGCGGTTTCACGTGGTGGGGATTTTCTCGTCGGGGTTCTACCAGTATGACGAGGCTATGCGTTTATGCGGCTGAGCGATGCGCAGCGGCTGTTCTCTGAGCCGGATTTGGTGAGCGTGATCAGCTTCAAGATGGATGATCTGTACAAGGCCGAGCAGGTGGGCAAGCAGATTGAGGCAGCGGCCGGGCCGGGGTTCCAGACGACGAACTGGATGGAGCAGAATCGCGAGCTGTTTCGCGCGATGAAGCTGGAGCAGGATGTGACGTTCATTGTGCTGGCGCTGATTGTGTGGTGGCGGCGCTGAATATTCTGATCGCGCTGACCATGATGGTGATGGAGAAGACGCGCGATATTGCGGTGATGATGAGCTTTGGCGTGACGGCGGAGCAGGTGCGGAGGATCTTTCTGCTGCAGGGGCTGCTGATCTCGGTGATGGGGACGGTGCTGGGGTTGGTGCTGGGATATGCGGCTGAGCATGGCTGGGGTCGCACTACCGGTTTATTCACCTGGATGCCAGCGTGTACTCGATTGACTACCTGCCGTTCGCGCCGCGGCTGGTGGATGCGCTGGTGGTGGCGGCGGTGAGTCTGGGAATGAGTTTGCTGGCGACGATTTATCCGTCGAGCTCGGCGGCGAGCGTGCTGCCGGCGGAGGCGTTGCGGTATGAGTAGATTTTCGATGGAGGCACTACAGGTATGAGACTGAAATATCCGAAGCTTGCGCCGGGTGGTTATGACGCGCTGGCTTCGCTGGGGCATTACCTGAATACCGAGACGGCGCTGGAGCCGGTGCTGCGGGAGCTGGTGTATCTGCGGGCGTCGCAGCTGAATGGGTGCGGGTTCTGCATTGGGATGCACACGCGAGGAGCTGCACAAGCATCACGAGCCGGACAGCCGCGTCGATGCGGTGGCGGACTGGCGGGGGTCGGATGCGTTTACGCCGCGGGAGCGCGCGGCGCTGGCGTGGACCGAGGCGGTGACGGATGTGAATGCGTCGCATGTGTCCGATGAGGAGTATGCCGCGGTGAAGCGAGTTCTTTGAGGAGAAGGATCTCGTGGACCTGACGTTTGCGATTGCGAAGATCAATGCGTGGAACCGGATGGGCGTGGCGTTTCGCGCGGAGTGGAAGACGAAGGCGCGGCCCAGCGCCGAGATTGCGCCGCATGCGGAGCCGGTTGAGCATGAGGAGACGGCGGCAGAATGAGCGGTTCCCTTCCTGCGATCGAGGCTGCGCGCGAGCTGCGGGCTGATCCCGTGCTGCGGGCGCTGGCGCTGGAGAAGACGTATCCGCCGCTGGTTGCGGGCGGGGTGGGGTTGCGGCTGTTTCAAGGATCTGTCGCTGGAGGTGGCTGCGGGCGAGATGGTGGCGGTGGTGGGAGAGAGTGGCGCGGGCAAGAGTTCCCTGCTGCATCTGCTGGCGGCGCTGGATCGGCCGACGGCTGGCGAGGTTTGGTGCGGCGAAACCAACGTGACGCGGTTGAATGCGCGGCAGGCCGGGGAGTATCGCAATCGGGAGATTGGGTACGTGTGGCAGTTTCACTACCTGCTGCCGGAGTTTACGGCGCTGGAGAATGTGGCGATGCCGCTGCTGTCGCGGGGTACGCGGCGAGGGGCGGCGCTGGCGGAGGCCGCGCGGTGGCTGGAGCGGGTGGGGCTGGGGGATCGTGGCGAGCATCGGTCGGGCGAGTTGTCGGGGGGCGAGCAGCAGCGGCTGTCGATTGCGCGGGCGCTGATTACGAAGCCGAAGCTGCTGCTGGCGGATGAGCCTACGGGGGATCTGGACGGAGCGACGGCGGAGCGGGTGTTCGCGCTGCTGCAGGAGCTGCATCGGGAACATGCGCTGGCGAGCGTGCTGGTGACGCACAACCTGGAGTTTGCGGGGCGGTGCGACCGGGTGCTGCGATTGAAGGATGGCCGGCTAAGGGCAGGGATTAGGGATTAGGGAACAGGGAACAGGGATTAGATTGGCTGCAGCGTTTGTTCCGAAGCCTGAGAAAGGCGTGGCGAGGAGTCAGTGCTCCGGTTACCGGCCCTGTCCTAATCCCTAATCCCTGTTCCCTAGTCCCTGCCTTTTGGCAATTTGCGACCGATTTCCCACAGAAACGTCTAATCTTTGATTCCGGAAAGTTCTGGAGCGATTTTCCATAGGACGTCCGGGACGGATACACTAGGGTCAACTCAGCTGGTTGTTTCCAGAGCTTTTCAACAATCAGTCCTCTCCGTCGCAATCGAACGCGACGGTGGCCACGCAATCGTCATTCGCAGACCGCGCTCCTCGTTTCAGGTTTTGTTGTTGCTTCAAGCGCGGGGCGGCGGTTCGAAGGGGGAGTATGTTCGAACGCTATACAGAAAAGGCGCGGCGCGTGATCTTTTTCGCGCGCTACGAGGCGAGCCAGTTCGGATCGCCGTACATCGAAACCGAACATCTCTTACTGGGCCTGCTACGGGAAGACAAGGCACTCACGAACCGCTTTTTGCGGTCGCATGCCTCGGTAGAATCCATTCGCAAACAGATTGAACAACGCACGATCGTGCGCGAGAAGGTTTCGACTTCGGTTGATCTTCCGCTCTCGAACGAGTGCAAGCGCGTGCTCGCGTACGCGGCCGAAGAGGCCGAGCGGCTGAGCCACAAACATATTGGGACCGAGCACCTGCTGCTGGGACTGCTGCGCGAGGAGAAGTGTTTCGCCGCAGAGATTCTGACCGAGCGCGGGCTGCGGCTGGCGGCGATTCGCGAGGAGCTGCAGCGCACGACGCAGGAGAAGCCGGCGGCAGCGAGCGGCAGCGGCAAGCAGCGCGGGGCGCGCGCAGCAGGAGCAGTCCATGCTGGCGGAGTTCTCGCGCGACCTGACGCAGGCCGCTACCGACCAGCAGCTCGATCCGCTGGTTGGGCGCGACTTTGAGGTCGAGCGCGTGATCCAGATCCTGTGCCGGCGCACGAAGAATAATCCGGTGCTGATTGGCGAGCCGGGCGTGGGCAAGACGGCGATCGTTGAAGGGCTGGCGCAGAAGATTGCCGACGGCGAGGTGCCTAGCTTCCTCGCGGAGAAGCGCGTGCTGTCGCTGGATCTTTCGCTGATCGTTGCGGGAACGAAGTATCGCGGGCAGTTTGAAGAGCGGTTGAAGACGATCATGAAAGAGCTGATCGAGAACCAGAACTGCATCGTGTTCATCGATGAGCTGCATACGCTGGTTGGTGCTGGATCGGCGGAGGGTTCGCTGGATGCTGCGAACATTCTGAAGCCGGCTCTTAGCCGCGGCGAGATTCAGTGCATTGGAGCGACGACGCCGGCGGAGTATCGCAAGTCGATTGAGAAGGACCGGTCGCTGGAGCGGCGCTTCCAGGCTGTGAAGGTGCCGCCGCCGAACGAGGAAGATGCCATCAAGATTTTGATGGGGATTCGCGAGAAGTACGAGAAGTTCCACGCCGTCAGCTATACGGACGACGCGATTACGTTCTCGGTCTCGCATTCGAGCCGGTATATTCCGGATCGGTTCCTGCCGGACAAGGCGATTGATTTGATCGACGAGGCGGGTGCGCGGGTGAAGCTGCGCCAGACCACGCTGCCCGAAGAGTTGACCGAGGTGCAGAAGCGGATCAAGTTCATCGTGCACCGCATGGAGAACGCGATTGCGAATCATGAGTTCGAGAAGGCTCGGTTCTACTCGGATGAGGAGCGCAAGGAGCGGGAGAATCTGCGGGCGCTGCGCGACAAGTATCACCTGGATGAATCGAGCTCGGGCATTGTGACGCGCGAGGATATCGAGGATGTGGTGTCGCGCTGGACGGGCGTTCCGATTACGTCGATCAAGGAAGAAGAGACGCAGAAGCTGCTGCGCGTTGAGGAAGAGCTGCACAAGCGGGTGATCGCGCAGGGCAAGGCGATCTCGGCGCTGGCGCGGGCGATTCGGCGGTCTCGTGCTGGGTTGAAGAATCCGGCGCGGCCGATTGGCAGCTTCCTGTTCCTTGGACCTACGGGCGTCGGCAAGACGGAGATGGCGCGGACGCTGGCGGAGTTCCTGTTCGGCAGCGAAAAGTCGCTGATCCGCTTCGATATGTCGGAGTTCATGGAGAAGCATTCGGTGCGCAAGCTGATCGGCTCGCCTCCGGGCTATGTGGGCTACGAGGAGGGCGGCCAGTTGACCGAGCGCGTGAAGCGTTCGCCGTACTCCGTCGTGCTGCTCGACGAAGTGGAGAAGGCGCATCCGGATGTGTTCAACCTGCTGCTGCAGGTGTTTGAAGACGGCCAGTTGACCGATGGTCTGGGCAACACGGTCGACTTCAAGAACACGATCATCATCATGACGTCGAACATTGGCGCGAAGCATTTGATGAAGCGCGAAGGCCTGGGCTTCCAATCGAGCAAGGACGAGATTGTGCTCGAGAAGATGCAGGAGATGGTGATGGGCGAGGTGAAGCGAACCTTCAACCCCGAGTTCCTCAACCGCCTGGACGAGGTCATCGTGTTCACGTCGCTGAGCGATTCGGACCTGATGCAGATTATGGACCTGCTGGTGCAGGGTTTGAACAAGAACCTGGTGCACAAGGCCATTACGCTGACGGTGCGCGACGATGCGCAACGCTGGATCCTGGACAAGACGCTGGTGGATCGGAGCTACGGTGCACGGCCGTTGCGGCGCGCGCTGCAGCGGTTCATCGAAGATCCGCTCTCCGAGGCGCTGATCGCCGGGCAGATCGCCGAGCGGCCTGCGTTCCTCGAGGTCTACCTGGAGAACAATCAACTGCACTATCGGCCGGTTGCGGCTGAGGGTGAAGAGAAGGCTGCCGGGCTGGCGCTGACGACGGTATAAGGTAACGGCAGACAGTAGACAGGTAGTGAGTAGAGCAGTAGAGAAATGCGGAAATTAAGGCCCCGGCGTAATAGCCGGGGCCTTTGATTTTGATCTGAGCTATCTACTGTCTACCTGCCTACTGTCTGCTTCAGCACGAGCTTGGAGGATACGGTGCGCGCTGCCTTGTTGGCGGACTTCACCACGTCGGTGGCGGCGTCGATGGCGTCGTCGAACTGGTCCTTGCTGGCGTCGATGAGCTTCTGGGCTTCTTTGCCCAGACGCTCTGCCTGGTCCTTGAGGTATTCGCCGGCGTCTTCGAGCGTGTCGCCGAGATCTTCGAGACCGCGCTTCAACTTCTTGCGCGTGGCTGTGCCTGTCTGCGGCGCATACAGCAGGGCCGCAATGCCTCCAATGGCTGCACCCACTCCCAGGGCAATCCAAAATTCCTTATGACGCATATCGTCCTCCGTTCTAGTTGTTTAGCGCTCTTAATCTTCTCTTCACAACGATATGATTCGCAGACCACGCTGCAGGTTGTAGTTGAGGCGCGATATGCGGGATCGACTGCGTAAAATCTATGCCTTAGATAGAGCCATGTACAGCGCTACTTTAAGCGAGACTGCTCAATCCCTGGGGCCAAGCCCGCTCAATTCGAGGGCGCGCAGGAAGACGCGGGCGAACATCGGCCGATTGAGACGGCCGGTGTTGGTATTGCGCAGCGAGGGATGGTAGCTGCCGAGGAGCGTGATGTTGTTGGGCAGAAGGTACTCGGCGCCGTGACGGAAGGTGTAGGCGGAACGGCGTTCGATGACGCCTTCGTTGAGCAGGTGGGCGAGGTAGCCGTCCCAGGCGATCTTGCCGAGGCAGACGACGACGCGGACTTTGGGGAGTGCCGCGACCTCGGCCGTCAGGTGCGACGAGCAGTTGCGGATCTCCTGCGGCGTGGGCTTATCGCCGGGCGGTGCGCAGCGGACCACCGAGCCGATCCAGATCTTGCGCAGCTTGAGGCCGTCGTCACGGCTGATGGCGGCGGGCTTGCTGGCCAGGCCGAGCTCGTGGAGGACCGGGTACATGAAGTCGCCGGAGCCGTCGCCGGTGAAGGGGCGGCCGGTGCGGTTGGCTCCATGGGCGCCGGGCGCGAGGCCCAGGATGAGGATGCGGGCGTTGGGGTCGCCGAATCCAGGGACGGGTTTGGACCAGTATTGCTGGTCGCGATAGGATTTGCGGCGCGTCTCGCCGATGCCACGAATGTAGGTGATGAGTCGGGGACAGCGGGTGCAATCGGCGATATTCTGCTGGAGCTGCGCGATGGTCAGGTGGGGCGGATTGAGGATCGGGAGGGGAGGTTTTGCAACAGGCCGCTGTGGGCGCACGAGGAGTCTTCCTTGGAACCGGGTAAATGTTTTGCTATCGTCGGTCGATGATAACGTTGGTAGTGATCAGGCGTATAAGAGTTGAGCCATCCTATTGGCCTTTAGGGACGTCTCTCCAATCTGAGAAGTTGCGCCGAGTATCGGCGACACCGCTCTCAGGAGGTTCGCTCTTAGAAGTTTAGTGAGTTTCGGCTCGCAGAAGTTCAGGAGTTCAGCTCTCAGAGATTAGAGAGTTTAATGTGAGATAGACCAGATTGTTGTCTGGGTTCCCGGGATGGGAGCGCTATTGGGCCTTGCAGTAGAGAACAGGGCCTGGAGATTGAAGGAAGATGAAGCTGGGACGACCACAGACAGGGCAAGGGACATCGTCAGCGAGGGGCCGGCATTTTTCAACGCAGGGATGGTTGACGCCGAGCCTGGTTGGATTGCTTTGCTTCGCGCTCCTGGTAGCGGCGTTTGAGCGCGGGCACGGAAATCTCCAGAAGCTGAAGACGAGGGTGGATCCGCAGCCTGTACCCGAGGTGTTGCCGACCGGGCCAGGTGGTCAGGATCCGATTCGCCTCAGTCGAAGTGCCACGTCGATCGGCAAGGGCATCGAGCTCATCTCCGCGACGTTTCTTCCCGGCCGAGGCATGAATGTATTCCAGATTACGGCGCTGATCCCGGGACATGGGGAGGTTCCGCTGCTGGTCTCACCGTTGCTGGCGAGCGCTGCTGGAATTCTCAACGGCCAGGATGATGACGCCAATGGGTCGGCGAGCACGACCCTGGGCGGTGCGGTGCTTCTACCCTGGGCGCAAAGACTTTCGGGAACCTCCACGAGCACCCAGGGGATGCTTTCGACCAACTGGAAGGGCAAGCGCCTGAGCTTCCCGGCCGAGAATCCGGGAAGCAGTATGTCGGTTGAGGGGTTGCTGCTCAATCGGGGCGCGGACAGCGTGAAGAGCGACGTTCTTCCGGATGGGCAATCCGTTGTAGCGGTCTTTCATGCTGGTGATTTTTCAGGCAATTGGATATCTACTATTGATGTAACGGTTGAAGCCCAGCTGACCGCACACGATCTCGATTTGACGGTCACTGCGCAGAATACCGGACAGCAGCCGGCACCGTTCGGCATAGGCTGGCATCCGTTCTTTGCGATTCCCAGCGGCAATCGGGCGGATGCCCTTCTCCGTATCCCGTCGCAGACGATGATGGAAGTCAACCAGCAATCGAGTAAGCCGACGGGACGCATGGTGAGCGTCGCTGGCAAGGACGAGCGATTTCTCGAAGTCGGGTGGAACCAAGCTGGGAACGACGGCAATCGGTGCAACGTATACCAGCCTCATGTCCGGTGTTGCCAGCGGACCGATGGCTGAGCTCAGCGATCCTTCATACAACTACAGGCTGAGCGTGATTCCGCTGACGCCCGACATCACGAGCATGCATGTGATCGCACCGGCGAGACAAGGCATGGGTGTCGATCGGCCCCAACACCAACCTGGACGATCCCTTCGGCCCGGAGTGGGACAGCCCGGAGAACGCGGGCATGATCACGCTGGCACCGGGAGCGACGCTGCGCTGGAAGGTGCGGCTCGAAATCTCTGAACTGGGCGCTTCGACAGTGATGCCGTAGTCGCCCAGGATTCCCTAGCCGATCTCTTTTTCGCGGATCGCAGGGTTGGGCCTGCAATCCGAAGGCTGCGACTGGGAATACCTGCGGGATTGTGAGCGCAACGTTTGACCCTCGCGCTGCACACTCGTATTCTTAGGGTTGGCGAACTGCGTGGCTGGTTCCAAAGAGTGCTTCTTAGGCTCTCAGCATGAGAACCAGCATCGGCATCAGACACCCCGCCAAAACCTTCGGAAGGCAATCATTTGACCCCCACTACAGATACACCCACAGGCAGTTCCCTTGATGTTCAGGACGACAACCTCACCCCGAGCGCAACCGCAAGCTCGCTGGTGGATCATGATGTTGAAGTTCATGACCTGGACCACGATCATGCAGGCCACGACGATGCAGGTCACGAGCATCATCACGCTCCCGCACCCACATTGAACCCTGAGCTGATGCGCTCGATTGAGGTTGAGGCTTCTGCCGATGACGTCAGCAAGGCGTTCCAGCAGGTGACCAAGCGCTACACCAGGCTGGCACGCATTCCGGGCTTCCGCGCCGGGAAGGTTCCGCCGTCGCTGATCAAGTCACGCTTCGCTAAGGAAGTGCGCCAGGAGGTGCTGGAGTCGCTGGTAAGCGAGCGCTTCCGCAAAGCGCTCGCCGAACAGAATATCCAGCCTGTCTCGCAGCCGCAGATCAGCGAGTTGATGCTCGCGGAGGGCGCGCCGCTGAAGTTCAAGGCGACCTTTGAGGTGCTGCCGGAGATCAACATCGATGGCTACGACGCGACCAAGGTCGAGCGCCCGAACGCGGCTCTGGAAGAGGGCGAGTTTGAGGCTGAGCTGGCCAACGTGCTCGACCATCATGCGACCGTAGAGCCGGTGGAAGACGATCGCCCATTAACCGACGGCGACTGGGCGGAGATTGAGTTCAAGGGTAAGATTCAGGATCTCGCGCAAGTTGTTGGCGAAGAACCCGTTGAGGACCCATCCAAGCAGATCGGCGGCGAAGACGTTCTGATCGAGATTGGCGGCAAGAACACGCTGCAGGCGTTCAACGAGGCGCTGCGTGGCGCCAGGGTTGGGCAGGAGCTTTCGTTTGAGGCTACCTACCCAGCGGAGTTCGGCGATGAGCGGCTGGCGGGCAAGACGGTCAGCTATGACGTGACCGTGAAGGCAATCAAGAAGAAGACCTTCCCGGAACGCGACGAGGAGTTTGCGAAACAGCTCGGGCCATATTCCGACTGGAACGACTTCGAGACCAAGGTGCGGGAGCGCCTCGCGAATCGCAAGAAGGAAGCCCTGGAGTCTCGCGCCCGCGACATCATGCTGGATGAGCTGGTGAAGAAGTACCAGTTCCCTGTTCCCGAGACGTTCGTGCAGCAGCAGATTGATGCTCGCCTGGAGCGCGGCTTGCGCGCGCTCGCGCAGCAGGGCATGAGCTCGGACCAGATGCGGCAGCTCGACTTCGAGCGGCTGCGTGCGGCGCAGCGCGACCAGGCCGTCAACGAGGTGAAGGTCTCGCTGATCCTCGACCAGGTGGCCGAGCGCGAGCACATCACCGTGACCGACGAAGACATGGAGCGCGAGCTGCTGATGCTTTCGCTGCAGTCGCGCGAGCCGGTCGAGGCGCTGCGCAAGCGGTTGGCCGAGGATGGCTCGCTGGACCGGATTCGGGAGCAGATGCGCCGCGAAAAGACGGGGACCGTGCTTTTCGACAAGCTGGCGAGCTAAGCTGGACACAAGGCTGGTTAGTACGAGACAGCTTCGCGAGCGCTCCCGACGTTAACCCCTAACCTCACGCACGACTAGACGCAAAGGAAAAGAGCTATGGGACTTATACCGATGGTGCTCGAGCAGACGAGCCGGGGCGAACGCTCGTACGACATTTACAGCCGTCTGCTGCGCGACAACATCATCTTTCTCGGCACGCCGATTGACGACAACGTCGCCAATCTGATCATCGCGCAGATGCTCTTTCTCTCGGGCGAGGACCCGGAGAAGGACATTCAGCTGTACATCAACTCACCGGGCGGATCGATCTCGGCCGGCCTGGCGATCTACGACACGATGCAGTACATCAAGAACGATGTGGTGACGTTCTGCATCGGACAGGCAGCGTCGATGGGCGCGTTCCTGCTGATGGCGGGCAAGAAGGGCAAGCGCTTCACGCTGCCCAACTCGCGCATCCTGATCCACCAGCCGTCGATGGGCGGACTGGGCGGACAGGCCACCGACATCGACATCCACGCGCGCGAGATTCTTCGTATTCGCGAGCTGACCAACAAGCTGATGAGCGCAAGCACAGGGCAGCCGCTGGATCGCATCGAGCGCGATGTGGAGCGCGACTTCATCATGACCGCACCACAGGCCAAGGAGTACGGGATTATCGATGACATCATTGACCGTCCCCGTACGACATAAGAATAGGAAACTTAATTCCACTTTCGGCATCGAATAGATAGCGAAACAGCCTCATCTTCTGCAGAGTTTTGCGGGAGATGAGGCAGTTTTTTTCTTGCGGTGCAGGTACATTCGAGTCTCGTGACCCAATTTGGATACCGGGAATCGAGTTGCACATCCTGTGATTCTGCAATACTCGCTGAGCCTGTGTTCTCAGGTGTAAACTAAATTTCGTTGGTGACGCCCCCTGAGTTGTGCGGGCGCGAAGGAGTGCACCCTGTCTATGAAGACCTCACGTGGCGCGGAAGAGTCTCTCCGCTGTTCGTTTTGCCATAAATCACAGGACGCCGTTGCCAAGCTCATCTCCTCGCCATCGGATTATCCTCGTGCCTACATCTGCGATGAGTGCGTCGCAGTGTGCAACTCGATCCTCGAAGACGACAAGGGTGAAGCGCAGGCGGGTACGGCTCCCGCTCATCTGCCCAAGCCAGCCGAGGTGAAGGCCTTTCTCGACGAGTATGTGATCGGCCAGGACCAGACCAAGAAGAAGCTGGCCGTCGCAGTCTACAACCATTACAAGCGCATTCAGATGAACAAAACGCGCGGCAATGATGTCGAGATGCAGAAGTCGAATATTTTGCTGGTCGGCCCGACGGGCTCGGGAAAGACGCTGCTGGCGCAGACGCTGGCGAAGATGCTCGATGTACCGTTCGCGATCGTTGATGCAACGACGCTGACTGAGGCCGGGTATGTCGGCGAAGACGTCGAGAACATTATTTTGAAGCTGCTGCAGGCTGCGGATGGCGATGTGGCGCGCGCGCAGCAGGGCATCATTTACATCGACGAGATCGACAAGATCGGGCGCAAGGATGAGAATCCTTCGATCACGCGCGACGTGTCGGGCGAGGGCGTGCAGCAGGCATTGCTGAAGCTGCTCGAGGGCACCATCGCCAACGTTCCGCCGCAGGGTGGACGCAAGCATCCGCACCAGGAGTTCACCATCGTCGATACGACGAACATCCTGTTCATCTGCGGTGGCGCATTTGTGGGATTGGAAAAAGTTATTGGCCGGCGCGTGGGCAAGAAGGCGCTTGGCTTCAAGGCCATCGGCGAGGCGATTGAGAAGGAAGACGACGTTGTAACCCCGATTCGGGCGCAGCGCGATTCCGAGCTGCTCCGTCAGGCCGAGCCCCAGGATCTCCTCAAGTATGGCCTGATCCCCGAGTTTGTCGGCCGGCTTCCGGTTTTGGGAATTCTGGATGAGCTCGACGAGGCGGCGCTGATTGACATTCTCACGCGCCCGCGCAATGCAATCCTGAAGCAATATGCGCGACTGTTTGACTTCGAGGGCGTGAAGGTCACCTGGACCGACGAAGCAGCGGGCGAGATTGCGCGCGAAGCGCTCCATCGCAAGGTGGGTGCGCGCGGTCTGCGCATGATTCTGGAAGAGTTAATGCTCGATCTGATGTATCACGTGCCGGGAAACAAGAAGGTGAAGGAGCTCGTGATCACGGACGAGATGGTACGTACGCGTGAGATCCTGCTGCCGGTGGTTCTTGAGAAGGCTGGGTAAAGGAAGACGGAGAAACCGGGGATAATTAGGCCCGGTTTTTGCACAGATGACGGACAGCCTCGGCTGTCCGTTTTACTCTTAAGCCACTTCCCTCTTCAATAGGATCAAAACTCGCTTCACTTTGCCCTCCACCGAGCGCGTACAATTCCGTTCAAGCATGCCGCGCATCGTTCCTGCGCAAAGCACGTCTAATCAGGAGGCCTATGACAAACGACGAACGCGACATCCTGAACGGCGCAATGCGCAAGCTTCCGATGATGCCCATCCGCGAGATGGTCATTTTTCCGCACATGATGACCCCCTTCGTGGTGGGGCGCGAATCCAGCGTCCGCGCGCTGGAGGAAGCTCTTAACGGCGACCGCCGGATCTTTCTGGCGACCCAGCACGACGCATCGGTGGATGAGCCGACGCCGGACGACATTTACACCGTTGGCGTGATCGGCAACATCGTGCAGTCGGTGCGTATGCCCGACGGCAATATCAAGGTGCTGGTCGAAGGCGTCGAGCGCGCCCGCGCGAGCGAGATCAACGACGACGACGGATTCTTCGTCGCGACCGTGAAGACCTCAAATGTGGAGCTGCAGACGACGCCGGCAACCGAGCAACTGGTTGCGACGGGTGCACCAGTTGTTCGAGCAGTACGGCAAGCTGCAGCAGTCGCTGAACCAGGAAGCAACCGCGGCGCTGCGCATGGATGAGCCGGCGAAGCTCGCGGACGTGATTGCGGCGAACCTTCCGCTGGCGATCGAAGAGAAGCAGCAGCTGCTTGAGGTCTTCGATCCGGAGGTGCGGCTCTCGCGCATCGCTGACACGCTCGACATCGCGATTGAGAAGCTGAACATGGACCGCACCATCCAGTCGCGCGTGAAGCGGCAGATGGAGCGCGCGCAGAAAGAGTATTACCTCAACGAGAAGATCAAGGCCATCCAGAAGGAGCTGGGCCGCGGTGAGAAGAGCGAGTTCGATGAGCTGAAGAAGAAGATTGAAGAAGCCGGCATGACCAAAGAAGTGCAGGAAAAGGCCATGCAGGAGCTGAAGAAGCTCGAGGCGATGCCGCCGATGTCGGCCGAGTCGACCGTTTCAAGAAATTACCTGGACTGGCTGCTCGCCGTGCCGTGGAAGAAGCGCTCTAAGGAGATTCGCTCCATCGAGAATGCCGAGACGGTGCTGAACGAAGACCACTACGGCCTGGAGAAGATCAAGGACCGCATCCTGGAGTTCCTCGCCGTGCGGCAGCTGGTGAAGAATCCGAAGGGCTCGATTCTGTGCTTCGTCGGACCTCCGGGCGTTGGCAAGACTTCGTTGGGGATGTCGATTGCGAAGGCAACCGGCCGCAAGTTTGTGCGCATGTCGCTGGGCGGCGTACGCGATGAGGCCGAGATCCGCGGACATCGCCGCACCTACATTGGCGCGCTGCCAGGGCAGATCATTCAGTCGATGAAGAAGGCCGGAACCAAGAACCCGGTGATCATGCTGGACGAGATCGACAAGATGGCGTCGGACTTCCGCGGCGATCCGGCGTCGGCGCTGCTCGAGGTGCTGGACCCCGAGCAGAATCACACGTTCCAGGATCACTATCTCGACGTGGAGTATGACCTGTCGCAGGTGTTGTTCGTGGCGACTGCCAATGTGCTGCACACCATTCCCGGCCCGCTGCAGGACCGCATGGAGATTCTGCGGCTCACGGGTTACACGGAGCTGGAAAAGCTCGAGATCGCCAAGCAGTACCTGGTGCGGAAGCAGATTGAGGCGACCGGGCTGACCGCCACGCAGATCAGCTTCAGCGACGATGCGCTCCGCGAGATCATCCGCTCGTACACGCGCGAGGCTGGCGTGCGCAATCTCGAACGCGAGATCGGCAACATCTGCCGCAAGGTTGCGCGCAAGGTTGTCGGCGACGACAAGCATGTCGAAGCGGTCACGGCGGAGTCGCTGAGCATGCTGCTTGGGGTTGCAAAGTATCGCGATTCCGGCGTGCAGGAGAAGTCGGAGATTGGCCTGGTTACTGGACTAGCGTGGACGGAGATGGGCGGAAGCATTCTCCAGACCGAAGTGCAGGTGCTGGACGGCAAGGGCAAGATGACCGCGACCGGACAGCTCGGCGACGTGATGCAGGAGTCAGCGCAGGCTGCGTTGACCTACATCCGCTCGCGCTCGCATCACCTTGGGCTGCCGCGGGATTTCTATCGCAACGTCGACATCCACGTGCACGTTCCCGAGGGCGCGATTCCCAAGGACGGGCCGTCGGCAGGCATCACGCTGGCGACTGCACTGGCGAGCGCGCTCACCAAGATTGAAGTGCGGCGCGACATTGCCATGACCGGCGAGATCACGCTGCGCGGCAAGGTGCTGCCCATCGGCGGCCTCAAGGAGAAGCTGCTCGCAGCGCATCGCGCAGGAATTCGTGAGGCGATTCTTCCCGCTGAGAATAAGAAGGACCTGGCCGATCTTCCCGAGCTCATCAAGAACGAGATGAAGCTCAACTGGGTAGAGCAGATGGATGAGGTGCTGGAGATTGCACTGGTCAGCAGGCCGCTAAAGCTGGCCGAAGAGACGCCTGTTGCGCTGGCCCAGGCGACTCCGTTGCCGATTCCTCCACCCAAGCCGGCCGAGAACATCGCGCACCAGTAGCTTCTCAACACAGCAAGAAAAAGAAAGCCGAACCTGACCAGGTTCGGCTTTTCTCATTGGAGCGCACTATGGGAGCATGCTTCCGCTAGACCGCACGCCTTCCGCCGGATACGAAGTGCATGATCAGCGAGATCACGGCGAAGATAAGGAGGATGTGAATGAGGAAGCTGCTTATATGAAGTACAAAAAATCCGCCGAGCCATAGGAGAACGAGCACAACTGCCAGGATTAAGAACATGAGAGAGCCGCCTTACCTGAGATGGTTTGAGTACTATTTCCAACCACAACTCAACGTAAGAGCCGTTTGCCTGTTTCCGCGTTGCTTGCCTTGCTAAATTCTTTCGTGTCTTGCGTCTGGATAACACAAAGAAGCGAACGGAGCATCTACTTACAAGTTGCATTTGCAAGTCACTCTCCCTGGAGGCACGTCGTGCTCATCGTCATCATCATTCTGCTGCTGCTCATGTTTGGCACTTTTCCGACTTATCCGTACTCGCGCAACTGGGGCTATTACCCCGCGGGTGGCCTGGGCACGATCCTTTTGATCGTTCTGATTCTCTGGCTGCTGCACGTAATCTAGATAAGCGGGATTGCCGCTTCACAGTCACCAATTCGTTCGTTAGGATAAGAGGCGCACGCACAATGTGCGCCTCTCCTATGCCTACCAACACACTCTCTCCCGCCGGCAATCTTCGTCTCAGTGAACTGGCACCGCATTTTGTCCAGTCAGAGATTCGCGCCATGACCGTCGCCTGCGCCGAGGTAGACGGCATCAACATGGCGCAGGGCGTATGCGATACCGATCCACCGCATCCCGGTGGTCGAAGCCGCGATCGACGCGATCCGTTCCGGCCACAATATCTACACGCGCATGGACGGTATCGCTGTCGCTGCGTGAGGCTATTGCGCAGAAGCTTCACAGCTTCAACGGTCTCAGCGTGAATCCGCACACGCAGGTGTTTGTGACGAGCGGCGCAACCGGCGCTATGCACGCTGCCCTGCTGGCGCTGCTGAACGCTGGCGATGAGTGCGTGGTGCTGGAGCCGTTCTACGGCTATCACGTGAGCACGCTGCAGGTCGATGCGCGTCGAGCCGGTAGTTGTGCCTCTTGAAGGGCTGGGGTTTGCACTTGACGTAGATCGGCTGCGCGCGGCGATCACGCCTCGGACGCGCGCCATCATCATCAATAGCCCATCGAATCCTTCGGGCAAGGTTTTTTCGAAGGCCGAGCTCGAGGCACTGGCTGAGGTCGCGATCGAGTTCGACCTCTTCGTCTTTACCGATGAGATGTACGAATACTTTATCTACGACGGCGCGAAGCACATCAGCATCGCCACGCTGCCGGGGATGACCGAGCGCACCATCACGATCTCGGGGTTCTCGAAGACGTTCTCGGTGACTGGATGGCGGTTAGGCTACATGGCAGCGAGCGATCGTTGGCTGCCGGCGATTGGGTACTTCCACGATCTGATCTACGTGTGCGCGCCTTCCCCGCTGCAGCACGGAGCGGCGGCTGGACTGCTGCAGCTGCCGCAGAGCTTTTATGACGGACTCACGGCCGAGTACCAGGCCAAGCGCGATTTGATCTGCGCTGCGCTGACGCGGGCCGGACTCACACCGTCGATCCCTACCGGCGCGTACTACGTGCTGGCGGATGCTTCTCGGATTCCTGGCGAGGACGCGAAGCAGAAGGCGCGGAGGCTGCTGGCGGACGCCGGGATTGCGGCGGTGGCGGGATCGGCGTTCTTCGCGGCTGATGCAGCGGGCGTGAATCCGGGCGAGAACCTGCTGCGGTTCTGCTTCGCGAAGAAGGATGATGAGCTGGCCGAGGCTTGCCGCCGATTGGACGCCTACCGCGGTTAGGTCAAAAATAGAAAAGCCGCGGTGGCAGCCACCGCGGCTTTCGTGTCTTTGCGCGAAGCGCTATTCGCAGTCCGCGAAGGACTCGCCGTGCGCGCAGCACCCGCCAGCGATGGAGGGGATGAGCATGACCTCGTCGCCGTCTTCGAAGCGGTGGGTGTCGCCGCCGAGGAAGCGGATGTCTTCGTCGTTGACGTAGACGTTGACGAAGCGGCGGAGCTTGCCGTTTTCGTCCTTGACGTTCTGCGCGAGCGCGGGGAACTTGGTGTCGAACTCGGCGAGCAGGCCGGGAAGGTTTTCGGCTTCGGACTCGAAGGACTTCTGGCCGTCGGTGTGGCGGGCGAGGGCGGTGGGCAGCACAATCTTTACGCTCAACGCACACCTCCTGCCAGCGCGACGTCGCTGACCAGCTGGCCGTCGACGGCGCGGATGTACTCGTCGAACGCGGCGAGCTTTGGCTTCACGGCACGCTCGGTCGCGAAGCGGCCTTCGAGCGCGTCGGTGGTCTTGAGGCCGTTGCCGGTGATGCACGAGACGGTGAGCTGATCGCGCGAGATGCGGCCCTGCGAGTAGAGCCGCGCAGTGACGGCGGTGGTGACGCCGCCGGCGGTCTCGGTGAAGATGCCTTCGTCCTCGGCGAGCTCCTGGATGCCGGCGACGAGCTCGACGTCCGAGACGTCCTCAGCCCAGCCGCCGGTCTCCTGGATCATCTTCGCGGCGGCGGGACCGTCGGCTGGATTGCCGATCGCCAGCGAGCGGGCGATGGTGTTGGGGCGCTGCGGCTCAATGTAATCCCAGCCCTGCTTGACGGCGTGCGCGATGGGCGAGCAGCCGGTGGCCTGCGCGCCGAAGAAGCGAACTTCCTTGGGCTCGACGAGGCCGAGCGCGATGAGCTCCTTGAAGGCCTTGCGGATCTTGCGGATGAGCGAGCCGCCGGCCATGGGGCAGACGATGTTGTCGGGCAGTCGCCAGCCGAGTTGCTCGGCGATCTCGTAGCCGACGGTCTTCGAACCCTCGGCGTAGTAGGGGCGAAGGTTCACGTTGACGAAGCCCCAGTTGTACTCGTCGGCAATCAGCGTGCAGAGGCGGTTGACGTGGTCGTAGTTGCCGTCGATGCGCACCAGGCGCGCGCCGTAGACCTGGGTGTTGAGGATCTTCGCGTACTCGAGATCGGCGGGAACGAGGATGCAGGCCTTGAGGCCGAGGCGCGCGGCCTGTGCGGCGGTGGAGTTCGCCAGGTTGCCAGTAGACGAGCAGCCGACGGTGGTGAAGCCGAAGCCCTGCGCGTTGGCCAGCGCAACCGAGACGACGCGATCCTTGAAGCTGAGCGTCGGGAAGCAGACGGCATCGTTCTTGATGTAGAGGTTGTCGGCGCCGATGCGCTTGCCGAGATTGCGTGCGCGAACCAGCGGCGTGAAGCCGACGGGGAGGTCGGGCAGAAAGCCGTCAGGAATGGGGAGCAGCTCTTTGTAGCGCCAGATGTTGGCTGGGCCGGCGGCGATGGTCTCGCGCGTGAAGCGGCCGCGAACAGACTCCAGATCGTACTGGACTTCTAGGGGCGCAAGGCAGTCCGGGCAGCCAGACAGAGGCCTATTGCCGTAGCTCTTGCCGCATTCGTTGCAGCGCAGCTCGTACACCGTACAGGAAGACACCATGAATCGACTCCGATGGTCGAAGGGTGATGGTCCTGAAAGCCTGCTCTCTTGTCTGGGGGTCTCGGTACGGAGGTTCGTGGAGTCAGGCTCAGATACGGGTCTGCATCCACCGAATCTCATGTACCCTGTGGCTTTCGCCATCCAGGAGAGAGTTGACACCGGTACTGTGTTCTGTCCGGTTGTCGTGGCGTCGTAGGGCTCGTCCCTCAACCACTCTGCATGAAATTCGACCCGCCGAAGCGAGAGGAATACTTAAGGTTTATCACTGATGCCGGGGGTTTGCAACCCGGTTTCCACAGAAAAGCGTCTCGACGACTGAGCGACGCTGATCACATGGGAGGTCGCACCGGGGTTCTATACTCACAGACAGATCATGCCGACGGTGAACGACCTCCAAGCCGAAACGTATTGAAAACACGAAGACCAAGGCGGTACCGGCCGTTCAGCTGGATCGCGTTTCGCGGCTGTATGGCAGCTTCGTTGCGCTGCGCGAGGTCACCGTTTCGCTCGCCGCAGGATCGAGCGTGGTGATGCTCGGCGAGAATGGTGCGGGCAAGTCTACCTTGCTCAAGGTCATTGCAGGGCTGCAGTCGCCGAGTTACGGGACTGTCTCTATCTTTGGCGAGGCGCCTCGGGATCAGCGTGGCGTGGTCGCGTATATGAGCCACTCGACGATGCTGTATGACGAGCTGACGGGGATCGAAAACCTGACCTACTTTGGCAGCCTGCATACCGAAGGTGTCGGGCGCGCGGTGCTGCAGGAGAAGGCGGCCGAGGCGCTGATCGAGGTCGGCCTCGATCCGGCGAACACGCGGCGGGTGGGCGAGTACTCGCAGGGCATGCGGCAGCGCGCATCGCTGGCGCGGGTGCTGCTGTCGGAGCCGGACCTGCTGCTGCTCGACGAACCATTTTCGAACCTCGACGTCGGCTCGGCGCACAGCATGATTACGCGGCTGCTGGCCTACATCGCGCGACCTTCGCACAGCGGCCTGGCGCGCACGCTGCTGCTGACGACCCACCAGGCCGAGCTGGCGCGGCCGCTCGCGCAGAGCACGCTGACACTGAATGCTGGGCGGCTGGTGTCGCTGGTGGAGACCGACCGATGAGTTCCGCCACCAAGACGAGCAAGACCAACGCGGCGCGGCAGCTCGACGCACTGAACATTGCGTACGAACTGCGCACGTACGACGTCGACCCCGATGACCTCACCGCAATTTCTGTTGCCCGCAAGATCGGCCTGCCGCCGGAGCAGGTCTTCAAGACCCTGGTCACGCGCACCAGCGATGGCGAGCACTTGTTCGCCGTGGTGCCGGGCGACGCCGAGCTCGATCTGAAGAAGCTGGCCGCCGTTGCGGGCACGCGCAAGGTGGAGCTCGCGTCGCTGAAGGATGTTGAGCCGCTGACTGGATATATCCGCGGCGGGGTCACCGTGCTCGCGGCAAAGAAGCCCTTCCCTGCCTTTGCCGACGAGACGATCGAGCTCTTCGACGTAATCTCGATCTCTGCCGGCCTGCGTGGCTTGCAGATCTTCATCGCGCCGGCGGATTACCTGCGCGCAACCCACGCGACGCTCGCCGATCTCACCAAAGCTCCTACAGGAGGACACGCATGAACTACGCGCAACACGTCCTCACGCACCTGCGCAAGGACCTGCGCCTCGAGTGGCGCACCAAGGACTCGATCAACGGCATGCTGTTCTTCGCGCTGCTGGTGGTGGTCGTGCTAGCGATGGCGTTCGATCCGGCCTCCTACCCCACGATGACGCGGCAGATCAGCGGCGGCCTGCTGTGGGTGGCGCTGCTGTTTGCGGCGATGACAGCGCTGAACGCAGTCCTGGGCGCGCGAGACCAACAACAACGTCCTCGATGCTCACCGGCTGTCGGCCGCGCCGGCCTCAGCCCTGTTCATTGGCAAGGCGCTCGCGAACTTCCTGTTCGTGACGGCAGTCGAGATTGTGCTGGCGCCGATCTTCACCGTCTTCTACAACCTGCACCCGCTGGGCGAGACCTGGAAGCTGCTCTTTATTTTGCCGCTGGGCACCTGGGCTTTAGTCGTGAACGGAACGTTCTTCGCGGCGCTCAGCCTGCGCTCGCGCAATCGCGAGACGCTGCTGCCGCTGGTATTGCTGCCCATCTCCATGCCGGCGCTGCTGGCGATGATTCAGGCAACCACGGCGATCCTAACCGGCGAGTTTGAGCCGACATTATGGATCAAAGTATTGGTCGCCTATGTGATTGTCTTCACAACGGCTTGCGTGCTTTTGTTTCAGACTGTTCTCAGCGCGGATTAGCGGGCTAGAGGTTTCGGGAGGCCCCCGCTCCGCGCAGTCTAAACAAAGAGCTAAAATTATCGATGGTGACTAACATTCGAAAATCCTCTGGAACGATGCCGAAGTGGGCGCTGGCGTACTTCGGACTAACGCTCGTCGTGCTGGCCTACGGCTTCTACGCAGCCATGGTCGCGCCCAAGGAGGCGACGATGGGCAATCTCTATCGCGTCTTCTTCTATCACCTGCCGCATACGATTCTGAGCTTTGTGTTTCCATATCTGAACTGCGGCGCGTCGTTTCTCTATCTCTACTGGCGCAACCGCAACGTGGAGCGTGCAGCGGCAGCCGACGCCTTCGCCCTCGCCTCCGCCGAAGTCACCGTGCTCTACGCGAGCATCGGCCTCGCGACCGGCATGCTCTGGGGCCGCGCGGCCTGGGGAATCTGGTGGGCATGGGACGCTCGCATGACCACCTACCTGCTGCTGTGGCTGCTCTACGTCAGCTACCTGCTGGTGCGGCGTTTCTCGGCCACGGGGCAGACGGCCGTCATCTCCGCGGTGCTGGCCATCTTCGCAGCGATCGATGTTCCCATCTGCTTCATGTCGATCCGCTGGTGGCGCACGCAGCATCCTTCGGCTGTCTTCGGCGGAGGAGAAAACTCCGGCATCGATCCCAGCATGGTACCTGCCGTTCTCTGGAACATGTTGGCCTGGGCGATGTGGGGAGCCTTCCTCATCGGCATGCGCTACGCGATCGAGCGCCGGCGGCAACGGCAGTCCAATGCATACGCCCTCGGCTTCCTCGGTAATGAACACAACCTTGGCGGCGAGCCCGGCGTCGCTCCTTCGGAGGCACGATGATTCCCTTCCACACCCTCTCGGAACGCCATCTCGTCTACGCCTACGTCGTCGTCTGGCTATTTCAATTTGGCTATATCGCCTGGCTGGTCGCGCAGTGGCGCGCCTCTCGGGAACCCAAGAGCCGGGGATGAAGCCTGGGCCACGGTCTGTCCCTCGTATCAGCCGAGCGCTGCCATGCGCACTTGCCCTCCTCCTGCCTGTAATCTTGGCTGGATGCGGACGTGATCGCTTTCCCAGCTATCCCGCGAGCTATCACGAGTTCGCCTACGTCTCCAACGGCGCAAGCAATACCGTCACCGTGCTGGACCTCGTCTACCTGCGCCAGGATCGAGTGCTGCAGGTGGGGCGGCAGCCCAGTGGTCTTGCGGCGAATCCCGTTCGTGATGAAGTGTACGCAGTCAATTCCGGCAGCGACTCCGTCTCCGTGATCGACGTGACCACCAACCGCGTCGCAGCGACGATCGGCGTACAGCGCACACCGTACTTCATCGCCGTCGCTCCGGATGGCAAGCGCGGATATGTTCCAAACTCGGCATCGAATACCGTGAGCGTGATCGACCTGGACAAGCGTCGCCAGATCGGCGTCGCTGCTACAGGCGAAGGGCCGGGCGTGGCAAAGGTCTCGCCGGACAATCGCACGCTGGTGGTTAGCAATCGCATCGCCGGCAGCCTCTCGATCTACTCCATCAGCGACTCGAAGGAGCATCCGCTGCAGTTGCGAGAAGCCTATTCGGGATGCGCGGGCGCCACGGATATTGCGGTGGTAGCAAATTCCGCGAGCGAGCCAACGTCGGGATCAAAGGCCTTCGTTGCCTGCTCGTCCACGCACAAGGTGATGGTGGTCTGGTTGGCCGCGTCGCCGGACTCCTGGCGTGGCAAGCAGGATGCGTCCCTGCAACACGATCAGCTACTCACCTTCCTGGATGTGGGCGAGATGCCGGTGCGCCTCGCCGCGCAGCCGAATGGAAATGAAGTCTTTTCGATTAACTTCGGCTCCGACAGCATCTCCGAAATTTCGACGTGGACCAACGAAGTGCTTGGCACCTATCCTATCGGCACCAAGCCCACCAACGGGGTCATCAGCGCGGACAGCTCCAGCCTCTGGGTCACAAACTTCGGCGCTGACTCCGCCGCCATGTATAGCATCGACGATGGCCGCGTGGAGGCCAGCGTGCACACCGGCGTGCATCCCGACACCATCGCCTTCTCCGCCGACGAGCACCTGCTGCTCATTGCCGATTCCGGCTCAGCCGATGTTGCCGTGATCCGCATGCAGAGCAAAGAAGGCCCCACACTCTTCACCATGCTGCCGTCCGGCGGCCATGCCAACGACATCGTCGTGAAGTCCTTCCACGCGAAGCCCTAAGGCTTCTCCTAACTGGCAGTTTCTTCGCGCTCGCGTTTGAGGTCGTCCGCCCGGGCTTCGCGCAATGCGTGGCGCGTCGCAGACACATAGGCGCCCGCCAGCAGCAGCAGGCCACTGAGAAACGCCCAGAGCATCAACCCCACGGAGACCTCGAACGGGCCATAGACCGAGCGAAGGTCCAGGTGCGGCAGCGCGAGGATGTAGAGATATTTTGCAACCTCCCACAGCACGCCCACAATGATGGCTGTGGGAAGAACGGCGCGTGCAGGAATTCTGCGGTTGGGGAGACCCCAGTAGATCAGGAAGAAAAGCCCGATGCTGGCAATCCC
Source organism: uncultured Acidobacteriaceae bacterium (assembly GCA_963821165.1). Classification (GTDB taxonomy): domain Bacteria; phylum Acidobacteriota; class Terriglobia; order Terriglobales; family Acidobacteriaceae; genus Granulicella. The sequence continues at coordinate 173,507 of CAWGCQ010000001.1, forward strand.
TGCACAAATCCGCAGAAAGCTTTCGCCGATGAAGGTGAAAAAGAAGTTCTGCGTGTGTCCGAAGAAGACGAAGTTCATCACCGCTTGCTGCGCTGTGCTCAGCGCAATCGAGGCCATCGCAAGCACGCCAACGCCAGTGGCCAACGCCAGCGACACGAGCTGGTTGTGAATGTAATTCCGGTTCTTTCGCACACCCCACACGCTGTTGAGCGCGACCTCGAGCGGTAAGAACACGCCGGTTGTCGTGACCAGCAACATCACGACGGAGAAGATCCTGGTCTGTGTATGCGCAGTGGCAAGGATCTTCATGTTGCGCATCACGAAGTCCTGGTTGCTGGGCAGAAAGTTCGTCATCATCTGCACGACGACGTTGACCATCCTGGGCGAGTGAAAGACGCGCTGACACAGCGTGAGGAGCAGCACGATAAAAGGAAACAGTGACAGAATGACCTGTGCCGCCACGCTGAAGGCGTAGGTGTGCACCTCGGTCTTGGTCATATAGTGGGCGAGCGCAATGACCTGCTGCAGGGTTCCACTCTCAGCGACCGGCACGGCCGGATCAGCGACCAGGTTGGGCTCGACCGCCTCATCGCCCGCCGCAACCGCCCTTGTGGAGGTTCGCGACACGCGGCCCTCAACGCTGGAATTCGAACCATTCACGGGCTTCTTCGCGTCGTCCGGAACAATGCTGATCTTCTCAAACGCCATATCCCCAGTCTACTTTGCCGCGCGCCGCTCTTTCGCAAATCATCGACAAAACGTCCGGGCGAACCAAGAGACTACTCCCGCAAACGATCGGCCGCCCACGCCGCGGCTTCGGCCAGAACCGCATCGTCGCCCACAACCCACGCTTCAAGCTGCGGCAGAAAGTCCCGCTCGCCGCTGTTCCCCATCGCAATCGCCACGTTACGCAGGATTCGCTTGCGCCGCGTGCGCTCCAGCGGCGATCCACGAAATAGGCGATTGAACGCCGGCCCGTCCAGCTCCGCCAGCCACTGGAGCGCGGGGTTGATCAGCTCCTGCCGCGCTGGCAGCAGGCCCGACGTCGTCACCGGGGCGCGGCGATTCCACGGACAGACATCCTGGCAGATGTCGCAGCCGAATACCTGCCGCCCCATCAGCGGCCGCAGCTCCTCGGCAATGCTTCCCTTCTTCTCGATGGTGAGATACGCAATGCAGCGCGCGGCATCCATCTGCCGAACTCCGCCGGGCTCCGGATCAAACAGCGCGTCGGTTGGGCAGGCGTCAATGCAGCGCGTGCAGCTGCCACAGCGATCGGCTGCAGGCACGCTCCACGCGTCCGGCTCGAGCTCCAGCGACGTCACAATGACGCCCAGCAGCAGCCACGATCCCTGCTGCTGGTTCAGCACGCACGTATTCTTGCCAATCCAGCCAACGCCTGCGCGCGCGGCGTAGGCTCGTTCCGCTAGCGGCCCGGTATCGACATAACAGCGCATCGACGCATTCGCGCCGAAACGCTCCTTCAGCTCCGACTCCAGCGCGTGAAGCTGATGCAGCAGCACATCGTGATAGTCGCTGGCCGCGCCCGACTCCTCTCGCCCACTCCACGCATAGCGAGCGATCCATCCGGCCGTCGCGTGCGCAGGATCGATCGACCGTGGTGCGGCGGCGTTATAGTTCACCGCGCAGACAATCACCGAGCGCGCCCACGGCATCGAGCGGTGCAGGTCTCCGCGAAGATATTCGCCCGCATCATCGGTCCGCTTCAGGTAATCCATCTCACCGGCGTACCCGGCGTCGACCCAATCGGCGTAGCGCCGATCGTCCTCCGAGGCAGGCGCGCTTGATGGTTCTGACACCGCGGCAATCCCGGCAAGATCGAAGCCGGCGACGCGCGCGCGCTGCTCGATCCACTCCCGGTCCGCGCGCGTCAATGACAAGCCCATCCAGCTATTCTCGCGCAACCGGGCGCTAGGGTGTGATCCGCACCATGACCGCAGCGTTGGCCGGCACCTCGGTGGAGAAGCTTCCCGTCTGCCGCGCGAGGTCCTTGTGCGCCCAGAGATCGCGCACGCTGGCGGGCAGCGTCGCAGGATACCCAAGGTCGCGCCAGTCCGCAGCGATCGTCGCAGGCTTGTCCCCGCGATTGAGCAGCACCACTGCCCGGCCGCCATCCGCAAGCTGCTTGGACCAGACTTCGAGGTCGCCGTCCTTGTGCACCCGATGGCCCTGGATGCCCATTGGATCCTGATCGATCGCGATCACTTCCTTGTTCAGCAGAATCTCGCGGATCTCCGGCGTCATGTGCGCCATGTCGTTGCCTGCGATCAGCGGCGCGGAAAACAGCGCCCACATGCTGAAGTGCGCGCGATACTCCGCCGTGGTCATGCCGCCATTGCCCACCTCAAGCATGTCGGCATCATTCCAGTGGCCGGGGCCTGCATAGCTGTAGATAGGATCCATGAGGTCGAGGATCTGCAGAACGCCGTTGCCGCCCCACTGCTTCTTGCAGTTCCAGCAATCCTGGATGTCGCCGGTGGCGCGCCACATGTTTCCAATCGGTCCAGCCCAAAGCCACGGCTTGGTCGAACCCCACTCACAGATACTGAAGACGATCGGCCGGCCTGTCGCGGCAAGCGCGTTGCGCATCAGCGTGTACGAGGCTTCGCTACCCTGCCCCGGCAGCGTGTTGCACCAATCCTCTTTGACGTAGTCGACGCCCCAGTTCGCATACTGCCGCGCGTCCTGGTACTCGTGGCCCATGCTCCCCGGCCGGCCCGCGCACGTCTTGGTTCCCGCGTCCGTGTAGATGCCGAACTTCAGTCCCTTACTGTGAACATAATCGGCAAGCGCCTTGATGCCGGAGGGATACTTCTGCGGGTCGGCAAGAATGTTGCCCGCAGCATCGCGACCCACCTGCCAGCAGTCGTCGATGACGATGTACTGATAGCCCGCGTCCTTCATGCCGCTCGAAACCATGGCGTCCGCCTGGGCGCGCACCACGGTTTCGTTGACGTCTTTGCAGGCGAACTTGTTCCAGCTGTTCCAGCCCATCGGCGGCGTGCGCGCGACGCCGTTGTCCAGGCCATGCGCAGGAACAGTGACAAACAAGGCAATGCCGAGCGAAAGGCCCAGCAGGGAAAGACAGGTGAGGGTACGGTTCATGGAAGTCTCCGAAACCCCAACATCTTACCAAGCCTGCACCTGCGCGCGCCGTCTGCCTTCGCGATGAGCTTCGACGCTTAGCCGCGCTTGCCCTTCACAGCAGCAACCGCCAGTTCCGGCCCCGCCTCTGGAACCTCCGGAATATCCGCATCGGTAAGCGCCTTGATGCCGAGCTTCTTGCGAAGCTCTGTATCGATGCGCGCGAAGACGTCTTTGTTCTCCTTGAGGAAGCCACGCACATTCTCGCGTCCCTGCCCGATGCGCTCGCCCTGGTAGCTGTACCACGCGCCAGACTTGTCGACGATGTTGTTGGCCACCGCGAGATCGAGCGTGTCGCCCTCACGCGAGATGCCTTCGCCGTAGAGAATGTCGAACTCGGCATCGCGGAACGGCGCCGCCACCTTGTTCTTGACCACCTTCACCTTGGTGCGCGAGCCGACAACGACGTCGCCCTCTTTCACCGCACCGATACGCCGAATGTCGATGCGCATCGACGAGTAAAACTTGAGCGCCTTGCCGCCGGTGGTCGTCTCCGGATTGCCAAACATCACGCCAATCTTCTCGCGAATCTGGTTGATGAAGATCAGGCAGGTGCGCGACTTCGAGACCGTGCCAGTCAGCTTGCGCAGCGCCTGCGACATCAGCCGCGCCTGCAGCCCCATGTGCGAATCGCCCATCTCGCCGTCGAGCTCTGCCTTCGGCACCAGCGCCGCAACCGAGTCGACCACCAGCACATCAATCGCGCCCGAGCGCACGAGCGCCTCGACGATCTCGAGCGCCTGCTCGCCATAATCCGGCTGCGAGATCAGCAGGTTGTCGATGTCCACGCCCAGCTTCTTGGCATACCCAGGATCGAGCGCGTGTTCTGCATCGACGAACGCCGCCAGGCCGCCGGCCTTCTGCGCCTCGGCAATAATCTGCAGCGTAATGGTCGTCTTGCCCGAGCTCTCCGGCCCGAAGATCTCGATCACGCGGCCGCGCGGCACGCCACCCACTCCGAGCGCAGCGTCGAACGAGATCGAGCCCGTCGAAATCACCGCGATCGGCCCAACGGCCTCCTTCGCGCCAAGCCGCATCACCGACCCTTTGCCGAATTGCTTCTCCAGTTGCGAAAGGGCGGTTTCTATTGCTTTGCTGCGGTCATCAGCCACGATTCTGATCTCCTCGGTGGGTACTTCTATTTCAGATCATTAGATTTATCTAATAATCGATCGTAGCATCCGTAAGCACGAAAAAGCAAAAGAAAAGCGAAAATCGTTGTGGACATTCAAGGCTCTTTCCCACTTCGGTACGGTAGGCTCAGTTCATGCGCCGTTTTCGTTATCTAGACGCCCTTACAACCACTTTCGTGGTCATTCTTCTGGTCTCAAACCTCGTGGCGCAGAAGGTCGTGCGGATACCGCTCTTTACTTTCCATGGTCACCTGCTGGCTTTCTCTACCTCGGGCGCCATGCTGCTGTTCCCCATCACCTACATCTTCGGAGACATCTTCACCGAGATCTACGGCTACGCCGCATCGCGTCGCGCCATCTGGCTGGGGTTCTTCGGCACGGCCCTGCTCTACGCGGTTTCGGCGATCGTGATCGCGCTGCCCTCCGATCCGGAGTTCCAGCACCAGCAGGCATTCGTGACGGTCTTCGGCATCCTGCCGCGCATCCTCATCGCCAGCCTGACAGCGTTTTGGGCAGGAGAATTCGCCAACTCCTACACCATGGCCAAGCTCAAGCTCATCACACGCGGCCGCTGGCTATGGACGCGCACAGTCGGCTCTACGGTCGTCGGCCAGGCCGTCGACACGACGCTGGTCATCATCATCACCTTCGCCGGTACCTACAGCGCGGGCAAGCTCTTTGAGATCATCTGGCAGGGCTACTTACTCAAGGTCGCGTATGAGGTCCTGGCAACGCCGCTAACCTACCTCGTAGTGAACTGGCTCAAGCACGCCGAGCACGTCGATACCTTCGACACGCACACCAACTTCAACCCCTTCCGGTTTGCGCCTTCGCGCGCTGAAAAGCCTTGAAGAAGTGTAGTTTATAGACTACGATCGAACTGTGTTTGAGATTCGCCAAACAAGCCTATTTGAGAAGTGGCAGGCTCGGCTCAAAGACAAGCGTGCATCCGCTCAAATTGTCGCGCGCATCGACCGTCTTGCGTTTGGGCACTTCGGCGACGCCAAACCAGTGGGCGGGGGGGTGACAGAACTTCGTATACCTCTCGGCCCCGGGTATCGGATTTACCTCACCCAGCGAGGAAACACCATCATCCTGCTCCTCAGCGGCGGGACCAAGGGAACGCAAGCGGCAGACATCCTCAAGGCAAAACAATTGGCGAAGGATTGGAGGAACAGCGATGAAACTGAAGACGACGAAGTGGGACGCAGCAAAACATCTTGAATCTGATGAGGCGGTTGCGATCTTCATGGCGGAGGCCTTCAAGACCAATGACGCGGCTTATATCGCTCATGCGCTCGGTGTTGTCGCCCGCGCCAAAGGCATGACGCAGATTGCGGAAAAAACCGGCCTCTCCCGCGAACAGCTCTATCGTTCGTTCAGCAAGAATGGCAATCCCACACTCAAGACAACATTTGCCGTCATGAAGGCCCTTGGGATTGAGTGGACCACGAAGACCAAGGCCGCTTAGCCCTCACCTCTTCAGCAGATCCGCGGGCACGTTCACGTCCTCGATGCGGAAGAACCCGGCCAGCGCGGGATGCCGCACGGCGATGGCGCGGTACATCTCCCAGGCGACGCGCCGGTAGCTGAAGTGGCCGGCAACGGTCGAGCGCAGCTCCGAGATGTAGAGCGCCTCGGCGAAGTCCATCTTGAACATGGAGCGGCAGCGCGTGCTCAGCGGCAGCAGGTATTGCGCGCCTGTGGAGCCTCATGCGCGCTGCTGTCGCGCAGGGCGCGGTAGGCGGCGTAGGCAGCCTCCATGGCGGCCTTGTAAGCGCCGTCTCGAGGCCTGCCTCGGCGAGCGTAGGCTGCCCCGGGCACACCGGCTCGTCGTAGCCGTGCACGTCGGAGAAGTCCTGGATCAGCTGCACGCAGCGGCGGTGGCGATGCATGTCGCGGAAGCCGCCAATGTCCATGAGGATGTCGAAGCGGAAGCCGTGGCCGGAGTGGAAGGCGCGCAGCAGCTCGTCGTGCTTGCCGCGGTGCGCAGTGCCAAGCTTGAGCAGCTCGTTGCGCCGCACCTCGCCGAGCGCCCCCACCGCACCGCGCAGCTGGCGATACGAATAGTGGCAGTTCGGATACAGCAGCGAAGTAACCAGCTCGACCTCGAGATGCTCCTCGTCGTCGAGCAGGTCGACGATAGGCGCCGGGTAGATCTCGGCGCCCTTCATCAGCTCCTCCGCCGCCTGGGCGAGCTCCTTGCGGCTGGCCATCTGGTAGGTGTTGGGCTCGGCATGCTTCAGCAGCGTGGGAGCCGTGCGCACCGGCGGCATCAGCTCATTGAGAATCTGCGCCGTCGCTTCCGCGTTGACCACGCCCTCGCCGGCCAGCTCCTCCAGCTTGTCGCGCAGCACGTTCCAGGCAGGCTCGGTGGCGGCGTTGCGCAGCTTCACGCCCGAGCTCGCGAATCTCGGCGAACGGGCTCGAGAGCAGCCGCGACACCTGCGTCTCGAGCGTCCGCGCATTCACAATCTGGCCCAGCGAGGTGTTGGTCGCGAGCGGCAGCAGGTAGCGCGCCGCATCAAACGCGCGAGCCTTCAGCGTGCGCGCGTACGCATCTTCCTTCATCTCGGCGGGCCGCGGGACGACTCCCTTGAGCGCCTCGAACATGCCGGCGCTGAGATCGTTGTACGCAGCAAACAGCGCCTCGATGGCTTTGGTGTAGGCTGCGCGGTGGTGGCTGTCGAGATGCGGCGTGTACCAGCCCGAGCGGCGAAAGTCCTGGTAGCGCGTGGAGCGCTCCTGCCCATCCCAGCGCGTCTCGTCGACCAGCGCGATGGCCGCCAGCAGGCTCAGCTTCTCGACCGCGAACGGTATGTGCGCCAGGTCGGCAATCGACCGATGCCCATACTGGAAGTAAAAGGTGTTGAGGAACTGCTCGGCCTTCTGCGAACTGATCTCGGTGAGCGACTCCCGCATGGTCAGCGACGAGCGCGAATACTTCGCCATCGCATAGGCCAGCACCTCGGGCTCGGCGCCGTGGATAGCGTAGACTTCGGTTGTGTTCTCAGAGGCCTTGTGTTCGGCTGCGTGCTTGGGTTCGGCTGCGTGCTTCAGTGTCTCGCTCATGACTCGCACAAGAATATCGCGCGAACCTGTGATTCGGTGTGACGGTAGACAGTCTGGTTCGCCTTTATCTTGCTGTCCGGAATCGTCCGCCCGTGGGAAACTAGACACGAACCTGAAGCACTCTGAGGTCGGAGAAAAACCTTGAACCACTTATCTGGAAAAATTGCCTTGATTACCGGCGCCTCGCAGGGCATCGGCCGCGCCTGCGCGCTCGAACTCGCCAGGTCCGGCGCAACCGTCGCCCTCGCCGCGCGCTCTGCCGACAAACTCGCAGCCGTCGCCGCCGAGATTACCGGCGCCGGCGGCACCGCCCACACCTACGCGCTCGACGTCTCCAGCGAAGAGTCCATCAAGGCCTGCGCCAAGGCCGTGCTCGCCGACCTCGGCAAGGTCGAGATCCTCGTCAACAACGCCGGCATCACCAGGGACGGCCTCACCCTGCGCATGAAGCTCACCGACTTCGACGACGTCCTGCGCACCAATCTCACTGGCGCCTTCCTGCTCACCCAGGCCCTCATCTCGTCGATGATGAAGGGCCGCTGGGGACGGGTCATCAATATCACCTCGGTAGTGGGCGAGACGGGCGCAGCCGGCCAGGCAAACTATGCTGCGTCGAAGGCCGGGCTCATCGGCCTGACAAAATCTCTCGCCCGCGAGTTCGCCAGCCGCAACATCACCGTTAACGCGGTCGCTCCCGGGTTCATCCAGACCGCCATGACCGACGAGCTTCAGGAATCCCAGAAGGCTGCCATCCTCGCGCAGGTCCCGCTGGCTCGTTACGGCAGCGACACCGACGTAGCCGCCGCCGTCGCGTTTCTGGCCAGCGAAGGCGCCGGTTACATCACCGGCCACACCCTCGACGTCAACGGCGGCATGTACATGGGGTAGCGTATAGAGACCATTGGGCTACCACTGGTTGCATGGTTCCGGTTACGGTACGAATCTCAATTGGTACAAGTACAGCAATAATGTGCACTTAGCGCTTGCCACGATCAATTGGTATAGTTACTTTACCGTCAATGGCAAATATGCAAACAGTAACGCTGGAAGAGCAGTTCGCTGGATCCGAACCGACTCCGATCAACATCGGAGCTACGATCCGCGACTTCCGCCTGCAGCGCGGTATGTCGCAAGGTGACATTGAGAAGCGCACAGGACTGTTGCGTTGTTACCTCTCCCGGGTAGAGAACGGCCACACGGTTCCGTCGCTCGAAACTCTACAGAAGATCGCCGCATCGCTGGAGATGCCGCTCAGCCAGTTCTTCTCCGAAGACCCGGTCAAGGAGACCTACGGCGTCACGCTGAGCGAAGATGAGATTCGCTTCCTCACCCAGATTCAACGCTACTCCGCGAATCTGAACGAGAGCGATCGCAAGCTGCTCCTGGCTATGGTGCGTAAGTTCGCAGCGACCGCGACCGTTTCAGTCAGCTAAGCAAAACTTTGATCGACGAAGAGCCAGGCTAAACGGCCTGGCTTTTCTGTGTGCAGCTGGTGAGAAGTTTACGACCGGCCGTGCGCGAAGTTCGCCAGCGCATAGCCGAACAGGCAGAGCAGCAGCGTCGCCCACACAAAGGTCACTCTCTGCCGTGCCCGATAGCTCGCCCGCCCCGACGTCATGCGCGGAAACAGCGGCAGTCCCAGCGCCAGTCCGCTCAGAAACCCGCCCACATGCGCCGTGTTGTCGATCCGCGGCAGCATGTTCAGGTCCAGGTGCACCAGCTTCAGTTGGCCGGGCGAGGCCATCCCCAGCATGTTCGGCGTCATGCCGATCACCAGGTTCGCGATCGGCGAAGAAGATGACCTGGCGACGCAGGCTGCGCAACTCTTCCCACGGCACCTGCAGCTTGCGGTTGGACAGCAACACGATCAGGATCCCCGCAATGCCGAAGACCGCGCCCGAGGCTCCGGCTACGTACGCCACCTGTCCCGACGCGATGCTCCATGCATACGAAAACATCATCCCGGTCGTCCCGGTGAGCAGGTACACCGCAATCAATCCACGCTTACCGAGCAGCGGCTCGCCAAAGATGCCGAGGTTCCACAGGCACCACATATTCAGCGCGATGTGCAGAATGGTCACGTGCACGAAGGCGCCCGTAACCAGCCTCCACCACTCCCCTGCCTGAATCTTGTCGGTCGCCGTCGCCCCAAAGCGAATCAGCGTGTTCACATCGAACGGCGCCGTAAGGATGCTTCCCCACGCGTGCTGATGGATCAGCCCCATCACCGGCCCGAAGGGAAACATCATTGCAAACACGGCGATGTTGATGCCCATCAGCAGATAGGTTGCGGGATACCTCCATAGCGGCACGCGAGGTCTCGACCCACGACGTTCGGCGGCTTCCCTCTGCAGGGCCTCCGTCGGAGATCCAGCTGTCAGGGCACCATCGTTATGCGATGAAGTGGGAACATCAGTCTGGGAGGAGTTGGTCACAATGTTGGGGATTCGGCCTGGCTCAAACCGTCTGCTTTCGCAGGCGCTCACGCAGTTCCGGCGAGATGCGCTCGCGGAACAGCGCGGCCACCATGCTCGGAATCGGTGTCGTAATCGTCACCAGCGTCCACAACATCATGGAGATCAGCACCCCAATAATGGCCAGCGCTTCCAGGCTGATCGATATGCTGCTGGGAATCCTCAACAGCGAGGCCGCGCCCTGGTCATGCAGGTGGAGATGCTGCACATTGCTGATGTGGCTGATCGCCTCCACCCGGTGCATCACGACGGCTGCCAGCAGGAACGCGGCAAACGACAGCGTGGTGATCGCCAGCAGCATCACGTCCCAGGTGCGATGCACCCGTTGGCGCTTGCGGCAGTGAGCGCAGTTGTAGAGATGCGCCTCGTAGTCCACCCGCAGGTCCGGCGAGATTCCCGAGATATCGTACCGCCATCCCGACAAAATCGCCCCCACAACCGGATCGTTGCAGGTATCTTGACCAGATTCGCGAAGTTGGGATTTTTGTGTAGCCATGAACTATGGATGCTCCAACCATCCTAGTCGATTCTCCGCCTGTGCGAAATCAGGTATCGAGGATCGCACAAGGTACGCTTTCGAACGCACCACACCATTAGAGGCAGATCGGCTCCAAAGGGATATCCTGGACCGCCAACACTAACCGATTTCCGAGCAGGCTCATGCGCCCGCCTATCGCCTGCTCGGCGGCCAGTCTCGCCAACTCCGGCAGATTATTCTGCTCCGAAAGGTGTCCCAGGACGATCGTGTGCGCGCCGCCATCGTAATCCCGCAGCAGAAACTCGGCGCAGGCCGCATTCGACAGGTGCCCCACCCGGCTCAGCACCCGCTGCTTGACGCTCCACGGATACGGGCCATCCTTCAGCATCTCCAGGTCGTGGTTGGACTCCAGCAGCAGTACATCCACGCCCCGCAGCGCCATCTTCACGTTGGGCGGAACGTAGCCCAGATCCGTGGCAATCGCCATCCGGATCGACTCCGACCGCGCATGGAAGACAAACCCGCAGGGGTCGGCAGCATCGTGCGGAATGGTGAACGGATTGACGTCAATCTCGCCAATCGAAAATCCATGCCCGGCGCGGAAGTATTCCACCGCCGGCAGGAAAGCGGGATCGGCCTTCACCTTGTCCACGGACTCTACGCTCGACGGCGATTCGGGGTGCCCCATGTCTCGATTCTGAGACATGGGTTCGCACAATTCCGATTCCTTCGCAATCTCAGCCACCGTATGGTCAGCCCGCGTCGCCTTGTCGCGCTGCACCGTCTCCAGCCACTTCGCGTAGGTCATCGTGGTCCGCGGCGTCAGCATCCGTACCCACGCGCGGTGCGTCGACTCGGTAAAAAACACCGGAATCTTCAGCCGCCGCGCCAGCACCGACAGCCCCGCCACGTGGTCCAGGTGCTCATGCGTAATCAGAATCGCGTCCAGCGCCTCAGGGTCTTCGCCCACCTGCGCCATCCGCTTCATCAGCTCGCGGCACGACATCCCCGCATCCACAAGGATCCGCGTAGAGCCTGCGGCGATCACCGTCGCATTGCCCTTCGACCCCGATGCCAAAACCGTCATCCGCACTTCTTAAAAATACTCTCCCCGCCTGTGCTTAATCAGTCCCGGAACCAGCGGGAGTTACCGGTTGTCAGTTGTCAGTTCTCAGGAAAAGCAACGGCGCTTCGCCTTGGGAAACTGACAACTGAGAACTAAGAACTGAGAACTACGCTCTTAAGGGCGCAATAAAGTTCACCACCGACCGCATCACCAGCTCGTCCCGCTGGTTGAACACCTGCGTAAGCGACTTCACCACCCCAATCTCCGGCCTGGAGGTCGACCGCCGCGCCGACAGGATCTCGGTCTCCGTGCGCAGCCAGTCTCCGGGCCGCACCGGCTGGGTGAACTTGATCTCATCCACGCCCGCGCCAATCATCCCGCCAGCCACGTGCATCGACTCCACGCGCAGCCGCATAGTAATCGCCGCCGTCATCCACCCCGACGCCGCCAGCCCCTTGAAGAACGTCTTCTCCGCCGCCGCCTCGTCCAAATGAAACGGCTGCGGATCATACTTGGCAGCGAACTCCTTAATCTCCGCCGCCGTCACCTCGTAGCTGCGAAGCGACCGAATCTTCATCCCCGGCAACAAATCCTCAAAGTAAAGTTCCTCCGCCAAACCAACCTCCAACCCTACTCACTACTCTCCACTACCCACTACCCACTGTAGTTATAAAACCCGCGCCCCGACTTCCGCCCCAGCCACCCAGCGTCCACCATCCGCACCAGCAGTGGGCACGGCCGATACTTCGGGTCGCCGATCCCGTCCTCCAGCACCCGCATAATATCCAGGCAAACATCCAGCCCGATGAAGTCCGCCAGCGTCAGCGGCCCCATCGGATGCGCCATGCCCAGGCGAAAGATCTCGTCCACCGCCTCGGCCGTCGCCACGCCTTCCATGACCGCGAACATCGCCTCGTTGAGCAGCGGCATCAGCACGCGATTGCTCACGAAGCCAGCCGCGTCGTTCACCTCCACCGGCGTCTTGCCCGCAGCCAGCGCCAGCTCCCGCACGGTGGCATACGTCGCGTCCGAGGTCTGCAGCCCGCGAATCACCTCTACCAGCGCCATCACCGGCACAGGGTTGAAGAAGTGCATGCCTATCACCTGCGCCGCCCGTCCCGTCCCCGCCGCCAGCTTGGTAATCGAGATCGACGAGGTGTTCGTCGCCAGGATCGCGTCCGGCCCCAGCAGCTCATCGAGCTCGCGAAAGATCTCCTGCTTCACCACCAGCCGCTCGGTCGCCGCCTCTACCACCAGCGTGCAGCCGCTCAGATCCTGCGGCCGATGCACCGGCCGAATCCGCGCAAAGATCTTCGGCGCCTCCGCCGGATCGATCTTGCCCTTCGCCGCCTCGCGGTCAAGATTCGTGCGAATCGTCGCCAGCCCCTTCTCCAGCGCCCGCTCGCTCATCTCGTACAGCGCCACGTCAAACCCCGCGCGCGCAAACACATGCGCAATGCCATTCCCCATAGTCCCCGCGCCCACCACGCCTAGCTTATGCTCCGTAACACTCATGCCTCTTACCTCGTCGCAAAGAGTTTAGCAGTCGAAAGTAAACCCGGGCAGTTCGGTTCGGGCCGCAGCCTTGTCCGCAACCGATAATTTGGTACCGCATTATTCACATCGAGTCAGGGCACTTGACGTGAGAGCATCATCGCAGTCAACAGTAGCGCTGTCTATTCTTGACCCATGCGTGTTAACTCTCAGGTGGAGGCCAAATGCCCAATCAAATAATCCACGGCGAGAACCTCAATGCACTCAAAGCAATCCCCGATCAGTGCGTTGACCTGATCTACATAGATCCACCGTTCAACACTGGCAAGACGCAGACCAGACAGCAGATCGCAACGGTGCGAGATCAAGATGGCGATCGGACTGGTTTCGGTGGAATTCGCTATCGCACAACCAAGGTCGGATCGACAGGATATGCCGACTGCTTCGACGACTATTTGGGATTTCTGCGACCTCGCCTCGAACAGGCACGTCGAGTGTTAAAAGAGCACGGCTCGCTGTTCTTCCACATCGACTATCGCGAAGTTCATTACTGCAAAGTCATGCTCGATGAGATCTTTGGCCGCGATTGCTTTCAGAACGAGATTATTTGGGCCTACGATTATGGTGCGAGAGCAAAACAGAAGTGGCCGAGCAAGCATGACAACATCCTTTGGTACACAAAAAGTCCGGATGATTTCACCTTCAATTTGGACGCCTGCGACAGAATCGCGTACATGGCCCCGAACCTAGTGGGTGCAGAAAAGGCAGCGGCTGGCAAGACCCCTACGGATGTTTGGTGGCACACGATTGTGCCAACTAATGGAAAAGAAAAAACCGGATACGCAACCCAAAAGCCCTTGGGCGTTGTCGAGCGGATTGTCAAGGTGCATTCCAACCCAGCAGACCTATGTCTAGATTTCTTTGCGGGCAGCGGAACGCTAGGGGAAGCTGCGGCTAAGAACGGGAGAAGTTTTCTGCTTGTGGATTCCAACCCGACAGCAGTCAAGGTCATGGAGCGCAGATTAGAAAAATATATGTCGCCACAGGTCCCCAAACGCGAAGATAATCGCACTCATCAATTGGATCTAGTGGAGACATACTGATGAGTTTCAAGGTCTTGGCCGCGCAATCTGATGCCCTAAAGTCCTCTTACCCAACCGGAGTAAGGACACCGGAAGACGAAGCATGGGAGGGTAGCCCATTCGATTGGTTTAGGAAAAAGGCTAGCGCAACGAAAGGCAAGATCGGCCGTGATTTAGTCGCCTCAGTATTGGATTCGAATGGATTCGATCCCGCAAGGCGAGGCATGGGCTTTGAAGTTAACAAACGGTCTATCCGAGTAAGAACGTCCCTGATGTGGGGTGGCGGGGACTTCAAGTTCGAACAATTTCGGGACACTGACTTCGATTTTGTCTTTTGTTTGGGGCTCTACCCGGAGAGCGCATATGGCTGGTTGATTCCCAAGGGCGAATTGATACAGAACGGCAATTTGCAGGACAGAGAGGGCCTTACTCCCCAACACGGCGGGCAAGCAGGTACGGAAGACTTTTGGCTTTCAATCAATACCTCCTCAACCCCCGCCTGGCTCGAACCATATGGCGGATCGATTGACGCAATTTCGAAAGTGCTCAGGAGGAATCTCTGAAATGTTTGTTACCGGAGATCCGCCCACCCGATAATCAGCTCCACAAATAAGCAGCGGCCCGGACACTAGCCTGGGCCGCTACTCATGGTTGCAACTTCAGCCTAAGGCGCCAGCGCCGCCAGCAACCCAGCGTTGGGGCTTCCCCATCCAGTCACCAGGTCATACCCGGTAACAGCCGAGTAGCTCCCGGACTTCCCGCTCGTAATATCGTGGAAGTCCGTGTCATACACCGACGTCACATTCTGCGCGTAGATGGTCGGATTGATAAATCCGATCGTCCCCTTGCCCTGTGAGGCCAGCTGTTGATTCACCAGCGCGATATACGCCGCCCACATCGGAGCCGCAAAGCTCGTGCCGCCATACTCATTGGCCAGGCACGCCTTCTGGTCCGCGCAGGTGTAGAACGTAAAGTTTGCGTTCGCCGAAACATCCGGCCCATTGCGCAGCGTCGTCGACCCCTTATTGCTCGAAGTGATCACGCCCGACAACTTCTGCCATGCAGGAATCGCGATGCTGTCCGGTGAGATGCCGCCGCCGCTATCGGTCCAAGCCGTCTCCGACTTCCACGGGCCCGCCGCGCTGGCCGTTATCAAATCCGTTCCGCCAACCGAGACAACATACGCGTTGTCCGCCGGCCACGCCTCGTTCCTCTTCGACCACGTCGAGCTGTCGCCCGAGGCCGCAAAAAAGTTCTGTCCCTGCGCCGCCATCTTCTCGAAGTAAGGATTCAGCGTCGAAGGATCAGCCGGCGTCCATCCCCACGAGCAGCCAATGGTGGTTGGCAGCGGGCTGTGCGTCGTCATTGCGCCAATGATCGCCGTGTCGGTCGAGCCCACGTACATCACCAGGCTTGCCAGCCCCGGCGCCATGCCCAGCGCCTGCGTCATGTCCAGCGTCTGCTCCGTATCGTCGCAGTCGCCGCCCGCCCGCGTATACACGCACGATGTGCTGGTGCCATCCGTCGAGATCACCGACACCGGCACCTTGTTCGTCTGTTTCACATTCGTGTAGTAGGTCGTCAGATCCGCAAGATCCGTGCCCAGGTATTCAAACAGACCAAGGTTCTGTCCCGAGCCCGTCAGCGTGCCCGTGCCATAGTACGCAGCGCGCATATCGCTGCCGAGGAACGAAGCCGAAGGCCCCGACCCCGTCGTCGCATGCGACACCACATCCTTCACATCGATCCCATGCGCAGCGGCATAATCGCTGCGACTCTCCAGCAACCGGTGCGGAAGCGAGTAGTTGTCCAGCCCCGAAACATGCCACAGCGAAAACGACAGATCGGTCGTTGGCTCGCTATCCGGAGAATAAAATACGCGGTTCTCCGTCGGATGCTGATACGTCATCATGTGCACGTGGAAAGCGCTCTCCACTGCCGAAACCGGTCCTCTCACCTGCACGTCCATTGCATCGCGCGACCCGCCCGTTACCGTGAATCCGTTGGTCACCGCGAACTGGACCACGGCGTCATACTGCGCCTGGGTCGGCCCAAACTTCGCGGTGAACTCAGTCGGCGTCAAAAACTTGTGGAAGGACGAGCTGCTCGGGTCATAGACCTCACTCAAAAAACTTTCCAACCCGCTCGGATCGCTCAGCGGCAACACCAGGTTCAGATTCATGATCTGGCTCGAGGCAAGTCGCCCGGTTGGCTGCGCCTCCCCGCTCGAAACCGCTTGCCGCACATGCCGCGTCATCACAGACTGCGCCTGTGTACTCACTGCAATCATCGCCACGCCTACTGTAAGCGCGACACATAGAATTCCCGATCTACGCATGGTGGACCTCTCCTGAATGGGATAGCCGTATAGATTTGTAGCTGGAACTGCGCACAATCATGTTCTGCTAAGTGAAGACTGTCAACCACTGATTCGATTACCTTGGGATGTAGCCAGGAACAGCGAGCGCATCGCATTTCGCTGCAAAACCGCGCACAAGCCTCGCGAATCTGCATCAAAAGAATTGCAATCTTAGTCCCCGGTTACCCAAAGGTTGCTCATACCCGATAGGGCCCGAGCGTTGCACCATACGACACGAAAGCACTTCAAGGAAACCATGAAGATCGACTCCGAAAAATTTCGCGTACTTCCAGACACCAACATCAAACTCACCAAGCTCCCGACAAAAATCCATCCCTTCTACAAGTCCGAGAAAAAATATCGCGAACTTCTCGAGGAACACGTCGCCGCGCTCAGCGATCAGCAAGAGCTTCTCTACGGCTCCGACCGCTACGCCCTCCTGCTGATCTTCCAGGGCATGGACGCCTCCGGCAAAGACGGCGCGATTCGCCACGTCATGAGCGGCGTCAACCCGCAGGGCTGCGACGTCGCAAGCTTCAAACAGCCCAGCGCCGCCGAACTCGAGCACGATTTCCTGTGGCGCACCTACTGGCGCCTGCCTCAGCGCGGCAAAATCGGCATCTTCAACCGTTCCTACTACGAAGAGGTGCTGGTCGTTCGCGTCCACCCGGATCTGCTCAAGAACGAAGGTCTCTCGCAGGAACTAACCAGCGACAAAGATATCTGGAAGGATCGCTACCGCTCCATCGTCGACATGGAGCGCCACCTCTTCCACAACGGCACGCGCACGATTAAGTTCTTCCTTCATCTCTCCAAGGAAGAGCAGCGCCAGCGCTTCCTCGCGCGCATCGATGACACCGCGAAGAACTGGAAGTTCAGCCTCGCCGACATGCAGGAGCGCAGATACTGGGATCAGTACACGCACGCCTTTGAAGACTGCCTCAACGCCACCAGCACGCACCACGCCCCGTGGTACGTCGTCCCCGCCGACGACAAGGAAAATGCACGGCTCATCATCTCCAGCATCGTCCTCGACACCATCAAGAGCCTCAAGCTCTCCTACCCGAAGACCACCCCAAAGCACCGCGCCGAGCTCCTCGCCCTTCGCAAACAACTCAAGAAGTAGTCACGGCGTGTGATGCGCCGCGCATCGCACGCCTGCGCAACCTAGTCCGCCAGCTCATCCGCCAGGTGCAGCCACTTGTCCAGCGTCGCAATCCCCCGCTCGATCTCTTCCTTCTCCACGATCAGCGGCGGCGCAATCACAAAGTGGCTCACCCACGCCTGGATGATCACGCCATCGGCCAGCGTCTTCGCCGCAATCTGATCCACCAGCAGCGGCTTGCCCGAAACCTTATCCGTGTACGTGTTGAACGGCTCCTTGGTCGTCTGGTTCTTCACCAGATCGACCGCCCAGAACAGCCCCTTGCCGCGCACATCGCCGACGCTCTTATGCTTCGCCTTCAGCGCCTGCAGCTTCTCCGCAACAAACGGCTCCAGCTCCTTCGCACGCTCCACCAGCTTCAGCCGCTTCATCTCGTTGATGGTCGCCACCGCCGGCCCCAGCGTCATCGGATGCGCCTCATACGTGTGCCCATGCGCAAAATAATGATCCTGGAAGAAGTCGCCAATCTTCTCGCTCGTCGCGCACAATCCCAGCGGCACATACGCTGACGTGATGCCCTTCGCGGTCGTCAGAATATCCGGCGTCACGCCCCAGAGATTCATCGCAAACCACTCGCCCGCACGTCCCCACCCGCTCATCACCTCATCGGCAATCAGCAGCACGCCAGTCTCATCGCACACCTTGCGCAGCTTCGGCATGTACTCTTCCGGAGGCACAATCACGCCGTTGGTTCCGACGATCGGCTCCACCAGCACCGCCGCCACATCGCTCTCATTGCGAATCATGTGCTCCAGGTAATCCACGCAAGCAATGCCGCACTCCGGATACGTGTGCTTGATCGGACACTTGTAGCAGTGCACCTCCGGCCCAAAGATAATCCCCGGCCCTTTGCCGCGCGGCTCCATCGCCCAGCGCCGCGGATCGCCCGTCGCCGCAATCGCTCCCGCCGTCGACCCGTGATAGCTCCGATAGCGCGCAATCACCTTCGTCTTGCCCGTATACATCCGCGCAATCTTGAACGCCGCCTCATTCGCATCCGTTCCCGACGTCGTAAAGAAGAACTTGTTCAACCCCTTCGGCAGCACCTCCAGCAGCAGCTTCGACAGCTCCGCGCGCGCCGTCGTCGCATACCCCGGCATCGCATACGCCAGCTCCTGCGCCTGCTGCTTGATCGAATCAATCACCGCCTGATTCTTATGCCCCAGGTTCATGCACATCAGCTGCGACGAGAAATCCAGGTACTTCTTCCCATTCGCATCGGTGATGTAGCAGCCCTCGGCGTCGACGATGTGCATCGGGTTCCAACCCTTCTGGAACCTCCACGTGCCATAGTTCGTGTCCTTCGTAATCTGCACCACCTCATCCGAGGTCAACCCTTCGGAAGCTATCGCCGCGCTCTTCTCCGCCACATCATTCGGACTCATAACGTACCCCTTCCGCTTCCGCCAACGCCGCGCGATGGCCAATCATCATCAAGTAATAGATTGCTCCCGAAAGGAAGAATCCGACAAACCACGCATAGTCATAAAGAAACGCCACGCGCGGCACAAACTTCCCCACCAGCGCCGCAAACACACCCACCACCAGCGCCACAATCGCCGCTGGATTGAACCCATTTCGATACTCATACATCCCACCCCGCCGATACAGCGAGTACGTATCCAGCCGCGTCCCGCGAATCAGAAAATAATCCGTCACCATAATCCCCGCCACCGGCCCCAGCAGTCCCGAGTACCCCACCAACCACCCAAACATATAGCTCCCAAACGTCGCCATCAGCTTCCACGGCATCATCGCCAGCCCCAGCAATCCCGTAATCATCCCGCCCGTCCGAAAGCTGATCAGCTTCGGCGCAAGATTCGAAAAATCATTCGACGGCGAAACCACGTTCGCCGCAATGTTCACATTCATCGTCGCAATCAGCAGCCCCACCAACCCAAGAAACGCAATCCACGGCTGATGAAACCGGCCCAGCAGCGTCACCGGATTCCATATCGGCCTCACCGAACACCACCGTCGACGCCGACGTCACCGCAATCCCGATAAACGAGTACAGCACCATCGCCACCGGCAAGCCCAAACGCCTGCCCAACAATCTGCGACTCCTGCTTCTTCGCATAGCGCGTGAAGTCTGGAATATTCAAGCTCAGCGTAGCCCAGTACCCCACCATCGCCGTCAGCGACGGAAAGAAAAACTTCAGAAACCCACGCGTGGTGGTGAACTTACTCGGCGTCGAGAGCATCGGCCCAAAGCCGCCCGCGCGATGCAGCATGAACCCCAGCAGCGCCAGTCCCAGCACCAGCATCAACGGCGCCGAAAAGCTCTGCAGAAACCGTATCGACTCCACGCCGCGCCACACCACCAACATATTCAGCGCCCAGAATCCCAGGAAGCACACCCACGTCACACCCGGCATATGCGCCGCCGCCGGCCACAGCACTGCCACCATCGCGGCAATCGCCTGTCCCGCCAATCCACGTCTGAATCCCAAACCATCCGCACGCCACAATCGCGCGCAGCATCGCCGGAATATTCGCTCCCACCGGCCCAAAGCTCGCCCGCACAAACACCGGAAACGGAATCCCATACTTCGCGCCCGCATGCGCATTCAGCAGCATCGGAATCAGCACAATCAAATTGCCCAGCAGGATCGTCCCCACCGCCTGCTTCCAGTTCATGCCGCCGGCAATCAAGCTCGCCGCCAGCATGTACGTCGTCACCTCCATCGACATCGAAAACCAAAGCGCAACGTAGTTATACGTCCCCCACGTGCGCTGCGCCGGCATCGTCGGCGCCAGGTCATCGTTATACAGCCGCGCATCCGGCGCATACTCGCCCGCAAACTCGTCGCTGTCCATCGCGACATTCGCCAGCGGCGGAACCTCAACCCATCCCTCCGCCATTGGCCTCGCGCTTCACAAACCGTCCCCGCCCCGTCGCTCCCAGAAACTTCCCTGGCTGCGCAACGTTGTCCACCACCAGCTCGCCGCGCGAGTACACCTTCGCCGCATTCCCCATCACCTTCCATCCCTCAAACATCGAGTAGTCGGTCGCCATGCACTGCGTCGCCGCCGAAATCGTATACTCCGCCTTCGGATCCCACAGCAGAATATCCGCGTCCAGCCCCTCGGCAATGCGTCCCTTCTGCTCGCTCCATACCAAAGATCCTCGCCGGATTCGTCGCCATCAACGCCACAAACTTCTCCGGCGAAATCTTCCCCGCATTCACGCCGAAGTGCCACAGAATCTGCAGCCGATTCTCCACGCCCGGGCCGCCATTCGGAATCTTGCGAAAGTCTCCGCGCCCCAACTCCTTCTGATCCGCAAACCGAAACGGACAATGGTCCGTCGACACCACCGCCAGCGACGCATCGCGCAGCGCCTCCCACAGCGGCTCCTGGTTCCACTTCTCGCGCAGCGGAGGCGTAAACACATACTTCGCCTCCTCCCAACTCTTGCCCGGCATCTGGTCCTCAATCGACAGCACCAGATACTGAATGCAAGTCTCCGCCAGCGCCTTCGCTCCGCGTCCCTGCATAAACTTCAGCGCCGCCAGCGAGTCCTCATTCGACAGATGCACGATGTACACCGCCGCCCCCGCCATATCCGCCAAGCGCAATCGCCCGATGCGTAGCCTCCGCCTCGGCCTTCGGCGATCGCGACAGCGCATGATAGTGCGGCTCCGTCTTGCCCTCCGCAATCATCTGCGCCACCACCACATCAATCGCGCTGCCATTCTCCGCATGCACGCAGCACAGCGCATTCAGCGCCGCGGCCTTCTGCATCACCTTGAACATCAGCCCGTCGTCGATCATCAGCACGCCCGGATACGCCATGAACAGCTTGAAGCTCGAGATCCCCTCCGCGACCATCTCCTCCATCTCGCGCAATCCCTGCGCCCCATCGCCCGGCCCCAGATCCGTCACGGCCATGTGCAGCCCATAATCCACGCAGGCCTTTCCGCGCGACTTCGCCCGCCACACATCGAACGCCTCGCGCATCGTATGCCCCTGGCTCTGCAGCGCAAAATCAATCAGCATCGTCGTCCCGCCCACCGCCGCCGCCTGCGTCCCGGTCGTGTAATCGTCCGCCGAAGTCGTCCCGCCAAACGGCATATCCAGATGCGTATGCACATCGATCCCGCCCGGCATCACCAGCAGCCCGGTCGCGTCCACCACCTCGTGCCCATTCTCGTTGATCCCCGCACCAACGCGCGCAATCATCTCGCCCGAAATCAGCACATCCATCTGCTTCGACTCCGTCGCACTCACGACCGTTCCGTTCTTAATCAGGATTCCCATAGCAGCACCTCCCTACGCCTTCACACTCTCCGCATTCGCCACGCGCTCCGCCCACGTCTCCGGACACAGCCCCGTATCCACGCGCTCCATCGTGATGCACTCCGGCACCGGACAAACCAGCGAGCACAAATTGCACCCCACGCACTCGTCCACATCCACCCGCGGAATTCTCTCGCAGCGGCGTCACCGCGCTGTTCAATCCCTCGCCATCCAGATCCAGCTTCGGAATCGGCGTCGTCAGCAATCGTCTTCACCGACTCCGCAAACACCATCGCCGGCGTCGGCTTCCCATGCGGATTCGGCTCATGCTGCGCATAGCGCGGATCGGTTCCCTTCACCGCCTGCTCCATGCCGCCGTCCACGCGGTCCAGATGAATGCACTGATGCGCTCCATCCCAGCACGCCGTGTAGCAAAGCTGGCACCCAATACATTTGTCCGCATGAATCTCCGCGACCACGCGATAGTTCAAATTCAAATGCTTCCAGTCGCGCATATTCGGCAGCGACAGTCCGCGAAAATCGTCGATCGTCTCATACCCCTTGCGCCGCATCCACGCGAGCAAACCATCGCCCATGTCCTCAACAATGCGATAGCCATAGTGCATCGCCGCCGTGCACACCTGCACCGTGCCCGCGCCCAGCAGCATAAACTCCGCCGCATCCTGCCAGCTGCCAATGCCGCCAATCCCGCTCATCGGCAGCGCGGCCATCGGATCGCTCATCACCTGCTGCACCATGTTCAACGCAATCGGCTTCACCGCCGGCCCGCAGTACCCTCCATGCGAACTCTTCCCATCCACCTTCGGCCGCGGCTCCAGCGTCTCCAGATCAATCCCCGTAATCGAATTAATCGTGTTGATCGCACTCAGCGCATCCGCGCCCGCACGTCTGCGCCGCGCGCGCCGGCATGCGAATGTCGCTGATGTTCGGCGTCAGCTTCACGATCACCGGCGTCCGCGCCTTCTCCTTCACCCACCCCGTAATCTGCTCGCAGTACTCCGGCACCTGCCCCACCGCAGAGCCCATGCCGCGCTCACTCATCCCATGCGGACATCCGAAATTTAACTCGAGCCCATCCGCGCCCGCATCCTCCGCGCGCTGCACCATCTCGTGCCACACCTCGCGCTTACTCTCCACCATCAAGCTCGCAATCACCACATGCTTCGGATACCGCCGCTTCACCTCCGCCATCTCGCGCAGGTTCACCTCCGGCGGCCGATCGCTGATCAACTCAATATTGTTGAACCCCATCATCTTCTGCCCGTTCCAATCAATCGACGAGTAGCGCGAGCTCACATTCGTCACCTGCGCGCCAATCGTCTTCCACACCGCGCCGCCCCACCCCGCATCGAACGCGCGCATAATCTGCTCGCCGCAATTGGTCGGCGGCGCACTCGCCAGCCAGAACGGATTCAAGCATTTGATTCCCGCAAACGTAGTCTCAAGCGTTGGCATGTTGTCCCTCCCTCCAAGCCACACCGCAATTCCAATCCCCGCGCGCTTTCCATCCGCAACCGCATCCACCACCTCGCGCCCACCATTCGTGCAATCCCCGCCCGCAAAATACTTCGGGTTCGACGTCTGCCCCGTCTCGCGATCGATCACAATCCGTCCCCGCTCCAGCCGCACCTTGCCCGCATCTGCCGCCGCGCTCACAAACTCCGCATGCGTCGCCTGCCCAATCGCCAGCACCACCAGGTCCACCTCCAGCAAAATGTGCTGACCCAGCCTTCGGCACCAGCGAACCATCCTCAGCTAGCCTCCAGCCGCGCCAGCTCCAGCGCCTCCACCTTCTTCTCGCCCACCACCTTCACCGGCGTCACATGCCACAGGAACTGCACACCCTCCTGCTTCGCATGTTCATACTCAAACCCAAACGCCGACATCTGCTCCGACCCGCGCCGATACACCATGTGCACCTCCTTCGCGCCCAGCCGCACCGCCGCATTCGCCGCATCGATCGCCGTATTCCCCGCGCCAATCACCGCCACGCGCGACGGCACATCGTGCAGCTTCCCGCTCTTGTACCCAGCAATAAAATCGAGCGCATTCGTCACTCCCTCCAGCTCCTCACCCGCCACGCCCAGCTTATGGATCGCCCCCAGCCCCATCCCCAGGAACACCGCATCGTAGCTCGCCTCCAGCTCCGCAAGCTTCGCCGCATCCACCATCGTGTCGAAGTGAAACTCCACGCCCAGCTGCGCCAGCATATCGATCTCGCGCAGGCTCTCCGCCAGCGGCAGCTTGTACTCCGCGATGCCATACGTATTCAGCCCACCCGGCAGCGGCCGCGCATCGAAGATCTCCGCCCGCACACCGCGCCTGCGCAACTCCGCCGCACAAGCCAGCGACGCCGGCCCACCCCCAATCAACGCCACGCGCTTGCCCGTATCCGCACCCGGCGTAAACGGCAGCGGATCGCCCGACGCATGCAGCGCATCCATCGCAAACCGCTGCAGCCTTCCAATCTCAATCGGCTGCTTGTTATACCGATGCATCACGCAAGCGCCCTCGCACAGCACCTGCACCGGGCACGCCCGCGAGCAGCTCGCCCCCAGAATATTCGCCTCCAGGATCGTCCGCGCCGACCCCTCCAGATTCCCACTCGCAATCTTCTTGATGAACTTCGGCACATCAATGTGCGTCGGACAAGCCCCCATGCACGGCGCATCGAAGCAGTACAAACAGCGCAGCGCCTCGGTCACCGCGGCCGTCTTCTCCAACGGCGGATGCAGGTCCGCAAACCGCGCCGCAACCTCCGCCGATCCCTCTGCCTTCGAAAAAAAGTTGGTCGCCTCACTCATGGGAACGAGCACATCTCCTTCTCAAATCCGCGCCGCCTGTCCGGCCTGCTCGAATCCGGGCGCTCGCCGGATGAAGGTTAGATTATGCACCATCCGCACCGAAAGTGGGAGCCTCAGCCTCGGCTCATCACGCTTCCTGCTGCCCGATCCACTCCATCGTCTTCTCGCTCAGCCGCACAAACGCCTCCACCGCCTGCTCCAGATGCTCGCGCTTCGTGTCCTCCGCCGCGTTGTGGCTCAGCCCATTCAGGCTCTGCACAAACATCATCACCGTCGGAACCCCCAGCCGCGCCACCTCCGCCGCATCATGCAGCGGCCCGCTCGGCAGCCGCTCGCTCGTCCCCACCGTCTCCACAATCGCCTCTTCGCACAGCGCAATCAACGCCGGCGAAAACGGTATCGGCTCAATCGACCAGATCTTCGCCCACTCCACCGTGCAGCCTTCTTCCTTCGCAAACCGCTCGCTCGCCTCACGCGCCTCGCGCAAGCATCTGCGCCAGCACGTCCGCATCCAGATCCCGCATATCCAGCGTCGTCTCGCAGCGCCCCACCACCGCCGTCACAATCCCCGGAAACGTCTTCACACTCCCCATCGTCGCCACGGCCTGCGGATGCTTCCGCGCAATCGGCCGAATCTCCAGCGCCAGCTTCGCCGCAGCCGCCAGCGCATCGCGCCGCACCTCCATCGGCGTCGACCCCGAATGCGCCTCCTGCCCCCGAAACGTAATCGCCCACCGCTCCACGCCCTTGGTCCCCTGCACCACCGCCAGCGGCTTGCCCAGCCGCTCCAGAATCGGCCCCTGCTCAATATGCAGCTCTAAATACGCAGCCAGATTCTTCTGCTCACACACCGCCTCCCCCACGCGCTCCACATCAACTCCACACGCCGCCAGCGCCGCCTCCAGCGTCACGCCGTCCTTATCCGTCCGCCCCCGATCCGCCTCAACCGTAGCCTTCCCCGCAAACGCCGCCGACCCAAACAAACTCCGCCCAAACCGCGCACCCTCTTCATCGGCCCAGTCCACCAGCTTCACCGTCACTGGCGGCCGCCCTCCATACGTCTCCGCCGCATGCGTCAACACCTCCAGCGCCGCCATCACGCCCAGGCACCCATCCAGCCACCCGCCATTCGGCACCGAATCCAGATGACTCCCCACCACCAGCGCCCGCTCACTCTCCCCCGCCAGCGTCACCCAGTGATTCCCCGCCGCATCATAATGCGTCTCCAACTCCGCGCCCGTCGCCGCGCTCATCGCCTGCAGCTTCTCCTCAAACCACGCCCGAGCCTTCAGCCACATCGGCGACCAAGCCACCCGCTGCGCCCCAAACTCATCCGCCGTCAGCGCCCGCAGCTCCTCCAGATTCGCCAACACCCGCCCAGCATCCACCATCCCAACACCTCACACCCATCAACCTAGCACCAACAAACAAAGCGGGCCACCTCCAAAGAGGCAGCCCCCTTTCCTAATCCCTACTCCCTATTCTCTAATCCCTGCTCTTACTTGCTTCCCGGCGGCACCACCCCATTCATCCGCAGATACTCCACCATCTGCCCATAGTGATCGTAGCCATGCGCCACGCCAAAGGCCGCAATCGTCACGCGCGTGCTCTGCCATCGATCGGCTTGATCGGCACAAACGCATTCTCCGGCGTAATCGTCGCAATCGCCTTGTGCGCAAACGCGAACGACGCCGCCAGCGCCGCCACAGCCTCATCCTTGGTCGTAATCTTCTCCAGCGCCGCTCGATCCACATCCGGCTTCATCCCGCCCACCGCCGAGTAGAAGTAGTAGTTCGCCTCCGCCACGTGCGTCACCTGCTGCACAAACGTCCGCACCGTATCGAACTTCACGCGCCTGTCCCGGCACAAAGATCGCCGCCGTCGGCGCAAAGTTGTACTTGTCCGCGGGCATCGCCTTCACCACGCCCATCGCCTCGTGCTCATACAAGCTCAGCAGCTCATCCAGCGCCTTGGCCGGGTGTCGTCGAGCCCATCTTCATCGGCTCATCCATCTTCATCTGCGCGCTCGCCGCCACAGAACCCACGCTCATCACACAACAAGCGCCCAACGCCAAACCCATCGTCATCATCTTCAACCGCATCGTCTTCACCTCGGTCCAAAGTCCGTTCCAAAAGCACATCCAGCCTAGCAGTACCGCCTTTCCCCCAGCGCAAAAATATTCCCGAGCGAAATCCGAACTCGCCCGTCTTTCCCTGTAGAGGTTAAACATGGCGTCAAGCAGCCACTGGGAAAGGGGATGGGACGTGGCGTTTGTCTCCGCGGAAACCACAACGGAGACCGACCTGACCGCGCTCGTCCAGGCCTACTCCGCGCTGCTCTTCCGCGTCGCCCACTCCATCCTCCGCAACCGCGCCGAGTCCGAAGACGTCGTCCAGGACGTCTTCCTCCGCGTTCTCGAACATGAGCTCAAGCTCCCCGACATCCGCGACCTCCGCGTCTGGCTCGTCCGCATCACCTGGAACCTCGCCATCGACCGCCGCCGCCGCATCCGCCCCGACCAGCTCGACGAACCCTTCGCCGCAATCCCTCGTCGCCCACTCCATTCCCGCCGACCAGGCCCTCTCCGACGCCCGCCAGATCGCCGCCATCCTCCGCGAAATCGAGCGCCTCCCCAAACCCGAGCGCCACGCCCTGCTCCTCTCCGCCATCGACGAGCTCAGCATCACCGAAATCTCCACCCTCCTCCACCGCTCCGAATCCGCCGTCCGCGCCCTGCTCTTCCGCGCCCGCACCCGCCTCCGCGAGCGGCTCGAGAAAGGAACCTCCGCATGAACACTCAACTCAACCCAGCCTCACAACCCGACGCCCGCATCGACCAGGTCCTCGACGCCCTCCGCACCACCGAGCCACCCGCTGGCCTCGAGCAGAGAATCGCCGCCCGCCTCGCCCAGGCCGCCGAAGCCCGCACCGCCGCCTCTGCGCTCCCCCAGTCCGCCCAATCTGGTCTGATCTCGTACTTCGCCGTCATCCTGAACGCAGTGAAGGACCCCCGCATTTTGCTCGCAGCGGCACGACGCCAATTCTACGCCACAGCCGCCCTCACCCTCCTCACTGCCCTCACCACCCTCACCCTCCTTCACCATCACCCTGCAACCACCACCGCCCAAACAGACTTCCGCGCCCACGCCAACCCCGCAGCCGCAAACTCTCGCCACCACCTCCCCGCGGACCACTCAAGATCGCACCGTCAACTTCACTCTCGAAGGGGCGGGACTTCAGTCCCGCCATCATGCTCCAGCCGCGACTTCGGCTTTAGCCGCCGAGGGAATCTCTCACCCTCCCTCACCATCCGCGCAGACCCCCGACCTCGACGCCATCGCCCTCGCCGAAACCCGCGCCCCCAGCCGTCCCGCCCCGCCCATGCCGCTCACCGCGCAGGAGAAGCTCATCCGCTCCGCCACCCGCCCCGGCCAGCCCATCCAGCTAGCCGAGCTCGACCTCGCCCGCGCCCCCGTCCTCCGCGCCGCCGCCGAAGCCCGCGAAGACCGCCAGCATCGACCGCTACGTCAGGAGCCTCCTCGCCCCCTTCGCCGTAGCCGACGCGCTCCAGCCCACCACCTTCTCTCAACCGCAGGAAGACCCCCGCTTCAGCCCCTGCAGAGCCAACCTCCAACCTCCTCCAACTAAACCCAACGAACGGAGCCTCACCCAATGACGCTCACGCAATCCCGCCGCACAGGCGCACGATCCCTCATGGTCTTCGCCGCCTGCCTGTTCCCTCTCACGCTCGCCGCCAGGGCGCAGAATGCCACCGGTCGGCGACGACGCAGCCAACGCCGCGCCTCCTTGCGCTGCATTCCGCAATGCCCCCACCGAGACCCGCACCTTCTTCCTGACCAACGTGACCCAGCAGAACGGACGCCATGGATATCGTTACCGCCGTTCGCAACTTGGTCTGCCCGGGCACCAGGGTCTATTACAACGCCCCGCAAAGGGCCATCCTCGTCGAAGCTCCCCCAGCTCAGCTGGACCGCGCCGAAAAATCATCCACGAACTCGACCTTGTCCAACCAAGGCCTATCGCATCACCTACACCCTCACCGAGCTCGACGCCGGCAAGACCATCAGCACCCGACACTACTCCATGCTGATCGGCGACGGCGAACATAGCAGCATGAAGGAGGGCAACAAGATCCCCATCGCCACGGGCACCTACGCCAACGGCGCTGCTGCCACCTCTCCGGCCTCCGAGGTGCAAACCCAGTTCACCTACCTCGACATCGGCATGAACTTCGACGCGTCGATTGCGGTATCGGACACCACCGTCCACCTGCGATCCAAGGTTGAGGACTCCAGCCTCGGATCAGCCCGTCACCATCGCCGGCGTCACGGAACCCGTCGTACGCCAGTCCGTCCTCGATGGCACCGCCATCCTGACCCTCGACAAACCAGCGATGCTCGGCACCATCGACATCCCCAACAGCACCCGCCACATCGACATCGCCGTAGTCGTGGAACAAGTAAAGTAGCCAACCCTTCTCCAAACGCCTCCCGGCTGCGCAGCCTCACCGCGCAGCCGTTAGGCTCTCTTTCTACGTGGCGAAGCTTGGCAAACTTGGCGTCCTCCGCGTCAAAGCCCTTGCCTTTCTTCCTCATCCCCTCCGGGAGAATCTGCCTCCTCCTTTACCCCTTGCCTTTGGTTTAGCCAAAAGCTGGAAGCTAGAAGCTCGCCCTAAAATAAATCCCCCGCCACCACCCCAAAAAACCGCCCAAAATCCGCATGTCAACCCCCCACCGCCCACCAAACCTCACCAAACCCGCGTCCCCATTGCCGATTTCTCTTTCCGCAACTTGGCATAGTTACCCCCACCAACCGCCTACAATTGAACTAGACCCCAACCGATCCACCAACGCCGAACCGCTCTGCCCCGCACAACCCCTTTGCCTGCACTACTTTACCCATAACCCCATTGCTTGCCCCACTTTGCAGAGAACAAGCCTTCATGAGCAGGGGTACTTTGCTATCTAACCGATTTGATTAGAACCGTTTACGACCCAAATGGCCGCCAGAGGTCATACTTTGCTACGTAACAGGCTTGATGAGAGCACTTTACAAGGAAAAGAGCCAAACCGGGGGGGAGGGGGGTCACCCTCCCAAATACAATCGAATCTATGGACCGCATCTACCTCGACGCCAACGCGACGACACCCGTTCTTCCGGAAGTCGTCGAGGCCATGCGTCCCTTCTGGTCCGAAGCCTTCGGCAACCCCAGCTCGGCGCACCAGCCGGCCAGCGCGCCCGCTCCGCCGTCGATCACGCCCGAAGCTCTATCGCCCGCCTGCTCGGCTGCTCCGCGAAGGAAATCGTCTTCACCTCAGGCGGCACCGAGAGCGACAACCTCGCCCTCGACGGCATCCTGACCCCGTTCCTCGACAAGCGCCAGCCCGCCCACCTCCTCACCACCGAGATCGAGCACCACGCCGTTCTCTACACCGCCCAGGCCCTCCGCCGCCGCGGCGCCGAGATCACCTATCTCGCCCCAACCCGCGAACGGCCTCATCGACCCCGAAGCCTTCGAAGCCGCCCTCCGTCCCGATACGGAACTCGTCTCCATCATGTTCGCCAACAACGAAACCGGAGCCGTCCAGCCCATCGGCAAACTGGCCCGCATCGCCAAGGCCTACAACCCCGCGATCCTCTTCCACACCGACGCCGTACAAGCCGCCGGCAAGCTCCCCATCGACCTCACCGGCGCGCTCAAGAACGTAGACCTGCTCAGCATCTCCGGCCACAAGATGTACGCGCCACAGGGCACCGGAATCCTCTTCGTCCGCAGCGGCGTCCACGTCGCGCCTCTGCTCCACGGAGGCCCGCAGGAGCGCCAGCGCCGCGCCGGCACCGAGAACGTCGCCGGCATCGTAGCCCTCGGCCGCGCCGCTGAACTAGCCCAGGCTTGGCTCAACCCGGCAACAGATCGGGTGCCCCAGGTCCCGCCTTTGGGACCTGGGTCCGCGACAGCCCAAGGTAGTTCCAGCCCCGCAGAACTCGCCGCCCTCCGCGACAAGCTGGAGCAAGGCCTGCTAGCCGCCATCCCCAACACCCACGTCAACGGGTCAACCGACACACCGCTCGCCCAACACCACCAACCTCCGCTTCGACGACATCGACGCCGAAGCCCTCCTCATCGCGCTCGACATGCAAGGCATCGCCGCCAGCTTCGGCGCCGCCTGCCAGTCCGGCGCCACCGAGCCCTCGCACGTCCTGCTAGCCATGGGCCTCACCCCCGCGGAAGCCCGCTCCAGCCTCCGCCTCTCCCTCTCCCGCCTCACCACCGCCGAAGAGATCGACCGCGCCCTAGCCATCATCCCCGCCGCGGTAGCGCGCCTCCGCTCCCTCGCATAAAAAGCAACGCCGCCCCACAAGGAGCGGCTCTGCTTTTCTAATCCCTAATCCCTATTCCCTAATCCCTAATCCCTAATCCCTGCTCTACAGATACCACGGAATATTCACCACCACGATCCGCTGATTTCCCTTCAGCAGCAGCAGCAGCTTCAGCAACTGCACGCGTTGGCCATGCAGCAGATTCTCCCACCAGTGCCGCACCACCAGCTCGGGCAGCAGGACGGCGATCTTCCGCCCGGGAAAGTCCTCCTCCAGCTTCAGCACATAATCCATCAGCGGCGACAAGAATCGTGCGGAAGGTGCTCTTCACGGTCACCAGCTCCGGCTCAGCCATCTGTGCTCGCACGCACCGGGGTCAGCACCATCTCTTCCCACACCTTGCCCAGCGCATCCGAGTCATCCGAGTCCACGTGCACCACCTTCACCATCGGACTCATCAGCATCCCGAACCGCATCGCCTTCTCGGTCACCTTGTCCCAGGTCGCCATCGGGATCACCACGATCGGCGGCTCCAGCCCGGTCAGCCGCAGCGGGGTCGGGTCAACCGTCTCCGCACGCACCCGCGTGTAGTGCCGCTTCACGCCATACATCATCACGATCAGCAGCGGCACCAGGATCGCAACGTCACCCATGCGCCCTCCAGGAACTTCGAGAACAGCAGCACGCAAAGCGTAACTCCGGTCGCCGTCGCTCCCAGCCCGTTGACGAACATCTTGATCAGCCGGTGCGGAGCGTCCATCGTCTTGTGCCAGTGCATCACCATTCCGGCCTGGCTCAGCGTAAAGGCCAGAAATGCGCCGATGGCATACAGCGGAATCAGGGCGTCGGTTACGCCCCTGAAGATGATCAGGATCAGCGCCGTCAGTCCCGTCAACGCATAGATGCCATGCGAGAACAGCAGCCGGCGACCGCGCAGCAGAAAGACATGCGGCAGATAATCCTTGCCGGCAATGGCGCGCGCCATACGCGGAAAATCCGCGAACGCGGTGTTCGCGCTGAACGAAAGCGCCGCCAGCACCGAACCCATCGTCAGGAAGTAGAACCACTGTCGCCCGAAGACTGCCGCGACCTCAATCGACAGCACGCTCTGATAGTTCGTCGCATCCGGATCCATCGCCGTCACGCCATACGACCGCGCCACGTAGCTCAAGCCAAACAACAGGATGATCAGGATCCCGATAATCACCGTCAGCGTGATGTTCGCATTCTTGCTGCGCGGCTCCTTGAACGCCGTCACGCCATTCGACACCGCTTCAACGCCCGTCATCGCCGCGCATCCGCTCGAGAACGCCTTCAGCAGCAGATACACCAGCAGCCACCCAGCCAGCTTGGTCGTCGGGTTATCGACCGGCGGCGGTGGTGCCCAGTGCGCAACCGGATGACCATGCGTGCTCAACGCCTCGAACACACCCACGCCGATCGTGGTCAGCAGCGTCCCCACAAACAGGATCGTCGGTAGCAGGAAGACGATGCCGGTCTCCTTCACTCCGCGCATATTCACCAGCGCAATGCCCGCCAGAATCACCAGGCACATCAGCATCTGGTGCTCATGCAGCGTCGGCCCGTACTTCGTCTCTTGAAACGAGCTCACCAGCGCTGTAATGCCGGCCGAAATTCCCACCGCGGCCGTCAGCACGTAGTCGATCATCAACGCCGCAGCCGCAAATAACCCCGCCCGGTCGCCCAGATTTTCGCTCGCTACCGTGAACGACCCACCGCCGTTCGGATACGCCACAATCGTCTGCCGATAGCTGAAATAGAGGATGGTCAGCAGCGTAAGAATCAGCCCGAAGATTGGCAGCAGATAGTGCTGGACTCCCCAGAACCCCAGTGGAATCAGCAGCGTCATCGCTGCCTCAGGCCCGTACGCTGCGCTGGTTAGACCATCCAGCCCGAAGAT
The DNA here is from genome assembly GCA_963821165.1 of uncultured Acidobacteriaceae bacterium. Classification (GTDB taxonomy): domain Bacteria; phylum Acidobacteriota; class Terriglobia; order Terriglobales; family Acidobacteriaceae; genus Granulicella. Next base: position 206,326 of record CAWGCQ010000001.1, read on the forward strand.
CGGAATTCCCACCGCTGGACTGATCTGTGCAGTATGCGCCTCGTCGGACGCTAACGGCCTGCCAAACAATACGTCAAAAAGCTTCATAGACCTCGCAAAATTCCGGCAAACTGCCCCGGGCTGGCCGCTGTTCGAACAGGGCGCACCGTTAGATATCCTACGACACTTCTGTCAATCCTCCAGATACGTTTTTTACGATCTCCTGATCTTTTTGTTGCCATTCCGTTACCGGCAGAATTGCTCCATCCCATAAAACTCGTCGGAAACTGGAAGCAGTTACCGGATTCTTGCGCGCGCAACCCTGCTTTCGGACGGCGCCCACCTGCCCACGTCGGCTCGCCCGGCACCCTCGGCCCTCATCCAGCACCCTTAAATGTTAAGGCCCTTCAAATAGGCAAAGCTCTCCGCCATGCTCTCCATCACCGGGCCGGCCGTCTCGTCCTGATCCAGATACGCATAGCGGATCCCCTGCCACTTGGCCTGCATCAACAGCTTCGGCCAATCGATCGTGCCCTTCCCCAGCTCGGTAAAGTGCTCCGCTTCGGGCCCCAGCGTGTAGCCCGTCGGCGCGCCCGCGGTGCGGTCCTTCAGGTGAATCAGCTTCACCCGGTCCTTGTACGTCCTCATCATCATCCCCGGATTCTGTCCCGCCTGGACCAGCCAGTAGATGTCCAGCTCGAGATTTACCAGCGTCGGGTCAGTGGCCTCCATAAGCGTCTGCCATCCGGTGATCCCGTTCTCCTGCACCTTGAACTCATAACAGTGGTTGTGAAACACAAACTTCATTCCGGCCTGGCTCACCTTCAGGCCCCATGCGTTGAAGTCCGTCGCGGCCTTCTCAAATCCTGCCGTCGACGTCCACTGATCCTGCGGCAACATCGGGCACACCATGTACTTCAGCCCCAGTTGCTTGCCGTAATCGATCTTGTCTTCGAACCCCGCATAGTTGAAGTGGGCCGACACCAGCCCCAGCCCCGAATCGTCCACAATCTTCTTTAGCTCCGGCGCCGGATGGTCATACACCACCGGGTACAACTCAATCTGCGTGAAACCGATCTGCTGAATCGCTTTCAGCACGCCCGCAAGATCCTTCGGCGCCTGTCGCCGAACCATGTACAGCTGTACTCCATAGTTCAGATTGCCCGGGTCCTGCCCGAATGCATTACGTGGAAAGCTAACTACACAACCCGCAGCCATCGCGGTCATCTGAAGAAAATCACGGCGCGTCGTCATCGTACGTATGCCTCTCTCTCTTTCTCCGTTGGCATGATGCAGGCCCAAGACGTCCATTCGCGCGCGAGGCCTTGTGGGCATTGAAGCGCTCCTCACCCGCAAACACAGTGACCCTTGTCACCCACCGCGAAACTTTAGACCCCACTTTGATTGCAGGTCAATGACCATCTCAATACATCCCACCGTTCAAAAGTGGTACACCACATCCGTCGCCACGGTGAACTGCTTCCTGTGTCTTCCCTGGTCATACGCTGCCTCACCCAACACCGCCAGCAACAGCCACCCCACCTCGATCGACTTCACCGATCGCTTTCGTGTTCCCCTCCATCCTACGGCGCACCCTCAAGCGTGGGTGCCTGAAGTTCAACAAACCTTCCATCCGGCGCGCGCATGATCGTCGGCGCATACGTACCCAGCAACTTGCGCGTCCACCAAACACCCTGCGTCCGCTTCTCCTCCGGCGTGCTGAACCAGTACTGCCACAGCACAGCCCTCACAAATTTAGGAGGCGCAGCCGCGAACGGATCTCCACGAAACAACGCCAGCACATCCTTGTCCCCCTCCAACAATCGCTCTTCTGTCAGCGGCACAATCAGCGCGTTCTGCCACGTCGTCAGCGAAGCGAACCACAAATTCCAATCGAACCGCGGCTGATACGGCGCATAGATTCCCGGCCGCTCCGACACATCCTGCGGCTTGAACCGAAACGGGTACGGCGTCCACGTCTTCCCATCATTCGACCCTTGGAACTCAATCTCATATCGATGCGGCGTCATCACGGCGAACAACCCATATTGATTCGCGATCCGCAGCGGCTCGAGTGCCGCAATCGGTGCCTCGGGCAGCAGAGCCTCCCTCCAGAACATCAACACCATCTCCGCCGTCGTCACATACGCGATCCACGTCAGCAGCACCGCCGCCACCGCAACGCCAATCCCCTTCAGCGGCTTCATTGGCGTCCTGGCCTGCGCTTCTGCCGCCTCGCGCTCCTCCCCCGCTTCCACGCCGCTCCGCCACCGCGCCGGCACAAACCGTCGCAGCGTCCCGTCATCCAGCAGCAACACTGCGAGCACCAGCACCAGGTAATTCAGGAACGCGTAGTTCGCGGTCGCGATCACCACCGCCTGCCACACCGTCACAATGCAGAAGCAAGCAATCCGCCAGCGCCGCGGCAGGAACGCCATCCACACCAGCACCAGCTCCATGCCCAGCGTCGCGCCCGCAGTCGCCTTCTGAAACCAATGCGGCAAGTGCTGCAGATACCATCCAATCCAAGTCGGCAGCGGACCATTCTGGTAGTACTCATACATCGCGGTCAGGTTGCGCCAAGTCGGATCACCGCTCAACAGCTTCACCGCACCCGACTCAAAGTAGATTCGGAACCACTCCCACAGCAGCAGAAACCACGCCGCGCGAATCGCCAGCGACTTCCTTCCCCACCCCGGCCACCAACCGTCCGGCGCCACAAACAGCGACAGAAACCCCGCCTCCAGCAACATGCCATCCGACTGGTACTCCCCAAAGTCCTGCGACACCGCAATGAAGCTCAGGAAGCAGACAAAACAAATCGCCAGCGTGAGCCGCGGAGCCACATTCGCCACCACCAGCACGGACGCCAGCAGCCCCACCCACACCAGCGCCATCAGCGCATGATTCCCGCTACCCCACCACAACACCGTCGGCGCATACCAAAACCGCAACGAGCCCAGCGTCCGCACCTTCTCCAGGTACTCACCCGCGGGCAGAATCCCCTGCGGCCCAATCATCCCGCGAATCTGGTACGCCAGCGCCAGGAACGCGGAAAAATAAATCGCCCCCATCGCGCGCAGAAAAACCCAACGCGCGATCAGCTGATCGGTCGCGCCTTCCTGCCGATCGAAAAGATACCGAAGCCAGCGTCCAACCCCGCCCATGCGTTCCCCTTTCGGCGCCGGTTCGCTATTGCTGTGCCGCGAACGTCCCCGGCTGCTTCAGCATCGCAATCGCCTCGCGATACCCCAGCTCCGGAGGCACCGGCGCAAAGTCGCTCGCCACTTCATTAATTCTGATATTCACCGTCTTCACCATCAGCGCCTTCCCACTAAGATTCATCTTCAACCCCGTGGGCTGCCACTCCTGTGCGTTCCCCTCAAACTCCTGCTGCAACTGCATTGTCCCACCTTCATCCAGCCGCCCCAATATCCCAAACCCAATATTCACGTCCCTCACCAGGTGAGCATCCAGCCGCACCAACCGCCGCTGCGTCTCCTCAATCCAAACTTCGCCCGCAAACCCTCGCACCACATCCGCCTCAATGCTCGGTGGCTGAAAATTCGGATTCGGCGTGAAGCTCAGCCGATAACACTGACTCGCGCCGCAAGGGACCATCCCCTCCAGCTTATAAATCTCCGAGTCCGGCAGCATCGCAACCAGATGATCGATGCGTGCAGCATCCCTTTGTTCGCTCCTGCGCCGCCGCGCCTGAATCTCTGGATGCTCCGCCAGCGTATCCAGCCGGTTCATCTCCGCATGCTCCTGCTCCGCCGTCAGCGGCTTGCCGTTGATCTCAATCAGTCGAGCCACGTCGCCATCTTTGGTCTCGATGATCTCCTTGGTCGTCTCGTGATCGCCGTCCGTCTTGCGCAGCACATACCGCACCGGCCGATGGCTCTTCTCCTCTTCCAGCCGCAACTGCACCGCCCGCCGCACCAGCGCCTCCGGGTTCACCGGCGCCGACGCGACCGCCGTCTGCGCCACTGCACTCCCTGCAAACACACTCGCCGCCAGCGCCAATACCGCGCTTCTATACCCCGCCCGACGCCCGCTATACCTCATCGACAAGCTCACCAACTCAAATCCATTTAGCCTCAACAATACCTGTTCCCACGTCATTCCATTGTTTGACGGACGAGCCCTGCGTTGGCAACCGGCCTCGCGCAACCAGCAGCCCCTCGCCTCACGACTTCATCGTCAGCGTCGCCACCGAGTCCGGCGGCAGCTCGATCATCACTGCTCGATCCCTCACCTGCACCTGCACCCGCTGCGCATGCGGCAGCTCATTGCGCACCAGCAGAGCGCTCGTCCCATCGGGATTCACAAACCCCAGCGCGTCGTCGCACGTGCCCGACACCTCCACCAGCCGCGCCCCCACATCCACAAAGTGCGTCAGGTGCTTCAGCAGATAGAAGTCGTGGTTATACCGAAACGTCTTCGCCGCCTCATCCACGCTCACCAGAGAGTTCTGATTCCATCCCCACGTACTCCTCCCGCCCTCCGGCGTCGAGATGTTCCAGTACATATACCCGCAGGCTCCATTGCGGAAATAATCCTTCATCAGCTGCCAGCAGTAACCCGTATAGCTCCAGCTATTCGACCCATCGCCGCACTCCTGTTCCGACTGGAAGATCGGCAGCTGCGGATACTCCGCGTGAATCGCCGGCAGCGCATTCTTACCCGCCCACTGCACGCCCACACCCTTCACCCACTGCCCGGCGTCCTTGTCGTTCATCACCGCTTCCAGCAGCTTCGGATTGCCGCGCTCCAGCGTCCCGAAGAACACCTCCACATCGATCTTCTTCATCTCCGGCCCCAGGTGCTTCAGAAACGCGGCCAGCCCTTGCGGCGTCCAAGTACAGCTCGGAAAATTCTGCGCAGAATTAAACTCGTTCTGCGGCATCACCATCCCCACCCGAATCCCCTCAGCCCGATACACCTCCACAAACTTCGCAAAATACCGCGCATAGGTCTCGAGATACTGCGGCTCCAGCCGAAACATATCTTCCCCCTCATGCCCCACCTGGTCCGGCCGAATCCCGTTGTCCTTCATTCCCCCAAACGCCTTGGCCTCCGCATAAAAGTTGTTACGTTTCATCCAACTCGGCGGCGACCACGGCGAAGCCCACAGCTTCAACCCCGGCTGCTTCTTCAGAGCCGCCTGGATAAACGGCACCAGCGTCCCGCGATCATGGTCGATGCTGAAGTGCTTCAGCGCAAAGTCCCCCGGCGTCTCGTCATAGCTGTACGCCTCGGTCGCATAATCATTCGCCCCGATCGGCATCCGGCAATACGTAAACCGCGTCCCGGCCTGCGGATCGAAAAGCTCATGCATCACACTTTCGCGGTCCTCCCCACTCAACGCGCTCAGCGACGTCCATCCCAGCTCATTGAAGCATCCGCCAAACCCCTGCATCGGCCGCCCCACCGCCTCGCCGACATTCAGATTCAGCAGGTCCCACCCGAACGACGGCTTGTACAACAATCCCTTCTGCCACGCACTCTCCGCGGTCGTCGTCACCAACCCCATCGACGCATCCTCCAGCGGCTGCGGCGCCGGCATTCTCTGCGCTCCCGCACGCCTTCCCACCACGCCCATAGCCGCCGCGCCCATCCCCACCCGCGCACCCGCCTGCATCACCTCTCGCCGACTCCAGTTCTTTCCTTGCATCGCCACCGCCTCCGTCAACCACTACACACTATAGCGATCGCCCCATCCCCCCGCGCTAAACTATCTCCATGTCGACACTCACCGCCATCCCGCTCACCACCATCACCGGCTCCCCCTCCACCCTCGCCGACTACTCCGGCAAAGTTCTCCTCATCGTCAACGTCGCCTCCAAATGCGGCCTCACCCCGCAGTACACCGCCCTCGAAGCCCTCTACCAGAAGTACAAAGACCGCGGCCTCGTCGTCCTCGGCTTTCCCGCCAACGACTTCGCCGGCCAGGAGCCCGGCACCAACCAGGAGATCGCCAAGTTCTGTTCCATTGACTACCCCGTCACCTTCCCACTCTTCTCCAAGATCCCCGTCACTGGCCCCGACAAGCACCCGCTCTACTCCGCCCTCATCACCGCCGCTCCAGCCCACATCCCCCACGGCCCCTGGCGCGAAAAGCTCTCCGACTACTCCGCCAAGAACGGCTTCCCCCCACCCAACGCCCTCCCCGAACTCCTCTGGAACTTCGAAAAATTCCTTATCGGCCGCGACGGCGAAGTCCTCGCCCGCTTCGCCCCCGACACCCCGCCCGACGATCCCAAGATCACCGCCGCCATCGAACAGGCGCTCGGCTAGCGCTCACCCCGGCGAGAGCGAGCATGCGCAGCCCTCCCTCGCGAGGGCTGCGTTCTTTAATGCGGCTGACCCTACCCCTTGGGAGTCAAAGTTGAGATTTCGACGGTCTCGACCCTCTCCCTCATACCCTTCGGCAATGGGCTCGTATCCACCTTCGCGTCCGGCTTCAACTCATCAGGCGGCGCGGTATTCACATGCTCCTCGATCAATGCAGCATCGAGAGCTTCTTCAGCATCAGGGCGGTTGGTAACATCTTCCTTCATCATTAGTTTCCTCGCGAATGAGCTTGAATCTTGAACAGCGTTTCGGATCGACCCAATAGACAAATCTTGTGCCGGCTGGAAATCCTGTGGACCGCAAAATACTGTGGCTCAATAGTTAGACGCCCATTCGCGCCCCGGCGAGCTCTAACTTTCGCCGTCCGCGCAGGACTAACTTTCGCCGTCCGCGCGGCACCTCCGAGTCTTCCGGCGGCCTCATCACGTATCCTCTCTATACCTGAAAAGAGAGGCTCCCACAGATGCTTCGTACGCCGCTGCTCCTCATCGCCGCCACCGCCCTAACCCTTCCCGCCTTTAGCCAGACACCCATCCGCATCACCGCCGACCTCACCGAAGCTCCCCGCAAGCTCTATCACGCGGAGATCGATCTCCCCGTAGAGCCCGGCCCTGCCACCTTCATCACCCCGCAGTGGATTCCCGGCAACCACCGCCCCACCGGCCCTGTCGCCGACATCACCGGCATCGTCTTCTCCGTCGACGGCAAGCCCATCTACTGGCGTCGCGACGACCAGAACCTCTACGAGTATCACGTCGAAGTCCCCAAGGGCGTCACCACCCTCCACGCCCATCTCGACTGCATCGTCACCTCGCGCGCCTCCGATAAAATCGCCGTCCTCGAGTGGGAGAAGCTCATGCTTTATCCCGCCAACATCCCCGTCAAGGACATCCCCATCCAGCCCAGCGTGACCGTCCCCGCCGGCTGGGGCATCGGTACCGCGCTCACGCCCACCGGCCCCTACGATCCCAACGCCAAGGTTGGCGGCACCACCCAATTCCAGCCCACCACCGTCGAGCAGCTCGAAGACTCCCCCGTCATTGCCGGCGAGTACTTCCACGAGTTCGCCCTGGCTCCCGAGATCACGCCAAAGCATTACATCGACGTAGTCTCCGACCAGCCCGACGACTCCAACCTCCGCCCCCAGCTCCTCGACGAGATCTCGAACCTCGTTCGCGAGACGGGCGCAGCCTACGACTCGCGCCACTACCACGTCTACCACTTCCTCCTCACGCTCTCCGACGTTGCCGGCGGCGAAGGCCTCGAGCACGGCCAGTCTTCTGACAACGGCACCAGCGAAAAAGCCTTCGAGACCCAAAAGAGCCAGCTCGGCGACGCCGACCTTCTCTCCCACGAGTTCACTCACTCCTGGAACGGCAAATACCGCCGCCCCTACAACCTCTACCAGACCGACTTCGCCACCATGCAGCAGGGCTCGCTCCTCTGGGTCTATGAGGGCATGACGCAGTACCTCGGCAACGTCCTCGCCGCGCGCTCCGGCCTCAAATCGCAGGCCGCCTACCGCGACATGCTCGCCCTCTCCGCCGCATCGCTCGACTACAGGTCCGGCCGCATCTGGCGCCCCACCGAAGACACCGCCATCGCGGCCAGCATCCTCCGCTCCGACGGCCCTGCCTGGTCCAACTGGCGCCGCGGCCAGGATTACTACCAGGAAGGCGAGCTCTTCTGGCTCGACGCCGACACCAAGATCCGCGAGCTCACCAACGATAGGAAGTCCCTCACCGACTTCCTCCATATCTTCCTCGGCAAGGGCGGCAATACCGGCCCGCTCATCGTCACGTACAACCGCGATGAGCTCGTCGCCGATCTCAACGACGTCGTCAAGTACGACTGGGCCAGCTTCATCCACGACCGCATCGACCTCATCAACCCCCACGCTGACTTCGACGGCATCACCCGCGGCGGCTATAAGATCGTCTACGAGGATCACCCCTCCGACAGCCTCACCGCTCTCATGCACAGCGGCAGCCGTCGCGGCGGCGGCCCCGGTCCCTTCGTCTGGTACTCGCTCGGCCTGCAGCTCGGCGCCGACGGCACCATCTACGACGTTCGCTGGGGCGGTGTAGCCGACAAAGCCAAGCTAGCTCCCGGCCAGAAGATCATCGCCGTCAACGGCCTCGTCTTCTCCTCCGACGCAATGCACCAGGCCCTCGTCGCTGCCAAAACCAGCAAGGAGCCCATCCACTTCCTCGTGCAGTCCGAGCAGTACATCACCCCCGTCAGCATCGACTACCACGACGGCGAGCGCTACCCCGCCATGGTCCGAGTCGACGGCACCAAGGACTACCTTGACGAGATCACCACTCCGCTCGCCAAGCATCCCGCCCCGCCTGCAACCGACACCAAGGAAGCAAAGACCAACTAGCCCCACACAACCAAACAGCGGGCGCGAAGGCACTCCCTTCGCGCCCTTCTTGTTGCGCTTTTCCGCCGCAGCGCGAATGCTATCCTCTCGCTATGGCCCCACCACCAGGAACCACCCGCCGTGAAATCGAACTCGATTTCATTCGCGGCATCGCCATCCTGATGGTCTTGATCTTCCATTACCGCCCTCACAATCTCCTCATCACTTCGCCCGTCCTCAACCGCATCCAAGGCTTCGGCTGGACCGGCGTGGACGTCTTCTTCGTCCTCAGCGGTTTCCTCGTAGGAGGCCTGCTCATGAAGGAGTGGCAGCGCACCGGCAGCGTCGATTCGCCCCGCTTCCTCAAACGCCGCGCCTTCAAAATTTGGCCCGGCTACTACGCCTTTCTCCTCGTCGCCACGCTCTTCCACGTCCGCCCGCTCAGCAGCTTCTTCTGGCAGAATCTCTTCAACATCCAGAACTACATTCCCTCCAGCCTCGCCCACACCTGGAGTCTCGCTGTCGAAGAGCAGTTCTATCTCTCACTCGCCGCGCTGCTCGCCCTCTGGACCGCGCGCCACTGGCGTCCCGCCACTCTCCTCACCACCTGCATCGCCCTCTCGCTCACCGTCGAAGCCCTGCGCGCCATCCTCTCCGCGCACCACCAACCCGTCTACTTCTACACCCACACCCGCCTCGACGGCCTGCTCCTCGGAGTAGCCCTCGCCGCCGTTCACACCTTCTGGCCCGAGTGGTTTCAGAAGCTCCAACAGCAACGTCTTCTCCTCCTCACCATCGTCGCCATCGGCCTCTGGCGTCTGTACGTCGACCGCGACGCCTACCCCGAACCCGACTCCCTCACCTCGCCCTTCCTCATCACCTTTGTCGACTACGCAGCCGCCGCACTCCTTCTCCTTCTCTACCGCCGCAAGCCCACGCACAGCGGCGCGTACCGCCTCGTCGCCCGCATCGGCATCTACTCCTACGGCATCTACCTCTGGCATGTCAGCGTCGAGCGCCCCGTCAACTGGGCCATCGACCACGTTCCCCACTCGCTCGCCGCGACCACCTCCACGCTGCTGCCCTACCTCCTCGCCATCCCGCTAGGCATCATCGCAACCAAACTCATCGAATTTCCCTTCCTCCGTCTGCGCCAGCGCCTCGTCCCCTCCCGCACCCCCGAGCCTCAAATTCCCGAGCCTCAACCTGCCACCGAAATCCACGTCAGCTAAAATCATCCGCATCGTCTCACCGGAGCCTGCCATGCTCAAACCGCTACTCGCCGCCACTCTCCTCGCCGCCACCGCCGCAACCGCCCAAACCATGTCCGCGCCTTCAACGACACCGCCGCCCGCGCCCAGGTCGATGTACACCGGCACGCCCGGCGACTACATCGCCCGCGACTTCCACTTCGGCACCGGCGAAACCCTCCCCGAACTCAAGCTCCACTACCTCACCCTCGGCACCCCGCATCGCGACGCGGCCGGCCACGTCGACAACGCCGTCCTTCTGCTCCACGGCACCGGCGGCAACGCCCACACGCTCTTCAATCCCGCCTTCTCCGACGTCCTCTTCGGCCCCGGCCAGCCGCTCGACATCCACCAAATACTTCCTCATCTTTCCCGACGACATCGGCCAGGGCGAATCCTCCAAACCCTCCGACGGCCTGCGCATGAAGTTCCCCCACTACGACTACGACGACATGGTCCGCTCGCAGCACCAGATGCTCCTCGACGGCCTCCACGTCGATCACCTCCGTCTCATCCTCGGCACCTCCATGGGCTGCATGCAGAGCTTCGTCTGGGGTGAAACCTATCCCGGTTTCGCCGACGCCCTCATGCCCCTCGCCTGCCTGCCCGTCCAGATCGCCGGCCGCAACCGCATGATGCGCTACATGGCCATCGAAAACATCGAGCGCGATCCCGCCTGGAACAACGGCAACTACACCACCGAACCCGAACTGGGCCTCCGCACCGCCAACGAGATGATCCTCATCATGGGCTCCGCGCCGCTGGTGATGCAGACCAACTTTCCCACGCGCGCAACAAGCCGAGAGCTACGTCGACAAAGTCCTCGCCCGCCTCGACGAGCACACCGACGCCAACAACTTCATCTACTACGTCGACGCCAGCCGCAACTACGATCCCAGCCAGCACCTCGACCGCATCAAGGTCCCCGTCATGTGGATCAACTCCGCCGACGACTTCATCAACCCACCCGAACTAGGCATCGCCGAAAAGATGGTCCACCAGATGCCGAACGCCAAGTTCGTCCTCATCCCCATCTCCGACAAAACCCGCGGCCACGGCACCCACACCCAGGCCGCCATCTGGCAAAACTACCTCGTCGCAACTCCTCAACGAATCCGCCCCCAAACCCTAGCTTCGCCACCGGAGCCGGGTGCCCCATATCTCGCTTCTGAGATCTGGGCATCGCACGAACCAAGGTGCCCCACAGCTCGATTCTGAGATGTGGGTCATCGCGCGTCTAGCGCGACCGCTCCCGCCCATCTTCAACCGCGCTACTCCTGCAAGCCCAGCCCTCAGAAGCCTCCTCCACCACCTCACGCACCACCCCATCATCCTCCCCCGCCAACAACGAAGCCATCGCCCGGCCCACCAGCAACAACACCGGCGCCGGCCCACACTCCATCCCCTCCAACCCATCCACTCGTCGCCGCCACCCAGCTCTGCCGCGCCGTCGCCGCATGCGAGATCGCGCAGCACGCCACATCCTCCGCCAACCCCCGCCGCGCGCAGCTCCCGCGCAATCCGCCCAAGATCCCGCCCCGGCATATACACCACCAGCGTCGCATCCTCCGGCAGCGCCCCACTCCACATCGGCGCAGCATCCTTCCCATCCGCATGATGCCCCGTAGCAGAAGATCAGCTTCGACGCACTCTTCCGATCCGTCAGCGGCAGCCCCAGCGCCGCTCCCGCAGCAAACGCCGCCGTCACGCCCGGCACCACCTCGAACCGCACACCCGCCGCACGCAGCGCCGCAATCTCCTCGCCCGCTCGCCCAAACACCAGCGGGTCGCCACTCTTCAGCCGCACCACACTCTGCCCAGCGCGCGCCGACTCGATCATCAGCGCATGAATCCCCGCCTGCGTAATCCGCGGCCGCCCGCAACGCTTGCCCACGCTCGTCACCAGCGCATGCCGATGCACCAGCGCCAACACCTCCGCCGGCACCAGATCATCATGCAACACCACATCCGCCGACTCCAGCAGCCGCAGCGCCCGCACCGTCAGCAACTCCGGATCCCCCGGCCCCGCGCCCACCAGATACACCACACCCTTCTCCGCAACCGTCATTTCGTCTCAACCTCCGACTCACCGGGTGCCCACATCTCGCATTGCGACGTGGCTTCGCAGGATCTCAGGGGAAAATCCAAGCTCCCGCGCATGCTGCCGCGCCCGCATCCTCGACGGACATCCATCAAACCCGCACACCTCGCGCGACGCCAACTCATGCAGCAGCAGCTTCCGCTCCTCGCCCACCGGCTCCACGGCCGTCACCTCGCGCCGCAGCCGGCCCAACTCCATCAAGCCACTCGCCTGTATCCAGCGGCAGCGCCGCATTGATCTCCTTACGCAACCGCTGCGCCAGCGCCGGACTCTCGCCCGCCGTCGAAATCGCAATCTGCAACTCACCTCTCCGCACCACACTGACGGAAAATAGAAATCGCAGAACGGAGGATCATCCACCGCATTGCAAAGAATCCCCGCCGCACTAGCCTCCGCAAACACCGCCCGATTCACCGCATTCGTAGCCGTCGCCGCGACCACCAGAAACGCCCCCGCCAAATCCCCCGCGCGATACTCCCGCTGCTCCCACCGCAACTCCCCCGCACTCCGCCCACGCCCGCACCCGCGGCAAAGCCTCCGGAGCAATCACGGTGACGCTCGCCTCCGCCGTCAGCAAGCTCTCAATCTTCGACTCAGCAATATTCCCCGCCCCCACCACCACGCAGGGCCGAGCCGCCAGCTTCAAAAAGATCGGGAACAAACTCAAAGCATCACCTCAAACTGACAACTGAGAACTGACAACTGACAACTCTCCTACCCAACATTCGCCGGCACACGCCCCGGCGCCGGATCCCTCTCCACCGCCTCAACCACCCCACCCGCCAACAGCGTGCGCAGATCCTCATCACTCGTCCGCCGGAAATACGCCCGCAGATTCTCGCCTACGCCGCGCCCGTTCAAATACCCACGCAGCAGCCGCTCAATCGCCTCCGGACAATCCTCCGCCGCCGCACGATACCCAATCTGCCGCGCAATCCCCGCATACTCTCCCACCGCTCCGCCGACGCAAAAATAAAACGCATCGACCATCTTCCCATCCTTCTTCAGCTTCTTACCCTCGAGCCCAATGTCCGCAATCCAGCTCTGTCCGCAGCTGTTCGTGCAGCCCGTCACGTGCAGTCGCAGCTGCTGATCGAACTCCGGCAGCCGCTCCTCCATCTCCCCCACCAGCCACTTCGCAAATCCCTTGGTCTCCGCAATCGCGAGCTTGCAGAACTCCGTCCCCGTGCAAGCCACCGCGCCGCGATAAAACACATTCGGCTGCACCTCCAACCCCAGCGCGCTAATCTTCTCGACAACCTCCTGCGTCTTCGCATTCGGAATATTCACCAGCACAATATTCTGCCCAATCGTCGCGCGCAGATGCCCATCGCCATACTCTTCGCTCAGCGCCGCCAGCGCATGCAGCTGTGCCGGATTCAATCGCCCATTCAGCACCGTCACGCCGACATAGCTCAGCCCCTCCTGCCGCTGCTTGTGCACGCCCACGTGATCGCGATACACATCCTCCGCAATCGGCCCCTCGTCGCAAGGATCGAACTTGGAACCCAATCTTCTCCTCAATCGCGGCAAGCATCGTCTCCGCCGTCCAGCCATGCCTCATGAACAGATATTTCAACCGCGCATGCGTCCGGCTCTCGCGCAACACCTCCTGCTCGCGAAAGATCTCGCACACCGCCTTCACCGCAGCCAGCGCCTTATCCTGCGGCACAAACGCATTCAATCGCACCGCCAGATGCGGCTCAGCCGAAAGCCCGCCCCCCACGCGCAAACTATATCCAACCTCTTCTACGCCATCCTTCACGCGCTTCAGCCCGGTCAGTCCCACATCATTGATCTCCGGATAGCTGCACCAGATCGGGCATCCCGTCACGCTGATCTTGAACTTTCGCGGCAGGTTATAAAACTCCGGATTCGCCGTCAGCAGATGCGCCACCTCCACCGCCAGCGGCGACGCATCCAGCACCTCATGCCCATCCAGCCCTGCCAGCGGGCACCCCGTCACATTCCGCACCACATCGCCGCAAGCCCCCTTCGGACTCAGCCCAACCGCCGTCAGCGCATCCACCACCTCCGGCAGCGCCTCGATCGTCAGCCAGTGCAGCTGAATATTCTGCCGCGTCGTAATGTCCGCAACCCCGCGCGCATACTTCTCCGTGATGTCCGCAATCGTGTGCAACTGCTCCGCTGTCAGCAGCCCATTCGGCAAACCGATGCGCATCATGAAATATTCGGTCGCCTTACCCACGCCACCCACGCCGCCGGTCACACCCGCACCATCGCCCTGCGTATACACGCCCCACCACTTGAAGTAGAACTCCGCCCACTCCGGCAGCACGCTCCCGCGGCCCTCGCGCGCAAACGTCCGCACCTCGTCCCACGCCGCCCACGGATTCTTCTCCAGCTTCAGCCGCTCCGACCGCTGCGCCTTCGTCTCTTTCGCCACGCCACCCGCCTTCGCCGCATCACTCATCGCCATCTCCTGTCAAAACACAAAGGCCCACGAATCAGATTCGTGGGCACTTGGGGTAACTCTCAGCTTCAGCTTAGTTAGCGTTCAACAAGCAGCAGCGTCCGAGCCCCAAGGGCCAGGACAGGTACAACAGGCTGCATTGCGCATAACACTCATGTATCGATCTTATCGATTATCGCCAACAACAGCAACTCGTAAGCCTGCCGTGGCGAAACTTGGCTAACTTCGCGTCCTTTGCGTCAACGCCCCTCACCCCACCCGCGACTCCGCCTCTTTCGCCGCCTCATAAATCTGCTCGAAGCTCTCAATCGCATACAGCACCGGCTGCATCTTGCTCACATCCACCACCGTGTCCAGCACCTGATCCAGATCAAACTCCCGAATCTCCAGCCCCGCACCGCGCTCCACCACATGCGTGCACTCGCCGTGCGACGAGATCAACCCGCTCCCATACACCTTGATCTTGCCCGCCTCGTGGATCACGCCAAACTCCACCGTGAACCAGAACAGCCGCCCCATCCGCTCCAGCGCCTCAGCGCTCTTCAGCCCCGCGCACACCTTCCCATACTGCTCCAGGAAGTCCGCAAACACCGGATGCGCATGCATCGGCACATGCCCAAACACATCGTGAAAGATATCCGGCTCCGGCGTGTACTCCATCGCGTCGCGGCTGCGAATCCAGGTCGTCGTTGGAAACTTCCGCGCCGCCAGCATCTCGAAGAACGCATCCGCCGGCAGAAACCCGCTCACCGCCGTCGAGTTCCAACCCGTCCGCGGCTGCAGCCGCGCACTCACCTTCTTCAGCTGCGGCAGCTGGTCCTCCTGCAACCCAATCTGCTCAAACCCCTCCAGATACGCGCTGCACGCATGCTCCCGCAGCTGCGGCATGCGACGCGTCACCAGCTCCGTCCAGATCGCGTGCTGCTCCGGCGTATACGCCGCCCAGTCCTGCTCAATCAAGTAAGGCCGCGCCGCCACCAACTTCCGCGTCTTTTCCCCAATCAACCACCGGTGCAGACATCCCAACCTCCAACCAACATCCCTGACCCTACTCACTCCCCGCAACACGTCGACAAGTCCGCACCCTTCGCCTCTCTGCCCAGCGCCGTCACCACCACCACAATCACGGCCACAATCACCACCGTAATCGCCAGCACCGGCGCGAATCTCCCGCCAAAATACTTCGCCGCCGCCGCTGCCTGCAGCACGCTGTTGCGCGACGACAGCACGTTCCCCAACTGGTACGCCAGCCCCGGAAAAATCGCCCGCACCGCCGGCGGCGACATCTCGTTCAAGTGCACCGGGATCACGCCCCACGCTCCCTGCACCATAAACTGCATCAGGAACCCGCCCACCGCCAGCATCACCGCCGTATGGCTCCACGCCCACAGCGGAATCATCGGGATCGACAGCACCGCCGCCGTGATAATCGCTCGCCGTCTCCCCACCCGCTCCGAGTAGCTGCCAAACCATATCCCGCCCAAACACCGCACCCACATTCCCCACAATCGCAATCGCCGACAGCGCCACCCCGCGAATCCCATGATCATGCTTCAGAAACGTCGGATACAGATCCTGCGTGCCATGGCTGAACGCCATAAACGCCGTCATCAACATCGTCAGCGCGAGCAGGCTCGGCAGATACTTCAACACCTCCACCATCCTCGACCGCCAGCTCCGCGCAATCCTGATCCCCGCTACCCTATGCCGCGCCAGCCACGCCGGCGACTCATCCACCTTCCGCAACACCAGCAGCAGCAGCAACGACGGCACCGCCCCAATCACGAACAACATCCGCCACGCACTAAACGATCCCAGCCCCATGCAGAGTACGGAAACAGCAGGTACAGCAGCGCCGCCAGCATGCTGCCCACCACATACCCCTCCTGCAGCAGCCCGGAAAAGAATCCGCGTCCCTCCGCCGGCAGACTCTCCAGCGCCAGCGCCGCGCCCACGCCCCACTCCCCGCCCATGGCAACGCCAAACAGCGCGCGCATCGCCAGGAACCACCCCAACGTCGGCGCAAACGCAGACGCCATCACAAACACCGAATAGCTCACCACGTTCATCATCAGCGTCGGCCGGCGCCCAAACTTCTCCGCCAGCGCGCCAAACACCAGCGCCCCCACCGGCCGCATCAACAGCGTCCAGAAGATGCTCTTCGCCGCCGTCACCAGGCTCACATGAAACGTCGCAGCAATCGCGTCCAGACAAAATGTCAGAAGAAAAAAGTCGAACGCATCCAGCGTCCACCCCAGAAAACACGCCGTATACGCGCGCCGTTGCGCCGAGCTCAACGAACGAAACGGCTGCAGCACTGTCATCCTCTAGCAGCCCCTCGTCAACGTTTCAACCTTAGCTCAGTGTTTTACAGCTTCGCCCGCAGCGGAATCCCCGGATCCACAAACGGCGTCTCCGGCGTGTTCGGATGCGTCTGCAGAATCTTGTGGTGCAGGCAATACAGCGCCAGCTCCAGCCGATCCGCCACTCCCAGCTTGTCGTAGATCTTGCGCAGATAGTTCTTCACCACCTGCTCCGTCGTTCCAATCTGGTAGGCAATCTCCTTGTTCCGCATGCCCCGCGTAATACACGCAATGATCGCCAGCTCTTTATCCGACAGCCGCGGCTGCGACCGTGGATTGGTCAGCATCGACGCCTGCTCGCGATACGCATCAATCACCCAGCTGATCGACTGGTTATCGATCCACGTCTCGCCCGCCGCAATCTTGCGCACGCACCTCACCAGCAACTCCGGCGAGATCGACCGCGGCACCACCCCGCGCACCCCGCGCCGAAACAACTCCACCGTGTTGCCCTCGTCGCGTCGACGAGATCTGCACAATCAACTTCGCATGCGGCGCCCGCCGCATGAACTCCGGAATCGCATCCACCGTTCCCGCAATCAGGTGGCCTTCAAGCAACACAACATCTGTCGGAAAGTGCTGCAGCGCCGCGTAAAGATTCTCCAGCGTCTCTGCCTGCGCCACCACGCGAATATCGTCTTCCAGCGCGAACACCTTCCGCATGCCCACGCGATAGATCGCCTGGGAATCCGCAAGGATCACCCGTATACCACCCGCAGCGTCCTGGTCGCCGGGCTCGAGCTCGTCTACCTCGTCCGCCAGGTCGTCCTGGTGATGCATTGCCTCGCCATTCGCCAACTCATCACTCATAACGACTCAGCCCCTAAAAGAGTATTCATCGATGACCGCGGCTGCCATCAGTTTGTCTGCGAGCCGCTGATGTCGAACGATCCGTCCCAAGCAATGCAGCAGAACGTCGTTCGCTCCGCCCATGATCGCTGCCGGCATCGTCAGTTCAAACCGGACTTCGGCTCCGACCGGCGGCAAGCTCGTCTGCAGTAAATAAAAGCCCGTTGGCCGACACATCTTCCGTGACCCCCGGGTATTCCCGCATCCGCTGTGCGAAGTACGATCTCCAGACGCAGCGGAAAACGCACCGCGGCACGTACTGGAATCGCTTCGTAGGATCGGTTCAGGGTCGCCACCGACCCTCCTTCCGGGAGTTACTACAAATCGTTCGTCACGACAAAATCGTTCAATGGTAGTGTTACCAAAGAATTCTACTGCACGACTAGCTACCTTTGGGCAGGCATTCCTCTGGGAATCCCCCAGGAATCTTCCTGTGCAGCCCCCTTCCCCATCCGCCTCGCCCGGCCCTCCCGGGATTTTGCACCGAAATCGTGCCGAAAATTCCATTTCAGCCATTGCTAAACCTCCTGAAATCCGCGATACTTAGGTGTTCGGACTTTCGCGTCCGTCGGTCGTGCCGATCATGACCCCTGGCTACGTATCCCTGGATACGTCCAGCTCCGTTGACGGCCATCCTGAATACATTCGAGTTTTCTGAGAGGATCTACCCTGTGTTGATGATTCGTTTGGCGCGCGTTGGCGCCCGTAAGCAGCCCCACTATCGCGTCGTTGTCATCGAAAAGGATCGCGCCCGCAATGGCCGTTCGGTCGAAGTGGTCGGCACCTACAACCCCCGCACCGAGCCCGCCACCGTCGACTTCAAGCGCGACCGCATCGACTACTGGACCGGCAAAGGCGCACAGCTCTCCGAGACCGTCGGCAAGCTCCTCGCCAAGCATCAGCCCACCGCAGTTTCCGCCTCCGAGCCGGAAGCAACCACTGCGGCATAAGTAACCATCTTACAGTAACTTCCGTGGTTTTTCGAGAATCTAAAGAGTACCGCCTACGCACTGCCAGTGTTGCAGTAAACTCACACCAGCCAACACCGCCGTTTTGACGTTAATCGTAGACCTCTGAATCTGAATGGATCAGATTTTCTGCCCTGATCTGCGCAACACCTCAAAGCGGTAACTGACGAGACCCCTTCCATCCAAGAGAAGCGGCTCGCACACTGTAGTGCAGGCGTAACTACTCTCTTGAGGTGTATGTGTGTCTGATCCCAACGCAGTCCCGGACAGCAACTTCGCTGTCTCGGAAATGCAAACCCTAATGACGGAGATTACCCGGGCCCTGGTCGATGATGCCGACGCGGTTCGGGTGGAAGTCCTTACTGATCAGGAGGCAACCGTTCTTCGCCTCCACGTCGCTCCCGGCGACATCGGTAAGGTCATCGGGAAGCAGGGTCGCACCGCGCGCTCCCTGCGTACCATCCTTGGCGCAGCCAGCATGAAATTGCAACGCCGCTTCTCGCTCGATATCGTCGAGGCCGGTCGAACCGACCGCCACGACGATTCCCACGACTACCCTGAGCGCGACTAACGCTCCTTCGCACCATGCCTCGCTTCCTGCGCTCACCAGACCCTGCTTAAGCTCTTCCAGAGTCTTCCCGCGCTCTCCCCGAGGCCCACAGCGTTGAACGGCATCTCCACCTCAGACTGGTTTCCCATCGCTCGCCTGCTGCGCCCGCAAGGGCGCCGCGGCGAACTCCTCGCCGACCCCCTCAGCGACCTCCCCAACCTCTTCGCCCCCAATCGCGAAGTCTTCCTCGCGCCCGCCAACGCAACCGCACCGTCGCCTAACACCCTCCCTCTGCACATCGAAGAGCACTTCTTTCCCACCGGCAAGAACGCCGGCCGCGTCGTCCTCAAGCTCTCCGGCTGCGACAGCATCTCCGCCGCCGAAGCCCTCGCCGGCCAGCAGCTCTTCATCCCCTCCACCGAGCTCCCGCCCCTCGAGCCCGGCACCTTCTTCGTCGGCGACCTGCTCGGCTGCACCCTCTACGACGCCGCCTCTCCCAACACCCCCGCCGGCACCGTCGTCGACGTAGAATTCGCCACCGCCCCCGACGGCCGCACCCGCCTCGAAGACGCCGCACCCCTGCTCTCCGTCGAGCTAACCAACCACCCTCCCGGCTCCGACCCCATCCTCGTCCCCCTCGTCCTGCGCCTGGATCGACACCATCGACATCGCCGCCCGCCGCATCACCATGCACCTCCCCGAAGGCCTCCTTACTCCGACCGAAGCACCCGGCGAGGACGCACGGCACTAATTCAAGTCGTACACTCACCAGTAGCGGCATCTGCAACTTTCTAATCCCTGTATCCCTAATCCCTGCTTTTATGCGCTTCGACATCCTCACCATCTTCCCCGAGTTCTTCGGCGCCATCCCCACCCAGGACACCGACGCCCAGGGCATCCTCGGCCACGGCGTCGTCTCCCGAGCCCTCCGCACCGGCCTCGCCAGCGCCCACATCCACGACCTCCGCGCCTTCACCCACGACCGCCACCGCACCGTAGACGACCGTCCCTTCGGCGGCGGCGAAGGCATGGTCCTCAAGCCCCAACCCATCTTCGAAGCCCTCGAATCCCTCAACCTCCCCTCGAAGTCATCCCGCGCAAACCACTGATCCACCAAACGAAACCGTCATCCTGCTCTCCGCGCAGGGCAAGCGCTTCACCCAGGCCACCGCCCGCCGCCTCGCCACGCTCGACCGCGTCGTCCTCCTCTGCGGCCGCTACGAAGGCGTCGACGAGCGCGTCTCGCAACTCTTCTGCGACGAAGAGCTCTCCATCGGCGACTACGTCCTCTCCGGCGGCGAGCTAGCCGCCGCCATCGTCCTCGACGCCACCGTCCGCCTCCTCCCCGGCGTCCTCGGCCACGCCGACTCCAGCCGCTACGAAAGCTTCGGCGAAGGCGACCCCGACCCGCCAGCCCAATCTCCGGTTACCCCAGGTCTCAATGCAGCCCACAATCCGGGTGCCCCAGGTCTCGATTCTGAGACCTGGGTTTCCACCGAACCCTCACGCCCCACCCCTCCCCGCTCCACCAACTCCTCCGCCGGCATCCTCGACTACCCCCACTACACCCGTCCCGCCGACTTCCTCGGCCTCCCCGTCCCCGAAGTCCTCGGCAACGGCGACCACCTCGCCATCCGCCGCTGGCGCCGCCAGGCCGCGCTAGCCAAGACCCTCGCCAACCGCCCCGACCTCCTCCTCACCGCCGACCTCACCGACGACGACCGCGAGTACCTCGCCACCCTCGGCTATCCCCCACCTACGGAATAGCAAAAAATCCCGCATGCACCCTAACCAACCCACCGGCCCGCCAGTCTAATCTGGCATCCAGAGGGACACGTCATGCCAATGCTTCGTCTTCTCGCCGCCAGCCTCCTCGCCGCAGCCAGCATCTTCCCCGCCGCCGCTCAATCCCGGCCCAGCGCTCTGCCGCTCACGGCCACCATCGATCCCCAGCCGTTGACGCTCAACGCGCCCACCGCGCCGTCCACCACCTTTCTCAAGTCCGCCAAGCCCGGCTCCTTTCACTTCGACGCATCCAACAGCAGCAACACGCTGGTATTGCCGGCCGCAACACCGAGCCTCTCGGCGGCAAAATGTCGCCCCAGGAATTCGCCAAACTGAAATCGCGCCAGGCCCTGCTCGCGCAGACCAACCAGCCCTGCGCCAAGCTGCGCTCCTACAACTTCACGGCCCGGGACCTCAAGTCGCCCAACCCTCACCCCTCCAGCGAGACCGACTGCACCCCAGCGTCCGCAGCACACCTCAAGACCATCCCCGCAACCGTGGACACGAAGTAGCCGGCCAGCAAAAATTATCCCGAGAAATCTCCGCCCTTACTGAAGCACCGGCAGCTGAAACCGCACGCCAGCTGCACGATTCACCTTCTCGGTAGCCGCCAGATCCAGCGCCGCCACCGGAATCTCCTGCGGCCG
Organism: uncultured Acidobacteriaceae bacterium; assembly: GCA_963821165.1. Taxonomy (GTDB): domain Bacteria; phylum Acidobacteriota; class Terriglobia; order Terriglobales; family Acidobacteriaceae; genus Granulicella. Next base: position 227,974 of record CAWGCQ010000001.1, read on the forward strand.
CCCATCCGTCACATACAGCGTAGTCCGCGTCAGCGCGTAGTTGGTAATCTTCTCCGGCGCGCGCCCATCCTTGAAGATCAGCGTTACCACCTCATTGTCAAACAACGAAGGCTGTGCCACCGGCGCAGGCTGCGTACCTGCCGAAGTCCGAGCACGCTCCGCCGCATACGGCACCGGCGGCTCCTCCCCACCGGGCGCCTGCACTTCATACCCGTCCGGATACCCTTCCGGCCCTACACCCGGCCCTTCCGGATACGGCCCAACATCGTACGGCCCGTTGTCGCCATTCCCCGGGTCGTAACCGGAGTCGTACCCAGAGTCATACCCAGTGTCGTATCCGGAGTCATACCCCGAGTCATAACCCGGATCGTTCGTATCCACCCATCCATAACCCGGCCAGCCATACCCCACATATCCCACCCCAACGCCATACCCATACCCGTACGGCACCCGATGCCCACGCTGCCACTGCCAACCGCCGTGATAAAACGACGGCCGCGTACTCGCCACCCCCACCCCGCCACCCGTTCCGTACCGTGGGGCATACACGCGAACACCCGCGCTCATCGGTCGCGAAAATCCACCCGGCGCGGCAAATCCACCGCGACTCGCAAACCCGCCCCCATGGAATCCCCCACCGCCGCCGCCATGTTCTCCGCCACCATGCTGCGCCCACGCCGGAGCAGCCACCACCGCCGCCACCAGCGCAACTGCAAACAGCTGCTTCATACTGTTAACAGACGCCCGACCCAACAAAGAGTTTCGAAAATGCCACCGCAGCGCCAACGCTCGCCCCGCGAAGCGATTCGCCGTCCGCGCAGGACTTGTGGAAAGATGCTGCAAAAACGCAACATCTCATGTAAACTGAATCCTGTGACTTTTCGTGCGTGCGTCGCCCCTGAGGCTCCCCGCCGTGCGCGCAGCACCTGCGACTTTACGTAAGGAATCCATCATGTCTATCCATCCCATCATGCAGAAGCTGGCCGACAAGCTCCAGCGTACCGATCTCCCTGACTTCGCCCCCGGCGACACCGTCCGCGTGCAGGTGAAGATCAAAGAAGGCGACAAAGAGCGCCTCCAGGCCTTCGAGGGCATGGTCATCGCCTGCAAGAAGGGCCCCCAGGGCTCCTTCACCGTTCGCAAGATGAGCTTCGGCCAGGGCGTCGAGCGCATCTTCCCCTACAACTCCAAGGTCGTCGACAAGGTCGAGAAGATCCGCTCCTACCAGGTTCGCCGCTCCAAGCTCTTCTACCTCCGTGGTCTGCGCGGCAAGGCCGCCCGTCTGCGCGAGGTCGAGCGCACCGCCTAAGCTTCACCCCAACATCCGCACCGACAAAAGAGGCGACCCCAACGGGTCGCCTCTTCTCTGCCACAAACCTTCCGCCCTACTGTTGAGGAGTCGCCGTCTGCACAGGCGCAGTAGCATTCGGTGCGGGCTCGGCGGGTGCCGGCGTCGGAACCGGCCCAGTCGCCGGAGCCTGCGCTACCTGCTTCTTCGCCCCAGGCCCTGACAGCGTAGCAGTCCCCTTCGGAATCAAAACGCACGGCTGCATCTGGCGCCTTCTGTCCCGGCAGAACCGGCGGGGCCGCACGTCGCATCTGTCCCGCCGGGCACGGCGCCAGCAACAGCACCGGCTGCAGGTTCATCGGAATCGGTGGCGGCTTCACAAACGCGCCCTTCAACTCCGTATTCTCATGGCTTCCCGGCCAAACATACGGCGCCTTCAGCAGCCCGCCATAGCCCACCACCGGATACGGTGACGGCAGCACGAAAATCGCGGTCCAGCATCACGTAAGCAGGCGCCGGCTTCTTACCTAAAGTCTTACCCAGCAGAAATTCATCAGACGCAAGCTGCAGCGTATGATCCGCCGTCGTCACCGTCAGCGTCTTCTGGTTGAACGCATTCTTCTCTTCTTTGCCCCCGGTAAACGGATCGTTCGATACCACCAGCGTCCCAATCGCCCGGAGCGTACAGGTAGATGTACTTCAAGTCCGCGATGTTGTAGTTCAGCTCCGCCTTGCCGATCATGCCGTCCACGGTAAACGTCCCGCGGCTGATCACCACCGGAGTCATCTTCGGCGCCTTTTCCTTCACCACCTTGAGCTTCTTGCCGTGCTCGTCATAGCCCAGCTCGGTCGCCGTCTGGAACACCGGCTTGCCGGCATCGTCGAACAGCGGATGCCCCTTCTTGTCCCGCTGCTGCCGCACCGCCGGATTGAACATCGGCTGGCCATCCGGATCCAGGCGCTGCCGCCCTTCCTCATCCAGCATCGGCGTCGGTGGCAGCACGATCACCGTATTCGGTCCGGTATAGATCTTCTTCTTCGCCTCTTCTTCCTTCTTTTCCTTCTTCTCTTCCTCGGCCTTGGCCTTTTCCGCCTTTGCCTCCGCCTTGGGATCCAGCTTTACCGGTGTGGCAACCTGTGGCGTTGCCGCCGTCGCAGCCTGAGGAGCCGGGACCGCCTGCACGCTGGCCGCCGCAGGCGCTGGAGTCGCAGCCGGAACCGCAGCCGCATCCTGCGCCGCTAACACCTGTACCGCCATCAACATCGGACCACCCACCAGCAGCAGTCTCCAGCTTCCGTTCATTCGCATACATCCATCTCCAGCCAAGGTCACTTTGGTGCTCAATATGAGTGCTGCAAGCATAGGACAAAAGTTTGCGTTTCGCCAGTAACTACGGGCTTACTCCCTCGGTACTTCAGTCCACGTACCCCCACAAACCCTTCCCTCCCAATACCTATCAGTTACCTATCGGCGCGCGATCTTTTCCGATTACCGATATATTCATCCACACCCGCTCCCGCTACACTAAAACTCCGCCCCTCAGGCGCACACGATGGCCGCTCTCTTCCATATCCCCAAGGTCGCCGGAGTCACCAAAGCCACTGCCAAGCAGCAGATGCTCAAGCAGCTCATCTGCTCCGACGCCCCCGAGCAGGCCCTCCGCTACCACGGCTTCCGCGTCATCGCCGGCGTCGACGAAGTCGGCCGCGGCGCCCTCTTCGGCCCCGTCGTCGCCGCTGCCGTCATCCTCCCCGTCAAGCTCGCCACCCTCTCCCGCATGGGCCTAAAAGACTCAAAACAGTTAACCCGCGAGCAGCGCGAAAAGCTCGACCGCAAGATCCGCAAGGTCGCCCTCGCTATCGCCATCGCCGAAGTCGACGCCGAAACCATCGACCGCGTCAACATCTACCAGGCCTCCCGCCTCGCCATGCTCCACGCCGTCCAGCGCCTCACCGTCGCACCCGACCACCTGCTCATCGACGCCCTGCGCATCGACCACCCCTGCGCCCAAACCCGCCTCTTCTACGGCGACGCCCTCTCGCCTCTCCATCGCCGCCGCCTCCGTCATCGCCAAAGTCCACCGCGACGCCCTCATGCGCGAGCTCGACCTCCTCCACCCGCAGTACGGCCTCGCCTCGCACAAAGGCTACGCCACCCCCGAACACCGCAAGGCCCTGCGCGAGCACGGCCCCTGCCCGCTCCACCGCAAAACCTTCGCGCCCGTAGCCGCCTCCGACCCCAACGCCACCCTCGATACCCTCATCGAATCCGGCGACCTCTTCGTCGACGATCTCGACGACCCATTACTCGACGAGCTCCCTCTTCCCGCCTCCGCCGAATCCAACTAACCAACCATCGTCGTATCTTCTACGGCATCCAATGCTCCGGAGGCTCTCGCGTGTCACTCAGGCTTCTCTGCATCACCGCGCATCCCGACGACGAATGCTTTGCCTTCGGTGGCGCGCTCGCCAGCGCCGCCCAGCGTGGCATCGAAACCAGCCTCATCTGCATCACCGACGGCAGCGCCGGCTCCTACCGCGGCACCGCGAAGACCACCTCCGAGCTAGGCCAGCTTCGCCGCTCCGAGCTCGCTGCCTCCTGCAAGATCCTCGGCATCCGCAACCATGAAGTCCTCGACTACCAGGACGGCCAACTCGAGTTCGCCAGCTTCTCCAACCTCGCCGGCGACCTCGTTCAGCGCATCCGCATCCTCCGCCCCCACGTCATCATCACCTTTGGCGGCGACGGCGCCATCAACACCCACGCCGACCACACCGTCGCCTCCTCCGTAGCCACCGCAGCCTTCCACTGGGCCGGCTCCCCCAAGCGCTTCCCCACTCTCGGCGAACTCCACACCCCGCAGCGCCTCTACTACCTCACCACCGACTTCTTCGTCGAAGGCCGTCTCCGCAACATCCCCGCACCCTGGACCCACACCCTCGACGTAGCCTCCGTCCTCCCCACCCGCCTCGAAGCCATGCGAGCCCACACCACCCAAGCCCCGCTCATGGAACGAGCCGGCCCCCTCATCTTTGCCAAACACGGCAACACCGAGCACTATCTCCTGGCCGCCGCCCCCACCCCCCAGCCCGCCACCCAGTCCACCGACCTCTTCGAAGGCGTAATCGAGTAGCAAGGCGCGATCACAAAGCAGGCGGAAACGCGCATCGGACCTCTTATCGACATTTAAGAGTCGCCCACTCGCGCAAAGGGCGCGCGATAAGGACGGGATACCTGGTCTCTTGAGCTTTACTTCTTGGGCCGCGACTCCGGCGGCACAAGACCTTCGAGGCGGTAGTACACAACGAGCTGGCCGTAGTGTTCACCGCTATGTTCGATGATGCCGTAGGCTATGTCGAGAACGCGCGATCTCTGCCCAGGAAAATACTCAACCTCCCTCGTCATGCCTTTCTCGCCTTGCGCCTGGATCGCGGCTGCGCCATCTGCGAAGGATCTCTTAACGAACGCAACAACCTCGGCCTTGCTTTTGTATTGGTCGCGCGGCGGATCTCCCACCGGAAGCTTCTCCCCCATCACCGTATTCGTGAAGTAGTAGCAGGAACCCGCCGCGTGCAGCAACTGCTCGGCGAAGCTCCGCTGCGCGGGTGTCGGCTTGAAGTCATACTTGTCCTCGGGAAAATCTTCCGCCATTACCGTCAGCTTGCGACCAATCTCATTCCAGGAGTCGAGCACGACCTTCACCTCCGGCTCGGCAGGTTTGGCTGCATCTTTCTCCATCGCGGCCTGGCCATGGGCGGCCAATGCGAATGCCACCAGGACGATAGCGATCAACGGTAGTCTCTTCATCTCTCTCCAGGATTGAGTTTCGCGCATCAAACCTTCCGCTTCTTATTTCGCCTGCGTCAGCCCCGCAACCACTACAGCAACTTTATCGAGTGTCTCGTTCCAGCCCTCGAATTGCCCGCTATCTTTTGCGCTCTTCATGGGTTCATTCCCAATGTAAGTAAGTTTCGTCCTGCCGCTTCCGAGATCCTCAAAGAGGGTCACGTCGTACGCACCCTCGATGGCTTGATCTTCTATTCCTAAGTCCGCTGGATCAAGCTTGTTTCCCTTCGAGTCCGAAAAATACATCAGGGAAACAATCTTCTCGTACGGAACAATCTCGTAGTATTCAACAGCGTTCCAGCCCTCGTACCCATCCGGCGTCCTCATGCACAGGAGAAGTTTTCCGCCAACGCGAAAATCCATCTCGCAGACGGGCGCAGTAAAGCCCTTCGGTCCCCACCACTGCATGATGTACTTCGGGTCTGTCCACGCCTTCCAGACCAACTCGCGCGGGGCATCAAAAACTCTCGTAACGACCATCCGATCAACTTCGTTGACCATGTCTCCTGCCATCTCTGGCCTCCTCTTTCTTCATTTGATTGACAACTGCTTCCAGCTTGTCGAAACTCTCTTCCCAGAATCTGCGATAGCTGATCGCCCAGTCACTGACCGTCTTGATCGCCTCTGGCCTAAGCGTGCACACACTCTCTCGTCCACGCTTCGTCTTGGTCACAATCCGCGCCCTCACAAGGTAGGCGATATGTTTTGAAATCATCTGCTGCGAGAGTGCAAACGGTTCCGTCAATCCATGCACAGAGGCGGGCCCGTAGGAGAGCCGTTCGATCATTGCCCGGCGGGTTGGATCAGACAAAGCCGCAAATGTTGTATTCAATCTATCCACAACCATATGGTAGTGGATTTCTCAAATGTGTCAAGGATCAATTTCGCAAGCCTGATTTCTGTTTCTTGATCTCTAAAAGCGAGTGGTAAATCGCCGAGTCACTCATGGAGCCGTGATCGGTCAGCCTTGCCCTTGGGTCAGCGTTTGCCCTTGCTTTTCGGTTGTCCTTCCGCGGGGGCAAGGAACCTGCCTCTCGCGAGCAAAGCGCTCCCTCGGCCTCGCTTCTGCAAGAAACTAAAAGCTAGAAGCTAAGAGCGCACCGAAGCCACCGCAACCGTCCGCCCCTTCACCCGCTTCGCCACCGCAAACCCCACCCGCATCAACAACAACACCGTCAACACCGCCGTAACCTTCCAAGGCGTGCGCACGCCCGTCTTCACCAGCCACCAATAGTGCACGCAAGCCAGCGCCCCCGCCAGATAGACCAACCGATGCACCCGCGCCCAGTTCTTCCCGCCCATCGCGCGCAACACCCGCTGCGGAGACGTAACGGCCAGCACCAGCAAAATCACCCACGCGGCAAACCCCACTTGAATAAACTTCCGTTTCTTCAAATCATCCAGCATCGTCGGCCAGATCATCTTCAACTGCGTCCAAGGCTGCAGCAGATGTCCCGCCTTCAACCCCGCAATCGCCGCCGGAACATCGTAGCCGCTGAACAGCAGCACATACGTCAGCAGGTGCAGCGTCGCATAAAAGAATGCATACAACCCAATCATCCGCCGAAACCGAATCGTCCAGCTAAGCCCCGACCACAGCCGCCGCACTGGCGTAATCGCCAACGACCCCAGCAGCATCCACAGCGCCCAGTCGCCCGTGAAGTGCGTAATGTAATTCACCGGATCAGCCTGCAACGCCAGCGTCCCGTTGAAGTACATCCGCAGCAGAAACGCCAGCGGCAACAAACACAGCACATGCACCACGGCCTTCAGGTAGGGGATAAGACGATTCGGCATAGAGTTGTCAGTTGTCCGTTCTCAGTTGTCCGTTGTAAGTTCTCAGTTGCTGTAGCCCAAAACTTTCCGCCGCCACCAACGCCAGGTGCTAGAAGCTAAAGCTAGCAGTTGGCAACTGAGAACTGACAACTGAGAACTGACAACTCAAAAGTCCTTCCGCAAATCCATCCCCGCATACATCGACGCAACCTGATCGCCATACCCATTGAACATCAGCGTCGGCACCACCTTCGGAAAGATGCTGTTCGCTATTCAGCAGCCGCTCATGCGCCTGCGACCACCGCGGGTGGTCCACATTCGGATTCACATTCGAATAAAACCCATACTCATTCGGCGCCAGCTCATTCCACGTCGTCGGCGGCATCTTCTCCACAAACTTGATCTTCACAATCGACTTCGCCGACTTGAACCCATACTTCCACGGCACAATCACCCGCACCGGCGCTCCCTGCTGATTCGCCAGCGTCTCGCCATAGCTGCCAAACGTCAGCAGCGTCAGCGGATTCATCGCCTCATCCATCCGCAGCCCCTCCGTGTACGGCCAGTCGATCCCGCTCGGCAGAATCTCCTGCTTCGAATTCTCCACCGAGATGAACTGCACAAACTTCGCCTTCGGCAGCGGCTCCACCACCTTGATCAACTCCGACAGCGGAAACCCGTCCCACGGAATCACCATCGACCACGCCTCCACGCAACGGAAGCGATACACCCGCTGCTCCATCGGCTGCAGATGAAACAGCTCGCCAAACTGGAACGTCCGCGGCTTCGCCACCAGCCCCTCCACCTTCACATTCCACGGATACGTCTTCAGCTTGCACGCATTCTTCGCCGGGTCGCCCTTGTCCTCGCCAAACTCATAAAAATTGTTGTAGCTCTTCGCCTTCGCCTCAGGAGTCGTCGCCCGATCCGGCACCGTGTACTGCGTCGTCACCAGCCCGTCGATCTTCACCTCAGCGCGCGCCCGCCCGCGGCAGCGCCGCCGCCAGCGCCCACCGCACCCAGCCCCGCCATCACCTGCCTGCGGTTCATCTGGAACGCCTCAAACGTCTCCTTCGGCGTAATCTCCGACGACGGAATCTCCTTCTCTCGATCAGTCAGCAACAACATCGCAACCACCTCACTCAACATCCAGCATCGCGCTCATTCCGCGACACATCCATAGGACTCAAAACCGCCCTATAAGTTACAACGTTCTCACTCCCCCGCCGGATGTTCAATCGCCACTCCGTCGAAACATTCGCCGCGTCAAAAACACCATCGTCCCCACCACCGCCACAAACCCCGCCAACAGCAACTCCCGCCGAAAGTTCGGCCGCGACACCACAATGTACCCAAACCCCGCCAGCGCCAGCAGCGGCGGCAGCGGATACAGCCACATCCGAAACGGCCTCCGCATCTCCGGCCGCCGCACCCGCAGCACCATCACCCCCACATGCTGCAACCCAAACTGCAGCAGAATCCGCAACACCACCAGCGCCGCAATCACATCCGCCAGCGAGAAGAAGCAAAACACAGCAAGCCATCCCCGCCAGCGCCAGCAACGACACATACGGAAACCCCCGCGTCGGATGCAGCCTCCCAAACACCGCCGGAAAGTTCCCATCCCGCGCCGCCGCAAACGGTATCCGCGAGTACCCCAGCAGCAGCGAGAACACGCTCGCAAACGCCGTCACCATCACCAGCACCGCCGCCAGCCGCCCCAGCCACATCCCCGCGCCCGCGCCCAACCCCGGCGTATACGCCACCCGCATCATCTCGCGACAGCAGCGCCCGCCGAGCCTCCATCTCCTGCGCCGCCATAATCGCCGGCGACCCCATCACCGCCAGCACGCTCGCATTCAACCCCAGGTACAACACCGCCACCATCCCAATCGAAATCAACACCGCCCGCGGAATCGTCCGCCCCGGATCGCGCGCCTCGCCCCCCAGAAACGTAACGTTGTAGTACCCCCAGTAGTCGTACGTAGCAATCAACATCGCCGACCCCAGCCCCACAAAAAACCCGTGATCCAACCTCCACGCCCCCGCCGGAAACGCCACCACCCGCGACCACTGCCCATGCAACAACCCCGTCACCATCGCCCACGCAATCGTCCCCAGCACCACCACCAGCATCCCCGCCGACAGCCCCCGCATCCGCCGCCAGCCTCCGATACAGCAGCACCACCGCCAACCACCACCACCGCAATCGCCAGCCACGTAGCCCGCCCCGCCGACACCCCAAAGCTATACGCCCCCACACGCAGCGCATGCACCGCCCCCTGCCGTCACCAACCCCGGCCTCAAGAAACCCCGCATACTGCGCCAGCCCAATGCACCCGCTAGCCACGCTCAGCGGAGCCGAAAAGCAAAGCTGAAACACAAACAGAAAGCTCAACCACCGCCCCCACCGCCCCGGAAACATCTCCGCCAAATACGTGATACGTCCCACCCGCCTCCGGCATCGCCGCGCCCAGCTCCGCCCACACCAACCCATCGCAAGCCGCCAGCACCGCGCCCAGCACCCACCCCACCATCGCCTGCGGCCCACCCATCGCGGCCAGCAGCAGCGGCAGCGTCAAAAACGGCCCCACCCCAATCATGTCCAGCAGGTTCAGCGTCACCGCCCCGCGCAGCGTCAGCGACCGCTCCAGCCCTGCCCCTCATCTCTCATCCCGCCAGTCTATGCACCGCCGTCCGTCAATTCCCAGACATCTCGCGCACCACGCCCTGCGCCTCACCTCGCCATCCGGCACAGAAACACTACCGCGACACCCCGCCTAACCACAGCATGCTGATTCCCACCAGCGTCTCCAATCACCCATCGCTCAGCATGCTCGAGGGCCAGCTCTCTCCAGACTCAGCAACCGCCACGACCGCACAGCACAAGTCACAACCCCATCAAACAGCACCCAGCCCGACCCGGCCCCCGGTCGCAGCCGGAATCCCAAGATCAACTCCAGCACCCCTTCCACGAACAGGTAGATCGCGAGCGACCAGCGTCAGGGCCGCCAGGCCCGCCGCCGGATGCAGCAACACATCCACGCCAATCGCAATATAGAGAATGCCCAGCAGCAGCTCCCACATCGCCCGCGCCCGTCGTCCGCGTCCGCCACGCGAACAGCAGATGGACTCCGCCACTCACAATAATCAGCCACGCGACAACCAGCAGCACCCCAATCCCCACCAGCGGCGGAACGGCGATAGCGAATAGACCGGCGAGCATCAACATGATGCTCGATCACGACCGCTCATCGCCTACGCATCCCCAGACGTAGCCTGCCAGTGCGCAATGACTTCCTACCGCCGAGTAGCTGCTCACCGCCAAATCTCCGCGTCATCATCACGATTGGATACAGATCCCACAAAGCACCGTCACCTACTCGACCTAGATACGTATCTCCCCGATACGCCACCGCAATCACCCATACCGCCGTCAGCCATCCACAACCCGGGTGCCCCACATCTCGATTTTGAGATGGGTGTATCGCGCGTACGAGCCGTCAACCGCTCCCGACCCATCTTCCACCCGCCGTGCAGAACCTACATCCACAACCCCGGGTGCCCCACATCTCGATTCTGAGATGTGGGTATCGCGCGACGAGCGCGACCGCTCCCGCCCACCTCTCCAGTGTGAGACCCTAGTCGCATGAAGCTAACTGCGCCGCTCGCCCTCGCGCTCTGCCTCACTCTCCCGCTCGCCGCCCTCTCCCAGCAAGCCGCCTCATCTCCCGGCACGCAGCCCTTCACCGACCCCGCCAACCTCGCGCGGCGAGCGCGTCACCCCCCTCAACGGCCACGAGCTCCCCATCGACCAGGGCGCCCTCGGCCTCGCAGCAGCTCCTCCGCAAGCTCAACACCCGCGCCTCCATCCTCTCATCGTCGCCCACCCCGACGACGAAGACGGCGGCATGCTCACCCTCTACTCCCGCGGCCTCGGCGCCCGCGTCGCCGACCTCACCCTCACCCGCGGCGAAGGCGGCCAGAACTTCGTGACCGGCGACTTCGAAGACGCCCTCGGCCTCATCCGCACCCAGGAACTCCTCGCCAACGACCGCTACATCGGCGTCTCCCAGATGTTCGGCACCGAAGTCGACTTCGGCTTCTCCAAGACCAAGGAAGAAGTCCTTCCAGAAGTGGGGCCACGAGCGCGTCCTCTACGACGCCGTCCGCGCCATCCGCCTCTACCGCCCGCTCGTCATCACCGCCATCTTCATCGGCAACGTCACCGACGGCCACGGCCAGCACCAGGTCTCCGGCGAGATCGCCCAGGAAGCCTTCAAAGCCGCCGCCGACCCCAACGTCTTCCCCGACATGATCACGCGAAGGCATCCTCCCCTGGCAGGCCCTCAAGGTCTACGCCCGCGTCCCCTTCGCCGAGCGTCAACAGCAAGGGCGTCTTCGACTACGCCACCGGCCAGTACGTCCCCGCCCGCTTCACCAACTACGTCACCGGCAAAGTCACCACCACCAAACCCACCGCCGACGTCATCGTCCCCGAAGGCGACACCGACCCCTCCTAACCGTCGCCGCAGCCAACGCTGCTGACATCCCACCCACCCTCGCGGCCAACCCGACACGCAGCTAAGCTACGTCCAGTTCGCCCGCATCGGCCTCAGCCTGCAGCGCACCCAGATCAGCAAGAACATGCGCCTCCCCGCCGCCGGCCCCTACAACTCCGGCTACACCCTCTACGGCTCCGTCCTCTGCAACTCCCCCACCACCGCCCGCCCCGCATCTCTGACCCCAAAGACCTGCCATCCAGACCAAGCGCCAACGGCGCGCCCAATCACAGCCCAGGGCGAAGCCCTGGGTACGCCCCATGAAAATGACGCGAGCGCTGAAAGCGCGATCCAAAATCCCGCCCTCACCATCCAACCCAACTTCTTCACCGGCATCGACACCTCCATCGAAGGCATCGCCACCCTCGCCCCGCAAGCGCCCCATCGCAATCCTCCTCGATCCAACTCGCCGCCATCGAGCACAGCATCGCCGAAGCCACCAACGCACTTCAACCCCGACCACCCTGAGCCGATCGCACCTCCGCTCGCCGAAGCTCTGCAAGCACCGACCGACGCCCTCATCGACCAGGCTTCACAGATCACCACCTGACCACCTCACGAAAAAGCCAACGTCCTCCACGAACTCCGCATCAAGCGCGTCCAGCTCAACGACGCCCTCGCCCTCGCGCTCGGCCTCAACCTCGATGCGACACCGCCTCCAGCGTAACATCGTTGCAAAGCTCCACGCGTGCCATCCAGACACATCTCACCGAACGACCTCAGCACGCTTCCGATCACTTCACAGAAGCGTTGAAATCTGAGCTCCTGACTCAGGAAACGGGCACAGGCATTACGTACTGCAGACAACTGCCCCAGATCTCCAGCGTCACGCCCATCCGACTCGAATCTCGATCTGGCATGCTCTCGACCGACCACATCGCAAACATCACCGAACCCTACTTCTACCGCGACAACATCGAACAGCCCGTCTACAAACTCCGCGACCCAGCCCTGCGCAACGCTGCCGCAAACACCCGCACCCCTAACCGCATGGGCCACGGTCACCTATCAGGGCACCGAAATCACCGTCGGCCGCATCGTCCACAACGGCCCGCAACCCATCACCATCATCCCGCCCGTCTCCATCGCCAGCGTCCCCCACCGCCACCGTCCTCCCCAACGGCCAAACCACCGCCCAACTCACCGCAACCCTCCGCACCGACGCCACCACCTCCGCCAACATCAACGTCCAATCCCCGCACAACTGGTCCATCGAAGCCAAAGCCGTCCCAGCCCCGCAGACAACCACTCCATCGACTTCTTCCTCCACCCCACCGCACCCATCACCGACCCGGCAACTCTTCCACGTCACCGCCGAAACCCCCGACCACCACACCTACAGCGAAGGCTACCGCGCCGTAGGCTACCCCGGCCTCATCCTCACCAACTACTACACCCCCGCCACCACCCGCGTCGTCCCCGTCGACCTCAAGCTCCCGCAGCACGACCGCATCGCCTACCTCCCCGGCACCGGCGACGCCGTCCCCGAAGCCCTCGCCTCCATCGGCCTCGCCCCCACCCTCATCACCGTAGCCGACCTCACCCCCGCCAAACTCGCCAACTTCGACACCGTCATCCTCGGCGTCCGCACCTACACCGCCCACCCCGACCTCCACGGCGCCCCCACCCAGGCCCTCCTCGACTTCGCCCGCAACGGCGGCAACGTCCTCGTCCAGTACCAAACCTCCGACTTCACCTCCGCCGACGCCCCCTACCCCCTCTCCCTCGGCCACGGCGAAAAGGTAGTCGACGAAACCGACCCCGTCCAACTCCTCGCCCCCAACCAATCCCCTCCTCACCACCCCCAACCAGATCACCTCCGCCGACTTCAACAACTGGATCGAAGAACGCGGCCACGGCTTCCTCGAGACCTGGGACTCCCACTACACCGCCCTCACCGAGACCCACGACCCCGGCGGCCCCGAAACCCCCGCCCAGCTCCCCCAGCGCGGCGGCCTCATCACCGCCCAGCGTCGGCAAAGGCCGCTGGACCTACTGCGCCTTCGCCCTCTACCGCCAGCTCCCCGAAGCCGTCCCCGGAGCCTACCGCCTCTTCGTCAACCTCATCACCCCCCCACGCAATAACTGACTCGACCAACTCAGGCATCGGTCTGCAAAATGCGTCCCGAAACCGCGCTAAACACGTCGATTTGCAACCCGAAACCGGGCTATACATGTCATCAGAATCCGCAGCAAAACAAGAAAAACGGCCTCCCGAAGGAGGCCGTTTCGCTGTAACTGCACTTTCTCGAGTCTAGTGGTGAACCGGACGGCGACGCCGGACGCAGCCTTCTTCGGCAGCACAACCGAACCATCCGATCATCGTGATCATCAGCGGCGACGCCGTGTACGAATCATACGTTCCATCCACGGTAATCTTGTCACCCGGCTGCGGAATCGTCTTCAACGGTTCCTTCATATTGACCGTGAAATCAGGCGTCTTGCTGGCCACCGCGTCGTCCGAAACCTCCAGAACCAGCTGGCTGGCCGTCGCCGAAACCACCGTAACATCCGGGAACTCAACTGACTTACCCTTCACCGAATCAAATACCTTCTGCGCATCCTCCGGCTTCCCATACTGCAAAGCCGTCTCCTTATCGCCCAACGCCAACGTAGCCAGATCCGGCGTCGTCGCGACCAGATTCGCAACGAGATCCTCGGGCTTCGGCGCCGGCGTCACCAGTGAACCCAGCGGGCGGATCAAGGTTGGTCTGCACCGCAGTCTGCATCGCCGCATAGCCATCCGCGACTGCCGTGATACTTCTTGTAGCAATACGTCGCCAATGGCTCGATGGTTGGTCTTATACGCCGCGGGAGCAAAGGCCGCTGCACGCGTCGCATACCAGGCGCAATTCAAATAGTCGGGAGGCGTTGAGGTGTAGTACGCCTGCGCCAGAACATACACATCCTGCAAGAGTCTGGGCTCGGCTTCTGGTGTGTCCGCCTGATCGCCGTCGATCTCTTTCTTCAAGATCGTGATCGCATCTGCGTTGTCTTTCTTGGCCAGGTCATCATCAGCAATTGCGCTCTCAAAGGTCGGATCCGTCTTCGCCTTCAGCGTCGCAAAATCAGCGTCGGACATGTCCTTGGGCTTGGTCGCGTTCAATCCCTGCTGCGCATACTTGGCAACCTTATCCAGCGCTGCCTGCTTGGCTGCCGGATCGGTCAACTTATCGGCATCGGCACGGCGGTAATACACCTCGAAGGTCAAGCGCGCGAAGGTTGTTCGGATCGACGGCCAACAGCCGATCGGCAGCGCTGAGCGTGGCCGCCTGATCACCGATCTGGCTGTCGGCGAACAGAATCTGATTCAGCACATCCTCTTTCACGGCAGAGTTCGGATATGCCTTCAGATATGCCTCGAACGCCGCAGCTTTTCCTGCTGCCGTTGTCTCTGTATTGGCCTTGTTGTAAGCCGCGTACTCATCTTGCGACATCTGAATACCGCCAGATGACGGCTGCTGGGCGTACGCGAGAGACGCTGAATGGTACCGCGCCGGCCACAGCCAGCAGCGAAGCAAGTACGACCTTCTTCATAAAGAGAACTCCTCGGAGAGATGCGTCAGTTTCTAAATCAATAACTCAAGATTAGCGCAAATTGCGCGTTCCGGATGAAAACCCTCCCCATACCAGGGAGATAAAGGGGATGATGCGCATTATAGAAATCGTGTTGCCCATGTGCAACCTCGAACTCGCTCAGTTGCCAATAAATTGGATTCGTCCGCCCTTATCCACAACATCCTTCCGACTGGCGCTCGATTACGCGTTGATTCCACCCTCTCTGCCGCTTACGATTCGACCTAGTGGCGTGTCGAACGATCCAGACCGATCGCGAATTCCCGCCGAAATGCCTAATCGTGGAAGAGGTTTTGCTCCTTGCTCAAGCTTAAGAAAGTTCAGATTCTCGGCTTCAAGTCCTTCTGTGACCGCACCGAGGTGCAGCTCACCGGCCATGGAATCGCCGCGATTGTCGGCCCGAATGGCTGCGGCAAATCGAACATCTCTGACGCGATCAACTGGGTTCTCGGCGAGCAGTCCGCCAAGAGCCTCCGCGGCATCAAGATGGAAGACGTCATCTTCGCCGGTACGCGCGAGCGTAAACCCACGGGCATGGCCGAGGTGTCGCTCACGCTCGTTGATCCGGAAGTCTACGACGGCAACACGCTCGCGGAGGGCGAAGCCGAGGTATTGGGCGCCGATCTAGCCAGCGACTGGATGCCGACCAGAATGTCACCGCCATCAATGCTCTCAGCGACTGGGACGAGTCGGCGTTGCGCGCCGAAGCCGCCATGGAGACCGAAGAGGCCGTCGCCGACGCCCAGCCAGGCACAACCTACGAAGCGGAAGTTCCCGCCAAGAAGTCGCCGACGGACAACTCGTCTGCCGATGTCGGCAGCAAGCGCGAACTCAAGCTCGCGGGCAACAATGTTGTTCTCAAGATTCGCCGCCGCAAGTTTGGACGCGCACCCATCCGCGCCGGCGAGATCACCGTCACGCGCCGCCTCTTCCGCTCTGGCGACTCCGAATATCTGCTGAATGGCAAGATCTGCCGCCTGCGCGATATCCAGGACATCTTCATGGGAACCGGTCTCGGCGGCGAAAGCTATGCCATGATCAGCCAGGAGCGCATCGGCAGCATCCTTTCCGCCAAGCCTCTGGATCGCCGCGCCATCATTGAAGAAGCTGCAGGCATCACCCGCTTCAAGACAAAGAAACGCCTTGCCGAGCTGCGGCTCGAGTCCGCAAAGCAAAATCTGTCGCGCGTGAACGACATCTTCGAAGAGGTCACTCGGCAGATGGGCGTCCTCAAGCGCCAGGCCTCCAAGGCTGAACGTTATGGCGCACTCCGCGACGAACTGCGCGGCAAGCTTCGCGTCGTGCTGGCAAGCCGTCTTTCGCAGATGGACGCCGAGCAGGCTGCGACGTCCACCGAGATTGCTCGCCTTGGCGAACTGATCGATACCCAGGCTGCGCAGCTGGAGACCATGGACGCGGAGCACTCTGCTGGCGTCAATCGCGGCTATGCGCTGGATGACCAGATTCGTGAAGCAGGCTCGCAGCGCCAACTCCAGCGCTGTAGAACTCGAGCGCATTGCCGCACGCACCGCCTCGAACGCCGATCGCATCACCGACCTCACGCAGCGCATGCTGAGCGGAAATGACGATCTCGCCCAGGCTCGCGCGCAGCTCGAGTCGCTCGCCGGTGATCTCGAGCAGCATCGCAGCTTCCTGGAAAATGCCACCGCGGAAGCCACGGCTTCGCGTGAGGCAGCCACATGCGCAGCAAGCGCAGGCGCACGAGGCCACACGCAGCGTACTCGCGGCCGAAGCCTTGACCGAGAACCAGCGTCGCAGCGCCATGCAGTCCATGCAGCGAGCTGCGCAGGCGAACAACGAGATCGCGCAAGCCGAAGCCGCACTCGCGGGACTTGACCGCGAGAATGAGCGCCTTGAGGCCGAGTCTCAGACCGCTCGCGCAGAACTCGAATCGCTAGACCTGCAGCGCGGCACTGCGAAGCTTTCCTTCGAGAGTGTGACCGATCGTCTCAAGCGGCTGGAGACCGAGATCCTCGAGCTTCGGCACACGCTCGAAACCAGGCGACTTGAGGAGACGCAATCGCGCCGTCGCGGAGACGAATTGCGCGCCCAGGCGGCCACGCTCAATGGACGCCGCAGTTCGCTTGAAGCTCTGATTCGCGAGCACAGCTACTCCACGGATACCGTTCGCAATATCTTCCGCGCGCAGGCGAAACACCAGGACGGATCGGCGCCCCTGGGCACGCTTGCTGACTTCCTCGAGGTCGATGGCCGTTACGAGAGTGTCGTTGACGAATTTCTGCGCGACGAACTCAACTTCATTGTGGTCCGCAGCTGGGATGCCGCTGATGCAGGCGTGCGCTTGCTTCAGACCGATGTCGCCGGCCGTGCCACCTTCCTGGTGCATGCTGATGGTGCTCGATACAGCGTCGCCAACCGAGGGTATCGCAAACCCGGGCAATGGCGTGGTCGCGCTGAAGGATTGCATTCGTGTTCTGAACGGCTTTGGCCATTCGCTCGAGGCAATTCTGCCCAAGCTCCGCGATGGCTTCGTAGCGCCTGATACGGATACCGCCCGCAGACTGGCGCTCGAGTATCCCGCAGGCCTTCTTCCTCTCGCCCACCGGCGAAACCTTTCATAACGTCACGGTGACAGGCGGCAAGCCGCGCGAGCAGGGCCCGCTTGCACTCAAGCGTGAGCTTAGCTGAGCTACAGAGCAAGCTTGCGAGCGTCGAGACGGAGCTCGCTCAGAATGAGCTTGCCACTGCAGCGCTTGGGCGAGAGATCTCCGACCACACGACGACCCTTGATACCAGAAATCACGAGCGTCGCGAGGCGGAACGTGAGAGCGCTAACTCCGGCGCCGCCCTGCGCCAGATGGAGCAGGAGGCCGCTCGGCTCGAAAATCGACTCCAGCAATGGCAGATCGCGGCAAACAGAAATAAGGACCAGCGTCAGCAGCGGCAGGATCTCATCGCCCGCAAGCGTGAAGAAGCTGCAGCGTTCGAGACGGAACGCGCGAATATCGAGCAGCAGGTTGCTGAGCTTACGGAGAAAATTCTTTCTCTGCGCATCAGCCGCGAAGAGCTGCAGGCGGCAGCTTCCGCCGCGGCTGCTGCTCTGGCCGGCCTGGAAGAACGCCGGCGTAATGCGAATGCAAACTTCGAACAGACGGACCGCCTGTATCGAGAGCCAGTCACAACGAATCGACGCAGTTGGAGTCGCAGCTTGCCAGCGGCGGCGACAGAACGGCAACGGCGTGAAGAGGAGACGGCCGAGCTCTCGCTGAAGCATGCGGAACTGACCGAAATACGGCCACAGTCCATCGCTCACATGGAGAGACGCTTTCCGCTGAAGCGGCTGCGTTGCGTGTCGCCATGTCCGAGCTTGACGCTCGTCTTCGCGCTCTACGCCACGATACAGAGGCTCTGCGCGAGCAACGCGCCACCCTGAGCGCTCGGGCTGCGAAGCTCACCTCGGATCTCGAGCACATAGAGGCCACCTGCCTCAATGATCTCTCGGTCGAAGCCACGACGCTTCGCGAAGACACCACGATCGAGCGAATCGAGGCTGAGGCCCTCACTGCGGAAGATGAGGCCGCACGCTCTCTCAAGCAGCGTCTG
The DNA here is from genome assembly GCA_963821165.1 of uncultured Acidobacteriaceae bacterium. Lineage (GTDB taxonomy): Bacteria > Acidobacteriota > Terriglobia > Terriglobales > Acidobacteriaceae > Granulicella. The sequence continues at coordinate 246,608 of CAWGCQ010000001.1, forward strand.
GAAGCCATGGGCCCGGTAAACATGATGGCCCTGGAGGAGTTCCACGAGACCTCGGAGCGCCATGCCTTCCTGGAGACGCAGCGCAAAGATCTGCTCGATTCGATCGAAAATACGCAGGCTTCGATCAAGGAGATCGATGACGTTTCCCGCGTCAAGTTCGACGAGGCCTACAAGATCATCAATGAAAACTTCTCCGCTACCTTTACCAAGCTCTTCGGCGGCGGCCAGGCATTCATGCGCTTCACCGACCCTGAGGCTGCTGGCGGAAAGAGTTCCGATCTCAGCGGCATTGACATCATCGCGTCCCCCCCAGGAAAGAAACTGCAAAACGTTCTTTTGCTTTCGGGCGGCGAAAAGGCCCTCACAGCCCTCTCGCTGCTGGTCGGAATCTTCCAGTTCCAGCCAGCGCCGTTCTGCATGCTTGATGAGGTCGATGCTCCACTTGATGAGACCAACGTTGGACGGTTCGCCAACCTGCTTTCAGAGGTGGCATTGAATACCCAGGTCATCATCATCACGCATACCAAGCGGACGATGGAGCAGGCCGACGTGATGTATGGCGTGACCATGCAGGAACCGGGCGTGTCGAAGATCGTCAGCGTGTCTCTGAGCGGCCGGAGCAGGGGCCGCGAAGCCCGAAATGCGGCATGACCGATGAGCCAATTAAGTCTATGAACACTCTTGATTGGCTCCTCGTCATCCTGTTGGTCTATTCGGTCGTCCGGGCGTTCCTGCGTGGCTTTTTCCAGGAGGCTTTCGCCTTAGGGGGCCTGATCTTTGGGATTTCTCTTCGCTTGCTGGTTTTACGGACCTTTGGCGGTCGACCTCAAGGGGCTGATTACATCGCCAGACATCGCTGAACTTGCGGCATTTCTGCTTATTTTGGCGGGGACCATGATCGTGGCCAGCTTGCTGGGGAGGCTTCTCCGGCACACGGCCTCGGCAATCGGCCTAGGGTTTGTCGACCGCCTTCTGGGAGCGGCCTTTGGACTTGTTCGCGGCGCACTTTTGGGAGTCGCACTGCTGCTCGCCATGACCGCTTTTTTGCCCAGTGCCCCCTGGATTGAAAATTCTCATCTCGCCCCGTATTTTCTTCGGGCCGCTCATGCTGTATCCTTCGTCATGCCCTCAGATCTCAAACAGCGTCTGCTTGACGGACTCAACCATCTCAAGCACACGTCACCGGATTGGATCAAAGGTAGCCTGTAGTCCCAAACGAATGTAATCATGGAGTCGGATCCCAACCAGGGCCCATGTCCATTCCACAAAAAGGAAGACCCGCGATTGAAACGCGAACTCGACAACCTCGTCCTCCAGATGCACGCCGCTGGTGTCGGTTACACCGACGCGGTGCGGGAGTTTAAGAAACAGTACATCCTCGAGGTTCTTTCGCGTCATCGCGGCAATCAATGCAAAGCGGCAGAAGAACTCGGCATGCATCGCAATACGCTGAGCCGTACGCTTTCCGAATTAGGCATGGATTCGACCCAAATACGACAGGGCATGCGGCGTCCGCCAACATCGGTGCGACCCACGCGAGCGACTCGTCCAAACTTGCAGATTATCTCTGGCGGACGTTAGCCACGTTCGTGCGTCTAAGACAGCACATAATGTTTTCTTTATCACAGGGCCGCCGGTTGCGCAGACGCAGTACTATTGCCTACGCTGCGTTGTGGGGGTCTCCGCTACTGGCTATTTCTGCCTTCGTCGCTGTGCCCGCCAGCGCACAAACGAACAGCCCTGCAGACAATCCTGCGAGCGTTCCAGCGGGCGCAATTCCACCACTTCCCGCGAAGCACCCAACCAGCTACAAATGCGCCGGCACCAGTCTCCCAAACAAATTCGTGCAGCGGACGATGCCTATCTTGAAGGCGCAAAGCACGTAGAGCATAAAGAGCTAGCCGCAGCCTTGCGCAGCTTTCAACAAGCAGTCCGTCTCAACCCCAATGATTCTGACTATTCTTTAGCTCTGATCGTCACACGCGAAGACTACGTTACTGAATTGGTGCAGCGTGCTGCTCAGGCGCGTTCCGTCGGCGACACAGCGCTTTCTGACTCTTTGCTTGCCCAGGCCCGCACCCTGGATCCGAATAATCACGTCGTTCTCCAGCACTTCGAGACAACTGTCGGCGGTCAGGGAATAAGATCGCGAGCGACGAAAAGAAGCCGGCTCCGTTTTATTCAAGTATCGACCCCTCCAAGTTCCCTGCCCAAGACATAGCCTCGACACTTCAAGGGCCCTGTTGAGTTGACCCCGACCCCGGGAAATCGGGACGTTCATCTTCATGGAGATGTACAAAGCGTCGTTCGAAATCTGTACAGCCTCTTACGGAATCAAGGTCGCGTTCGATCCCTCCGTGACAAGTGGCCCGCCAATCAACCTTGACATGAACAACGTAACGTTCGCCGGTGCTACGACGAGCTCTGGAGATCGCCGCAAGAATCTTCGCTGTGCCTGTCCAGCCGACTTCCGTGCTGATCGCCAAAGATACACAGGAGAACCGTGATGCGCTCATGCCGCTGGTGGAGGAGACAGTCTATCTTCCGGGCCGAACCAACGACGAGATGCAAGAGCTCGCCAATGTGGCGCGTAATATCTTCGACATCAAAGAGGTGACCGCGAGTTCCACCGGGGGATTCTTGCTTCTGCGCGGAAATGAGCAAGTTCTTCGCGAGGTCAATGCCGTTTACGACGACATGCTCGACGGCAATCCGGAAGTGCTCTTCGACGTCTCGCTCTATGAAATCGATAAAACGCTCGATAATAACGTCGGCGCGATTCTTCCGAGTTCCGCGGGCGTTTTCAGCATTGCGGCTGAGGCTCAGTCCCTGGTGATCGGCAAACCAGTCGCTGATCAATCAGGCCGTCGCCGCTGGTCTCCTTACAGCTGAACGGGACGCCGCTGCAGAACCTCATCACGGAGGTTGGCTTCCTTGTCGCTTCTGGAGCTGTCACCGCGACTCAGTACACCAACCTTCTTGGGGTATTCGGTGGCGGTCTTACATTTGCCGGACTCTATCTTGGCTCTAGTTCCAGTTTCAATCTGGCCTTGAATTCAACAGATGTGAGCATGCTCGACTCGGCACAGATACGTCCGCAATCGACAAACAGCCTGCGACGTTTCGCGTGGGCTCTCGATATCCAGTAGTCACGGGACATACAGTTCCGGAGTCAGCAGCTCCCTTGCGTCTTCGCTCTCCGGTCTGAATATCAACGGAACCAGCGTTAGCTCACTCCTTTCGCAGTATCTTGGGGCCAATTCAGTGTCTGTTCCTCAATTTCAGTATGAAGATCTTGGCATCACCTTGAAGCTAACGCCGCAAGTACTTCGCAATGACTCGGTTTCTCTGGCTCTGGACATGAAGGTGGAGGCACTGGCCGGCAGCAGCATCAATAACATTCCCATACTGGACAATCGCGCGCTGACGTCGACGATCACTGTCCCGGCAGGCCAAACTGCGATGCTGGCCACGCTCGTCAGCTCTATCTGAGATGAAGGCTCTTACCGGTTTGCCTGGGCTCAACGATCTGCCTGGATTTCAAGGGCACGAATCAGGATCGGCAGAAAAGTTCAACTGCGCTCCTGATTACGATCACTCCACATATCGTGCGAACCGGACGCATGGAAATTTCCAGCCGACGCATCGAGACAGCCCGGGGGGGTAGGGGGGGCGGCGGGGGTGGAATAGTGTTGCGTTGCAAAAGGGGTTAGGGGTGGCTATACTTATGCATGGCAGGGCGGGAGTAGCTCAGTGGTAGAGTGCTTCCTTGCCAAGGAAGATGTCGCCGGTTCGACCCCGGTCTCCCGCTCCAACAACCTCAATCTCAACCACTTACGGCTACGAGTCTTGATAACTGCGCACTGCGGTTCGGTGTGGATTGGTGGGCTGGTTTTTGTGCCCAGGGCGCGGTACCCAAGTGGTAAGGGAGAGGTCTGCAAAACCTTTATGCGTCGGTTCGATCCCGACCCGCGCCTCCAACATTTTCCAGTAAAATCAATAGGATCAGCGGTTTGGATCCATTTTCCACACCTTCCGGTAGGTGTGTCTTTTTTGTGAATCTTCGTGTCTTTTCTGCAATTTTAGCGTTATTTCGTGGGGGGTGGGACGGAAAGGGGACGGGATTTGGTGCCACCGCCGCCCACTGGTGGTCACTGCAGCCCCAAACGGCGCCAACTTTTCAAGTCCCTGTTCCCTGCCGGCAGGCTTGCCTAGCGCCGCTTCAGCCAACCGGAGGTCTGTTGTGGCGACCAGTTCTGGATCAGTTTACTGGCCACGATCCTCCGCAGCTTCCTGTGCCTGGCAAGCCGGCAGGCCTTGGGTCGCAGAGCGCCAGCGCCCACGCCTGCTGATCGGCTTCACTGGCTCGATACGCTGGCCGCCCGCCGTGACGTGCCACCTCCCGGCTTACCGTCGACGCAGCTCGACTGAGTCCTCCGGCGATCTCACGAATCGACCAACCGGACGCAATGCCTCGCGAGATGTCTTCCCGCTCCGCCAACGTGAGCGTTCGCTGCGAACGGCGACGGACGGCCGGAGCGATCCCGCCGTGCTGGGCTAACAGGAACTGGATCCAGCCATGATCCTTGCCGAAGGCCCGTCCAATCTCATGCAACGACTCGCCTACCTTCCAACGCTGCCATATGTCGGACTTCTGCTCTGCAGATAGCCCACGCCTTCCCTGTCTCATCAACACCACCTCCAAATCAGATAGTGTTGCATCGACCCGTTGAGACCGCCCGACTTCACAGGAACGTCTATGCGTACGTGACGACAACGGCTCACTCCAAACGACCCTATGGAAACTGCCCCGGTGCAGCACACTGCGCTCCTACCCGCTGCATCGGCCGGGGCAGTCCCGATAGGGATCTATCGTTTATCAGGACAAACCTCGGAGGTGTATCTAGCACATCATCAACGAGATCATTAGCCTTTATCAACCCAATGAGCATCGAACTCGCCCATGATAAGGTCTCACGGGGTTCTAGAGCCGCACGCTTTTCTCGTAAGGAGTACGCGTCGGTCGCCACGGCGTGCCCAATCCTTAAATCATCGAGCCGGTCGTCAGTCCAACCCACAGAGAGGCCCACTGTGAGGTGCGGTCTGCAATTAAGATCATCTTCGCGTTATTACGCTCAACAATCGGTATTGCAAGATGCCTCCATAGATGAACGCATTTTTATTTCGGCTTCAATAGAAACTCATTACCGAGCGCCAAGCTCCTTAAGGCGTCTGCAGGAGAGCGTAATGACCCTTTTTGTCCGATTGACTGCATTGGCCTTAGCGTCGTTCAGCTTGCCGTTGACAGGCCTGCTTGCTCAACAAAGCTCGGTGAAACTGATCAAGACCGTTGACCTCCCCGGATACACCGGAGACTTCGATCACTTTGCGGTTGACTACGATCGCGGCCGGCTACTGCTGGCCGCCGAAGATCATGGCACGCTGGAAGTCTTCAGTCTTAAGACTTCCGACCACCTTCGCACAATAGGCGGTTTCGGCAACCCGCACAGCATTCTGGTTCGGAGGGGTGTGTCGACCGTCTTCATCACTGACAGCACAAAGTTAGGGCCCACTATCCGCAACGCCGATACCTACGTGAAGATCAAATCCGTGCCGCTCACGCCTGGCTCCGATACTGCGATGTACGATCCTGCCACGAACATCCTCTATATTGTCACCGGCGGCAAGGATGTCGACATGAAAACGGCAAACCTCGAGGCAGTCAATCCGGATACTGGAGCCAAGCTCGCCTCGGTCACGTTCCCCGACAACCATGTCGAGGCCATGGACTTCGCCGATGGCGATCCACGCATCTTCATCAATCTCACCCAGACGAACAAGCTGGACGTGGTCGACCGGCGCAATATGAAGATCGTTGCAAGCTGGCCCGTTCCCCCCGCCCAGCAGAATGCGATGGTAGCCTTCGATCCCACGCAGCATCGCCTGTATGTGGTCTGCCGCAGTCCTGGGATGGTGGTGGTGATGGACTCCGACAACGGGGCCGTCATAGACACTCAACCCGCGCCTCTGCGCGCTGATCAGGTGCAGTATGACCAAAATACTCATCGCCTTTATGTGCCGGGCGGTGAAGGCTACATGGGCATCTACGACACCAGCGATCCCAACCACCTGAAGCTCGCCGAGAAGGTCACCACGGCGCCTGGCGCGAAGACCGGTATCCTGCTACCCGCGCAGCATCGGCTTTTTCTCGCCGTATCGCCGGGCGACACCAAGGCAATGGCCAAGGTTCTCACCTATGAAGTTCAATAACAACGGGAGACGTTCGGCATCCTGCCGTTCCCACCCAATGCTAAGGAAAGAAGCCAGGAAATCAATATGAAAAAGCTCCTCCCCACCCTCTGCGTCCTCCCGTTCGCAATGTTAGCGGTCTTTCCGCTTTGTGCCCAACAGACACGGCAGCAAGCCATCGACGGTATGCGCAAGGTCCAGCCGAAGGAGATGGATCCCACCTACACGACTCCCGCACCCTTCGCGCAGGCGCTCGTCAACGATGCGCTTGCCCAGCACCCGGAAATCCTGTTGATTGCCATTCACGCGCAGCCGCCGGGGCACAAGAATCTGATTATTGCCTCTAACTTCGGACGCATTGGAAAAATCGGCGATGTGGACGACATGCGTTGCATTCATACCGGCAAACCAAACCTTGAGGTAAACGGTCCCCACTATGAAGTCGAGCTGCCTTTGCTGGACGCCTCCGGCCAGACGCTTGGCGCACTGGGGGTAGTATTCAATTACAAGCCCAGCGACGACAGGCAGACGTTACTTTAAGATCGCCACTGCAACACGCGACGAGATGCAGCGCAGGATTCGTTCCAACGCCACACTCTTCGAGTCCGCGCACTGATTGGTTTCAATTTTATGGCGCCTTCTCCCCTGGAGAAGGCGTCTGCATTAGCGATCACCTAGTTTGCGCCGCTGCTCTGCCGCCATCGCCTTGGTGAGAGGAAGATAGTCTCCCTTCTGCCTAACCGCCGCGATTCCCTCTTCACTTAAGACGAACCGCAGAAATTGTAGAGTCGTTACGCTTGGCTCAGCTCCGGCGTTTGCATTTGCCACCATGGAGACGGTCCGCGCCAACGGGTAGAGGTTTGAAGCAACGTTCTCGCGCGTGGGCTGGATGGGCGTTGTGTGCTGCGTCGTCGAAAGCGCGAGAGCATGCACTCCCCGGGTCGCGTAATGGACGTTCGATAGTCCTATGCCATCCGGATCGTCCTCAACGGCTCTTACGATGAGTTCGCCCGCGTCCGGCCCGTTGGCACCAGGTTCGTTCGAGAACTCGCGCAGTCCACAGCTCCAACGTTCCCCCTTCTCGAAAATGCGCTCGCGAAAAATCCGCGCTTTGTCGTTCTCCAGGCTAAAGCCGTACAGATGCACTGGCCGAGCTGCCCAGCTTCCAGTCAGCCCCAAGTCTCCCCAGGTTTCTATAGGCCTGTCGTCAGAGCGATGCTCAGTCCCCGGCGACATTACGCCAAACACCCGCGCCAGTTGCTTGGTGGAAAGGCTTGCAAGCGGATTGCTTCGATGTACAAAAATCATGAGCGCAAACGTAGCCTTCGGCACATCATAGGACCCCATCGCTACCTCGATCACGCGCGGCGCCCGACCTTCTACGGACTGGAACGCCTGCACCTCCTCGGGCCAAATCTCCCGGCCGAGCAGACCGATATCGGCTCTGCCTGCATACACGCCAGCGACGGCCGTAGCCGTGCTTTTCAAGTCCTCCTCAAAGCGCACATTCGGATGCAATTTGCGAAAACCCTCTTCATACCTATGCAATAGATCTCCCATTTGGGGGCTGCCCCACACGCGAATCACAGTCGGCACGCGATTCGCAGGTGCGCCGAGCGTCTGTGCGGCCAATACGGGAACTGGCAAAAGAAGGACGACGATCCAGCAGCCGCAAAGGCCGTAGCGGATGCATGAATGTCGCACTTTCACCTCCTCACCCACGTTGCTCAATCGGGGCCTTCGGCGGAAACTCAAAAAATTCCCGGAAGCGCCGGCGAATGCTCCTCATGGAGCGCGTTCAATCTGAACTTTTCCATGCCAAGGGCACGCAAGAGAAGTGCTGGAACCTGCGTCGTCGGCACCGGCGTCTTATCCACTCGCCCGCCAGGCTGCGCTTCAAGAGCAAGTTGCGCGCCGGATACCAGCAGGGCGACATGCGTGGCAGCGTCATCCGTGCCAGCGAATGAACCCGAAGCTTCTCCCCATAGGACCTCGTCGTTAGGCTCGAGAACGATGTCCGGGGTTCGACTGTCGAGGGTCGGAGAGTTTAGCGTAAGACCCAGCCGGACGCCATAGTCGATCGCTTGAATGCCCAGGGCATCGGAGCGCTTCGCGAAGGCTCCGGCGATCTGCTCCGTTCGCTCCTGGTCTGTTAGCCAGATCATTGCGCCATACCCGCCATTAAGGTGAGCGATCGCTCCTTGCTGTACGGAATCCGCCACCGCGGCCACGCGCGCCAATGGAACGATTCGGCGGTTTCTTGCATCCATCGGACAGCCGCCGAAAGATGAAGTCACGAGGATCCACGTGGTGTCGTAGAGCTTCTCCCGGCGCAGATCGCGGAGAATGCTTCCTATCTCTGCATCAATCGTCGCCAGGTCCGCCAGCACAACAACGGATGGCCTCCCGCTTGCGTCGAGATATCCGCTTCCATTGGCTTGCGCGATTCTCAGGGACGTAAAGCTCATCCCAGACAGCATCGGTACAGGCGCGGTCTGGGATCCGTCACAAGTCCTGGAGCCAATCCAGTTCAACACAGCGTTGACTCGCCGCTGGTCTCCAAGGAGGCTCTCAGCCTCGCCTGGATGCAGCGAGCTGTCAAAGCCGCAAGCTTCGTCCAGTCCGCGACCGGAAGGCCCGCGAAGCAGGTCAGTGAGGGCGGCGTTCGAACCCGCCCACGCAACTCGTCCACCGCTCTCATGAACCACTTCAAAGATGGTGTTCACGCGTAGTAGATCGTGAGGCGAGAGCTGCCTGCAGCCATGTAGCGGATCGAGCGGGGCAGCGAGAGTGTTAACTTTTCCGTCCGCTTCCAGCATGGCGTCCAGATCGAGAACCGCACCCTTCATTGCGCACCGTGAGCCTGGAGGCGACAGCGCTCGATCATAGCCGTCAGAACTCACAATACCTGTAGAAATTGGCGTCCCTCCTGTCGCGATCGACATCAATCCCGCGGCTGGATCGGCCCACACCGTGCGCGCGTTAGTGTAGGTCACACCTCTCGCACTTAACTCTGCCAACGCCGAGTGGGGATGCTGCACAACCCAGTTCGCCAGGTCCAGTGCATGCAGCCCCTGCACGTCGAAAAGCAAAACTCGCTCGGCCGGATGGTCGTGTGGCGTATGGATCAAGGGCTTTGGATATTGCTCCTGCGCGCTAATATTGACCGCACCACAAGCAAAGGCTATACAAAGAAACACGCACAAGCGGATCAATCGCCACAACGACGGAGCTTGAGCGCGCACCCCTCGCATCATCGGCCTCGGCTACTTCAGCTTTTCTCTCTCGAGCGCATCGAGCGCTGCGGGTAAGGGCGTAAAGATGCCGTCATCGACTACCGCTTGCTGCCCTTGGCGGCTGAGCGCATACAGGATGAACTGACGCAACACCGGATCGATCGGCGTGCCAGGCTGGCGGTTGAGGAACATATAGATGGTGCGGCTCAGCGGGTACTTCTGCGAAGCAACATTGTCGAAGGTCGCGGCGATCGCCGGTTCGCCCGGATGCACGATCAATTTAAGCACGTTGGTATTCGGATTTGTATCCCAGGCGAGGCCGGTGTACGCAATGGCGTACTTGTCGGCTGCGACCTTATCCGACAACGGGATCACCGTGTGCTGCGTTTGAATGCCTTCACGCCACTGCCCGTTTGCCAGGACATGCATGTTCACAAAGCCGTCGTAACCATTTGGAATCTCGACCCCCCAGGCGTGGATGGGTTTATCTGCCCACTCACCCGCGACACCCAGTTGCCCCCACGTTGTAATTGGTTCCTTTATCCCCCGATTGTGAGTGGCTGAGTAGATCGCATCGAGCTGCGGGAAACTGATTTCATCGAGTGGATTGTCCTTATTGACGATGAAGACAACCGCATCGGTGAATGCCTTCACCGCGAAACTGCCCCCGGCGACTGAAATCGCCAGCGGCTTGTAACCAAACTTGTCGATGAAGGGCGTGACCTCGCGGCCCATCATCTCGCGCGCAATGAATGCAAAATCAGCAGAGCCGTTGGTCAGACGAGGCCCTCCTTGCCCGGAGCCTCCGATATCGGCCGTGATTTTCACGTTGGGATAAATCTTCGTGAAGCCGTCGATCCACTTGTCCAGCAGTACAGTAACCGTATTCGACTCAACGCCCTTAAGCGTGCCAGACAGGTGCTTCACCGGCTTGTACGAGGGGATTGCGGGATCAACTGTTGCAGTGTACGGGAGCGGAGGATTGGGTCGCGGCGCCGGCTTTTCCAGGTTCTGTCCAGGTGCGGAAAGAGATACAAGGTAAAACAAGCAGAGAATCGAGGCTACCTCGAACAACTTTGTTTTGATCGGACGTATCGTCATGGACCGGAACAGAACCTCTCTCAAAATGTCTGACCACTGGAATCCTTCGAGGTGAATCATGCCTGAATCGACGATGAAAAGCCATTCACCCGGTCGAGCGAGTTTGGCAGCACGTTGTTGATGGCGCACGGGTCGCGGCAACGACGCTGAGGAATGAACTGTTTTTCATCCGTAGTTTAGATTTTCTTCATTTGCAGGCCTATAAATTCTCCTGTCTTGGAATCCATGCGTTCGCAGGTCCTGGGCAAAACAGACTAACAGCCAACGGGCAGGAGTCGTAATGATCGTAACCTTCCGCAATGCCGTTTTCACCGTGCTCGCACTCGCAGTTGCCATATCCACGGTGTCCGTCTCCGCCCAAAGCAGTACCGCAACCCTCCAGGGCACCGTCACTGATCCCAGCGGCGCTTATGTCGCGAACGCGAAAGTACATATCGAGGCTCCTCTTACCGGTCTTTCCCGCGACATCACAACGAATGGCGCCGGATTTTATTCGGCTCCTAACCTGAATCCGGGGAGCTATAAGCTGACCGTATCGGCGCCCAGCTTCGCGACGAGTGTGCAAGACCACATCCTCCTCAGCGTTGGTGCGGTCAGGGACCTGGACGTCGCGCTAACGATCTCCGGCACCAACATGACAGTGACCGTGGAGAGTTCCAGCAACCAGGTCAACACGGTCGACACTTCGATCCAGGGGGTAGTAGACGGCAAGCAGACCCGCGACCTCCCTCTGAACGGCCGCGACTGGACCACGCTGGCGACACTCAACACCGGCGTGTCACAGATCCTTACGCAATACGCCGGTGCCGCCACTGCCACAACACGTCTCTCCCGCGGCCTGGGAGCGCAACTGACCATCGGCGGCAATCGGCCCCAACAGAACAGCTATCGCCTGGATGGCGTCAATATCAACGATTATGCCAACGGCGGCCCGGGCTCGGTCTCCAGTGTCACGCTCGGTGTCGATGCCGTGCAGGAGTTCAGCGTCATCACCTCCGATGCTCCAGCCGAGTATGGCCGGATGTCGGGCGGCGTTATCAACTCGATTACCCGCTCGGGAACCAACGCATTCCACGGTTCCGCCTTCGACTTCATCCGCAACAACGTCTTCGATGCCCGCAGTTACTTCGATCCGTTGAGCGGTGAGCCGTCCTTCCGCCGCAATCAGTTCGGCGGCACTATCGGAGGGCCAATCATAAGAGACAAAACCTTCTTCTTCTTCAACTATGAAGGGTTCCGTCAGGCCCAGGGCATCTCCACGCAATCCACGGTGCTCTCTCCCAATGCGCGGACGGGCCTGGTGACGTGCACGAGCGGCGCAACCTGCAAGGGCGGCCTACAGCAGCTAAAGGTTAATGCCGCAGTTCCACCCTACCTTGCGCTATACCCGTCTGCCCAACGGGCCCATCAATGGAAACACAGGAATTTATAACTTCGTAAGCAGCACCGTCAACAACGAGGACTTCTCCACCATCCATGCGGATCACAACTTCTCGCAGAGGGACTCCCTGCACGGCACGCTGCTCTACGATACCGCAAGCCTGGATGCCGCGGACACCACCAATACCCTGTACGATGAAGCACTCTCGCGGCGCACTACAGCATCGCTCGAGGAGGTCCACATCTTCACGCCGCAGCTGACCAATTCCTTTCGTTTGGGTTACAACCGGTCCGTGGCTATTGCGCCGAACGAGAAGTACGCGATCAATACAGCAGCCAACAATCCTGCCCTTGACTTTTATACAGGCCGCAGTGTGGGCCAGATGTTGATCACCAGCCTTACCACCGTTCAGGGAGGCAGCGGCTCCGTCGGCACCAACTCGTTCCACTACAACTCCTATCAGTTGTATGACGATGCCACGTATGTCCGCGGTAAGCACTCAATCACCTTCGGCGGCAACATTGAACGGGACCAGAACAACACTCTGGGCGGCGTACTTCCCAACGGCGAATGGGACTTCGGCTCCATCAACAACTTCCTCACCAACGTGCCCGCTTATTTTGAAGGCGGCGTCCCCGGTACTCCCGTCATTCCCCACGATCTTCGCCAGACCATCTATGCAGCCTACGTTCAAGACAGCTGGAAGGCCCTGAGCAACGTCACCGTCAACATTGGCCTGCGTTATGAGATGGCCACGAACACGACGGAGACCCGCAACCGCCTTGGCGCTCTGCCCACTCCGACGTCGCCTGCCTCAGTGCAGGTCAACACTTTCTTCACCAACAATCCCACCGTCAAAAACTTCGAGCCCCGCGTCGGCGTTGCATGGGACGTCTTCCGCAACGGCAAGACCGTCTTCAGTGCCGCGTCGGGGCTGTACGACATTCTTCCCCTCAATTACTTTCTGCAACTGCAAATCATCTCCAGCGCTCCGTCGTACGAGGAAGGTCGAGTCGTTTATTCGGGAACAACGGGTACGGGACTCTTCCCCATCTCCCCTTTCTATAAGACCAGTCCGCTGCTCCGCTCTATTTACACCCCGCAGGTTGCGCCACGCAGCTACGTCATCCAGAGCAACGCGAACGTCCAGCAACAGCTCACGAAGAACACCGTTTTCCAGATTGGCTACATTACATCGCATGGGGTCCACCAAATTTTCAACACGAACGACATCAATAACGTTCCGACCCTCGGCAAAGACCCTGCCGGAAACTACTACTGGCCCACCCTCAACACAGCCCAGCTCAGCTCCGCTGCCCGCTCCGCTCTCATTCTCAATCCGCATGTCGGCACCGAGAGCGAATCCATCTTCGCCGGAAGCTCCGTCTATAACTCGTTGCAGGTGTCGTTGAGCTACTCTGCTCCTCGGGGTATTACCGGAAAGATCGCGTACACCTGGAGTCACTCTATCGATGACAGCTCCTCCGCCGTCTCCGGCGCCAGCTTCAGCAACGCGGTATCCGGGCTGCCTGCGTTCGACCTTCGTCTCGATCGGGCGGACTCTGACTTCGATCTCCGCAATGTCTTCACGGCTAACGCCGTAGCACCTCTTCCCAATATCAAGCGTGGCGGCGCCTTTACGTCCATACTGCGCAACTGGACGTTCAACAATATCATCAACATTCGCAGCGGTATTCCAATGACTCCTATCATTGGCGGCGACCCACTCGGGCTGCTCGGTTCACAGCCCTTCGCCTTCCCTGATCGCGTGGTCCACGACCGGACCTGCACTCATCCGCAGCAGATCTATTACATCGATACGACTTGCTTTGCCTTCCCGTCCACGTATATATATGCCGACAGCCCGTCTGGCCCGATCGCCGGCCCTGTCCTCGGCACCAGCCGCCGCAATACGCTCAATGGTCCCGGGCTCTTCTTCTGGACCACTGGCCTGATGAAGGATCAACGCATCACCGATCGAGTCCGGCTGCAGTTCCAGATCCAGGCCTTCAACGCCTCTAACCGCGCTAACTTTGCCAACCCTGCCAGCGCAGCCCTTCAGCTCTATAGCGTGAGCGGCGCCGCCTCCAGCACTGCGGGCCAAATCACGGGCCCCACGGCCACACCCGGACGGCAACTGCAATTTGCACTCAAGATAATCTTCTAGGCGAAGAGATCATTGTTCCGCACTGCGACTCTCCGCACGTATTGCAGCCCAGTGTCTTCGATCGACTAGAGCTGCATCAGCTAAGGAGTGACCAGCGAACGCACCGGGATGGCGGCTTTCTCGGTGCGGACAGCGGTCTTGTCCTCGCTCCACTTCTTCCATTCTGGATTGGAAGCCGCAAGCTCTTCTCGTGTCCTGTTCTTGATCGTCTTGCGCTGCGCCAGCGAAGCCAGGTCTTTATACTCAAGCACGATAAAGCCCGACCACGGCGCACCCGCCGGATTCTGATTCACGTAAGACGCATAGGATGACAGGGCCCCTGCCTTCTCCCAAGCATCGAACTGGGGGATGGCATAGCCCAGCACGTAGTTCACGTATTTTGGCATGGGTACCAGGACGTCATACTCGAGCACGAAGAACTGCGAGCTGCCAGTCGACGGCCGAGCTACGCTCTCCTTCACGATGTCGGCGGTACCTGACGTGTCTGCAACGGCAATCGCCTGGGCTTCTGGCGGAAGGCCTCCAGGAGAGGTCTCCTCGATCTTCTGCCACCGCGCAAGATCGGTGAAATGATTGAAGCGCAATACCAGGAACATGTCCGGCACGGTGTCCGCCGCATAGGTGGTGAACAGCGCTTGATAGCTCGCAAACACGCCCGCTTTCTTCCACTTTTCCAGTTGAGCGACACCTTGATTCTGCATAATAGCGCGGAAGTTTACCCTCGCCTCGGGCTTGGAGCGATAGCTCATAATCAAAGCCGTGGGACCGTTACCGTCCGCTTGCCCGAAGGCACTCCCCGCCGTAATCAGCGCCACGCCCAGCACACTGACAAAACGATTCATCTTCATTGCGTCTCTCCGATCGCCTGCCTAAGAAGCAGTTGCGAGGTTTGGTCACTCGCCGCCCAGGGCCCAAGCCGCGCAGGAATCGAAGAGCTTCATGCCGTTTGGGATCAGCAGGTCGAACTGGTCGGGCGCGAGGCCGAAGAAGATGCGGCGAGAAGGATTGGTAAAATCGCCGTCCATATACACGCCCTTCTCATACGCGAAGATGAATCCCTTGTCCGGTTCGCCGGGCAGGAACGCGATGACCTGAGCGGAGGGCTCAGGACGACCCCAGTTGTAGATCTTGATCGCATGCTTGATTGGCATAAACATCCCATTGGGAAACCCCGACTGAATCGGGTTGGGTGCGTTTATTAGCCACAGGAACGACTGCTCTGTCTTCTCTTCCTCCCCGTAGTCCTTCTGCGGCTGATAGCCCGTCATGCCGAGGAAGTCCAGGAGCCACGGTTTCAGCGTGAAGATCGGCACCGTAGTCGTGCGATAGGTCGAGGTTACCGTCTTGGCCTTAATATCGCTCGCAAGAAAGACGAGATCATATCCCTCGGCGGCCGGAGGATCCACATCCGGCACCATCGTTACGATCATTCCCAGCGACTCAAAGTGTTTCCTGATGTTCGCGTCGACGGCAGCGGTCGGGCTTCCCATGGCCGCAACCAGCGACAATTTCTTGCCTTTGAAGATTGGATTCGGCGTATCCGCTGGCTGGGCCACGAGCGAGGCGCCTGTAACCAATAGCAACGCGATCATACTGACAGTTTGGCGTACCATCATGGCGCTCCTCATCGCTGAAACACGGGTTGAACTGTGCACCGAAGCCGCAATCCGCGCGCGGCCTTTGGATTGCTAATTGGCAGGAGAACTGATGGTCCACAGCAATACTGCGTCGAACAAGGCATGGCCTTGTTCCGTCAGGTAGTCAAAGGCCGGGTTGTCGACGGGAAACATCGTTCGCCGGGCCGGCGCTGGGAACTCATCGGCCATGGCCGCGCCCTTCTCATAACCAAAGATCGCGCGCTCATGCGAAGAGTTGGGCAGCGTGGCAATGATCGTCGCAGCCGGAGTTGGCGTTGCCCACTTCAATACATCCGGATCCTTGATGAACTTGACGTACCCGTTTTTCAACCCGGCTGCCATAGGATTGTTCGAGTTCACAATCTCCAGGTAGGACTCCGGCGGGTCCTCGCTCTCCTTCAACTCACCATGCTCGCCGTAATCCAGATAGCGCCGGCGCCCAGCCATCTTCAGCGTGTCCGCCATTAAGCCCTCAAGGCACATCAGAGGCACCTTGCTGTCACGATACTTATTGGTGGTTTTGTACTTTGAGTTAGTCGCCGAGATCAAGATCAGGTCCTCGCCATCGGCCGCCGTCTCGGGCGCGGTCTGGTCAACCTGCTTCACGATGAATCCGACGTCCTTCAAATGCTCCACAATATGATCGTCAGATTCCTCCCCCTCCGGTGTATCGATCCTCCGCACGAAGAGGACCTTCTTACCGCGGGCGGCCCGCGCGAGTTGATCCTTTGTCGCGGCCGGGTCATACGGCCGCGGCGCAGACGGGGGAGTAACTGCCCAGCGTACCGTCGCATCGAAGAGCTTCATCCCAACCCACCAATCCGAGAAATCGGGATCGTCCTGCGCTGGGCCATGCACTTCGGTAAGGTAATGAAAGGTCGAGTCCTGAAGATAGAACCCCACGCGCCGAGCGGGCGCGACAAAGCCGTCATACATTGTCCCGCCCTTCTCATAGGTAAAGACACCAGCATGCGTTGGATCGCCCTCTGAGTTCACAATGATGTCCGCCGCTGCTGAGGGTTTGCCCCATCCAAAATGCTGCGGAAGTAGATACAGGGTCCCGAAGAGCTGCGTCTTGCCTTGAAACTGCTTCACGATCGGATCCGTGGAATTCGGAAAGTAGCCGTAAAGAACCGAGAACGCACGCATGTAATCCTGCTCGGGATCGATTGTCTCGAAGTCCACGTGGCGTTCGGGTCCTGTCATCTTCATGTCCGGATAATCGACGGTGTTCCAAGTAAAGACCGGCACTACGCAGCTGGCGTACTTGTCACCGATCACGCGCGGATCGGCGGTAGAAGAAATCATGACAAGGTCCTGCCCGTCAGCCTTCGATGCAGGATCACTCTCCGTCGCCATCGTGACAACATAGCCCTCATCTTCGAGGTGCTTTTTAACCAGCGGATCGTCGTTGCTTTCACCCTCCCCGGGCTGACCCGCCACCAGAAGAACCTTCTTTCCCTTCACCTGGTTCGGGCTCAGGATTTGCTGCGCGTTGAGCGTCACACCGGACACCGCCAAGAGCGAAAGGATGACCTGCACAAGAATCCTGCGCTGCGACATGCGAAATGCAATCTCCGTCACCATTCGATCTCCTAATAACCGACTACAACAACGGTAGGGGTTCCCGCTTCGGTTGCGGCAAAGAACAGGTGGTGGGTTTTTTCGTCGTATGCGACCGGTCCGAGTCCCGGAACCAGTTTGTACTGGCCGCCCATCGTGTAATTGATGAACG
Source organism: uncultured Acidobacteriaceae bacterium (assembly GCA_963821165.1). Taxonomy (GTDB): domain Bacteria; phylum Acidobacteriota; class Terriglobia; order Terriglobales; family Acidobacteriaceae; genus Granulicella. The sequence continues at coordinate 264,114 of CAWGCQ010000001.1, forward strand.
CGTTCATCCGAACACCCGAAAGCGTGCCGTCTGTCTGGCCCATGAAAGCGGCGGCTTTCCACTCGCCTTTGCCCTGGGGCAGCCATGCAAAGGTGCCATGCGCTGCGCCAGTGCCACCCTTCAAGACAATGAAGGTGAAACCCGCATCGGTATCGATAATGTCAATCGTGCCGTCATTGCAGCTCACGAACAGGCGGCGGCCTTTAGGATCCAGTGCGAGCCCTGTGGGACCGTTGCCGGTTGCCGTCGGGAAGTTGCTGGTTCGCGTGGGGAAATCACTATCCGGCTCTGCCGAATCGTGGTTTAGCACATGAACGACGTTCGCTGAGGGGTCCGCAACATAAACGCGCCCGAGATGACCGCAGACCACCTGTCCTTCGCCGGGGGCGACCTTACGGCTGTTCAGCACCCTGTTGCTAGTCGGATCGATCGTCGTCAGCAATCCAGCCCTGGTCACAGCTTCTACCGTGTTCGCTTCCCCGTCGTAACAGATCGCGGAAGGGCCAGCAGCCCCGAGCTTGATGGTGGACGACGGCTTCAGGTCTCGAAGCGAAAATGCAATGACGTTCCCCGATGCATCGGAAGCATATCCCACTTCGCTTGCGGCAGGCGTCTCGCCGTTCATCTTCGGAAGCAGGAGAACATCCTCAGAATTCCTGATCCCACTCACCGTGCCTAGCGTTGCTCCCGTATCGGCGTTCAGTACGGTAATACCGTCGTCTCCCGCTACGAAGAGTCTGCGGCTGCTGCTATCCAACGCAATGGCACGGGCTGAGTCTCCGGGTAGCTTATATTGCTGGATAACTCTGTAAGTCTGCGCCGAGGCAATCGATGCCAGAACAACCGGAGCCCCTATTAAAGCGACGATAACATTTCGACACCGACTAATGATCATGCATACACCGCCAGCAATTGAGGAGCGTTGCCAAGATACCGGCGCGAATTTTGCTGTGTCAATCCTTTCAGCCCATCATGAATGAAGTTTTATCTGGACTTTATTTGCATGGATTTGAAGTAGCTCCCCTCGAGATCTCGATACAGGAATGTTGTTATCGTCGTGACGCCATAGCCTTGCACGTTGCCAATTTCAAGCCGTTCGCAACTCTTCACGCACATGAAGCAGGCTTAATGCAGCGTTCAGAACTTATCCGTCTACGCTGGATACGATGTCGCATGCCGAGCGACTACAATTCTCTCGCAGAAACTATGTCCACACTTATCCAGGGAAAGTCTCACTATGACCGAAGCGACCGTTGTACCGGTGCATGAGAAGCAGTCCTTGCTCGGACGCATCACTGCGTTCTTCGTTTTTGTTTTTGAACACATCATGCCAGACCCTTATGTCTTCGCCGTTCTGCTGACGTTTCTCGGCGCCCTACTGGCATGGAAATTCGCTCCCAACGCCACGCCTTCAAGTATCGTCACGGCGTGGTACGGTGGCGTCTTTGCGATCTTCACGTTCGCGTTTCAGATGGTCATTATGCTCGTGGCGGGCTATGCTCTCGCGACCTCGCCCGTCATTCACCGCGGCCTTTCGAAGCTCGCTTCCCTGGCAACTACGCCAGCATCCGCCGTTACGCTTACACTCCTGGTTGCCATGATTGCCTCATGGCTCAACTGGGGCCTCGGGCTGGTCACCGCAGCGCTGCTGGCTCGCGAGGTTGCCAAGCGGGTTCCGATCGACTTCGGCTGGCTTGTCGCGGCAGCTTATAGCGGCTTCGTCATTTCTACCGAAGGACTGTCGGGCTCGATTGCACTCTCTCAAGCAACACGCGGATCGGTGCTGAACATCGTCGAAAAGGTCACCGGCCATGGCATACCGCTGAGCGAAACGGTGTTCACCCGATTCAACTTGATTCCTATCGCCGTTCTGCTCGTAGTCTTGCCCATCTTGTTCCGCTATCTCGCACCCACGGCGGCGAATACCGTCACCGCCGATCCCGAAAGGCTGCGAGCCGAAGACCACGCAAAACTTCCTTTGGAGGTAGCCGATACCTTCGGCGCCAAGCTCGACAACGCCTGGATTCTCAACCTTGGGCTGGCACTCTTCGGCCTCTTCGCTGTAGTACTGATGCTCCGGAAAAGCCACGGCTCCATCGACCTCAACCTCGTCATCATCGTACTCGTGCTGCTCGGGCTTGTTCTGCACTGGCGCCCGATCGCCTATGTCACTGCAGTCAAAAACGCCGCACGCATCACCGGGCCGCTGATTCTTCAATATCCGCTGTACGGCGGTTTGATGGGCATTATCACTACGACTGGCCTGGCCGGTGTGCTCGCCAAGATCTTTATCCACTTCTCGACCGCGCGCACGCTTCCCTTCTTCACCTATCTCACCTCGCTGGTGATTACTTTGTTCGTTCCTTCCGGCGGCGGCCACTGGGCGGTGCAAGGGCCTTTCGCGATCCCCGCCGCGGTAAACCTTCACGCCTCACTAGCGGGCACGACTATGTCAGTCGCCATGGGTGAATCTGTAGCGAACATGTTGCAACCCTTCTTTGCGCTGCCCATCCTTGCCATCGCCGGTATAAGGATGCGCCGGATGATGGGGTTCATGGTCATCACCTTCCTCGTCTCGCTGATCGTATTCGGCGTCAGTCTACTGACCTTAGTGCCTATGGCACAGTAGCCTACCCTCGCTTCGCCAACCCCACCGTGAGGAATTTCGAAGTTACATAGCCACGGGTCGCATCTGCCGCTTGTCTGAGGTGTGGTCCTCGATCGTCTCGCTCCCCGCTGGTTTGGACAGCGGAAGCAGGACGCAGACCGTCGATCCCCGGCCCGGCGTGCTCGTGATCGATACCGTCCCTTCGTGCGCCGTTACGATGGATTTCACGATCGCCAAGCCCAGTCCAACTCCACCGGCAACGCGGCTGCGCGCAAAGTCTGCACGGTAAAACCGTTCGAAGATGTGAGGAAGTGCATCCTTCGATATACCAGCCCCGCGGTCGGCGACCCGCAGATAAGCGTGAGATCCAGCGGCGGAGAGATGAACGCTCACATCCGCGTCTTCAGCATCGCCGGCCGCTCCTAAGCGGGGCGCTGTGTACTTAATCGCGTTGTCAATCAAATTCACCAGCACCTGTTTCATTCGCATGGGGTCGGCATGCACAAAGATTGTTGAATCGCAGATCGCAATCAGCGAAAGCCCTTTCTCTTCAGCCAGTAAACGCAGATGTTCCACGGTCGAGCGCACCAGTGCGGACATATCCAGAATCCGCATGTCCATCCGCTCGCCTCCCGCATCCAGCCGCGTAATCGTCATCAGGCTGTTGACGATCCGCGACATCCTGTCCACCTCTTCCAATGTGCTCACGAGATTCTCGACAGCTTGCAACGGCAGATCGTCGATCTGCAGGATCTCCTCCATCTCACCGCGCATGATCGTCAGCGGAGTCCGAAGTTCGTGGGAAGCGTCAGCCGAAAATCGATAGTTATGCGCCAGCGAATCCTCGAGCCGCTCGATCATGCGGTTGAGTGAGTGCGCCAGCCGCTCCAATTCATCGCCGGTCGGAATCACCGGCAACCGCTCACCCAGCTCCTTGCGGCCAATTTTCTCAGCCTGTTCCGCTAGCACGACGAGCGGGCGCAGCGGCATCGTCATGAGCCAATAGCCGCCGATCGCCGCGGCAATCAACGTTAGGATCGTCGCGACAAAGAGAATCTTCAACAGCGAGCGCAACGTCTCCTGCATCGAGTCCAATGAGGTGCCGGCTTCGATCTCAACAATGCGGCCGTCGGTCGCGCGATAAGGCAACGAATAGGTCATCACCAAGTGTCCGTTCACGCTTTGGCGATGAAAGGCGGCCGTATTCTGTACCATCGGCAGCGCCACATCTTCAAGCGGAATTGACGGGTCGCGCATGTTCGCGGTTTGAAAGAGCACATGACCATCTACCGACAGCCTCACGTAGCGGTCGCTCGGGGTCGCCTCATACGATTCCCTCACCTCGCCGAGCACCCAGCTTTCGCCCTTGCTCGGGAGCTTCGTGAGGAAGTCATCTGCGATCGTCTGCCCCGTTCCACTGAGCGCTCTTTGCAAAGAGAGCTTCAGGTAGGTGCGGATCCCAACATATACCCCGATATTGCACACCACCAATGCCACGGCCAGCAATCCGACATACCAGGATGTTGCCCGCGCCCGCAACGAAAACCTGGCAAGGACTGGGCCGCGCATCATGTGGGCATCTCCGCGCGAATCATGTAGCCCGTGCCTCGCACAGTGCGGATCAGCTTAGACTCACCGCCCTCATCGATCTTGCTCCGAAGGTGGCGTACATAGACATCCACTATATTCGTGATCCCATCGAAGCTCTGGTCCCACACATGCTCAATAATCATGTTCCGTGAGAGGACGCGGTCTGGGTTCTGCATAAGGTATTCGAGCAGAGAGTACTCTTTTGCCGTAAGCTCAATGCGCCTGCCACGCCGCTTCACCTGTTGCGTTAGCCGGTCCAACTCCAGATCGCCAATGCGCAGCGTACTGGAGCGGTTGACTGGCCCGCGGCGCAAAAGAGCCTTCACTCTCACCAGCAGTTCGGCGAAGGCGAAGGGTTTGGTCAGGTAGTCGTCAGCGCCACTCTCAAACAGCTTCACTTTGTCGTCGACAGAGTCCCGAGCAGTGAGGACCAGGATCGGCACATACTGATTGGTCCGACGGACGCGCTGCAGCACCTCAACTCCCGAGAGGCTGGGCAGCATCAGGTCCAGAAGAATCAAATCGTAAGGATAGGCCTCAGCGAGCTCCAACCCTTCACGCCCATCGTCGGCTACGTCCACGGCGTAACGTTCGGCGGCCAGGCCGCGCTTCACTAACGCCGAGACCTTCGGTTCGTCCTCAAGAAGAAGAATTCGCACGCAGGTGTTATTAGCCTCGTCTAGAATGAATCGTTTGGGAAGTGGGAATGAAATTGCTTTCATCCAACGGGCAGCTTTACGACACAATCGTCGTCGCAATTCTACGCCTGCCGTCGTGCGTCACACTACTGGCGAAGGGCATACCGAAGTGGCTAATTCGCATAGGGAATGTGCTGCCAGGCGTCTCAAGGACGCGGATATTGGAGAAACTGCCGGCCGGCGCGGATAAGGACCCTCGGGACAAGCCATTGCCCATGCTTTGCGTGCAAATGGGCAGGCATCGCGTTCAGGGTAGCTTAAGCTCCTGGAACTAGACTTACCTCGTCTACGAGATTGAGGCCACGGCTAACCACCCACCCTGGCCCGGCAATTGATCGAGCGCAAGGTTTGGAGAAAAATGCAAAAGAGACTCTGTTTATTGGTGATGATGGCAACGGCCTCAGGCGTGGCTTATCCGCAGTCCCCTAACTACGCGATTACCCAGCGATATCTTCTGGGTGGGAGCGGAGGTTGGGATTATGTTGTCCCTGATCCTGCAGGTCACCGGTTGTTCATCGCTCGTGAGACCCGGGTTCTTGTAATCGATCAGGACACTGGTAAGCAGATTGGGCAAGTCGATAACATTCACGGGGCGCATGGAACGGCAATCGCTACCGGTACAGGCCATGGCTTCGCGACGTCCAGCGACGACAAGTCTGTAGTGATGTTTGATTCGCAAACGTACAAGGATCTCAAACGAATTCCAGCGGCGGAAGACGCTGACGCGATCGTATTTGATCCTGTATCCGGGCGTGTCTTCAGCTTGAACGGAGACGCGAACTCCTCAACGGTCATCGATGCAAAGTCAGGGGAGTTCATCAAGAATCTTGCCTTGGGGGGCAAGCCCGAATACGCAGCGGTAGCGGACGACGGAAAACTCTATGCGAACTTGACCGACAAGAATGAGATCGTTGAAATCGACACCAAGTCGGCGACAGTAACGCGGCGCTGGCCTACCGCACCCTGCCAGCTGCCGGTATCAATGGCGATAGACATAGCACACCATCGGCTGTTTAGTGGTTGTCGAAGCGGCGTCATGGCCATTTCAGACTATGAAGAGGGCAAGATCATTGCCACGGTACCGATCGGTAAGGGTGTGGACGGGGCTGGTTACGATCCAGGCACCCGGAATGCATTTGCCTCAAATGCAGATGGCAGCCTGACAGTCATTCACCAGGATAGCCCGGACAGGTACCGCGTTATTCAAAGTGTCGCAACGCCGGTTGGGTCGCGCAACATGGGCATCAACCCGCTTACCCATCGGATTTTCGTGGTGAGCGCGAAGTTTGGCCCGGTGCCTCCGGGTGGGCGACGCGGCCCGGTCCTGCCCGATACTTTCACTCTTCTGGTCATTGCTCCATCGGGGAAATAATCGTGCATCAGCGGCATGAGATAAACCGATGATTCGCGAGATCCACATTTGTGGTCCATATTCAGGCCAGCTTAAGGTGCTCAACTTTAAGCTGGGTTCATGATTCGCCGCTGCCCCCCTAGCGCTAAGGAACTTGTTGCACTCACCTTGATGGTCGGACTGCACTCCGTTGGATATGGGCAGCAAACGCCCGACGCGTCGCGACTTCTGACCTTAACGGATGCGATCAAGCAAGCTGAGGCTAACGAGCCAACATTCTCAGCAGCAGTTGCCGCTGAGAAGTCTGCGCGGATCGACAGCTATCTTGCGAAGTCGGCGCTCCTGCCATCGGTGACATACCACAACCAGGTGCTGTACACCCAGCCGAATGGTCACAGTAACCAGGCCGGCCAGATCGGCTCGCAGCCTTCTCCCGTGTTCATTGCCAACAACGCCGTGCGCGAATACGCGAGCCAGGGAGTGATCAACGAAACGGTCGGGCTGAAGCAATTTGCCGACGCACAGGTTGCATCGGCAAATGCCGCTCGTGCTGAAGCCGAGATGGAGATCGCGCGGCGCGGCCTGGTATCAACCGTGGTTTCGCTGTATTACACCGTTTTGACCGCGCAACAGAAGGCACAGTTGCAGACGGATGCCCTGGCAGAGGCCTCTGCGTTCACTGACCTGACGCAGAAGCGTGAGGCGGCGCGGGAAGTTGCGCATGCCGATGTTGTGAAGGCCCAGCTCCAGATGCAACAGAAGCAGCGCGATTTGAGCGATGCGCAGGTAGCGGAAGAAAAGGCGCGCTTGGAGCTCGGCGTTCTGCTCTTTGCGGATCCACGCACACCCTACGCCACGCAAGCCCCGACAGCCCTGGCAACACTTCCAACGCGGGACGAAGTAAACCAGCTCGCTTCCAGGCATAATCCGGAGTTGCGGAGTGCGCTTGCGGACATTCAAGCAGCCAACGCCGGCGTGAAATCCGCCAAGGCGGGTTATCTACCCGATCTGGGACTGAACTTCACCTACGGTATTGATGCACCTCAGTTCGCGAAACACGGACCCGATGACGTTCAGAATCTGGGCTATTCGATAAGTGGGACCCTCGATATTCCTGTGTGGGACTGGTTCGCGACGCAAAAAAAGATTAAGCAGAGCGAGATCCGGCGGGACTTGGCCAGGGTAAATCTCTCGACCGCGCAACGGCGACTAATTGCAAACCTTGAGGAGAGTTACGCGGAAGCGGTGGCTGCACGCGACCAGGCCGACTTGCTTGCGCAAAGTGTCGACACGGCGGCCGAAAATCTCAAGCTGACCAAACTTCGCTACGCGGCCGGTGAGTCGACCGCTCTGGAAGTCGTGGATGCACAGAACTCTTACCTTACATCGCGCGTGGCGCAGGCGGACGGCGTGGTCCGCTACCAGACCGCGCTCGCCGCCCTCCAAGTTCTCACAGGAAGCCTCTAATCCATGAAAAACGACTTCGCACCTGCCGATATCCTCCGTTGCCTTGCCGCCTTGGCAGCCGTCTCGATCGGAGCCATGAGCATCGCTGGCTGCAAACAGGCCGCCGAGGAAACCCCTCAGCCTCTCGTTACCGTCGCGGCCGAGCACCCGGAGATCGGAGACATCTCCGAGCACATCACGGCCGACGCGACTCTTTCGCCGCTGGCTCAAGCGGCAATTTCACCGAAGATCTCCGCGCCGGTTCACGCCTTTTACGTGCAGCGCGGATCCAGGGTTAAGGAGGGACAACTTCTTGCCACACTGGAAAATCGCGATCTGACCGCGCAGGCGATGGATAACAAGGGGCAATACACGGCGGCCGAGGCGACCTTCGATATGCAAACGAAGGCGCAGCTGCCCGAGGACTACGCCAAGGCGCAGCTGGATGTTGCTCAGACGAAGGCGCAATTCGAGCTCCAAAGAGACATCGTAGCCTCCCGCAAGAAGCTTCTTGCGCAAGGTGCGATTGCTGGTCGAGAGTACGACACTGCGGTTGCATCGCTCGCACAGGCCAGGGCCGCATACGACACAGCGAGGAATCATCTGAACGCACTAAGCAGTGTGAGCGACGCGGCCACCAGGCAGCTCGCACAGGGCCAGCTCGCTTCTGCGAAAGGAAAATTCGAAGCGGCCGAGGCGCAGGTGTCATACTCGGAGATTCGCAGCCCCATCTCCGGCGTTGTCACCGAACGGCCCTTGTTTCCTGGCGAAACAGCTACCGCTGGAACGCCGCTGCTGACCGTCATGGATACCTCATCGCTGCTGGCAAAGGTGCACCTGGCGCAGATGGTCGCACAACGGATGAAGGTGGGTGACGAGGCATCGGTATCCATTCCCGGCGTGGACGCTCCCGTAACCGGCAAGGTTGTCCTGATCAGCCCGGCTCTGGATCCAGGGAGCACGACCGTCGAAGTCTGGATCAAGGTGACCAACAGTGCCGGCACATACAAGGCGGGCACGCCCGTGCGGGTTTCGATCGTTGGCCGAACTGTGCCTCACGCCATCAAGGTTCCGCTGAGCGCGATACTCACCGCCGAAGACGGGACGAAGTCCGTGATGGTGGTGGGCGGCGATGGATCGGCCCACAAAGTTAACGTACAGCTTGGCATCAACGACGGCGAAGATGTTCAGGTGACCCAGGGCTTGAACGGTTCTGAGATGGTGATTACCGAAGGAAATTATGGGCTGAGCGATGGAAGCAAGGTGACGGTAGGCAAGCCTGGCGCCGAGGGAGACGACAAGTGATCGAACAGCCCCCGGTTGCGAGTTACGAAACCTATTGGCTGGTCAGGTTCCGTGGCCCTATCTTTTTCTTCCTCATCGTCCTCTCGATGGCCGGCATGTATGCAGCAGAAAGGGTCCCCATCTCCGTCTTTCCTGAGACGAACTTTCCGCGCGTGGTTATCGGGGTCGACAACGGTGTAATGCCCGTAGACCAAATGCAGGTCACCGTCACAAAGCCGATCGAAGATGCGGTCAACTCAGTGCCTGGATTGACAACGGTGCGTTCAACAACAAGCCGAGGATCGGCCGAGGTCAGCCTGTTTTTCAACTGGAACGTAGATATGTTCCGGACGCTCCAGCTGGTGGACGCCGCCCTCAGCAAGGCAAGGCAAAATCTTCCTTCGACGGCGACCATAACGACGAACCGCCTCACCTTTGCGACGTTTCCAATTCTCGGCTACAGTCTCACGTCAGATCGTCTATCGCAAACTCAGCTTTGGGAGCTTGCGACCTACCAACTAAAGCCGCCGATGAATCGGGTGGATGGCGTAAGCACCGTAACTGTTCAGGGTGGCAAAGTTCCCGAGTTCCATATCGTACCCAACATGGCGAAGATGCAGACGGCAGGCATCACCATTCTCGATCTCGTAAATGCCGTGCAGGCGTCGAACATCATCGACTCCCCAGGTCTGTACGAATCCAATCACCAACTGGTTCTCGCGCTCGTAGGAGCGCAGGCGCACAATGCAGCAGAGCTTGGCCAGCTGGTAGCCAAAACTACAGCGAACGGTACCGCGATTCGTGTCTCCGATGTCGCGACCGTCCAGCCCGGAGTGCTGCCGGTGTATACCGCCGTCACTGCGGAAGGCAAGCCAGCCGTTCTCCTCAACATTACGCGTCAGCCCTCAAGCAACACGGTTGCTGTTGCCGATGCTGTCGCCGCGCAAGTTGTGCAGTTGAAGAAAAATCTTCCTGCTGGCGTTGAACTGAAGCCTTACTACGATCAATCGGAATTAGTGCGGGAGAGCATCGGAAGTGTCCGGGATGCGATCCTGATCGGCCTGGGTCTGGCTTGTATTATCTTGTTCCTCTTTCTTGGCGACTGGACCTCATCGCTGGTCGCCGGACTCGTGATCCCGGTGACCGTAGCGATTACGATCCTGGTGCTGTGGGCGATGGGACAGAGCTTCAATCTAATGACCCTCGGCGGCTTGGCTGCTGCCATCGGATTGGTGATTGACGATGCAATTGTCGTTGTCGAAAACATCGTTCTGCACCGCGATCACGGTGAATCCCGCGCCAATGCCGCCCGGTTGGCCTTGAAAGAGATTGCAGTTCCACTGATCGGTTCAACCATCACACCCGTGGTGGTTTTCCTCCCCTTGATCTCGGTTACAGGAGTCACCGGCAGCTTCTTTCGCGCGTTGGCGATCACCATGACCGTGGCTTTGCTCACTTCGCTTCTCCTCGCCGTCACATGGACTCCCGCCCTGAGTCTCGTTTTCCTGAAGGAACGAAAGGCGGCACAGCCCACGCATGAAGAGCATGGCCGCGTGATGGGAGCGGTCCTTGGATGGCATGCGCGGGCACTCAACTGGGCGCTCTCGCGTCCTCTCTTGCTGCTAGGTCTCTGCGCGTTGCTGGTCGTTGCTACGTACGCTGGCTATCGTTCGCTCGGATCGGACCTTCTTCCGGAGATGGACGAGGGCGGCTTCATCCTGGACTACATCATGCCCGCGGGCAGCTCGCTCACCGAGACGAATCGCGTGATGGAGCATGTGGATCGAATCCTGCACTCGATTCCGGAAGTGGAGAGCACTTCGCGCCGTACTGGTCTGCAGATGGGACTTGCCGCTGTCACGGAAGCAAACACGGGCGACGTCAGCGTCAAGCTAAAGAACAAGCGCAGTCGCGGGATTGATGAAGTGATCGCAGATGCTCGTGAACAGATTGAAAAGACCGAGCCGGAGTTGGACGTCGAGTTCACACAAGTTCTCCAGGACATGATCAACGACCTGTCGAACGCTCCTGAGCCGATCCAGATCAAGCTCTTCGCAAGTGATCCAGCGCTGCTCTCTAAAATTGCTCCGCGCGTGGCCGATGCGATCGGGAAAATACCTGGCGTGGTGAGCGTGGAAGACGGCATCGAAAACACGATCAGCGGCCCGGCGACGAACTTCCAGGTTGACCCTACCGTGGCGGGGCGTATGGGTTTCACACCGCAGGAGGTAGCTGAGGACGCGACCTCGATCCTCGACGGTGTCACCACGACGGATCCATTGATCGCGAACGGAAGGCCGTATACCGTGCGCGTGCGACTCGGAGATGAGACTCGTCAGTCGCTGGATTCGATTACAAACACAGTCTTCAACAGCTCCAGTGGCAAGCTGGCGACACTCGGTTCTTTGGCGCAGATCACCCAATTGCCCCCGCAAAACGAGATTCGCAGGGAGAACCTGCAGCGGATGGTCGTGGTGACGGCGCAACTGCAGGGATCGGACTTGGGAAGCGCCATCGCGAAAGTGCAGCAAGCGGTGAACGCCATGCATCTTTCCTCCAACGTCCGTGTCGTATATGGCGGGACCTACCAGGAGCAGCAGAAGTCCTTCCGCGAACTGCTTCAGGTCCTCTTGATTTCGCTGGCCTTGGTCTTCGGCGTTCTGCTCGTGGAGTTTCGAAATTTCTCGGCGCCCATTGCAATCCTGAGTTCTTCCGTTCTATCCGTAGGAGGTGTAGTTCTGGCTCTCCTCGTTACTGGAACAACGTTCAATGTTGCCTCGTTCATGGGCGTGATCATGGTCATCGGTATTGTGGCGAAGAATGGCATTTTATTGCTGGACGCAGATGAACGATATCGCGGCGAAGGAACATCCGCCAGAAAAGCGATGCTGCACGCGGCTCAGCGACGCTTGCGCCCAATCCTCATGACGGCTACTGCGGCAATCTGCGGGATGCTGCCCTTGGCATTTGCTCTGGGTGCGGGTTCGCAGATGCTCCAACCGCTTGCCATAGCAGTGATCGGCGGCCTCGTAATCTCGATGGTGCTGAGCCTGATCGTGACGCCTGTAATCTACTATCTCCTCACCTCCAGGCCGCATCACCAGGTCGGACAAACAGTTGCATAAGTGGAGAACCACACGCGTGGCTCGCTCTGGCGATCCGATACGTTTCACGCGATAGGGTGATCCGCCGATAGCACTGGCAATCGGATTTCGACAAGTGCTCCTCCATCCGGATGGTTGCTGATGGAGATTCTGCCGCCGGAGCGATCGCAGATTGCTTTGCAGATGGAAAGGCCCAGGCCCGTCCCGCCCGTCTCGCGGCTTCGCGACGTATCCCCGCGATAGAACGCGTCGAAGAGCATTGGCCGATCCTCTTCTGCAATACCGGGCCCGCGGTCACGCACCTTCAGAAAAACCGATCCGGGCGTTTTAGTCATCATCACCTCTACATGGCTGTGCGAAGGCGAGTGCTGCAGCGCGTTCATCAGCACGTTGGCGCACAGCAGGAGAGCATCCTCTCCGCCGATCGGCACCTGCACGCATTGCTCCGTATCAGATCGAGCGATCGTCACCCCTCTGATTTCCGCGAAGGGCTGGCTCAAGGCAACCGACTCAAGCACAACTTCAGAGAAGTCGCAGCTTTGGTTCTGGCTCATCGGTGCTTGTTCGACGCGCGCCAGTGCCAGCATCTTTTGTACCGTCGATTCGAGACGTTTCTGATCCTCCAGCGCTCCGGCAAGACCGTATTCATACTCCTCCACCGTCCGCCGCTTCATCCCGAGAACCTGTAGCGATGATTTGGTAATCGCGAGGTCAGTCTTCAGTTCATGCGCCGCATCACTCGTGAACCTCCGCTGCTGCTCGAAGGAACGCTGCAGACGATGGATGGATTTCTCGATGGCGGACGCGAGAGGGCGCAGCTCCAGGAAGCGCCTGCTGCTTTGGGGCGGATCAAAGACCCACGTATCTGTGTCGATCCTGTCAGCCGCAAGCGCCAACTCTCGAACAGGCGCAAGAAGTCTCCGGATAAGCCAAGTGAGGAAGAACGCGGTCGTTCCAAGGAGCACCAGAGTGGCAAGCGCAAAGAAGCGAACCGCTTCGACGACCTCTTGCCAGACTCGTTTCGTTGGAAGTCCGTAGAGGATGCGGACATGGTGGTAGACGGCGAAGGGCTTTCCCGGGTCAATCGCACGCTCTCCGCTCATACTGTAAAAGACATAAGGATGGCCGTTAACTCTCAATTTAGTGAACTCGCCGGGAGCCGCGTCGATCACCGGCGCTGGTCCCTGAACTCCTAGAACGTTGCCATTTCCATCTAACACTTGATACACAGCTGCCGCGGGTATCGAGAGACCACTAGGATCCAGGGCGATATTGCCATCCTTGCTTTCGCTTTCCTGGAGCGTTCCGAACAGCGCATTGGCACTCGCACGCAGGTTCGTTTTGAAGACGGTGAATTGTACGTCCCGCTCGTGATTAGCCACGGTCGCAATGAGTACCAGAGCCGCAAGAAACTCCAGGGCCAGGACCGAAAAGGTAATCCGCCGAGTGATGGATGCGCTGGACGTCATCTCGCTCCTTCCACCCGCAATCGGTAGCCGCGGTGCCTCAGGGTTTCAATCAGGGGCTCTTCCTCGGGCGAGGTCAGCTTGCGCCGAAGATTTGAGATATGTGCCTCGATAACATTCGAATGATGCTCCCAGTCGTAGTCATACAGGTGCTCGAGCAATTCCTTCTTGGAGACAACCGCCCGGGGACGATGAGCGAGATACTCAAGAATCCGATACTCCGTCGGAGAAAGGTCGACAGTGCGGAGATCACGCGTGACCGTCTGCCGCACCGTGTCGATACTGAGTTCGGCTACCTGCAAGACTGGAGAAGACGTCCCCTTGGATCGCCGGATCAGCGCCTTCGCCCGCGCAATCAGTTCGCCAAGGTCGAACGGCTTTGCCAGATAATCGTCTGCACCGGCATTCAGCAACTCGATGGTGGAAGCTTTGCCTTCCTGCGCGGTCAGAATCAAAACAGGGCTGCGAATTCCTCCGGCGCGCAACGTCCGCAGAACGGTCTTCCCGTCCCGTCCCGGTAACATCAGGTCAAGCACAATAAGGTCGAAGAGATCCTGTTCGGCATAAGCGGACGCTGCCAGGCCATCGGCAGCATGGTCGACCGCGAAGCCTGCCTCTCGAAGTCCGGCCACGATATTTGTTGCGAGCCGCAGTTCATCTTCAACGACCAGAACTCTCATTTGGCCATTTTCGCGCAAATACCTTAACCGTGCCTGAAGTCGGTTTCAGAACGTCTGAGCATTTGATTCGACGACCCCGCCAGCGCTCCCGGAAGCCCCTTCTCTCATAGAATGCTCCTCACGCCCTGATACGCGTCGTCCAGACTCAGTCTCTTATGCACCGCGCTATGCCAGCGTCTTGGCATAGCATGGGCGCGAGCTCAAACCTAAATGAAACTGTGTTCGTCCGGTGGTCCCGACTCCGGCCTACGACTGGGTGAAAGATTTTTTATGTTCGGTTTATTCATGCTTCATTGTGAGGTCTGTAAATGACTGCGACCAAAAGTGCATTCAATTTAAAGCACTGAACCCGGGAATGCCGAACGCGGCCCAGATTTGATTTTCTACGATACGCACCCGTATCCGTTCGTCAGCGGGCCGGCCGCTTTGCCGGCATTGGAGGCAGTTCCGTCATGATCCATCTTTCCCACTACAAATGCACTTGGCTGCTTCTCCTGACGCTTTGCATTCCAATCAACTCCAGCGCGCAGGTCTCCACGGGAAGCATCCTCGGGGCGGTCACCGATCCGAGCGGAGCTGTCATCAACGGGGCTTCGGTCAAGGTGACGAACTCGCGGACCAACTTAAGCCGCAGCGTGAACACCAATAATGGCGGCCTCTTTGACGTGCCCAACCTTGTAGCGGGTACCTATGATGTCATCGTAAGTTCCGCTGGCTTCACGACCGAAAAGGTCTCGGGCGTCACGCTGGATATCGGCGCGGAGCGTGAAGTGAAGGTTCAATTGAAGGTGGGTGATCAGAGCATTCAGGTCGTGGTCAGCAGTATCCCGACCACCGTAGATTTGGTCAGCTCCATCACCATGCCGGTTGTCGACGACCACGAGATTGTGCAACTCCCATTGAACGGGCGCGACTGGGCGTCGCTGGCCAACCTGCAGCCGGGCGTTGCACCCGTACGTACCCAGTCTCCAATCTCAATCAGCAATCAGCGCGCCAATCGCGGCGTCGGCAACCAGTTGGCCATCGATGGCGCCCGCCCTCAAATGAACAACTATCGCCTCGACGGCATCAGCATCAATGACTACTCCAACGGTGGTCCAGGTGGCGTGGTGGGCACCAACCTTGGCGTCGATGCCATCCAGGAATTCTCCGTGGTCACCGGCAATGCCACAGCCGACTACGGCAAGACCGCCGGCGGCGTCATCAACGCCGTCACCCGCAGCGGCGGCAACAAGGTACATGGGGACGTCTATGAATTCTTTCGCAACAGCGCTCTCGATGCACGCAATGAGTTCGATAGCCCCGGTGTCATTGCGCCCTTGCGTCGCAACCAGTTCGGCGTCTCCCTCGGCGGCCCCATCGTCAAGAACCGCGCGTTTATCTTCGGCAACTACGAGGGTCTGCGATGGTTCAATAGCACCAACGCAGCCAGCATAGTTCCATCCCCGGACGCGCGCAACGGCTTCCTTTGCGCCAATCCATGCACGTCGCACGTCACTGTTCCAGTCAATCCTGCAATCACACCGTATTTGGCGCTCTATCCGCTTCCGAACAATCCTGTGCTGCCCGCAGGCAGTGCTGCCGGCCCAACCGGAAGCGCCGACACCGGCACCTTCCTCTTTGGCGATCCGTTCAACACCGTTGAGAATTACGTTGCCACGCGCGGCGACCTGAAGATTAGCGCGAATGACCAACTCTCCGGCACCTACTTTTACGACAACGGCAGTTACACCGCTCCGGACGCGTTCAACTTCAAGGTGCAGGGCAACGTTCTTCACCGTCAGGCGGTTTCGCTGAGCGAGACACATATCTTTACGCCAAATTTGCTCAATACCCTGCATTTGGGCTTCAGCCGCGTTTACTCCGATGCCCCCACCACGCTCAATGCTATCAACCCCGCCGCAGGGGACATATCGCTCGGCTTTGTCCCGACCCTCCCAGTGGGCCTCATCACAGTTGGCAGCGGTGTCACCGGATTTGTCGGCGGCCTGCACGGTGTCGGCGAGTACATCTTCCACTACAACTCATACCAGGTATATGACGATTTGTATTGGACGCATCGCAAGCATTCCATCAAGGTGGGATTCGCATTCGAACGCCTGCAGAACAACCAGCTCGGCACCTCCAATCCCAACGGCCAGTGGAGCTTCGGTTCCCTCTCCGGGTTCCTGCAGAACCAGCCCACCGGCTTCAACGCACCGATCGGCCAGACCACCTCACCCAAGGATCTTCGTCAGTCGGTGGTAGCGGGCTACATCACGGACGACTACCGTGTAACGCCCAGTCTCACCGCCAATCTGGGTGTGCGCTACGAAGTCGCCACTGTCCCCACAGAGACCGCGGGGAGACTTTCCAACCTGCCCACGCTGACTTCAGCCAAGCCGAATCTTGGCTCCCCTTATTTTTCGAATCCCACCTTGAAGAATGTTGCGCCACGCATCGGCCTCGCCTTCGCGCCCTCTGCCAATGACAAAACCGTCATTCACGCCGGCTACGGCATCTATGATGCGCTACCGCTTGACTACCTGTTTGAAGGCTTGACCATCCTCTCTGCACCCTTCTACCAATCCGGCAGCATTAGTAGCGGCCTCACCGATCTCTTCCCAACCGGCGGCTATCCTCTTCTCACACCGGCGACCTTCCGGTACGCCTACACCCCGCAAATACAGGGACGCGCCTACATCCAGCAATACACACTCAACGTGCAACACCAGTTGCCTGGCGATATGATTGCGACGCTGGGCTACAGTGGCTCGCATGGAACCCATCTGCCCTACCGCGAAGACGACATTAATACCGTCCTGCCGATAGCCCAGATGCCCGGCGGCTACGACGAGTTTCCCGCACTCTACAATCCCACCACATTTGCCAGGATCACCAATCCGCGTTTGAACCCCAACGTCGGACAGATCAGCGCCATGATCCCCGAAGGCTTTCTGATCTACAACGGATTACAGGCCAGCATGACGAAGCGGCTTAGTCACCATTATCAGTATCAGGTGTCTTACACGTGGCAAAAGGGGACTGACGACGGCTCTTCTTCAACCTTTGGCGACACCTTTTTCAATTCAGTGTCAAGCCTTCCCTACTTCGCCCGGGATCGTCGAATTGCCGTCTCTGATTACAACATTCAAAGCAATTTCATCTTCAATTACCTGATCCTCCTGCCCGACGCTCCTAAAAACTGGGTCGGTGCACGGTGGTTTCTCAACGGTTGGCAACAGGGTTCCATCTTCCAGGCCAGCACCGGTCTGCCGATGACACCGCAGATTAGCGGCGATCCGCTCGGTCTGAACAGTTCCGATACGTTCGATTTTCCAGACCGCAACTACAGCTGCAATCCGATCAGAAGACTTGGATACTCCGTGAATCCGAACCGCGACTACCTCAATACCACGTGCTTCAGCTACCCCGTAGCAACGTCTGCGTACAACCCTATACTCGGCAACTCCGGACGCAACTCCATCATGGGCCCGGGCTATCAGGATTTCGATTTTTCGCTAGTCAAGAACACGTTCATCCCAAGGCTGGGTAATACCTTCAACATCCAATTCCGCGCCGAGCTGTTCAACATCTTCAACCGCGTCAACTACTCGAACCCGGTTAAAGCGCAGACTCAGGTCTTTGGCCAGGCGCCCGCCCCTACAGCCGCTAATCCCACACCACAGGCCGGACCATTGGGCTCTGCTGGCGCTCTCACTGCTACGATCGGAAGTTCGCGACAAACGCAGTTTGCCTTGAAGATCATCTTCTGACGCCCTTCTCAAATGAAGGGGGCGATAGGTAAATGTTTTTCGATATGAGTTGAACCCGCGATCATCGTTAGGTGCGCTCATTGAAAATCGTGGCATAGCTGTCTATCGAGTTACTGACCAGTGAGGTGAGCAACGCTCGCCCCACGACATTGCATTTCCCAACACACGATTAGTGTGACCACGTGGCGTAAGTCACTTGACGCTAAATCGCCGGGTAGCAGATCTGCGCGGTGGTTAGTCCTGATATGTCGGCTCCTCGGAAGTAATCCCATTCTTCCCTTAAAACGGGGCGGTCTCAACGGGTCGATGCAACACTATCTGATTTGGAGGTGGTGTTGATGAGACAGGGAAGGTATGGGCTATCTGCGGAGCAGAAGGCCGAGATATGGCAGCGTTGGAAGGTAGGCGAGTCGTTGCATGAGATTGGACGCGCCTTTGGCAAGGATCATGGCTCGATCCAGTTCCTGTTAGCCCAGCACGGCGGGATCGCTCCGGCCGTCCGTCGCCGTTCGCAGCGAACGCTCACGTTGGCGGAGCGGGAAGACATCTCGCGAGGCATTGCGTCCGGTTCGTCGATTCGTGAGATCGCCGGAGGACTCGGTCGAGCTGCGTCGACGGTGAGTCGAGAGGTGGCACGTCACGGCGGCCGGCCAGCGTATCGAGCCAGTGAAGCTGATCAGCAGGCGTGGAAGCCTCTATCTTGCCGACCTGACTACACGCATGGTTCTGACACAGCGGTCAGGGTTTCCGAACTGGCGCCATCTGACGCCCTCCAGGAAACTCAGTTTCGAATTCAAGCCCGGAACTAAATTTCAGTACTCCGGCGAGGGTTCGAGTATTTGCGGAAGGCGCTGGAAAGGAAATTTCATAGAAGCCTGGAACAGCTCGCTCAGCAACAGGTGCTCGGCCCACTCGGGATGAAGGATACGCATCACTCTTTTGCTTATGGTGTAGACGCCTCCCGCTATGCAAGGCCGCATGGCGCGGACGGAAAGGCTCTGCCTCTGCCGAAGAACTTCGACAGGGAAATCGACGCCGCAGCGAGCCTGGTCACGACGGCGCCCGATTACGCACGCATGATGAGAGCCCTGCTCGACGGCGCCGGACTGCCGCCATTGCTCTTTGCCGGCACGGTCACGCCCCAGGCCCACAAAGCACCCGATGTCGATTGGGGTCTGGGCTGGGGCATCTACGAAAATCTCGGCTCCGTGAAGGTCTATGCGTTACAACATACCGGCGGCGATGAATGTATCAAGGCGATTGAGCCAGTGACCCTCATCCGCAACCGAGGACACTAGTCGGCAGTGTCCCGGAATCTCATCGAGGAAGGGCAGGACAATCGGATACTGTAGCGTATCGCAGCAATAATCGCCTCTAGAGCTTGAAAGGCCAGCTCAATGAGTAGTCTGGGCTATTCTCGACGACTGAGGTTTGTGATTCTCGAAAGGAACACTTTAGCCGCAGTCTCGGATTCGACGGAGTGGTATTAGTCGTCGGGGTGGTGAATAGCAATCGAATACTGCATCATCATTTCCCCTCTATCCTGTAAGGTCTTCGGGGTCAGCCGATTGCCCTTCCGTCTCCACATGATCGAACGTCTGGGCTGGAATTCGACAAATCGTTTTCTTGTTCCGCGCATAAAGATACCGAGGAAATGAAGAGACCGGAGACGGACGGAACGTTCTCCGCTTTCCCGACCGGAATTGGGAACGCTCCGCCTGTCCTGGTTTTCGTCGAAACCACGACGAACCGTTGAAGGCGCCGTTGCGCCAGCCGGATGCCTCAGACGTTTATCTCGACTGAGCCAGCGCTACTGCGTCGGCGCCCGCGGGGAATCGAAGTTGCCCGGTCGAATCGTTTGCAGCCCGCCACACCGCCTCGGCCACGTCCGACTCGGTCGTCACCGCTGTCGGATGCGCAAATGCGGCGAAGATAGGCTCCGCAAACGGAATGTACGCCTCAGGAATTAGTCCGGCCATGCGTGCCCCGCCATTGCTTGTGAAGCTCGTTGTCGGGCCGTAGCCGGGCTCCACCAATTTCGCCTGCACATTTAAAGTACTGGAGCTCGAACGCGAGCGACCCGGTGAACCCTTCAATAGCCGCCTTGCTCGCAGTGTACGCAGCCGCCAATGGCATCCGCGCCAGCGTCACGCTTGAGGTCACGTTCACCACCACGCCCGACCTCCGCGCCCGGAACTGGGGCAGCACAGCCTGCGTCATCGCCATTACTCCGAACGTGTTGGTCTCGAACACCTCACGGACGGTGTCCATTGGCGTGACCTCGAAGGCGGCGACGATGCCAATACCCGCGTTGTTAACGAGGACGTCGATAGGACCACACGCCTCGAACAATGCTGCGATGCTCTCGGACTTCGTTACATCGAGCTTCAACACGCGCAGTCGGTCTGACTGGGGCCGAACGTCTTCGCGCGGCGTCCGCATGGTAGCGATTACGTTCCAGCCGTGTGCGTGGAAGTGTCGGGCGGTCGCGAGGCCATAGCCAGAGGAGCAACCAGTAATAAGCACGGTTTTCATAGTGCCACCTCAGCGCGAAACTTGCCGCCAACGGGCACTTCGTCTTGATACTGAGGCTCGTCGCGAAGCAGCGGGACAATTCGTGCGACAAACGCCTTGGCCTTGTCCGTCGCAAAGTTCTCGGCGTGCGCCTCCCGCGCCATCCAACCCTCGGTGACAGGGCTGCCTGGCAGACTTCCTCGCGCAAGTTCCGTTACAACCTGGTCAGCATTCTGCTATTGGCATTCGGCCTGGTCGTTTTCACAGTGACCGGGATGGCCATCGCCGGCGAGCGGCTGCTCTCATTCCTCAACTGGAAAACCGGTTTCCTTCTCGGAGCAATCCTCGCGCCCACGGATGCCATCGCAGCCGCTGCGATTGCCAAACGGGTTGGCTTGCCTGGACAAATCACGGATGTGCTCAAGGGCGAGAGCCTGATCAATGATGCGAGTGGCCTGCTCGCGCTGGAATTTGCGCTCGCGCTGATAATGAGCGGAGCGACGCCGTCAGCCTCAATCGGCATGCTGCGTCTGCTCTATCTAATCCTGGCGGGGATCGGAGTTGGATTGGTCGTGGCATGGACCGTTCACTGGTTGGAACTGCATATTAATCATGCCCCGATCGAGTTAACGGTCGGCCTGCTCAGCGCCTACACTGCCTACATTGTGGCGGAGCAGATACATGCCTCCGGTGTCTTGGCCGTCGTTACAACGGGTTTCTACCTCAGCCGCAATAGTGCCACGTTCTTCTCGCCGCCGGTGCGCCTGCAGGCATACGCCATCTGGGACACGATCGAATTTGTACTCAACGGCTTAGTTTTCGTCCTCATTGGCCTCCAGCTCCCGTTCATTCTTGCGGGACTGCACAACTACAGTGGTCTCACCTTGCTGCGGTACGCCATTGCAATCAATGTGCTCATCATTGGGCTGCGGCTAGTGTGGGTCTATCCCAGCAGCTACATTGCCTATCTCTTTCAGCGCACGTCCCGAAGCGCCCGGAGCCCAGGCCGCAGGTAAGGCAAGTGTTCGTCACCGGCTGGACAGGTATGCGCGGAGTACTTGGGCTCGCTGCCGCCCTATCCATCCCGGGAACGCTCGCCGATGGCCGCGCGTTCCCCGGTCGCGACCTGATCCTCTTTCTGACATTCTCCGTCATCCTCGTTACGCTCGTCCTCCAGGGCTTGACGCTGCCCTTGCTCATTCGCTTTCTGGGCCTTGGCGGCGCGGACGAGGACCACCGTGAGGAGGCCTGCGCGAGATTAAAGTATGCGGAACGCAGCACGAGCCTATCTCGATGCGGAGAGCATCGGAGATTCCGCGAGGGCAGCCATGATCTCCTCGGATTTGGTCCAAGACCTTGAACTGCATATCGGCGGATCAGCGACAGAGCCACCCAATGTCGCACTACTCGACCGTGCTGATCGACTAACCGTCATACTGAACGTTTTGAAGGTCCAGAGAGAGGCCATTCTGGATCTGCGTAACCAAGGCCGGATAAACGACAGGTCGCTCCCGACGTTGGAGCGCGACCTCGACTTGAGGGAGACACAAGCGCTCGACGCACAGAACTGAAGTCCAGACGATCACTGTTGGTCAAGGACGGTAATCAGTTTCTACGTTCATCACGGGTTGGCAGAAGTGCACTCAAGATGGACAACCGAAAGACGCGAATTAGTACCAGGAAGTCGGTATGTGTCTAATGGTCCCGTCGGTTTGTTCTGGATTGGCGAGAACAGGCTGAGGCACTCATTGCGCCCTGAACGGCGAGCGCTGTTGCGTTCAGGGTCGAATATAGGTGCCGCAACTCTCGTTTGGGCCGAGCCATGCGCAATGACATGGCAGTCTCCTCCCGCCAGGCATGTATCCGATTTCGGTTGGCGGGTCGGACAGAAAGCGGACAGGATTAGAGATGGCTTTTCACATCGCGATGAAAATAAGATACTTACGTCGAATCATCAAAGATCTGCAAAAACCTTTATGCGTCGGTTCGATCCCGACCCGCGCCTCCAACATTCCAGGTTAGTTAGCCCCCGGCTCGGGGGCTTTTGTTTTGCTAGTTTCTTGTGCGATATAGGTGGGTTTCGTGACTCAAATCGAGTTGTATAGCGCGGTTTCGGGTGCGCAAAAGGGGCCTTAGCTGAGTGGGCACTCAGCTAAAGGATTGGGCTGGGGTCTGGACTAGGTGTCGGAGGTTTGGGCGGACTTCCCTGCTCCGCAGACGAAGGCCAGGAACATGCCCATGCCTCGGCGGCCGTCGGCGCTGGCCGCCTGGCGGAAGAGGCGCCAGAGGGAGGGGGGATCCTTGCGGCGGTCGAGGACTTCGTTCTTGGTGTCGGCGAGGACGGTTGGGTCGAAGCTGCCGAGGAGCTCGCCGAGGATGAGGAGATTGCGAATGGCCTGCGTGCTCATCGGCTGCTTGGCGTAGTACGCCAGCTTGGCGGCGATGGCGTTCTTGCTGCCGACCGCGCCGTGCAGGAGATCGAGGAGACCTTGATCGTGAGCTTCTTCGATCACGTCGAAGAGGACGAGCAGCGCCTCGGCGTGTTGCATGGGAGCGGCCTCGAGGCGACGTTCCAGCTCTTTGCGCGGATCAACTTTTTTCGGCGTGAAGTGAATTGGGTTTGCCATTTTGTGTCTCCTGCTTGCGGGTGTTGCAGTATAGATCGGGCTTTCAGCCCTCAACGCTTGATGTCACGTCAACCTGGGGCTTCGCCCCAGGCTGTGATCGAGTGGGCCTTCGGCCCTGAGTAATTGCAACGAACTTTCGGCCCGCCACGCTCGACCAACTTTCGACTCACCATATCGACCAACTTTTGGCTCGCCACGCTCGACCAACCTTGACTCATCACAGTCGCCCAACTTTCGACCCAGCCTATCGACCAACTTTCGGCTCGCCACGCTCGACCAGCCTTTGACACATCACAGTCGACCAATTTTCGACTCACCATACTCGACCAGCTTTTGGCTCACCACGCTCAATCAACTTTCGACTTACCTCATTAGACGGTGGTGGTTTTGATCTGGACCAGCTCATCGCGCGGCCTGGTTCCTGGCTCGTAGTAGTCCGCGCGTTGCCACTTGGCTTCGACTTCCACGCCCTCCTGCGGAGTGCGGTGTCCCCAGCGGAAGTTTTCGCGGGGCAGCGGGTTGGGGCCTTCCTCGTTGAGGACGGTCATCTGGACGGAGAGTTCTTTGAAGGCCGGGGTGTGGGTGGCGCGGTCGAGGTGGCTGCTGGTCAATTTGTTGACGGGCTCAAGGATGGAGTTCATCGGCATATAGAGCTCTTTGCCGTGGACGCGGTCGGTGACGAGGACCTGCACTTTGACTTGTCCGTAGGGCGAGCGGAGTTGGACGTAGCTGCCGTCGGTGACGCCGCGCTCTTCGGCGAGTTCGTGCGAGACTTCGACGAAGGTTCGGGGGGTCATGCGCTTGATGCCGGCGGTGCGATAGGTCATGCTTCCCTGCTCGAAGTGTTCGAGCAGGCGGCCGTTGTTGAGATGGAGATCGTATTCGGCGGTTGGTTCCTCGGACGGCTCGATCCATTCGATTGGATAGAACTTTGCCTTGCCGTCGTCAAAGGGGAATTTGTCTTTGAAGAGGAGGGGCGAGTCCGTGCCGTCCTTGGCGACGGGCCATTGAAGGGAGCGGTAGCCTTCCAGGCGCTCGTAAGTTACGCCGGCGAACATAGGGGTGAGACTGGCGACTTCGTCCATGATCTCGGAGGGGTGTTTGTAGTTCCAGTTGGCGCCGAGCCGGTTGGCGATGAGCTGGATGATCTCCCAGTCGGGCTTGGAGTCGCCGAGAGGATCCAGCGCTTTGTAGATGCGCTGGATTCTGCGCTCGGTGTTGGTGAAGGTGCCTTCTTTTTCGAGCGATGGAGAGGCGGGAAGGATGACGTCTGCGAACTGGGCGGTGATGGAAAGGTTGACGTCCTGCACGACCAGGAAGTCGAGCTTGCGGAGGGCACGATCGACGTCGTTGGCGTTGGCGTCGGAGGTGATGGTGTCTTCGCCCTTGATGTAGAGGCTGTGGAGTTTGCCTTGATGGATAGCATCCATCATCATGCGGTTGTCGAGACCCTTGGTGGTGGGGAGGGTGACCGCCCAGGCTGCTTCGAACTTGGAGCGGATGGAGGGGTCGTCGACGTGCTGATAGCCGGGGAAGACGTTGGGCATGGAGCCGAAGTCGCTTGCGCCCTGAACGTTGTTGTGGCCGCGCAGGGGATAGGCTCCGGCGCCTTCGCGCATGTAGTTGCCGGAGAGCAGGAGGAGATTCGAGATGGAGGTGGATGTATCTGATCCGCCGCAGTGCTGGGTGACGCCCATGGCCCAGAGGATGCAGGTGCCGTCGGCCTTGGCGATCTCGTGGGCGATGGTCTCGATGTCGCGCGCAGGGATGCCGGTGATGCGCTCGGCGTACTCGAGGGTGAAGGGCTCGAGCGATTTTTTGTAGGCGTCGAAGTTGTTGACCCACTTGTCGACGAAGTCGAGTTTGGCGAGGTCGTGGTCGAGGAGGTATTTGGCGACGGCGTTAATCCAGACGGGGTCGGTGGAGGGGTTGGGGCGGATGAAGAGGTCGGCGCGATCGGCCATCTCGTGCTTGCGGAGGTCGGCGACGATGAGTCGCTGGCCGTGCAGCTTATGGGAACGCTTGACGCGGGTGGCGAGGACGGGATGGCTCTCGGAGGTGTTGGAGCCGACGATGAGGACGAGGCCGGCCTTTTCGATGTCGGAGATGGAGCCGGCGTCGCCGCCGAGCTTGACGGTACGCTGAAGGCCCATGGTGGCGGGGGTCTGGCAGTAGCGCGAGCAGTTGTCGACGTTGTTGGTGCCGATGACGGCGCGCGCAAGCTTCTGCATGAGGTAGCTTTCTTCGTTGGTGCACTTGGAGGAGGCGATGAAGGCGAGAGCGTCGGGACCGTGCGTGGTTTTGATCTCAGTGAACTTCTTTTCGATGAGGTCGAGGGCTTCATCCCAGGTGGTCTCGACGAAACCGTCGCCCTTGCGGATGAGTGGCTTATGCAGGCGGTCGTCCGAGTTGATGTAATCCCAGGCGAATTTGCCCTTGACGCAGGTGGAGATGCCGTTGGCGGGGCCGGGGCCGGGCTCGACTTTTGAGAATGTGGCGGTCGCGTGTCCAGACGTCGAAGCTGCAACCAACGCCGCAGTAGGTGCAGACAGTCTTGGTTTTCTTGACGCGAAGCTCGCGCATGTCGGCTTCGACTTCGGAGAGTGCGAGGATGGGGCCGTAGCCGATCTGGGGCTCGACGTCTTTGACGACCTGGATCATGTCGTCGAGAGTGTCCGGCGCGAGGTTGGTGAAGTAACCGGCGCGGCCGATCATGGATTTTTCCATCAGCGCGTTGCAGGGACAGACGGTGACGCAGTGGCCGCAGGAGACGCAGCTGGAGCCGGCGATGTCGTGGCCGCCGTCCCAAAGGACGCGGGGATGTGCGGAGGTCCAGTCGATGGTGAGGGTTTCGTTGACCTGCACGTTCTGGCAGGCTTCGACGCAGCGACCGCAGAGGATGCACTGTTGCGGGTCGTAGCGATAGAAGGGGTTGGTGCGGTCCTGCTCGTAGGGCTTGGGGGTGTAGGGGGTGGCCTGGTGTTTTACGTCGAGGTCTGCGGTGGTGTTGTGGACGGTGCAGTTCTCGTTGTTGTTATCGCAGACGGTGCAGTAGAGGAGATGGTTGCCGAGGATGCGATCGAAGGCTTCGCGCTGGGCGGCGTCGACTGCTTTGGACTGCGTGTTGACGGAGAGGCCGGCAGTGATTTCGCAAGTACAGGCGCGGGTGAGCTTGCCGTTGACCTCGACCATGCAGGTGTCGCAGGTGCCGATGGGGCCGAGCTGCGGGTGATAACAGACCTGCGGGATTTTGAGGCCGGTGTGGTTGAGGGCGTCGATGAGGGGTGAGCCCTGGGGCGCTTCTATCTCGGTGCCATCAATCGTGAGCTTGAGGAGGGGTGAGGCAGCGGGCGGCGAGTTGAGGAGGCGATTCAGGAAAGCCATGCCTGTAGGATGGCTTGGGATGTTGGCCAGTTGTTCGAACAGCAGGAATGGGTGGTGTGGGGTGTTGCGGGCTAGTCAGCGACCATCGATTCGCCGGGGAGGATGGGGCGGGTGCGGGGGAGTTTGCCATTGCGTGCGGCGAGACCTACGAGGACCAGGATCGAGATGAAGACGATGAGCTTGATGAGGTCGGAGGTGCGGGTGTGGGGGAGGAGTTTCCAGAGGAGCATGAGGACTGCCTGGCCGATGGTGACAGCCCAGACGGAGCCGTAGAAGTAGCGACGCTCGGTGCCTTCGCCGAGGGTGGAACGGCCTGACGCGCGGGAGTTTGCCGAGGGCTCCGAGGAGAGGATGAAGATGCAGAGCGGCGCGTAGGCGTAGCTGTAGATCTGCTTGAGGTACCAGGTGCCGGTGATGACCGCGATGGTGAGGCCGGCGAGGTTGAGCAGGGCGAAGCTGAGGACGGCGTTCCAGGCGAAGGTGTAGCAGACGCGGCGGTAGAGAGGGTTGGGCTTGTCTTCGTCGAAGCGCAGGATGTAGGGACGGGGTTCGGCGCCGGGAAGGCTGCCGCGGAGAGCGGCGATGCCGGTGGCGACGAGGACGATTGCGAGCCAGATGAGGTTGGCGGGATGAAAGCCGCGGGCGAAGAGGCTGAAGGTGAGCGGGCCGGGGGCGAGGAAGAAGACCCAGATCCAGATGGGCCAGTGGGCGGCTCGGTAGAGGGGCGTGTTGCGGGTGCGGAGTTTGCGCTCGTGGGCGAACTCTACTTTTCCGCTGTAGCGCATAAGGGGAAGTTTCGCAGGGCGGCTGGGACGCGTCAATGCGCGACGATCAGAACGACGTCGAGGACGCGCGGGCCGTGAACGCCTTTGATGCGAGTCATCTCGATGTCGGCGGTGGCGGAGGGGCCGGAGATGAAGGTGGTGGCGAGGGCGGCGGTTGGTTGCAGGCGTGCGAAGGCCTCGGGGACGGTCTCGACTACGTCGGCGGCGTTGACGATGCAGAGGTGATAGTCGGGCACGAGGGAGAGCGCGCGGCGGCCTTGATTGGGGCTCTGCAGGACGACGGTACCGGTCTCTGCGATGGCGAGGGTTGCGGTGGTGAGGACGCCGTCGAAGGCGTCGAGTTGGGTTGGGGTGAGGGATTCGTCGAGGGTGAAGGTGAAACCTCCGGGGAGTGTGGTGGTCGGCGTATTGGGCGGGATGACGATGTGGATTTTGCGGCGATTGTTTAATGTGTTGGCGATGGTTTGGGCGAGGGCGTCGGGGGTGGTGCGCGTTACAGTTGCGTCGTAGTCACGGAGACGGTCTTCGAGGAGGTGGAGCTTGGCGGCGGGATCGAGGAGGCCTTCGCGTTT
Organism: uncultured Acidobacteriaceae bacterium; assembly: GCA_963821165.1. Classification (GTDB taxonomy): domain Bacteria; phylum Acidobacteriota; class Terriglobia; order Terriglobales; family Acidobacteriaceae; genus Granulicella. Next base: position 291,978 of record CAWGCQ010000001.1, read on the forward strand.
GTAGTTGCGGGCGAGGGATTGCCAGGCGGTTTGGGCTGTGTCCGCGGTGGTGGTTGTGGCGTTGGCTGCGCGGATGCGGCTGAGGATTTCGGATTTGGAGGCGGTGTTAGCGGGCATCTTTGTCTCGGTTCTCCCACCAGTCGCGGAAGGTTTGTTGGGGCATCTGCTGGAGGTCGCGGGATTGCGTCCAGCCGCCGAGGATGCCTGGCATCCGGGTGATCCAGCCTTGTTTGTTGGGCAGGAGAGATTCTGCCATGCGGCCGAGGCGCTGCGCTGCTCGAAATCTGCGCTCGTCCTGGAAGATGGCGGACATTGTTTTCATGGCGAGGGCTTCGAGGTCGAAGGCGCCGGCGAGGCCTGCGGTGTTTTGTTCGACTACCTTGTTGCGAAGATGGATGAGGACTTCGGGGATGTTGATCTTTACGGGGCAGACTTCGTAGCAGGCGCCGCAGAGGGAGGACGCGTAGGGGAGGCTTTGTGCGTGTTGCATCTGCTGGAGTTGCGGGGTGAGGATGGCGCCGATGGGTCCGGCGTAGACGCTGCCGTAGGCGTGGCCGCCGGTCTCGCGATAGACGGGGCAGGCGTTCTGGCAGGCTGCGCAACGAATGCAGTTGAGGGTCTGGCGGGATTCTTTGTCGGCGAGGATTTCGGTGCGGGCGTTGTCCATCAGGATGACGTGGAAATTTTGCGGGCCGTCGCCTGGATGGACGCCGGTCCAGATGGAGTTGTAGGGGTTCATGCGCTCGCCGGTGGCGGAGCGGGGGAGGAGTTGGAGCATGACCTCGAGGTCTTCGTAGCGCGGGAGGATCTTGTCGATGCCGGCGACGGTGATGAGGGTTTCGGGGAGCGTGAGGCACATGCGGCCGTTGCCTTCGCTTTCGACGATGCAGACGCTGCCGGTTTCTGCAATGAGAAAGTTTGCGCCGCTGATGCCGGTCTTCACGCGAAGGAATTTTTCGCGGAGGAAGAGGCGCGCGGCGTCGGCTAGGTCTTCGGGGCGATCGCCGAGGTCGGGAAGGTGCATTTCGCGCTGGAAGATCTCGCGAATCTGCTGGCGATTTTTGTGCAGGGCGGGGACAACGATGTGGGACGGGCGGTCATGGCCCAGCTGGATGATGAGCTCGGCGAGATCGGTTTCGTAAGGGTGAATTCCCTGCTCTTCGAGAGCTGGATTGAGAGCGATTTCTTCCGTGGTCATCGATTTGATCTTGATGACTTCGTTGGAGCCTGAGGACTTGACGAGGTCAATGACGATGGCGCGGGCTTCGGCTGCGTCCTTTGCCCAATGGACTACTCCGCCGGAGCGGGTGCAGTTGAATTCGAACTGCTCGAGGTAGGCGTCGAGGTGCTGCATGGTGTGCTGGCGGATCTGGCGGCCGGCTTCGCGGAGCTGTTGCCAGTCGGGCATCTCGCTGACGACGCGGGCGCGCTTGGCCTGGATGACGTCGGTGGCGTGATGGACGTTGAAGCGGAGTTGAACATCCTTAATGGCCGCGCGGGCAGCGATGGGGAAGGTGGGCGCGGTTTTGGGATCGAGCGAGGCGTTGCTCACTGGGGTACCTCGAGGTCGCTGGCGAGGATTTCGGCGAGGTGGAGGGTTTGCACGCCGGTGTGCTGACGGTGGAGGGCGCCGTTGATGTGCATGAGGCAGCTGTTGTCGCAGGCTGTGCAGACTTCGGCCCTGGTGGAGAGGATCGCGGTGGTTTTTTCGGCGAGCATGGCGGTGGAGACGTCGGGGTTCTTGATCGCGAAGGTTCCGCCGAAGCCGCAGCACTGCTCGAGGGCTGGGAGCTGGACGAGTTGGATGCCTCGCACTTTGCTTAGGAGGCGAATCGGGCCGTCGCCGAGGTTGAGATTGCGCAGGCCGTGGCAACTGGCGTGGTAGGTGACGCGATGGGGGAAATAGGCGCCGACGTCTTCGAGGTTGAGGCGTTGGGTGAGGAACTCGGAGAATTCGAAGACGCGCGGGAGGAGTTGGGTGACGGCCGCTTCGAGGCTGGGGTTGCCAGTTAGGCTCGCCATTTTGGGGTAGTGATCGCGCATCATGGCGACGCAGGAGGAGGACGGGATAACGATGGCTTCGGCGTGTGCAAACTGCTCGACGAAGCGTTGAAGAAGCGGCACGGCTTCGGCCTGGTAGCCGGTGTTGTAGTGCATCTGGCCGCAGCAGGTTTGGCCTGGTGGAAAGTCGATGGTGTGCCCGAGGCGCTCGAGAATGCGCACGACGGCCTTGCCGGTGTTAGGGAAGAGCGTGTCGTTATAGCAGGTGATAAAGAGCGAGATGCGCAGGACGGCTCCCTTGGGCGAACCAACTTCAATAGAGATTATATTTGCGGTTGCCCTTTCGGTCAGATACGATGGCACGGGATTGAGATGGGCCACTGCTTCATGAGACGGGAATGAGGGCGTTCGGACCAGATCCTTTCATCGGCATGTTGTTTCAGTGGATTCGCGGGTTGGCATCCGCTACGAACTTTATACCCTTGGGCGGGATTAAACGTTGGGCGCGGGACGCTGTGGTTGCGTTGCAGAGGTCACGCGCGAATGGATAGGATGATTGTCCCTATGGTCAGGTTCCCGAAGAAGATTTCCAAGGTTGCGTCGTTGGTTTTAGCCGCTGTAGTGTGTGCGCATGCGGCGCCGGTTCATCTGCGGACGAATGCTCTGGAGAATCCGCTGGGGATTGATACGGCGCGGCCGGCGTTCTCGTGGCAGAGTAATGCGAAGACTCCGGACTGGATGCAGTCGGCGTACGAGGTTTTGGTGGGGACGGATGTGGAGCATTTGCGGCCGGGGAAGGCGGTGTGGGATTCGGGGAGAGTGGCGTCTTCAGAGTCCGTGGATATTTTGTATGGTGGTGGGACGCTGCAATCGCAGGAACGCTATGTGTGGAAGGTGCTGGTGTGGGACAACAAGGGTAAAGAGACGGCCTCTGCTGTTGCGTGGTTTGAGACCGGGCTGATGACGGCAAGCGACTGGAAGGCTGATTGGATTACACGCCACGATCCTGCCGACGAAGACGAGATGAAGGCGATTCGATGGATATGGCTGCCGGGCGCGGATCCCATGAAGGTACTCTCCGGGACGCCGGCGGAGTTTCGTTATCAATTGCATCTGGATGCGAAACCGGAAGCGGCTAGTTTGCATGTGCTGGTGCGCGGACATTTCACCGCGAGTGTGAATGGAACGATCACGGGGCATCACGACGAGTTTGGGGCGTTTGATCGCGAAGAGCTTGCGGGGTTGTTGCATGCCGGCGACAACGAGATTGATTTGAAGGTCACGTCGCAGCGGGCGGGATCGCCGACAGAGACCGCGCCATCTGCTGTGGCTGCGGCAATTCATTTGACGTTGGCGAACGGAGAGCAGGAGCGGATCGTTAGCAATGAGCAATGGCAGGCGCACGCTGAGCCTGATGAGCCGTGGCAGGCTGCTGCGATTGCTGGGCCGATCTCTGCGAACTTTGCGTTGGGCACGGATCGACGGCGTGTAGAGCCGGGGCCGGACCGGGTTTCGACGGATGCTTCGCTGATGCGCAAGGATTTTCGTGTTGAGGCGGGGGTGCGGTCGGCTCGGCTGAGTATTACGGCGCTGGGAGCGTACGAGGCGTTTCTTGATGGCAAGCGCGTGACGCCGGGAACGATGCTCTCGCCGGGCTGGACGGACTTTCATAAGCGAGTGCTCTACCAGACGTATGACGTGACTTCCCTGCTGCAGCGTGGGGAGAACACGCTGGGCGTAGTGATGGGGGGCGGTTGGTATAGCTCGCCGATGACGTGGGCGGGGTATCGGGATTATCCGGGGCCGAATCTGTTGCGGGCGCAGCTGGATGTGACGATGGAGGATGGCAGCCATCGGGTGATTGTTACGGATTCATCGTGGATGACGGCGGCTTCGGCGGTTACGTTTGCGGAGATCTATGGGGGCGAATCGTACGATGCGCGGCTGGAGCGGGCTGGGTGGAGCGCGCCGGGTTTCGATGCTTCGGGCTGGACGCCGGCGGTGGTGGGGACGCCTCCTGATAGCGGGATTGTGGTGACGGCGCAACCGGATCTGCCGATACACACTACGATCACGCTGCATCCGATTGCGCTCGATGCTGCTAACGCAACGCATCCTGCGGTGTTTGATATGGGGCAGAACATGGTGGGAGATGTGCGACTGCATGTGCGCGGGCCGCGCGGGTTGGTGGTGAAGCTGCGGTATGCCGAACGGTTGAATCCGGATGGAAGCATTTATACGCAGAATCTACGGAATGCTGATGCTACCGACACGTATGCGCTTTCAGGCGATGGGGACGAGACGTGGACGCCGATGTTTACGTTTCATGGATTTCAGTATGTGGAGGTGTCGTACCTGGGGGGTGAGCCGGCTGCGGCGCCTACGCTGTCGACGATTGAAGGACTGGTGTACAACAGCCTGCAGGAGCCGCCGACGGTGCGGCTGACGAGCTCCAGCGCGATTCTGAACAAGATGAACCAGCTCGGTGCGTGGGGTCAGCGCGGAAATTTTGTTTCGATTCCTACCGACTGCCCGCAGCGGGATGAGCGGCTGGGGTGGATGGGCGATGCTGGCGCGTTCTGGCGGACGGGGTCGTACAACTTTGATATTGATGCGTTCACGCACAAGTTTATGAATGATGTGATGGACGCGCAGACCAGCGAAGGGGCGTTTACGGATGTGTCGCCGAATCTGCTGGGGCCGGGGCCGGGCGCGCCTGGTTGGGGGGATGCGGGGATTTTTATTCCTTATGCTGCGTGGTTGCAGTATGGGGACATCCGCGTGGTGGAGCACGCGTGGCCGGCGATGGAGAGGTGGATGGAATTTATTGCCAGCAATAATCCTGACTATATTCGGCGCAATGCGCTGGGGAGCAACTATGGGGATTGGCTGGCGCCGGATCAGGACACGCCGAAGTCGCTGATTGATACGGCGTACTGGGCGCTGGTGGCGCGGGAGATGGCGGAGATGGCTACGGCGCTGCATCGTCCGGATGAGGCGGAGACGTATCGGCAAGAGTATGAGCATATTGCTGCGGCGTATCGGGCGGTGTTTGTGATGGCGGACGGCAGCGTTGTGGGCGATACGCAGACGGGGTATTTAGCGACGCTGTTTACGGGGATAGCGCCGGAATCGTTGCGCGCGAGCATGGTCGATCGGCTGACGAAAAACATTCACGCGCATGGCGATCATCTGACGACAGGATTCCTGGGGACGCCGTTTCTTCTGTTCGTGCTGGATCAGAATCAGCGGACGGATCTGGCGTTTAAGTTGTTGCTGTCGGATACGTATCCTTCGTGGGGTTACATGGTGAAGAAGGGCGCGACGACTTGGTGGGAGCGGTGGAATGGGGACACGGGCGATCCGAGCATGAACTCGTATAACCACTATGCGTTCGGGTCGGTGATGGCGTGGGTATATCGGCGGGCGGCAGGGATTGACACGGATGCTGGGGGGGCGGGGTTTCATCATCTGGTGATTCAGCCGCACTTCGATCCGGCGTTGCCTGCGCTGCATGTGGAGTATGACTCGGTGTATGGAACGGTGGTGTCGGACTGGAAACAGAGCAAGCGGCAGTTTACGTTGACGATTCCGGCGAATACTACGGCGACGGTGGAGTTGCCGGGGCAGAAGGCGGAGACGATCGGAAGCGGCACGCACGTTTATGCTGTCCGTTAGTGCTGAGGCTGACGTTGGGCGCGAATGAGCAGCCAGCACAAAATATGAGGGACTCAGATGATGGGAGGGACTTCTCGTTTGCCTTGCCGCTCAAAGTAGTACGCGATACCGAGGGATAGAATGAGCGCGGCGATTCCGAAGAGGGTCAGGCTTGAAACGTTGTTGGGCTCTTCAACAATCACCTTGCGGGCCATCGCGATGAGAGCGACCTCTATTACGACGCGCACATGAATGATGTCCTTGATCATGTAGGCTTTGAGGGTTTCAAGCAGCTCAACGCCAATGAGTACGAGAAGAAAGTATCCGAAGATTTCGAGAAGGCCCTGGACTGGGATAAGGAAGCGGGGGGGCGCCCACATCTCCTCCCAGACCATCACGGCCAAATGCGCGGTCGAAAGGATCACGACAACAGCCAGCATAATGGCGAGCGCAATGATGACGAGTTTCTGGACCCCTGAAATCTGATGTTCGACAAAGTTGTCGATCTTTTCCATGGCGGCTTGCTCCATCTCGTGCGGGTAAGAGCTGGATAAATGGCGATGAGAAACACTAGCATGCAATCCATGGATGGGACGAAAGGGGACGGGATATACAGGAGTCGCGTATCTCGCAGGATTTTCGGCGGAGACATGCAAGCTATTCATTTTGTGGGATTTATTTGGTAGCGTTACCGGGGCTCGAACCCGGACTCTTCGCCTTGAGAGGGCGACGTGTTAACCAGTTACACCATAACGCCATGAACGGATGGGGAATCCGCTGCGACTCTGTTGAGTATAGCAAAGACGGGGTGGGTGGAGAAGGTGGGAATTGGACGGAGATCCTGCGAACCCATGTCTCAGAAGCGAGACATGGGGCACCCGGTACTCGGCCGTCTAGAGGCCTAGTTTCTTGACTTCGTCGTTGTAGTACTTGCGGTAGAGGATGTCCCACTCCTGGGAGCCTTCGGGGATGATGCGGCGCTGGGAGGCGATCTTCTGGCGGGCGGCGGCGTCGATCTTTACTTCTTCGAGGAGGAGCTTGGTGAGGGCCTTGCGGGCTTCCTGGCGGATGGTGTTGCGGTCTTCGAGGAAGTCTACTTCGTCGATCTCGGCGAGGGTGTCGGCGACGGTGTGGGCTAGCTTGTTGAGCTTGTCGTCGGAGATGCGGGTGGTGTAGGTGGGCTTGAGGTCGGGGGCTCCGCGCATGGCACTCATAGGACCGCCTTGTATTTGCGAGCGAGCTCCTGCTTCACCTTTTTGAACATCTCGGGGTAGCTGGCTCCGGTTTTGAGCATGTCGTCCTGGAAGGCTTCGAGGATGACGCGGACTTCGTCGTTGATGCGATCTTCGAGGGCGAGTTCTTCGATGAGGGCGGCGGCGAGGCGTTCATTGACCAGGGCCGGCTTGTCGGTCTTGATCATCTTTGCTGCCACCAGGTGTTTGCTGGTCTGGCGGGCAAGGTAGCTTACGTAATCTTTCGAGAAAATCATGGGCAAAGATAGGGTAGCACGCAGGTTTCAGTTCTTGCGGTGCGGGCAGTGGTCGGTGTTGATGCAGGTGTCGGGAAGGCGGAGGCGCTCGACGGGACGGCCGTGGAGGAGATGCTCCTGGACGATCTCCTCGGCGTCGTCGGGGGTGGCGAAGCCGTACCAGACGGCTTCGGGATAGACGACGAGGACGGGGCCGTGCTCGCACTGGTCGAGGCAACCGGCTTCGTTGATGCGGACGCGGTGCTTGAGGCCGGCGGCTTTGACGGCATCCTTGAGGGCGCCGCGGAGTTTCTTGCTGTGTTTGTGGCCGCAGCTGGGGCGGGAGGCGGAATCGTCGCGCTCGTTGAGGCAGACGAAGACGTGGTGTTCAAAGACTGGCATAGGGAGGATTGGATGCAGGATGGCAGGCGACAGAGGATGCGGCGCGAGGCCGGGATAGCGTGCGAGAATATAGGGTATGGCCTTTGATGATTTGACAGCAGTAAAAGACGACATGATCGCGTTCATCGCCGGACACGGGATGCGGCGGATGAAGAGCTTTGTGCCGGAGGATGTGCCGACGGTTCTGTTTGAAGAAGACGACGTGGATGGGTGGAAGGACTTCGTGGAGCATGCGAAGGCTGCGAATGCGCCGTTTATCACGATGAGCGACGTGATCCTGGAGCCGGAGGATGTGTCGACGCTGATCAGCGCAGGTGCGGGACCAGGCGTATCCGGATGGGGATTCGGGCGAGTTGGAAGAGGCGCAGAGCCTGATGCAGCATGTGGGCAAGACGGGCTATCTGCAGCTGGGATTTGCGCAGGGTGGGGTGATCTTTCTGTATGAGACGGCTACGGAGTGGTATGACCTTTTCCAGGAGCTGATGGAGTCGGTGTCGGAGCTGGGACACATTATTGTGGATGACCGGGACGACGAGTAAGGCAGCAGAGTGATAGGGGATAGATTGTAGAGCGTAGAGAAGACAGGGCAGGCGCTGCGGTGGATGTGAAGCAAGGACAGTCGGACGGTGGGTGGTGGCGGCGCGGGAGAGTGAGGCGTCGGCGGGGCTGGCGCGGGCGCTGGGGGTTCCTGAGGCGATTGCGCGGTTGCTGATTTGCCGGGGATTGGAGACGGTGGAGGCGGCTGAGGCGTTTCTGAGGCCGGGGCTGGGGCAGTTGCATGATCCTTACTTGATGCTGGGGATGGAGGCGGCGGTGGCTCGGCTGCGGGGGGCGCTGGAGCGGCACGAGCCGGTGCTGATCTATGGGGATTATGACGTGGATGGGACGGTTGCGACGGTGCTGCTGAAGACGGCGATGGAGCGGGCGGGGGCGGCGATGGGGGTGGTGGCCGATGTGCGATATCACATTCCGCATCGGATTCGCGAAGGGTATGGGATGCAGGATGCCCGGATTGAGGCGGCGGCGCGGGAGGGGGTGCGGCTGGTGGTGAGCGTCGACACCGGGATACGCGCGTTTGCCGCGGCGGAGGAGGCGAAGCGGGTGGGGCTGGATTTGATTGTGACGGACCATCATCTGCCGGATGGGGTGGAGGGAGTGCCGGAGGCGCTGGCGGTGCTGAATCCGAACCAGCCGGGGTGATGAGTATCCGTATAAGGAGCTGTGTGGGGCGGGTGTGGCGTTCAAGCTGGCGCAGGCGCTGCTGGAGAGTACGGCGGCGGATGAGGCGGAGCGGACGAGGCTGCGGGAGAAGACGCTTCCCTCTTTTCTGAAGCTGCTGGCGATTGCGACGATTGCGGATGCGGTGCCGCTGACGGGCGAGAATCGGGCGATTGCGTCGCTGGGGCTGGTGGAGTTGCGGAAGCCATCGCAGGCGGGGCTGCGGGCGCTGATGGAGCTGGCGCAGATCGATACGCGCGCGGCCGATCTCGGCGACGGATGTGGGGTTTCGGCTGGCGCCGCGGATCAATGCGGCGGGACGGATGGATATTGCTTCGGATGTGGTGGAGATGTTTTTGACGCGGGACGCGGCGGTGGCGCGGGTGCTGGCGGAGAAGCTGCATCGGCTGAATGATGAGCGGCGGGCGACGCGAGGCAGAGGCGCTACGGGCGATTGAGGCGCAGATTGAAGCGATGGCGGAGGGTGCGCCGGCTTGTTTTGTGCTGGACGATGCAGCAGATGGGGTCGGCGTGGCATCGGGGGGTGATTGGGATTCTGGCGTCGCGGGTGGTGGACAAGACGGGGAGACCGGCGCTGGTGATGACGCATGAGGATGGTCAGGCGTATGGGTCGGGACGATCGGTGAGCGGGTTTCATCTGCTGGATGCGCTGACGGCGGTGGATGGGGAGGGTGAGGAGAGATTGTTTGCACGCTTTGGAGGACATGCGCATGCGGTGGGATTCTCGCTGGCTTCAGGGCGCGTGGGTGAGTTGCGGGAGCGGATGGTGCGCTATGCAGCGGAGCGTCAGGATGCGGGCGAGGTGGTGGAAGAGGTTGGAGTGCGATGCAGAGGTGCGGCTGGGGGATTTGACGGAGGAGTTTCTGGCGGCGCTGGAACAGATGGGGCCGTTTGGGAATGGGAATGCGGAGCCGGTGTTCGTTAGTCGAGGGGTGAGGCTGGCGGCGGCGCTGAAGGTGATCAAGGAGCGGCATCTGCGCGTGATGGTCGAGGACGTTGTGGATGGGAAGAGCTTTGGGGGCATGGCGTGGAGCCGGAGGACGGATTGGGCGGCGATGGCGCAGGAGGGTGGATGGTCGCGCGGAGACCTGATGGACCTTGCGTATCGACTGCGAAGGAACTGGCATCCGACGTATGGCGGATGGGAGTTGGAGATTGTGGGAATCCGACCCATCGCGCGGCAGACGGCGCATGACGCCGATGTCATTTGACGCCGGTAAACCACGCAAGCAAAAGTTTTGACGCTCCGAGGGGATGTGGTGCGTCTTATATACTGACTCTTTGCTTATGGCTCAACAAGTTTCACAACGATCGCGCGGGTGGGTGTGGATGCTTGTCGCGTGGCGGCAGGGATCGCACTGGTTTTCTACATACGCAGCCAGCACTCCCTGGTGGAGGTGACGGCAGCGCGGGTGGAGCCGCAGACGCTTACGCAAACGAAGTCGACCAACGGCCGGGTGGAACCGCTGGAGAACTTCGACGGCGCACGCTCCGCTAGCGGGTGTGGTGGACAAGATCTACGTGCAGCTCGGCCAGCAGGTGCAAGCCGGACCAGGAGCTGGTGCGGATGGATGACACGGATGCTCGCAAGGAGCTGGCGACGGCCGAGGCGAGCCTGGCTCGAGCAGCCGGCTGGCTTTGCAGACAGTGGAACAGGGTGGGACGGCAGGCGGAGCGGCTGACTTCGACGGCAGATATTGATGCGGCCAAGACGCAGGTGCAGCAGGATACGGATTCGCTTGGCGGCGCTGGAGAAGCTGCAGACGCAGGGAGCGGCTTCGGCGAACGAGGTGGCGCAGGCACAGCACCAGCTGGCTGCTGACCAGGCGAAGGTGAACGAGTTACAGGCCAGCGAAGGGTGCGCGGTACTCGGCCGATGATTTGCGTGCGCAGAGGGCGCTGGTTGCGGAGGCGCAGGCGGCGAGTGACTGCGGCCGGAGTCAGCTTATGCAGGCGTGGACATTCATGCGCCGTTTGCGGGAACTGTCTATGCCGTTCCGGTGACGCAGTATCAGTTTGTGCCGGGCGGAGAGACGCTGGTCCAGGTGGCGAACCTGAAGAAACTGCAGATCAGGGCTTACTTCGATGAACCGGAGATTGGGCAGCTGAAGGTGGGGCAGCCGGTGACGATCGTGTGGCAGGCAAAACCCAACGAGCTGTGGCACGGACATGTCGTAGAGGTTCCGACGACGATCATCCCCTACGGCGGAACGCGCAATGTGGGTGAGATGCCTGATCAGCGTGGATGATGCGAATGGCGTGTTGCTGCCGAATACGAATGTGACCGTGACGGTGACGGAGATGCAAGCACGAAAACGTGCTCAGCCTGCCACGCGAGGCGCTGCCAAACCAGAGGGATGACCAATTATGTGTACCGGATTGTGGGCGATCGACTGGTCAAGACGCCGGTGATGGTGGGTCTATCGAACAATGAGCGTTTTGAGATCACGAGCGGATTGAAGCGAGGGCGACCTGGTGGCTCTTGGGTGCGGTTACCGAAGCAGGACCTGAGCGATGGTCTTCGGGTGAAGGTGCACCGCTAGGTGAGATGTCTGTGACGAGATCCATCATCGAGCGCCCGGTCCGAAAGACGATCCGGCCAGCATTGTGGTTGAACCTGCTGCTGATGGCATTGCTGCTGGGCAGCGGGGCGACGGGTTTGCCCGCAGAATCGGGGGTGATGGCCGACCGGCCGGCGACTGAGCGAGCGGCGGCTGAACGGGCGTTGATGCAGGGCCAGATCGATGAAGCGGTGGCGAGAGCTCAGCGTCTTGCTTCGGCAGATCCAAAGGATGGGCAGGCCTATCTGTTGCTGTGCCGCAGCTTTTATGCCGAGGCGCATGCGGAGGAGGCTATCGAGGCGTGCACGAAGGCGACGCAGGCGCTTCCCCATAGCAGCGAGGCGCAGGACTGGCTGGGAAGAGCGCTCGGGATGAAGGCGGAGCGCGCGGGGCCGATTGCCGGCCTTAGCCTTGCACTGAAGGTGAGAGCGGCGTTTGAATCTGCCGTGGCGCTGGATCCGGAGAATGGCGATGCGATCAATGACCTGGGCGAGTTTTATATTGCTGCACCGATGATTATTGGCGGCGGGCTGGACAAGTCTACGGCGCTGGCGAACCAGGCGTTGGCGCAACGGCCGCAGCCAGGCGCATCGAATTCGTGCGATGACGGCGGAGAAGCGCAAGGACTATGGCACGGCGGAGCGCGAGTTTCGGGCAGCCGTTGCGGTTGCAAACCGGCCAGATGCGTGGAATGACCTGGGTGCGTTTTATCGGCGTCGTGGAGAGTATGACAAGGCTGTGGATGCGCTCAAGCAAGGGCTTGCGGTCGATCGGGCGAAGGATGCAAGCCTTGTGGATGCGGCCAGCCTTCTGGATCGGATGCATCGCGAACCGGAGCTGGCGGAGAAGGCGTTGCGGGATTATCTGGAGAGTGGCGCGAAGAGCGACGCTGCTCCGGCGATCAAGGTGCACGTAATGCTGGGCAAGCAGCTGGCGAGCCGAGGGAGACAAGGCGGGCGCTAAGATCGAGTTTGAGACGGCGCTGCAGATGGCGTCAGGCTATGCGCCAGCGAAGCAGGCATTGCAACAGCTGTGAGCTGCGCGGTTGCGGTTAGGACGCAGGTTGAGGACTGAGGGACGGGATGCGCGTGAGGATGAGATGGGCGATGGGGTGGCTGCTGCTGACGGCGTTTGCCGCAGGCGCCTCTGCGCAGATCTCGCTGGGCACGGCGGTCGATCTGGCGCTGAAGAACGATCCCAAGGTGAAGATGTCGGAGGCGTCGGTGGCGAAGGCCGAGGCGGCGCTCGAAGAGACGAAAGATGTGTACGTGCCGACGCTGAGCGCGAACGCCGGATACGGACAGGGGTTCGGTGTACCGACCAGCCTTGCCCACGGTGTTCAGCTCTGACGAGCCAATCGCTGGTCTTCAATTTTTCGCAGCATGACAATATTCGGGCAGCGGCGGCGGGGCTGGCTGCGGCGAAGCTCGCGTTGAAGGACATGCGGGAACAGGTGGAAGAGGACGTGGTGGTCACCTACCTGAACCTGGACAGCGACCAGCGAGCGCTGGCGGTGATGGCGCAGGAGTATGGCGACGCGACGCGACTGGTGACGATTGTGCAGGAGCGTCTGGATGCGGGCGAGGATGACCGGCTGAATTTGCTGCGAGGCTCAGCGAACAGCAACGCAGATTGAGTTGAACGAGCTGAATCTTGCAGGATGAGATTGCGCAGCTCAGCGATCATCTGTCGCGGCTGATCGGTTTGCCGGATGATCGGCTGATGGCGATCCCGAGTTCGATTCCCGCGCTGCCGAGCGTGGAGATGGCGGCAGATAACGGGAACGAGTCAGACAGCCCAGGAGTACAGGCGGCTTTGGCGAGCGCGAGGAGCAAGCAGGAGCTGTCGTTTGGGGAGAACCGCTATCGGCTGCGGCCACAGATGGTTTTCGGCGTGAATTACAGTCGCATCGATACGGGCCAGAACGACTACACGAATTACTATCCGGGATTCAAGGGTAAGAGCGAGAACGCGGTCAGCGTGTATATCGACATGACGATACCGATCTATGACCGGAGGCACCAGGACGAGGCGAACGAAGCGAAGGCTGAGGCCAGTCGCGCGTATTTCGAATCAGAGGCGCAGCGGGACCAGTTTCTGGAGGGGCGCAAGAAGCTTCGGCGAAGTGCGACCGAGCTGGAGAAACGCAGCAGGCTTGCGGAGATTGATCAGGAGATTGCGCAGGAGCAGCTGAAGGTGGTGCTGGCGCAGCTGTCGGCGGACAGTGGAAGCTCCAGCGGGCAGCAGATGACTCCTGAGGATGTGCAGAATGCGCGGCTGAAGGAGGGCCAGCAGACGATCGATCTACTGAGTGCGCAGTTTCAGCTGAGCCAGGCGAAGGTGAACCTGCTGCGGCAGACGGGGCGGTTGGAGGATTGGCTGAAGAGTGCGGCGGCGATGTCAGAGGCCGTTCCGACTGGCTCGGTAAACCACTGATTGCAATCATGAACTGCGGATTCGGTTGGTGAGGCCGACGGAGTGCCGCAGATGGAACAACAGATGCTGTGGAATCAAGCTTTTCCTGATAACAAAGTGGTAAACTAAAGGTATTATTATGCCTCTCAAAACGCTTCTCCTAAACCCGCCTTCCTTTGAAAACTTTGATGGTGGCGCCAGCTCCCGCTGGCCCGCAACTCGTGAGATCGAGTCTTACTGGTATCCGGTGTGGCTGGCGTACCCGGCCGGGATGCTGGAGGGGTCCAAGCTGCTCGACGCACCGCCGCACCATGTGAGCGCGGAAGAGACGATCGAGATCGCCAAGGGATACGAGTTCCTGGTGCTGTTTACCTCGACGGTGGGCTGGTCGGGCGACCATGCGCTGGCGCGTGCGATCAAGAAGGCGAACCCGACGATGAAGATTTGCTTTGTCGGGCCGCCGGTGACGACGGACCCGGACCGCGCGCTGAATGAGTGCGAGGTGCTCGATTTCATCTGCCGCCGCGAGTTTGATTTTTCGGTGGTGGAGTATGCCAATGGCAAGCCGCTGAACGAGATTCTGGGCATCAGCTACAAGGATGCGAATGGCGTGATTCAGCACAACCCGGACCGTCCGCAGGTGGAAGACCTGGACGCGATGCCGTGGGCGACGAAGATCTACAAGCGGGATATGGACGTGACGAAGTACAACGTTCCGTTCCTGCTGCATCCGTACATCAGCTTGTACTCGACGCGCGGATGCCCTGCACAGTGCACGTTCTGCCTGTGGCCACAGACGCTGAGCGGCCATGCGTGGCGCAAGCGCTCGAGCGACGATGTTGCTGCTGAGATGAAGTGGGCGAAGGAGAACTTCCCGTTTGTGAAGGAGTTCTTCTTTGACGACGATACGTTCAACATTCAGCAAGGCGCGGACGATTGAGCTGTGCGAGAAGCTGAAGCCGCTGGGCATCACGTGGAGCTGCACGAGCCGCGTGACGACGAGCCGCGACACGCTGAAGGCGATGAAGGAAGCTGGCTGCCGGCTGCTGATCGTGGGCTTTGAGTCCGGCGATCCGCAGATTCTGAAGAACATCAAGAAGGGTGCGACGGTTGAGCGGGCGCGGGAGTTCGTGAAGGACTGCCATGACCTGGGGCTGATCATCCATGCGGACTTTATTCTTGGGCTGCCGGGCGAGACGAAGGAGTCGATCCGCAACACGATCAACTTCGCCAAGACGCTGGATTGCGAGACGATCCAGGTGAGCGTGGCGCATGCGTATCCGGGGACGGAGTTCTATGACTTCGCCAAGCGCAATGACTTCATCACGAACGAGAAGATGGAGGACGGCGGCGGGCACCAGATGGCGCACATCGAGTATCCGGGGCTGCCGACCGAGTACGTGATGGAGATGGTGCACAAGTTCTACGACGAGTATTACTTCCGTCCGAAGGCTGCGTTCCGCGTGGTGTGGAAGGCGGTTGTGAACCGCGATGTGCCGCGGCTTTATGTCGAGGCGAAGGCGTTTATGAAGCTGCGGTCGCAGCGGAACAAGGCGTCGCGCGCGAAGAAGGAAGAGAATGCGTTGAAGGCTCAGGAGAGCGTCAGCCTGAATGCATAAAGACGTTTGAATTCAGGGCGGCTAGCGTGGTGCGCTGGCCGCCTTTCTCTTTTAGGCGGCGAAACCATGAAGGGATGCGCGTGAAACACGTTCTGAGGCCGTCGCAGTATGCAATTTTAGTGGCCATTATGCTGTCGGCGTCGATTGGCGATTCCTTTCTGAAGCGCGGGATGGTCCAGGTGGGCGCGGTGGATGTGCATCACCTGGGGCTGTTGTGGCATGCACTGTTCAATCCGTATGTCGATATTGGGATTGTGCTGCTGATTGGATTTTTTGCGACGTACACGACGGCGTTGAGCTGGGCGGATCTTACGTTCGTGATGCCGGCTACGGCGTTTGGGTATGTGGTGATTGCGCTGATGGGGCGGTTCTGGCTGCATGAGCAGCTGTCGCTGTCACGGTGGATGGGAATTCTGCTGATCGTGGGCGCGGTGGGATTTGTGGCGGGTGGGCCATCGCGGACAGAGCATCCGGAGCTGGATCAGATGGATGCAGGGGCGGGCCGATGACGTTCTCCCCTGCGGTGCATGTGTGGTCGGCGATTTTGTTTGTCGCGGCGCTGGCGGTGATGGGCGAGGTGATGATCGCGTCGGGCATGCGGCAACTGGGGGACCTGGATGATATTCGGGTGAGCCGGGGGTTGGGTGGAACGATCCGTGCGGTGCTGACGAATGCGCGGTTTGTGATTGGCGCGCTGTGCATGGCGCTGAACTTTTTCTCGATGCTGTTTGCGCTGAGCATTGCGAATCTGTCGCTGGCGGGGCCTGCGATCGCGGCGTTGACTTACGTGGGGAATGCTGTGGCGGCGAAGTTTTTTCTGCGCGAGAAGGTGGATGGGCGGCGTTGGCTGGCGACGATGTGCGTGGTGGTGGGTGTGGTTCTGCTGGCGCGCTAACGACTGAAGAGCTTCATCAGGCCTGTGGGGGGCAGAGGGGGTGAGAGGAAGGTTGCGGCGTTGCCGGTGGATCGGGCGATGGCTTCGGCGGCCAGGCGGCCGCTGCGGACAGCGCCTTCCATGGTGGAGGGCCAGCCGGAGAGCGTCCAGTCGCCGGCGAGGTAGAGGTTGTCGCCGGGGGCGTCGGGGGTCGGGCGGAAGCGATCGAGGCCGGGAGTTACGGAGAACGTAGCGCGGGCTTCCTTGAGGACGCCGGACTTGAGGAGTTTGGCTTCGCGAACGGCTGGGAAGAAGCGGGCGAGTTCGACGAGGGCGAAGGCGAGGATCTGTTCGGAGGTCTGGCGGAGCTCTGCGAACGAGGCGCTGATGACGAGCTCGAGGTATTGGCCGTCGGTGGCTGGTTGATTGACCTCCAGGCGGCGGATGAGGGTCTTGTTGAACATCCACTGGATGCGGGTGTCGAGCAGGGCGGCGTGCTCGAGGTCGGTGACGGGGCGATCGAACCAGAGGTGGACGGTGGTGATGGGAGCGTGGGTGAAGTGGGAGAGCAAGGGCTCGATGCGCTGGCGCGGCGCGGCGTCTTCGGGGAGGGTGGCGAGCAGGCGCGCGGTCTGCTCGAAGGGCAGAGCGAGGAGCAGGCTGGGTGCGTGATAGCGGTCGCCGTTGGAAGCTGTGACTTGCCAGAGGCCAGAGTGGGCATGCTCGATGCGAGCTATCGAGTCGATGCTGGTGCGGGGATGGAGGGCAGTTCCCTGCTGCTGCGGCGAGTTGCGCTACCGAAGCGTAGAAGTCGGAGAGAGGTTGCGAGGGGATGCCGAGGCGGCCGCCGGCGGCGGATTTGAGGAAGGACTCGTGGAAGACCTGGCCGGCGTAGCGGGTGGAACAGCGATCGAAGGTGTCGTTGAGCGTGCTGACGATGATGGGTTCCCAGAAGTGGCGGATGGCGCGGTCGGTCTGGCGGGTGCGTTTGAGCCAGGCGGAGAAGGGTTCGTCGTCGGTGGAGGGATAGCCGCGGAGGAAGTCGAGGAGGCCGAGAGCGATGCGGGATTTGTCGGCGAGTGAGAGCATGGGCGCGCGGAGGAAGCTGAACGCGGAGTGGCCGGGAGATGGAAGGCCGGTGGGAGCGATGTCGGAGCGGCGAGTGGGGGTGGAGCGGGTCGAGGGCTCGAGGAAGGTGATGGTGTCGTACCAGCGGATGTGCTGGTTGGCGCCGGAGAGGTTGCAGAGGTCGATGAGGTTGGTGCAGCAGCCGAGGAGGACGTGTTGGGAGTCGATGACTTCGTCGAGGGCAGGGTGGGGGTAGGAGTAGGCGCGGCCACCGACGAAGGGTTTGCGCTCGAGGAGCGAGACGCGGGCTCCGGCGCTGGAGAGAGCGACGGCGGCGGCGAGGCCAGCGACTCCGGCACCGAGGATGAGGACGTCGGGGGTGGGCTGGTCGGTCATTTGGCTGCTCATCCGAAGAGCCGGGCGGTGAAGGATTGGAGGATGCCGATGGCGAGGATGGTGAGCTTGGTGGAGGTGGGCACGGAGACGCGCTGGGTGAAGACGGCGGCGGGGTTGGCGGCGATGCGGTCGAGGAGGCGGTGATAGATGCGGACGAGGACACGCATGGCGGGACGGGCGTCGGGGTCGAGGAGGGGGATGAGCTGGTCGGAGCTGCGGTAGAGCGTTTGCGCGTGGAGCTCGAGGGCGTGGAGGAGAGCAAGTTCGTGGGGGTGAGGTGTGGCTCCGGCGGCCAGGGCGAGGATGCGCTCGGGGGTGACGGCGTGCTCGCGAGGAGGTCGGCGGGAAGATAGATGCGGCCGCGGTCGGCGTCCTCTTTGACGTCGCGAAGGATGTTGGTGAGCTGGAAGGCGATGCCGGTGTCGATGGCTAGCTGGTCGGCGCGGCGGTCGGTGTAGCCGAAGATGCGAATGCAGACGAGGCCGACGACGGAGGCTACAAGATAGCAGTAGTGATTGAGGGCGGCGACGTTGTCGTAGATCTGGATGGTGCGCGGAGGGCCGGTGGGAGCTGGGGATTTCGAGGGTGTGGACGCCTTCGGGCTGGGGCTGGAGGTCGAGGGTGGTGCCGGCGACGAGCTGCTCGAGGAGATCGTCGGAGATGTTGAAGCGGTGTTGGGTGTCGTTGAGGGCGAGGAAGATGGGGTCGGTGGTGGGAGCGGTGCGGGAGGCGCGCCAGGCGGCGGTCCAGGTGGACATGGCCTGGCGGCGGGCGTCGAGCGAGAGGGATTCGTCGTCGGCGAGGTCGTCGGCTTTGCGCATGAAGGCGTAGACGGCGCACATGGCGTCGGACTTGTGCTGCGGGAGGACGCGGAAGGAGTAGTAGAAGTTTTTGGCTTCGCGCCTGGCGATGGCGCGGCAGGCGGCGTAGGCCGCGGAGAGTTCGGGTGATTGTGCGTTGGGCTGTGAGGCGCTCATGCGGGCGTTTCCTTGGATGAGCGGGAGGGTTTGAGCGATGCGAAGAGCTTGCCGGCGAGGGCGCTGCCGAGGAGACGGAGCTTGGCGGACTTGGTGACGACGGGGCGGGACTTGAGGGTGTTATAGTCCTGCGCGGCGATGGCGTCGAGGATGGCGTGGCCGCCGTTGACGAAGAGTTGCAGGGTGGAGGCGAGGTCGGGGGCGACGAGGGTGGTGATGCGCTGGCCGCGGGTGAGGCGGGCGCGCGCGTCGGCGACGAGAAATTGCATCATGGCGCGGACGTTGGGGTCGAAGCGGCGGTCGATGAGTTGTTCGTCGGAGACGTCGAAGCGCTGCATGGCGTCGGCGGGGATGTAGCGGCGGCCGCGGGCGCGGTCTTCGACGACGTCCTGGTAGAAGTTGGCGAGCTGGAGGCCGGTGCAGATGTCGTCGGAGAGCTGCATGAGCTCTTCGGAGTGGTAGCCGCTGACGAGGAGGACGAGGCGGCCGACGGGGTTGGCGGAGTAGCGCGAGTAGTGCTCGAGGGTGGCGAGGGATTCGTGGTGGGTGTAGACCTGGTCCTGCTCGAAGGCGGAGATGAGGTCGTCAAAGGGCTGGATGGGGAGGTTGCACTGCGCGATGGTGGGCTGCAGCGCTACGTAGACGGGATGGCGTGAGGTGGCGGGATCGGTGAAGCACTGGTGGAGCATGGCGCGCCAGGTGGCTAGGAGGCGGGTGGCCGTGGCGGTGTCGGCTACTTCGTCGCCGAGGTCGTCGGAGGTGCGGCAGAAGGCGTAGACGCTGTGGAAGTGCGGGCGGAGTGCGGCGGGAAGGAAGAAGGTAGCGACGTGGAAGTTCTCGTAGTGCGTGGTGGTGAGGGTCTTGCACCAGAGCTGGGCTTCGGCGAGGGAAAGGCGCGTGGCGGGTGTTCGATAGAGAAGCGGCGCGCCGGTGAGCGAGTCATCGGTGGATGAGGGGGTTGGGTTGGCGAGGGCGGTCATGCGTGGGCCTCGGCTGGAGGTTGAGGTGCGGGTTTTACGGTGGCGCTGGGGAAGATGGCAGTCTTGATTTCGGGAGCGATGCCCTCGGCGGGGCGGGTTAACATGCTGCGGAAGACGTTGGGGAGGTCTTCGATGGTGGCGGTGCCGGTGAGGAAGTCCTGGGCGTGGAAGCGGCCGGAGGTGATGAGCTCGAAGGCGCGGCGGGCGGTGGCGGGGGTGTGGTGGAAGCTGGCCTTGAGGGTGAGGTCGGAGTAGTGGATGAGGTTGGTGTCGAGGGAGACGAGGTGCCGCTGGGAGGGCCGCCGAAGAGGTTGACGAGGCCGCCTTTGCGCGCCATCTGGACGGCCCACTGCCAGGCTTCGGGGGTGGCGACGGCTTCGAAGACGATGTCGGCGCCGCGGCCTTCGGGGGTAAGGGCGCGGGCGGCGGCGATGGGGTCGGAGACGTCAGAGATGCGGAGGACCTGCTCGGCTCCGAAGTGGCGCGCCGTGGCGACCTGGTCTTTGCGCTTGACGACGGCAATGACGTGGAGGCCGAGCAGCGAGGCTGCATGGATGAAGAGCAGGCCGATGGGGCCGGCGCCGAGGACGATGGCGGTCTGGTTGGCGGCAGCCTCGGACTCTTCGAGGCCGCGGAGGACGCAGGCGAGGGGTTCGGTGAGGGCGGCGTGCTCGAAGGGGATGTTGTCGGGGATGCGGAGCGTGTTTTTCTCGACGATGCGGGCGGGGATGCGGATGTATTCGGCATAGGCGCCGTTGTTGAAGAGGAGGTCGTCGCAGAGGTTCTGCTGGTGGTGCAGGCAGAAGAAGCAGGTGTCGCAGGGCGCGGAGTTGAGGGGGAGGACGCGATCGCCGAGGGCGAATGTGGTGACGCCTTGCGCCCACTTCGACGACGGTTCCGGCGAGTTCGTGGCCGAAGAGGCGGTCGAGGGTGAGCATTTTGGCGTGGTAGCCGCGGCGGTAGACCTTGAGGTCGGTGCCACAGGTGAGGGCCGCGCCGACGCGCAGGACCAGTTCGCCGGGGCCGGCGGTGGGGATGGGGACGTCCTCGATGCGAAGGTCTTCCTGGCCGCGAAGGACGGCGGCTCTCATGGTCCGGTTCTGGGCATTGCTGTCATCGATCTGATTTGCGGCGGAGGCCATCCCCCTATTTTCTCATCCCCTGGACTCTCGGGACGAGGCGGAGGATCGCGCGACCAGAGCTGGGGTGACCTGCATCTGATACCCTGAGCGCAGCACAAAACGCATGAGCTTTATCTCTCCAGAGGCCTACGCCAAGAATATCGTCGCTTCGGTGCAAGAGTATTCCCTGCTCTGCGGGCGCGCGGTTGCGAATATTTTCTCGCGGCCACGATACATGGCGGACATTTTTACGCAGATGGATTCGATCGGCGTGGGGTCGTTGCCGATTGTGGTGCTGACGGGGTTCTTTACGGGTTGCGTGCTGGCGCTGCAGGCGGCGGTGTCGCTGAAAGAGTTTGGCGCCGTGAATATGACCGGCGAGCTGGTTACTCTTTCGATGGTGAAGGAGCTGGGGCCGGTGCTGACGGGGCTGATGGTTTCGGGGCGGAATGCTTCCGGGATGGCCAGCGAGCTGGGCTCGATGAAGGTATCCGAGCAGATTGACGCGATGCGCGCGCTAGGAACTGATCCGTACCGCAAGCTGGTGACGCCGCGGCTGGTGGCGACGGTGTTCATGCTGTTTTTCCTGACGATTATTTCCGACGCTTGCGGCATTGCCGGCGGAGCGTTTGTATCGGTTACCTTGCTCAAGTTGAACGCGGCGACATTTTTTCACACGGGCTACCTGTCGCTGGAGCATGGCGATGTTGTTGAGGGGCTGGTGAAGCCGTTGTTCTCGGGCTTCATTATTGCGACGATCGGCTGCTATTACGGCTTGCGGACGACGGGCGGCACGCAGGGTGTAGGACGATCAACGACGCAGGCGGTGGTGGCATCGTCAGTGATGATTATTCTGGTGGATTTCCTGGTGACGCAGCTGATGATTGGGATCTTCGGAAGGTAGGCGATGGCGGAGACGGTCGAGAGCCCGCAGATGAAGGAATTTGTCGCCAGCGGCCAGCCCATGGTTGAGTTCGACGACGTGTCGATCGGGTTTGAGGGACACCCAGTTTTGAGCAATGTGAGCTTCACGGTGGCGCATGGAGAGACGCGGATTCTGCTGGGGCCGGCGGGCGGCGGCAAGAGCGTTCTGATGAAGCTGGCCAACGGGCTCATCGAGCCGGATAGTGGCGATATCCGGGTGTTTGGCCGCTCCTTGCAGCACATGACGGAGAACGAGCTATTCGAAATGCGCGCGCACGTGGGAATGGTCTTCCAGGAGAGTGCGCTGTTCGATTCGCTGGACGTGGAAGATAACGTGGCGTATCGGCTGGAAGAGGAAGGAGTCGATCGCAAGGAGATTCGCGAGCGCGTGCTGGAGGCATTGCGGTTCGTTGAACTGGAGCAGGCGATCGACAAATTTCCGTCAGAGCTGAGTGGCGGCATGCGGCGGCGGGTGTCGATTGCGCGGGCCATCATCAGCAAGCCGGATTTGATCTTGTACGACTCTCCGACGGGTGGACTGGATCCGATTACCTCGACGACCATTATCGAGCTGGTGGTAAAGCAGCGCGACGTGTCGCATACGACATGCCTGCTGATCACGCACCGCCTGCAGGATGCATTCCTGCTGGCGACGCATCGATACAATCCGCAGGATAAGAAGGTGGAGCGCATTCCCGATAACGGAATCGACGCCAGCACTAAGTTCCTGGTGCTGAACGAGGGTCATATTGTGTTCGATGGCACGACGCTGGAGCTGACGCACACGAAGGATCCCTGGTTGCGGGATTATATCGAGTAAGCGTCAGGTCAGGCGCCTACTGCAATCGTGCGGTGGAAGAGATCGAGCGCCAGGCCGAACATCGAGCGAGCCAGGTCAGGATCGTAGCGGACGCCTTCGTCGCGGAGGAAGGCGTGGGCGCCATTGACTTCGTGCCAGTTGAGCCTGGTTCCAACTTCATTGAGACGCTCGAGGACCTTCATGCGACCTTCGGTGGGGATGTGGGGATCCTGGCGGCCCCAGACCATGAGGAGCTCGCCCTTGATCTCTGCTGGCGCGGGCCATGGAGTTGTCCTTCATGCCCTCTCCGAGACCGCCTTTGTGGATGTCGGTTGCGTAGAAGCAGACGGCGCCGTGGACGCTGGGATTCATCGCTGCGCGGAAGGCTAGGTGGCCGCCCATGCAGATGCCCATGACGCCTAGACGACCGGTGCAGTCGGGACGTTGCGCGAGGTGGGCGAGGGCGACACGTGCGTCGTCATCGTAGGCAGGGACGGGCTTGGTGGTCTTAAGCGCGTTGCCGCGATCGGAGCCTTCCTGATCGTATTTGAGGATGGTGCCGGCGGGTTCGTACTCGTGATAGACCTCGGGCACGGCGACGATATAGCCGTGGCCGGCTAGCTGGACAGCGGTGCGATGGATGGGCGCTGTGACCTGGAATATCTCTGAGAAGAGCAGAATGCCCGGATAACGACCGGAGGCGGCCGGGCGAACGATGTGGGTGCGCATTGGCCCGGTGGACGTGGCAAGGTCAACGTATTCGGTATCGATAAGGATCATGGGTTCCTCAGAGAAGCGTTTGGATTGACTGCACAAGTCTACTCTCTCGATATGACAGGAATGCGACGACCAACCCAGCATAGGGTTGAGCGCTTCCTATAGCTGATACTCCCGGAGGCATCGCATGGCAGACGAACGAAGGTACACGACAACGCAACTCGCGCTGGCTGCTCGGGAGCTGCGGGAAGCGGCTGGGGCGGAAGAACAGACGGTTAGCGCGGGCGAGGCGATCGAGATGCTGGACGACGAGATTCGCCTGCTGCGGGAGCGAGGGTTTACGGATGAGCAGATTGCTGCGCTGTTCACTGGGTTTGATATCGAGGTGACGACGGAACAGATCGCGGAGCACGCGCCACCGACTTTGTAGTTTTCGGGGCAGCGTTCAGGCGAAGATGTTGAGCTCGTGGGTGGGATCCGGCGTGGCTGCGGGCTGAGATTCGGTTTCGCCAGAGTCTTGCTGAGCCGGGGATTGCTGACTAGGGGAGTAGCCTTCGTCGGCGTGGCCACGAGCGTTTGACGAGTCGGCATCGACACGGGAGACAGGGAGCGAAGGCTCGAGCACGGACTCCTCTGGCCGGTTGAGGGTCAGAGGAGAGATACCCGGGATTGGAACCATGCCCATACACGCTCACTCCCGTTGCTAACGGAGGTTCGGTTTCTGCTATCGGCAGAATGGCGAGCTGTCTTCAGGGAATGTCAGTTATTTTGCGGCGGGATTGGGCGCAGGCGCAGGTTTGGATGGATCGCTACTCGCGCTGGGAAGGGTGTAGATGACCTCTCCGGAGCGGGTGTAGTGCAGTTCTTCACGGGCCTGGTGCTCGATCGCGTCGGGATCGCTCTGCAGGTGGCTGATGTGCTCGTTGAGGCGATCGTTCTCTTTTTGAAGTTGCTGCATTTGCTGCTGGAGAACCTTTGCTTCTTCGCGCTTGTGGGCGAAAGCAGTGAGCCCGTTATGTCCGAAGATGACGCCATAGGCCATAACGAGCGCCAGGCTGGCGGTCGCGATGGTGGCCGCGCGGCGACGCCACAGATAGATGCGGTCCTTCGCGGCCCCGGCGAGTTCGGGCAGTTTGGCCGTGAGTTTCGTTTTGGGTGGTGCGGCTCGCAATTCCAGGCCTCAATGGGGGTCGTAAGGGCTGAGCGTTCACTAGAAGTATCGCGCATTCCGAGTTGATTTTGGGACGGTAAGCTGTGGAAGGAACCAGACTCGTCGACAGGCAAGCCCAAAATCGATGTTGGGCTCGCTAAGTTCGTTTCACACCGCCAGCTTTGGTATCCTTAGGACGACTCATGCGTGTCCTCTTCTGCATTTCGATACTGGCCCTTGTAGCGCTGCTTTGGGCCTCGTTTGCGATGGCGCGACATGTACGACAGGCCCGGCGGCGTCCCTACCGCGAGTTGCAGCAGAACGCGACCACGGATCCGAAGGGTAAACCGTAGCTCGAACAAGAGCAAAGAAAGATCGAAGAACGCCATTCAACGCTGGACACTTTCAACCTCGAGAGACATTATGCAAAGCGTCACCCTATCCTCCTCCCGCGCAGCGAACCTGGCCTACCTGGCCAAGACTCTTCCAGGCAGGATTTTGCTTGGGCTGGGCGCGACGGTTGTCGTGGCCTTGGCCGCTCACGTGAGCTTTCCGCTCCCGTTCACGCCTGTACCGCTCACGCTACAGCCACTCGCGGTCTTGGGGGTTGGGCTGGCGTTCGGCCCGGTCGGTGGCTTTCTGACCATGCTGGCTTACCTGGCGGAGGGCGCCATGGGACTGCCGGTATTCAGCCCGGCAGGGCCAGGAGGCCTTCTGCAGCTGTTGGGGCCGACCGGCGGCTTCCTGATGGCATACCCGCTGGTGGCAGCGATTGTGGGTGGTCTGACGCGGAAATTGACGGGACGCACCGCGCGATTCCTTGCAGCATTTCTGGCAGGTACTGTCGCGATGGCCGTTCTATTTTTGTCGGGCGCTGGCTGGTTCGTGCATTACACCCACCACACGCTTTATGCGGCATGGGTGGGTGCAGTTGCTCCTTTTCTTCCGGGGGAGTTCATCAAGGTCCTGGTTGCGGCGGGCGTGTACAGTACCATGTCCCGCGCTCCCCGCATCTAATCAACGTCACTCGAAACGACACTACAGGGGCGAGCTTTTAGCTCCTCCAAACAAGCCGAGCACCAAAGGAACACATGACTACTGCAGCAACAGATGTTCGCGAGATCAAGATTGCCCACAGCCCCGACTCCGACGACGCCTTTATGTTTTACGGGCTTGCGACGAACAAGGTGCGCGTACCGGGGTACAAGTTTACGCATACTCTTACCGATATCGAGGCGCTGAACCATCGCGCCATGACGGATCAGTATTATGACGTCACTGCGATCAGCTTCCATGCCTATCCGTACATCCAGGAGAACTACACGCTGATGGCGTGCGGCGGCTCGGTGGGCGACAGCTATGGGCCGATGATTGTGGCTGCTAAGAATTACACGCTCGACGAGGTGAAGAAGCTTCGTATCGCGGTACCGGGAACGCTAACGACCGCGTACCTGACACTGAAGCTGTTTGCACCAGAGATCGAGACGGTCACGGTGGAGTTCGACAAGATTATTCCGGCGGTTGTGTCGGGTGAGTTCGATGCCGGTCTGATCATTCACGAAGGGCAGCTGACGTACGCGCGTGACGGCCTGAAGAAGATTCTTGATCTCGGCGTTTGGTGGCATGAACAGACGGGCCTTCCCCTGCCTCTTGGAGGCAACGCGATTCGACGGTCGCTGGGTTCTGAGGTGCAGACGATCACGACCAACGCTTTGCGGGAGAGCATTCAGCATGCGCTGGATCACCGCGAAGCGGCGTTAGAGTATGCCATGCAGTTTGCCCGGGATTTGGACCCATCGCTGGCCAATCGCTTCGTCGGCATGTATGTGAATGAGCGCACGCTGAATTACGGGGACGATGGCCGTGAGGCGATTCGCAAGATCCTGGACATGGGCTACGAGCGCGGGATCATCCCGAATAAGGCCCACGTGGACTTCGTCGGCTAGCGTAGCTTCGGGGGTTCCAAAAGGCTGAATTTCCTCACGATCCGGCACTGTGCTGTGGTGACGGATCGTGATATTCTTTTTAGGTGCGGTGCGTTTCTCCCGCGCATTCCTTGGCGATCTCCTGCAGTTCGCTCTTTGCCTAGCGGCAAGGTTCAAGGTCTGGACGCGTAGCTCAGCTGGTAGAGCATTCGACTCTTAATCGACTGGTCGTAGGTTCGATCCCTACCGCGTCCACCATTTATCTATATGTAAATAAGTGACTTAATGCAACATCGATTTGAAGAGCCTCGAGCTGACTTCGAGTGATGGCAGTTCTGGTGGCACTTGGTCCGATCAAAGGTCCTGCTTGAGAACTCAATCCATGCACATGCGGAACATACATATTCTCTAGCGAGGCAAGGGGGTTGCACCCAGTGCTACACTGTTCTTGATGAAAACTCCGGCTATTAATCCCGTGAGGGCTTTCAAAACTTCATGGTTTGCCAAGGCGGCGCGCAAGGCGCATATCGGGGACGAGGAGCTTTGCTCTGCAATCTTGCAGATCATTCAGGGGCAGACGGACGATTTAGGCGGTGGCGTGTTTAAGAAGCGCCTGCGAAAGAACCAATATCGCTCGATCATTCTCGCTAACGCCGGATCATTCTGGGTATACGAATATCTATTCGCCAAGCAGGACCGGGCGAACATCGACGATGATGAACTAATTGAGTTTCGTAAACTAGCGAAGATCTATGGAACCCTCACGCCGAAGCAGGTGAATAGGCTTCTGCAAGATCAAGACTGGACGGAGATTTGCCATGGCAACCAAGCATAAGTTCAAAAGCGACGCCTTCGAAGCTATCCATTCTTCGGCTACCTCCATGTATCGGGTTGGAGCGATCGACAAGACCACGATGAAGGAGTTCGAGCGAAGCCTGTCTCACGTCGCCACCAGCCCTAACACCCGAGCAAATCCGGAAGCTGAGGATACGTCATCGCGTCAGCCAACCGGTTTTTGCACGTTATCTGAACACCAGCGAGTCGACCGTTGAAAAATGGGAGACGGGGGCAAAACAGCCGAGCGGAATGGCTTTGAAACTCCTATTTGTGGTCGAGAAACACGGACTTGAAGCCCTAATGTAAGCGGATACCATATCAAACGCATCGGCGCTTAAGCGGCTCTAAGCTACGATACGTTCAGGGTGATCTCCGCGCACGTACTTTCGCAGGTCTGCCACAGGAATCAAAACCTTTCCACCGATTCTTCGAGTCGGAAGTCTACGATTCGCGATCAGGTAATCGAGCCCACGCTGGCTGATCGAGAGTAACTGAGCCGCCTCTCCTCGGCTGACAAGCAGCTTCTCTTCGGCTGGAATCGTGGCTCGTGCTGGTGGCTTCTTCTGCGTGGTATTGAATGGCTGCATCGTCCGCTCCTCTATAAGAACTCGCTTTTGCTTACAAACCCAACCCGTACCCCATACTCCGCTCGATCACACGCTCGGACGCTGGACCGATCTTCTGGTGCTCCCGCGACAGCCTGTTCCGGCTGGAGCGCGCTCTTGTGCGAAACATCGTGGCTCAAGGCCTGCACCAGCTTGTCGCGGTCATTGGTGAAAATCTGTGCGTCCCACTGCCCGCGCGAGACGGACACATAGGCCATGCGGTGATTCAGCAAATCCTTGGCTCCAAGCTCAGTGTCGGCATGAATCAGCACACGCTCTGCGGTCAGTCCTTGGCTCGAATGGCTGGTGACAGCGTAACCGTGGTCGATGTGCGGAAAGCCATGCACTCCGACTTCAACATTGCGTCCGCTATCAAGTTTCAGGTGCATCGAACCGTTCGCGCCGATGTTCTCAATGCTGGCAAGCTCACGATTGGCAATCTTCAGTTCTTGATTGGGTGCCGTGAACTGAATGCGATCACCAACGGAAAACGCCTTCTCTTCAGCTCGATACACGGAGACGCCCATCTGACGGCGCGGATCGTAGGTCGTCTGCTCACCGTTGCCGCGCAGAACCGTAAGCAAGTTCTCCTGGCCGTTCACGGCAACGAACACGCGCATACTCTCCTTTGCCGATGCCGGTCTCCTTCGATGTCCGCGAGTAATGGAGTACGTCGTTGGGCTGATACCGCTGTGCCCAACTGCGATCGCGCCGGTCAACTCCTGCCGTGGGACAAGCACTTGCATCGCATGCTCCTGCTTGCCAACGATGCCTTGCGCTTGTAGCTCTCGATGAATCGCGGTATTGATCTCAGCACGGGAGCGATTGTCCGGTGACACGACAAGCGTGCTTTCTGGCGAAGCTGCATACTCACGCGCTATCGCAGAGATTCGCGCTTCACGCCCAATCACCTCATGCACTCGGCCCTGAATGTCGAGGCTTTCGATGGCCGCTGCGACATGACCGCGCGCCAGCATCTCAACCGCTTCTTTCAACTCAGGGTCACGCTGTCGCAGAATCTCATCCAGCTTCACCGTGTGCATCCCGGCTTCTTGAAGCTGCGCGAAGGGACGGCCAGCCTCTACGCCTTCATGCTGACGCACATCGCCAACCAGCAACACGCGATCATTCCGATGAAGGCGCGACAGGAACTCGTGCATCTGCCGTGTGGACGCGAGAGACGACTCATCCAGCACGTAAAGCCGCTTCTCTCCAGTGTCCGGTCGCATCTCCTTTGGCTAGATGATGCTGAAGCGTCGATGTCAGTCATGCCGGCTTCGGCGAGGTTCTGGGCGGCTCGGCTCGTCGGTGCGAATCCTTCGACACGGTAGCCTTGTGCTTCGACACCTTCACGAATGACTGACAGCGTGGTCGTCTTGCCTGCGCCTGCTACACCATCAAGTCCAACAATCTTTTCGCGGGCCAGGAAGATGTCATCGACTGCGGCAAGCTGAGACTTGCTCAACTCTGGATGCGCATCCTCGATGCGGATTCGCAGGACTGGCGATACCAGCATGGAACTCTCGTACCGGCTTTCATTGCCCTTCTGCACAAGGCCGACGATCTCGCGCTCCAAGCGAACCATCTCGGCTGTCGTGTACTGCGGTGCTGCTCTTCCGTCTGAACGCTCAACCACGCGGAACTCGCCATCGTCTGACACGCTGCTCGAATTCTTGACGAACTTGGCTGTACGTGGCTTCGCCCATGCTGCGATCCATTGCTGCCTGCAAGATGCTGCGCTCGTCCTGCACGGCTGACCGCTCGAAGACGTGATTGCGTGAATAGGTCATCGACTGCTGCGCTGTTTTCTCGGGCTGCTGTTCGACCTTGTGCTCGCGCTCCCGCGCTTGGGCTACAACATGATCCGGCTGATTGCCGAACTTCGCCGCAAGATCACGATGCCGTTCCAGCACCTCTTCACGCGAAAGCAGGTCTTTACTGTCTCTCGTGCGATGGGCTGCAACCTGTGCGGCGCCCTGCACCGTCGCGGCCAATCTCTTGAAGATGTTCTTTGATCTGCGCGCGCCGTGGACTCGATGCTTCCAGATACTCCTGTGAATACCCCTTGATCTCTGGCTGTCCATGCTGACCACGCTCGATCTCGTAACCAAGACCTTGCAGCCGCATGGCAAGCTCTGAGCGATACACGCTCGTCGCATAGTGCTGCGACTGAAAGAGACTGCGCTCCTGCAACGCGCGGGTCTGGCCGTTCTCGCGCTCTGTGACGTTGAAGATCACAGCATGGGTATGAAGCTGGGGAGCTGCATATCCGTCGACAGGCCGTGCGGTGTCATGCTCGAAGGTTGCTGCGACGAACTTGCCAGTCGTCTCAGGCGCACGAACATTGCCGATGCGAGCCTGCGTGTAGCGTTCCAATTCATGCAGCGCAACGCGAACACTTTCACGATGCGCATCACGCACACGTTCATCGCCACCAACAAGGGCTGTCACCGATACAGACTTCGGTGCGGAGAACGTCGCATCCCAACCTGCGCGATGTTCTGCGCTCGTGATCTGCTTGCCGTATTCGTTTTCGTAGGTTCTCGCTGGCTGATGCCTGACGAGCTGCGCGGCGCTCTCTGGATGCTGCCCTTCGCTCAATCGCGCGAACTGCTCATCAGCGACAGAGCCATGCAAACCCCATTCACGCGCAAGCTCTCCTTGCCACTCACTGTGTCCCTGCTGATCACGGCTCCAGTAGTTCTGCTTCTCAGACGTGAACTCTCGCGCATGGTAGGTGCGGGCTTGATTGGCCGACAGCGCTTTGGAGAGAGTCAACATGCGTAGAAGCCTCAACACGTGAACCGCAGAATCTCGCAACTGCTTGCTGCATAGCGTAACTCCGAATGTGGAAATGTGGGACGTAATTTCGAGAAATATTTTCGGCGCGATAGTTGCGAATACCCGCATGGATATTGAATGAAACGCACAATCGTACTTCTAATTCTCCGCGTATTAGAAGCGAATGCTGACCCTCTTCTGGCGAGCGAATAAGTGCACGAATGCACAGACACAAACGAGGTAAATGAAGGTCTCTTTGAGACTTGAATTGTCACAGGATATGGAAGATCGCAAAGGTGCGCGTTGAAGATCGATAAAGCTAGTCGATCCACTGCGATTGATCCCACGGCTTAGGTGGTACATTGCCGTTGCGAATTGCTGCCGCTCCAGGGAAGATTGTGTGACGTTTTTGCCTTACAGAAGCGGCTGCCGCAACAACTGGCTTGTCACCTCTCAAAGGCGTGTCACCTTCAACATGAAATGACCCCTGCTTGGCAGCCGTAACTGGATTTTCTTTGGGCTCTAATTGGCGTCGCAAAAGGCTTGCCTTTGCACCTAGCAAAGAGACGATGTTTCCATCCTCTAATCTGTTTCTTGAACTGGCTCCCAACAGCGTTCCAATCGAAGATGAACTCATCTCCATAGACCTCTTCATAAAGCCGTCTCCATTCAACAGCCAATTCCTGTCTCATCATGACCACGGCGTACAGGGCAAGGAGCGGGATAACGCAGAGAAAGGAACCTGGTTCGGCGATCACTTCTCCGAAAGTACGGTTGTTGTAAAAGTCCTCTTGTAGGAAGTTCGCCAGTTCAACTGACTTCCACCTCTGAACAGGCATCTTGACCAGTTGAGTCCATCCTCCCTCGCGGGCGGAAAAGGATAGTCCAATCGGAAGAAATCCAGCTCCGTTTGAATCGACATCTTGAGGAATGGCGATCTCGCTTTTCCTTCCCGCAGCCGACTTGTAATGCCACTGAATTTGAGTCATACTCGCGGGATTTTCAGCGTGCTTAGAACTGTCCCAATAGGTCATCAAATAGTAGCGTTGGAGCGGCGGCAATTCCCACCGAAACCACGCCAGAAATGTGACCAATGCCAGGGTCGGAATCGCGCACAACAGCAGCCCGGTTCTCCACGGAAACGCCCTGCGAAGAACCAGCCATTGCATGGTGCTTTCTCCTCTTATTTGGTGGTGGTTCGCGACCGCTTTAGGGACAGCAATTCGCGGGCCTTCTGCCCCTTAATCGAGTCGGCATAAGCGGACATCTTGCGTATGTCTTCGGTGCTCAATGGTCCCTTCAATGCCTGGGCAAATAGGTTCAGCATGAGGTCCCGCATCCCCACGATCTCCGCCAATAGAAGCGTGTCCGGCTGCTCTTCCTAGGAAGCCCGGACAGATGCAAGAGCGGCGTCGCGCAACCATTCGGATACCTTCTTCCCGGCCTTGGCGGCGGCGACTTCGATCTCACCAAGCTCTGCTTCGGTGAGCCGAGTTGCGATGGATTTCACCCGCGAGGCGTCACTCGCTGCCGGACTGGCCGAAGCTGACCCTGAGACTTGATGCGGCTTAGTATCAGTAGAGGCCATGAACAGTACCACCTATTGAGACTTCTCTGGTGTCCGCTTAGACGCGGTGCTGGGCGGCTTAGTTTCTATAGTTACGCCTTTACTGAAGCATTTCATGCGTGCAAACGGCAATGAAGCTGCGCGTTTACCACCGTAAACACAAAACTGTAACTTATTGCTGGATAGGAAGTTAACGGATCGCACTTCGGAGGCGCTCCGCAGCACCCATTTGGGGATGACGTATCAATCTTCTTCTGCTGCGTAGCAGCAAAGTCCTTTTCACGTCACGTCCCATAACCCCAGAGCGATCCCTCGCAGTCTGAAGATTCTTGCGAATCGGTGGCGGCGACATGGCACTTTCGTAAGCATTTCAACAGTCCCGCTGCATCGCGCGCACTGGGTCGTTCACCAAAGATGTTGTTATCGCGTGCCGTGCAGACGATATAGTCTTGTTGTATGCTTTGCGGCTATAAAGATGTCAACTCCAAAATAGCTGACCCTCGGTCTATATCTCTATCCCTGTAGGCTCACCCCGACAGGCCCAGTAGATTTTGTTCGGAATGGAGAGCTTTCGTGAGGATGCTGCGTCTCGCGCTATTCGTTTGTTTCCTGTTTACGGTTTTCTCGGCGAACGCACAGTCTCCCCCGAATCTTTCGATCAGCGTGGGGCAGACCAGTTCTGTCCAGACGGCGACTCTGACCTTTACAGCTGCGACAGTCTCTGGATCGCCATTCACGATCAATGTTCTGAAGCAGGGTTCTTCAGGTCTGGATTTCAACTTTGCAAGCGGGGGCACCTGTTCGCCCTCAGCGACATACAACATCGGCGACACCTGCACGGTGAACTACACCTTTTCACCGCTCCATCCTGGTTTCCAATCCGGTGTCATCTCTCTCTCGGTAGGCTCGACGGCATTGGCTACGAACTACATCAGCGGAGTCGGAGAGGGGCCTCAGATCAACTACGTTCCGCCTCAACAGATCCTGTTGGGTATTATTGGCGGATCGCCGGATGGCATCGCTGTCGATGGAGCGGGAGATGCTTTTGTCTCAGAGTATTTCGGACCCAACACGACGGACGATGGCGAGATCGTTGAAATTCCGAAGGGCTGCACAAACGGGAGCTGTGTTCTGGACTACATCGACCATTCACAGTTGGTCGCGCTCACCAATCCAGGAGGAGACTATGCGCCTGGAGCAATCGCCATGGACAGTGCGGGAAATCTCTATGTTACTTTCAGTTATCCACCCAACTCCAATTTCGATACCGGGCTGTACGAATTTCCACGCGGATGCACCACCGCCGCTTGCGCGATACCAATCGGCAGTGGCGAGCATGGGGTGGTTGACATTGCGGTGGACGGCAGTGGAAACGTTTATGCCGCGTCCATTTCGGGGGGTGATGTCTCGAACTATCAGGTCTGGAAGATCTCGCCCGGATGCGATTTGGCGAGCTGCACGGCTGCCATATCCGGCATCTATGTCGAGATAAATGCCGTGGCGGCAGACCGCTATGGAAACGTCTTCTTCACCGGCGCGGCAAAGGATGGCATTCCGACTACCGCCTACGAGATTCCCGCTGGCTGCAACGATTCCAGTTGCATTGTTTCGGTGGAAACGCCGGTATCGACGGCTACCAACGTTACCGGCGTTTCCACCGACGGTCTCGGAGACCTCTTCTACAGCGACGACTATGACCTCTATGAAATCCCCGTCGGCTGCAACACCTCAAGTTGCTACCTGGCGCTCCACACCGGCTACCAATTTTTGTCAGGTCCCATTCTGGCCACCGATGGATCCAACAACGTCTACGTTATGGACTACCTAGGCGTCGTCTACGAGCTCGACCTGAACGATCCCCCCACCGTCACCTTCCCGACCACAGCCCAGGGCAACGTCAGTCCGCAGCAGACGGTCACGATTCGCAACGGCGGCAATCAGCCCTTTTCCTTCTCGCCACCCGCAACTTACGGCCCTAATCCCGTCATCTCGCAGTACTTCACCCTCGATACCACCAGCGCAGGCACCTGCGGCGAGCTGATCGGCAGCACGCCCACTCCGGTTCTTCAGCCGGGCGATACGTGCACGCTTCCCATCAACTTCGCTCCCGTCTCACCGGCCTTAGACGCAACCAACGGCACGTTGACGCTCGCCGATGACAACCTGAATATCAACAACGCCACACAGGTGATCTCTCTCACCGGCGACGCCGCTCTTCTCGGCCAGACCTCCGCCGCGCTGTCCTCCTCGCTCAACGCCTCATCCCTCGGCCAGAGCATCACCTTCACTGCAAGCATCGCCAGCTTCTCCGGCACGTCCACCGGCAGCGTTACGTTTACGGACGGCTCGGCGACCATCGCGACGGTTGCGCTCAACAGCACCGGTACGGCCTCCACGACCGACACCGCTCTCACCGTCGGCACGCACACGATCACGGCGACCTATGTTCCCACCGGCTCCTTCCTCTCCAGCAATGCAACGCTCTCACAGCAGGTGAATCCGGATGTCGCCGTGGACGTACTCACCGTGAACCCGAACCCGGTGATCGTAGGTACCGCGGTCACACTAACGGCGACGGTGACCCCCACGCCTGTTGGCACGGCGCCTACGGGCACGGTCACCTTCACCTCCAACGGTTCCAACCTCGCGACCGTCTCCCTCGTCGGCGGGGTCGCCACCTATTCGACAAGCTCACTGGCCGTCGGAACGAACACGCTCGGCTGCGTCTACTCCGGAGACAACAACTACGCGAGCACCAACTGCCAGGCAGTGAGCGAAACGGTTGGCTCCGGCACCACACCCGCAAGCATCGCGCTCGTCAGCAGCGCAAATCCTGCCGATCCGTACACCACGATCGACTTCACCGCGACTCTGACCAGCAACGGTAAGCCGATCGATAACAACCTGATCTCGCTCACGATTGACGGCGTGCTTGTCAGCAGCAGGAGCACCAGCAGGACAGGACAAGCGGGGCTTCCGTCTCAGGATGGATTGGCTCCAGGACAACACACCGTGGTTGCCACATCCTCTGTCGAGAGCACCTACGCCATCGCCACCGCATCGCTGACCGAGACCGTCAATCTCGCTCCAACCAAAAGTACGCTCACGGCAAATCCCGCAACAGCCACCGCCGGATCCCCTGTGACATTGACCGCAACCCTCGGCGGCTCGCTCGATGACCAAGCGGACGGAATCACCTTGACTCCTACCAGAACCGTCACCTTCTACAGCAACGGCACAGCGCTCTCCACGGTAGCGGTCACCAACAGCACGGCGACGTACACAACCTCCGCATTGCCGCCCGGCACCGACAACATCACCTGCACGTACTCCGGCGACGCCAACTTCGCTTCGAGCAACTGCAACAGCGCCTCCGTCACGGTAAGCACAATAGTCTCCACTCTCAGCGTGACGCCCAGCGCGAATCCGTCCCCGGCGCTCTCTGCCGTCACTTTCTCGGCAACTCTGCTCGGAGGCAGCGCACCCTTAGGCAGCGTTCCCGTTGCCTTCGCCATCGACGGCGCGAACGTCGCAACAGCAACAACGAACGCACAGGGCGTCGCCACCTACACCTCGCCTAGCCTAAGTGTCGGTCAACATACCGTCACAGCCACCTTCGCGGGAAGCGGCAGTTACGCGGGCGCGCAGTCGGTCGCGCTAAGCGAACAGATACAGGCTAATCCCACGAGCACGACGCTGTCCGCCTCGCCGAATCCCGTGCAGCAGGGCCAGCCGCTCACCGTCAGCGTCTCCGTTTCCGCAACGCAGGGAACCGCCGCGCCGAGCGGGAGCGTCGCACTCGTTCAAAGCTCAACGACATTAGCGACTACGACCCTGACGACGCCATCGTCCGGAGTCATCTCTACCGCGAACCTCACTATCAGCGCGCTTCCCGCTGGCTCGGATTCAATCCAGGTGAACTACACCCCGGCAGATGGCAACTTCGTCGCCAGCTCTTCTTCGCTCTCGAGTGTGACCGTCGATGTACCCGATTTCGCGGTCGCGGCTAATCCCACTTCAATGAGCGTTGAGTCGGGGCAAACCGGCTCGGCGACGATCACCATAACCTCACTCGGACTATTCGCTGGCTCGGTTCAGCTCTCGTGCGGCAGCGGACTACCCCAATACATGTCCTGCTCGTTCACGCAAAGCACCGCAACACTCTCTGCGAATGGCACGACTTCGAGCACGCTCACAATCAACACGAAACAAACGCCGCAAACAGCCTTCCTACGTTCGGGGTCACGACTGAATGAGGGAGTTCTGTTCGCTATGCTGATTCCGTTTGCGTTTCTGCGCCTCAAGAAAAACAAAGACAGCGCAGGACGAATTCGTCATTTCGCATCAATCACACTGGCGGTTATTTGTGTCGGAAGCATCTTGGTGAGCCTGGCTGGCTGCGGAAGCACCCCGGACTCGACACCTGGCGGAACCTACACGATTCCTATCGTCGTCTCAGGGACCAACGATGGAGGTTCCACACCGATTAGGCACACTCTGAATTACAGCGTTGTAGTTGGGAAGTAGGTATCGATCTTGTGCTTCAGCAGGATCGGGTCTGCAGGGAGCTTTTACTCAAGCGGCCGCCGTAGAAATCTTCGGAATCATGGGCCTGCTCTAAATGTCTGAGTTCCGTTTCCGAAAAGCTGCAAGCATAGCCACCGCTGACAGTTTGTGATCCGGAGACAGGTGCGAATAGCGGACGGTCATCGAAATCGACTTATGACCAGCAAGTTCCTGGACGGTCCTAATGTCGACTCCCGCCATAACTAGCCTCGAGATGTACGTGTGGCGGAATACATGCCATGTCACATCCTTCAGGGCAGGATTTCTTTTCCGCGCATCCTGCATTACGAGTTTGAACCAAGCAACCGGCGACTCCAAAGGCCCACCATAACGTGAAAGCCACACTCTTTCTGTAGGCGTCCAGCTGCCTCTCTTCTCAAGTTCCTTCCGCCCTGCCAGCGCGGTAGTAAGGGCATTGATCGCGCCGTCACTCAATATCACAACGCGAGAATCTCCATTCTTTGTGCGATCAAGGAAGACTTGGCGGCGCTCTAGATCGACTTAATCCCACGTCATAGTGTGCTGCTCGCTGAGACGCATCCCTGTTTCAAGCGCGAAGCTGAAGGCGGGCTCGTGCGTCGGAGTGCGCTCCGAAATGATCCCCCGAATTAGGTCCTCCTCTTGGAAGGTGAGGAACCGGATGCGCGCGTTGGCTTCTTTGCGCAATCTAACAAGTCGAGCGGGATTCTTCTCAACCTTCCCGTTCCGTATCCCATGCTGAAAAACCATCGATAGGAAGGAACGCAGTCGGTTGATCGTGGCCGGTTTGAGATCCGTTCTTCTCTTGAAGTACTCCTCAATCTGAGCGGGAGAAATGCTATCTGCCGGTGCATTGCCGAAGACCGGCTGGAGCGACTTCCAATAGGAACGATCCTGACGGCTTGTCCGTTTGTGTGTCTTGGAATAGTCGAGGGCGTCGTGAGCCAATTCACGAAGATAGATGACACGGCTTGCTCGCATCGACTCTGGCATCTTGGCGCCTTCCCGAACCTCGGTGCGTCGCTTCTGGTAAAGAGCGATTGCTGCGGATCTCCGTCCCACCTTTTCACGATGACGCTTTCCGTTGGCGAAGAATTGAATCCACCACACGCCGGAACCAACAGGATTCTCGTACACTCCTCGAACCTTCGCTGGGGCTTCTTCGGCCATCATTTAGGACCTTTCGATCTATCACCCCACAATAAACGAAAACTGCCACCGATGGCAGTTCTGGTGGCACTTTGACTGAAACTTTGCTTCGCTTAACTTCACTACATTGCAATTGGATTTGGTCACACATAACCAGTACTTACAGGGCATTTCCGCTTACCATGCGATTTCCTGCAAACTCCTGCGCGCGCTTGCAAAATGGTGTAAATTACGACTCTTAATCGACTGGTCGTAGGTTCGATCCCTACCGCGTCCACCATTTTTCTATCCAGATCCACCAGGAAGCGCAGCTGAGTATGGGCTGCGCTTTTTCTGCGTCGATTGGCTATCACGATGCCTCCTCCCATCGGCAACGGCGCCGATTTCCAGCTAATGACCGCATGCTGTGCGTTCCGCGTGAGAGTACAATTTGCGGATGCCACTGAGCGCGAACATTGAAAACTTTCCGCATGGGATTGCCGTGGTCAAACTCTCCGGAGGCTTGACGCTGGGCACATCCCTGAAGATCGCCGACTCGCAGATCCAGTCTGCAATCGAAGACGGCGTTTCCAAAATGGTGATTGATCTTACCGACGTGGAGTACGTGGATAGCGCAGGGCTAGGGATGCTTATGTACGCCTACGGGATGCTGAACGAGAAGAAGGGCGCGCTTCGGGTGTGTGGGGTCGCGGGCCGGGTCATGTCCTTACTGAAGATGACGAAGACGGATACGTTTCTGCCTATCGATAAGAGCCTTGATGAAAGCGTTGCCGCATTGCAGGGGTGAGGGCTGTTGCTGAGTTCGCAGGCTAGCGAGCCTCGGCGCCGGAGTGGTGTGGCCAGGGAATCGGCGATTCAACAAGCAAATTTTGTGTCTCGGGAGTCAACCTGACACAGCATAGAATCTACTATGTAAAACGCTTTAAGTCTTGCTTGACAAACGTTGATTCATTCAAATAGTTTCGACGCCACTTGGCCGAATAGCCTTTCCACAACCCTGAAATCAAGGCAGCATGATGACACGTTCTCCAATCCCTCTCGTGAAACGCCGGCGGTCTTTTGAACAAATTACAGTTGCCGGCCTGTGTGTTGCTGCTTTCTCCACGGTGTCGTGGTCCCAGGTCCCAACGCATTCGCCTACGCCTGAGACGGAGAAGCGGGTTGCTGCCCTGGTGGGACAGATGACCCTGGAGGAAAAGGTATCCCAGATGCAGAACGACGCAAGTGCGATTCCCCGCCTGGACGTACCTGCTTATAACTGGTGGAGCGAGGGATTACACGGCATTGCACGTTCGGGGTATGCAACCGTGTTCCCCCAGGCGATTGGGCTTGCTGCAATGTGGGATGTGCCGTTGATGCACGAGGTGGCAGACACGATCAGCACGGAAGCGCGAGCCAAGAATAGTGAGGCGCTGCGCCAGGGGAATCACAGCATTTATTACGGTCTCGATATCTGGTCGCCCAATATAAATATCTTCCGTGACCCGCGTTGGGGACGCGGCCAGGAGACGTATGGAGAAGATCCGTTTCTGACCAGCCGGCTCGGCGTCGCATTTGTCGAAGGGCTTCAGGGCAACGATCCGAGGTATTACAAGACCATTGCAACTCCCAAGCACTTTGCGGTGCATTCCGGACCTGAGACCACGCGTCACACGGCGAATATTAATCCTTCGGCACACGATCTTGAAGACACGTACCTGCCCGCATTTCGGGCCACAGTGACGCAGGCCAAGGCTGGCAGCGTGATGTGCGCGTACAACTCTGTGGACGGAGAGCCGGCGTGTGCGAACACCATGCTATTGCAGGATCATTTGCGGAAAGACTGGGGGTTCGATGGCTATGTGACGTCGGACTGCGCGGCAATCACCGATATCGCGGTCGGTCATCATTATTCGCCCGATCTCGAGCATGCAGCGGTCGCCGCTGTTCGTGCAGGAACAGATACAAGTTGCGGCAAGGAATATGCCGTGCTGGTGAAGGCAGTTCAGGATGGGCTGATCTCGGAAAAGGAGATCGATCGGTCGGTAAACCGGCTGTTCACGGCACGGTTTGAACTTGGACTGTTCGATGATCCGGCGAAGGTTGAGTATGCGCGAATTCCCTTCTCTGAGGACGACTCGCCAGCGCATCGTGAGTTGGCTCTGACGGCCGCGGAAAAATCGATCGTGCTGCTCAAGAATGACGGCATCCTGCCGCTCAAGAAGTCTGTGAAGATTGCGGTGATCGGTCCGAACGCGGCCAGCCTGGCGGCGATTGAAGGCAACTATAACGCAGTGCCATCGCACCCGGTTCTGCCACTTGCCGGGCTGGAAGATGCGTTCGGAGCGGGCCAGATCCTGTACGCGCAAGGTGCGCCGTATGTGAGCGAGTTGCCGGTTCCAGTCCCCAGAACGTTGCTGCATCCGGCAGAGGGCGACGCGCGCTTCGGATTGAAGGGTGAGTATTTCGACAATGTGGACTTTCAGGGCGCGCCTTCGATGACCCGCGTCGATCAGCAGGTTGCGTTTGATTGGAATGCGGCGACTCCAGATAAGAGCATCAACGCTGCGCATTTCGGCGTGCGCTGGACTGGGACCATTCAGGCGCCGGTTGCGGGAGACTATGTTTTCAGCTTCACGCTGGCGCATTGCTATCCGTGCGGCGATGCGGAGAGTTTGAAAGTGTACTTCGATGGCAAGCCGCTGTCGGATCAACCTGTGCCGGCTACGGAGTATCGGTCGAGCGGGCTGAAGCCTTTCACCTTGCGTTTTGCGGATGCAAAGCCTCACGCGTTTCGAATCGAGTACACGCACAAAGCCAAGTTGTTTGGTGCGGGCATTACGCTGAGCTGGATGCCGCCAATTGATGCGGAACGCGAAGCGGCTGTCGATGCAGCGAAACAGGCTGATGTTGTGGTGGCTTTCGTTGGTCTGTCCCCTGAGTTGGAAGGGGAGGAGATGCCCGTTCATGTAAAGGGTTTCGACGGAGGCGATCGCACCAGCATCGAATTGCCTGCGGTGCAGGAGAAGATGCTGGAGGCGGTTGCTTCAACAGGCAAACCGCTTGTGGTTGTATTGATGAACGGTAGCGCGCTGGCTGTTGACTGGGCGAAGCAGCATGCGAATGCAATCGTGGAAGCATGGTACCCGGGCGAGGAAGGCGGGACCGCGATCGCCGACGTATTGACGGGAACAACCAATCCAGCAGGGCGATTGCCCATTACCTTCTACGCCAGTACAAAGGATCTTCCGCCTTTTGATGATTATTCGATGGCCGGCCGCACGTATCGCTATTATGCTGGAACACCTCTTTGGGGCTTCGGGTATGGGCTAAGCTACTCGACGTTCCAATGGACGAATCTCAAGCTCTCCACCGATTCGCTCAAGGCAGGCGAGGCGATGCTTGTGGATGCGGATGTCGAAAACACGAGCGATCGCGCTGGTGATGCGGTGAGTGAGTTGTATCTCACGCCTCCTGCGGAGCCAACGTCGCCGCGATTGGCGCTGGTTGGGTTCGACCGTGTAACGCTGGCGCCACATGCGAAGCAGCACGTTCACTTCGTGGTGGACTCTCGAGCTCTAAGTACCGTGGACGCAAAAGGCGTGCGGGCGGTGCGCGCCGGCGATTACGCACTTCACCTGGGCGGGGCTCAGCCAGCCGATGCGGCTGATGGCTCAGTGTCTGCTGCGTTCAAGATTCGTGGAAGCGAGGAGTTGCCGCGGTGAGGTCGCGTGCCGTGCGCCTGGTGCAGCTCACGTTTCTCTCCGCGTGCGTCATAGTACCAACGATAAAGGCGCAAGAAGTCGGAGCGGCGGCGGCGCTAGGGCCGGGCTATCCCGCATGGCTCTCTTATCAGCCGGTGGAGTCAGTGATCGTCTTTCCTGGTGGGGTTCCGGACACGGTTGTTGAGCTTGGGAATAATGTGCT
This sequence comes from uncultured Acidobacteriaceae bacterium, assembly GCA_963821165.1. Lineage (GTDB taxonomy): Bacteria > Acidobacteriota > Terriglobia > Terriglobales > Acidobacteriaceae > Granulicella. Next base: position 333,661 of record CAWGCQ010000001.1, read on the forward strand.
CGAAGACTCGGCTGCCAAAGAACTCGCGGCGGGATGGCGGGGCATGTTGCAGCATGAGCCGCGGGTGGTGCACGCGGAGGGCAGCAGCAGCCACGCCGAGGTTGTGCTGGGAACGCAGGCCGAGATCAATGCGTGGCGACCACACGCTGCAGCGACACGAACGCTGGAACACGATGCCTACAGGCTCTATGTGGGTCATAATGCGCTGGTGATCGAGGGCGGTGACGAGCGCGGCGTCCTGTACGGGACGTTTGCCCTGCTTCGCGAGATAGGTCAGCAGCATTCGCTGGCGAGGCTGGATGAGGGGTCGGCGCCATGGGCGGCGATCCGCTGGACGAATGAGTGGGACAATCCCAACGGCACGATCGAGCGCGGCTATGCGGGACCATCCATCTTCTTTGAGAACGGTAAGGTGCGCGCCGATCTTTCCCGGGCTGCCGCCTATGCGCGACTTGCTCAGCTCGGTGGGGATCGATGGTTGCACCATCAATAATGTCAATGCCGCTATTGATCTTTTGCGGGCTGAGAATCTGCGTGAGATCGCTCGGATAGCAGATGCATTTCGCCCTTATGGTGTTCGACTGTCGCTGTCTGTCGACATGAGTAGCCCACAGGTGATTGGCGGGATGAATACGTTTGATCCTCTGGATCCGAAGGTTGCTGCATGGTGGAAGACAAAGATGGATGAGATTTACGCTGTCATTCCAGACTTTGGGGGCGTCGTGATCAAGGCGGATTCCGAAGGAAGGGTTGGGCCGTCGAAGTACGGGCGCACTCAGTCTGATGCGGCGAATGTGGTGGCTCGTGCGTTGAAGCCGCACGGCGGAGTGGTTCTGTATCGGGCGTTTGTCTATAACAACCATCTCGACTGGCAAGACATGAAGGCCGACCGCGCCCGCGCTGGCTACGACATCTTTCATCCGCTGGACGGAAAGTTTGACGACAACGTGATCGTGCAGATCAAGTACGGACCTATTGACTTCCAGGTGCGCGAGCCCGTGAGTCCGCTGTTCGCCGGACTTCCTGATACGAACGAGGCCATCGAGTTGCAGATGACGCAGGAGTACACGGGACAGCAGCGCCACCTGGTTTATCTCGTGCCCATGTGGAAGCAGATCTCTGGATACGGATATGCGCGCCTCCACAAGTGCGGCTCCGCTGCCTGTGAAACTCATTGTGAGCGGACAAACGACGGCGACTGAGCATCACACGCAGGGAGGCTTCGTCGGCGTTTCGAACGTCGGCACGGATGGCTGGTTGGGAAATCCGCTGGCGCTTGCGAATCTTGTACGGCTTTGGACGGCTTGCGTGGGATCCAGACTTGAGTGCAGCCGCAATCAGCGATGAGTGGACGCGACTCACGTTTCGGAAATGACGAGCAGGTGCGGACAACGATCAACAAATTGCAACTCGACTCATGGCATATTTATGAAAGTTATACGGGGCCGCTTGGTCTCGGAACGTTGACGGACATTCTGGGTTCGCATTTCGGGCCGGGCATCGAGTCTGCTGAGCGCAACGGATGGGGACAGTGGATACGCGCGGACGAACACGGGGTTGGCATGGATCGCACGGTTGCGACAGGCACTGGCTATATCGGTCAATACCCTGCTCCGCTGGCTGCCACGTACGAATCACTTGCGACGTGCCCTGACGATCTTCTGCTGTTCATGCACCACGTGCCGTATACCTATCGACTGCACTCCGGACTGACGGTAATGCAGTACGATCGATAACACGCACTACTGGGGAGCGCAGGCAGCCGGCGGATCAGGTGCCGGCGTGGGAGGCGCTGCGCGGCAAGGTTCCCGACGCGACGTATGCAGAGGTGCTCAAACGCTTCAAGTATCAGGCCGGGGCGGCGATCGTTTGGCGAGATGCAGTCACCCGTTGGTTTACAAAGGAGTCTGGCATTCCGGATGCACTCGGCCGGGTGGGTCACTACCCGAACCGCATCGAAGCAGAGTCGATGAAACTTACTGGTTACACCGTCGTGGACGTCACGCCGTGGGAGACGGCTTCGGGCGGGAAGGCTGTGATCTGCACCCTGCCGCAATGTTCCGTTCAAACAACGTGGACCAGGCCGGATGGTTGGTACGATATCAGCGTGCAGTACTTTGATTTATTGCATGGCCATTCGCGCTTTTCTCTTTCGATCGCAGGTCATGAAGTTGATCATTGGACGGCGGATGATACTTTGCCGGGCGAGACACTAAACGGCAGCACGTCGACCCGACGATCGCTGGATCGCGTGGCTATCCATCGGGGAGACTCGGTTCAAGTGACCGGATGGCCCGACGGCCCGGAGAAGGCGCCATTGGATTATCTGAGCATCGTGCCCTCTGGGGCTCGTGCGGGCGCTGCAACGACTAAAGTTCACTGAGGATTCTGCGTTGAGCTCAAAGATCATAGATGCGAAGGTCATTGTCACCTGTCCGGGGCGAAACTTTGTGACGCTCAAGATCACTACGACGGATGGGATCTACGGCATCGGTGACGGGACACTTAATGGCCGCGAGCTGGCGGTCGCTGCGTATCTGCAGGAGCATGTAATTCCCTGCCTGATTGGGCGCGATGCGGATCGCATCGAGGATACCTGGCAATATTTTTATCGCGGAGCCTATTGGCGTCGTGGGCCTGTGACGATGAGCGCCATCGCCGCAGTAGACGTGGCGCTTTGGGATATCAAGGCCAAGCGGGCGGGCATGCCGCTCTATCAGCTGCTCGGCGGTCGCTGCCGCGAAGGCGTTACGGTTTACGCCCATGCGAATGGGCATGAAGTCAGTGAGCTGCTGGAGTCGGTGGCGAAGCAGCAAGAACTGGGGTATCGCGCGATCCGCGTGCAGGCGGCAGTGCCGGGGGTCGCGGATGCTTACGGCGTTCCCCACGGGGACAAACCCTATGAGCCCGCGGATGGCGACCTGCCACGCGAAGAGACCTGGGATACCTCGAAGTATCTGCGCTTCATGCCAAAGCTGATGGACGCCGTTCGCTCGAAGTTCGGCTTCGACCTGGCGCTCCTGCATGATGGCCACCATCGAATGACGCCTATCGAGGCTGCAGCGCTGGGTAAGAGCCTTGAAGAGTTTCAACCCTTCTGGCTGGAAGATCTGACGCCCGCGGAAAATCAGGATGCCTTTCGTCTGATTCGGCAACACACCACGGCGCCGCTTGCAGTTGGGGAGGTGTTCAATTCCATTTTTGATTGCAAGCAACTGATCAGCGAGCAGCTGATTGATTACATTCGCGCCACGGTGGTGCATGCTGGTGGAATCACGCACTTGCGCCGCATTGCAAGCTTTGCAGATCTTTATGGAGTAAAGACTGGCTGCCATGGAGCAACCGATCTTTCGCCGGTTTGCATGGGAGCTGCACTGCATTTCGATGTAAGCGTTCCGAACTTCGGCATCCAGGAGCACATGCCCCATTCGGTGACTACGGATGAGGTGTTTCCCCATGCGTACACCTTTGCGGATGGCGTGATGAAACCGGGAGAAGCTCCAGGACACGGTGTCGATCTCGACGAGAAGCTGGCGGCTCGGTTTCCGTACAAGCGCGCCTATCTGCCGGTCTGCCGTTTGGCCGATGGGACGCTCCATTCCTGGTGACGTTCGCGTTAGCTCGCGTGATTATTCGACGCACAATGGGAAGGGTCTCCGCTGCGGAGGGATGTGTGTGCGGTTGAAACAGGCGGTCTTGAAGACCGCTTAGCCTAACGGGCCGCGGGGTTCGAATCCTTCTCCGGCCACCGATCCCGAGATACCGGCGCGGCGACTTTTCGAGAAATTCGAGGGCTTTACGCCACTCCTAGCTATTACTTTATTTGTTGCCGATGAGTCGGATGCGTGCAGTGAAGGCGCGGCCCAGAGGTTCGGTAAAAGTGCCATACTCGGGTGAGTCAATTACGTTGTTGATGACTGTGGGATTTTGCCTGTCCGTGATGTTCTCAATGATGCCGCGCAGACCGAAGTAGGCGCCGTGAAGATGAAACTTCCATTCCAGGCCAGGGCTGAAGGAGAGGTAGTCGGGAAAATCATGGGAGTTGGGTGCACCGACGACAACATGATTGGCGTTGATCGCGGTGAACGGAAGGCCGGTTCGCCAATCGAAGGTGTAGACAAAGTCTCCAGCGCTTGAGCTTTGGGACGGGAAGCCATCCCCAGGAGATGACACGGTTGGGAACATTCCAGGGCATGGGGCCGGGTTGCTGCGGGCCGAGATCGCCGAGAGTCGGTGAGTATTCAATCGCGGCGTTGGTGTAGGCCAGCGAGTGGGTGTAGGCGCCGAAGAGAGCATAGTTTCCGGAGAAGTTGCGACGCAGGGTTAGAGTGACCGCGTGATAGTCCTGCTGACTCTGGTTAGTGAGCAGATAGGTTCCGGAAAGATACGGAGCACTCTGGTTCGAGAAGACGAAGAAGTTGGTTCCGCGTTTGTCGATGTAGCTAAGGCTGGCGTAGATCGCGCCGGGAAGTTTTTGTTCGACAGCGGCGCTCCAGTTGATGACGCGTGGTGCGCGCAGGAGATGATAGTCGACGGTGAAGTTGGTAGGCAGCAATGGGCTTACGGGGGTAACGCCGTTGGCGGCATAGTAGGTATCTTCGCGGAGGCCGGCGAAAGCTTCCTCGAGATATTCGAGCTGGGTGTGCTCATAGTAGACCCCGATGCCGGCGGAGATTTTTGTAGTGGGAGCTTTGCCCGGCGCGTAGATCGCGGCGATGCGCGGAGAGTACAGCGGGCGACGGATGATCTGGTCCCAGTCGAAGCGGAAGCCAGGATCGATGGAGAATCCGGAGGGCAACTGCCAGTGGTCCTGGACATAGGCTCCGACGTCAGCGTTTTGGCGAGTGAAAGGAGGTTGCGTGGGGAAGGTGCTCTGGCGGAGAAGAGTTCTGTCTTCGCGCAGATAATTGATCGGCGCGCGGGAGAAATTTTCGCCGAAGGTGATCTGATCGAGATCGATGCCGGTCTGGAGATCGTGTTTGCCGATCCAGCGGCGGGGGGAGAGATAGAGGTTGAAGCTCTCCTGAATGCGGCTGGAGCGGCCGGTGAGGTTTTCGAAGTAGCTGCCCTCGGAGGTCTCGGGCGTAAGCTGGTAGGGAGTGTCGCCGTGGGGCTCGTAGCCGCTGTGAATGCGGGTGATGCCGACGCCGACATCGAGCAGCGTGCCGTTGGAGAACAGTTGCTGATCGCGGAGGTAAGGGAGCCACGCCAGCGTATCGGACTTCACCGTGCTGCCCTGCGGCGTGAGCGTGGAGAGACCGCTGTAGGGGGAGTAGGCATCGTTAAGGAGGAGGGCGACGATCAGGTTGTTTTTGGGTGTGAGGTTGAATTGGAATTTGGATAGATTGCTCTCCTGCCAGCTGGGATCGGTGTCTGCGTTGGATGGCAGGCCGACGATGTAGTTGCTGGCGTAGTCGAGATCGAAGCCGTCGAAAAACCACGCATGGTCTTTTGAGATGGGGCCCGAGAAGGTGACGCGGGGGACGAACTTGTCGAAGTGGATTCCATCGTTGTCGATGTAAGAGGGAATGAAGTCCGTGGCATTGAAGCGGAAGCGGTTGTCACCCATTCCGCTGGAGAAGGCGATGACGCCGCCGCTGGCTTTGCCGTACTCGGCGGGATAGCGCGTGCTTTCGATGACGATGGAGCGAACCGCGTCGGTGCTGATGTGGAGGGACAGGTTCCCGCTGGCTGGATCGCGCAGATCGAAGCCGTCCAGCAAGTCAAGGGTCGCATACGTGGAGGATCCGGCGACGTGGACCTGTCCGGTGGGGTCCTGTATGACGCCGGGGTTAAAGGGCAAAATATTGACGATATCGCGGCTTGTTACGTAAGGAATGTTGACGATCTCAGGCGTGCTCATGGTGCTGACGTCGGCTGCCTGCTGCGGATCGATGTTGGGAGTGGAGGCGACGACGTTGACCTCCTGGCGGACAATCTGCTCGTGCGCAAGGGTCAACACAATGCTATGAAGCTCGGGGTCGACGTCACGCTCGAGGGTTCGATAGAAGCCCTGCTTATCGACCTGGAGCTGGTAGCGGGTAGGAGACGAGAGTGAGAATTCGATGCGACCGGCGTGATTGGTAAGAAGTTCGAGTAGGGGCTGACCGGATTGGGAGATGCTCACGCGCGCGTCGGGGACAACGACACCGTTTTCATCGAGGACCGTTACCTGCACCCGCGGCGGCCCTCCTGTCTGTGAGTTCGCTGCAGAGCAGAACAGCGCAAGGAAGAGGAACAGGCTACCGGCGATTTGCCAGAAGAAGTTGCTTGGGAAACGCGCTCGTTGCATCATGCGATAGCCCGATGGCGTACGCCACAATTTTAGAGCGTTCCCGGCGAGATCGCTGCGGGAAAGATCTCGGATTCAGCCAGTCGTGGAATTTCTTTGTAAGCAGCCATTGGCGGGGAGCCGAATTTCGGGCGACGACAGCTGGCCAACGCTCTAACCGGGGAGCCGAAGACAGGCGTGATGAGAATCCCTCCAAAGCCACTCGCCACACCGCACAAGACACCGCATAAGACGCCGCACAAGACACTCTACCCCCAGCGAATAACCAGAAGCACTCTTACCCGCTACGCGATTCGGGATTTCTCCAAGGCGGGACGGAACAGTATCTATAGGCGGGAGGTGTTATTCGATGAGGGAAGTGATCAATAGAACGTGGTAATATCATCCCCTATCATGCTCATACAGAGAAAGATTTGTGTTATCGGCGAATTCGGCGTCGGCAAGACGAGTCTTATCTCCCAGTACGTGGATAGCATTTTTTCAGAGAAATACCATACGACAGTCGGTGTAAAAATCGATAGAAAGCAGTGCCGCATTGGAGAGACCCTGGTTAATCTCGTAATATGGGACCTTGCAGGCGAGTCTCCCATGAGGACATTGAAGCCAGCACAGATTCAGGGCGCCTCGGGATTCCTTCTAGTCGCCGATGGGACGCGGCCAGATACTGTCGATATTGCCATAGCACTGCAGAGAAAAGTTACCGAAATTCTTGGCGAAGTTCCATTTATTTTTGCGGTCAACAAGCAGGATCTAGTAGAGAAATGGTGTGTGGGCCCCGAGGTCACGGATGCACTTCGTCAGCGGGGCTGGGATGTTCGATACTCCAGCGCTAAGACGGGAGCAGGCGTAGAGGAGATGTTCCAGGATCTGGCGAGCAGGTTGATTCGCCATGACGGAGCGATCGATGCTGAACCTTGAGTTGGGCGCTGAGGAGTGTGGCTGGCCGAATTCACTTTTCCCGCCGCCAGACGGCGTGATCTTTGAGTCGATGGGTGGAGAACTGCGTCAATTGACCGCCTCACCCGACTGGCTTGGTCGCTTGGAGTCACTCAGTGTTGGCGCAGCTTCGATTATGGATCAGTTGCCCTATCTCGAGAGCTTTCTGCCGGAGGCGACACGCTTCTGGGACGAGGGTCGTGATGGCCAGCTGGTATCCGATTTCTGGACGCAAACCGACGCCTCGGGAGCTGAAATCCACCTGTTGGCTTATGCGCTGGCACTGAAGGGGCAGCGGCTGCTGCTGATTCGCTTGGCAGAGACTCTCTATCGTGAACACGAGCGAAGCCAGCAGCATGCTCATGAGTCGGTAAACAAGATTAAACTCGCCGAGCTGCGACAACGCGCGCTGGACGGGATGACGGGCTCATCTAAGGCCGGATCGGGCGGACCCGAGACCAAGGATGCTCTCACCGGCATCCACAACCGCCGGCATTTCGATGAGATGTTCGAGCTCGAGCTGCAAGACGCGAACGAACACAATGAGCCGCTCTCGTTGCTTTATCTGGATATCGATCACTTCCAATTGTTCAACGATCAATACGGTCGCACAGCGGGCGATGTTTATTTGCGCTCCGTCGGGCAGCTTATCCAGGGAGTCTTGAACAAACCGCGCGACGTAGCAGCACGCGTGGGAGGTGAAGAGTTTGCAACGCTGCTTCCGGGCACCGATGGTACCGCAGCCGTACGACTCGCGCACACACTCAGCAGGATGATTCGAGAGCTGAGGGTTCCCAATCCGATTTCACGGGGTCTCTTGAGTGGTACGGTTAGCGTCGGCTGTATTTACGCGGCCGTCGAAGGCCCTGGAGACGACGGCGCAGATGTTGGGGGCGGTTGAAAATGCACTCGGTGAGGCCAAGCGGAATGGCGGAGATCGAGTAGTGATTGGTGACCATCGGGCCTAAAGCCATGTTCACGATGGCTGGTAGTTGAGAAGGGAATCTAAAGCAACTGTCCCACTATTGTTACTTTGCTGTGAAAGGATTTTCCCATGTCAAGTGTCAATGAAGAAACAGAGGCTATCAGCTCCGAGGCTCAAACGACTGCTGCTTCAGATGTGCCGGGTGAGACCGGAGCGAGCGTCGACAAGATTCGGGACATTATCTTTGGGTCGCAGATCAAGAACTACGAAGCGCGCTTTGCGCGTTTGGAGGAGAGCCTGGTTCGCGAGACTGCCGAACTCAAAGACTCGATGCGAAAGCGGTTTGAGTCGATCGAATCTTTTTTCAAGATGGAGTCTGAGGCACTGGCAGCGCGCCTGCGGGCAGAGAAGGAAGATCGCGTTTCCCATGTCTCCAACCTTGAGCGAGACACGAAAGACGCTCATGGTGGGCTGACGAGGCGAATCAACGACGTCGATGCTGCAATGAATGAGGGCCATAGCTCCCTGCGACAAGAGCTGATGACGGAGTCGAGAAAACTCATGGAGGAGATCGATCAGCGATACGACAGCATTCGCTCCTTGATGGAAGCGCGTGTTTCAGAGCTGCGAAGGCAGAAGGTGGATCGAGCTCTTATGTCCGACTTGTTTCGCGAGATGGCAGCGCACCTGGATGATAAGGATCAGACTGCTGCGTCAGAGTAGCTGACGAGGTGTGCATGGATACGAAGAGCTCATTGGACGAACAGCAAGCTGATTCGATCCCGGATAGAGAATTTGTTGAGCTGCGGGAAGTTCTGCTGGGAGACCAGATTCAGAAGGTGGAGGCGCTCCGCAGGCGACTTGATGACCCAAGTGTGCGTGCGAGTGAGATAAGCAGGGTTCTTGCGCAGGCGCTTGCCCAGTCGATCAAGCGCGACCAGACGATATCCAGCACGCTTCATCCGGTGATTCAACACTCCTTGCGGACGTCGGTGGAGAAAGAACCGGAGATCCTGGCTACAGCGCTGTTCCCTATTGTGGGGCAGGCTGTGCGCAAGGCTGTGGCGCATGCGATACAGCAGCTCGTTGAGTCTCTCAACACTATTTTTGCGGATAGATTTTCGTTCAAGCGGTGGCGCTGGCGCATTGAGGCGATGCGCACGGGCAAGAGCTTTGGCGAGATCGCGCTGGCTCACAGTCTTTCCTATCGCGTGGAGCAGATATATCTAATCCATCGGAAGACGGGCATGCTGCTTGCACAGGCCAGCAGGAGTGCAGGCCTGATGGAAGACGCTGACCTTGTGGTGGGAATGTTGACCGCGCTGCAGGACTTTGCGCGGGATTCGTTTACGAGTGAGAAACAGGATGAGTTGGAGGTGCTGCAGATTGGTGAGTTCAAGGTGTGGCTGCTGCATGGACCGCTGGCGATTCTTGCCATCGTAGTGCGGGGGCAACTGCCACAGGAGTTGCAGCAGCGATTCGCGGTCAAGTTGGAGCAGATTCACAAGGACTTCCATGCAGCGCTCGTGGGGTTTGAGAAGGATGGGAGACCGATTGCCGGGATTGATGAAGGGCTTGGGGGATTTCTGCTGGGAGAAGCCGCTGCTGCGCCGCGATCCAATACGACGCTGAAGATTGTTGTGGGGATTTTGCTGGCCTTGCTGGCTTGCGGGGCCTTCTTTCGCGTGCGGCAGGACATGCGCTGGAATAAATATGTGAGCGCACTTCGTCAACAGCCGGGGATTGTGGTGATCGATACGCGGCGGGGGTGGAAAAGGCTTGCGGTGTTGGGAATGCGGGATCCTATGGCGATTGAGCCCGGGGCCCTGTTAGCAGAGTTTCATCTGCGGCCGGATCAGGTGTCGGAAAGCTGGGAGGAGTATCTGTCGTTGGATCCTCGATTGGCGGCGATGCGGAGGATGAATGCTGAGCTGGAATCGATTCGGGACACGGTAATTCACTTTGAGGTGAATAGCACTCAGATCCCGCTGGATGAGTTGCCGGGGGTAGACAAGCTGAGCGCGCAGATTCTTCGGTTGAGTGAGGATGCGAAGGCGCAAGGCGAGGCGATTCACGTTACGGTTGTAGGACACACGGACTACACAGGCGCAGAGACGCATAATTCCGAGCTAAGCCAGCTGCGGGCGGAGGCCGTAATCCGGTTGCTGAAAGAGCGTGGGATTGATGAAAACATGCTTTCGGGACAGGGTGTCGGGGACAGTCAGCCGGAACGTGCTGCGGCTGACCCCTATGAGCAAAACCTAGATCGTCGAGTCACACTTCTGGTGCAGTTTGTGCCGCGGACTTCAAACGTCAAATAGGTTCTGCGCCGATGGCGACGCATTGCAAATAGGACGCATCACACTCTATCGGCGAGGATTGCGATGGCACAAGCAGACGATGCTGAGTTGCTGGAGGTTGGCGGACGGGAGGTGCGTATTAGCAGCCCGTCAAAGCCTTACTTTACGCGAGGGGTTCAACTCAGCAAGATAGATGTGGTCCGTTACTTTCTGGCCGTGGCACCGGGGGCCTTGCGCGGCATTGTGGATCGTCCCGTGGTTCTGAAGCGTTTTGTGAACGGTGCTGAAGCGGAGCCGTTTTATCAGAAGCGCGCTCCCAGCGACCTGCCCCACTGGATGCGAACGGTGACCCTCTCGTTTCCTTCCGGGCGTACGGCTGAGGAAGTGGTGGTGGATGATGCCGCTGGTCTCGCGTGGATTGTGAATCTTGGCTGCATGGAGTTGCATCCGCACCCGGTTCGCAGCGGAGATCTCGATCACCCGGACGAGCTGCGTGTGGATCTCGACCCGCAACCGGGAGTGGCATGGGCGGACGTTCGCGCAGTGGCTATGGAAGTGAAGGCACTGTTGGACGAATTGGGCCTGGTGGCGTGGCCGAAAACCAGCGGCTCACGCGGTATCCACATCAATGTACGCATCGAGCCGCGCTGGAGCTTCACCGAGGTACGCAGGGCGGCGCTGGCGCTGGCGCGCGCAGTTGAAAAGCGTTGTTCGCTGGCAAGCAGCAAATGGTGGAAAGAAGAGCGGCATGGTGTGTTTCTCGACTACAACCAAAATGCGAAAGACCGAACAACCTGTTCTGCCTATTCGGTGAGGCCGCTTCCTGATTCGCGTGTGAGTATGCCGCTGCGCTGGGATGAGGTGATGGTGTGTGACCCTGCCGAATTCACGGTGCTGACAGTTCCTGATCGCTTTGCGAAGATCGGCGACCCGCACGCAGCAATGGATGAGTATCCTGGAGTGCTCGACAGCTTGCTGGAGTTGGCTGCGCGTGACGAGGCTGAAGGCATTGGCGATGCACCCTGGCCTCCGCATTTTGCCAAGCAGGAGGGCGAGGGCCGGCGCGTGGCACCCTCGCGGGCGAAGAAGTTTTCGGATCAGATTGAGGAAGGCTTCGGGGCGTCCCGGCTCAGGAAGCAAACGAAGAAAAAAGTGGAAGATGCCGAGGGGGAGGAAGTAGATCCCGCGGCGACGGATGCGCCGAAGAAGGGTCGTCGAAAGCCGACCATGCCGTTGATTGTGATCGCACAGTCTCCTGATAAAGGCGCGGCGGAAGCTGGGCTGGAGCGCTGGAAACAGCAGCACCCAGAGGCTGCGGCGCTGCTGGCACCCGATGACGTGCTGGTGGATCGCATGCGCGGGTCGGCGTACGTGTGGTATCGCATCCGGTTAAATTTGCGGCACGTGCCGGAAGAGATGAGGCCCGCACAAGGGGTGCCTGATCCGGACGACGACCCAACGCAAGCTTGGCATGACACAAGGACCTGACACTGGCTCACTGGGCTCGTTCGGGAAAGATGCTCATCAGTTCCTGGGGTGGAATGACTTCGAGTTGCTCGTAGGTACAGTCTTTTGGGGGCTTGTCGGGGCGCCAACGCCGGAAGTGGGCGAGGTGTCGAAAGCGGTCGCCCTGCATATGCTCGTAAGCGACCTCGACTACAAGCTCTATACGCACCGGCTCCCAGCTAAGATCCTTGCCTGCGTTCCATCGTGATTGGCCGCCAGGCATCCTGCCACTGGCCTGTGCGGCCTCATCAGCCCAGTCCGCCCATGGGTGATCTTGCATTGCGCCTTCGCGATAGGATGCAAGGAAGTTTGCGAGTTCCTTGCGTTTGGCTGCCGTGAAACTCGCGCAAACACCGACGTGCTGCAGCTTGCCTGCATGGTTGTAGAGGCCGAGCAGCAGCGAACCAACGGCAGTTCCTTGACCGTCTTTGTGCCAGCGGAAACCGGCCACGACACAGTCGCAATCGCGTTCGTGCTTAATCTTGAGCATGGTGCGTTTGTCTGGCGTATACGGCCCGTCGAGAGGCTTTGCAATCACTCCGTCAAGGCCTGCGCCTTCGAAGCGCGTGAACCAGTCCTGCGCCGTTGCGCGATCCCGCGTTGCCGGGGTTAAGTGCAGCGGCGCTTGAAGATTCGCAAGGGTTCGCTCCAGTTCGGCACGCCTAACACTGAAGGGCTCGCCGCGCAGATCGCGGCCTTCGAGCTGAAGCAGGTCGAAGAAAACTACTGATGCCGGCGACTGTGCAGCGAGCGTTTTCACGCGCGACGCGGCGGGATGGATGCGGAGTGTCAACGCATCGAAGTCCAGGCCGCCTTCGCGCGCAATCACTATCTCGCCGTCCAAGACACATTGCTTTGGTAGCTGTTGCAGCAGCGAGTCGCGGAGTTCGGGGAAATAGCGATCGAGCGGCTTGCCATCGCGACTTTGGAGAAGGAGGTCGTCGCTGTTGCGAAAAATCAGCGTGCGAAAGCCATCCCACTTTGGCTCGAAGCTCCACTCCTCTACATTCGTAGGAATTTCATCAACGCGCTTCGCGAGCATGGGAAGGATCGGAGATGGAAGTGGCAGTGACACGGTTTGGTTGGATGCTCCTGGCAGAAGCGGCGATGGACCTTCAGGGTTGGTTTCACGGCATCTTGAATACATTGTTGCTGCGGTCGTCGTCCGGAAGAACATGATCCGGATCGACGGTGATCGTGGCTACGGGCTTTCCTTCCTTGAAAACGAAAGTACTTGTTCCTTTTGAAAGCCAGGCTTCGGCAGGAATGCGGATTCGTGCCTTAGTTCCGTCCTGGTAGGCCACCTCCAGCGTGGCGGGAAGAACCAACGGGCGAAGGTTCGCAACTACTACGGAGACTCCGTCCTTCGGGTCGTTATTGATGTACTTTGCAGATTCCACAGCTAGATCGAGCGTCCAGTTATTCATGTACCAGCCGCGCCAGAAGTAGTCCAGATCTTCGCCTCCTTCGCTTGCCATTGTGCGGAAAAAATCGGACGGGGCAGGATGTTTGTAGGCCCATTCGCGGATGTAGTGGCGGAAGGCGTAGTCGAAGCGATCTGGCCCTAGTATCTGCTCACGAAGCAGCACGTTCCCATAAGCCCCTTTGAAGTATTGGACGGGGTGCCCGAGTGCACCGGAGAACGCATCCGCCCTGGTGAGAATAATGGGCGCGTCAGGGTTGTCCAGTACCTTCAGAATCGTGTCTGGAGGGTTGCCGCCGGCCGAGTACTCGCTGTCGCGCTTTGGACCATAGACTCCGTGGTCAAAGTCGTCGGACTCGAAGATATCGATGAACGTGTTGAAGCCCTCATCCATGAAGGCCCAACGGCGTTCGTTCGAGCCAACGATCATGGGGAACCAGTCATGCCCTATCTCGTGGGCGGTGATCCAGAACAGCTCTTTGCTTTTATCGTCAATGCCGTCGAAGACGATGCCCGGGTACTCCATTCCTGTCGAGAAGCCAGCGACGTTGATGGCTGCGGGCCAGGGATAGGGATACCAGCGGCGAGAGAAGTTTTCGACGGCGTTCTTGACGTATTCGGTGGAGCGGGACCAGCCTTCCTGGCCGACACTCTCGATGGGATACACGGACATCGCTAGAGGAATTTTCCCAACAGGCAGCGAATTTGGAGGGCCATCGCCGGCTCCGGATCTAGGCGGAAGGTTGATGCGAGCAGCGTCCCATACGAACGTGGGCGAAGCGGTGAACACGACGTCGCGGGTGTGGTCCATGCGGAAGTGCCAGGTGAGCGTGCCAGTCTGCTTGGGCCGGCTGGCGGGATCGGTCGTCTCCTCCGGGGTGCGTATGTACACGGTCTTGTCAGAATGACGGGCCTGCTCGAGACGCGCGATCTGCGTTTTCGTAAGAACTTCGGCAGGGTTCATCAATTCGCCCGAACCGGCAAGGATGAAGTTCCAGGGAACAGTGACAAAGTAGTCGAAGTGGCCGTATTCCAGGTAGAACTCGGCGCCGATATAGGGCAAGGTGTCCCAGCCGCGCAGATCGTCATAGACGCACATGCGCGGGTACCACTGAGCGATGTCGTAGATCTCACCATGTTGCGCCATTCCCCATGAGGTGCGTCCGCCCCAAATACCGGGGATTGCGTAGTGGTATCGGATGTGGATGCGGAGCTGTGCGCCGTGAGGTTTGAGTGGCGTCGCGAGGCGAATTTGCATACGAGTGTCGTTGACGATGTAATCGGCTTTGGTCAACTTGGCGGTTGGAGCTGCAGGGCCCACCTCGACCGAATCGAGGATGAAGCCTTCCGTGTGATTGTCCGCGTGCGCAGGCGGTGGAGCAGCAGTTTGGCCAGGACGCGGCGGACGTCTAAAACCGGTATTGCCGAGGTTTGCGGAACGGGAGTCCTTGCGATAGGTGTTCTGCTCGAGATGAATCCAGAGGCAGTCGAGGTTGTCCGGCGAGTTGTTGGTATAGGTGATGACCTCATCGTTGGTCAGGACCTTTGCAACCGGGTCGAGCCTGGCGTGCATTACGTAATCGGCCTCGTTCTGCCAGTACGACGGCCCCGGCGCACCGGAACCTGAGCGATAGGAATTGGCCGGATCCGGCAACGTTAGCGGCGCGAAGGTGACGCGGGGATCATAGGTGGAATGGGACGAGGGCGGAGCCTGCGCCGCGGAGAGATTCGCGAACAGCATTCCAAGCAAAAGAGTTAGCAGAAGCGATGCGATGCGGTGCGAACGGTTCACGGGTCTGTCGTCTTTCCTGGTGAATGCCACAGTGCTCCTCGGGGTGCCACCGCAACCGGCCGACACCGGAGCGGGTTCATGTAAACGTTGATGATGATGCCGCATAACGTAAGAGTGTATAAGCACAGCCTGAGAAAATGCAGCAAAAGATGGCATGAGATTTGAACGCAACGGATGACCGCTTTAGCCGCGCGTGACTGCGACAAATTATTACAGTGGGCGGCTCATAAGGAATCGATTTGATGTTCAGCGGCAAGGGACGAGGTTGCTGATAAACTGCCTTCGATTGGCCGAGACGCAAACTTATGCTTTTGCGGCACAGCATTCATGGTGTCACCTATCGTTTCGATGGGTTGAAAGAACTGCTCGCGAAGGCCACGGCTGCGCGCTCAGGGGATGAGCTGGCGGGTGTCGAAGCGAACAGCGCAGTGGAGCGTGTGGCTGCGCGAATGGCTCTTGCAGACTTGCCGTTGAGAGTATTCGTCGAAGAGCCGCTGATCCCCTATGCGGAGGACGAGGTCACGCGGCTGATCTTTGATCGTCATGACGCAAACGCGTTCGCGGCGATATCGCACCTGACCGTGGGCGGCTTTCGCGACTGGTTACTCTCGGACTACGCTACCCCGGAGACGCTCCGCGCGCTGGCGCCCGGGCTGATGCCGGAGATGGTGGCTGCGGTCAGCAAGCTCATGCGGGTGCAGGATCTGGTGGCCGTCGCACGGAAGATAGAGGTGGTAACGCGGTTTCGTACGACGGTAGGGCTGCAGGGCCGGCTCTCGACGAGGTTGCAGCCGAATCATCCGACGGACGATCCGCTCGGGATCGCTGCGTCGATGGTCGATGGGCTACTGCTGGGTTCGGGCGATGCTGTGATTGGCATTAATCCAGTGGCCGACGATGTGGCGAGCACAGGACGGCTGCTGCAGATGATCGACATGGTCCGTACGCGGTACGCGATCCCAACGCAGAGTTGCGTGCTGGCGCACGTCACAACGCAGTTGGCCGCCATGAGCCAAGGGGCGCCGGTGGACCTGATATTTCAATCGATTGCGGGAACGGAGATGGCGAATGCCTCATTCGGGATCAACCTGGGAATGTTGAAAGAGGCGAACGAGGCGGCACGGGCGTTGAAGCGCGGAACGGTGGGCGAGAATGTGATGTACTTCGAGACTGGACAAGGCAGTGCGCTCTCGGCGAATGCGCACCATGGACTCGACCAACAGACGTGCGAGGTGCGGGCGTATGCAGTGGCGCGGGCATTCGATCCGATGCTGGTGAACACGGTGGTCGGGTTCATTGGGCCGGAGTATTTATATGATGGCAAGCAGATTCTGCGGGCAGGTCTGGAGGACCACTTCTGCGGCAAGCTGATGGGGCTGCCGATGGGGTGCGATGTCTGCTATACGAATCACGCGGAGGCCGATCAGGATGATATGGATTCCCTCCTGACCCTGCTAGGCATAGCCGGCGTGAACTACATCATGGGCGTGCCGGGAGCAGACGACATCATGCTGCAATACCAGTCGACGTCGTTTCAGGATGCGCTGTACCTGCGTAAGGCGCTGGGACTACGTCCCGCGCCTGAGTTTGAGGCATGGCTGGCTGGCGACATGCCACGAAAGCTGGGCGCTCCAATGCAGGTGCAAGGGATTGCAACATCATGACAGACGTCGGCGTAAGGCGGGTGACGCCTGACCTGCGTACATTGACGGCGGCGCGAGTTTCGTTGCCAATGAGCGGGCACGCGATCGCGACGTCGGAAGTGCTGGAGTTTCAGTTGGCGCATGCGCTGGCGCGCGATGCCGTCCACGCTGCGCTGGATGCGGACGCGTTTGCACTTCGTCTGCGCAACGAGCTTCCCAAGCTTGCGGCGCAGGGAGTTGAGGTGTTGGCGCTACGGACTTGCGCCGTCGACCGCGTGAGTTATCTGCGACACCCGAACAGAGGAAGGTCGTTGGATGCGGAGTCGGCGGCGGCATTGAAGTCGATGCCGTGCGATTTGGCGATCAGCATCGCGGATGGCTTGTCGGCGCTCGCGGTGGAGAGGAATGCGATTCCGCTGCTGGCGGTGCTGTTGCCGCGATTGGCGGAAAACGATTGGAGTATGGGACCTATAACGGTGGTGCAGCAAGGGCGCGTAGGTGTTTGCGATGCGATTGGCGAAAAGTTGAGGGCGAGATGCAGCCTGATGCTGATTGGAGAGCGCCCTGGGCTTTCGGCTGCGGACAGCATGGGGGCTTATCTGACGTGGCAGCCGCGGGCCGGACGGACGGACGCGGACCGCAATTGCCTCTCCAATATTCGGAGTGGCGGATTGAACGTGGAAGAAGCGGCGGAGAGATTGATGTGGCTGTTGAGTGCGGCGCGGGCGATGGAGTTGACTGGCGTGGGGTTAAAGGAGGGAGCGTCGAATTCCCTGCTGGAGGGTTAGAGCCAGCCGCGCGTCCGGGCAATCCGAGCGGCGTCGGTGCGGTTGGTGGCGCCGAGTTTTGCGATCGCCTCGGAGAGATAGTTGCGGACCGTCCCCTCCGACAGCCGAAGCTCGGCGGCGATTTCAGCCGAAGAGCGGCCGTCGCCAGCTCGTTGAAGGATCTGGCGTTCGCGATCGGATAGAGGATCGGGGTCAGCAGTCCAGGCTTCAGCGGCGAGAGCGGGGTCGACGGCACGGAGACCGGAGTGGACGCGGCGAATGGCCTCGGCGAGCTCTGAGGCAGGGCGCTCTTTGAGCAGGTAGCCGTGAGCGCCGGCATCGAGAGCGCGTCGGAGGTAACCGGGGCGGGCGAAGGTGGTGAGGATGATGACGCGGGCGCGTGACTCAGCGAGATTGAGGTCCGAGGCTAGTTCGAGGCCGCTCTTCTGAGGCATTTCAATGTCTGTGACGATTACGTCCGGCGCCAGATCGCGGGCGAGCTTCAGGGCTTCGTGGCCGTTGGCGGCCTGCGCGACGACAGTGATGTCGGGCTCGAGATCGAGCAGGGCGGCCAGTGCTCCGCGGAGCATGGTTTGATCTTCGGCGATGAGAACGCGGATAGAAGTGGTGACGGTCATGAGGCGGCGGTCTCGCGCAGAGGAAGTTCGATGAGAAGGCGAGTGCCGTGGTCGCGCTCGAGAAACAGATGTCCACCAAGCGATTCGATGCGTTCGCGCATGCCGCGGAGGCCATTCCCTTCTCGACTGACGGCGTGCTGGCCGTCGTCTTCGATGACGAGGCGACGCTGGTTGTCTTCCGTCGCAAAGGATAAGCGGCAAGTCGTGGCGCATGCGTGACGAACGATGTTGGTGATCGCTTCCCGCAGGGCAAGCGAGAGCGCGATCTCTTCCGGGGCGGAGAGATTTGCGGTCGAGGTCGCTGTTGAGTCGAAGATGAGGGTAACGCCAGCGGCATCGAGAGTGAGCCGTGCCGCTTCGATCTCAGCGCCAAGGCCACGGGTGCGGTAGCCACCGATCGCCTCGCGGACTTCGGCGAGTGCGGTGCGGGTGATGCGTTCAACATCCGCGATCTCGGAAGCGGCGCGGGCATGATCGTTGGGATCCTGGCGATTGATCAGGCGACCGGCAAGCTCAGCTTTGAGGACAATAACTGAAAGCGTGTGACCGAGGACGTCGTGGAGATCCCGCGCAATGCGCTCGCGCTCGGCGACGGCGGCGAGGGCGAGGTTCTCATCCAAAGCGGCGCGCAGCTGGCACTCGGCGCGGCGTTGCTGCGCGAAAAAGACATTGCCGCCGCCGATTACGGTCATGAGAAAGATAGCGATGAAGGTGTTGGGCCAACTGATGTGAAAGTAGCCCGGGACGGCGTGAAAGATAGTTCCTTCGACGAGAACCAGCGCTACTTCCGCAAGAAAGATCGAAATGACTCGCCGCAGCGGTACAAAGGTGAAGGGCAGAAACGCTGCGGAGTAGACGAAGAATGTGGAGCCTCCCTGGTTCCAGGGAAACGTAATGAGGCCGAGAGCAAATGTGGCGGCGATCATCCAGAAGCGGGCTGGATGACCTTCGTCCACAGCCCGAATGTAGCCCCACATGATGCCGACGAAGACAAAGAAAACAGCGAGGGTCGCAAGCCAAAGATATCGCGATGGTTCAAGGATGGGATAGATGAAGAGGAATCCGGTGTAGGCGAACCACACCCACGCCCACCTGTTCTCACGCTTCCTCGAAATGGCTTCGTTCTCGGTCATGGGACTTCCTCAAAAGTGTACGCCGACCGATTAGGAGTTTTGCTCGAGGCGGCGGTAGGCGATCGCGGCAACGCCCAGCATCACCAGAGAAAAGCCAAGCAGGCCCAGCCAATGGCTGGTGGCGCTTCCGGCGCTGGGGTAGCCGAAGCTCGCGAGAACCAGTTGCGAGAGATGATACGTGGGGAGAAGGAGAGCGAATTTCTGCAGCACATGCGGCAGCATCATGATGGGAAGCCAGAGGCCTCCACAGAAGCTCATGGGGAGATAGATCATGTTGATCACGCCGGGGGCTGCGTTGAAGGGCACAAGCAGTGCGATGACCATGCCCAGGCAGGCGAAGGGGATAGTGCCGACGAAGGTGAGGGCCATCATGCGAGCGTACTCGGGAAGCGTGATCGAGACGTGTGCGATGGTTATGGCGAGGAGAGTGAGAAGGCTGACAATGATCAGGCCGAAGACGGCCGCGGAGCAGCACTTCGCGACCAGATAGGCGAAAGGAGGCATGGGGCTGGCACGCTTGAGCTCCAGCCATCCGGTGCTGAGCTCGCTGGCTAGGCCTCCGCCGATGCCGAAGAGTGCCGCGCCTACCATGCCGAAGACGGCGTAGCCGGCGAGCATGTACTTGGCGACTGAGACGCTACCGATGTGCTCGCCGCGATTCATGATGAGGCCGAAGAAGAGATAGAAGATGACCGGAAATCCGATGACCGAAAGCGAGAAGGCGCGGGTGCGAAGGAGGCGGACGAACTCGTAGCGGGCTTCGGTGAGGAAGATGCGTAGGGTGTGCGCGAAGGAGTTCGAGCGGGCGGCGGGAAGGGTGAGGGCGGTGGTAGACATGGCGGGCTCCTTGGAGTTGTCCATTCTCTGTTCGGTTCGTTCTCCGCTGCACGAAGAACGGGCGCTGATAACTAGTTGCTGGTCAGGGCGAGGAAAGCGTCTTCGAGGGCCGGGCTCTGGACTTCGAGCGAGTGGAGGTTCTGATCGAGGGCGAGCAGTTCGCGAAGGGTGCGCTCGGGCTGGGTGCTGGAGATGCTTGTGACGGCCCGCGCTCAGCCTCGGCGGTAGTGACACCGGGGATGGCGAGGAGAGTGGCTGTGGGAAGATCGGTGACGCAGCGGATGATCTTCAGCGTGCGGCTGGTGCTGGCGCCCGTAGTGGCAGCGCCAAGAGATTTCACTTCGGCGGGCGTACCTTCGCAGACCACGCGGCCTTTGTTGATGACGACGATGCGGTGGGCGAGGGCGTCGGCCTCTTCGAGGTAGTGGGTGGTGAGGAGGACGGTCTTGCCGCGGGCGGCGAGCGAGCGTATCTCAGCCCACATCCCGCGGCGCGCTTCGATGTCGAGGCCGACGGTAGGCTCGTCGAGGAAGACGAGGTCGGGGTCACCGGCGAGCGCGAGGGCGAAGAGGGCGCGCTGCTTCTGACCGCCGGAGAGTTGGCCGAACATGCGAGACTCGATGCCTTCGAGGCCAGCGGCGCGAATCAGGTCAGCGTACGGCATGGGGTTGGGGTAGTAGCCGCGAAAGATATTGATGTGCTCGCGGACGCGGAGCATCTCGGGAGCCTTGCCAACCTGCAACATGACACCAGTGCGGAGCCGCGTCGCGGCGTGACGCGGATCGGCGCCGAAGATGCGGACCGCGCCGCTGGTGGGCGCGCTGAGCCCCATCAGGAGTTTGACGGCGGTGGATTTGCCGGCTCCGTTTGGGCCCAGGAGAGCGACGATCTCGCCGCGATGCAGGGTGAGCGAGAGATCGTCCAGTGCGAGGACGCCGTTGGCGTAGCGCTTGGTGATGTGAGAAAGCGAGGCGACGGCGTCAGAACTTGCCGCGAAGGGAGTCGACTTGGACGGGATCGAGGACTGCGCTCATTGGGAGGCTCCTGGATGGGCTGACTGATTACAAGAGCGAGTATGGAAGAGCGCGCGGACGACGGCAGTGAGGCGCGTCAGCAAAGCGCGGTGACGTTTGTCATGCGAGATACCAGCGCTGACACGGAAAGAGTTGTTGGATTTTCCACGGAAAATTCACGTGGCGTCTCAATTTGCTTTATGCGCGGGGCGTTTTGGGCTATTCTCTCGGTATCGGCTCAGAAAGTTAAAAGGTTCTCCCCACCGGCTCGCCGGGGTCAGTTTCTTTAACTTGCGGAGACCCTCCCGCACGATGCGCAATACGCAGTCCAGGCAGCGCTCTACCCCCGAACACCCTTTTGGAGGCAACGCAGTGGTCTATCCAAAACTGAACAGCAAGTTTGCATCCAGCAATCGCAGCTGAACCGATTCTCGGTTCTCTACAGAAGTTCTTACAACCTGCGGGCCCCTAAAGATAGCAACGTCCTAGCCATTGTCGACGGCACGGCGGATGCAGTGTCGAAGTATATCGACAGGCAGCGGTGCCGACGGTGATTCATCTTCAGGAGGTAGTGCATTGGTGTATTTGAAGAGCAGACTCTCAGCCCTCGTTCTAATCTTTGCCGCGATATTTTGTGTCAACGGCATTCCGGCGCTCGCGCAGCAGACACTTGGAGGTATTACGGGAACGGTGGTCGATCCCGGTGGCAGCGCGATTCCAGGGGTCGAAGTGACGGCTACGTCGGATGAGACAAAGCTGGTGCGTACTACCAAGAGCAGCGGAACGGGCAGCTATGAACTGGTGGACCTGCCGATCGGCACGTTACACGATCACCTTTGCACTGAACGGATTTACGAACGGAGCGAATCCCTGGGATCGTCGTGCAGGCCGATCGGACGATTACTCTGCCGGGCAAGCTGGCGGTGGGGTCCGTGTCGGAGTCAGTCACGGTGGAGTCGACGCCGTTGCTGAATGCGACAGATACGACGAATGGCTATGTGCTGGACAAGGCGCAGATCGAGTCCATTCCGTTGCCAACCGGGACGGTACTGGGCGCGGCGATTCTTTCGCCTGGTGTCAGTGCAGAGCTTCCGCCGGGTACGGGAGCGAATGCAGGGCTGGGCAATCCTCCCATCTGGGCGAACGGTCAGCGTGATACAAGCAACAGCTTCTCGCTCAATGGTGTAGACGCGAGCAACCTGTTCAATGGCAAGAGCACCAGTAATGTCGCCTCGGCGCGCGTCATCAACAGCACGGGTGTTTCGACGAGTGATGGAGCCGGGGGCGTGATTCAGAGTGTTGCATCGATCTACCTTTCCATTGGCAATGCCCTGCCAACGCCGGCTCCTCAGATGGTTGACGAGTTGCGGGTGAATGCGTCAATGTATGACGCGGAACAGGGATCGACCTCGGGCGCGCACATCGACATGAGCACGGCTTCGGGAACCAACACATTTCATGGATCGTTGTTTGGACGCAGAGGCACGAACTGGATTAATGCTGCGCCCTTCTTTTTCAAGAACGACCCAGGCATCCCCGATAATTTGAAGAATCCGGAGCTACACCGGTACCTGGTCGGTGGAACGTTCGGCGGCCCGATTGTCAAGGATAAGCTGTTTGGGTTTGTCTCGTACCAGCACCTGCAGGTATCGGATCAGGAGATCGGCGACTCCTTCCTTGCTGTGCCGGTGGGACTTTCTGACAGCACCCGCACGGCCGCGGGATTTCAGTCGATTGTTGCCGGGAACTATTCAAGTTCCCCCCCGGCCTACATTGACAGCACCGCGCTCGCGTTATTCAACTCACCCTCCCTTCCGGGTGAGCCCGGCAAGTGGCTCATTCCGAATGATGGTGCCGGCAGTGGTTGCGGATCCAGTTGCATGACGCCAACCCATCCCTTCAACGCGTTTCTGCCTGGAACAGGCCGATTCAAGGCCGACATGGCAGTCGCGGACATCGACTACAACGCGACCAAGAAGGACACGATCGCACTGAAGTACTACTACCAGCATGATCCCACTCTCGCGCCGTACTCAATCTCGAGCGTGCCGGGCTTTACTGAACACCTGGACGCTGGCACGCAGGTGGCTTCGATTAACAACACATACATGGTGAAGCCGAACCTCAGCACCCAAGAGACACTGGGCTACATTCGGGAAAAAATTTACGAGACCAACGAGCAGCCGTTCACACCGGAAGCAATCCCGGGTGGCTCGGTGGGCACCGCGTCCATCAACGAATTCGGGTCGACTTACTTCCCCGGCGTTTCGATTGTGAATGTGCTCGGCGATTTGGGATACGCAGACGGGCTGCCGTCTGAAGGCATTCTCAACATTGGACCGAATGCGGAGGGGCAATCATCCAACACCGGTGTATTCCAGAACCGGCTGCAGCCTTCGGGCAGTGCGATCTGGTCACTGGGCAAGCACACGCTCACGTTTGGCGCGAGCTACAGCTATACGCAATTGAACACGATAGACAAGCGCACCGGCACGGGCACGGTAGCAACCGATGACCTAAGCGCCTTCGCCCAGGGCTATGTCACGCCAGGCAGCTCCTCGACGGCGTTCTATGTTTCTTCGTTTTTGCAGGGCAATGCCAATCGTTACTATCGGGCGAACCAACTGGGAACATTCGCCCAGGACAAGTTCCAGATCACACCCGACCTGAGCCTGACGGCCGGCGTGCGGTATGACTGGGATGGAGGCCTGACCGAGAAGTATGGACGGATCTTCAACTTCGACTTCCCCAACCCATCCAATCCGAATGATCCAAATGCTTACCAGTACGACGCGGCAACGGACATGATCACACAGCCAGGCTTCATCATCGCTGGAAATAATGCAAATGGAACGGGAGGCGTGAGTAAGACAACGTTGACGGGACGGCAATGGGGTATTGCGCCCAGGCTGGGAGCGGCTTGGCAGCCGGCGATGTTCCATTCCAAAGTGGTCGTGCGGACAGGCTTCGGCATGTACTACGACCGGGGTGAACTGTTCAGCTACTTCTCACCGGGCTACGCGATCGGCACAGTGACAGGCGGACCTTTCGGCGTAAACCAACAGCTGCCGTTTGTGACGGCCCAAAGCTGTCCAGTGCAAAGCTTGTATGACTACTACATTCCCACCTGCGGCGGTGGCGGAGGACTCAACCCGCCCATCAATCCGCCAACGGCCTCGACCGGCAATTTGGCCAATCCCTATACCAATGTCCAGTCGGCTCCGCCGTCCAACCCAAAGTCGTCTGACTTAAGCAAATACCTGCCAAACATCGCCAGCATCGACAACGGCGGCCAACCAATCTCGCTGGGTGTCTACGACCGGGCGAACAAGCTCCCGTACACGTATAACTACACACTGGATATCCAGTGGCAGCCACGCAATGATCTGGCCATCGAACTCGGATATGTGGGCAACCTCGGCCGACACCAGGTAATCCCAATACCCTTCAACCAGCCGGGCATTGCGTCGCCAAGTTCCCCGATCCACGGCCAGAATTATTCATACGGTTATGTCGTACAGGGCGCGACCCTGCCGGACGGCACTGCGTACAACTATGACTATGAAGGCGGCAACGTTGACCATCGCGTTCCGTACATTGGGTACGCCGCGGAGTCGATTGACTACAAGGCGGCCGGGGTGGATGCTTACAACGCTCTCACGGCGCACATTGAAAAACGCATGAGCCACGGGTTCCAGATCGCAGCTTCCTACACCTATTCCCATGCGCTGGACGAGCAAAGCGGATTGGGCTTGTTCTATAACGGCAACAACCCGCTGAACCTGCGCGATGGCTATGCGTCGTCTGACTTTGATCGCACGCATGTAATCAACTTCAACTACGTGTACCGGCTTCCGGATTTTGTGCACGAGCACAACGTCGCGAGCTACTTCACTAACGGCTGGTCTCTGGTTGGCCTCACCATTCTTCAAAGCGGCCAGCCCTATAGCGTCATCGACTTCAGCGGAGCTGTTGGCAGCATCTATTACGGCGTAAGCAACGGCATCACCAACCCGATTGTCCCGTTGGCACCCGGATGCACAGCCAAGAGTGCAAAGACGGGTCTTTCGGGCGCCTTTGGAGACTATGCCCTGAAATCCTCGTGCTTCACGATTCCATTGCTACAGGCTGGCGGTTTGAACGGAGCAGTGCCAACGTCTGATCCGTATGAGACGACGTTTACTACCGGTCAGCGGAACATCTTCCGGCAGGCGTTCCAGAAACGATCGGATGCTTCGCTGGTGAAGCAAACGCAGATCACCGACCGCTTCAGCCTGAAGTACACATTCGACGTATATAACCTGACAAACACTGCCAGCTTCGATGTACCAGGCAACGAAGTCTCTCAGAATGAAAACTACAACGGTCTTCCCTTTGCCCCAGGGCCAGGGGTTTATCCGAGCGGGGTTGCTCCTAGCGGCCAGACGTGCTCAACTCCTGAAGGTATTGCATCCGCTAGTCCCAACACGGGCAATTACTTCTACAATTGCCCGACTGGCCTCGGAGAGGTGAGCCATACCATTGGAAGTCCGCGGCAGATCCAGATGTCCCTGCAGTTGACGTTCTAGTCGCAGTTCGAACATAAGAAGGGGAGACCGTTCGAGCGGTCTCCCCGTTCTTTTGGTCGCGCGGCATGTTGGCTGTGGAAGCGGCTTCTTCCTTTGTTTGTATACTTTCTCTGTTGTGCATGCAGCGCTGACAGCGGCCTGTGTCCGACAAGAAAGTGAACCATCCGTCATGCTTATTAACGAGGACCGTTTATTCCCGGCAGAACCGGGCGTGAGAAAGATTGCCAAGGCGCTTTATGAGCAGGTGCGCGCGTTGCCGATTATCAGTCCGCATGGACACACGCAAGCGGCGTGGTTTGCGAAAAACGAGCCGTTTCCTGACCCGGCGAAGCTTTTTGTGCAGCCTGACCACTATGTATACCGGATGTTGTATAGCCAGGGCGTTTCCCTGGATGATTTGGAGATTGGGCAGGCGGAGATGAAGGATCCGCGGCGGGTTTGGCGGATCTTTGCGCAGCATTATTACCTTTTTCGGGGGACGCCGACTCGGATTTGGCTGGATTTCTGTTTTCAGGAATTGTTTGGGATGAAGGACCGGTTATCGGAAAAGACTGCTGACCTTTACTTCGATGTGATCTCTGAGAAGCTGAAAACAAAGGAGTTTCTACCTCGCGCGCTGTATGAGCGGTTCGATCTGGAGGTGTTAGCCACTACCGATTCTGCGCTGGATTCGCTGGCGGATCACCAGGCGATTCGGGATTCTGGGTGGAAGGCGCGAATTCTGCCGACGTTCCGCCCGGACTCGGTGGTGGACCCGGATTTTGATGGATTTGCTGCGAATATTGAGCGTTTGGGCGGATTGACGGGGGAAGATACTTCGAGTTGGAGTGGGTATTTGGGGGCTTTGCGGGCTTCCCGGGAGCGTTTTAAGGGGTTGGGGTGTACGGCTACGGATCATGGGCATCCTTCGGCGCAGACGGCGAATTTGGCGGCGGCGGAGGCTGCGGCGCTGTTCGGTAAAGTGTTGAGCGGAAAGGCCGATGCGGCTGAGCGGGAGTTGTTTCGGGCGCAGATGCTTACCGAGATGGCGCGGATGAGTTTGGAGGATGGGCTGGTGATGCAGATCCATCCGGGGAGTGTTCGGAACCATAACCTGCTTATTTTTCAACGGTATGGACGGGATACCGGGGCGGATATTCCGGGGCCTACGAATTATGTGCAGGCGCTGCGGCCGCTGCTGGATGTGGTCGGCAACGAGGCTGGTTTGTCTATTATTTTGTTCACTTTAGATGAGTCTACCTACAGCCGGGAACTGGCTCCTTTGGCGGGACATTACCCTTGTTTGAAGCTGGGGCCGGCGTGGTGGTTTCACGATAGTCCTGAGGGGATGATGCGGTTCCGGGAGCATGTGACGGAGACGGCCGGGTTCTACAACACAGTCGGGTTTAATGACGATACACGGGCATTTTTGTCGATTCCGGCGCGGCATGACATGGCGCGGAGGGTGGATTGCGCGTATTTGGCGAGGCTGGTGAGCGAACATCGGCTGGAGGAAGATGAGGCTGGGGAGCTGGCGCATGACCTGGCGTATGGGCTGGCGAAGAAGGCGTATCGCCTGTAAATCCGAGTGATTTGTGTACGGTATAGGTGGGTTTCGGGTTACAAATCGACGGCTATAGCTGGGTTTCGGGTAGCAGTTTCGGGCGATGGCTGACTGATCAGTCAGTTATCGCTGGCTCAGGGTTCGAGGCGCAGGATCGCCTTGCGGAGACCGCGGACGGAGCTGCAAAGCCAGAGGGTGTTGGGGGGCTCGAGGTCGGCGAGGGTGAGGATGCGTTCTTCGGCGTCGGGGAGGGTCTCGAGGAGGTGGCGACGCATGACTCCGGGGAGGACGCCGGAGGTGAGGGGCGGGGTTAGGAGCTTCCCTGCTCCGCGCGGGGTCGGCAGGTTTTTCGATGAAGAGGTTGCTGATGGCGCCTTCGGTGAGTTCGTTGCGTTCGTTGAGGAAGAGGACTTCGTCGAAGCCTTCGGCGCGGGCGCGGGTTAGCTCGTCGTTGTAGAGCTGGCGGTGGGTGGTCTTGTGGCGGAGGAAGAGGTCGGTGGAGTTGGTGCGGTGGGGGCTGAGCGTGACGGTGATGGTGGGGTCTTGCGCGGACGGCGAGGGTTGGACTGGTTGAGGGGATGGGCGGTGATGGAGGCTTCGCCTGAGGGTGAGAGCAGGAGGCGGACGCGGTGGGGTTCGCGGGGGTCTAGGAAGTGGGCGAAGGCTCGGAGTTGGGCTTCGATGGCGGTGCGGTCGCAGGCGAGGTCGAAGTAGGCGGCGGAGGATTCGAGGCGGTCGAGATGGAGGGGGAGGCGATGGTAGTGCTGGTCGAAGAGGATGGTCTCGATTAGTTCGAAGGGTTGGTGGGTGCGGGTGAGGAAGCTGGCTTTGAGGAGGGCTTCGCGATGCTCGTCTTCGGGGATGGAGTCGGCGACGATGCCGCCGCCTACGCCCATGTGCGCATGGCCGTTGCTTAGGACCAGGGTGCGGATGGCTACGCTGAAGGTGGCGGAGCGGTCGGGGGCGATGAAGCCGATGGCGCCGGTGTAGACGCCGCGGGGATGGACTTCGAGCTCGCGGATGATTTGCATGGTGCGGATCTTGGGGGCTCCTGTGACGGAGCCGCAGGGGAACATGGCGCGGAAGATGTCGTAGAAGGTGGTGCGGGGGCGCAGGGCGGCGGAGATGGTGGAGGTCATCTGGTGGAGGGTTTGGTAGCGCTCGATGGAGAAGAGGTCGTCGACGTGGACGGAGCCGGGGAGGGAGATGCGGCCTAAGTCGTTGCGGAGGAGGTCGACGATCATTACGTGTTCGGCGCGGTTTTTTTCGTCGTGTTGGAGGCGCTGCGCGGCTTGCTCGTCTTCGGTGGGGTCGAGGCCGCGGGGCATGGTGCCCTTCATGGGGCGGGTGGTGATTTTGTTGGTCGCTGCGTCAGTGCGGAAGAAGAGTTCGGGGCTTAGAGAGAGGATGGATTGGGGGCCGAGGTTGAGATAGGCGGCGTAGGCTACGGATTGGTTTTGGGAGAGGGTGGTGAAGAGGGTGGCGGGCGAGAGGTTGGTTGGGAACTCGACGGCGTCGGTGAAGTTGACCTGGTAGGTGTCGCCGGCGGCGATGTAGGTTTTTATTTTCTCGATGGCGGCGAGGTAGTCGTCATCGGGGATGCGGAGGGTGGGGTTGGTGAGGATGGGATCGGGGTGCGGTGTGGGTGCGGAGGTTTGTGGGAACCCAGGTCTCAAAAGCGAGACCTGGGGCACCCGGGATGGTGGTGGGGTGAGGAAGAGGCCGGTGGCGTGGTCGAAGAGGATGGGTGGGGGGTAGGCGGCGAGGTGGGCTAATGGGAGGGTGTCGCGACCGCGGGCATCTTCTTCCCCACCCGTCCGCAATTGCACGTACGGATGGGGGTCCTGCGCGGACGGCGAGAGTTTGAATTCGTGGCGGGCGAGGGTTGGTTCGAAGTGGGCGTTGCATTCGTAGGAGAAGTAGCCGGCGATGTGGAGGCCTTCGTTGAGTGCGGCTTCGATTTGCTCGAAGAGGGCGGGGATTTCGTCGGAGGTTTGCGCTGTGAGGATGCGGGTGGGGTTGAGGAAGAGATAGCTGTGATGGTTGGCGGCGTCGAAGCGGGAGGTTTCGAGGAGGATGGCGTTGGGGGTGCGCTCGACCAGCGTGTGGATGGAGGTGGGGAGGGGTGTGTAGCGGACGTGCGGCGTGTCGGGCATGCTAGGGCGATGATTGCAGAGGTGTGGGGTTGAGGCAATTGCGGTTGACAGCGATGTTGGGCGAAGGTTTGGGCGAGAGCTTACGCTGGGGCTAAAGCCCCCGGTCTTGGAGTCGGCTATGAGACCCGAGGCTGAAGCCTCGGGGTACCTGGTTGTGGCGGGGATTGGGGAAATACGGGGGTGGCTGTCGTATGAGACGGGCTTTTAGCCCTCAGGTTTTGATCGTATGTAAACCTGGGGCTGCGCCCCAGGCTGTGATGAAACGGGCCTTTGGCCCTGGGATGTTGCGAGATGACGGTGTTTTCGCTGGGGGACGCCATGCGGGGTTATGTTGGCGTGGGCCTTTATACTTGATTGGAGATTTGGACGTGGGTTTGCTGGTGCTTGGCGGCCTGTCTGTGAGAGAAGAGGGATTTGTTGATGGCCGCACTGATTGAAGCGATTCATGTGAAGCGTAAGACGATGTTTGAGTTTGAGGGTTCTCCGTATGCCTGTCTGGATTCGGACATTAGCACGCCGACGGCGCGGGGTGGGCAGACGCTGGTGCGGTTGAAGATGCGGAACCTGCTGACTGGCGCGGTGTTCGAGAAGACGTTCAAGGCGCAGGATCGGTTCAAGGAGCCGGACCTGGAGTTGGTTCCCGCTACGTTTCTGTATACGGATAATGATGGGTCGTACTTTCTGGACCAGGAGAGCTTTGAGACGCTGACGCTGAGCGGCGAGATGCTGGGCGATGCGCTGGATTACCTGATCGACGGGACGGCGCTGCAGGTGCATAAGTACAACGGGAATCCGATTGGGCTGCAGCTGCCGATCTTTGTGGAGCTGGATGTGGCGCACACCGAGCCGGCGGTGCGCGGGGATACGTCGAGCGGCGCGACGAAGATGGCACGGCTGGAGACGGGGCTGGAGATCAAGGTGCCGCTGTTTATCAAAGAGGGAGAGAAGGTGAAGGTGTCGACGGAGTTGAAGGAGTTTGCGGGTAGGGCGTAGGGGGCTTGAGGAGAACAAGCAGCGCAAAGGCCAATACAGGGGTCTCTCCACTTCGGTCGAGATGACGTGCGTGGGTGGCGGAGAAGCAGATTCCCGGAGGGAACGACCGAAAGAAAAGCAACGGCAAGAACGGGAGAAAGCAGGTTCCTCGCTGCGCTCGGAATGACAATTTCTTTTAGGAAATTGTCCAAGAAAGGCAAGGACGAGGGCAAGAACGAAGGCCAGTGCAGAAGCTGCTGCACTGGCCTTCTTGCGGCGTTCAACTTACATGGGCTCGTCTACATTAGCTCGTCGATGAAGGCCTTGGCGGTGGCTGGGGGGATGCGGTTGGGTTGGTGGACTAGCGGGCCGGGGTTTAAGACGGGCTCGAGCTCGGTGAGGGTGGGGACGTCGGTGCGCTCGTAGAATTTGCCGATGGGGATTTCGTCGCCCCAGAGCTGGGACTTGTCCATGGCGGCGTCGAAGTTGGTGGGATCGTAGTCGGGGTTGTCTTCGAGCTTTTTTACGCGCGGCTTGAACCACTGGACGGTGTTGTCGTGGTTGTAGGTGACGCAGGGGCTGAAGATGTCGAGGAAGGAGAAGCCCTTGTGCTGGATGGCGTTCTTGATGAGCTCGGTGAGGTGCTTCTGCTCGGCGGAGAAGCCTCGAGCGACGTAGGTGGCGCCGGCGGCGAGGGCGAGCGCGATGGGGTTGACGGGGCGCTCTACGTTGCCGAAGGGAGTGGTCTTGGTCTTCATGGCGAGGCGGCTGGTGGGAGAGGTTTGGCCGGTGGTTAGGCCGTAGATCTGGTTGTCCATGACCATGTAGGTTAGGTCGACGTTGCGGCGCATGGCGTGGACGAAGTGGCCGCAGCCGATGCCGAAGCCGTCGCCGTCGCCGCCGGTGACGAGCACGGTGAGGGCGTGGTTGGCCATCTTTACGCCGGTGGCTACGGGAAGCGAGCGGCCGTGCAGCGTGTGCATGCCGTAGGTTTCGATGAAGCCGGGGAAGTTGGAGGAGCAGCCGATGCCGCTGATGGTGGCGACTTCGTGCTGGGGGATCTGCAGCTCGACGAGGGCCTTCTGGACGGCGGCGAGGACGCCGTAGTCGCCGCAGCCGGGACACCAGTCGGGTTCGACGCGGCCTTTGAAGTTCGGCCATGGTGATTGCGTTGGGGGTGATGATTTCTGTCGCCATTCGTGATTCTCCTGGGAGTTGGGCGGATGGTTGAGCGCTAGACCATGACTTCGTGGGCGGGGATGGAGAGGGTGGTGTTGCCGGCTAGTTGCTCCTTGACGGCTTCGACGATGTGTTGCGGGAAGAAGGGTTCGCCGTCGTACTTGCGGATGTGGCCGGTGGCTACGAAGGAGGTTTCGCTGCGCAGGTAGCGGGCGAACTGGCCGCTGAAGTTGTTCTCGACGATGATGGTGTGGCGGGCGTTGCGGAGGATGTCCAGGATGGCCTCGCCGTGGAGAGGGACTAGCCAGCGGATGGGGAGATGGTTGACGGTGATTCCCTGCTCGCGGAGGAGGTCACAGGCTTCGTCGATGACGCCGTAGGTGGAGCCCCAGCCGATGAGGGTGACGTCGGCGTCGGCGGGGCCGCGGAGTTGCGGCGGGGGGATGGAGGCGGCGATGCCGTCCATCTTGCGCATGCGTTTTTCCATCATGGCGCGGCGCTTGGCGTGGTTGGTGTAGGCGTCGGAGATGAGGACGCCGTCTTCGTCGTGCTCGTCGGAGGAGACGACGTGAGTGTAGCCGGGGAGGCCGGGGATGACGCGTGGGGAGACGCCAGAGTCGGTGATCTTGTAGCGGAGGTATTTTTCGTGCGCAGCGTTGGGGTGGGTGCCGCCGGCGCCGTTGGAGGTGATGAACTCGCCGCGGTCTACGGGCGGGTTGAAGTCGAGGACGGCGGGGTCGACGCTGAGGCGGCCTTCGGAGAGGAGGAGGTCGGCGAGGACGATGCCGGGGCACTGGAAGCGGTCGGTGAGGTTGAAGATTTCGGGCATGAGGGTGAAGCAGTCGGCGATGTCGAGGGGGGCGGCGATGACGCGGGGGTAGTCGCCGAAGGCTGCGCCGAGCATCTGCCAGAGGTCGCCCTGCTCGGTCTTGGTGGGGACGCCGGTGGAGGGGCCGGCGCGCTGGCAGTCGATGACGACTACGGGGATTTCGGCTTGCGCGGAGAGGCCGAGGCCTTCGGACATGAGCGCGAAGCCGCCGCCGGAGGTGGCGCACATGGCGCGGACGCCGGCGTGGGCGGCGCCGATGGCCATGTTGATGACGCCGATCTCGTCTTCGACCTGGCGGACCATGATGTCGGCCTTGCGGGCGTGGGAGGCCATCCAGTGGAGGACGCCGGTGGCGGGGCTCATGGGATAGGCGCAGTAGAATTTGCAGGCGGCTGCGGCTGCGCCCATGGCCATGGCCTCGTTGCCGCTGAGGACGGCGTAGCGGGCGTCGGTGAGGGGGAGGGCGCGATCGAAGGGCTTGAGATTCTGGGTGGCGTAGTCGTAGCCGGCGCGGGCGAGGGCGATGTTTTCGTCGATGACGGCGCGGTCTTTTTTGCGGAACTGTTCTTCGAGGACGGACTCGAGGGCGTTGAAGCCGATGCCCATCATGCTGAGGGCGGCGCCGATGGCGAGGGTGTTCTGGGCTACCTTGTTGCGGCTGATGTCGGCGAGCTTGGAGACGGGGAGGGGGCAGAGCTGGACGCCGTCGGCGGGGGTGCCGGGGTGGATGGTGTCGGCGTTGAAGAGGCAGGCGCCGCCGGCGGTGAGGAGCGAGAGGTGGCGATCGGCGGTGTCCTGGTTGAGGGGAATGAGGAGGTCGAGGTGGCCGTTGGTGGTGCGGATGTTGTCCTGGCCGGTGCGGATGGTGAGGAAGGTATGGCCGCCGCGGATGATGGATTGGTAGGCGTTGTAGGCGTTGAGGTGGAGGCCGCGGCGGCTGAATATCTTGGCGAAGATGTCTCCGGGAGTGGCGACGCCCTGGCCGGCGGCGCCTCCGATACCAATGCTGAAGGACTGTCTCATGGAGCCTTCCTGAACGGTTGAGTCGTCCGGCGGCAGAAAAATACCGAACGCTGGGATCGTACTGGGATGCGTGGACTGGTGGCAAGTGGGGCGGACGCGCGCGGCTGCGGATAGTATGTTCGTACCACGCGACGGCTTGTTTCGTGAGCGCTGTAGGCGCAGACGCAAGTATAGGTTACGGGAGGAATTGCTTTGTCTTTATCGCGACGCGCGTTTCTGAAGAGCTCGATGATTGCGGCGGGCGAGGTGGCGCTGCCTGGCCTGGCGGCGACAGGTGTGGCGGCAGCGGCGGAGACTGGGTTGGAGACGGCGCCGGCGACGCTGCCGGTGGGCGGGGCGAAGGGTGAGTTTACGCGTGGGGTGGGGATTTATCCCGGGGCGTGGGGCGATGTGTTTTCGCCGATGATGCGGGTGGATGCGACTACGTATCGGAACCTTGCGCTGCGGCGGGCGGCGAAGCACTCGAGCAGCTACGACTACAACCTGACGGCGCAGCTGGTGACGGATGGGATCAAGGACACGCGGATGCCGCGGTGGGTGGCGGTGTCGACGAGTGTGGATGGGGCGTTGACGAAGCCGGACCGGGAGATTGTGCTGGATCACTTCCCTCCTGTCGGGTTGAGGCTGGAGGGTGCGAAGGTTTCGGTGGTGGTGGAGGTGGGTGGTGGCGAGGCGGCGCCGACGGTGGATCGGATGCGCGTGTTTGCGGCGTTGCCGGAGTATGTGGCGGAGAAAGATCTGCGGTTTGCGGTGGCGGTGTCGGATGACGGGCGGGTGTGGGAGGAGGTGGGTTCGGCGAAGGCAGAGGCTGAGACGGCGTTGGAGAATTATCCGCCGGACTTGGTGCGGGGGATGAAGCTTTATTATCCGTGGCTGACGCTTAGCCGGGTGGGAGCGTGGCGGTTTTATCGCGTGACGTGCGAACGGTTGAATCATCCGGAGGAGCGAGGGCTTGGATGGATGGTCGGGCAGGTGGAGTTCTATCGCGGCGGGGCGCGAGTGGAGATTGGCGGGCCTTACGAATTTACGAGTGCGTGGATGAGCGCGGGGTCGGCGGAGGAGTGGGTGTCGGTGGATTTGGGCGCGCGGTGTTCGTTTGATCGCGTGACGCTGCATTGGATTGCGCGGGCGGCTGAAGGGTCGGTGCAGATTTCGGATGATGAGGTGAAGTGGACGGATGTGCATCGGCTGGGTGGGGGTGTTTCTACGGAGGGGGTGGAGGAGATTCGGCTGGCGGCTCCGGCGCATGCGCGGTTTGTGCGGGTGTTGATGACTCGGCCTAGTTCTCCGTTTGGATACATTTTGAGCGAGCTGGAAGTGTGGGGGCGGGGTGGTCCGGTGGCTGTGGAGGCCGGTGCGCCGGCGATGGATGCAGATGGGAGATTGTTGTTGGCGGGTGGGGGGTGGAGGGTGGAGCGTCGCAGCGTGGTGAGTGGAGAGGGTGCGGCGATTTCGCGCGTGGGGTTTGCGGATGCGTCTTGGGTGGTGGCTACGGTGCCGGGGACGGTGCTGACTTCGTTCTATAACGCGGGGGCGATTGCTGATCCGAACTTTGGAGAGAATCAGCTGTATGTTTCGGACTCTTATTTTTGCGCGGACTTCTGGTATCGGACGGAGTTTGATGCGCCTGCGGTTGCGGATGGAGAGATTGCATGGCTGGATTTCGAGGGCGTGAATTGGAAGGCGCAGATCTTTTTGAATGGCGAGTTGCTGGGGCGGATTGATGGCGGGTTTATTCGTGGGCGATTTGATGTGAGCGGGAAGCTGCTGGCGGGAAAGAAGAATGCGCTGGCGGTGCTGATCGAGAAGAATGCGACGCCGGGAAGTACGAAGCAGAAGACGTTTGAGAATCCGAGCCGGAATGGAGGCGCGCTGGGCGCGGATAATCCTACGTATCATGCGTCGATTGGGTGGGACTGGATTCCTACGATTCGCGGACGGAATACGGGGATCTGGGGAGATGTGTCGCTACGGAAGACGGGCGCGGTGACGTTGGATGCGCCGTGGGTTCGGGCGGATTTGGCGTTGCCGGATGTGTCGAAGGCTGAGGTTAGCGTGCAGGTGGGGGTGGTGAATCATCGGGCGCAAGCCGTGGAGGGGACGCTGCGATTTAAGTTTGGCGCGATTGAAGTTGCGCAGGCGGTGAGCGTGGCTGGTGGGGCGACTACGGAGGTGACGATGGATGCGTCGAAGCATGCGGAGCTGCGGCTGAAGGATCCGCAGCTTTGGTGGCCGGCGGGTTATGGCGAGCCGTACTTGTATGACGTGGAGGTGCGATTCGAGGCGGCGGGGGCGGTGCTTGATCGGAAGCAGATGAAGTTTGGGATTCGGCAGATGAGCTCGAGCGAGGCGGGCGGGAAGCTGGCGCTGTTTGTAAATGGGCGGCGGTTTATCTGTCGCGGTGGGAACTGGGGATTTGGGGAGTCGATGCTGCGGTATCGCGCGCGTGAGTATGATGCGGCGGTGCGCTATCACCGTGAGATGAACTTCACGATGATTCGCAACTGGGTGGGGCAGATTGGCGATGAGGCTTTCTACGAGGCGTGCGATCGGCATGGCGTGATGGTGTGGCAGGACTTCTGGCTGGCGAATCCGTGGGATGGGCCGGTGCCGGATGATGATGCGATGTTCCTGGCGAATGCTCGGGACTTGCTGTTGAGGATTCGGAATCATGCGTCGATTGGGTTGTACTGCGGGAGGAATGAGGGGTATCCGCCAAAGGTGCTGGAGGATGGTTTGCGCGCGGCGCTGGCGGAGTTGCATCCGGGGATCCAGTACATTCCTAGCTCGGCCGATGATGTGGTGAGCGGGCATGGGCCTTATCACGCGCTACCGACGGTGGAGTACTTCAGGATTGCCGATACGAAGCTGCATAGCGAGATTGGGATGCCGAATATTCCGACGCTCGAGAGCGTGAAGCTGATGATGCCGGAGCGCGCAATGTGGCCGCAGGGACTGGACTGGGGGCTGCATGACTTTTCCCTGGCGGGAGCGCAGGGAGCGAAGTCGTTTCGGAGTTTGATTGACGAGAGTTATGGCGGGGCTGATAGCGCGGAGCAGTGGATTTCGCTGGCGCAGTTTTTGAATTTCGAAGGCTATCGCGCGATGTTTGAGTCGCAGAGCAAGTACCGCGCGGGGTTGCTGCTGTGGATGAGCCATTCGTGCTGGCCTTCGTTTGTGTGGCAGACGTATGACTATTTCTTTGAGCCGACGGCGGCGTACTTCGGATGCAAGCTGGCGTCGGAGCCGCTGCATGTGCAGTGGAATCGCGATGCCGAGACGATCGAGGTTGTGAACTATAGCGGCGGGGATCGGCGGGGGTTGAGTGTCTCTGTGGAGATCTCGAATATGGATGGCGCGCGGGTGGCGATGAAGACTGCGACGGTGGACAGCAAGGAAGACAGCGTGGTGACGGCGCTCGCGATGGAGTATCCGAAGGGGCTGTCTTCTGTGCACTTTCTGCGGCTGACGCTGGCGCAGGGCGCGGTGGTGGTGTCGCGCAATGATTATCTGCGGAGCGTTGGTGGAGGGAGATTATCGCGCGATTCGGTCGCTGGCGAAGGCGCGGGTGGCGGCTACGACGAGGTGAAGCGCGAGGGCGATGTTTGGCGGTTGACGACCGTGCTGCAGAATGGGTCTGGCTGGCCGGCGCTGATGACGCGGGTGAAGGCGGTGCGCGCGGTGAGTGGGGATCGGATTCTGCCGGCGATCTATGATGATAATTACGTGCTGCTGATGCCGGGCGAGCATCGAACGATAGAGACGGAGCTGCAGCATGCGGATACGCGTGGCGAGACTCCGAAGATTGTGGTGAGTGGATTCAATGTCGCTTAGGTGCGGCGTGAGGGATTGAGGATTTATGTCATCGACACCAGGAGCTGCACCACGGCAGCATGCATCGACCGGGCCTGCGGGGCCGCAGGTTCCGGAGCCTAGCCACGCGGAGAGAAGCCGGACGCTGCTGTCGCTGGTGAGCGTGGGAATGCTGTCGACGATGTCGAAGAAGCTGCCGGGATTTCCGTTTGGGTCACTGATGCCGTTTGCGTTGGATGTGAAGGGGCGGCCGATTTTTCTGATCAGCAACATGGCGATGCATACGCAGAATCTGCGGGAGGATGGGCGGTGCAGCTTGTTCGTGATGCAGGCGGCGGCGGATGGCGATCCGCTGGGCGCGGCTCGGGCTA
The DNA here is from genome assembly GCA_963821165.1 of uncultured Acidobacteriaceae bacterium. GTDB lineage: Bacteria > Acidobacteriota > Terriglobia > Terriglobales > Acidobacteriaceae > Granulicella. The sequence goes on from CAWGCQ010000001.1 coordinate 371,320, forward strand.
CGCTGGTTGGGAATGCTGCGGTGGTGGCGGAAGACGAGAAGGCTGAGGTGCGGGAGACTTATTTGGCGCGGCATGCGAACGCCAGCTACTGGGTGGACTTTGCGGACTTTCATTTCTTTCGGCTGGAGCCGGTGGACATGTATTACGTGGGCGGGTTCGGCGTGATGGGGTGGGTGGAGGCGGCGGAGTTCGCGGGGGCGAAGGCTGATCCGCTGGCGGAGGCGGCGGCTGGGATTCTGGCGCATATGAATGCGGATCATGTGGAGTCGATGGTGGTGCTGGCGCGGGCGTATGCGGGGATGGAGGCTAGCGAGGCGGCGATGACGTCGGTGGACCGGCTGGGATTTACGCTGCGGCTGAAGACGGCGGAGGGGATGAAGGGGCCGCGGATTAATTTCCTGAGCGAGGTGCATGATGCGCAGGAGACGCGGAAGATGCTGGTGGAGATGGTGCGGCAGGCGAAGGCGAAGGGGTCGGCGAGCGACGTTGGATAGAATGGACTTGAGGGTCCTTTGAATTTCACACAGTTGATCCGAACTCGCACGTTGGGAAGATTGCTTGTCCTGGTTGGCTTGACCGCGGCGGTTGCGGCACATGCGCAGATTTCGTCGGCGACTGCGATGGCGGCGAAGGTGGATGCGCATTACAACCATCTGCACTCGCTGACGGCGCACTTTACGGAGCGATATCGCGGGATGGGGATTGATCGCACGGAGACGGGCACGCTGACGCTGAGCAAGCCCGGGCGGATGCGCTGGGCATATGACGCGCCCGCAGGAAAGATCTTTGTGCTGGATGGAAAGAACGCGATCAGCTATACGCCAGGGGATTCGCAGGCACAGCGGACGCCGGCCAAGCAGCTGGATGATCTGCGGTCGCCGCTGCGATTTCTGTTGGGGCGCACGGAGATTGCGAAGGAGCTGGAGGGGCTGACCCTGACGATCGTGAACGGCGGCTATACGCTTTCTGGCGTGCCGAAGGGGATGCAGCAGACGGTGCAATCCGTTGGGATTACTACGGATGCAACGGGACAGATTACGGGCATGAGGATTGTTGAGAAGGACGGGGCAGAGACTAGTTTTGCGTTCAGCGATATCCATGAGAACGTGCCGACGCCCGATAGCGACTTTGCATTCACTCCGCCACCGGGCGTGACGATCTTCGATGGAGCGCCGCCGATTTAGCGGGGCCGCATCTCGACGAAAACTAGACGAGGACGTTTCCGGCTTCTCCGACGGAGGTCTTGCCGCCGATGGGCTCATAGTAGCTCCTCGCAGGGGTTGGATGCGGTTGGGGGCGGGGTGTTCGCTGCGAGTTCCCTTCTATGGGCGCGTTCTCTTCCATGCTGCGGCGCTGGCGTGTACCGTAGCTCTATGCGCATTGGTTCGATTGCCAGAGGTTTTGCCTTTGCAGCCCTGCTGCTTGCTTCCGTTGTATTCGCACAGACGACGGACCATCTGATTCCGCTGCCGCGGCAGATTACGGGTGTGGAACAGGTGCCGGTGAACTCGGTGACCGTGGTGTGCACGGGGTGTGATGCCGAGGATACGTTTGCGGCGAATGATCTGCGCGAAACACTGAGTGATCGCGGAGTTCCGACGGGTGCGGGGCTGCGGATTGTGATGCGTCGACTGGCGGAGCATCCGGATGCGAGTTTTACGGAAGAGATGCGGGCGGAGGGGTACACGATCCGCTATGGGGCAAAGACGCTGACGCTGACGGGCGCGAGCGCGGCGGGACTGTTTTATGCGGCGCAGACGGCTAAGCAGATGATCGAGCGATGGCCTCTGCAGTCCGTATGCAAAGGAACGTGCCCGGATTTCGTGCTGCATGCGGCGGAGATTCATGACTGGCCTGCAATGCGGTATCGCGGGCTGCATGATGATCTTTCGCGCGGGCCGGTGGACACGCTGGAGTTTCAGAAGAAGCTGATTCGAACGCTGGCGGCTTACAAGATTAATGTGTACTCGCCTTACTTTGAGAACACGCAGCAGTATGCGTCGAACCCGCTGCCGGCGCCGCCGGAGGGGAGTATATCGGCGGATGACGCGCGGGCGCTGGTGGCGTATGCGGCGAAGTATCACATCATCGTGATTCCCGAGCAGGAGGCCATTGGGCATCTGCGCAAGATGCTGCAGTGGGAGACGTACGCGGATGTTGCGGAGACGCCGCATGGGGCCGTGTTGTCGCCGGGGCAGGCTGGATCGATTCCGTTGATTGACCAGATGTTCAAGGAGCTGGCAGAGCTTTATCCGGGACCGTTTCTGCATATCGGCGGCGATGAGACGATTGATTTGGGGATTGGCCGGACGCGCGCTGATGTCGACGCGAGAGGGTTGCCGACGGTTTACATCGAATATTTGCAGCGGATTGTGACGAGCCTGGAGCCGCTGCATAAGAAGATTTTGTTTTGGGGCGATGTTGCGCAGAGCGATCCCGAGCTGTTGAAGGAGCTTCCTCCGGAGATCAAGCATCAGCTGATTGCGGTGGCGTGGGGATATACGCCGAAGCCGCAGGGATTTCTGCGGGAGTTGAAACCTTATGTTCAGGCGGGGATTCCGGTGTGGGTGTCGCCTTCGATCAACAACTATCGGCAGGTGTGGCCGAACCAGCAACTGGCGCTGGAGGACATCCAGGAGTTCACGCACGATGGACAGCGGTATGGCGCGACGGGCCAGTTGAACACGGTGTGGAATGACGATGGCGAGTCGTTGGCGAACATGAACTGGTATGGGATTCTGTTTGGCGCGGCGGCGGCGTGGCAACATGGCGAGTCGTCGATCCCGGCGTTTCAGGATAGTTTTGCGCAGGTGTTTCATGGCGACTCGCTGGGATTGTTGAACCAGGCCCAGGGCGAGCTGACGGGGGCGATGACGCTGCTGCACGACAGCAAGGTGATCAGCAACACGGAGGGGACGGACGGATTGTTCTGGGTGGATCCGTGGTCAAAGGACGGGCAGGCGATGGCGGAGAAGATGCGACCGATTAACTCCGAGGTGCGGCTGTATGCGGAGCGCGCGCTGACGGACATTGCGCAGGCGAAGGCGCAGGAGCCTAACCTGCGCGAGCCGGATGCAATTTCGGCGATGGAGTTCGGGGCACGGCGGATTGATTTTCTGGGACTGAAATTTCAGCTAGCGGATGAGATGGCCGCTGGGTATGCACAAGCGCTGGGTACGGCGCAGGGGACGTTGAGCATGGATCTGCCGAGGCCGAGGCCTTCGGTGCCGGCACTGCTCTCGGATATTAATGGCGTGAATGGGCGACTGCAGGACATCATCGATGGCTACTCGCAGCTGCGCGAGATGTTTGCGCAGCAGTGGGACAAGACGTATCGACCATCAGGGTTGCGGCCGGTGCTGGAGCACTATGACTATACGATTGGGCAATGGTATGCGCGGGTGGACAAGGTACGCAGTGCGCAGCGGCAGTGGAGCGAGATGAGGACGCTGCCGCCGGCGAGCGAATTGGGGATTCCGGTGACGGTCGCACCGGCAGCACCGGAGACGACTCCGGCGACACCGGCTCCGGCGAGCGCAGCGCCTGCAACAACAACACCTGCTGTAACGCCGGCTCCAAGCACCGCACCGGTGACGCCGCACATCCCTTAGCAGGAGATCGAATTGGTTAGTCAGGCGTTGGCGCTTCGGGCTTTGGCGGTTCTGCAATCGGCGGGGACGCATCGGCTGCGTGCGTTTGATCTTGCGCTGGTTGCTGTGTACCTGGTGGGGATTACGCTGTTCGGGTTGCGGTTTCGCAAGCGCTCCGGAACGGGTGCGGCGGATAAATCGCTGCGCAGTTATTTTCTGGCGAACAACACGATTCCGTGGTGGGCGATTTCGCTGTCGATTGTGTCGGCTGAGACGTCGACGCTGACGATTATTTCGATTCCGGGCGTGGCGTTCGCGGGAGACTTTGGATTTCTGCAGGTCGTGATTGGGTACATGATTGGGCGCATCGTGGTGGCAGGGTTATTTTTGCCGACGCTATTTTGCGGGCGAGATGCTGACGGCTTATCAGCTGATCGATCGGCGCTTTGGCGCGTCGCTGCACAAGGTCACGGCGGGATTGTTTCTGCTGACGCGGGCGGCGGCAGAGGGTGTGCGGGTGTTTGCGGTTTCGATTGTGGTGGGAATTGCGATCGGGACTCGCGATGTGCTGTCGATTGGGATTATCTCGCGCGCTGACGCTGCTGTACACGTTTGAGGGTGGGATGGCCGCGGTGATCTGGACGGATGTGGTGCAGATGGCGATTTATATTGGCGGAACGGTGGTTGCGATCGCTACGCTGGGTTCGCATGTTACGGGCGGATGGAGCACGATCCATGCGGTCGCGGCGAGTGCGGGCAAGTTTCATATGCTGAACTTCGCGCTGAATTTGACGACGACGTATACGTTCTGGGCGGGGGTGCTGGGTGGAACGTTTTTGACGATGGCGTCGCATGGGACGGACCAGTTGATGGTGCAGCGGATGCTTGCGGCGAGGAACGCTGCGCGAGTCGCAGCTGGCGCTGCTGAGCTCGGGTGTGGTGATCTTCGTGCAGTTTGCGTTGTTCCTGCTGATTGGTGTGGGGCTGTTTGTTTTCTATGGACAGCATCCAGCGGTGTTCGCGAGTGCAGATCGGATTTTTCCGACGTTCATTGTGCGGGAGATGCCGTTGGGGATTGCGGGGCTGCTGGTGGCTGCGATTCTGGCCGCGGCGATGTCAAATTTGTCGGCGGCATTGAATAGCTTGTCGTCGACTACGGTGGTGGATTTTTATATGCGACTGCGGCCGGAGGCGGATGATCGAGAACGCGCGATTGTGAGCAAGTCATCGACTGTGATGTGGGCGCTGGTGTTGTTTGCGATTGCGGTGTACTCGGTGTTTGTCGGGGGAAAGGGGCACGTGGTGGAGATTGGGTTGTCGATTGCGTCGGTTGCGTATGGGTGTTTGCTGGGCGTGTTTCTGCTGGGGACGCTGACGAAGTTTGCTACGCAGACGGGAGCAACGATTGGCATGGTGTTTGGATTTGTGCTGAATGTGTGGCTTTGGCAAGGAGCGTTTCCAGTGCGCTTGGGATTTGTTGGGGGAGGGATTACGATTCCGCATATCGCGTGGACCTGGTATGTGCTGATTGGCGCAGCGGTGACGTTTGGTGTGGGGTCGCTGGCGAGTTTGGTGTTTGGGAAGCAGTCGGTGCGGCGCGGTGTGGTGGTGGTGATTGCGTTGTTGTGCGTTGCACGGGTGGGCGTGTCGCAGAGTGTGCAAGCGAAGGCGCCTGATTTTGGGGAGGTGTCGACGCTGTTGAATGATGCGGTGGCGGTGCATCATCCGCCGGGGGCGGTGGTGCTGATTGGTCATGGCGGGCAGGTGGTGTTTGAGCAGGCGTATGGCGATCGCAAGCTGGCGGGTGAGCCGGGGTTGAATGGCGAGCCTAGTGCCGCGGAGCCGATGACCGAGGACACGATCTTCGATATGGCTTCGCTGAGCAAGTGTTTGAGCACGGCGACGGCGGTGATGCAGTTGTATGAGCAGGGTAAGGTGCAGTTCGATGATCCGGTGGAGAAGTATCTGCCGGGGTTTAATGCGGGGCATGATCCGGAACGCGCGAAGGTTACAGTGCGGATGCTGTTGACGCATACGTCGGGCGAGGCTCCGGATGTGGACTTGAAGGATGCATGGGGATTGGCGAAGCCGGACTTTATGGAGGGCGTGCATCGTGCGCTGACGACGCCGTTGATCTCCGCGCCGGGAGAGGTGTTTCGCTACTCGGATGTGAATTTCATTTTGCTGGGGTACATGGTGCAGGTGCTGAGTGGCGAGCCGCTGGATGTGTATGCGCAGGAACACATCTTCAAGCCGCTGGGGATGACGGAGACGCGGTATCTGCCGCTGGCGAAGGCTTGCGGGCCGCATCGCGTGGTGGGCGCGGCGATTGCGTGGGCGCCGGCACCGAAGGGGCGGATGGCGTACGCGTGTCCGACGGACGACTGGAGCACTTCCCTGCTGGCAAGGATTGCTCCGGAGGCTCATGACGATGAGGGGAGGGCCGATCCGGCGACGAATCCTGATTATGATCGGCTGCTGCGCGGGACGGTGCATGATCCTACGACACGACGGATGGGCGGCGTGGCTGGACATGCGGGGGTGTTTTCGACGGCGCATGATGTGTCGTTGTTTGCGCAGGCGCTGCTGGATCGGCTGGCGGGACGGCCGAGTAATTTTCCGCTGAAGCAGTCGACGCTGGAGTTGATGGTTACGCCGGAGCAGCCGGGTGCAGCGGCGGGACAGGTTGCGGCTGCGAATGCGGCGGAGCGCCGTGAGATTGCCGCTGGGGAGAAGCCGGCGGCGCCGGGGCTGGCTCCGCATTACCCGGCGGTGCCGGAACAGGACCTGCGTGGATTTGGATGGGACATCGATACGGCGTTTTCGAAGCCGCGGGGGGTGGTGTTTCCGATTGGGAGCTTTGGGCATACGGGGTTTACGGGGACTTCGTTGTGGATGGATCCTGGGTCGGATACGTATGTGGTGCTGCTGGCGAACTCGATTCATCCACGGGGGAATGCGCCGATCTCGAATCTGCGTGGGGAGGTGGCGAGCGCGGCGGCGGAGGCGTTGGGGTTGTATGGGTCGGCGGCTGCGGCAACGGTCGTTGATTGCGAGCAGCCGAATACCTTTTGTGATCCCACCAAGATATCGAATACCCGCACAGGTATCGACGTACTCCAAGAAGAACATTTTGCCCCTTTGGTCCAAGGTCTCGACCATGCTGGTCATCCGTTTGCGGTGGGGCTCCTCACAAACCAGACAGGACTTGATCACACTGGGCGGAGGACCGTCGATATTCTTTCGACGGACCTGCCGAAGGCGGTGCCGAGGGCGAAGCTGGTGGCGATTTTTTCGCCGGAGCATGGGATCTTTGGGAAGGTGGATTCGATGCATGTTGGGTCCGAGGTTGACCCGGCGACAGGGCTGCGGGTGACGAGTCTTTATGGGCCGACGGAGGCGGACAAGCGACCGACGCATGAGGAGTTGAAGGATCTGGATGCGGTGGTGATCGATCTGCAGGATGCGGGAGTTCGGTTCTACACGTATGACACGGTGATGGGATATTTTCTGGAGGCCGCGGCGAGGGAGAAGACCGAGTTTCATCATGACCTGAAAGTGGTGGTGCTGGATCGGCCAGACTTGATTGGTGGCGAGGCGGTGCAGGGGCCGGTGTCGGATGCGGAGCTGACCACGGGGGTGGCAGCGTATATCGATTACATGCAGCTGCCGGTGCGGACGGGGATGACGATTGGGGAACTGGCGCGGTACGTGGTTGGCGTGAAGCACCTGAACGTGGATCTGACGGTGGTGCCGATGGAGCACTGGTCGCGTGGGCAATATTTTGATGAGACGGGTTTGCCGTGGGTGAATCCTAGCCCGAATCTGCGGACGATGACGGCGGCGGTGCTGTATCCGGGGCTGGGGTTTCTGGACTACAGTCTGGTGTCGGTCGGGCGTGGGACGGATACGCCGTTTGAGTTTTTTGGGGCGGCGTGGATGCGTGGGGCGGAGGTTGCGGCGGCGTTGAACGCGCGGCATATTCCGGGGGTCAGTTTCAGCGCGACGACTGTGAGTGTGGCGGAGACGGCGAATCATTATCCGTTTCACGGGCGGACGATTGATGCGGTGAAGATTTCGGTGACGGATCGGCGGGTGCTGGATTCTCCGGAGATGGGGGTGGAGATTTTGAGCGTGCTGCACCGGATGTATCCGGCGCAGTTTGGGTTGGAGAAGACGCTGCGGCTGGTTGGCAGCCGGAGCACGGTGGAGGCGATTGAGCGGGGGGATGATCCTCGGTCGATTGCCAAGGGATGGGGTCCGAAGCTTGCGGCGTATCGTGCGGTTCGTGCATCCTTCCTGCTGTACCAGTAGGGTGTGCATGGCGGCTTCCCTTCCCGCGAGGTGCGGCGCGGAAATTCTGACGGGGGCATGTACCGTTCGGTTGGGGTGGCGGCATCCTACGTAGTGAAGCGTTAGGAGGAGAGATGCCACCGTTTATTCTTGCGTTTCTGTTGGGTCTGGTTGCCGGGCTGCGCGCATTTGTGGCTCTGGCTGCGGTGAGTTGGGCTGCGTACTTTGGACACCTGCCGGTGGCCGGGACGCACTTCGCGTTTATGGGACACATCATCACGCCGATTGTTTTCACCTTGATCGCGATCGCCGAGTTGGTATTCGAGAAGACACCGCGGTCGGCGGGTAGCACAACGTTTGCGCCTAAGCTGATTCTGCGGATTGCTGCGGGATGCCTGGCGGGCGCGGTGATTGGGTCGAGCAACCAGACGAATGCGCTGTTTGTGTGCGCTGCGTTTGGAGTGTTTGGAGCGCTGGCCGGAACGTTCGGAAGCACGGTGTTGTATGAACAACTGCGAGCGCGGATAAAGGGCGATGGCGGCGCGGCAATGGCCGAAGACGCGATCGCGGTGCTGGCGTGCCTGCTGGTGCTGATCCACATTCGTTAACCGCGGCGGATGGCGTAGGATGATCTTGAAACGCGCATCCTACCTGCCATGAAGACATTTGACGCGATCATTATCGGGGCCGGACAGGCCGGGCCCTCGCTGGCGGCTCGGCTGACCAAGGCTGGGCAGACGGTTGCTTATGTGGAACGCAAGCTGTTCGGCGGGACGTGCGTGAACACTGGCTGCACGCCGACGAAGGCGATGATTGCGAGCGCGTATGCGGCGCATGTGGCGCGGCGTTCTGGTGATTACGGCGTGTCGATCGATACGTCTGTCGAAGTGGATATGAAGGCGGTGAATGCCAGGCGCGAAGGCATTGTGTCAAAGTCGCGCAAGGGGGTGGAAGCTTCGCTGCGGGGCAACGAGAAGGTGACGGTGTTCAAGGGGACTGCGCGGTTTGAGTCGGCGACGACCGTTCGGGTTGGGGATGAGGTGCTGGAGGCGAAGCAGATTTTCCTCAATGTGGGCGGAAGGGCGGCGGTGCCGAATCTGCCGGGCGTTCACAGTGTTCCGTTTCTGACGAACAGCAGCTTGCTTGACCTGAACGAGTTGCCAAAGCACCTGGTGGTGGTGGGTGGCAGCTATATCGGGATCGAGTTTGGGCAGATGTATCGGCGGTTTGGGAGCGAGGTGACGATCGTCGAGAAGGGGCCACTGCTAGTGGGGCATGAGGACGAGGATGTATCGGCGTGCGTGCAGAGCATTCTGGAGGCTGAGGGGATTACGATTCGCACGAGCGCGGAGTGCGTGCAGATGAAGCCTCAAGGGAGCGATGTGGTGGTGGGGACGAACTGCACGGAAGGTGAGCCTGACGTTGTGGGATCGCATGTACTGCTGGCGGTGGGGCGCGTGCCGAACACGGATGATCTGGGGTTGGAACATGCGGGTGTGAAGACCGATGCGCGCGGGTACATCGAAGTGGACGACGAACTGCGGACCAGTGTGCCGGGCATCTATGCGATGGGTGACTGCAACGGGCGCGGGGCGTTTACGCATACGGCGTACAACGACTATGAGATTGTTGCGGCGAACCTGCTGGACAATGATCCGCGGAGGGTGTCGGATCGGATTCTTTGTTATGCAATGTATTTGGATCCGCCGCTGGGGCGGATTGGGATGACGGAAGCGCAGGTGCGCGCGACAGGTAAGCCGGCACTGATAGCGATGCGGCCGATGACGCGGGTGAATCGCGCGGTGGAGAAGGGCGAGAGCCTGGGGTTCATGAAGGCGCTGGTGGATGCGGAGAGCAAGATGATCCTGGGGGCGTCGTTGCTGGGGGTGGGGTGCGATGAGGCGATTCATTGCCTGCTGGATGTGATGTATGCGAAGGCGCCGTACACTACGATTTCGCGCGCAGTGCATATTCATCCGACGGTGTCGGAGCTGATACCGACGCTGCTGCAATCGCTGCAGCCGCTGGTGTAACTCCCAGGCTCGAAGAACATGTATGGTGAATGCGTAGACTTCCTTCGAGGTGATGCGCATTGAGTTCTCCTACTGCTGCCGTGTTGGGCAACGTTGGGCTTCCTGCTACGATCCGTGAGCTTGCGGCGCGGCGGTGGGACGTGATCGTGGTGGGTGCCGGGCACAATGGGTTGGCATGCGCTGCATACCTGGCGCGAGCGGGCAAACGGGTGCTGGTGCTTGAGGCGCGCGGAGCGGGTGGGTGGGGCTTGCACGATTGAAGAGCCATTTCCGGGGGTGTATATGTCGCCGTGCGCTTACCTTGCGGGGTTGCTGCATCCGCGCGTGGTGAAGTGAGTTGAACCTGGTGGAGCGCGGGTTCCAATGGACGCCGGCGGTGAATGGGTTGTTCGTGCCGTTCCTGGATGGGTCGAGTATTCAGCTTTGGGATGAGGACGAGGCATGCGAGGCGGAGGTGCGGCGGTTTGCGGCTGGTGATGTGGAAGGCTGGCGCGCGATGAATGACGTGATTCGGCGGCTGCGCGATGCGTTGCGGCCGGAGGGTGACGCGGACGCTTGGATTGGCGATGCGCCGACGGCGGAGGAGATTGATCGGCGGCTGGGGAGTGATGCCGAGGCAAAGCATATGCTGTACGACTGGTCGATGGCGGAGTTCGTGGAGCGCTATCTGCGGGATGAGCGGTTGCAGTCCGCGTATTTGGGGCAGGGCGTGATTGGGACGAATGCAAGTCCGTTTGATGCAGGGGACGGCGTCGATTCGGTTCCATCATGCGTCGGGAAGGTTGGGCGGGATGCCGGGGATGTGGGGGTATGTGCGGGGCGGGATGGGGATGGTCTCGTTCTATTTCTGCGACGCGGCTCGCGAGGCGGGGGCGGTTGTGGCGAGCGGCGTGCCGGTGGCGCAGATTGTGCCGGGCGAGGGTGTTGTGCTCGAAGGCGGAGAGAGGATTGGCGCGGCCGTGGTGGTGTCGAATGCGGACCCTCGGCGGACGCTGACGATGCTGGGGCAGAGTGCGGATGGGGGATGGAAGGCGGGCGTGGAGCGAGTGCCGATCGAAGGTTGCACCGTGAAACTGAATGTGCTGCTGCGCGAGCTGCCGAATTTTGTGGCGCGGCCGGGAGTGGATGAGCCGCATCACTATGGGCAGATCAATGCGCCTCTGACGCATGCGGAGTGGAAGGCGGGGTATGCGGCGGCGCGACGCGGAGAGCTGCCGGAACATCTGTGGTGTGAGCTGTATTTTCAGAGCGTGCATGACGCTACCGTCGTGCCGAAGGGGCAGCATACGATGTCGGTGTTTGCGCAGTATGTGCCGTATCGATTTGCGCAGGGGACGTGGGAGGAACGGCGCGAGGAGGTGAAGCAGCTGGCGTTGAAGTCGCTGGGGAGATTCTGCTCGAACATTGAGACGGCGGTGATCGATGCGCAGGTGTTGGGGCCTCCGGACATCGAAGAGCGCGTGGGACTTACGGGGGGACATATCTTCCAGGGTGAGTGCCTGCCGCCGTATATGTGGTCGAAGCGGTTGACGGCGCGCACGCCCATGCAGGGTGTCTATCTGTGCGGGGCTTGTACACATCCGGGGGGCAGCGTGATTGGAATGAACGGACGCAATGCGGCGATGGCGGTGCTGCGGGATTTAGAGAAGCACTAGGGTACTAGCGGGCTAGCCAGCCGCCGTCGACGTTGAGAACCGCGCCGGTGATGTAGTTTGCCGCGGGGGAGGCGAGGAAGACGGCGGTCGCGGCGATGTCGGTTGGATTGCCCCAGCGGCCGGCGGGAATCCGCTCGAGGATCTGGCGATTGCGCGTTTCGTCATTGCGCAGAGCGGTGGTGTTGTCGGTGGCGATGTAGCCGGGGGCAATGGCATTCACCTGAATGCCTTTGGATGCCCACTCATTGGCGAGGGCCTTGGTGAGCTGGGCGACTGCTCCCTTGGAGGCTGCGTAGGCGGGGACTCGGATGCCGCCCTGGAAGGACAACAACGAAGCGATGTTGACGATTTTGCCTGGGGAACTGCGAGCGATGAGTGCGCGGCCTACGAGCTGCGAGAGCTGGAAGACCGCGTTGAGATTGACCTGGATGACCTTCTGCCAGTCTTCGAAGGGATAGTCGACGGCGTCGTGGCGGAGGATGATGCCGGCGTTGTTGATGAGGATGTCGATGTGGCCGCAGGTTGCGGTGACGGCGTCGAAGAGTTGCTGAGCACCGGAGGTTGTGGAGAGATCGGCGGAGAAGGCGGAAGCAGAACCGCCGGCGTCCTGAATGGTGCGTGCGGTGGCTTCTGCGGGATGGGAGTTGCCGTGACAAGCTACGGTTGCGCCGGCCTGGGCGAGCGCCACTGCGATGGAGAGGCCGATCCCCGAAGAGGCTCCTGTCACGAGAGCGATCTTCTGGTCGAGGCGGAAGGAGTCGAGGACTGATGAATCAAGGTTCGTGTGGGGAGTGGTCATCGCCTCCCACGATAGCGCCTGGAGACGTTGCAGGCAATGGGCATCGGGAAGGAGGGCCGATGCGTCCAATAGGCGGATAAAGTGTGGCGGCGCGTTTTACAGCCTTGTTGAGGGAGTCGCAGAATAACCTGCAGTGGGTGAGAAGGGTGCTTCTAACGGAGGGAGATTATGGCTGACATTCCAAGCGTTCCGCTGACTTCAATCCATCGCGTTGAAGCTGACGGTGTTCATGTGTTCTACCGCGAAGCGGGCTCTGCCGATGCACCGGTTGTGCTGCTGCTGCATGGATTTCCCACCTCTTCGTTTCAGTATCGAGAATTGATCCCGCGGCTTGCCGATCGCTATCGCGTCATCGCTCCTGATCTGCCTGGCTTTGGGTTCACGGAGGTTCCTGCGGAGCGCGGGTACACCTACACCTTCGACGCCCTGGCGAAGACGATCTTCGCGTTCACGCAGGCGCTCAAGCTGACGCGCTATGCGATGTACGTCTTCGATTACGGCGCGCCGACGGGCTTCCGAATGGCGTTGATGGCTCCCGAACGCGTGACCGCCATCGTTTCTCAGAATGGCAACGCCTACGAAGAGGGCCTGGGCGATGCGTGGCAGCCGATTCAACGCTATTGGCGAGAGCCTACCCTGGAGAATCGCAATGCAATCCGCGGCGCCTTGACGCCAGAAGGGATGCGTCACGAATATTCGGTCGGAATCCCCGATCCGAGCGTGATTAAACCGGAGGGCTACACGCTTGATGCTGCACTGTTGGCGGCGTCCTGGCAACGTCGATATACAACTCGATCTTTTTCTGGACTATGCCAACAACGTGAAGCTGTACCCGAAGTTCCAGGAGTACTTTCGCAGCGCGAAGCCTCGGCTATTGGCTATCTGGGGCAAGTTTGATCCGTACTTTATCCCCGCTGGTGCAGAGGCTTTCAAGAGGGACATTCCGAACGCGACCGTGACATTTTTGCCGACAGGGCACTTTGCCCTCGAGACCCACCTCGAGGAGATTTCCAGCGCAGTGCGCGAGTTCTTAGGCTAAGGGCGAAGCAGAGTGGATATGATGGTCGGGGCGGAGGGATTCGAACCCCCGACCCTCTGCTCCCAAAGCAGATGCGCTACCAGACTGCGCTACGCCCCGACAGATTCATCATATCAACTTAGCGCCAACCGGGTGCCTGTAACGAGTGCAGCAGCGAGCCGCCCAGCCATAGCAGCAGAAGGAACGGCAGCATGGCGAGGAGCAGCAATCCGAGGCCTAGCAGGCCCATGAAGACCCAGTCGCGGGCGGTATCCCTGCGCGGAGCGGCCAGGGTTTGCTCGAGCAGATGATAGTTTCTGCGGTTGGCTCGCCAGCCGATGTCGAACAGGTTGCCGAGTACCGGTACCAGGCCCGCGACGACTTCGATGGCCAGGTTGGCGACCATGCGCGCGATCGTAATGAGGGGCACGCCGCGAAAGTAGGCGGCCAGAACGATGATGCAGCTGGCCATGCCGCCGAGGAGATCGCCGATACCGGGAACGAATCCGACGATGCCGTCGACGCCGAAGCGGATCTTGGTGCCTGGAACGCGAAACCAGGTGTCGAGTACGCGGGAGAGCACGTCGAGGTTTTCATCGCGAAAGGCTCCTCCGGCGCCGCCCAGCCGCTGGTGGATGCCGTTGGCGGTGCGGCTTCCCGAACGCGGGGGCAGAATCTCGGGCTGGGTTGTCCTTACGGTCATTGCTCACGCTCCCTCTTCGTTTCTGCCTCGTAGGATGCTACAATCAAGAACGATACGGCGGCTATAGTTCAGTGGCAGAACGCCGCTCTGTGGCAGCGGATGTCGTGGGTTCGACCCCCACTAGCCGCCCCAATAATTCATCCATACAATCCCCGCGTATTCAGCGGGGATTTCTTTTTCCGCTGTGTCCCCATTCCACCTTGTGCTAATTCTGTGCTACGCTCTCGCCAGAGTTTGGACTCTCTTGTGAGGTCACTGATGCCGACACCAACGGTCACGATTTTTGTACGTCACGCACCCGGCTGTAAGTACGCCGGTGATGAATTCTCGAAGCGCTGCCAATGCAGGAAGCACGTTCGCTGGTCCAGCGGCGGAGAACAACACAGGCGCACGGCAGGCACCCGGAGTTGGACCGAGGCTGAGAAGTTCCGCCGGACAATTGAGGACCAGTTCTTAGGACGGACCACCAGCCCAAGCGACACGCCCGCAAACGGTGTAGCGGATGCCGTGGCGCTGTTCCTCCAGGACAAGAGACTCCAGGGCGTCACAGAGGGCGTGATGAAGAAATACACGCTGGAGCTGTCCCGCCTTGTGGACTTCTGCACGCAGAGCCGGATTTTCACAGTCCAAGGCATCACACGCGAGGCTCTTACGCGGTTCTGTGGGACGTGGGAGACGTTGTACCCGTCCAGCTACACGCGGGCCAAGGTGCGGGAGCGTTGCCGGAGCTTCCTGCACTACTGCTATGAGGCACAGTGGATACCACGGGTGCCAAATATGCCCAAGATGAAGATTGACGAACCCCCTACGATGCCGCTGACCCAGGAAGAGTACGCGAGACTTCTGGATGCAATCTACGTCACCACACCCCGGCGTTGGGACGGCAAGATGAGCACGCAAGCCATGACACAGCAAACCCGCGCGCGCGTCCACGCTCTCTTCCAGCTGATGCGATGGAGCGGGCTGGCTATACGTGACGCCGTGACTCTTGAACGGGCGGAGATACAGCGGGACGCCGCTAGGTGCATCTACCGGGTTGTCACAAGCCGCCAGAAGACAGGGACGCACGTGAGCGTGCCCATTCCGTCCGATGTCGCTAGGGAGCTGCTGGCCGTCACAAACGTCAGCCCGAAGTACCTCTTCTGGACGGGCGACTGTCCCGGAGAGACCATCGCAAAGACGTGGGCGAACCGCTACGTCCGTCCCGTGTTTGAGGCAGCCGGTATCCCGTGCGGACACATGGTTAGCCATCGTTTACGTGACACGTTTGCCGTCCACTTACTTGAGAAGGGCGTTCCGATGGAGGAAGTGTCCAGGATGTTGGGGCATATGAGCATCCGCACCACCGAACGGCATTACGCAAAGTGGAGCAAGGGGCGGCAGGACCGTGTGGACAGCCTTGTGGAGAAGACGTGGACCTGATGCGCTGCGTCCGGCTGCCATAAAAGTGCATAAATATCCATTTATGCAGAATTGTTTGTTTATGTAAATTTGTGGATTGCGGCGCTCTTTATGAGGTACGTTGGCAACATTTTGCTCCACCCCTATATCATTTGATATGAGAGACTTACATTGCATCTATGAGCCGCGCATTCGTCGATCACATAGATTGTTCGTGTGCAACGTACAGCTAACTTACGATCAACTACTCTGTGTAGTGCTCAATCGTTGCTGTGTTGCCAGTAAAAGAACGGATGCCATACCCAACCGATGAGCTGGATATGGGCATCTCGTTTGCCGTACATCCCAACAACCTATCTCCCACACACGTTAGTGTGGGGAGAGTGGTGTATATATATTTTCTCTTTCTCTTAGGGATATGGATATACGGTATAGGCTAATCGGACACCAACGTTGTGCCTCCGCCGCGTAGTTCGCACAGCACCTGCGTTACGAATTTCGGTCCTTTGCCGAAGCCCTTCGCCTTGAGTGCATCACGTGCCTTGAGTATGCCAATAGCGGGGTTTGCTTTCACGATGTCCGCCAGTGCATCGCGCGCCTGTTGCTCCTTCTTACTCTTGATGACGGCCTCTGGCGCTGGATCACCTTCCATCGTTAGGTAGAACGAACCTGGACTGGGTTTCAGCCGGAATGGATCCGACTCAAAGTCACGTTGCTTGACGTTCCGCACCTTCGACAACGATTCATACGGCTTGGTTCGGATCGTCCAGTTCTGTGACCCAACAGGAATCGACAAACGCGGCTAACTCAGAACTGCCGCGCAAGCCATCATCCAGGTTCCCGGTGGATCCTTTCTTTGAGTGATGTAGCAGGATGACCGTCGCGCCACGATTTACCAGCCGGAACGCTTTCTTGGCAAACTGCCGCATATCCTCTGACTTGTTTTCGTCGCCATCAATGAAACGTGTGATGGTATCGACGATGACGACCGCGCCGTTTAGCTCATCGTTTAGATCGTCCAGCGCCGTTTGCTGCTCGCTCATGGTTTGAACAAACAACGTTTTGCCAACGTATTCGCCAAGCCCGATCGACTTGACACGCTTGACGAACGATGCCGCGCCCATCTCTGGACACAAGTAGATGACGCGTGTAGGCTTTTCAGCCACATGGAAGTAGCTAAAAAGCGCGTCACCCGTACACAAAGCGTGCGCAGCGTTCAAAGCGATGATGCTTTTTCGTTGCGCTACGGGTCCGCCAAGCATGGCTATCGATCCTTTGACCAAAAAGCCATCTATGAAAAATTCAGGCGGCTTGACGTTCGCGTATGCGTTTGCCGTCATATAGCGAGCGGTCCACGCAGGACCGTAGATCGCTTTTATGGCTTGCTGCAAGTGAAAGCCGCCGCTTACCAAACCGGGTTGTTTGCAGAGATGGCGGACAATGGCGTCACGTCCCACGCCATCACTGTACGCTTGCTGCGTTGCGGCTAGCAGCGCTTCGTTAGAGGGATTCACGCGTCACCGCCTCCGCGTAGTCACCGGTTAGGTGACGGTCCTTCAGCTCCTCACCGGGGGCTAGGTAGACGTAGCGTTCTACGGGTGCGCTAGGCGTCAAGAGAATCAACTCGCTGCCATCCAATGGCGAACGCACCAGCGCCGCAATGATTACGTCTTCACGCAGCGTTTTTCGGTTTTGCGTTTTTATAGTCACCCATGAGACTACGGGTTCCAACGTGGTTGTCGGTGCGCCGTCCGCGATAGCGTCGGAATCAAGGCTCCAGTCCACTAGCGCTTTCCAGCCGTTGCCGGGCAGGGTTTGAAAAATCTTATCGTAGGGTTTGCAGATAAACATAGGAAAATTCCTTTCTGTTTGGCGTCGTGTCACGCCTACATAGTGCGTTTTGAGGCACATCTTTTGGTTTCAATGCACTTAGCTATTCATTTGTTCATCTTCCTCAGCGACCTGTTGAAGTGGTCGTGCAGTTGGTCGTTGTGCTTTTCAAGCGCCGCCTTCATACCATCGCCATCAATCGTCTGTACGTGATACGTGGGCTGTATATGGATGTGTGGCTGCGACTGCCGCTGTTGGTCAAAGCCTCCATTCCGCGCTATGTTGGACAACCCTTCCATTACGCCTTTGGGCACAACGCCCTCACCCGGCGTCAGCATGGCAGGCACGGTGTCGCCGCTGCCCATGCCCGGCACAATTCCGCCGCCCTCAAACGCCATGACTCCGGCGAACGCGGCGGCGGCAAACACCGGCCCAAGGATCATGCCAGCGGCGGGGCCGCCAAATTTTACGCCATTAGTGTAAGCCGTACCTGCCGCGTCTTTTGCATTCGATAACCGCTCTTTATCTTGCTGCATCATGGTCATGATGGAGTTTTTGATAAGCGCTGTGGTGGCCTGCTCTGCGAAGCCGCTAATCATCCGCGCCCACGTTTGGTGGCCCATGATGGATTTGGTGAGGCCATCCGCCATTGAACTGGTAGCTTGCTTCTCCGCCGCCATCAGCGCCGTATTGCTCTGAATAGTCGCGGAATTCTTGATTTGGGCTAACGTGTTTTCGTGCTGCTTTAGCTGTTGCGCCTCTTGGTCCTGCAACTGTTTCAGTTTGTTGTTGTAATCCTTGCCGGATTTGTCCAGGGCCGCGATGTCCCCATCCATCGCCTTCTTTTTTATCTGATACTCAGCCTCTGCGTTTTTCGACTCCTCTTCAATGCGCTGTTGCAGGCTTACGTGGTGGGAGCTGTCCATCAGTGCTTGCGGCTTCCTTCTCCGCCGCGAGTTGTATCTCGCCCATCTTCTCCGCATTGCTGGCTTCCTCCTTGGCCGCCTCCGCCTTGAGCTTGGCTTCCTCCTCCGCCATCTGCCGGGTGGTGTTTACGCGTTGGTTCATCAGGTCACGGATGAAGCCCGTATCCTTGATGTTCTGTGCCTGCTCTTCCTGGATGCCTGCATTGATGGCGGCCAGCCGGGCGGCGCTCCCTTCTTGCGTGGCCGATATCTTCTCCCGCTCGCCTTGCTGCATGTTGGCTAGATCACGGGTCGCCATCTCCACGGTAGCCTTTGCGTTGAGCGCCGCCACCTTCATGTTGTAGTCGCTGGCAATCTCCAGTTGCTTGTCTTTCAACCCCTTCAACTGGTTGGAGTAGTCCTTGCCCGACTTGTCCAATGCGGAGATTTCCGCCTCATTGCCCTTCACCTGTACGTCGCGCTCCTTCTCTGCGAAGGAAAAATCTGAGGCCAACCTGTCCTCAATGGACGCGTGGTGAATCGTCAAGAGCGAATCCGCCGTTGACTTCTCGCTGGAGAGGGACTGCTCGTTGACTCGCATCTGTGTTTCCGCGAGCTGCCGGGCAGCCGCCGCGTGCTCTCCCGCCGCCTCATTCCCTGCCCCAATCTTCGCATTGGATTGGTCGTTTTTCTTCAGCTCCGCAACCTTACCCTCGATGGTCATCTGGGATTGCAGGGCCTCAACAAGCGCGGCCTGTGCCTCCGCCTCTTTCTCTGTGCCGGACAACTTGGCGGCGTGCAACACCTGATAGGCGGCCAGCGCCTTGCCATAATCCGCGCCTTCTTTCGGGCCGCTCAAGCCCATGCCGCCGCTGTTCTCCTTGTATGTCTTCAGCGCGGCCTGCACCTTCAGTGCTTGGTCCAACGTTCCCTTGAGCAGGCCGCTAGCTTCGTCGCCTTTGCCTTGCGCGATAAGGCTTTCGTAATCCTGCTTGAATCCCTTGAGCGCGTGGTCCGCACCGTCGCTGCCCTGCCCGAACGTGTACCAATGGCCTTGGAGATCCTTCATGACGCTATCGGCGGACTTGGCCACCTCCTCAAAGCTGTGGACTAGCTCCCCAAGGCTTGTTTTGTCAATCTGCTCAAGCTGGATTTTCAGCGCGCCTATGTGGTTATTGCGTAGCTCGTCTGTCTTCAACTGTGAAGACAGCAGCTTCGCATCAAGTGAGTTGAAGGTGTTTTGGATGGCTGTGCCAAAGCTCATTTGATCGTCAGTGAGCTTTTCCCCGGCTTCGTGCATGGCGTGGAGATGTTCAATCAGTATTCCCGCCAATGCCGCGATGGCGAGGAATGGGAAGGCCGCCTCCATCGCTCCACCAATCGGACCAAGCTCCGCAACGAAGGAACTGAGAGCGCGCGGCAGCTTGACGCCGAATTCCTCGCCCAACAGGCGGACGCCTTCACGGGCCTCTCGCATGCGGCCGCCAGTCTCTCCCGCCATGTGCGCAGCGCCGCCGCTAATCTCGCCAAACGCTCCGCGCGCCGTCTTGGCTGCATCCGCCATGCCGGTTTGGAACGATGCCGTTTTTGTTGTTAGGTCAACGGATAGGACCCAAACAGGTTGCGCCATAACAATGCCTCTTTCAAGTTTGGAAAAGAACCCGGCTCAGCTCTGCACTAAGCCGGGTTGACTGAATTGAAGGTGCGGCACGGCCACTTCAGGTGTGAGGCACCCTCGGGCCACCGTGCCGCAAACAACATGGCCCGACTCTTGTTTAGCTATCAGCTACTAGCTGTGGCTAATCTTGATTTGCTGGATGGCTTCACTGCGACGGATGCGGCTGTCAATCCGGCGATACGCCAGAATGGCAAGCTGCCCCTGCATCGCAAGCGGCTGGTCAAGAATCTTGACGTTGATGCCGCCTCCGCCACGGACGCCAATCATATTGCCCGCCCGGAAGTCGCCGTACAGGATGGGCAGCACACCCGCTGTGGTTGCGGTGGGCAAGCTCGGCATGTTGCTGTCAAACAGAACCGGCTTATCCAAGATGCGCATGTCTCCGTTCGGGTCCGTCGTGATGACGGGCACGTACAGATTCGCTTGCATCTGTGCTTTCCGAATCGCCAGCGCCGTGGCACGCGCCATCACCCATGAAGCGTTCGGCTGATAGACGCCCTTGAGCGTGGACACAACGTCGTACAGGGCATCAATGAGCGTAAGGCCGTCTGCGGACGTGCCCAACAGTTCATACGCCGTGCCCGTGCCCGTGCCGGTGTTCCCCAAGTTGCCTTGAGGCTGCCCAACGCCGGTCCCGGTTGCCAGAAGTGCGCCTTCCGTGAGCCGCTGTCCAATCAAGAGATCCTGGACAACGAACTGCTGAAACATCTCCACGTCCTGCAACAGCTCCCAAGACACGACTCGCGCCGCGCCCACCATGAAGGCAGACAGCAACGTCTGTCCCAAGGTCGGGTCCGTGCCTCCAAAGACGTTCACGGTGCCGTTGGATTCCGCTTTGATCGCAGACGCGCCGAAACTCGCCTGGGATGGCACCTTGATGTCCGTTGCCGTGGGAATCAACATGCTGGCGTCATACAGAGCCAAGTCCGGGACGCCTAAGGGAACAACCTGTTGCCACGTCGGGACGTTGATGAGGTCGCCGCCTGCCGTGGTGGAGCTGCCCTGCGTGCCTTCATACAGAGCCGCGTTTGCACGTGGTCCTGCATAGTTGCCGCTCGGTTTGCGTTGCCGGGTAAAGGCTTCGGAGCCGGGAATCAGGAAACCACCCTGCGCGTCCGCGCCAACCACCAAGTCCTCTGAGGCGGTTTTGCCACCGGACTGGAGGAAGCTGTGCAACGCGCGGCTGTACTCTGGACGGCGCGAGTCTGACACGTTCAGCGCCGGGCTGTACGTCGCCATGTAACCGGCAGCGGCACCGTTGCCGTCGCCTACCGCCATAAGGTCCTGCGGACTGCGGAACATGGTGTAGATGGTGCTCTGTGCCTTGCGCGCCTCAATCTGCTTTGCAAGCGAAGACGCACGGCGCATCGCACCGTCATGCTGCTCCGCCTCTGAGGCGGTCATTGTATGGCCAGCCGCACCCAGCAATGTTTCTGCTGTGTCCAGTTCCGCCCTGTGCTGCTCACGTAATTCCATCAAGTTTGCCATTTGAATCTCCAAATTGCGTATGCGGGTTGAGTAGGTAATCAACGTCCGCGTCCGCGCCTCATAGCCGATGTACTTCGGCAGCCGTCACGGGCGGCACAAGGCTTTCTCCTTGCGCGGCAATTAGTCTTGTGCGTTGGGCGTCTCCCCGTCGCCCGTCGCAGTTCACAGCCACTTCTTGCACGCCTCCAGGTCACGTACTGTGCCCGCTATCGCGCATGAACCGGAGCTTCTCTCCGGCCAGCCAAACTTGTGCTAGTTGATGTACTTCGGGCCATCGCTGTACGCGTATATGCGCTCCAGCTCGGATACCTCAGCCTGCGTTTTGTAGGCGTGCGTTACCAGCGTGCCCACGTAGACGCCAAAGGCCACGGCAAGGGCTGAAACCTGTTTCGGCTCCAAAGGCTCCGAGAAAACCGCCGTGGGCTGCATATCCACAAGGCCAAGGAAGCCAACGCTGTGGAGACCACGTTTGCCCCATTCAGGCAGGAGGGCTTGGAGTGCCTCCGCCGATGACGAAGACCGGGGGTATGTCGGGATGAACTCAACGTCCCCCGGAGTAGCCCCAATTATCACCTGGACCAGGACTGATGCCTTTGCAGCTAGTTCGTCACGTCGCCCCTCATACGTTGTCATTGCTCTCACCTTTCAATTTGTGAGCAGCGCAGTCAGCCGTATAATGAAATCAGGCTAATTGCGATGCATTCGCGTGCGTCCAATTTCTTGCCATCCGGCTTCGGGGTGTTAGCGCACCTCGGAGCCTTCGTTTTACGTCAGCTATCGTTTCAGCCGTGGGCGCGGTATGCCCCGGAGGTCCTTGCCCCATTCCCTGACCCGGCGCTTAGCCACACGGTCAATGCGGTTTACGTCGTCCGCTGTAAGTTTCCCCGACGCGAACCCGAACATAATCTCGGAATTGACGCTATCGAAGTCCTGTTGCGTCACCCTCTCCAGCCGTTCTATCAGTTGATCCGCCAGTGTCACGATATCCCTCCAGTAGCCTTTCGCTGTTATTTCTGTTCCTGTTGCTGCATCTTCCACTCCAGCTCCTCATCACCCATGAGGATGGGCAGGACATGGGTCAGACCACTGAGCCATTGATCTACCTGTTTCATGCTGATGAATGGCCGCACACCAAGGGCAAACTGGAGCGTCACATCTGTTTCGTCCGGGTCTTTTATTCCGAACACAAGCCCAAGAATGATCTTGCCGTCCAGGTGCTTGGTGAACGCGTCTGGACATGCACCCGGAGCGTAAAGCGGTGTGATTCCGGTAAGGCTCAAGTCCGTGGTCACGAAGGCGGCGGCCACACCTATGTCTCCGGGATTGGGCTTGTCGTAATTGGCGGGCCACTGGCGCTGAATTTCTGAGTACAAGGTTGCTGCCGCCGTGAAGGCCCCTAATGGCGTTTTGAATTCGCTGGCCGGTGGGCGTCCGTTTGTGAGCGCGCGCCGGATTTTCTCTCCCGTGGTCATCTCCCGGAGATCCTTCAATCGCCCCTCCTCCCGCTTCGCTTTTTTCTCTTCCATCGTCAGCGCCATTGATGCCTCCCAATTCCGATTACTCTATAATGATATTTCATTTCTGTTGCTAAGTCAAATAACTATTGCTAACATATACAACACTCATTAGGCACACCGCACGCGGAATGGTTGCAGAATCTCATGAAACTGTTTGAAAGCCATATAACCTTTCCTACGCACCTGTTTATCAGCGCCCTTCGGTGGTGTCAAGGGTGCGGCCTGGACGCGCTAAATGGACGCGTAAGAATGCATTCGTAGCGTGGCTTTCTAAAGTGGAGTCCTAAAGTTGTATTCCTAAAGTGTAACTGTAAGAATGTAGCTTTAGTCACTGAAAATAAATATGTTATGCCTATTGACAAAGGGACTGGACATTTCGCATAATGATTTCAGCATCAAAATCCACCACGAAAGAGGCACACTATGACAAAAAAAGACCGCATCAGAAACGCGGAGTTAGAACCACGGGTACGAGGCTTTCTCACAGCCGCAACTTGGAAAACGGTCAAGCTGGCGGATCTACCGCCGATAACGGAAACGTCTGTCGAGATCGAGGCATCGTCGCTCAAAAGGGATGTTGTGCGTGTTGGCGGCAAAATAGTCGGGCACTTGCTGTATGCATCGGAGGCGGGCAACGCTCCATACACCCTTGTTTTGAAGCCCGGCGTGACGTTGCTACCACGCCAGCAAAAATATCTTGAGGAGTATGCGGCGGACTGACGCCGGTTTTGTGCTAATTTGTGCTAACGATCTGGATATCGTTGATTTCTGGGATATCTCGGGCTTACCGAAGCGGTTTTAGAATCTGTAAGTTATTGATTTTATATCGTTAGTTAGGGGTTCGACCCCCACTAGCCGCCCCAATCTACAATCAACAACTTACGGATAGATTCCGTTCCTGGCGTGCGATGGTTGTGATGATGGGGCTCGACGTCGAGGGCACAATCATGGCGCTAGGCTTTGGCGCCTCTGCGAGCAGTGCGAGGGCGGTCGTGACGTCCGTCCGCAGTCGCGATGGGAAGGTCAGTCTCCAAACAGCGCAGTCAACTTGCTATGCGCAGGGTAAAGAATCGTGCCGGATCCGGAGCGTTGAGGCGACCGCCGATGGCAATGACCTATGTTGGGGGTAAAATCATCGCAATTCGAATCCTCATCCCCAAGGACACCGATGCGCACTCGCCCGGCCACTCTTCTCTCCGCGGCCTTCTCCGCAACCCTCGCCTTTAGCCTCGCAGCCCTCACTCTTCTCCTCCCCGCCGCAGCCCGCGCCCAGGCCCCGCCGCAGCTCCTGCGCGCGCCGTCGCTTTCGGACACGCTCCTCGCCTTCCGCCATGCTGATGACGTCTGGATCGTATCCCGCGACGGCGGCGCGGCCCGGCGGCTCACCTCCAGCGGCAATGTCTCTGAAGGCCCCTTCTTCTCGCCCGACGGCCGCGACATCGCCTACTCCGCCACCGTTAACGGCAGCCTCGACGTCTACACTATCCCTGTCACCGGCGGCGTCCCACATCGCATCACCTACCATCCCGGCGGCAACTTCGTCATCGGCTGGACACCCGATGGTCGCGACATCCTTTACGCCTCCATGCAGGACGCTGTCCGCATGTACTTCCAGATCTTCCGCATCGCTGCCGACGGATCAGGTCTTCCACAATGCCTCCCGCTGCCGTCTGCGTACGTCGGCACCTACTCACCCGATGCCTCGCACTTTGCCTACAACCCGTGGCTTCAATGGGAGGAGGACTCCTGGAAGCGGTACCGTGGCGGGCAGACGCAGCCCATCTGGATCGTCGACCTCAAATCCCTCGACCTCGTCAAAGTTCCGCGCGAGAATTCCAACGATCGCTATCCGCTGTGGATCGGCGACAACATCTACTTCCTCTCGGATCGTAACGGCCCCATCTCGCTCTTCTCTTACGATACGAAATCCAAGGCGATCAAACAGCTCGTTGAGAACAACGGCCTTGACTTCAAGACCCTCACCGGCCGCGGCAACACCCTGGCCTATGAGCAGTTCGGCACGATCCATCTGTACGACATCGCCACCGGCAAACAGCACCAGGTCGACATCACGACCGATGGCGACCTTCCGGCACTGGTTCCACACCTCGCCTCCATCTCCACCCGCGAGATCCAGAATGTAAACATCTCCCCCACCGGCGTTCGCGGCCTCTTTGAAGCCCACGGCGATATCTTCACCGTCCCTGAAGACAAAGGCGACGTCCGCAACCTCACCGACACCTCCAACGCCGCCGAGCGCGAGCCTGCGTGGTCCACCGACGGCAAACACATCGCCTACTTCTCCGACGGCTCCGGGGAGTACCAGCTCTACATTCGCGATCAGGACGGCCTGCAGCCGCCCCGCGTCATCACCCTGGGCCCTGACCCCACCTACTACTACTCGCCCACCTGGTCGCCCGACTCCAAACGCATTCTCTTTTCCGACAAGCGTCTCCATCTCTGGCTGGTCAACGTTGACCCCGCGCTCGGCCCCACCAAACCGGTCCTCGTCGCTACCGCCCTGCGCGAAGGCTTTGGCCCCTCCAACTTCAGCGCGAGTTTCTCGCCCGACAGCAAGTGGATTCTCTACTCCACGTCGTTGCCCAACTTTGAAGACGCCGCCTACCTCTATAACATCGCCGACGCTAAATCAACGCAGATCACCGACGGCATGAGCGATGTCACCAACCCCATCTTCGACTCCGGCGGCAAATACATTTTCTTCACCGCGTCAACGAATAATGGCCCCGGCCGCGACGGCTTCGGCCTCGGCTCGCTCAACCGCACCACCTCCTCCAGTGTGTACGTGGCGGTTCTCTCCAAGGACGAGCCCTCCCCTACCCCGCCCCAGAGCGACGACGAGAAAGATAAGGACAAATCAGCCGACACACCTAAACCCGACGCTGACAAGACCTCGATCCAGAAGGACGAGACCAGCGCCGAAACCAAGGCCGACCATAAAGGCGACGACAAGGGCACTGCCAAAAACAAGCCGGTGCCCGAAACCAAGATCGACCTCGACGGCATTCAGCAGCGCATCCTGGCTCTGCCCATACCCGCGCGTAACTACGTTACCCTGCAGGCCGGCAAAACCGGCGTCCTGCTTCTCGGCGAAGGTGATCCGGCGGCCAACCCCGCCGATCGCAACGGCCCGCAGATCCGTTCCGTGTGGAAGTTCACTCTCGCAGATCGCAAAACCGAAGACATCCTCCACAACGTCGGCGCGCTGGTCACCTCGGCCAACGGCGAAAAGATGTTGTACCAGAAGGGCCAGGGCTACTTTATCGCCTCGATCGACGAGCTGAAGCCAGCTACTGCTGACGCCACTCCCGGCAAGCCGCTCAAAATGGCTCTTGAAGCGCGCATCGACCCCCGCGCCGAGTGGCAGCAGATCTACAACGAAACCTGGCGCATCGAGCGCGAGTTCTTCTACGACCCCGGCTTCCACGGCCTCGACCTCGTCAGGATCAAAGCCAAGTACGAGCCCTGGGTCGCCGGCCTTAGCTCCCGCAGCGACCTCACCTACCTCATGGACGAGATGCTCGGCGAAATTACTGTCGGCCACATGTTCATCCGCTATCACAAGCCCGGCGACGAGAACTTACCCAAGACGGGACTCCTCGGTGCCGACTACACCATTGACCACGACCGCTACAAAATCGCCCACATCGTCCAGGGCGGAAACTGGAATCCCAAGCTCTACTCGCCGCTCACGCAGCCCGGCGTCAACGTCCACGAAGGCGAGTATCTCCTTGCCGTCAATGGCACGCCGCTCCACGCCGACCAGAACCTCTACGGCGCCTTTGAGGGCCTCGCCGGCAAGCAGACCACCATCGCGGTCGGCCCCAACGCCGACGGGTCTGCCTCGCGCGACGTCCTCGTCGTCCCCGTCGATAGCGAGACTGACATGCGGATGCAGCAATGGATCGAAGGCAACATCCGCCGCGCCGATCAGCTCTCGAACGGGGAGGTGGCCTACGTCTATCTGCCCAACACCGCCGGCGACGGCTTCAACAGCTTCAACCGCTACTTCTTCGCCCAGACCCAGAAGAAGGCCGTCATTATCGACGACCGCTGGAACCAGGGCGGCGACATCGCCGACTATGTGATCGACGTCCTCAAGCGCACGCCCATGCTCAACTACGAGTCCCGCGAGGGCCTCCACACCACCGAACCCACCGGCGCCATCTTCGGGCCCAAGGCGATGCTCATCAACCAGAATGCCGGCTCTGGCGGCGACGCCATGCCGTGGCTCTTTCGGCGGGCCAACCTCGGTCCGCTGGTCGGCACCCGCACCTGGGGCGGCCTCGTCGGCATCGGCGGCTACCCCGTCCTGATCGACGGCGGCACGGTCACCGCACCGCGCACTGCCCTCTATGGACTGACCGGCAAATTCGATATCGAAAACATCGGTGTGCCTCCCGATGTTGAAGTCCAGGACGACCCTAAATCCGTCTCCGAAGGTCACGACCCCCAGTTAGAAAAAGCCGTCCAGATCCTCCTCGAAGACCTCAAAGCCCACCCGCTGCCGATCTACCCCGTCCCTCCCTACCCCAACTACCATCAGCACGACGGGCTCGGCCACAATTAACCCGCAACCTTGAACGGCCTAAGCGCCCCATCCATGCGCGCCAATTCCCTCGCGCAGACTGGTCTCGCATTGTGTAGATTCCTCTGTTTGAAGATGCTTGAAGGGAGCTGTTAGAAATAACAGTTTTCAATCAGCGTGGATCGTGGTGAACTCATAGTTCCCAGGAGTCGGTGGCTATCATGTTCAGACTGCATAACACAGACACTGGCAGTTGTTTGCATCCTTCTCAAAGGACGGCACGCCTCTAATGGGTAAGGGACCGGCGCGAATCGTTATTATCAGGCACGCGGAGAAACCTGCCTCTCGGCTACCTCATCTGGCGTTGCGCGGAAGAATGCGTGCCGTTGGTCTCTCGAAGTTGCTCCCGAAGATCGTGCAGCCCCATTTTGTGTTCGCCTCTACTTCGACAAAGCATTCCGCACGACCCTACCAGACAATCCGGCCCACGGCAGATAAGCTCGGGATTGATGTCAGGACAACCTACGCCGATCGGGACACCAAGAAAATCGTCAAGGACTTGCGCAGAAAAGAGTTCGAGGGCAAAACGATTTTGATGTGCTGGCATCATGGCATGATGCCGAAGTTGATCCGTGAGCTGGGTCACGAGCCGCCTTACGAGCCTTGGCCCGAGGAGCTTTACGACCGCATCATCAGCATTGATGGGGATGGGATTAAGAATCTTCCTCAGCGCCTTTTATTCGGCGACACGATCGATTAGCTGAGGCGATCACGATCCGCGGGGCAACACCCGTGTGTTCCGCCCGTCTCCTGGCTTACTCCTTGGGAGCCTTCTTCGGGCATTGCGCGTCGAAGACCGTCTGCATCTGACGCAATTTCAGAACGCCGTAGAACACGGTGATAGCCATCGCGACAACAAGACCCGCGTAAAGGTGCCTCTCCATCGCGTAAGATCCTTCGCGGTTGGCGATGTAGCCTGTGACGATCAAAATGAGAATCCCGATGTTGATTACCCAGTTCACCGGTTTTGACACAAGGTAATCCAAGGTCCCGAAACCACCCAGTTGGTACAGCATGAATGGCAGGATTGCGACCATCGGCAACAGCTCCGATGCACCCAGAGTCGGGTCAACGGTAGCTGGCGCTATCGCGTGCAGCAGGCGGCTATGAGCGAGCTGATGGAACAAGGCGGGGATTGCACAGAGTAGAGGCACGACGGCGAGCAGCTCGAGCACCAGCGACCCGCTCCACACACCAATTTTTGATGTCGGATCGGCGCCCTCGCCAGACTGTTGCGTGCCGATGAAGAGTCCACCCACGATTGCCGCCGCGCTTGATAGCATCAGCAATTCGACGGTTATGCCAAAGCTCTCCGGCTCCCCTGCCTTGAGCAGCAGCATCGCTAGAAAGCCAGGGGTATAGAACAACACGCGGACGAGCTTCGCCCAAACGCGGGCGTCGCGCTCGGGCGGAAGGATTGGAAGCGGACGTCCATCGGTTCCAATTGTTGGTCTTGCCTTCGACATACTGTTGTCCTCCGAGTGCACTCTTGTCTTGCGCTTGCAACCTATCCTGCCAATCAGCGCGGCTCTCTCATCTTGCGAAGTGGGTGCCGTTGCATCTTCCTGGAAGGCTGTCGACTGACGATTCCGATTCGGCTTCAGAAGGTAGCGTGCTCTCTGATCGTCTCTAGAGGCGAGTCCTTTCTTCGCTCACCGAAATGGAAGATCCGTCCCGTCTTTCGGGCCGATCGCCATGCCCTCGAATCAAAGGTGATGGGGAAAGACCGAACGACAGGATGATTCTGAAGCACACTCTACAGGCTTCGAAACATCTCCACATCTGTCAGAACTAACAGTCGAGACGGCCGGACCCCTGGCTCGCAAGTTGTGTGGCGCGACTTGATCGGGAGGGTTACACGGGGCGAACAAAATAGGTCACGAGTGTTGACGATGCGCGCATTGTTTACCGCGCTGTCACATTTGACAGTTGCATGACTATTTCACGTCGATGATACTGCCGGTGTGAATTCGTTTCGGGCACTCCTGACAAGCGTGCCTGGGACCGGGCCGACGTGAACGTGGCGGAGCTTTCGGATTGAAGGCGCGAACGCCGCCTATCGTATTCGAAGACAGCGGCAGACCACTTTCGAGAACAACGATGCGACAGATCGACAGGGAAAACTTTCAGCTGTCCTTTGCCTGCTGTATCCGCTCAAATCGGCAACTTCACATAGAGCTACAGACTGGAGAAGAAAATGCACGGACAACTAAAACTCGCAAAGGTAGTAATTGGCGCCGGGCTTCTGGCCGGACTGTTCATGGTTTCCGCTTCGCCTGTATCCGCGGGAACGAAGACTGAAACGATTGAAGCTCAAGCGATGGGAACAGGGACCCAGTTGGGTGCAAATATCGGAGTGACCCTGAACATCTATCAGTTCTCGACTCCGGCGGACCGGCAGATTCTCGTCCAATCCTACGAAAAGGCGCAGGGTCAGGGGTTGTCGAACGCGCTTCAAAAGATGAAGGCCGTAGGCCATGTTGAGATCACGGGCACTCTGGGCTATGACTGCTCCTACATCAAGATGACTGCGACGCCTACGGGTCGAAAGATTGTCTTCGTGACGAATCGGCAGATCCGGTTCGGTGAGGCCTTCTTTGACACGCAATCGCAGTCGTTCAACCTCACGGCAGGCATCATCGAAATCAACGATCAGGACAAGAGCAAGAGCACAGGAGTCCTATACCCTGCTGCCGAACTGGTGCTCGATAATCAGGGTCAACTGCAATGGGACCTTACACAAAACCCCTGGAAACTGGTCGACGTACTCGACTGGGCGGGAACTTCTGGCGTCAACTAGGGCAGCGTTCGCCGTCTATGTGTTGTCTTGTATAAATACTGACCGACGCCATGGGTCTACTTCGTCTTGCGGCAGTAGGCTTTGAGCGTCGAATTGCGAGGCATTATGAAGATTGGACGAAATTCCGTACTTAACTTCTCTGCGCCGTTACTTGCCTTCACTTTGCTGTCGGGCAACGTGACTGCACAAGCACAAAACAGCAAGTACGCTTGTGAAGAGGCGAGCCCGGCGCAGATGTGCGTAGGGGCCAATACATGCGGATCTGCTTCCAGTCCGTGCAGCGTGGATGTGAAGCGAACCGCTAACGCCGCTTCCTCAACTCCCAACATTCCGAACGCAAAGGGCAATTCCCTATTCTGCGTGAATGTTGGCACTACTGTTGTGTGGAAGAGTACTTATAAAGGCGATGGCTTTGTCATCGATGTCGGACCGTCATCGCCGTTCGATCCGACCGGGCCTATCAGGGGCGGATCCGCTCGCGCTGTTTCGGTCGTCGCGAAGAGACCGGGATGCGTCAAGTACTATGTGAGCGCCTGCCATTCGGGTGAGACCTATGGAATGTGTGGCAGCGCAAATGCTGTGCTCATCGTCGTCGATAAGAAATGAGCATGCACGCGTTTGCAGCCGCGAACGCATCGCTAGGATCGCGGCGTTAGGATCTGTTCCTGAATTGCATACTGAACCAGGTCGGCATTTGTCTGCAGGCAAAGGCGTTGCATGAGCTTGTACTTGTGAAACGCCACGGTGCGGGGCGTCAGCATCAGGATGTAGGCAATCTCTTTCATGGTCCTTCCTTCTGCTAAGAACCTAAGGACTTCGAGCTCTCGACTCGTGAGGCGTTTACGGCTCGGATGCGTACTCTTCGGGGATAGCTTTTCGATGGCGCGCAGGACCGATGCGGAGATGTAACGCTTACCTTTCAGCACTTCGCGGACGGCACTCACAAGGTTCGCGTTTTGAGACGTTCTTAGCAGGTACCCGGATATGCGGCCCCGCGTCGCGTCGGCGGCGATATCGGCATCCATCGCGGCTGTAATGTGAACAATTCGAACCATTCGAGTAAGTTTTCTGAGGCGCGTCCGAGTCTCCACGTGATTCGCCCAGCTCTCGCCCAAATCAAGGATGATCACGTCGGGCTTTAGTTCTCGCACTGCGGCCATGAGGGCGGGTTCGTCCGCGACGATCCCAACTACCTGAAACTCAGGTTGCAGAAGCTTTGCATACTGATCCGAGAGGTGAACCTGATCGCTCGCGATAAGGATCCGCGGCCACGTTACGGGACTCATTCCCAACTCCTTCGACCTGCTTGGCGCGATCAAGGTCTGGTTGATTGCAAGCGGTCAGACGATCGTCTACAGATCGGGATTCGGCTGTTCGCCGCTTCCCCATTGCAATTCGCGGAAAGGTGAAAGGTTTTTGCCGCTGCTTGAAACGTCAATTACAAAACTGACATTTCGTCTGACAGGGAGAGTAATAGCCCTCTTTAATCGCGGCTACTGTCAAAAAGAACAGTCGACGATCATTCCAAGTTAGTTAGATCGCCTTCGACGGCTGGGATGTATCAAAGACAACCTGGTCCTGCCACCACAGCTGGTCAAAGAAGTTTCGAGCAAGGTCGGCGGCGCCAGGCTCTTGCGCGTGGGAAGCGACGGTGCGAATGATTTCGGCAATGGAGCGATTTCCATCTATCGCGTCAAAGAAGCGCTTTTCCATGGCGTCAATCGGCAGGTAGATATCCCGGAAGGTGTGGCCACGGTTGATGAGAACGGCGGCCGCTCCGGCGGGAAGCTTTTCGAGCACGCACACCGTATCAGCCATCCGTATTGGTATGTACTCACGCCAGGCGTCGCGCGCGAAATCTATCCGCTGTCGCTGGGCGGCAGTGTCATCGTGATAGACGACAGCACTGTGGCGGACCATGGTGCCCCGAAAGAGTTCGACCGCGGCGAATTGTTGCTCCAAAGAGATTTTCTGCAACCGTGAAGCATGAGGGAGGCCAGCGATAACCCCACACTTCGCGGAGTAAGGCGCCTGACGTGTCCAGCGGCCGAACGCAAGGCCAGCCCTTTGGAGGAACTCAAAGAACTGCGGTACCGAATAGGCCCGGTCCTGAGGATGTAGCAGGGCATCGGCCAGTTCTGCCTGATCGCCAAAATCGGGTGCCGTGCGCAGGAGGGTTTCCATGGGATGACCGGGCGGCAGAGCTTTGAGCGCAAGGATCAGATCTCGGATCGCATCATCCGATGCGGAGATACCAAGCCGCCTACAGAAATCCTGCAACATGTAAATGCCGGCTCGCCCATACGGAGCGTAGACCATGAGATGCATGGCTCCGTCTGGATTGAGCACACCGCGCAAGGCGCTAAGGCCCGCATCGGGTTCGACGAGATGGTGGAGAACGCCGGTGCAAATAATCTGATCGAAACTGACGCCTAACTCCCCGGCCCTTTCCACAGGAAGTTGCTGCAGGTGAAGGTTTTTTAGATTGTGCTTTCGCTTGAGTTCTTCCGTCTCGCGCAAACCTGTTTCGCTGAAGTCAATTCCGGAGACCTGGGCATTCGGCCACCGGATTGCGTACTTCGCTGCCTGGGATGTGCCGCAGCCGGCAACGAGAATCGAATAGTCTTCCCTGTAGGTTTGAGCGGGCCAGAAAAGATGAGAGTCGGCTACGCGTTTCTGGTGATCCTCCCAGAGGCGGCCATAATTCTCGAGACTCTCGATAGGTCGAGGGTAGGGATAATGATCGTAGAAGTCCTGTACATCCGGGGATGCACCAAGGGCCGCCAACCGCGATTCGTGATGATTTTGGGTCGTCATGATTGGCGTGATCTGGGCGTAGGCTCCTGGGCGACGGACTTATGCTGGTTTCGGGCACCACCTTGATTCAGCATAAACTGCAACAGGCCTGCGGCGGCGACGGGCAGGTAATGCATGAACTCAAGGCAATGCGCCTACCTTGGCTGCCCTTGAGTGGAAATAAAGATCTGGCTTGAGAGCACAGAACTCAAAGCCAATCCGAGATCGGTATTCATGCGAGATTTGAACACGTACCCTCGTCCGCCAGCGCCGATTGCTGCGCCGATGAAGTCAGGATCCTCATGAATGGAGAGGAATACGATTTGCCCCCCGTAACCCTGGCGTCGCAATTGCCGGGCGATCTCGATGCCGCTGTACTCTCCCATGGAAATATCCAGGACCACCAGATCCGGACGAAGTCTTGAGACTTCAGCGCATACCGACCCGCCATCCACGACCGTGCCAATGATCTGATAGTTGCTTTCAAGCAACTCCATGACGTGATGTAAAAAATCTCGATTATCGTCGGCGAGGAGAACCCGCACTGGTGACATTGTTCTACCCCGGTTGGTGCGTTCGCCTCAGAAGGCGTCCCATCATGCTTCAACGATCGCAAGTCGGGATCGGAGTCCGGCGTTCAAGGATCAACCTATTACTTTCCAACCGCCCTGCCTACTGTCACTTTTAACGGTATGTTGATTGAAATCTGCTTCGGTTGCAGGCTGCGACTCGAGGAGGAACGTCAGATGGGGAGGCAGCCATAGATCTGACGATGAGAGTGAACTTTACGCACGGCGCAGTTGTGCCAATCCTTACCACCGTTGAAGTTGTGTCGTCAGGGCTCAGTCGGCACAGAAGCCATCAACGGTTCTTACCCTCCATCGAACCGCTTTGCCGCAGGGGCAATTCCGGCTGCTCTCGCCTGCGTGAAGGACGCGAACGGCGCTAAGATCTTCCAGTTCCGTCACCTGTCAGTTTTGACAGTTGGCGTACTAACGCACCGACGGTAGCATTTGTGATAGGTAAAGCGTATCAATGGGAAGAGCATGTGGATCGGCGCGGAAGCGGCAATGTTGCCGCTATGATTCGGTTGATAGGACTGCATGAATTTTTCATCGTCGAAAGAATCGGGTCGGCCGCGAGATGACTCAGGGGCACAAGCTTCGGGAGTCAGGTGCCAATCCAGTCATGGGCAACAATTCCAGAAACTTGAACGGTACAGGAGGCAGCGTTGAGCCCCACCAAGCGTCCTCGAGTTTTGATTGCCGACGATCATTTCTTCGTAGCTGAAGCCTGTGCGCGAATTCTGGAGCCTGAGTTAGAAGTTGCCGGGATCTTTACGGACGGGCAATCTCTCCTGGATGCTGTCCCGGCACTCAAGCCGGATGTCATCATCCTTGACGTTGGCATGCCGCTGATGAATGGCCTGGAGGCAGGCAAGCGAATCAAGCGGCTACAGCGGACTATCAAGATCGTGTACTTGACGATGAACTCCGATCTAGGCGTCGCAGGTGAGGCGTTCCGGTGCGGGGCTTCCGGCTATTTGTTGAAGACCTCCGCCGGCACGGAGCTCCTAAGCGCAGTTCGCGAAGTTCTCAAAGGCGAATACTACGTATCTCCTCTCGTCACAACTGACACGGACGGCTTTTTCCTCGAGATTCGGGTCTCGGATACTCGGCAGGAGATTCTCACGAGCCGGCAACGAGAGGTTCTTCAGTTGTTAGCCGAGGGAAGGTCAATGAAGGAGATCGCCTATATCCTCAAGCTGACTCCTCGCACGGTTGCGTTTCACAAGTACAAGGTTATGGAACGGTTGCGCGTCAAGACGAACGCTGGATTAGTGCAGTATGCAATCCAACAGCACGTCATCTCGCCTGGAACCTAGATCGCGACCTCCGCGTCGGCTTCGACTCGCGGGAGTTCCAGTTTGCTGAACGGCGATCCCGGATGCTGATCGCCATGGCACCTGCGAAACTTGTTGCCGCTGCCGCAGGGACAGAGCGCATTGTGGGTCTTCTGGGCGTCTTGTTCGGCGATGATTCCCATGACCTCCGCCGGGGCGCGGCGCTTTTGAATTAGCTGCGCCATCAGCGACATGGTCGGGCCCGTGTGCATGAAGAACAGTTCAAGCCCCTCGCAAAGATAGTTTTGTCCGGGCTCTCCGTCGCGCGAGACGCCGAAGCGGTCCTTGGGGCAGCCACCGTTGCAAAGGTGTCTCACCTTGCAGCCCTGGCATTGCTTCGTGAGCAGGTTGCGTTTGTCGTCACCGAACTTGCGCTGCTCAGGGGATGCCACCATTTTGATGAGAGTGGTCTGGTGTATGTTGCCGAGAAGGAATTTGGGCTCGACGAAATGGTCGCAGGAGTAGAGGTCGCCGTTGTATTCCAGTGCCGGGCCGTACCCGCAGGTCGGGGCGTGGATGCACAGGAGGTGGCGGCCGAAGAAGGCTTCGAGCGTCACATCGAACAACTGAACAAAGACTTCGCCCACATCATGGCGAACCCACTCCTCGAAGACGTCGATGAGGAACTGGCCGTATTGCCTGCTTCCTACGGTTCGGTTGGTCACCATGTTGCCGGACTGCGTGTAAAGGATACGCTGGCCGCCAGCCTGCTCGCTCCATCCCAGATTTGCGATATCGATCGTGTCGGCGTTGGCTCGCTCGACGATGGGGATAAACTGGACCCACTTTGCACCCATCTCGTCGCGAAAGAAGCGATAGACGGCGCGCCCGTGTTTTTCGTTGGCGGCATTCACGGTGCATAGGACGTTGAAGTCCACGTCGTGCTTGCGCAGGTAACTCCAGCCCTTCATTACCTTGTCGAACGTTCCCTGTTTGCCGCGATCGAGGCGGTAGGTGTTGTGGATCTCGCGGGGGCCGTCGCAACTGAGACCAACAAGAAAATTGTGCTCTTTGAAAGAAGGCGCACCACTCGTCATCCAGGAGGATTCCGTTGGTCTGAAAGGTGTGTTGAATGTCCTGACCCGGCCGGCGGTACTTCTCGACCATTTCAATGGACTTTCGAAAAAACTCTACCTTCATGAGCGTGGGCTCGCCGCCCTGCCAGGCGACGGTCACCGTCGGCGTGCGATGCGACTCCAGCAGTTGCTGAATGTAGAGTTCGAGTGTTTCGTCCGACATCCGATGCTTCTCATTCGGATACAACGCGTCCTTGGACAGGAAGAAACAATAGGTGCAGTCAATATTGCACGTCGACCCGCTTGGCTTCGCCAGAAGGTGGAAACCCGGCGGTGCATTTTGAGGACGCTCGGTCTCAGCCATCAAATTCATGTGTGCATCTTTTCCGCAACCCCAGACAAAACAGGCAGCCACTTTAAAGTTCGGTTTATCAGAATTTACGTCATGACAGAGATTCGTATGCTTGTCAGGAAGCTAACCTGTCCTTTCCGCGCTGGGAACTGTCAATTTTGACAGGAGGTCCAGGTGGGTTGAGGGAGCTGGACCCAAGCATTGGCGAATTCGATCAATGCGCCTCCCCGGTCTTTCACGCTTCTTTCATCAAGCGAAGCCGGCTACGGGCTCTACCGACGCCAGAAGTGTCTTGCCACGAGCAGACTGCCTACGATCGCAAGGATGAGCCACAAGACTGCAATCGCGACGAAAAAAGCGAATCTGGTTAAGGATCTGACTTGTGTTTTCCGCTGCACCTCGGCGGCGTTAGCTTGATCGCGACATTCCTGCAGCACTTCTGGAGGGATGGCCTTCTTGATGAGTTTGAATCCTACGACCAGGACGACCAGATCATCCATGAACCCGATTACTGGAATATAACTCGGAATAATTTGAACAGGGCTGAGCAGATAGGCCGCCGCGCACGCCGCGATCAGTCGTGCGTACCAGGGCGTTTTGGGATGCTTGAATACAAAGTAAAAGACATGGGCCTGCTTTTGGAGTTCTTTTGCCCGTACCGCCCAACGGTCAATGAATGCGGGCACGCGTCGCGGCGTGCGAACCCGTCGCACGGGCGCGCTCGAACCCACAGCAATCGAATTGTCGAGCTCGCCTTCCAACGTTGCCGTCCTTCCTTTAGGCTTTCAGAACTTCCAGCCGATACTGGCGGCGGATCCAAAGTCCGACTTATTCAGATTCTGCGGTGGGCGGCTGTCGTAGTTTAAGTAGTAGCTGAAACTCCAATAGAGCCGCCGGGCGAGCCTCAGTTTCACTGCGGCATTCAAGTCCAGGCGCACGCGTCCCGGGTCGGTAAGGCTGGGATACACCTGGGTATTCACAAGGAAATTTGTAGTCCTGAAACGAAAGAAGCTCAAGTTGGTTCCGATGACCGCTTCGGCGCTGTTTCCGGTTTGGCCCGAAGTCGCCTGACTCCCATAATGCTCACTGTTCCAGTCTGCGCCGGCATATGCCAAGACAAGGCTGTTGTTCGTCATCTGGAAATTGTGCCCCACGGCGCCGCCCAACGTTGTGCGCAGGTCCAGATCCTGCTCGCCAAGGTGTTGAAAGCCTAGCAGTCCAATGTAAACGTTCCGAGGGGAAAGGAGTTGTCGTGCAACATTCGTTTGAAGATCAAGGCGAAGGTTCTGAGCAGATCCGCCGCCACTGAAGCTGGAACCCAGATCAGCGCCCGCTGACCACAGCGGCTTTGCATAAACGACTGTTGAGTCGAAGTTGTATTGGACACGATTTTGTTGTTTGGTGTAGTTGAGACCGGAATCGATGGAACCGTGCAAGTTCGTCCAGAAGCCAACGTCGCTTTGTTGAAGAGCAACGATCTGGAGCGACGGAATGAACTCAGTGTTACGGCTCCCGGTCACCTGCACATCGAATTTACCCTGCGAGTCTTCGGGTGCCACATTCTTCAGGGTGCTGATAAATCGCTGACCTTTTTCGTTGGTAACAATGAAATGGTATTGACTCTCAATGCGGACAACCTTGGTCCAGTCGAGAGAGATTGTGCCTTCCCCGTTTGCCAGCCGGACATACAAGTAACCCTTTACGAGCTGCATGATTTCGCCAGTCATCCGGTCGCCGTTCGCGAAGACGATGACGTCCTTTTTGTCTCTGGCCCAGCACGTTGCGGATAAAAAGATCAGAAAAAATGCCGCCCAGAAGCAGGAAGAGAAGAACGGACGGCGATCATGAATATTCATGTTTGTCCTTCTTCATTTTGCTGGGTTGAGAGGGCTGACTGGACCGTTCATTTCTCTTACAGGTCAGCCGAACTCCCGGCAATGTTTTATAACAATCTCCGGCTACCAAATGAACTGTCAGTTCTGACAGTAGACGATCGGCGGCGACATCAAAGACACTGCACCATACGCAATTGCGCCTCAAACCTGGGGCCGAGGTAGCGCTGCCAGCCTATAAAACCGGCTCCTTTGCCGAGAGTTGTGCGCAACGCCGGAGTTATCTGTTTTGGGTAGCGGCTCCGCATAGGATCGAACGCTGTAGAACACGGAGCAGGTATATTCGGACATCATCATTTTTCGGGCTATGTTCTGTTGCCGGGTTTGGTCTTTTCCGGAGAAACTTTATGGGAAGAAACTTAGCTGACTTCAAGTCAAAAGGAGTGTCAAAAATGAAATGCCGCCTGATGAGATATGCATTGCTATTAGGATTCGTTTGCGCCACGTTTTCCCTGGCGTCCTATGGCCAGAACGATATGGCCAAGCCTGAGTCCTATTCTGGTGTGGCGATCGGCACGGGCGGTACGGTAGGCGGGAAGACCCTGGGGTTTAATATCAACATCAAGTCCTACACGACCGACGACGAATTGCAGAGTTATGCTACTTTGCTCAAAACCAAGGGGCAGGATGCCTTGCTCAGTTTGTTGCAAAAGCAAGACAAGGGCCAGTTCAGCCCCACCGGATCAGTCGGCACCCCGATTGCGATCGCACGCAAACGCCAGCACGGAGACGATACGATCATCACGATCGTGACTGCGCGGCGAATGTTGTTCGGCGAGTTGTATCGAGGGACTCGTTCTACCAACTACCCCTTCGGATACCTGCAGGTCAAGTTGAACGATAAGGGCCCTGGGACCGGACAGATCATGGTCGCAGCCAAGCTAAGGTTCGACAAGAAGAGTGGCCAATACGAGATCGAGAGTTACGGCAACCAATACATCAAGGCAACCAACGTCCGTCCAAATAAGTAATGGTTTGTTGAGCGAAGGGCGTTCGCGAGCCTGACGTAAGTCTGCTGCCAATCACTGAATGTCGACTTCGCCCGCGCGGCTTAGTCGACATTTGTGTGTTCTGGAAACTAGCGCTCGGCGACTCCACTGGTGTCGGCGGACATCAAGCCATCCTCCTGTGAGAAGGAGCCGTCAGGTCAAGTGCTTGGTCCTGCTCTCTTCAGCGAAAAGAAAAGGTGCGCAGCCAAGCCGACATCATTTACCTGTTCGTTGGGCTTCTTGCCGGTGTTGTTCTGGTGCTCGTAATAGGCATCAATCTGAACGTGGCGGCCAATAGGGAAAATGCAGCCACCCTCCAGCTGCGTTGTACTCCACTTTGAGTATTGGCTTGTGTAATAGGGTTCGGCGCTAACGTAGGGAGTCAAATGATACGAGAAGATTGAGACGGTTCTCTGCACAAGCAGCCTATTCCTATAGCGCCAGCTAAAGACTCCGGCTTTCCAGTCGAGATCTGCACGACTTCTGTCGGTTATTAGAATCAAACCCTTCATTGGGAACGCAGCGGTCGCCATTGGCATGAATCTGTTTTCTACGGGCTCATTGGGGGTGGTTATGACGCGATATCCGGCCTCCATCACCAGGGGCCTCTTCTTTGCGTCGTCCAGATCAAAAGCAGTGACCCTTTTCAACTGGAGAAGAGGCTTGAGATACACCTGCAGACTTGGTCCGATGGTTGCCTGGATCGGAACACCCCCATCCCGATCCCCTTCTGCCTGAAAATACGCGCGTGTCACAGAATTGACTCTGAGATACGTATCAACCTCCGGCAAAAATTGGGTTTGAGCCCGCG
Source organism: uncultured Acidobacteriaceae bacterium (assembly GCA_963821165.1). Classification (GTDB taxonomy): domain Bacteria; phylum Acidobacteriota; class Terriglobia; order Terriglobales; family Acidobacteriaceae; genus Granulicella. The sequence goes on from CAWGCQ010000001.1 coordinate 411,398, forward strand.
CAAAAAGGCCCGACCATGCGATGAGTGCTAGTGCGAGGATGCCTCCGTAATGGGCTAGCGACAGGGTGCGCCTGAAAGGCTTGCCTGACTCGCTCGGAAATGATTTATGCTGCGAAAATGCGCTGCTCACGGGGCTAAGAGCCGTGGAAGACGGGTCGAGCGCTGAATTCGCGGGGTGGGAGATGTTCGGAAGGCTCATTTTTAAGGGTTTCCCGGTAGGTTCGAGTTTAGGAGGTTCTCGAATCGAAACAACTGACAGTATTAACAGCCGACCGCTCGCTCTATGTCGGTTGAGTAACAGTTGAGGACATCGGAATTGTTGACGCCTGTGAAAGAGCCAGTTTTCCACCGACGGAAATTCGGTTGGGGCGTAATCCATTTTTCTCCACAACGCGTCCAAGTGTCTTGAGTCTAGTGCGAACGGGTCTAGGGCTTAGCACGGTTTCTTCCCCACACCTTGAGCAGGAGCAGAACCAGTCATTTGTTCTGCGACGCAATTGGGATGGGGCCGGTCATGCCGTTCAGAGATAGGTGTCGTCTGAAGTGAAGAATTGTGGATGTGATTTTCTTGAGTTCCTGAAGGTTTCGCTCACTCCTAGGAGACGGTCCTGGTACCGACTTCCAATTGGGTTCACTGCACTGCGTGGTTGGAATTTGCCTCTCGAGGCGGGAAGTTGGTAATAATTTGTTGTCGTGTCGAATCATGTTGGTGGAGGATTTCTTGCGGTTTCGCGACTTCGTTCGTTCCAAGGTAGAGGAACGTTCGGAATTGCTAGTTATTTGTGAAGTGTCTGATGGTTTGGACGCAGTTGAGAGTGCCGTGGCGTTGAAGCCGGACCTGATTCTGCTCGACATCGGTCTACCCTCTCTGAATGGTATCGAGGTGGCCCGACAACTTCGCGAGCTTGCGCCGCAATCGAGGATCATCTTTTTGAGCCAGGAGAAATCGCCAGTCATCGTGAAAGAAGCAATTACTCTTGGCGCGTGGGGGTATGTCTTTAAGTCCGACGCCGAATTTGACCTGCTGCCAGCCATCGACGCGGTCGTGTCTGGCAGGAGATACGTAAGCGGCGATCCTGGGCGCAGTGATGTACCTCAAGGGGATGATTCCGACCGGCTTTGAGGGTCGGGAGATTCCCTGCTGTCAGCACGGGTCGGTTGCGCGGCTACTTGGCTCGGACGATCGAGCCAATGGACCTCCGCCCCGTTTTTAGGCGGCCATGTCAGGTTATTTGAAGGCAATCTTAAGCAGAAATTTCAGCAATTCTGCGGGCGAGAAAACCGTGAGCGCCAGCGGCAGAAGAGGAGCGGCAACGGCCACTGCGAGGCGGATGATGTCATTCGTCCAAAATGGAAACGGATGCATCTGGCGCACATTCGCGTAGACGTTCGACAGTTCCGAGAGCGAACGGACGTCTTCATTCCTGAGCAAGTCTTCAGCCTCATGTTCATCTTTTCGCATCCATTTTTGTTCAAAGCACGCTATAAATCTGCTCGCCATCAATCCATACTCCGCAGAGCTTTTCCGCAACGCGGCGGTGAGCTGGGGCGTAAACATCAACAATGGACCGAGGATGATGACAACCAGGAAGATTGCGGTTCCGATTGCCTCCACCTTGAAGGACATCAAAGATTGCTTGCCGATTAAGACCCGGTCGGCGATGCCGCCTGAAAGCAATGCGCCCTGGGCAAACAAGATCGGCGCAAATGCGAAGGAGCCTCCTCCCAGAAAGCCGATTCCGCCCGCTCGATCCGGGTGCGCCGCACTCAAGCGCAGGTGTAATTTTGAAATTTGCCAGAGAAGTCTAAACCAGATTGCGAGCCGCAGATACCAGCGCAACAAGATGAACTGAAAAATTGGGATACTGACGAATGCGTACCAATAGCCGGCCAGTGTGAGATTCAAATGCGTTCTATCCGGTAGTGCATACCAGGTGTGGTCTCCCCACGCGAGCTGATTGCGCCAGACCCATATCCCGATTGTGTAAACCAAAATGAGCAATACCACTTCCACGAAGACGAGGTCGCGAACGCGTTGCGCCGAATTGACGGCTGCGGTGAATGCCGGCAAATCTTTGACTTCAACGATGCGGCGGTCTATGAATCGCCGGATCAATGGACTTATGCGTCGCTGAACGACCAGCTCAGCAAGGATAAGCACGGGAAGTGCGACCAGGAATCTTACGTTCGCCTCGATGTCGTGGAGAAACGGGACTTGAACCGCCGCGCCGCGGATGGCGTGACCCTCCATAACGGACAGCAACAGCAGCGGTAGCCACGTGATAAGCACAAACAATATGGCCTGGCGATATAACCGCTCCTGAGCATTACCCGTCAGGCGGGTGCGTCGACTCAACTGAAACAATGCGCCGCCCAATACCAGGGAGAATTCAGGTGCATCCACTGGCGAGGTTTCGATTGGGGACTCCAAGTTGGTCTTCACCGTTTTCTCCAGAACCCGTGCGAGGATGTTCACCGCCTACGACAAAATCATGGGCTTTCGCCCGTTTATTCGGATATCAGATTTATCAAGTGAGATATGGAGCGGCGGATTCCACCTATTCTGGCCCGAAACCTTGTTATCAAAACGGTCCACTATGAAAGAGGACCCCGTAAAAAGTGACGATGCCAATCAGGATGACCCCCATGGCGACCACGAACGAGACTGAATACGTTTGTTTCTTTCGAGAAGGGGCTATCTGCTTGAGAAAATCTCTGTGCTGCCATGCCGCAGCCATTAACGCCAGAGTCCCGACTGCAATGAGGCTCAATCCAAGGTTGCGGGGCGCGTTTGGACGACGGATGGTACCCGCCGCAATGTCTTCGGCTTTGTACTGGAAAAATTTGTAGATCGTGAAGCCAAATCCGATCATCGAAATCGCCGTTCGAATCCAGGCCATCAGAGTTCTTTCGGAAGCCATCACCGATCGCTCCACGGCCAGATCCGTTCGCTCTTCGGCTAGAATCGTCCCTCGGTCTTTTCCCGCGGTCTCAACATCCATGAAGCTTCCTCCTCAGACGGGTTTCTTGGCGAGTATGTGCGCAAGGAACTTGCGTCGTGCAATGCGCGTGACGATTCCACGAAGAATCACGTAGGGCAGTATGGCAAGAATGAACGCGACAAGAATCGCTTCTCCCACATAAACAAAGTGCAACTCGATGATCTGGTAAATGACGTCGAGCACGATGGCAAGTATGAATACTTTGCCCACGCTCTTCCAGCCGTCTCTGAGCAGTTCTGCGCGCTCTTTGTGGTCGGATACCATCGTCCAAAAATACGGCGACTTGCCAGTCTTGGCATCCGCCAGTCCCGAACGAATCGCGAAAAACGCCGCCATGCACGGCTGCAGCACTAGCCTGAACTTCATCGGTCCGCTAACGCGTGCGATTAACTGAGTTCCAACCCGATCCCAAATGCCATGCATAACAACTCCCTTCTCGTTGCGAAAACCTGATGGGACAAAGCCAGCCAATGCTGCTCATCTTTGCAGAGGATGGTTATATGCCCGCTGTGGGCCCCTCGGCTGGCGCGTCGTAAGGCACGATCTGTGCCCAGTGTTCCCGGACTGCAATTACGCGGAAAATGAATGCGACACCTACTGCGATCATGGTGACCGGGAAGAAGGTGGTCCTGCTCTGCATCCGGAGGGCGATCAGCGTGTAGACCGAACTGGCGAGGACTGCGGTGGTAACCAGATGTTCGGACGGTCTGGTAATCTCTGGCGTCACTCCAGAGAAGAGATCGATCAGCACACCTCCCGCGGTGGTGGCTGCGAGACCCACCAAAATCGCGCCCCAGAACCCGAGGCCGTGGTCGATGGCGCGATGCGCGCCCAAAACTGCGAACCATGGCAGTGAGAATGACTTGAAAAACGCGAGGATCCTGGTGCGAAAGCGCTCCTCCAACGAGTCAGCGTAGCGGTAAATCGCCAATCCCAGCAGACCCGACCCAAGGCAATCGAAAAAGTAAGCGGGATTCTTCAGCGGTGCGGGTATCTCACCCAGCAGGACATCGCGTGTTACACCGCCTCCAATGCCGCCAAAAAAGCCCAGAATGAGCAGACCGACCATCGCGTAGCCGCGATTGTGCGACGGGTTACGAGCCACAAGCACACCGTTCAAAGCGTTGATGCCAGCCGAGAACAAATCAACGTTCGGAAAACTTGGCAAGTTCATTTCGGTTTCTCCTTACGAGATATCGCATAAACCATGCGGCTTGTCGCATCTGAGTCCAATATTTTTGCGAGGAGCCCACAGCGGTGCGGTGCGGGGCCGTTTCGTCAATTTCAGAACAGCGCGCAAAACACCGCGGGCGATCGAAACGGCAGTTGTCGCGGCACTGCTAGCGCCTGGATTCCGTCTGACGATATTTCAATCCATTCGCGGATCATTCTCATCCCTCGCAAAGTCGCCTGACTCTAGCGCTTCGGACAATTAGGTCTTCTCCGATACGGGACAGGTGTTTGCTCAGGTGAGGATAAGAGGACGTCGCTGTGGCCACAACTGTCACATCTGACAGTGCGGTGAAGTGGCTTATCTACAGGCGAATACACGCCCTACCTGTTTTCCGGGCCGCAAAACACCAAGGTGAAGCGAGTCGCACATGTATCGTGGGCGCCGGGAATTTATGGTCCCTTGATTAGCCGTAAATCCTTTACTCGAAGTCGGCGATCAAGATGCGAGTCATTGAGGTCGTGAATGACAACACTGTAACTTGTGACAGTTATCTACGATTCTGTGCGTGTGGTTAACTGAGTTGAAGTCCCGTTGGGAACTGCTCGACACATGCGGCTGCCTTTGTCGCTGAAACCAGGGTCATGGGAGGTGCCTGCATGTCGGCTCAAATCAATTTCTTTGACTCTGGCCAATTGGAATCTCTGGCCATGGGGAGTTCGGGAACAAACATGTTCGTCTGTTGGTCTATCTATGAATAGTCCTTTTTCGGCTCATTGGGGCATAGATTGGCTATGTAGCGTTCCCCTGATCGTTGCTACCGTCCTGATCCACGCATTTGTGCTCAGACTCATCGGCCATGGCGTTCATTCCCTGCTGAAAGTGAAATGCAGTAAGACCTTCCATCACGTGGTATCCGTCGTCACCGTTGGAGGATCCGCTCTTTTCGCAATAGCAGCGCACGGCTTCGAAGCATGGTTGTGGTCCCTCGCCTACTTTTTTTCGGGCGCGATTCCTGACCCGAAGGCCTCTATGGAGTTCTCCCTGGGTGCGATGACCACGTTTGGCGCCGGTGGTGGTCGCCTCGGAGCCGAGTGGCAACTGATGGGGCCGCTCGAGGCTCTCAATGGTTGGATTTTGTTTGGGCTCACCACAGCTTTTCTATTCACAATCATCCGAGACGTGTGGACCTCAGAACTGACCTTGTGATGCGCGGCAAAACAGCAACGGCCAGCAGAACTCTCGAACGTTCCAGCGATCGAGTGAGCGGCCAAATCGGCGCTGTGGCGTTCGGGCTAGTTTCGATTCGTGGAAGGCTTTGGCTGCGGCGGAGGTCGTGATCCCGACTTTTGAGGCTGTGCCGGCTTAGGGCTAGGCTTTGGCGCCTTGGTATTGGGCGCCGGCTTCGTATTGGGTTGTGCCGGCTTTGGCTGGACTGGCCTCGTATTGGGTTGTGCTGGCTTTGGCTGGACTGGCCTCGCGTTTGGTTGTGCTGGCTTTGGCTGTGCTGGCCTCGTGTTTGGTTGTGTCGGCTTCGTATTCGGTTGGGTTGGCCTCGTATTGGGCTGTGTCGGCCGGGTGTTCGGTTGTGCTGGCCTCGTCCCGGGCTGTGCCGGCTTCGGTTGAGCAGCAGGCTTGTTCACAGGCGGCCGATTCCCATTGGGCTGCGTCGGCCTGGGTTGTGCGGGTTTCGTTGTAGCGGGCGGCCTTGTGGTGCCGGGCTTGGTGTTGGGTTGGCCGGGCCTGCCGGGGTTAGGCTGCGTGGGCGGGCGGCCAGTTCCAGGTCGATTTGCCGGGGGACGAGTTCCAGTTGCGGGAGGACGAGTTCCAGGGCGATTATTGGGCCCCCAGGCGGGACGGTTAGCCGGAGGGCGAGTCGGCGTCGGCGGACGATAGTTTGGTGGACGATATTTCCAATTGCCGCCATATCCGGGTCTCGCGGAATAGGGGATTGGGCGCGGGCGATACCACATATTCGGCGGACGATAGGGATTTCGCCAACCGACCCAAACGGCGTGATTGTAATAAAGCCGGCGCGACGACCAGTTCCATCCCCAACCCATCCATCCCCAGGGCCGGGTACTGACGACCAGAATGGTGATTGGGATTGGCGGTCCGTAGGTGATGTACACCGGAGTCGGCGAACGGTAATAGATTGTCGTCGGATTGTAGATCGGCACGTAGACGATCTGCGGATTTGCCGGTTGGATTACATAGACCGGCTGGGAAGCTACTTGTTGCACTTCTACGGTCTGTTCCTGGTTGCTTTGCAACGTTCCCGCAGCGTAGGCCTGCGCTCGCAATCTCTGGATCGATGCACTCACTGAGCCCTGGTCGGCATTAAATGCCTCACCGATGGCGGCGAAGTCGTCGATGTCTTCCGCCATCATGTTGATCACGTCGGGGAATAACACCAAGGCGACAAATGCCGAGTCGAATCCCTGCCGCTCTGCCGCATCGGTAAGCGCCGCACCCTGTAGGCCCGGATTTTGGGCCAGCCAATTCGAGACATCCAGAATTTCCTGTGGATTCGTCGATGCGGTTGTGATCTGGGCCAGCAGCGAATCGGGGTAGAGGGCGACGGGAGCAAGTAGTTGATCGAGTTCTTGCGGGGTCGGAATCGGAGCCTGCGCGATCAGAGATGACCCGGACCACGTGATGACGGAGAGGGTGAGGAAGAGAACTAATGCGATAGAGCGTGATTTCCGTTGCATCGGACGCCTCGTCGGGATGTCGCTTCTCTGCTTTGCTGAGAATATAGTCGCCGATGGCCCTTTAGCGCTACTTGCCCCAAGGCATCGGAGACCTTCATAAACACGCCAATAAAAACTGTCTTGGTAACGCTTCGGAATAGGCGTTGCCGATGCGAGCGCGAGTGAAAACCATTGAATACAAGGGAATTTCAGGCAATTCTCTTGAGGGGTCGCGCGCTCGATCGCAACTGTCACATTTGCCAGTTGCGGGGGTTTCGCGTTCTGGCTAATCTGCCCTTCATAGTTACGGCCCTCTGGAAAGAACTCCTTGACGCACGATTCGACTCATCGGTGATCAGAAGGCAGATCTTGAGAACTCTGAAGACAGCCTCGATTTTCTTCGAGCGGTGTTTGCTGGTGGCCGGGGGGATGCTTCTGGCGATCTGGCTAACGGCATTTCTCGACGGAAAGATCTCTTCCAGGCTCGCATTGTGGAACTTTGCGCACGCGCAGGCGGCCGCCGCGCAAAAAAATGATGTGTCGAAACCCAGCGATTCAGCTGGAGACGTTGATTTCAGTCTGTGGGCGCCGAAACGTATTCAAGCTTATAAGGACAGCTTGTTGAGTGCATCCAGCTTGCCGGTGGCTGTGCTTGAGATCAACAAAGTGAAAATTCGGGTTCCTGTATTTGAGGGAACGGATGATCTGACTCTCAACCGAGGGGTCGGACGAATTGCGGGAACGGCAATGCCTGGAGTTCCGGGCAACATTGGAATTGCAGGGCACCGCGACGGATTCTTCAGGGGATTGAAAGATATTTCGGTTGGAGATGAAGTTGACCTGGTTACGACGACAGGGCGGGTTACCTACGTCGTGGATCAACTCGAGATTGTCAATCCAGAGGACGTTCAAGTGCTGCAACCGCGCGCCGTTTCCTCCCTCACTCTAGTCACCTGTTATCCGTTTTACTTTGTGGGCGACGCACCGCAGCGCTTCATTGTCCACGCTTCCATCGTGTCTCATGGGTCGACCGCCGGCTCAGGGCCTCAACCCACAACCACTTCCGCAGGCTTGGGAAAAAACAACAAGGAGAATTGAACATGAAAGTCTCACAAACAATTTTGCATAGTCTGTTGGCTGTGGCGGCAGGCGCCGTCTTGTTGGCCTCCCCCGCGGCCACGAACGCACAGGTGGAGACAACTACCAAAGTAGCGTCGAACGGTCCTGTTGTCAGGCATGTTACGGTGCAGACAGGAACGGTCGTTCTTGTTTCCGGCAATGACCTCTGGGTCAAGGACTCGAGCGGCCAGATTCGGCACTTTCCCAACGTTCCCAACAGCGTCAAGGTCTCTGTCAACGGTCAGCAACTTGGCGTTCACGACCTAAAGCCCGGAATGACGATTCAGCGCACCACCATCACAACCACCGTACCCAAGGTGACCACAACGGTGCAGACGGTCACCGGAAAAGTTTGGTACGTGAATCCGCCTAATTCCGTAATCCTGACGCTGGCCGACAACACAAACCAGAAATTTTCAATTCCCAAAGGCCAAATGTTCAATATCAACGGCCAGATGACGGACGCCTTTGGGCTCAGAAAGGGGATGCAGATTTCCGCAACGAAGGTTGTTGAAGTCCCCGAAACAATGGTGACGGAAAGGAGAATCCTATCTGGGCAGTTGCCCCCTCCGCCGCCGCCGCCGGCGGATCAGCCAATCCTGATTGCTGTGCTGGTACCGATCGCGGCGCCTGCACCGCCGCCGGAAGTAGCAGAGGCCGCGCCCGCTCCTGCGCCTGCGCCCAAGCTCCCGAAGACCGGCAGTTGGCTGCCATTGATTGGATTGCTGGGCGTGCTGTTCATGGGCGCTTCGTTCGGCTTGCGCTCGGCTCGCCGGTCGTAGTTACTACTTTCCCAATGGGGCTCGCCTTCTCGAGGGAAGATGAGCCCCTTTCTGCAAAAGTTCGCAGACTTGGGGATCTTCGTGTTACGAAATTGAGAGAGCAAGCCAACTCGAAGTCTGGACTCGACGGGAGAGACGGGATTGATGGCGTCTAGGGCAACGTGTATTCTTTAACTTACGAGGCGTCAAGGCGTCGCTCTCCTTTGGTCCCACTAGCTGCTCCGACGCTTATGTTACTGTTTTCCCTAGCTTGGCGCGCCACTGTACGCGCGATATCTCTCTGAAGGCAGAGCGACAATACTGTGCCGCGTGCCCTGAACAACACCGTCGCCGCTCCCTCGCCAGCAACCTCTTTGGGCAATCTATTCGTTGGAACCTCCGGCTGGGCCTATCCGTCGTGGAAGCCCGGTTTTTATCCGAAAGATGTTCCCTCCCGCGCCTTTCTGCAGTTCTATGCCAGCCGCCTGACCTCGGTTGAGGTCAACTACTCCTTCCGAACGCTGCCGTCCGCTACTCAGTTACAGGGCTGGCTGAACGCGACGCCCCCGGACTTCCTGTTCAGCTTCAAGGCGCCGCAGCGTATCACCCACTTCCAGCGTCTGCGGGACAGTCGCGACGCCGTCGCCGAGTTTGTCGCTTCGCTCAAGCCAGCGCGAGTCGCCGGGAAACTTGGTCCACTGCTCTTCCAGCTGCCGCCTAACTTCGCTGTGGATCATTTGCGCCTCGAGGCGTTTCTGAGGGCGCCTGCCCTCCGAAGGAACCGCCTCCTGAAGGTGGCCTTTGAGTTCCGCCATCCCAGTTGGTTCACCGAGACGACGTACGACATTCTTCGACAGAGCAATCGTGCACTCTGCGTTGCGGAGGGGGACAAGCTGCAGACTCCGGAAGTAGCGACCGCGGACTTTCGCTGCTACCGGCTGCGCCGCAGCGGCGGCTACACGGCTGCCGAACTGAAGGCATTCGCGAGGCGATTCCAAAAGCTCGCGAAAACGTCGGAGGTGTATGTCTATTTCAGGCATGAGGACCAACCTACCGGAGCACTGAATGCTTCTGCTTTGCTATCCGCTGCATCCAAGTTGGATAATAGAGGTCGCGCATGAGCTCCAGCACGCTGCCCAATACGCAAGCCGATCAAGGCTTCCAATGGCCGGAGACGTATCCGCCGTTTGAGCCGCGCCGGTGGGTCGTCAACGGGCATCTGCAAACAATCTTCGGTAACTTTCTTCCACGGACAGATGCCCTTCCCCCGCCGGAGATCCGGATGGTGGAGGTCTCCCCGGCGCACGGTTCACAGATCTCCAGCCAGGTGCTCTGCGAGTGTCACTGGCAGCCGCTTCCGCAGCGCCGGACAAGCCTGACGGCCATCATTCTGCATGGCCTCGAAGGCTCTTCGCACTCCCAATATGTCACGGGCAACGCGAACAAGTTGTGGCGTTCCGGCTGCAACGTGATTCGCATGAACATGCGCAACTGCGGCCCAATGGAGTATGGCGATATGCTGCGCCTCTCGCCAACGCTCTACCATTCCGGGCTGTCGGGGGACGTGGAGCGCGTGCTGCGATTCTTCCTCGAGACCGAAGGCTTGGAGTCGGTTACGCTGATCGGCTACTCAATGGGTGGCAATCTGGTGCTCAAGCTCGCCGGCGATCTGGGTGAATCGGCGCCCGCGCAATTGCATTCGGTTGTGGGCGTGTCCCCTGCGATTGACCTTGCGGCGTCTGCCGATGCCCTGCACGAACCGCAAAATCGCATCTATGAGCGCAAGTTCGTTCGCGCCCTGGTCAAGCGCTTTCGGCGCAAAGCGTCGTTCTTTCCGCGGGCCTATGATCCTCACCGCGCGGCGCACATCACTTCCCTGCGCGAGTTCGATGAGCGCATTACTTCGCTCTACTGTGGATTCAGTTCGGCGGATGATTATTACGCGCGCGCCTCTGCAGCACGGGTACTGGACCGCATCACGGTTCCCACGTTGATTCTCCATGCCGAAGATGATCCCTTCATCCGGATCACTCCGCCGACGCGCAGCGCGATTGGGGATAACCCGCACATCACCTTCCTCGCCACCGAACATGGCGGCCACTGCGCTTTTCTCGCTCCGCCCGATAATGCCGCGGGGAACGACGGTTATTGGGCCGAGCACACAGCCCTGCGCTTCGTTCTCGCTCACGGCTGACGTATCCTAAACATTGATGCTCTCTGAATGGACCGCCGAGTGTTCCCTTGATGCACCGACGCTGGTCGTCCCGTGGTCGGCGGACGGCCAAGAGAACGGATCGCATGCCGGTGCACACTTCATCGATTTGCGAGCGAATCCCTACGACATTGCAGAGATCGCGGAGGCCGAGCACAACTCGACTCTGGCTCGCGCGCTTCGGTCGCTGAATGCCACGCGCTCTCCTTTTCTGACCGCGAAATGTGACACCTGGACGCTCTCTGTTACAGAGCAATCGGAGGCTCTTGAAGCGCTGCGACTGGAGCTTCTTCTTCATGAAGAGGAGGCTCAATGCGGATACGCTAGTTATATCGACCTTCTATGGCGTGAACGTTCGGTATTTGCGTCTGCACACCAGCAGCAGGATCGGCTGGATCGCATCGTGCGCAGAGCCCAGCGGCTGCCGCACGCGGAGGCAGCGATGGAATGTATCCTACGCCCGGCGTTCCTGGATCTCTCCGGGCCACTCGAAGGCTTTGCTGTGACGTTTTATCTGACCGCCCTTGGTCCGGACGCGGAGATCGCTCGCCGGCGCTGGGAGTTGGCAATGGATGACACCGTAGGCTTGCTGCGCAGTAAAGAGCTTGAAGCCGCCCGCGGCTCCGCTACAATCGATGCAGCGGATGGTTATCCCTTACGTGTCCGCCACTTGGGGTCGTAGCGCAGGCCTGAGTGCCAGCGTGTCGGGCGAGTAGCTCAATTGGATAGAGCACGGACCTTCTAAGTCCGGGGTTACAGGTTCGATCCCTGTCTCGCCCACCAGTTTCGCTTCGGTACGGTTCGAGTTACCCACCTTTTGGACACTGCTAAGGTTCAAGAGTGCCGCCGCGCGTGAAGCCGGCCTCGGTAAAGGGATGACTCAGTGATAATCCAATGCCGAGCGGTGGATATATGCCCCGGCAGCCGGTTCAAAAAATCTTCGCCGGCTGCCGATGAAGAAGCGTTTGTCGCGCCTTCAGTGCTGGGTATACACAGGAGCCGAGGCGATCGGGTTGTAGACCGTGACGGTGTTTGCGCTCGAGTTGGATACGAACACATTCCCGTGGGAATCTATCGCCACGCCTTCCGGGTTCGCAATCTGGCTGTTGCTCCCCGATATGGATAACGGAGCAGGGCAATCTCCGTTCTGTTGGTCTGTGTAGGTGTACTCCGTGACGCTGGAGTCGTAAAAACTGGAGATGAAGAGATCGCCCCCTGTGACGTTGACGGTTACGCCCGTCGGTCCGGAAGGCCCTGTCGAGCAGTTGTTGTTGGTAAAACTTGCGAGGGGTTGTGATTCGGCCCCCAGTGGAGCGACATAAACCAACACGCTGTCGGTGCTTGTGCTAGGCCCAAGGCCGACGAAGAGTAAATTTCCGAATGGATTCTGATTGAATGTGATGTCGCCGGGGGCCAGGAACTGATTGCCGGCGCTATCACCTGTCAGCGTGGCCGAGAGCGTAAATCCGCCTGCGGGCGATCCGGTATAGACCGTGATGTTATTGGCGCTGTTGTTGCCCACGTAGACGTTGCCCGACTGGTCGACGGCAATTCCAAGGGGGCGCGAGATACCAGTGGATATGGTTCCGGTGGGCACTGGATTGAACGAGGTGTCGTAAACACTGACGGTATTGTTGCCTGCATTCGCCACATACAGATAACCTGACGCATCGAAAGCAAGTCGCGTGGGGCTGTTGATGTTGGTTGTGATCGTGGCTACCTGGGTCAGAGCGGTTACCACGGAGCTGGAGTTGAGCGTCTCGGTGTAGACCAGCACCTGGCTTCCTCCGTTGTTAGCGACGTACAGGCGGTTCTTCGAGTCCACGGCCAGGCCATTGGGATTAGTCAGCGCAATGGACGTAGTACCGACGGGGGACACATCTAGCATGACACCGCCTGTGGCACCGCTATAGATAGAGGAACTGTTCGTGTCCGGCGTGTAAGTCACCGTGAGCGAATCATTGCCTGCGCCCAGCGATCCAGCAGTGATATCGATTGTGGCCGCGCCGCCGTTCAGGAGCGTGGATGGAGAAGTATAACCACCACTGGTCAGAACCACCGATCCGGTGGGAGTGCCTGCGGTTCCAGTCACGGATACGCCAACGGAGAGCGACTGGGCAGTCGTGATGCTCGAAGGAGTGGGTGTCACCGTGACGGTGGGAGTTAGAAGGGATGATGGGTTAACACGAACATTCTCCCAATCCGTATCCGGCACCCAACTACCAGCAAGCGTCGTGGCGGGCGTGTACGTCGCGTAAAGCGCGTCAAGCCCGACAGGTAGAGAATTGCCTGGAATGATGATGGATATCGACCCGGGAGTGCAACTGGGACCTGCGGTGGTGCACATATTCAATGCCCCGGAGTCATAGGTGCCGCTGGTGAGTTCGACGGTGCCTGTTGCCACAGGCCCCGGGGATCCTGGACCGTTGAGGAGCACCACCGCGACAGTCACAGTGAGCGGCTGATTGGGTGTAATGCTCGCGGGATTCCAATTGATAGAAACGGTCTCTATTTCGGAGGTGCCGACGCCGCCTCCATTGGCGTTGCTGCCACCGGTGCAGCCGCCCACCATAGCTCCGAGCGAGGCAAGCAATATCGCCATCGAGCAAGACTTGATAGCCATCGTTGCACGATGGCCGTATACACCGAACGCCCCAGATACGAGCGCCGCCAGACTCAGGATCAGGCCCGCTGCGGCCGCTGCCACGGCGATATCGCCGCTTCGGTACCGCCACGCCCCATTCAGCAGATGGGCAATTGCGACCCCAGAGATTGCGGCAACGAAAATGAAGGTCGTCCCGATGCGCAGCGGCGAAATATTCGTTTGCTTGGTGTTTAAGTTGAGGCCAAATTCTTTCATCGCAACCTCCAGGGAGCCGATGGGGTGAAATAGGCAGCCAGGAACGGAAAACCGCTGGGACCACCGTCCTGAATTCCCGGCATTTCGGCAGTTACTTGTTTAAGCGGGAACCGCCTGATGGGGCCGTCATGATTTCTAAAAAAAGATAAAAATCTTCTATTGAGCGTCGAGAAGTCCGTTAGGATGTGAGGATGATCCCATCTCGTTCGAGGGAATTCCGGGCTGCCAGCCTGTATTTTTCCCCTGAGTTTCCCGGAGTTGGCCCCGTAGGAAATCTGTCGGACTACAAAGATGAGCGAATCGGCCCCGCAGATCACTCGATTGCTCCGAGCCTGGCGTGAAGGCGACCCGCAGGCCCTTGAGCAATTGACCCCGGTTGTTTACCAGGAACTGCACAGAATGGCGCAACATTACATGGCGAGGGAGAAGCAAGGTCACACGCTTCAGGCCACTGCACTGATAAGCGAGGTCTATCTGCGACTGGTCAATGCCAGCGAAGTGAACTGGCAGGACCGCGCGCATTTCTTTGCTATTTGCGCCCAGCTCATGCGGCGCATCCTCACCGATTTCGCCCGCTCTCGCCTTTATCGCAAGCGCGGTGCAGGAGCAGTTCACGTCACGCTCGACGAAGCGATTGCCATTTCCTCAGATCCCGGCGTCGACCTGATCGCCTTGGAGGAGGCGCTCACTCGTCTGGGTCTTGTCGACGAGCGCAAAGGAAAGGTGGTCGAACTCCGCTTCTTCGGCGGTCTCACCGTTGAGCAGACGGCCGATGTGTTGCAGATCTCTCCTGAAACGGTCACTCGCGATTGGAGCTTTGCACGTACCTGGCTGCTGAGGGAATTGGGCGGCGAGGCGCGCCATGGAGCCTGACCGCTGGCAACAGGTCGAACGCGTCTACCACGCTGCCATGGAGAGCGGCAAAGAAACATGCGCCGAGCTACTGGATCGGGAATGCCTCGGGGATCCCGCCTTGCGGGCGGAAGTTGAGTCTCTTTTGAAATACGCCGAGCGCCCGGCGGCGTTCCTGGAGTCGCCGGCCGTTGAAGTTATGGCCCGGGAGCTGGCCGAGGATCTTCGCGCTCAAAGCGTAGTGAAAAATTTCAAAATGGTCGACGCGAGGATCGGGCAATATCGTATCGTCGGTAAACTGGGAGCAGGCGGGATGGGAGACGTTTATCGCGCTGTCCGTGCCGACGACCAGTACGAGAAACAAGTCGCCATCAAACTCGTGCGCGAAGGCTTGGACTCCGAATCTGTTTACAACCGCTTCCGCCAGGAGCGACAGATCCTAGCCAGCTTTGAGCACGAGAATATTGCCCGCCTGATCGATGGTGGTTCGACCGAAGAAGGTCACCCCTACTTTGTTATGGAACTGGTCGAAGGCGAGCCCATCGACGAATACTGCGACCGATGCAAGCTGGGATTGGCCGCTCGGCTCGATCTTTTCCAAAAGGTTTGCTCCGCAGTACAGTACGCCCACCAGCGCCTGGTAGTGCATCGGGACATTAAGCCCGGCAATATCCTGGTCACAGCCGATGGTGTTCCGAAATTGCTCGATTTTGGCATTGCAACGATTCTGAACACAGACGCCGATTTTCGAAAGTCCGCCCTCACCGTTACTGCGATGCGTGTCATGACGCCGCAATTTGCCAGCCCCGAGCAGCTTCGCGGCGCGATCATGACCACAGCAACTGACATCTATTCACTCGGGGTTGTCCTGTACAGACTGCTAACCGGCTGCTTCCCTTATCGAATAAGCAGCAGCTCCCCATATGACCTTTCACATGCCATTTGCGAAGTGGAACCAGAAAAACCAAGCACCGCGCTCGAGCACCTTAAACGTGTGTCAGTCAACAGCTCAGAGGGAGATCATGTCTCAACGGACTGGATCGGCCATTGCCGGGGAACGAGCGCCGAAAAATTGCACAAGATGCTGTGCGGCGATCTCGATCAAATCCTCTTGAAGGCATTGCGGAAGGAACCGCAGCGGCGCTACGCGTCCGTCCATGCTTTTGCTGAAGATCTGCGCCTTTATACCCTGGGTTTGCCGGTTTCCGCCCGTCGCGACACATTCAGTTACCGCAGCGGAAAATTCATCCGGCGCCACAAACTTTCATTGGCGGCGACGGCAGCGGTTGGGATGCTCATCATTGCCGGCGCGCTGGCCATTGTGCGGGAGGCGCAAATCGCCCGCATGCAGGAGGCACGCGCGGAAAGAAGATTCGACGACCTGCGCAAACTCACCGACTCGCTCATTTTCGAGTTTCATGATTCGATTGAGCATTTGCCGGGTTCGACAACTGCGCGAGAACTGGTGGTACGCCGCGCTCTTGAATATCTTGACGAGATTTCGGCAGAAGGCAATAACGACCCAGCCACTCTGCGTGACCTGGCAGCCGCCGATCAACGTATTGGGCGGGTGTTGGCTGAAGAGCTAGCGCCGCATTTAGGCGGGACTGGGTCTCTTAATCAGGCGAGGCAGCTTTTCGAAAAGTCATTTGCGATTCGCCAGAAGCTTGCCAAAGCAAATCCGACGGATCAATCTGCCCAGGTCGACCAGTTGGAATCGATGCAGTATCTGGCTGCGGTCAATCACCAACTTGGAGACATCGACCGTGCGTTGGCGATCCAGCAGCAGAGGCTGCAGATGGCGGAACGTTTGTCGACGATTCATGATTCCGAGGATATGAAGTCCGAAGTTCCCATCGCACTCAACGGGATCGCTGTGGAAGAGTTCTTCCTGGGAGACTATGACGCCGCTGTTGCCTATGAACGGCGGTCGCTTGCGAAGAGTCAGGTCTTACTCAGGGCAGATCCCAATGACTATTGGGGACGGCGCCGGGTAGCGGTGTCGCTTTTCTGGATCGGCACACCCCTCTATTATGCGGGCAGATTCAAAGAGGCGGCAGTGGAAGAACGGAGGTCGCTTGCGGCATGGGAGAAACTTGCGGCAGACTATCCAAACAATACCAGCCCGCAACGAAATGTTGCCGAGGAGAACAACGAACTCTGCAGAAGCCTGGCTTATAGCGGCGCTGTCTCAGAATTTTCCGCTCATTGTATGAAAGCAATCGCCATACTTGGCGGAATGGTGAAATCGGACCCAAAGAACGTGCAGGCAATCAGCGACTTCGCTTCTGTGATCGGTTCTATGGGTGTGGCGTTATATGCGGTGCACCGGCCGGATGCAGCATTGCGGTGGCACGAGCGCGCCCTCGCACTCTACAAAGACGTAGCCACACGTGATCCGGAGTCGATCAACAATACCTCTGACTATGCGGTCAACTTAATCTATTTGGGAAGAATCGAAGCACATAGGCATCATCCGGCGGTAGCGCGCAAGCATGTTCAAGCGGCAACGGAGATGCTGCAGGCGCTAGCCAGACGCAGCCCCAAAGATCATCTTGTTTCTGTCGCGCTGCAGGAAGCAAATGCGGTGGCTCAGGCTTTACCGAATGATTCGGTTCCCATCGTTCCCCATTGAGCCTGCGAATTTTATTCGGTCTAATACCATCGGGAAACCGGTTGCGCAGTTGGGCGCTATAGCAGGTGTCGCGAGTCATGATTTCGATTGTCATGATGAGGAAAAGGAGAGCGGCCAGCCGTCTGGCTCGATGGCCTCGATATAATTCTGGGTTCAGTATCCAAAGGAGAAGAGAATGGCACAAGACAATGCCACGATCGTCCGCAGCTTTGTGGACGAAGTGATCACGCGAGGAAACATCGAGGCGGCAGCAGAATATGTCTGGGAAGATGTGGTTGAACAGGTGCCACTACCTGGGCAGGGTCCCGGGCTTGATGGTCTGAAAGACATCATCCGCGCCATGCGCGCAGGTTTTCCGGATATTGTCTTCTCTATTCAGGAGCAAATTGCGGAGCATGACAAAGTCGCCAGCCGCTTCGAATGGACCGGTATCCACGACGGTACATTTCTCGGCATTCCCGCAACCGGGCGGCGTGTGCGCGTCTGGGGAATAGTATTTGACCGTCTGGAGGATGGCCGCATCAAGGACACTCGCATCATCATGGATAGTCTAGGCATGATGGCGCAACTCGGTGCCCTGCCTCCTCCACCCCGTCCGTCATTAGGGACGGGAAACATTTCTAGTTCGGCGGCACTTGTCCCGGATGATGACGCGCCCCCGCGCAGCTAGGGAGGCGCGGGAGTCCGACGGCTGCGAACCGCAAACCTCAACCGGCGCCATATCGCCAATTCACTCAACGAACCCGATTCTGTGTCTGTTGATGAGGGGCGGGTACCTGCAACAGTGAGATGAACACTGGGCAATCGTCAACCTCTATGGAAAAGGCGGTCATATCCGGACAGTGCCTGTGTCATTCTGGGTGAAGACGGCCCTCGATCAATTGCTGATTGCTGCGCAATTTTCATTTGAGAATAGTGCGACCTAGGCACGGAACTTTGTCCGTAGCTGGCTTTTCGCTCTATCTGGGTTACGTTCCACTGGATCAGTATTGGCACGGCGGCTTTTCGGCACTGAGAAGGTGGTTCACGAAAACGGGGTTACTGAGCAACTTCGACCTTTCCGAATGCGAGCCTTACGCAGCGTCGATTCGGCTGCGCGGGGTGGCGCTTCATTGACAAGCGTCCTTCGATGTCCTTAAAACCTATATAGAAAACGATTTCCCGATCGGCCAACGATTGCCCAGAGCCGCATCGCGAGGAGTTCTTATGTTCGCCCGTTGGAAAGTCAGTCTTGGATTCGCTGTTCTATTGATGGTCGCCGCCGACGCAGCCGCTCAAGGTCCGCATGTGTATTCCCTGTCGGGCGATGTTGCCTTTACGCACGATCCGTCCATCGCAAAGGATGGAAAGACCTGGTATGTCTTCGCGACGGGCAGGACGCCGGAAGGTGGCCAGTTTGCGATTCGCTGCTCCGACGACCTGGAGCATTGGAAGCGCTGCGGACAGGTCTTCGACGCGATCCCTGATTGGATTCAGAAGCGCAGTCCAGGGACAAAAGATCTGTGGGCCCCTGACGTCTCGTACGAAAACCATGAGTACCGCCTGTACTATGCGTATTCGCTCTTCGGCAAAAATACCTCGGGCATTGCGTTGGCGGTGAACAAGACGCTCGATCCCGCGTCGCCCGACTTCAAGTGGGTGGACAAGGGATTGGTTCTCGAGTCGAAGGCCGACGACAACTTCAATGCGATCGATCCGAACTTTATCCGGGATCGCAAAGGACAAGACTGGTTGGCCTTCGGAAGCTTCTGGGACGGCGTCAAGATGCGGCGACTGGATAAGCCCACCGGCCTGCTGTCGACGACGGATACGAAGCTCTACTCGCTGGCACGCCGTGCGCAGCCGCCGGATGCGGCGCCGGCACCTCCAGGCTTGCCACCAAACTGGGAGGCCATCGAGGCGCCCTTCATCGTCTTTCACGGCGGCTACTATTACTGTTTACCTCGTGGGATCTCTGCTGCCGCGGTGTGAAGAGCACGTACAAAACTATGGTCGGACGCGCAAAAGTCTGTCACCGGGCCGTATGTCGACGAGACCGGCAAGCCGCTGCTCGAAGGCGGAGGGACTTTGCTGCTGGCAGGAAACTCCCGCTGGCTGGGGCCCGGCGGCGAGAGCGTGTGGATGGGACCTAAGGACGAAGACCTGATTGTCTTTCATGCATACGACGCGAAGACCGGCAGGCCTTCGATGCAGCTTTCAACGATCGACTGGACGGGCGGGTGGCCTCATGCCGCACTGCAGCCCTAAGGCCAGCCCCGCGCCGGTTTCGTTGCTGTGCGCTATTCCACGTAGGGCCAGCCGTCGCTCGTGAAGCCGAGTCGGTTGATGCCCAGTGTGGGAGTTCCGTTGTTGTTGCCGTCGTAGTAGTGGTACACGAGGGTGGGCGTTGCGACGCCGCTGACTGTGTCCGTGAACACGCTCTGGCCGCCGGGTCCGACAATGTTGCTGTGCGTGCTGAGCAGGATCGTGCCGCCGCCGACGGTAAGATCGAGACCACCGCGATCGACATACGGGCCCTGCGGGCTGGTGGAGCGACCGACGATGATGCGATAGGGGCTGGTCGCACTGCAGCACACATTGATGGGCGCGAAGTAGTAATAGTACTGCGTGCCATTGACGATGTACGGGTAGATGAAGGAGCCTTCCTCACCCGCACCACGGGCGGCGATGATGGGATAGGTCAGACGAGCCAGGCGAGGTGGATAGTCCGGTTGAGGGGTTGAGCTGCATGAGATGGATTCCGTCCTGGAACGACCCGAAGGACATCCACCAGTTGCCATTCGCGTCGATGAACGGATCGGGGTCGATGGCGTTCCACGTGGTGGCGGAGTTGAAGTTCCAGGCACTGTTGGATGGAGGAGGAGTGGTGGCTGCTGTCCAGGAGGAGACGACATAGCCCTTGTCCGTCCATGGGCCTGATGGGCTGGTGCTGGTCGCGAGGCCAATAACGGCTTCCGCTCCCGTCGAGGGCTCGTAAGGCACCGAGTAGTAAAGGTAATAGACGCCGTTATAGGTGAGCATGCTGGGCGCCCAAACGTCAGTGCTGGCGCCGTTGTTTTCCGTGGGGGGCGTCTGGAGGCCGGACCACGAAGCGAAATCTGGACCGATGATGGGGCAGTGCTGGTCGACCGCGATCCAGGCGCCACCTTGCGTCGCGTTGCAGGCTCCATCCGGGGTGGTTAGGGTTGTATAAGTAAACGTTGTCAGGTCCGTTGAGTACGCCAGCGTCTGGTGCGTCCCATATAGCCAGTAGGTCCCGCTGGGATCTTTCAGCATGTAGGGGTCATGAACAAAAATTCCCGTGCCGGTGACAGTGCGCGGCGCGGGATACGCGGGCGTGGTGGAGACTGCAAGCGTCCATTCCTGGCACGAGCAACCGGTGCCGGTGGTCGCGCGCGCATTCTGATCGATCACGGCAGACGAGGTAGTTCCGGAGTTGCTGTCTTCGAGGTAATAGCCGCTGTTCACATTCTTGATCAGATAGTTGCCATCGGTGAGGAGATAGAACTCCCAAAGGTGGTCGTTGGTGCCGTTGTCAGCATATTGCAAGGCGCTCGCGCCTGTAGCGGTGGACGCGCCGGAGATTCCCATCACCTGGTGGGTGAGGAGGTTTTCTACGTTATATTCCAATTGATTGGTGCCCATCGGCATCGCATGCCACATGTCGTCGGTTGTCGCGGCTCCGTTGTCGGTCTCCTGTGCGAGAAATGTGCCAGCGACCTGGCTTTGGTTCGCAATGCCGAGGACAAGGCCGCTGCTGGCATTTTTTAGGGTGAAACCATACGCGTCGCTGATGGACCCGAGCACACCCATATCCGGGGTCGTGGTTGTACCGCCTCCGCCGCCGCCAGTCGACCCTCCCCCACCGCCACCGCATCCCGAAAGGAGCACGCCGGCGACGAACGCGAGACCAAGGGCCGGGAGCAGAACTCGAGGACATAGCGGCCGGGGCGAGATGAGCATGACTCTTCCTCCATGGAGAGTGATAAGGGGATAGTTTTTAGGCAGAATCCGGGGGAAGCAGAGCTCGGCCTGCAAGGCAAAGGTACACAGTTTTCAGCAAACGTTTACCGCTCTGAACGATACTTTTTCCTTGGCTGGATTGTCAATGAAAAATCTGCAGCTTCACGCGATCACCCGCTATGGTTGGCCACCTGGGGACGATTGAGCTTTCAACTTCTTCAGTTCTTCCAGAGCGCGCTGCGAATCGTCCTTGCGGCCAAGCTTTTGATATACCCGGACCAACTCGTAGTAATCGCTCTGCAGGATGAACTGGGAGGGAGAGTTGGTGAGAGCGCGTTCAAGCCAGGTGGCGGCCTCTTCGTTCTGTCCGAGCTTGGAGAGCCCGAGGCCGAGATAAAAGTCCGTGGGCGCCGGCGCCGCATGCGCTTCAACGGCCCGGCGCAGATATGCGACTCCTTGAGCTGGATCGCCAGTCTCTACCTGAATCTTGCCGAGATTGAAGAGCGCGATCGGGTCGTTGGGATGAAGCGTCAGCTCCGTCTGATAGTCACTGGTCGCTTCGAGAGGATGGCCCACCTCTTGCTCTTCGTCGGCAAGGGCTTCGTAGAGATCGGGATCGCCGGGCTTTGCCTTGATCGCTGCCTTGTATTCCTCTATGGCCTTGTCAGGCTGATGGGCCTCTGCATCTATCTCCGCCTGCGCACGGTGAACGTACCAAGAGTCAGGGTTGATCTTGTAGAGAGTGCGGAAGGCCTGCTGCGCGGCAAGAGTGTGCGCGCGCACCTGGTAGAAGAGGACGTTCTGATCTTCGGGAGTGAGCTGGGCTGCAGCATCCAAAGGCCCGCACGCGTCCTCGGGCTTCCCTGCCTGGATCTCGATGATGCCGAGCCATGTGAGAGCCTCGGCATCTTTCGGCTGAAGCTTAATCTCCTCCTTGAGCTGATCGATCGCAGGCTCGATCGAGTTCATCTGGAAGAGCGCAATTCCGCGGAACATGTGAGCGTTGAGAATGCTCGGATTCAGCTCACTTGCCTTTGCGAGCGACTGCACCGCCGCATCCAGCTTGCCCTCGCGGAGTTGAGACATTCCCAGGCCGAGATACGCGTCCGCATGACGAGGGGAAGCCGTTATGACATGCTGAAAATCCTGCTCGGCTTCCGGAATGTTTCCTTGCCGCAGGGCGGTTGCGCCCTCATTCATCCAGCGACCCACGGGATCCGCGACTTGCGCGAATACTGGCAAGCTGCCGGCGAGCAGCAGCAATGCAGTGATGATTGGGCCGCGGAGCACATGCAGGCGGTGGCGGAAATTCAGCATCTTGATTGAGCCTCGAACATTGGAAGGATCATGGTTGACCGTTGAGCTCCATCAACTGCAGGCGGGACGAGGACTGCTTGTTCTCTTTATCCGCCAGAGCCGCTGCGGTCTGGAGTTCGCGGCGCGAATCGTCCGCTTTGTTCAGACGAGCCAGCGTAAGCCCCAGGTAGTAGTGTGCCGGTTGATAGTCGGGCGCGGCTTGAGTTGCCTTCGTCAGCCACTGCTCTGCATCGTCGTACTGCTTTTGTTTGAAGTAGGCGATACCAAGCCCGGTCAGCGCGCCGCCGTGTTGCGGATCGCGTTCAAGTGTCTTGTGAAAGAGCTCGATGGCCTCTTTGTACTCATCCTGATCAAGATCCGTCTGGCCCAATTGATAATAGGCCTCACTCTGCTGCGGCTGAATGGTGATCGACTGCTGAAATTCTGCGCGTGCTTTGTCGAACTGCACCTGCAACTGGTAGATTCTCCCTAAACCATAGTGGGCCGAAGCATCCAGCGGCCGTACCTTGAGGTAGGCTTGCATGGCCGGTAACGCGGCGTCGAGTTGACCGAGGTCGAACTTAATCCGCGCACGTGCATAGAGAATGTTGGGCTCGTCCGGCGAAATGGAAACGAGCTGGTCGAGCTACCTTATCCGCATCCCTGTACAAGTGCATTTCATCTTCGAGGATGGCGAGGTCGTAAAGTACGCGCGCGTCATTCGGCTCGATCTTCTGAGCCCGCAGCAAATCAGCGAGAGCATCGTCCATATGGCCTGCAGCACGAGCATTCAGAGCGAGGCGTTCGGTTGTGGACGACATTCCTTCCCTCGCGTCCGCATTGGACGGATCCGCTTGCAGGATCTGTTCGTACAGATCGCGGGCCTGATCATTGTTTCCGAGAGATTGAAGGTGCTGAGCCTGCAGCAGGCGATCCTGCTGCGGAGCCGCCGGAGTCGATTGGCCAGCCGCCACCACTGCGATCACAAAAAAAGCTGCTAGCAACATAGCTCCTACGAGCCCGATTCTAACGACCTGCGCATCCGGCGAGCAACTCAAGAATGTCGGGAGTGGCGAAAGGCCAAGCTTTCGCTTGGCCTTTCGCTCTCAGGAACAGCAGCTCGACAGGGAAGTTAGAAGGTGATCTTTCCCGTGACCTGCATGTTTCTCGGACCGTAATCCGTGTAGGTGGGTATACCGAATCCGGTGGCCGACGTCGAATCGCCCGGCTGCAGGTCTGGCAATCCCATACGATGCCGGTTGAAGACGTCGAATGCTTCACCCTTCAGCTGGAACGCCACCCTTCCCTTGATGGGGAAGTTTTTGATCACGCTGACATCTTCTGCCTTGTAAACCGGGCCCGTGATCGCTTCGGTCTCACGACGCAGGTTGCCAAGGGTGAACGGATACGATGAGCAGTAGTTGCCTGCCGGCTGGTCTCCACAATCAGTTGTGTAAGGACGTGTCCAGCCCGCGCCCTCACGGTTCTGGTCGACGAAGGCTGCCTGCGACATTGGAATACCCGCATCGCCTGTACCATTCGTTCCGGGAGCGCGGTATGCCGGCTTGAACCAGGACTCCCCGTTGAAGAAGCTCGGGCCGTTCTTGTTCTGCTTGTAGGCAGCACTCGCGAAGCTTGTACCAGCTAGAGATGCCGGACCAGCGTCATACGTAATGCAGTTCTGGTAGTAAGGAATTCCAGTGGCGCAACCGAAGCCGATGGGCTGGCCGCTCTGATAGCGCTGGATAGCGCCTACCTGCCAGCCCCCAATCAGGATGTCCAGCACTGTATTATGGTTGACCCACCGCCTGCCCTTACCAAACGGCAGTTGATAGAGATAGCTAAGTGAGAATTGTTGCGGCGTATTCTGAGCACTGACTGCCTTATCGAGCTTCAGGTTGCTGGAGCCTTCGGCCTGCTCCAACTGGTTGCCCGAAACATAGCTGAACGGAATCGTCGAATCCGCGTCGGTCAGGACCTTCCCCCAGGTATACGACGCCTGGAGGTTGAACCCATTGCGGAAGCGCCGGGCCAGGGATACGATCATCGCTTCGTACGTCGAGTGACCAAGGTTTTCCAGGCAGCAGTCGCCCTGGATGTAATCGTATTGCGGGAAGGGGCGAAGTGCCTGTCCCACTTCACCTGTGAAGTTCGCGTACGGGGCATTCACTCCCGAATTCGAACCACCAAGCGGAATGAAGTATTTGGAGTTACTCAGGAGGTCACCCTCGGCGAAATACTTCGTATCGATATTGTTGATGTTGGAGAGATCGCCAGACCGCAGGTTTTGCGAGACCTGCCCAAGGTAACCAACGGTCAGAATCAAATCCTGCGCTAACTGATTCTGTATCTGTAGGCTCCAACTGGTGGTCATCGAAGGCCTGCCGTCCCTTGGCTGAATCACTTCGCCGCCCACAGCGTCGAAGCTTCCAGGACCATTCGGGGCGGTAAGCTGCGTTGGATCCGTGCTTGGAGCATAGCTGACGTCCGGATAGCCGATGTTGGGGTTAGTCGGATCTGCAGGGGACGTGGAATCAAGACGGAACGCCGGAGTGAACGCTCCACCAGTATTACCCGCCGGGTTTTGCCCTTGGTAGAAGTCGCGATTCTGGTTGTACCCAAAGGCCATCGAGCCGCCAAAGTCGTTGTACTGAAGCGGGCCGTAGATAATTGCGGCGCCACCACGAAGCACCAGCTTGTTGTTGGTCCCGGGCAGGACGTAGGCAAAGCCAACGCGCGGCGCGAAGTCCTTCTTCCAGGTGTCGGCCCACTCCGTATTGCAATTGCAGTTGGTTCCGAATACCAGCGCACCGGGAAGCCCGCCAGCGGCGGCATCCGGCGCCGTGAGGCTCAGCTCCGACGTACGATTGAGAGCCTCTTTACGCGGAACATCGACGTCGTAGCGAACGCCAAGATTTACCGTAAGGTTGGGGCCAAACTTCATGTCATCTTCAAAGAAGCCAGCGATGTACCACGAGTTCCATCGTGGATGGTCGTTGAAGACAGCCTGGCTGCCGTTACCGACTTCACCCATGAGGTAGCTGGCGAACGGATTACCAGACCCGCAGCAGCTATTGCTGACACCGGCCGACTGGTCGCGGTAGAAATTCAGGGTGTCCTGGTTGTACTGGATGACAGAATATTGCTGGTGGCGCCAGTCGATGCCGATCCTTATGCTGTTCCGGCCCTTCTCCCAGCTGACGATATCGTTGACGCGAACACCGTTATCGATATTGTCTCCGTTCTGCTGCTGACCCCAGGTAGTCGGTTGATCGGGACTGGGGAATACGATCACGGGGTAGAAGGTCGAGTAATCATTCACAAGGCCAGCTGAGGATGCGGTCAACTTGCTCCCAAGCGTTGCCCCGAGGTTGACACTGTTGGTGCGGTTATACCCGAGATTCACATGGTTCTGCAGCGTCGGGGTGAACATGTAGTCCCAACCAGCACGGGCGTAATGCGTGGTAAACGTCTGAACGTATCCATTGCTGTTGAACGGCTCGGGAAGGTTAGGAGCTCCCGTCAATTTGAAATTCTGGCGAGTGTTATACGAGCCAAAGACCTTGTTCTTATCCCCGATGTTCTGATCGATACGGATGCTGTAGGTCGTGTTCGTATTCGGCGCAACAGCGGATTGCGAATAGTTGCCGGTATAACCGAATACGTCGGTAGACAACGGGGTCTGGTTCGGATTTGGTAACCCGGCGATCAATTTCTGCGCCACAGAACTGAAGTACCCAGCCGGCACTGTGTTGTTCAGCAACGGTTGGCGGCAGAACACGCCGAAGCTATTTTGAACACTCGTCGTCGGATCAAAGATCTGGTTATACAAGACGGGCTGACCGGTGCATGGATTGACCAGGACGGGATACGGAAGACCCGGGACGGTTGTACCACCCGGGACCGGTCCGCCGAGAACGTCGGTGAAATTTCCTCCACGTTCAGCCACCGTTGGGAGGGTCGAAACCTGAGGACCTCCCAAGTGAAGTTGGTACTTCTCCCATGCAAACAGGAAGAAGGTGCGGTTCCTGCCGTTGTACAGATGCGGAATCCATACCGGCCCGTCAAACACCCCGCCGTAATCGTACTTGCTGTCCTGACCCTTGCTGTACTGGCATTGAATCTCGGATTCGCCAATACACGTTGTTGCCTTATAGCCATTATTGAACCAGGTGTTGGCATCGAATACCCTGTTCTTCACGATGGCATAGCCCGATCCGTGAAAAGTGTTGGTGCCAGACTTCGTCGAAAAGCTCTCGATACCAGCCGTGGTGCGGCCAAACTCAGCGGAGGGCACGGACGTGGTCACCTTGAACTCCTGGAGAGCTTCAATGGAGGGCGACGTCTCGTCAAAAGATGAGCCGTTTTCGCTGCGTTGAATGCTTGCTCCATCGAGAAGTACTTCAGCGCCATAGGCCTGGCCACCGCTCAAGCGGGAGAAGAACACGCCGTTGCCCGTGTTGCCGGTCGTACCGGTACCTGGACCCGTTGTACCGGGCAACAGGAACACGAACGTTTCTGGAGAGCGCAGGCCGCCGACGCCGTTGGCCAGGGACAGAGGCAGATCCTCTACCTGCTTATTCGACACGGTGCCGCCCACATCGGAGCTCTCTGTCTCAAGACGCAAGCCGCTGGCGTCAACCGTGACGTTCTCAGTCTGCGAACCCACGGCGAGTTTCACGTTGAGCGATGCAGTGCTGTTGACCGTTACCTGGACGCCCGTTGCCGTTGCAGTCGAGAAACCTGGAGCCGTCGTAACCACGGTGTAGCTTCCTACCGGAAGCTCGTTGAATCTGTAGTCTCCAGACGAGGTGGATACAGTCTCGCTCTTAGTCCCGGTGGCCTGTTCGGTGACAAGCACCTTAGCTCCAGGAATGACAGCACCCGTCGGATCCGTGACCGTACCGGCCATGGAACCGTGGCTGGATTGAGCAAAGGCTGCGGATGTTGCGAAGACGACCGCGAAGATCAGACTGCAGATTCTTCTAAAACTGTTCATTAAGCGCTCCTGAAATGGTACGAACTGCAAATAGAAATCTCTGCGACCTGGTCGTGCGCCAACTCCTCAACAGCATGAGATTGAAAAGCAAGTACCGACCCATCGAATCTGTCCAAACGTGAAGCCTGGAAATCTGAGAAAGTTTTGAGGAAGCGTTTTCTCAACTACACATAATTCAGAGCCTTGAAATCGACGCGAAGAATATCCCACCGCAAAGAACGCTGTCAAGAAGAAATCAATCGAAAGGTTGAACCTGCTACCAACCTGATTGAGGAATCACGATTTATAAGCCGTATGTACCTATGTTTGCCAGAGATCCGGAATTAATTTGTGTCCGGCGTCGAGCGATATCCACTCAAAGCCTCCGAACGCGCGAATTCTGCCTTCGCTTTCTCATTGTCACCCTCGGCCCGGTAAACCCTTCCCAGAAGGAAGTGCAGGGCCGGGTTTTTGGGGCTGAGGGCGATCGCCTGTTCGAACTGCGACTGTGCCTTCGGAAGCTCGTTTGTCTGTAGATAAAGATGCCCTAGTTGCTCTCGAATATTGGGATCACGGGGTGCGATGGCCGCAGCCTGGGTTAAGAGCTGCTCCGCTTCCGCAACCCTGCCCTGATGCAACAGCACAATGCCAAGGTTGAGCAATGGCTGCTCGCTAGGATGCGCACTCCCCTGTTGCCACTTGATTGCATTCCGATACGCAGCGGTCGCGTCGTCGGTACGGTTGAGTCCTTCATACGACAAGCCCAGGTTATTTTCCGCTTTGACGCTGCGCGGATCGAGAACCAGCGCACGCTCAAAGCAGTCGGCTGCCTCCTGAAAGCGCTGCTGCGTGTAACGAATGCGACCAAGCCCATACCATGCCTCCGCATCCTTTGGATCCATTCGCACGGCAAGCGTCATCCAGTGATCGGCGTCAGGAAGATCGTTCAGCAACGCATAATCTTTGGCGACGTTCTGAAGATCCGTTGAGTCAGGGCGCGCCAATGCGGCAGATCGCGTGTACTCAGCCAGGGAGCCTTTCGGATCGTCCATCCGCAACATGCAGTAGGCCAGCATGGTGTGCGCCTGCGCGGAGTTTTGATCAATCTTGAGAAAAGAACTCAGGTCTGAGGCTGCCTGCTTAAACTCCCCTGAGTCCATTCGCTTTTGAATCGCCTGCAACGTGCTTGCTGCCGCTTCGGCCTGCGGAACCGGGGTATCTGGAATTTGTGAATCAACCCGATGCGCGCAGCACAACGCAAGGCTGAGAGCTATCCACGCACTGGCGATCCGAAGCCGACGATTCAAAGGAGCGGAGCTGCTGAAATGGTTCAAGTGCCAATTCCCTTGTGGCATCTCAACTGACGAAGAATGAGCCTGGATCGCTGAGCCGACAGGAGGCGGTCAGACTGGATTATAGAGTCGTTCGCCCTGGAGTGTGGAATCTGGTAGAAATTGTTTACTTAAGCGATTATCGTTGGGAAACGCATGGGCAGGGTTGGATGAGATCTGCGGTGGTTTTTTCCTCTTTCTTGAAACGTGTGATCCCAATTCCGACCAGGCGTGCGCCGCTGCAAACCCTCTGCCTTTGCATTGCCCTGCTTCTCTCGCTCATGCTGTCTGCTGCGGACCATAGCCTGGCGCAGACCCCTGCACCGGTTGCGCAAACCCATGGCGCACAGTCCACACACTCCAGTCAGCTTCCCCCCGTATCAACGATGGGCGGGTCCAATACAGGTGGCGCTCACGCTGCCGTCTTCGACGCGGAACATCGGCCCATCACCGCTGGTGGTTTTAGCAAAACCGGCCCCGTACTCTTCGAGGACATCGCGCGCCAGGCGGGGCTCACAACCTGGAAGCACGTGATGGGCACTCCAGAGAAGCAATTCATCATTGAAACCAATGGCTCCGGCGTCGGTCTTCTCGACTATGACAACGATGGATGGCTGGATATTTACCTGGTCAATGGATCGACCTATGACGCAATGTCCGGCAAGACGACACCGCCCAAAGCCGCTCTCTTCCACAACAATCACGATGGCACCTTCACCAACGTTGCGGAGAAAGCCGGTGTCACGAACGATCGTTGGGGAACAGGCGTGGCCATCGCCGACTTTGACAACGACGGTTGGCCGGACATCTACGTCTCCAACTTCGGCAAAAATCGGCTTTACCATAACAACCACGACGGCACATTTACCGACGTAGCCGAGAAGGCCGGTGTCGCGCTCGGCAACTGGTCGACGGGCGCAACCTGGGGTGACTACGACGGCGACGGCAGGCTGGATCTCTTCGTGCCCGGCTACCTGCACTATGATCTGGCCAATCCGCCAGCCCCCGGAACCAAAGCAGTCAATTTCAGCCAATGCCAATTCCGCGGCGTCGATGTCATGTGTGGCCCGCGCGGACTGAAGGGAGAGTCCGACCATCTCTTCCGAAACAACGGTGATGGAACGTTTACTGACGTCAGCGTGAAAGCGGGCGTCTCAGACAAAAATGGCTACTATGGCATGTCGTCGGTATTCATCGATGTGAACAACGATGGCAAACCGGACCTCCTGGTGACCAACGACTCGACGCCAAACTATCTCTATATCAACAAAGGCGATGGGACCTTCGACGACGACAGCTACGCCTCAGGCTATGCTCTGAACGAAAATGGTCGCGAGACCGCCTCCATGGGAGTGGCGACCGGCGACTATCGCAACAATGGCCTCATCGATATCTACAACACGGTCTTCTCTGACGATTACAACCCGCTCTACCGGAATGACGGCGATGCAAACTTCACCGACGTCAGCTACCAGATGGAAATAGCCGAGCCGACGATCCCTTTCCTGGGCTGGGGCACAGCCTTCTTTGATTACGACAACGACGGCTGGAAGGACATTATCATCGCGAATGGGCATGTCTATCCGGCCGTCGACCAGGTGCCATGGGGCACGAGTTGGGCGCAGCGGCCCTTGCTATTCCACAATGTCGGCGGAAAAAAGTTCGACCTGATGCCTGCGGTGGAGGGCTCCGCGCTCGCGAATACTTATGTCGGTCGTGGCCTGGCGGTCGGGGACCTTTTCAATGACGGCAAGCTCGACATTGTCATCAACGCGCTCGATGGTGTTCCGGCGCTGCTCCGCAACGTATCCCCAGACAAGAACCATTGGATCGAATTCAAATTGACCGGTGGCCCGAAGAGCCCTCGCGATGCGGTGGGAGCGACCGTCTATCTGACAGCGAATAAGATCAGGCAGCGGGGAGATGTTGTGTCAGGCGGCAGCTACGAATCCACAAACGACCCGCGCGTACACTTCGGCCTTGGCGACGCGACAGTGATCGATGCAGTGGAAGTCCACTGGCCCAGCGGTGCTCGTGAGCGTTTCTCAGTCTCTCATGTAGACCAGATCGTAACTCTCGTCGAGGGAAAGGGAGAGCCTTTCCAGAAGTGAAGCTTCTATTGCCCAAGACGCGTGCGACCCTGCGATTCGCTCTCTGTCTGTGCCTCATGAGCGTCTCCCTTGCTGTAGCCGCCGGCGCGCAGCTTGCTGCACACCGCGCTGCGGCGTCACCGTCTGCCACGACAGAAACTCCAAAGGTCGTGCCCGGCAACTTCGTCGATATCACCCAAGAAAGTCATATCGACTTCGTCGGGCAAGCCTCGCACACCGACAAGAAATATCTGATCGAAACCATGGGATCGGGTGTCGCGCTCTTCGACTACGACAACGATGGCCGCCTCGACATCTTCTTCGCCAACGGAGCGCCTCTGAGCGACCCAACGCCAAAGGGAAAAATTCCGCAGAAGACTGGTCCGAAATACTGGAATCGGCTCTACCATCAGAAGCCCGATGGGACCTTTGAAGATGTCACCGAAAAGGCCGGCCTTCAGGGCGTCGGATACGACATGGGCGTAGCCGTCGGCGACTACGACAACGACGGATACGACGATCTTTATGTCACGGGGTATGGCGGCAATCATCTCTATCACAACAACGGGAACGGAACATTCACGGACGTCACGCAAAGCTCCGGCACGGGTGGCAGCGGATGGTCCACCTCTGCAACTTGGGTGGACCTGGATAACGATGGCCTTCTCGATCTGGTCGTGTTGCGCTATGTGAAGTGGGATTTTGACGACGTCTGGTGTGGCGAACACCTGCCAGGTCACCGCTCCTACTGTCATCCTGACGTCTTTGAGCCGATCACGCCGCTGATCTATCACAACGACGGAAACGGTCACTTCACCGAGGTCGCCGCGAAAATTCACATGGACCGGCCCGGTAAGGGCCTGGGCGTATCCATCGGTGACTTCGATGGAGATGGCAAGGTTGACGTTGCTATCGCTAACGATTCCATGGTCGAGTACCTCTATCGCAACAAAGGGGACGGCACCTTCGAAGAACTTGGTATGCCCGCGGAGATCGCAGTGGACGGCGATGGTCGCACCTATGCAGGCATGGGCATAGATTTGCAGGACTATGACAACGACGGGCTGCCCGACCTCATCATCACTAATCTTGCCAACCAGAAGTACGCCCTCTATCACAACAATGGAGACGGCAGCTTCTCCTATGACAGCTATGTGACCGGTATCGGCGGAATGACGCTGCTGCACTCCGGCTGGGGCATCAAGTTCTTCGACTACGACAACGATGGCCGCAAGGACCTACTCGTCGCACAAGGTCATGACCTCGATACCGTTGAGCTGAACTACCCCCAGCTGCATTACAAGGAACCTCCGCTGCTCGCATACAACACCGGCAAAGGCTTCGTCGACGTTTCATCGCAATCGGGAAGAGTCTTCGATGAGCGGTGGGTTGGGCGCGGCTTAGCCATCGGAGATATCGACAACGACGGTCGCGTCGACGCTGTAATTACCACCAATGGCGGCCCGGCATACGTTCTGCGCAACGAGACCAAGACCAACAACCACTGGCTCACCCTGTCACTGGTCGGGCACAAGAGCAATCGTGACGGCATTGGAGCTGTCGTCAAACTGACGACCGCCATGGGCTCGCAGTGGGTTACGGTGACCACGGGCGGCAGCTATCTTTCAGCCAGTGACAAGCGCGCCCACTTCGGACTAGGCGCTGCAATGGCCGCGCAATCGATCGAGATTCGCTGGCCGAGTGGCATAGTACAGACGTTGCGCAACGTTCGCGCAGACCAGATTCTCAAGGTCGATGAACCGGCGACGACATCGCCGAAGCCGTGATCATCCCATCGCGTTGGGAGGCATCCTTCGTGCCTGCGACGGGCATACTGCGAAAGCTTGCACGCCTTGGCGCCGCACTTCTGCTAGCTGTGTCGACCGCCCCGCTCCTCGCGCAGAAGTCCGCAATCAAGGAGCCGGCACTCCCACGCGATGCGATGGCCAAGCAATACTTCGGAGCAGACGCGCCTTGGTACCTTACCAACATCCCTTTCCTCGAAATCGACGATCCGGAGATCCAACAGATCTACTTCTACCGCTGGAAGCTGTTGCGTTCTCACATTCGAGAGATCGGGCCCCAAGGCACAACCGTCCTCGAATTTCTCGACAACGTCCCGTGGGCTCGCCAGCCTTACACGGACCTGAACGACTCGGCTTCATTTCACCTCATGGAGGCGCGCTGGATGAGAGATCCAACCGTCGTCGATGATTTGATCGATCACCTTTATACCGGCGGAGCCAACGACCGGCATTTTTCTGAGTCCATCGCGGCCGCCACGGAAGCCACTACTCTCGTTACCGGCGATCCTGGTCCGGCGTTGCGGCATCTCGACACCATGCAGTACATCTACAACGCGTGGGACGACCACTTCGACCGCGCACGCAATCTGTACTGGATTGAGCCGCTGCTCGACGCAACCGAGTACACCATCGCATCGATCGACGCGTCCGGCGCCGGTTTCACCGACCAGCCCAGCAAAGACCAGAATCACAATGGCTTCACCGGCGGTTTCGCCTATCGCCCTTCGATCAATAGCTATCAATACGCGAATGCGATGGCCATCGCACAAATTGCAACCGAGGCGCACCAGCCCGACGTCGCCACGGAATATCGCGCACGCGCGGAACGTCTTCGCGCCGCAATGCTCGCGCAGTTATGGAACCCCGAGCTCACACACTTCACCGACCGCTACCAGCGGTCCACGCCCTATGTGACCGCCGGCGATTTCATTCGTGGACGCGAACTCGTCGGGTACGTTCCATGGACGTTCGAGGTCCCTCCACACGATGATTCATCCGCGTCCAAACTCTACGCCCAAGCATGGTCGCATCTTCTTTCACCCGACCAACTCGCTGGCTCTCACGGTCTGAGAACCGTCGAGCCATCATATCCGCGATACCTGACTCAATACCGGTACGATCAGGCAACCGGCCGACCCGAGTGCCAGTGGAACGGCCCCTCGTGGCCATTCCAAACGTCGCAGGCAATCACTGGCCTCGCCAATTTTTTGGACGACTATCCCTCCGCAGACGTCAGCGCAGCAGACTACCTCCGCCTGCTGCGCCAGTATACGCATCAGCATTATCTATCTTCGGGAACCCCAGACATCGAAGAAGATTACAACCCCGACACCGGCGCCCCGATCGTGGGCCTCCCTCGATCGCATCATTACTTTCATTCCACCTACATCGATCTGGTTCTAAGCGGCCTGATCGGCATTCGACCCCGCTCGGACGATGTTCTGGAGATTCATCCGCTAATTCCTACGCAGGCCGGCAAAGATGATCGCATCCGTTACTTCGCGCTGCAAGAACTCGCGTATCACCATCACGCCATCAGCATCTTCTACGATGCAGATGGCAGCCGCTACCACATCGGCAGCGGACTTTCAATCTTCGTCGACCATCGGCGCATCTCCGGACCTGGCCCGCTCGTACCCACACATGTGACCCTGCCGCGAATCACGCGCGCCAACACTCTGCAAGCTACCCAGCATGCTGCGCACAGAATCGATCTCGCAGTGAACCCCGGCTTCCCTTTTGGGCCGCTCGCCAGCGCGTCGTCAGCCGATGCAGCTGCTCCGGTAGAGCAGGCCATCGACGGCCGGATGTGGTTCTTCCCGGAGATGTCCAACGGATGGTCGCCTTCCGCCGCCGACTCCTCCGCAATGAGCTGGTATCAAATCGATCTAAGAGAGCCGCAGACACTCGGCTCCGTCGAGCTATATTTCTTCGCCGACGGTGAACGCTATCAGGCGCCTTCGTCCTTCCAGTTGCAGTATCGAAGCAACGATGGCTGGAAGAATGTTCCGATGCAGGCACGTGCTCCAGAGACACCCATCGCCAATGGAGAAAATCGGATCAGCTTTCCGCCACTGCGCGCGCAACAGCTTCGCATCATCTTCGAAAACCCGCACACACCGGCGCGCCTGCGACTTATAGAAGCAAAGGCATTCGGCCCTGAGGCTCAATCACCCAGCGAGTAAGGCAGAACGAAGCGGCCAATTTGGATGATGCTGCGCTCTGACGGCGGCCAGATCTTAATGGACACGACGGGCAGCGGCTGGCTGAGCGGGTGAGCTGTAATTGTGCCGCGTTCAATACCCGTCTCCGCCTCATAAATGTGCACCAGCAGACCGTCGTTCCCTCGTGTCCACCCAATCGCATACGATCCCGGAGCAAGATCGATGTTGCTGCCGATCCGTATCGGACTCTGCACGAGGAAGTAGTAGTAGTACTTGCCATTCGCCGCATAGCCAGCGGTAATCAACACCACCGCCGCTATCACCCGGCCGCGCGAATCAATTACACCGCTCGCCGAACGCATCTCCGTCTCGATACGTTCTTTCTCCACCAGAGCACGCGCTGGCAAAGCTGCCTCGAGCTCCGCCGAAGTCGCGGCCCGCCAGTCTCGCTTCGAGGCGACTCCGCTTCCCTGCCCGATCAATGGCGCTGATACTGCGCAGAGGATCGCCGCCAGCAGCACCTCCCTGCGCGTGAGCTTCATCGGTGGCTCACCAATCCACGCTGAATCGCCACCGTAGCGGCGTGAGTTCGGTCTGCGACGCCCAGCTTGCCGAGCATGCTGTTGATGTGGGTCTTCACCGTCGCCTCTGAAATCGAAAGGTCAGCGGAGATCTCCTTGTTCGCTCGCCCCGCAACAATTCGTTCAAGAACACTCAGCTCTCTCGGCGTCAATTCCTGCCCGCTGAGACGCTCTGCCAGCTTCTCCGCAACCGCCGAAGGAATGTGCAGTTTGCCGCTGTGCACCGCATGAATTGTCGTCACCAACTCATCGAGCGGCATACCCTTGAGCAGATAAGCCCGCGCCCCGGCCTGGAGCGCTCGATAAATATCCTCGTCACCATCGAACGTCGTAAGCACAATGAACCGAGCCTGCGGATATTCAGTCCGGATCCGCTTGATGGTGTCAGCCCCACCGAGCTTCGGCAGTTGCAGATCAATCAACGTGACGTCAGGCTCGACCTTGCGGAATGTTTCGATCGCTTCCAGCCCGTCGCCGACGGATCCAACAATCTCGAGATCCTCCATCGTCGAAAGCAGCGCAACCAATCCCTGTCGAACGACCTGGTGGTCCTCCACCAGCATGATGCGAATTTTTTCTGCCATCTCTACCTCGCCGCTTCGGCTATGGGCACGCGCAACGTGACCTTGGTTCCCCGTCCGGGCTCGCTTGTAACCTCAAGCGTGCCATCGATCGTGGCTGCCCGTTCCTTCATGCCCAACAGCCCATAATGTCCTGTTTTACCGGATGCTTCGTTCACTCGAAACCCTATGCCCTTATCTTCAATTGTGAGCATCAGCATATCACTGGAGTAATGCAGCTCAACCGACGTCTCCGCCGACTGCGCGTGATGCAGCACGTTCGAAAGCGCCTCCTGCGCAATGCGGAGGAGCTCCCGTTCCACCTTCGGATCGACCACTCGATACGCTCCGCCAACATGCAGACGTGGATGGATAGAGCTGAACGTATCGCGTTGCACAATCTTGCTCAGCCGGGTGGGCAGGCTGTCCTGCGAATTGTTCACGCGCATCTCCCAGATACTCCGGCGCGCCTCCTCCAGACCCTCCGTCACCAACTGGCGAGTACGCTTCACCTGCTCAAGCGCAAGCTCAAACTTGCCGCGATTCAAATGCTGCGTAATCAGGTCAAGCTGCAGCGACGCACCCACAAAGTCCTGTGTCAGCGTGTCATGAATCTCTCGCGCCATGCGGTTTCGCTCCGCTAGGACGGCGTCGAACTCTCGCTCCAGCCGGCGCAATCGGAGCAGATAAATCCCGGCCACCAAAGCCAGAAGCAGGATCAGGGTAAGCAGAAGAAACCACCACCTGCGGTAAATCGGCGGCACGATACGGAAGCGCAGCTCCGCACCTGCTCGATTCCACGCGCCATCCTTCGTCCTGGCTTCGACATGAAATAGGTAGCGACCAGGAGTGAGATTGGTATAGGTGGCGGAACGGCGATTGCCAGCATCGGTCCAGTTCTTATCAAACCCATCCAGCCGAAAACGATATCGGACCTCCGTCGGCGCCGTAAAACTGAGCCCCGCGTACTCCATGGTGAAGCGCGCATGTCCGAATGGAATCTTGATCGAATTCGCTCCAATCGGCTCAGAGATATCATCCACGGAAAACCTCTGCAGAACGATGGGCGGCACAAACGCGTTTGCGGGGAGGTGTTCCGAATCCACAATCGCCACACCGCCTCGCGTCGGGAACCAGATCTCTCCATGCGTCGTCAGCCAGCCCACCGAAGGCTCACCGGCGACGACCTCGTCGTTCGGCAGGCCATCCGCAGGCCCGTACTGCACCATCGCGTCATTCGGCAAAGTGCAGCGATCCTTCCCCACGCAACCTGTCAGCGCGATCACCGCAACGCGGCGTATACCCCTGTCCATGCGAAACCAAAAGTATCCCAGCCGGTCGGCGGTGATCCCTTCGATGTTTCCCGCACGCGCCGCGCCGCCCTCTGCGAACTTGCCAACGTGCAGAAATCTCTCGCCCGTGAAGTAACTCAAGCTGCCATCATTCCCCGCGACCCACAGGTGTCCCCCGCCGTCCTCCGCCATCGCCGTCACAATCGTCGCGCCCAATCCATCCCCGGCCGTATAGTTTCGAATCGTCGAGTCACTATGAACAACCGACAGGCCTCCCGATGTAGCCACCCAGAGGTCACCTGACTTGAACATCAGGGCGCCGATCAGGTCTCCGCCCAAACCATCGCTTGTCGTCAGCGTCTGGATGCTGAAATGTTCTCCAAACCTTTGCACATGCACAAGCCCCTGACGCGTTCCGACCCACACCGATCCATCGCTGTCCCCAACCAGAGCGCGTATGTAGTCATCCGGAAGGCCGTCCGCCGAGGTAATCCGCCGGACAGAACCACTCGCGTCGATGTAATTCAAACCGTCCGGCGTTCCTACCCAAAGGCCTCCGGTCCATTCAGGCGCCAGGCATAGAATCACGGCGCTTGTTAGCTTGCTTTCGGGGATCTGATCTTCCTGCCCATCAGTGCGCACGCGACGAAGACCTGCATCCCGCGTTCCGACCCAGATTGAGCCGTCCTTCGTCTGTACGACACTGGTGACTGCCTGGTCCGCCAGCGCGGCCTCGCTGCGAAATGCCAGGCGACGCAGGATATGCAAACCAGATGTCTCAGTTCCCACCCAGTGATTGCCTTCCGAGTCCTCGAAAAGAGAAAGCACCGAGTTCCCGTTAAGCAACGTCACCGGAGTCGCCGCTGGCTTGTCCGCGCTGAGCACGAACAGCCCGCCATTCATCCCGACCCACGCCAGCCCTTCCCGATCCACCATCACCGTCTGGACTCGTCCGCTCGGCAACTCCTCGCCGACGCGCCACTGGCGGGCTCCGTCAGAAACTAAGGTAGAGGAGAACCTCCACGATGAATTTTCGGGCAACGCGACCGTTCCTGCCTCGTTCGCCTCCAGTTCACCCGGCGCATGCTGCAGTGGCTTGAACTTCGTCTGGTCCCACTGCGACCACCCATCTGCGGTCTCAACAAACAGCGCACCTTCCCCCGTCACATGAATCGAATCTATGGTCAGAAGACACAAGTCCATCATCGGTGCTGTAACGATGAAACTGTCCCTGCTGCAGCCGCAGCACTCCATCCGCGGTGCCAATCCACAGCCCATTGCGATCCACCGCCAGGCAACAGACATCGTCACTCGTAAACGCAGGCTGATTGCCCCGATCGAAGGTCAGGAACGTAAAGCCATCGAAGCGCACGAGCCCACCCTCGGTCGCCAACCAAAGATAGCCGTCGGGCGTCTGCACGATGCTGTGCACGCTGCTCTGCGGAAGTCCCTCTTCCGTCGACCAGGCCTGCTGGCTCAGGTACTTGAGATTTTGCCCCTTGGATTGCAACAGCGCGCACGCCAGCAGCAGAACGCAGAACAGCGCCCGAAGCGGTCGTGCACACAGAGAGAACCAGAGCGGTTGCATCCTTCTTCCAGCATGCTGCTCCGCACTCCGTTTGTCCATACGCCCCACATTTTGAACGTGTTCCTTCCTGGCTGCCAGCCGGAACGCCGCGGAGACATGATCGCGCCGCCCGGCAGAAAAATGTGCCGAAAGAGCCACTCCTCCATCGAATGGTTGATCCCGAAGCCGATTTTTCGCGCTATTTTGGAAAACGCTGATTCTTCCCCCAACTTAACGTAGGATAGCGGCTGCTCGCTGTCCGACTACACGGGGCAAGTGCGCGACTTGGAAAGGACTTAACCGCTTCATCATGTCATCTACTCCTGCCGCTGCAAAGCGCTTCACGCGCTCCGCCCTCCTGCACTCCGTCGTCGCTCACTCTGCCCTCGTCCTCTCCGTCGCGTTCCTTGTCTGCTCCCTGCCCCTGCGCAGCCAGACGACGACACCACTCGAATCCCAGAAGGAGAAGCCGCAGGAAGGCGCGCAGCCCGCAGCCCACGGCGGCTCCAGCACCGCCGGCGTCTATCCCCCGGTCACCGACGCGCAACCACCTGCCCATCACCGAGGGCGGCACCGTCAAGACCGGCCCTATCGTCTTCCAGGACATCGCCGCCAAGGCAGGCCTGACCAAGTGGCATCACGTCATGGGTACGCCCGACAAGAAATACATCCTCGAGAGCATCGGCTCCGGCGTCGCCCTGCTGGATTACGACAACGATGGCTGGCTGGATATCTATCTCGTGAACGGCAGCACCCAGGCCGCGCTCGATGGCAAAGCTCTCCCGCCGCATGCGGCGCTCTTCCACAACAATCACGACGGCACCTTCACCGACGTGACCGAGAAAGCCGGCGTCGGCAACGATCGCTGGGGCTTCGGCGTGGCCATCGGAGACTACGACAACGACGGCTGGCCCGACATCTATGTCTCCAACTTCGGCAAGAATCGGCTCTACCACAACAACCACGACGGCACCTTCACCGACGTAGCCGAGAAGGCCGGCGTCGCCCTCGGCAACTGGTCCACCGGCGCCACCTGGGGCGACTACGATGGCGACGGCAGGCTCGATCTCTT
Source organism: uncultured Acidobacteriaceae bacterium (assembly GCA_963821165.1). Taxonomy (GTDB): domain Bacteria; phylum Acidobacteriota; class Terriglobia; order Terriglobales; family Acidobacteriaceae; genus Granulicella. The sequence goes on from CAWGCQ010000001.1 coordinate 451,403, forward strand.
CGTGCCCGGCTACGTCCACTACGACCTCAAGTCGCAGCTGACCGATACCGACGGTCTGCCCCTCACCTTCTGCAGCTATCGCGGCGTGCGCACCTACTGCGGCCCGCGCGGCCTGCCCGGCGAGAGCGATCATCTCTTCCACAACAACGGCGACGGCACCTTTACCGACGTCAGCGAGAAGGCCGGCGTCAGCGACAAGCCCGGCTACTACGGCCTCTCCTCCGTCTTCATCGATGTCAATAATGACGGCAAGGTCGATCTCCTGGTCGCCAACGACTCCACCCCCAACTACCTGTACATCAACAACGGCGACGGCACCTTTTCCGACCAGAGCTACGCCTCCGGTTACGCGCTGAATGCGCAGGGCCGCGAGACGGCATCCATGGGAATCGCCGTCGGAGACTACCGCAACAACGGCCAGGTCGACATCTTCAACACCAACTTCTCCGACGACTACAAGGTCCTCTACCGCAACGATGGCGACGCCAACTTCACCGACGTCAGTGACGACATGCACATCGCCGACATGACCATCCCCTTCCTCGGCTGGGGTACCGCGTTCCTCGACTACGACAACGACGGCTGGAAAGACCTGCTCGAAGTCAACGGCCACGTCTATCGCAACGCCGACACCAACAACTGGGGAACCAGCTGGGCCGAACGGCCGCTCCTCTTCCACAACGTCGATGGCAAGCATCTCGAACTAGTGCCCGCGGTCGAAGGCACTGGCCTGGCCGAGGTCATGCCCTCGCGCGGCCTCGCCGTCGGCGATCTCTTCAACGATGGCCGCATGGATGCCGTCATCAACAACATGGATTCCGTGCCCGCGCTCTTCAAGAATGTGGATCCAAACACCAACCACTGGGTCGCGTTCAAACTCATTGGCGGACCCAAGAGCCCCGGGACGCCATCGGTGCCACGCTTTATCTCAACTGCCAATGGCATGCGCCAGCGCGCCGACATCTTCTCCGGCGGCAGCTTCGCCTCCACCTCCGACATGCGCCCCCACTTCGGCCTCGGCTCCGCCACCAAGGTCGATTCGCTCGAAGTCCATTGGCCAAGCGGCGCCGTCGAGCAATTCGCACGTCCCGCAGCATCGATCGCATCGTCACCCTCAAAGAGGGCAGGGCAAACCGATGCCGGCCACCAAAGCCCTGAGCCAACGAGCATCGTCGCGCCTCCACCTTTCGATGGAGGCGCGACCTCTACCAATCGACCAGCAGACAACGCTTGATTCGCTGTTGTAGCCTCGATCAGACTTTCACAGCTACCGACCACGCAGTTCTTGAGGATTCGAAATGTTGCTTCGCCTGATCTCCCATCAAGCAATCTGCAGGCATCGCTGCTGCGCGCTATGGCCTCGTTCCTGCTGGCGACTCCCCTGCCTGCGCACAGGCGCCAAACGACTCCAGCAATGCAACAACATCACGAGGCGCCTACAGCCAGAAGATTGCTGCAAGCACTACATCGATCGCTTCGTCGCCGGCCATCCCTTTCTCCCCTCGAACATGACCACCGACAACGGCGAGTTCATCAACCCCAAGAGCTTCCTCAGCGCGGAGTACTGCGCTCACTGCCACCAGGAGGCGCATGCAGAGTGGCGCCAGTCCGCGCACTCGAACTCCGTTCCGTCCGCCCTGGTACGTCTTCAACGTCAACCTCCTCAACGACGAAAAGGGTCTCAGCTTTTCGCGCCACTGCGAAGGCTGCCACAATCCCATCGCGCTTGCTGCCGGCGCGCTCACCGATGGCGGCCCGCGCTCGCGCCCCTACGACAAGGACGGCATCACCTGCATGGTCTGCCATTCCATCCAGTCCGTCAACAAGTACGGCACCGGAAGCTACGTGCTGGCGGAGCCCGCCGTGATGGTCGACGAAAACGGCAAGCCCATCCACGGCCCCGTCCCCGACGCCGAGATCCTCGCCCACCTCGACCGCCATTCCGCCGCGGTGATGAAGCCGTTCTATTCAACGCCCGGAGTTCTGCGCCGCCTGCCACAAGGCCGCTCTGCCCACGATGCTCAACGACTACAAGTGGCAGCGCGCGTTTGCGCGTCTATGACGAGTGGCAGAACTCCTCCTTCTCGCAGCAGTCTCCGCTTCCCTTCTACAAGAAGCCCGTCGTCTCCACCTGCCAGACCTGCCACATGCAGAAGGAGCAGCTAACCTCGCTGCCCGGACTCCGGCGCCAAAGGACGGAAAGCTCGCGTCGCATCGCTGGGCAGCAGCCAATTCCCTCATCCCGCAGTACTACCACTTCGATGAGCAGATGAAGCGCGTAACCGAGTTCCTGCAGAACAACGTGCTCAACGTCGACATCTTCGCGATCGAGCCCGACCGCGCCCTCGGCAGACCAGGCGAAGCTCATCGCTCCACTCGGCACCGAGCCGTTCACCCTCAACCCTGGCCAGCGCATCACCGTCTCCGTCGTGCATCCAGAACAAGGGGATCGGCCATTCCTACGTTCCCGAGCAGCGCGACTTCTACGAGTCGTGGGTCGCCTTCACCGTCAAGAACGCCAGCGGCAAGGTCCTCGCCAAGAGCGGCTTCATCGAGCCCAACGATGCGCTCGACCCCGCCGCTCATAGCTTTACCAATCGCCTCATCAACAAGCAAGGCACGCATCAACGATCTCCACCAGGTCTGGGACAACCGCGTCGTTGCCTTCAACAACACCATCCAGTCCGGACGCTCGCAGCTGGTGCGCTACGCCTTCACCATGCCGCGCACCGGCGAGCCCGGTCACCGTCACCGCCGAGCGTCCTCTATCGCCGCTTCGACCAGCACTTCATCGATGCAGCGATGAAGATGCCCAAGGGCAAGCACTATCAGAACCCGTCCTCGAGATGGCCAGCACCACGCGCACCCTCAACGTTGGCGCGAACGCCGCAACCAAGCCTCTGCCCGGCGAGAATCCTGTAGTGGATGCGCTGGAACAACTACGGCATCGGGCTTCTCGATGCCCAGCAGTATGCGGCCAGCGTCGAGCGCCTTCGAGCACGTCGCCCAACTGCGCCCCGACTACGCCGACGCTCCCACCAACATCGGGCATCACCTACATCCAGTGGGAGAAGTACAACGACGCCGTCCCCTATCTCGAGAAGTCGCTTCTCTCTCGCCAAGGACAACGCACGCGCCCTCTATTACCTCGCACTGGTCCAACGCAATCAGGGCAAGGTCGACGAAGCGATCGCCGATCTGCAAAAGGTCGTTGCTCAGTTCCCGCAGTCGCGCGATGCCCATCGCGAGCTCGGATTCTCCTTCTACCAGCAACACAAGTACGAGCTCGCGCGCGCGGAGTACGAGTACGTTCAATCCATCGATCCCGACGATCTCGCGGCCCACTACAATCTCGCCATTCTCTATCGCCGACTTGGCATAAAGGATAAGGCCGCCATCGAAGCTGCCGCCTTCGCCGACGAGAAAGACGACCCCACCGCCAGCACCTTCGCTCTGGAATACCTTCGCAAACATCCTGAGGTCGCGCAGGAAAGCGTCCCATGGCATGTCCATGATCTTGATCAGCGCGGCGCTGACGAAACGTCAGCCAGCCATTCCTCTGACCGCAGCAGCACCCTCGTCTGGACAAAGCTCGCTCAACTCTCCTACCCTGAAGTAGGTTTTTCATGCGAGCGTTTTTACAATCAGCAATTATTTGCGCAGTGGTGGGCTGCGTTCTCACAGGCCTGTCGCGTCACGCAGCCGCTATCCACCGTGTCCGCAGGTTCAAGCGCAAAGCAACGCGGCGCGGAGTTGTTCGCCCAGCGCGGCTGCGCGCATTGCCATGGACCCGAAGGCGTCGGCGGCAAGAAAGGTCCCGACCTCCAACTCGTGCGCAAGCGCATGAACAAGACGCAGATCACGTCTCCAGATCCACGACGGCGGCATGATCGATGCCCGCCTTCGGCAACTCCCTCACCGACCCGCAGATCAAGGACCTCGTCGCCTATCTGCGCGCCAAACGCAAGGTGATCGTTGTCCCCGCGGCGCCCCAGCCCGCCCCGCCAACTCCCACACCGGCTGAATCCGATCCCAACTAAATCGCTCTTCTTCAACTTCGCAATCGCGAGAGGGTAAACTCAACCCTGCGGCGGATACCGATCGTCTCGCCGATTTTGTTGGAGGCATTTCGATGAACCCGTTGTCCGCATCCGCATCGCGCGCCTGGCGTCTGCCTTCTCGCTTCGCCGCCATTGCGACTGTAGCTCTCGCCCTTCTCTGCGGCACCTTCGCGTCTGCCCTCCGCGCCCACGTCCACGCAAACCGCTTCTGCCGATCCCTGGTGGAAGCACGCCGTCGTCTACGAGATCTACCCGCGCTCCTTCAGGACTCCAACGGCGACGGCATCGGCGACCTCAACGGCATCACCTCGCGCCTCGGCTACCTCCAGAAGCTCGGCGTCGACGCCATCTGGATCGCCCCCATGTATCCCTCGCCGCAGGTCGACTTCGGCTACGACATCTCCAACTACGAGTCCGTCGATCCGCAGTACGGCACCCTCGCCGACATGGACCGCCTCATCGCCGAGGGCCAGCAAGCATCACGTCCGCGTCCTCCTCGACATGGTGCTCAACCACACCTCCGACAAGCACCAGTGGTTCATCGACGCCTCCAGCTCCCGCACCAACCCCAAGCACGACTGGTACGTCTGGAACGACGGCATCCCTGCCGACTCCCCCGGCGTCACCGCCTACCAAAAGCGCTTTGAGCACGACGGTCGCGTCCCGCCCAACAACTGGGTCTCCGGCTTCGGCGGCTCCGCGTGGGAGTGGGTCCCCGCGCGTCCACCAGTTCTACTACCACGAGTTCTACAAGCAGCAGCCCGACCTCAACTGGCGCAATCCCGCAGTCGAGAAAGCGATGTTCGGCGCCATGCAGTTCTGGCTCGATCGCGGCGTTGCCGGCTTCCGTCTCGACGCCATTCCAAGCCTCTTCGAAGACCCACAGCTGCGCAACAATCCGGAACTCGGCGGCATCAACGCCCAGGGCGACCCCAACGTCGGCGACACCTACACCAACAATCTTCCCGAAGTCCACGACGTCATCCGCCGCATGCGCGCCATGGTCGCAAAGTATCCCGGCGACCGCGTCCTGATTGGCGAAACCTATCTTCCCAACACCGCCGAGCTCGACAAGTGGTACGGTGGCACCGCCCATAATGAACTGCAGCTTCCCATGGACATGCTCATCGGCTTCCACGGCGATCACTCCAAGCTGAACGCGGACGACTTCCGCCAGCACATCGAAGAAGTTGAGACGCAGATTCATGGCTCGCAACCGCTCATCGTCTTCGACAACCACGACAACGTCCGCGCCATCGATCGCTACGGCGACGGCGTCCACGACGACCAGATCAACAAGCTCCTCGCCACCATGCTCTTCACCACCAGGGCCACCTCGCTCATGTACTACGGCCAGGAGATCGGCATGCACACCACCACGCCCACGCGACGCGAAGACGTGCGCGATCCCATCGGCATCACCGGCTGGCCAAAGGAAAAGGGCCGCGACGGCGAGCGCACCCCCATGCAATGGACGCGCCGGCCCGCAAGCCGGCTTCAGCACCAACCCCCACACCTGGCTGCCGATCCCGCCCAACTACAAAACCATCAACGTTGCCGTCGAATCCAAAGATCCCAACTCGCGAGCTGAACTGGTTCAAGCAACTCATCGCCCTGCGCCGCGACATTCCTGCTCTCCACAGCGGCAATATGACGATGCTCGACACCAGCAACCCGGACGTTCTCTCCTATGTGCGCTCCACTGGCTCAGGCCCTGCGGTCGTCGTCGCCATGAACTTCACCGCCGACGCCGAAGACCATCACCCTCAACCTCACCGGCTCCGGAGTCACGGGCACAACGGTGAAAACACTCGCAGCCGACGACCCTTCCCTGCAATCCACTTCCACCCTCACCAACGTCACCCTGCCGCCGTACGCAAGCTGGGTCGCAAGCATACAGTAGCTTTGTTCGCTGCTCGGTACTCGCAACCATGAACCGCAAGCACGCACTCTTCGCGATTCTGCTACTGGCCTCGCTGCCTGTCTGCGCGCAGTCGCCGTCGGCAGCCGACCGGGCCCGGATCCGCGACTACATCCACAATGCATGGGACACGCTCTCGCGCTCCATGTCGGACTGCAAATCAGTCGTCGATCCCAAGGTGCATCAGGTCCCAGTCCTCTATCTCCCCGCCGACCTCCCCACACCACCTGCGGTCGAAGCCATGCGCAAGTCCTGCAACGTCGATGTCCGCCACCTGCCGCGCGTCATCCATCACATCGACGAAGTGCCGCCCTCGGAGCTGCCCGTCGAGGGCTTGCTCTACCTCCCCAATCGCTACGTGGTTCCCGGCGGGCGCTTCAACGAAATGTATGGATGGGACAGCTACTTCATCCTCCTCGGTCTCGAGCACGATGGCCGCCGCGATCTCGCCAAGGGCATCGTCGAAAACTTCTTCTTCGAGATCGCCAACTACGGCGCCATCCTCAACGCCAACCGCACCTACTACTTCACGCGATCGCAACCGCCATTTCTCTCTTCCATGATCCGCGAGGTATACGAGCATCCTGCCCCCGGCGCGCAACCTGACAAGCGATGGCTAGCCCGTGCCTACAGCTATGCGCAACGCGACTACGCGCTATGGATCTCACCCGAGCATCGCGCCGGCGCCACCGGCCTGGCCCGCTATTACGATCTCGGCGAGGGTCCGGTCCCCGAGCAAGCCGACGACTCCAGCTACTACCCCGACGTGATCCGCTGGCTGCTCGCGCATCCCAACGACCACCCCGACTACCTCGTGCCCGGCCCCGCAAACCCAACCCTGGCCGAAGCCAGACAGCTCGCCCGCACCAGCTGCGATGTCACCGCCTCGCACGTCTGCGCGCTGGCAGTCGTCGATGGTCATCGCCTCTCCGCCGCGTTCTACCGCAGCGACCGTGCCATGCGCGAATCCGGCTTCGATCCCAGCTTCCGCTTCGGCCCCTTCTCCGGATCAACCGTCGACTTCGCGCCCAGTCGGCCTCAACAGCCTGCTCTACAAGTACGAACGTGACATGGCAGACTTCGCCACCATCCTCGGCAGAAATGACGAGGCAGCCACCTGGACACAACGCGCGGCAGACCGTCGCGCCGCCATCGACAAGTACCTCTGGAATCAGCATGCCGGCCTCTACTTCGACTACAACTACGTCGCGGGTAAGCAATCAAACTATCACTTCCTCACCACCTTCTATCCCCTCTGGGCAGGAGCGGCGAGCCCCGCGCAGGCGGCAGCCGTCCGCAGTCATCTCACCCTCTTCGAACAGCCCGGCGGCCTGCAAACCAGCGACGTCGTCTCCGGCGTTCAGTGGGACGCGCCCTACGGCTGGGCGCCCATCACCTGGCTCGCCGTCTCAGGCCTCGATCGCGACGGCTTTCACGCCGACGCCACGCGCATCGCCCGCAAGTTCACCGCAACCATCCTCGATAGCTTCCTCCGCGACGGCACCATACGCGAGAAGTACAACGTGGCCAGCGGTTCTGCCAACGTCAAGGTCGCGACCGGCTACAAGAGCAACGTCGTAGGCTTCGGCTGGACCAACGCCGCTTACCTGAAGCTCGAAGACCTCCTCACCGAGCCAGGCAGCCCTCACACCAAGCCTCGATGATCGTCCAACCTGCCTTGCATGCTCACCGAACCAATCCGTATCATGAGGGCGCCATGATAATTACAGCTAAGTCGCTCAGCCGCCTTCTCGTCGTTTCGACTCTTTGCGCCGCCGGAATCAATTCCCTTCCCGCCGCCTCCGCGCAGAGCGCATCTTCTTCAGCCTCCACCACACAGACCAGCCCCAAGCCCGGTGCTCTCGATCGTACCCAGGCCGCCCCCCTCCTTCCCAAGACCGTCTTCTACAAGGGCCTGACCGCAACCGTCCAGGGGCGCAACTCAGCCGGCATTCGATTCGCAGATGGCAACCTCGTCCTGGTGACGCTGGTCGACACCTCCGGCTACTCCTCCGCGGTTGCGCAGACCTACCAGGCCTACCTCCTCAATGAGGTCCGGCTCAAGATCGGTGACAAGATTCTTCCTCCCGGCGCCTATGGTTTTGGATTTATCACTGGCAATCAGATGGTCGTGCTGGATATCGCCGGCAACGAACTCCTCCGAGCCACCACCACCCGCGACGCACAACTCACCCGCCCGGATCCCCTGCACATCGTCGCCGACGAAGGCACACCCGGCCACTACCGCCTCTATCTCGGCCGCAGCTACATCACCCTATCCGCAGAAAAATAATCTGCCACAGCGGGGATTCAACCTTCTTCACGCCGATCCGTTTCGCTCCCTCACCCAGCGATCCTGACGACGCCGATCAGCTGCGTCCTCTCCCATCACGCCCGACAAGCGGCAAGCCGTCCTCTCACCATCAGCAGAAAAAGTAGCAAGTAACCCCTTCTGATCGCCGAGGCTTGATCTGCGCATTTCTCACCACCGCGCGTCGTCAATAGTGTCTTTCCTTCCCAAAACGGCAGGTCACTTGCCGCCTAGTGTGACGAAATCGCTTGCCAAATTGTTACTCTACGGTTACATTCCAAGGATTACCCTTTTTACATTTTTCACCGTAGTTGAGTCCTACCCGCTGATCCGTTTCAGATGATCCGACTCTCAGGACCTCGCATACCTGCAGGCGTGCGAAGTTCTCTCTACCCATCGTTCCCTCAAGAACGATGCAGGATTCGTGTACTCAGGAGGCGCCTTTGATGCAGCACTTTCGTTTGAACAACTTCAAGCCCCACGCTCTGCTTTTGCTGTTGATTCTCGTCGCAGGAAGTCTCGCCGCTTCTGCGCAAAACTTCCGCGGCAGCCTGAACGGAACCGTTACAGACAAGACCGGCGCTACCCTCGCGCACGCCTCGGTCACCATCCTTGATGTCGACACCGGCGTGACCCACACCACCGTCAGTTCCTCCGCCGGTGAGTTCGCCTTCCAGGATCTTCCCGTCGGCACTTACACCGTCACCGTCGCCGTCTCTGGCTTCAGCACCGGCAAATACGACAAGATCCCCGTCTCCGCGGGCACGCCGTACACTCTTCCTGTCAGCTTGGCCGTCTCCAGTTCCGCGCAAACCGTCGAGGTCAATGCTTCCGCCGTCACACTCGACACAACCTCCTCAGCCCTCATCACCGACATCCCCAGCCAGGTAGTCAACGACGCGCCCAGCAACGGCCGCGACTTCACCCAATTCATCCAGTACACCCCGGGATTCGCCGGCTACTCCGTCGGCGGCGGCGCCGGCGCAGCGCAAGTCAACGGCGTTCGCACCAACCAGGTAAATTGGCAGATCGACGGTACCGACAACAACGACCTCTGGTGGAACATACCCGCCATCAATCAGGGCGGCGTCTCCGGTATCGCCGGCATCGTTGTTCCGCTCGACTCCATCGAGCAGTTCTCGTTCATCACCAGCGGCATGCCCGAGACCGGCCGTAACGCTGGCGGCACCGTCAACCTCTCCATCAAGTCCGGCACCAATGTCTTCCACGGCGATGGCTACTACTACAACCGCAACGAGTTCTTCGCCTCCAACACTCCCTTCGCGCCCACTTCCAAGAAGACTGAGACTCGCGACATCGACTACGGCGGCAGCGTCGGCGGCCCCATCATCAAGGACAAACTCTTCTTCTTCCTCGCCTACGAGCATCAGGGCTTTGTAATCGGGGCAGCACAATCCAAGACCGAGCCCTCCACCGCCTACCAGGCTGAAGCCATCGCCCTTATCGATTCCTACGGTATCCCGGTAAGCCCCGTCTCCACCGCTTTGCTTGCAAACCTGTGGCCCGCATCGGCGCTCACCGGTCCCGCGTCACCACTCAACTACTTCAATCCCGGCACCGAAAACGGACACAGCTTCAACCCCATCGTCCACCTGGATTACAACATCAACCAGAGCCAACCAACTCAGCATGCGCGGCTACTTCGGCGACGGCAACCAGACCGCCCCCACCAGCAGCGCGCTCAGCCCCTACTTCGAGGTCGCCCCCATCCACGTAGAAAACTACGCGGTCATCTACAACCACATCTTCTCGCCCAGGCTCGCCAACCAGGCCTTCTTCGGTGTCAGCTACTTCGACCAGGTCTTCTCCGATGCCGTGCATGATTACGATCCCGTCGCCCTCGGCCTCGACACCGGCGTCACCGATCCCACTCTCTCCGGCGCTCCTAAGATCACCATCGGTGGCGCCGCCGCCGGCAGCGGCCTCACTGGTAGCGCCAGCGGCTTCGATCCCATCGGCGTAACACCTCCCGAGGGTCGCCAGGACATCACTGGTCACTTCAACGATGCAGTCGCCTACACCGTGGGCAAGCATGAGTTCCGCTTCGGAGGTGAGTTCCGCAAGTCCCAGGTCTACGACTTCTACCAGACCGGCGCCCGTGGCGTATTCACCTTCGACGGCTCGCAGGGTCCATGGTCTCCCAACGGCGGTTCTGCGGCCTGCGACGCCCTCGCCAACAACGCCGCCCCACCGGTGGATAGTGTTCGCCATACGCCCATCACCGAAACCGATGGCAACGTCCTTCTCCTGGCCGACTTCATGGCCGGCTGCGTCTCCACCAACAACGCCTACATCGCTGAAGGCAATCAGAAGCGTACCGTCTACGAGAACACCTGGAATATCTTCGCGCAGGACGCGTGGCAGATCACTCCAAAGTTGAACATCAACTACGGCATCCGCTACGACTACGCGCAGAGTGTCCACGACTCCGGCAAGGACCTCACCAGCTTCGACCCCACCCTCCCCGGAGGCTTCGCCATCCAGGGCAGCAATGTTAGCGACCTCTACCATCCCTTCAAGGGATCCGTCAGCCCGCGCATCGGCGCTTCCTATGCCCTCGCTCCGAAGACGGTGCTCCGTGCAGGCGCTGGCATTTACTACGACACCGTCTACATGCTCTCCATCCTCAACCTCCGCGGCACCACCGATGGCGGAGCGCTCGGCATCGGCAACAACCTCGCTGGAGCGCTGCCAGTCGTCACCGCCCAGGCAATTCCAACCAACTCGGGTGGTGGCGCTGTCATCTCCGACTGGCGTGCCAATCTTCCCCACGCTCGCGCAAGCCCAAGCCGGCGCCGGCGTCACCAATGCTTTCTCCGTCAACCCCAACTACCGCCCCTCCTACACCTACAGCTACAACATCAACGTCCAGCAGGAAATTGGACCCAGAGTTGTCGCGCAGCTCGGCTACCTCGGCACCCTGTCCCGTAAACTCACCAGCGTTCTCGACATCAACCCCTACGCCATCGGCAGCCAGCTCCTCACCGCCGACAACCTTCCGGATAACTTCCCCGCCGCCTGCCTACCACCGAATCCCAACAACTACTCGTATCAGCAGTGCACGCGCCCCTACTTCTCACAATTCCCCAACATCGGCAACGTCAACCAGCTCAACAGCAATCTGAATGCCAACTACAACAGCCTTCAGGCAACGCTGCGGACCACCAACTATCACGGTCTCACCTCGGAGATCGTCTATACGTGGAGCCACGCTCTCGACTACGAGACGGGCCTCATCCCCTATCTGCCCCAGGACAGCTACCGCCAGAAGCTGGAGTACGGCAACAGCGACTACGACACCCGCAACACCTTCGCCGCTTTGCTGAACTATAAGATTCCCGGAGGAACCACCTATCCCCGCCTCACCACCGGCTGGGAACTCAACGGTGCCATCAGCCTGCACGGCGGCCAGCCGTTCAGCGTCGTAGCCAACGCCGACGAGCTCGGCAACGGCGACAACGCTGACCGCGCCAACGTCACTGGCATCTCGGCCTTCAAGGGCGTCTCCCACCAGGTCGTCGACGGGGCAGTTCAGTGGTTCAACCCGGCCGCCTTCTCTGAACCCGCCCCCGGCCAAATCAGCAACCAGCGCCGCAACCAGTACTACAATCCCGGCTTCTCTGACGTTGACTTCTCCATCGTCAAAAACACGAAGCTCGCCGGCCCCGTCACCCTCCAGCTGCGCGCCGAGATGTTCAACCTCTTCAACTACACCAACCTCGCTCCCGTAGGCGCACCGCAGACCACCGCTGGCGGCAACTCCATCGGCTCAACCATCGGTGCCTTCTTCGGTGCCCCTGGCATCGGCCCTGGCGAACCCTTCAACGTTCAGTTCGCCGGCAAGATCATCTTCTAACCCAACCCCACCTCAACCAGAAACGCCCCAATCCTCCTCAGGATTGGGGCGTTTCTCTTTGCATCTCACACAACCCCCTAAAAATCCAATGCCACCTGCGAGTACACCGGATCACGAAACGTCGAATAGAACGCCTCCTTCAACGGTGTCGACCGCACCTGAAAAATCCCCGGCCAATCGATCACCTCAAACACATCCGGAGTCACCAGCGCCTCCAGCTGCTTGGTCGTAAACGGAGGATTCTTGTCCCACAGCGCATTCGTCTTCAGCAGCGCCCAGAACACGCGATACGGCAGCTTCACAATCCGCGCCTTCGCTCCCGTCGCCTGCTTCAGCAGCCGGATCAGGTCGATATAGTCAATGCGCTCCATGCCCGTAATGTTGTACGCGCCAGTCTTCTCCGTCTCAATCGACGACGCAATGATGTCCGCGAAATCTCCCGCATACAGCGGCTGACGCAGAAACTTCCCATCGCCCGGCACCGGAAACACCGGCACCCGCTGCATGAACCGTGCCAGCCAGCCCACATGCTTGCGATCGAACCACCCAAACATCAGCGTCGGCCGCAGCACCACCTGCTTAATCCCCGACGCCGCACCCAACGCCTCCTGCGCCTTCTTCGTCTCGGTGTAGTCATCCACCGCCATCGAGTTCACCACCGACGACGAGATGTTCACCGCATACGGCACCTTGTAGCGCAGCGCCGCCTCCAGCAGCCGCTCCGTCGCCGTAACGTTGTTGCGCACATACTCCTCGGGAAACAGGCCGCCGATCTGCGCATGCCCGATCATCAGGTGCGTGCAGCCCTCCAGCTCCTGCTGCCACGGCCCAGCCTCCGCAAGGTCCGCCTCAATCACCCGCAGCTCCGGATGCAGCTGCCTCAGGATGGCCGTGTTCTTCGGATGCTTATCAATGGCCACCAGCTCGCCCAGGTTCTTGCTCTTCAATCGCGGAAGCAGATTCTGCCCAACCAGGCCCGCAGCCCCGGTAATCACAATTTTTCTAGTCGCCATACTCTCCAGAGTGGATGCACATTATGCGTTATGGGTCACGCGTTCCAAAATTGGTTTCTCTTCAACTATAACCTGCGCACCCACTGCCCGCGCCATCGCCGATCCCAGCCGCACGCTCTCCGCAATGCCGCGATCTTCCGGATAGTAATAGCAGGTATCCGCGATCTGCAATCCCTCAATCGGCGTCTGCACCGGAGGAATCTTCGCCGCGAATCCCGGCTCGCAGATCGGCTGACCGTAGCGCAGCCGCGCCACCTTCGTGTCCTTCACATCCACGTCGCCGACCATCGGATTAATCTGCTGCAGGCACGCAAACGCCTCCGCCAGCAGCCGCTCATCCGTCCACGAAAACTTCTCGTGCGTCACCGGCATGTAATACGGCACATACACAATCGCGTCGCCGCCTACATCGCGCAGGTTTGAGAACTCGATGATCCCCGGAATCTCAATCCCCGGCGCCGAAATGTTCACCCAGAAGTGCGGCGTCACCCTGCGCGCCAGCTTGAAGATCACGCAGATCACGCCAATGTTATGGATCGCGTCATACCGCTGCTTCCACTCCTCCGGCAGGTCCGGCACCATCGCATTCACCAGCGGCGTCGGCGCCGTGCAGATCACCGCATCCGCAGCAAACGTCCGCTCCGCCGTCTCCACGCCCGTCACGCGTCCGTTGCGCCGTCAGCACGCGCTGCGCCGGCGTTCCCAGGTGCAGCCGTCCACCATGCGCCTTGATTCCTTCAATCAGCGCATTCACCAGCGTTAGCGTCCCGCCGTCGATATACCCCAGCCGCTCCTCCAGCATGCTCTTCCGCGACCGCCCAATCCGCCGAATCCGCGTCCATATCCACGCAGCCGAAATGTTATCGGCATACTCGTAAAACTTATAGTCAAACAGCGGCTTCCAGAAGCGGTTATAGATCGACTGCCCACACCACCGCAGAATCCAGTCCTTCGCCGAATCTTTTTCCAGCACCGGCCAGCTGTTCCGTCGCACGCACACAAACGCGAACAACCCATACCGAATCTTCTCGAATACATTCAGCCCGGGATACCTGAACAGCGAAACCGGATCGCCCCACGGATGCAGCTTTCCGTCGAAGTATCCCATCGTCGTCTTGCGCCAGATCATCTTGTCGCCAATGCCCAGCTCATTCATCAGCTCAAACGTAGGCAGATCTGACAGGCACGCAAAATGATAAAACCGCTCCAGCGACAATCCACCAAAGTCGAAATGGCCAGCCATCCCGCCCGGCTCAGGTGCCGCCTCAATCACATCGACCGAATGACCGTCTTTGGCAGCCCTATATCCCGCTGCCAGGCCCATCGCTCCTGCACCAATCACAACTACACGAGCCATTCATTTCCCTCTTGCTTCGTTTCAAATACACCGGAGCCCGCCCTCTGACTCCAAACTCTAATGTGCATATTCATTTGGATTTGAGTGTACATTGCCACCCTGAGTTGCACCCACTTCCATTGCGAGCACCTTGTGGTTCAGCGAACACTTCAGTGTTTCGTGTAATACACAACATAGAGCGTCCCCGGCTTCCACCCAAGCCATCGCGAATAGCTGTACCGGCGCGAAAGGGGCTCGCCCGTAGCAGGCATCCGGGTCAAACGAAATTCCATACTGCGGCACAATGTGCGGCGTCAGGTCATGACCGTTCACCTCGCAGGTGCCGTCCGGCAGCGGCGACGCTTCCTTATACATGCCCTTGGGATTGATCATTCTGTAGTCATTGATAAACCCTGCGTGCTGCAACTCAACCCCCTGGTTATACTCCCAGCCATTATCGACCGCCGTATCCGGAACGCCCGCCGCCAGCAGCTCATTCGCGAGCACCACGCGCCCGCGATCGACTGCAAACGTATTGTGTGTGTTCACCACGCCATAAATCGCCATCGCCCCGACCAACGCAGCGCAAACCCATGGGAGTTCCGGCCGGATCGCATCCTGGTAGTACCGCACCATGCAAACCAGCGCGACCACCAGCAGCGCCAACAGGTATCGCTCAGTCAGATGAAAATCCCCCGCGCGTGGAATCAGCAACAGTACATACACCGCCACGAACGGCCCCAGCAGCACTCCGAGCTGCTTCCACGAGATCCCCGCTGCATTCTCCGTCCTCCGCGCAGTCCTTCCATCGCGCAGCAGCGAAATCAGCCCCAACATCCCGCCAACCGACACAACCGTTAGCAGTGCCTGCACCCCCTTATTCAGAAATATCGGAGGGTTCCCCTTCAGGATCATGAACTCGTACACCCCATGAATTCCCACCCAGTCGCCACCCGTTGGATCCAGTGGAAAGTTGCCACGCACATGGCTTGGATACATCGCCAGGAAGAGATATCCCGCAGCCAGCACCGCGCCAACCGCCAGCACCCACCGCCGATTCTTCCGCAGCCCCGGAAGAAACAACGCAACAATCGGAAGCAACAGAAACGGCGCATCCAGCGCAATATGCCCCAACTGGCCCGCCGCATGACTCACCGAAAAGCTGTCCGAAAACACATGCTCCGGCACGTTGTACGGTTGGTGCTTGAACCATTGCAGGCACCCAAACACAAACAGCGCTCCGGTCGCATTCACCGCCACTGCCGCCGCAAACACATTTCTCCTCGACCGCAGCAGCCACACCGCCGACGGCACCATCACCAAAATCCCAAGCCACGCAATCTGTCGCGACGTCCCACAAATAGCATCCGCCTGCCACCGCAAAGCATATCCACGCGATCGCCGCTCGCGCGGTCGCAGCCTGCAGCGCGCGCAAGCACCCATACAGACACAGCACGATCGCAAACAGTCCCTGGATGTCCGACATGAACGTAACCGACAGCACCAGGTAAAGCGGCGACAACACCAACGCCAACGTCCCCAGCGTTGCATTCCGTTCGCTGATATTTGCCCGCACCAGCATCCGCTGCAGCACAAACGCCAAGCGCCATCGACACCAGCAGCGTACTCATCCGCACCGTCGTCAGCGAGAACCCGAACAACTTGATAAACAGCTGCCCCCAGGTAAAGCTGCCACCCCAGCATCGGCGTCGTCGGCCCGTTATAAAAAATGTGCCCGGTCTCCGCAACCTTGCGCGCGATCAGGATGTACGACATGTCGTCGCAGACCCCCATCGTCGTATACGGCCGGCTCACCAGTTCGCACACCAGCACCGCCAGCGCGCACATCACTGCAGGAATTCGAAATCTGCGCGCAAGTTGCCATCGCTCGCTCATCGCTTCGGCACCGCCGTTGGAATCTCGGCAAGCCCGCTGAATTGCACATCGTACACATCCGGCTCCTCAAATCCCGGCCCCAGCAGCCGCAGCGACGCGTGCCCCAACTCCGCCTGGCTTCATCATGTACGGCGGCAGCCACAACGTCCCAGTCATGTCTCCCACCGCCATCAACGCATGACGATGCTCCGGCACAAAACTACCCACATCCATCGTCTGATATCCCAGCCTGTCCCCAAACAGCAGAAAATTTCTCTGCGACGTCTCCGACAGCGGATACTGCGACACCTCCGCAAAGTCCGTCAAGAAATACAGCCGCCTCTTCAACTCATCAGGCGCATAACAATCCAGCCGCGTATACAGCAGATGATCGCCCACCAGCACCGGCAGATCGCTTCCCTCCAGCAGCTTCACCCACGGCTCGCTGTCGTACCTCGCCGCCAGCGCAGCATGCACGCTCTTCGGATGCACCAGCGCGCGCATCCCGCCAGGAATCGTCTTCAAGTCCACCTTCAGCGTCACCGCCGCAAACAAAATCAGCAACACCAGTCCCGCCGCTCCACTTCGTCTGCGACTGCTCCGCAAACAACGCCACCAGCAGAATCCCCAGCCCGATCGCATACCCCAACACATAATCTCCTCGATACGCATGCAGCAGGTACGACACCGGCAGCACGATACACCGGCAGCGCCGTCAGCAGCCCAACCAGCACCCACTCCGGCCCCGAAAATCCACTCTTCCGCTCCGGCAATTCCTCCATCGCTCTTCACCGTCCGCAAGCACCAGCGACACAATCAATCCCGCGATCAGCAGGATCACCAGGAACCGCCAGTTGGTCATGAAGTAGTCGATATACGTCTGCTTCATCAGCGCCGCGCTCGGCTTCGACCAGAAGTTCGAGCCATACAGCTTCGACGCCCTCAGATCACCCGGCAACACCGGCAGCAGCGCCGCCGGAAACAGCACCAGCGCCGCCCACATCGCCCAGTTCACCCGCCCCCGCCGTGCATCCGCCCACCATTGCGCCGCCGCAAACGGCACCACCAGAAAGATCGCAAACGTGTGCGACGAGATCGCCAGCGCCAGCCCGCACCACACGCCCACCGCGCTCCACCGCGCCGCGCCCCTCCATCGCCAGCCTGCCAGCAGATCATCGCCAACGCCAGCCCCGCCAGCTCCACCGCGTAGCTCTTCGCGAACACCGCGAACGCCAGGAGCGGAAACGTCGTCAGCAACAGCACCACCGCGAACGCATACACCGCCGCATAGCGCCGCCGCACAAACACAAACATGCACCACAGCATCGCCAGGAAACTCACGATCGCCGGTAGCCTCGACCGTATCTCCTCATCCGCCGGCAGCTTCCTCAGCGCATGCAGCACCAGCGCATACAGCAGCCCGATCGTATCCAGCCCGCTGGCATAAAAATTCCAGATATCGTGCCAGCGCGGCAGCGCCGCCACCCGCACAATGATCAGCTCGTCATACCAGAGGTAGTCGCTCGCCGCCAGCCCCACCAGCGCGACAAACAACAGGCACAGCAGCACGCCCATCCGCGCCCCGGCATGCCGTTCCACCATGCTCTTCGATTCGCTTCGAGTGCAGAGCTTGCCTTCTGCTTCGCCGCGGATCCTAAAATCATCTATCTCTCGACTTTGATGGTTGTCAGTAACTTATAATCTAATCTTGCGCGAAACCGCGCAGCAAGCATCCGTCGTTAGGCATCGTGTCGCCGTAACTTGCACATCGCTTCTAACGCTCTTCGTTGACTCGCCAGAGGATCTCAATGCCGTCCTATGATCTTTGCATCGTGATTCCCACGCTGAACGAGCGCGAGAACATTGGCCTGCTACTCGAGAAGCTCCGCAATACCCTCCATGATATCCGCTACGAGGTCATCGTCGTCGACGACGACTCACCCGATGGCACCGCCGCCGCTCGTCAAGCACCTCTCCCGCAGCCACAACAACCTGCACGTCCTCCATCGCATCGGCCGTCGCGGCCTCTCCTCCGCCTGCATCGAAGGCATGCTCGCCACCTCCGCTCCCTACATCGCCGTCATGGACGCCGACCTCCAGCACGACGAAACCGTCCTTCCCGAGATGTTCCGCCTCATCTCCTCCGAACACCTCGACCTCGTCGTCGGCTCGCGCAACATCGGCGGCGGCAGCATGGGCGACTTCTCCGACTGGCGCATCAAGCTCAGCCGCCTCGGCCGCCGTCTCATCGGCGTCGAGCGCCACGCCCACCTCACCGATCCCATGAGCGGCTTCTTCATCGTCCGCCGCTCCTTCTTCGAGCGCATCGCCCATCGCCTCACCGGCATCGGCTTCAAGATCCTGCTCGACATCGTCCTCTCCTGCCGATGGCCAGGTCCGCGTCGGCGAAGTCCCCTACCACTTCCGCCTCCGCCAGCACGGCCAAAGCAAGCTCGACCTCATCGTCGGCCTCGAATACCTCGAGCTCATTCTCGACAAGCTCATCGGCAGCTACGTCTCCGTCCGCTTCGTCCTCTTCTGCCTCGTCGGCACCATCGGCACCGTCATTCACCTCCTGCTGCTCGGCCTGCTTCTCAAAGTGCGAGCACTTCAGCTTCATCGAGTCCCAGGCCTCCGCCACCGGCATCGTCATGATCCTGAACTACGTGCTCAACAACTCCTTCACCTACCGCGATCGCCGCCGCCGCGGCATCGCCTTCTGGTTCGGCATGCTGACCTTCTGCATCGCCTGTTCGCTCGGCGGCATCGCCAACGTCCTCATCAGCGCGCGAAGCCTTTCGTCAGGGCATGCCCTGGCCGCTCGCCGGCATCACCGGCCTGCTCTTCAGCGCCGTCTGGAACTACGGCGTCACCGCTATGACCACCTGGCGCCAGGCCCGCCGCTCCGCCGCCCTCCGCGCCGAACGCCGCGCCCAGGCCTCTGCCCTCCGCAGACGATCCTGAAGCCCACCCGGCAACCGCCACCAGCCTCCACCCCTAAACCCTGGACCCTGTCCTCCTAGACCGGCTCGCACTCCTTGGCCGGCACATGCACCCGGACCTCTCCATGCCTGCGGCTGTAGCCCGTCAAATGTCGAAGCCCCGCCGCCCCAATCAGCGCCAGCGCCAGCCCGCACACCCCATTCCATCCCCACCGCCACCACGCCCACCCCGCCAGCGCCGACCCCATCGCGCCGCCCGCAAAAAATATCGTCATATAGATCGTATTCAGCCGGCTCCGCGCCCCTGCTCCCAGCCCGAAGATCCGCGTCTGGTTGCCCACCTGCATCATCTGCTGGCCCACATCCAGCGCCACCACGCCCACCACCAGCGCCACCATGTGCCAAGCAGTCGACGCCCGCAAGCCCTCCGTCACCAGCAGCCAAACATACGAGCCCGTCATCACCGCGCCCGCCACCGTCACCACAAACCGCGTCCCGCGCTTGTCCGCCAGCCATCCCGCAAACGGTGCCACCAGCGCCCCCGCCGCGCCCACCATCCCAAACGTCCCCGCCACCCCCGGCCCCAGTCCATAGTGCGAGTTCAGCAGATACGCCAGCGTCGTCCAGAAGCAGCTGAACGACGCAAACGTCAGCGCCCCCAGCACCCCCGCCTCGCGCAGCAGCGGCTCCGTCGCGAAACAGCGTCCACAACGACCGCATCGCCTGCCCATACGTCAGCGACTCCCGCGGCTGCCATCTTCGGCATCACCCTCCACATCACCGGCACGAAACGACAGATTCATCACCGCGGCCACCACAAACACCGACCGCCATCCCTCCACATTCGCCAGCCATCCCGCAAACGTCCGCGCCAGCAGAATCCCCAGCAGCAACCCCGTCATCACCGTCCCAATCGCCTTGCCTCGCTGCTCATGCGTCACCAGGTCTGGAGCAATCGGCAACACCACGTGCGTCACCGCAGCCATCAACCCCACCAGCGCGCTCGCCACAATCATCCACGCCAACCCCTGCGCCAGCGCCGCCAGCAGCAGCGCCACCGTCACCGCCGCATACATCCGCATCATCAGCGACGCGCCGCTCCGCCACATCGCCCAGCGGCACAAAGAACAAAATCCCCGCCGCATACCCCAGCTGCGTCGCCACCGCCACCCACTCCATCGCCCGCGCATCGCGCCCAAACGTCTTGCCCATCACCAGCAACAGCGGCTGGTTATAGTAAATCGACGCCACGCCAACCGCGCACGCCACTCCCAGAAACGGCAGCGCCCATCGTCCCGCCATCGCGCTCTGTTGCCTATCGTCCAATCAAACCCTCAACTCTCAGCCACGACCACTCGCAGGCATCTCTCGCCCGTTCCGTCTACGCCCGGATTTCCTTCAAACTTCGCCGCAGACTATCATCTTACCTAGGGCCTTATGTCTCAGCAGGACACCATCGCCGTAGCCATGTCCGGCGGCGTCGACTCCTCCGCCGTCGCCGCGCTCCTGCACGCCCAGGGACACCCCCTCGTCGGCCTCACCCTCCAGCTCTGGAACCAGCGCCGCCTCGCCGCCAACTACGCCGACCTCGGCCTCCCCGAAACCGTCCCCCAGGGCCGCTGCTGCTCCATCGACGACGTCTACGACGCCCGCCACGTAGCCGAGCACCTCGGCATCCCCTACTACCTCGTCAACGCTCAGGACCGTTTCGAAGACGAAGTCGTCCGCCCCTTCGTCTCCGAGTACCTCGCCGGCCGCACCCCCATCCCCTGCACCCTCTGCAACAACCACCTCAAGTTCGATCAGCTTCTCCTCACCGCCCGCCAGATCGGCGCCGAGCGCATCGCCACCGGCCACTACGCCCGCAACCACTACGACGAAGCCCGCGGCCGCTGGATCCTCTCCCGCCCCGCCGACAAGCTCCAAGGACCAGACCTACTTCCTCTTCGGCCTGACGCAGGACCAGCTCAGCCGCACCCTCTTCCCCCTCGGCGAGATGCAAAAGCCCGCCGTCCGCGAGATGGCCGCCGACCACGGCCTCGACCTGGCCCAGAAGCCCGACTCGCAGGAGATCTGCTTCATCCCCGGCGGCAGCTACCAGACCTTCCTCACCGCCTACCTCGCCGAGCAGGGCCAGCCCATCCCCGACTCCTCCGGCGAACTCGTCGCCACAACCGGCGAAGTCCTCGGCCACCACGAAGGCATCCACGGCTTCACCGTAGGCCAGCGCAAGGGCCTCGGCCTCAGCTCGCCCGACCCGCTCTACGTCCTGAAGATCCACCCCGACTCCCACCAGGTCGAGGTCGGCCCCGACGATCAGCTGCTCTCCACCCGCCTCACCGCCAACCGCCTCAACTGGGTCTCCATCCCCGAACCCACCGAGCCCATCCGCGTGACCATCAAGATCCGCCACCGCCACGAGCCCGCCCCCGCAACCCTCCGCGTCACCGGCCCCGACACCATCGAAGCCATCTTCGACGAGCCCCAGC
The DNA here is from genome assembly GCA_963821165.1 of uncultured Acidobacteriaceae bacterium. Taxonomy (GTDB): domain Bacteria; phylum Acidobacteriota; class Terriglobia; order Terriglobales; family Acidobacteriaceae; genus Granulicella. Next base: position 473,228 of record CAWGCQ010000001.1, read on the forward strand.
GCGCCATCACCCCCGGCCAGTCCGCCGTCTTCTACCAGGGCGACGAAGTAGCCGGCGGCGGCTGGATCCTCTAGCCTTCAGCCTAATCCCTAATCCCTGTCCCCTAATCCCTGCTCCTGAACGGCGACCGCGCCACCAGCGTCTCAATCGCCGCTCTCACCCCAGCAATCACCCCGGCAATCTGCTTCACCGGCCCCTTGATCCCGTGCTGCACCGTCTGCGAGATCTCTTCCGTCGCCTGCAGCGCATCGCTCACGATGCCATCCACGCGCCTCACCTGCACCCGCGTGCGTCCATTGATCTCGCGCATCGTTTCGTTCAGCTCGCTCACCGTCACGCCCAGCTCTTCCACCTTCACCCGCACCGTCGACGCTGATGTGCTCAACATTCTCCCCAACGCTCTTCACCTTCGGCCCAAGCTCCTGCAAAATCGCGTTGCGTCTGATCCAGAATCGGCCCCGTCTTCGTCTCCACGATGTCCGCAATCGCGTTCACCCGGTGCAGCAGCTTTGCCCCAAACGCAGCGCTGATCAGCACGCCCACCGCCTGCGCCACCAGCGCCAGCGCGATGATCGCCAGAAAGATCATCGCCCAATGAATATCGTGTCTCGTCAGCTCTGCACTCGCTGGTAAGAAGACCACCGCTGCGCCACTCAGTACCGGCATGAACCTGCTCCTGTTCGCTCCTGCAAACTCTTGATCTTCACTATCTTCAGCGTTTCCTGCACATCCGCGCAAGTCGCGCATCAGCCCTTCGACCGCCCACCGGCCGCCTTTCGCAACGAAGGGCCGGCGTTCACCGGCCCTCATCGCAACAAGCCTTGACCCTCATCAACTCCAGCCAATGCGCTAGGCAACCGGCGTCGTCTCGTTCGTCTTCGCCACGTACGCTTCCTTGCCCGCGTCGACCGCAGCCTTCGCCGCCTCTGCCTGCGTCTGGATCAGGTCCTTGCCCTTGTCCACATACTGCGACCACTGGCGTGCGTCCCTTGTCGTAGTACTCCTTGCCTTTATCGACATACTCCGCCGCCATCTGCTTGCTCTTGTCCACATACTGGCTCGCAACCTGCTTGCCCTGCTCGGCATAAGCCGCGGCCTGGGTCTTGCCCTGCTCATACAGCTCGTTCGCGCGATCCTTCGCTTCCATCGCTCCGGCCTTCAGGTCGTCGCGGGTCTCTTTGCCCGACTTCGGCGCATACAACACTCCAACCAGCGCCCCGATACCCAGCCCTGCCAGAAACCATCCGAATCCACCTGCGCTGTCATTGTCTGCCATTACCACTCTCCTATCGAGACTTAACTCTCTGCGACAGCATACTCTCTTCCGGCTTGTAAATACTTCGAAAATCCGGTCGTGGAAACTCGTCGCTTGCTGTAGTCTCTCTCTTACTGGATGCCTCTGCAACACCCGCGGGTTGCGTCCCCTGCCGCTCCTGCATACGTCCCTGGCATCCACGCGCAAACGTCCGTCGCAAGCAGCCCTCAGAAACACACTTCCCAGCAGCCCGACCCCCGGACAGTCGGCTCACAGTCCCACTCCATGCACCTCTCTCGATTCACTTTGCATCCAACGAACGCAATGCAGTCCAACAAATTTTCTTCTCCCGCTGCGATTATCGGCCCCGCTCTAGCGTGTGCACCACTCGCATTTGCAGCTTCCCCTGTTTCTCAGGCGTCTAACCACTAACGACGGAGATCGGCCGAACGCCCGCCACATCCCCACGTCTCGCGCGGCTTTCCTGCCAGCCCACCACCCTCCCAGAAGGGACTCACGTACCTTGAGCGCGCAACACCAGTCCCAGGCCAACCGCTCCCATCCCGACCGCAAGCCCGCTGGCTTTCTCTCCTTCACTCTCCACGCCCATCTCCCCTACGTCGTCAACCACGGCACCTGGCCCCACGGCATCGAGTGGCTCCACGAAGCCGCCGCCGAAACCTACCTTCCGCTCCTCCGCGTCCTCGGCAATCTCGAGCGCGACGGCATCGCCCTCAACTGCAACCTCAACCTCTCGCCCATCCTCCTCGAGCAGCTCGCCCACCCCGTCTTCAAGGCCGACTTCCCCCGCTACCTCGAGCGCAAAATCCTCGCCGCCCGCGAAGACGAAGCCTACTTCACTCTCCGTCAGCGAATTCCACTACGCCGAGCTCGCCCGCTTCTGGCAGAAGTACTTCACCGACGCCCTCAACGACTTCGATGCCCTCGACGGCGACATCATCAAAGGCTTCCGCCACTTCAACGACGCCGGCCTCATCGAGATCATCACCTGCTGTGCTACCCACGGCTACATGCCGCTGCTCGGTACAGACGAGAGCGTTCGCGCCCAGGTCCGCACCGCCGTCACCGCCCACCAGCGCCACATCGGCAAACACCCTCGCGGCATCTGGGCGCCCGAGTGCGGCTATCGCCCCGCCGGCCTCTGGAACTACCCCGTCACCCAGCCGGACGGCTCGCCCATCGCTCCCGCCTTCAACCGCATCGGCGTCGAGCAGGCCATCAGCGAATCCGACATCGACTTCTTCTTCGTCGACACCCACCTCGTCGAAGAGTCCGCCCGCACCCCCTCCCCCTACGAGCTCCGCGATGGCGACGTCGTCTCGCCCCACGCGACGAGCCCATGACCCACAACGACTATCGCCGCCTCTACCAGCCCTACTACGTCGACGGCTCCTACGCCCCCGAACCCAAGCACCACCCCGCCACCGTCTTCCCCCGCGACCCCACGCACCGGCATCCAGGTCTGGTCCGGCAACTTCGGCTATCCCGGCGACAGCAACTACCTCGACTTCCACAAGAAGCGCTGGCCCGGCGGTCATCGCTACTGGTCCGTCACCGGCTCCAACGTCGACATGGCCGACAAGCAGCCCTACGACCCCGCCCGCGCCGCCGAGCGCACCCAGTCCCACGCCTCCCACTTCGTCCATCTCGTCTGGGAAGCCCTCAACGCCGGCATGAACGACGCCGTCCCCCCCATCCTCTCCTCGCCCTTCGACGCCGAGCTCTTCGGCCACTGGTGGTTCGAAGGCCCGCAGTGGCTCGAGGCCGTCGCCCGCACCCTCCACGACTACCCCATCGGCATCCAGCTCACCTCCGGCTCCAACTACCTCGACCACTACCCCCGCGCCGGCTTCATCAAGATGCACGAAGGCTCCTGGGGCGCCGAAGGCACCAACCACGTCTGGATGAACCCCGAAACCTCCTGGACCTACGCCCAGATCTATCCCGCCGAGCTCTACCTCCGCGACGTCTGCACCTCCGGCACACTGGAAACCCGACGGCCACGCCAACCAGCCTATCGCCGAGCGCATCGTCAAGCAGCTCTGCCGCGAGCTCCTCCTGCTCGAATCCTCCGACTGGCAGTTCCTCATCACCACCGGCGCCGCCCGCGACTACGCCGAGCTCCGCTTCGAGACCCACATCGACCAGTTCAACGAGCTCAAGTCCATCTGGCAGCATTTCGAAGCCAACCACTCCATCACCCCGGAACAGGAAGCCCGCCTCGCCGCCATCGAAGAACGCGACAGCATCTTCCCCGACATCGACCCCGACTTCTGGGCCGCCGGCTCCCGCCAACACCGCGCTCCGGGCCCTCCCCACACCACCGACGCTCCCCACCGCCACACGCTCCCCGCCGCCGATCCCCCGCCGCATAACGGCTCATCGCGCGACCACGCATCCGCCCGAACCCGCCCCACTCCCGCAAGTACAACCCCAACTCTCCTGCCTGATCCCGCCATCCTGCATCTAACTGCACCAGTTGTTTCATTCGCTACCCGATGAGTTCCTCTCCCTACACCCACCGGCAACCCCTCCAACAGCGGCAAAGTTGGGTGCCCCATGTCTCGCCTTTGAGACATGGGTCTGCACAACCGGCCCCGCGCCCCCAGCTCGTCCCTCCGCCGCGTCCCCGCTACTCCGCTCTCGCTCTCTGGCATCTCCTCTCGCTCGACGCCCCCACCGTCGCCACCCTCTGGACCGTCTTCATCGCCCGCTGCTCCCACCTCCATCTCCCCTGGACCGAGCCAGCCGCCATGTTCGTCGCCGTCTGGATGATCTACGCCGCCGACCGTCTCCTGGACGCCCGCCTGCTCGACAGCCAACCACCTTCACCACCCCGATCTCGAACCCCGTCACCGCTTCCACCACCACCACCGCACCGCCTTCGTCACCGTCCTCCTCCTCGGCTCCGTCGCCCTCGCCGCTCTTCTCCACCGCCTCGATCCCCGCTCGCTCCACCTCTACGCCCTGCTCGCCACCCTCCTCGCCGCCTGGATGCTCCTCATCCACCTCCGCCCCGACCGCGCAACGGCACCACCCTCCGCCTCCCCAAAGAGCTCGCCGTCGGCATCTTCTTCCCCGCCGCCGTCTTCATCCCCACCCTCGCCCGCACCACCCCCACCCCCGCCGCCATCCACCTCCTCGGCTCGGCCGCCACTTGGATCCGCCCCAGCCTTCTCCCCTCCGCCATCCTCTTCGCCGCCGTCTGCACCCTCAACTGCCTCTGCCTCTACGCCTGGGAACACCCAACCCCCCGCCTCGACACCCAGCACCCCCGCGCCAGCAAGCCCACTGGACCACCCGCTGGGCCACCGCCCACCTCACCGACCTCGCCCTCGTCATCCTCGCCGCCTCCACCATCGCCTCCGTCAGTCCACGCCGTCCCCATCGCCCTTCCCGCCCTCGCCTGCTCCCTCAGCACCGCCGCCCTCTTCGCGCTCAACCTCTACCGCCACCGCCTCTCCCCCATCCACCTCCGCGCCGTCGCCGACCTCGTCCTCCTCACCCCCCTCCTCCTCCTCCCCTTCGCACCAGATGACATGACAACCCCCACCCCCCCCCAACTTCGACCCCGTAGCCCGCATCTACCGCTTCGCCGAATACCTCACCCTCGGCCCGCTCCTGCAACGCACCCGCACCCACTTCCTCCCTCAACTCCCACCCCGCCACCACGCCCTCCTCCTCGGCGACGGCGACGGCCGCTTCCTCGCCCAGCCTCCTCGCCCACCAACCGCACCTCCACGCCCTCGCCGTCGACACCAGCGCCGCCATGCTCCACCTCCTCCGCCGCCGCTGCCAACCCCACGCCCCGCGCCTCCAAACCCTCCAAGCCTCCGCCCTCGACCTCTTCCCACCCACCAGCCCCAGACCCGGCGACATCGGCCCCACCAACGCCACAGGTCCGGCGACGATCGGGTACTCCGAGGTTCAACCTCGGACCTCATCGTCACCCACTTCTTCCTCGACTGCCTCACCCAACCCGAACTCAACACCCTCGCCCAAACCGCATCGCCGCCAACACCGCCCCCGGCACCCTCTGGCTCCTCTCCGACTTCGCCATCCCCCCACGCCCGACTCCTTCGCCCCCTCGCCGCCCTCTACATCCGCTTCCTCTACCTCGCCTTCCGCATCCTCACCGGCCTCCGCGTCACCCATCTCCCCGACCCCCAGTCCGCCCTCACCGCCGCCGGCTTCGATCGCATCGCCCGCCACGAACTCCTTTGCGGCCTTCTTTACACAGAAATCTGGCAACTCCACTAGAATCACGCCAGAGTCCTCATGCAGACCAGCTCTCCAACCCGTCAACGATCCCCAATCCGACCCCGAGCCAGCCGCACCCTCGCTGCCCGAACCCGACCCCGGCGTCTTTCACCCTCAACCCCAGCAGCCTCAACCACCCAATCCGCTTCCACCAGCATCCAACGGCTAAGCAATGAACCTCTTCATCCTTCGCCACGCCAGCGCCGGCATCCGCCGCGCCAATCCGCTCCTCGACGTCAAGCGCCCTCTCGACAAGGACGGCAAGGCCCAGTGCCTGCAGCTCGCCCACGTCCTCAACGCCCTCAATCTCAGCTTCGACCTCGTCGTCTCGAGCCCGCTCAAGCGCGCCATGCAGACCGCCCAGCTCGTCGCCACCGAGACCGGCTACGAGCAGAAGATCCTCATCTCCAACGCGCTCGCCCCCACCGCCACCTTCGCCCAGTTCCAGCGCCTGCTGCGCGACTGCTCCGCCTCCGAAAACGTCCTCGTCGTCGGCCACAACCCCAACATCACGCAGTTCCTCGGCCACCTGCTCGGCGTCGGCACCAACGACGACCCCTCCACCACCCCCGCCCGCATCCGTCTGCGCAAAGGCTCGCTCGCCCGCGTCAACCTGCAGCGCGGCACCGCCGTCCTTCAGTCGCTGATCGATCCCCGCGTCGTCCGCGCCCTCTACACCACTTCAATCAAGAGCTCGCGCCGAAAGACCTCGCGGAAGTAACCCGCCTCTTTCTTCAGCGACCACTGCTCCAGCTCCGCCCCACCCCGCGCCGGAATCAGCTCCAGCACCACGCGCTTCGGATACACCTTCGTCCGCACCCGCACCGCCGCCGTCGCCCGGTCCTGGTTCAGCGCCTCCGCCAGCCGCAGCAGCACCACCGCGCTCTGCACATGCGCATGCTCCTCCACCGGCACATACCGCATCGGCCGATCCATCGCCTCCGGCCGGCTCTTCCCCAGGTACCGCGCAATCGCCGCCACAATCGCCCGCTGCACCGGCGAAAACCCAAAGATCTCCGAGTTCGCAATGATGTACTGCGAGTGCCGATGATGCCCCTGGTGGTTCATATACTTCCCCACCTCCTGCATCATCGCCGCCGCCTGCAGCCACAGCCTGTACTCCTCCGGCAACTGATGCACCGCCTCCAGCTGATCGAACAACTGCACCGCGTGCTCTCTCTCCGGCTCCGCCTTGCGCGGATCAACCCCATACCGCCGGCAAACCTCCAGCACACCCTCCCACCGCTCAGCCTCCATCGTCCGATGCGCGCTCGTGCGCACATCCGTGTCCGCCAGCATCTGCGCCAGCATCCCATCCCGCAGCCCCAGCCGCGAGAACCGATACCCCTTCAAGTGCATCCGCTCCAGCAGCGCCGCATACACCTGCGCGCCGCCGACAATAATCTCCGACCGCCGCGGCCCAATCCCCGCCACCGCCGCGCGCTGCGCATTGTTCAGCTTCGCCAGCCGGTCCGCCATCTTGCGCACCGCCGCGCGTCTCCGCCGTCCAGAATCTCCACCCGCTTCGCCGCAACCTTCTTCGCCGCCTTCTTCCCAATCCCCGCGCGCGCGTTCTTCTTCTCCAGCCCCAACTCCAGCGCGCTGCTCGCCTCCGCCAGCGCCGCCGCCGTGCCCGACGTCGCAATCACCAGCCCCACCTTCGGCTGTCCCAGCTTCCGCTCCGCCCGCCCCAGCTCGCGATCGATAAACTTCCGCAGCCGCGCAATATCTTCCTTGCTCGGCGGATCATTCCGCAAAAACTCAGCCTGCAGCCGCACCGCACCCAGCGGCAGACTCACCATCTCCTGAATCCGCCCATGGTCCGAGATCGTAACCTCGCAGCTTCCGCCGCCCAGGTCGATCAGCAAACACTTCCCCTGCGCTCCCGGCTCATGCGTCACAATCCCCAGGTGAATCAGCCGCCCCTCTTCCAGCCCCGAGATCACCTCCACCGTCCATCCCGTAGCCGACTTCACCCACGCCCGAAACGCCTCCGAGTTGCGCGCATCCCGCACCGCGCTCGTCGCCACCACCCGCACCTTGTCCACCACCTGCGCCTGCACCGACTTCTGAAATCGCTTCAGCGTCTTGATCGTGTTCGCCATCGCCTCCGGCGAAATCACCCCCGTCTCAAAAACACTTTCGCCCAGCCGCGTAACCTCGCGGTCTTCAAACAGCGTCTTCAACCGGTGCTGCTGCACCGACGCAATCGCCAGCCGGCAGGAGTTGGACCCGATATCGATTGCAGCAAAAGTAGGCATCGTCTCCTGCATCCTTACACGTCAAATGCGGTGGAAAAACCGGCACCAACCGCACAACCTACCAGCCACCATACAGGCCGCGTACGTTAACCCGATCAACATCCACCCCGCGTGAACCTCCCCAGCTTCGCTATGCTTAGAAGATCAGCTCCTCGCGGGCTCGCCCGTCAGCCACCTCAACCCGCACCATGAGCACACTCCCGACATGCCGCTCGACGCCTTCTCTCCGATCGCTAGCTACACTCGCCCCGACGTGGCCGCACCGTCTCTCCAGCCTCACGCCCAGTCTACCGACCGCGCGTCCCAGCCACCCACACCCCGTCCGCGCTGGCCCCTGCGCCTCACGCGCTCACCTCATCCTGCTCATCGGCCTCTGGCTCATCATCTACGTCTCCGCCGCCTCCACCCCACCCCTGCTCGACGACGCCGACGCCACCCACGCCCAGGCCGCCCAGGCCATGCTCGCCACCGGCGACTGGGTCACCCTCCACGTAGACGGCATCCGCTACCTCGAAAAGCCGCCCCTCCCCTACTGGATCACCGCCGTCAGCCTCAAGCTCTTCGCCCACTCGCCACAAACTCAACTCCCGCCGTACGCGCAGGACCGCGGCTCCAGCGCGGATGAGTGGGATGCAAAATCCATCCACCGCCGCGAAACCGCTGAAACCTTCGCCGTCCACTTCCCCCTCGCCCTCACCATCCTCGGCCTCGCCCTCCTCGGCTACGCCTGGTCCCGCCGCGCCTTCCCCTCCGCCAACCACCACGCCGCCCTCTACACCGGCACTCTTCATCCTCACCTCCGCCGGCGTCTTCCTCTTCACCCGCGTCTTCATCCCCGACGCCCTCCTCTCCCTCCTGCTAGCCTTCACCCTCTACGCCTTCCTCCGCTCCCTCGAACCCAGCCGCAAACCAAACTACCGCCGTCCGCGCTGGACCCGGGTGGCCCATCCTCGACCGCCGCACTTGGCGGGCAAGGTGGGGTATCGTTTGCGATAGCAAACGACCGCTTTCCTTCGCACCCGCACTGGCCTCCGCCAACCACCATCTGGCCCTACCTGATGTGGACCGCCCTCGCCCTCGCCGTCCTCACCAAAGGCCTCGTCGCCATCGTCTTCATCTTCGCCACCGCTCTTCTCTTCCTCTTCTGGACCAACCAACTCCACCGCTGGCGCGCGCTCAAGCCCCTCACCGGCATCCTTCTCTTCCTCGCCATAGCCGCCCCGTGGCACATCCTCGCCGGCCTGCGCAACACCGGCGGCGCCAACGGCCACGGCTTCTTCTGGTTCTACTTCATCAACGAGCACGTCCTCCGCTTCCTCGGCCGCCGCATCCCCCGCGACTACAACAAGCTCCCCGGCTACCTCTACTGGTCCCTCCACCTGGTCTGGCTCTTCCCCTGGAGCCTCTTCGCCCCCGCCGCCCTCATCGTCGCCTGCCGCAAGCGCAAATCCCTCATCTATCTCACCGCCGACAAACAGGTACCCCCAGGCTTCAGCCTTGGGTCTCAAACCATCCTTCTCCTCATCATCTTCTCCGCCCTCGTCCTCATCTTCTTCTCCATCTCCACCAACCAGGAGTACTACACCTTCCCCGTCTACCTCCCGCTCCTGATGCTCCTGGCCGCGGCCCTCACCACCATCGAACGCAATCCGCAACCACTCGACCCCACCCTCCGCCGCGCCCTCACCTTCACCTTCGCCGCCTACACCACTCCTCGGCCTCGCCATCGCCGCCGCCCTCGCCTACGGCCTCTGGTCCTCCCGCCACCTCCCCTTCGTCCCCGACATCGGCGAGCTCCTCGCCCACCGCGACGTCGGCGACTACACCCTCTCCATGTCGCACTTCTTCGACCTCACCGGCCCCTCCTTCGCCGCCCTGCGTCTCCCCGCCTCACTCGCCCTCATCGCCTTCCTCATCGGCCCCGCCATCGCCTGGCTCTTCTACGCGCGCCGCCGCTTCCTCCCCGCGATCCTCACCATCGCCGCCACCAGCACGCGTCTTCCTCATCGCCGCGCACATCGCCTTCGTCCGCTTCAACCCCATGCTCTCGTCCGTAAACTTCGCCGAGACCATCCAAACCCTCGAACGCACCCACCAGATCTCCCCCAACAACATCGTCCTCATCTACGGCGACCAGGCCTTCGGCTCCTCCATCCCCTTCTACCTCGACCGCCAGCGTAGACCTCGTCGACGGCCGCACCACCTCCATGCTCTTCGGCAGCACCTTCCCCGACGCCCCACCCATCTTCCTAACCTCCGCCGACCTCCTCGCCCAATGGGGCCACGGCCCCCGCAAACTCCTCTTCGTCCCCCTCGAAAAGCGCGACGACGTAGACCAACTCCTCGGCTCGCGCCAGATCATCCTCCAGCAAACCTCCGGCAAAGCCCTCATCACCGACCGCCCACTCGCTCCCAGTTCTCAGTTCTCGATTCAGTCTTTAGCTAGAAGCCAAAAGCTAGAAGCTCTCACATCCATCGAACGTCGAAAGCCTCCGCATCCAGTGACCTCCGCCACCCCCATCCCGACCACCCACACCGCGCCACACCCGCCGCTGGCGCACCTCCTCCGTCGCCCTCATCGCCTCCTTCTGGGCCATCCTCCAGATCGGCGGCCTCTTCACCCCCGGCCTGCTCGACGACGTCGACAGCATCTACATCCAGATCGCCCGCGAGATGCTCCAGCGCCACGACTTCGTCACCCCCACCATCGACGGCATCCGCTTCTTCGACAAGCCGCCCCTCATGTACTGGATGGCCGCCGGCTCCATGCACCTCTTCGGCATCCACGACTGGGCCGCCCGCCTCCCCCTCGCCCTCGGCGTCCTCGCCCTCCTCCTCGCCGTCTACGCCCTCGGCATCCGCTTCTACTCCGGCACTCAACTCTCGCCGTCCGCGCAACCCGGGTGCCCCAGTCTCGCTTCTGGACGGGTGCAGATCTCACGCCGGTCCACGATCCCCGCCGACCGCGCCGGCCTCTACGCCGCCCTCGCCATGGCCACCTGCATCGGCCCCTACCTCTACACCCGCTTCTACATCCCGGACATCCTCATCGCCCTCTGGATGACCCTCTCCGTCCACCTCTTCCTCATCGCCCTCGACCGCATCAACGAAGCTCAGCACCACCACGAATCCGGGTGCCCTATCGTCTCGCGTCCTGAGTACATGGGTTCGCAGCGATGCAGCACTCTCGCACCATCCTCCCCATGCCTCGGCTTCGCCGCCGTCACCGCCCTCAACCTCCTCACCAAGGGCCTCATCGGCGTCGTCTTCCCCATCGGCTTCGTCCTCCTCTACCTGGCCTTCACCCGCCAACTCCACCTCCTCCGCAAACTCCACCTCATCCCCTCAACCCTCGTCTTCCTCGCCATCGCCGCCCCCTGGCACATCCTCGCCGCCCTCCGCAATCCACCCATCCCCATGCCCCCCGGCCTCGGCCTCCCCGCGCACGCCGGCTGGGCCTGGTTCTATCTCTACAACGAGCACATCGCCCGCTTCCTCGGCCGCCGCATCCCCCACGACTACGGCCAGGTCCCCATCCCCATCTTCTGGGCCCTGCTCCTCCTCTGGCTCTTCCCCTGGGTAGCCTTCCTCCCCGCCGCCCTCCTCGACGCCATCCGCACCCTCCGCTCCGCCACTCCGACGCCAACTCTCCCGCTTCGACTCCGACCCCAACTTCGCGCCCCTCAGCACCATGTCGCAACATCTGGGTGCCCCACATCGCGCTTCTGCGATGTGGGTCTCCACAAATCTCCACGTCATCGACCGCGGCCGCGAAGCCGCCCTCTCCTGCCTCCTCTGGGCCGGCATCATCCTCGGCTTCTTCACCCTCTCCTCCCGCCAGGAGTACTACCACCTCCCCGCCCTCCCCGCTCTAGCCCTCCTCGTAGGAGGCTTCCTGGCCGCCGCCGACGCCAGCCTCACCCACCGCATCAACGCCGTCCGCGCAGGCCCTCCGCGCCAGCCGCTCTACTTCCTCGTCCCCATCGGCACGCTCCTCTTCCTCCTCTGCGGCTACTTCGCCCTCACCGCCCCCACGCCCCACCCCGGCACCACCCTCAACGACGTCCTCAGCTCCAACCCCGCCCTCTACAACCTCTCCCTCGGCCACGTCTTCGACCTCACCGGCCCCGCCATGGGCTTCTTCCGAGGCCCACTCCTCACCGTAGCCCTCTGCATGCTCACGCTCGGCCCCATCGCGTACCTCGTCCGCAGACGCAACACCTTCGCCGCCAACCTCCTCATCGCCGCCGCCATGACCGCCGTCCTCCTCGCCGCGCACGAAGGCCTGGTCCGCTTCTACCCCATCCTCGGCTCCAAAGACCTCGCCCTCGCCATCGACGCCCAATACCACCCCGGCGACCTCATCCTCATCGACGGCGAACTAACCTCCGGCTCCACGCTGCTCTTCTACACCCCCCAAACCGCCGCCCCCATCCTGCTCGTCAACGGCCGCGTCAACGGCCCCTGGTTCGGCAGCTTCTACCCCGACGCCCCACACATCTTCCTCAACGACACCCAGCTAGCCCACCTCTGGGCCGGCCCCCACCGCATCTTCCTCCTCACCTACCACCCCGAAGCCCGCACCACCAACCTAACCCCCTTCGCCCCCGTCCACATCTTCGCCACCTCCGGCGACAAAACCATTCTCACCAACAGATAGAAGTTCTCAAGCTCTGTAATTGCCAGTTCTCAGTTCGAAACGATCCCGCTCTTTCTGACAACTGAGAACTGACAACGGACAACTGAGAACTGGCCCCCTGCAACTTCTCCGCGGCCCGGCTTGTCTAAACCCTTAGCGCCTCCGGCGACCCCACGCCCACCGCAGGCCTAAGGAGCCCCACATGAAACGTCGCGCCATCTGCCCTCTGTCGATTGCAGCTCTCTCTTTTGCCATCCTGCTTCCCGCCTCCTCGCTTCCCGCCTTCGCCCAACCCTCAACAAATCAATCCCAAACGGCACCGCGCGGCGAACACGAAGCCATGCGGATGGTCCCCGCACGCGCCGCACTTATCGGCAATCTCATCTCCAACAAGGTGAAGCCCGGCGATGAGTTTCGCGCTTCCCTTGCGAATAAAGTTCGTCTCGACAACGGTCCCGAGCTCCCCGCCGGAACCATTCTCATCGGTCAGGTAGCGACCGATGACATGAACGAGTCCGGCACATCCAAGCTCGCCCTCCGCTTCACCGAGGCCAAGCTCAAAGACGGAAAGACCGTTCCCATTAAAGCCACCATCGTCGGCATCATGCAATCGGGCTATGCCGACGAGGACAACTACCGGATGAATCCCGGCGACCAGCTCCCCAATAGCTGGAACGACGGCACCCTCGCCGTCGATCAGATCGATGCCCTCCACGGCGTCGATCTCCACAGCAAGATTGCCAGCACAAACTCCGGCGTCTTCGTCTCCTCCACCAACGACCACATGAAACTCAGCAGCGGAAGCGAACTGGAGCTGGCCATCGCCGAGCAACCCCAATCCATGCAGCCGATGAGTGGCATGAGCAACATGCACAACAGCAGCAACCAGCAATGAGTAGTGAGTAGTGAGCCGCAAACGCAACGGCCCGCCCCTCTCAGAGAAGGCGGGCCGCGGCGTTTGTCGTTGTCTTCACTACTCACTACCCACTACTCACTGCCTTCCTCCACCCGCCCCCCATCCTTCAACTTGTAAATCTTTCCGCGATAATAAAAATTCTCCCCACCATAACTCCCCACCCAAAGCACGCTACCCCAGCACATCGCGCAGCGGATAAATCATCGCGTTATACAAAATATCCGGATCACCCAACACCCCAAGAATCGCCCCAGCCTGCAGCCACCGATTCACCACCATCGCCAGCAGCCACACCACGCCCAACACCGCATGCCCACTCAACAATCCCCACAGCAATCCCAGCAATCCAAACGGCATGGCAAACGTAAGCCCACTCCCCAGATGTCCCCATGGCCGAGACCGCCGCGTGCTCTGCATCCATCGCAATTGATTCCGAAAGCTCAAGCCAGAACGGCGAATCCTGCACCATCAGCCGAATCACATACGTCGCCATCTTCACGCCCTTACCCTGCGCCGCCAGCCGATTCCCAATCACAAAGTCATCGGCATAAAACTGCCCCAGCTCATCGAACCCACCCACCTCCTGGAAGCTCTTCTTCGGCAGCGCCATCGTCGCGCCCAGCGCAAACTTCGTGCCCTCCAGCATGTCCGCCACCAGCACACCCGAGCTCATCTCCACGCTCTTCCCCACCGCATCCAGCTGCGATGCAAAACCCGGCCCGCCCCTCCCCGTATCCGGCTGCGCCGTCCCCAGGTAAAGACAGCTCGCCAATCCCCAGCCGCGGGTCCTTCAGGTTCTGCACCATCCGCAGCAGATAATCCTTCTCCACGCGCACATCCGCATCGCTGGTCACATACAAGTCGTTCTTCGCCACCGAATCCATCTTCGCCAGCGAATACACCTTCGCATTATGAAACTTCGGCGTCGGCTCTCCGCACGTCACATACCGCGCATCCACCTGCGGATACCGCTGCCCCACCGCCCGCGCCAGCTGCAATCCCTCATCCGTCTCCTGCCGCGCGCAGAACAGCAGCTCCCACTCCCCCGGATACTCCTGCTCAAAGAACGAAGCAATATTCCGCTCCATCCCCGGCTCGGTCCCATGCAGCGGCTTCAGCATACTCACCGCCGGCAGAAAGTCCGCAACCGCGCGCTGCTCCCGCCGCTTGCGCAGACCAAACCGCGCCGCCGCCGCCAGCACCATCCCGCAATAGATCGAAGAGGTGACCGACCCAACCATCGCCACCCAGAAAACAACGTGCAGCAAAACCTTCATCGCACCAAACCAAGAATAGCCAAATCGAAACTTGGCCGCGCCGGCCATCCACCATGGCTAGCCCACCTACCAGTCTACGCGAGCACCACCTGCGCACCGCCCTAGCTGACCTTCTTCCGCCCATGCGGTCCAGCCTCTCGCCCCGTCTCACGCCCACTCACCCCGAACGGCCTCCGAAGCGGCACCAGCCCCGGCTGCGGAGCCGCCTGCTGCATCCGCGTCAGCATCTCCGTCCGCACATAGTCCACGAACCCCTGCATCTGCCGATTCATCTCTTCCATCCGCTCGCGCATCTGCAGCACAATCGCAATCCCCGCCATATTCACGCCCATGTCGCGCGCCAGGCTCAAAATAAACTCCAGCCGCTCCAGGTCCTCGTCCGTATACAGCCGCGTATTCCCCTCCGACCGCGACGGCCGCAGCAACCCCTCGCGCTCATACAGCCGCAGCGTCTGCGGATGAATCTCGTACATCTCCGCCACCGCCGAGATCATGTACGCGCCTTTGGACTTACGTTTCGTAGCCATCGCCTGAAGAATACCCCTTTCCCCCTCCACAGAACACCTCAACCGCTTCGCGAGGCATCATAATCCCCATATGAAACGACTCAACCTAGCTACCCTCGCCGCTGCCGCCACCGCCACCGCCGCAGGAATCGCCGTGGCCTCCGTCGCCTCCGCCGTCGTCGCCACCGGAGCCGCCGTCCTCGTCGTCCGCGCCGTCCGCAACCGCAAGCAAGCCCGCAGCCGACCCCAACGCCCCGCGCCCCGTCGTCGTCGTCACCGGAGGCTCCCGCGGCCTCGGCCTCGCCATCGCCTCCCGCTTCGCCGCAGACCAAGCCGCCCCGTCCGCCTCGTCCTCGCCTCGCGCAATCTCGCCGAGCTCCAGCAGGCCCAGGACACCCTCCTCACCCAGCACCCCCACCTCCAGCCCCGAAGACTTCCACCTCGTCGCCGCCGACCTCTCCAAGCCCGAAGAAGCCCAGCGCCTCATCAACGAAGCCATCGCCCGCTTCGGCCGCATCGACGTCCTCGTCAACAACGCCGGCATCATCGACGTCGGCCCCATCGAATCCCAGACCCTCGAGATCTTCGAGCGCACCATGCAGGTCAACTTCTTCGCCGCCCTCTACACCACCTGGGCCGCACTCCCGCACCTGCGCAAGCAGCAACCCCTCGTCCGGCAACCGCCGCGCGTCCATCGTCAACATCGCCAGCATCGGCGGCAAGATCGCCGTCCCCCACATGCTCCCCTACTCCGCCGCCAAGTTCGCACTCGTCGGCTTCTCCGAAGGCCTCCACGCCGAGCTCCGCCACAAGGGCATCCGCGTAACCACCGTCTGCCCCGGCCTCATGCGCACCGGCGGCGAAGACCATGTCAACATCGTCGGCGACGTAGAGTTCGAACGTCGCTGGTTCACCTTCGCCGCCAAAACCCCCGGCCTCTCCGTCTCCACCAGCTACGCAGCCAACCGCATCTTCCACGCCGTAGCCTGCGGCCGCGCCGAAATCACCATCAGCCCCCAAGCCTGGCTAGCCGCCCGCTTCGCCCGCCCTTGCCCCGAACTCCTCCAATACATCAACGCCCTAACCAATCAACACATCCTCCCCAAAGCCCCCGCACAAACCGCGGGGTAATCACATGAACATGTCATCTCGACCGAAGCAGGCCGGTTCATCGTCCTGCGCAGCGGAGAGACCTGCAGTTGCTTTTGCTCTTGCTCTTCTGGCCGTCATTCCGAGCGAATCAAGGAACCAGCTTCTCGCCTTTAGCTAGAAGCTAAAAGCTAGCGGCTGTCTTTCCTCTACTTCTCCGCCGAAGCCTTCACCCTATCCTTCGCCGACTGCATCCGCCCCACCGCCGGCACCATCCTCCCAGCGAGTCCCAGCCCAAACACCGGCATATTCGCATACACCGTCTCATACTGCCCCGGCGACATCAAATACGTTTCATGAAAGATCCCCACCGACCCATTCCCGCCAACCCTCCGGTTGAACTCTGTCCACGCCGGCAGATGCTCCTTGTCCTTCGCATGCGCATACGCGTGCAACTGCTCAAACGACCGCCAGTACTGTAGCAGCATCACCGTCCGCCCACCGAAATACCCCTGCGCATGCAGCAACCCCAACTCCGGATGCTGTCCCAGTTCCTTCAACATCCGCGGCATCGCCATCGCCACCGGCAGCCACTTGTTCACCGCCCAAAGCTGATTGATCCGCATCCCAATGAGGAACACCACAAAGTCCCCATCGATCTTCGCCGCAAACCGTCCGTTCTTCACTTCCGCCATATCACCCTCCGCGCTCAACCCACCGTCGAACTCAGAACGTTTCGGCGCCCACCTAGCTAGCCTTCTTCATCTTCTCTGGCACCACCACACCAGCGGCCTTAATCAACGTCCGCAGCGCAGCATTCACCGACTCCGAATCCGGAAACACCGCCTTCACATCATTCTCCAGTGACACCAGGTTCAACTCACGGAAGTCCTGCATGAAAGGGTTCCGAATCCACTTTCCCTTGGTCAAATCGATCTCTGCCGGCATCTCGTAATCATCTTCCCAATTGGGCTTCATAGTCTCTCCTTTCCGTCGGTGTAGCTTGCCGTGCGCTGATAATTCGAATCCTCGTTGACTTGATCACATGCACCACAAACAGCGTGCGGGTGTGCAACGACCGTCCGACGATAGTGTAGCGCTCCTCATCCTCCGAGTGCTCCTCATCAAATTGCGAGAGAGCATCCCGATCCCAGAAAACGGTAGCAGCCTCCGTGAACCGAACATCATGAGCCAGCGCATTCTTCGCCGCCTTCATCCGGTTCCACTCGAATGTCTGCCCTAAATACTCGTAGATCTCGTCGTCGCTCATACCTCCGCCAGCATCTCCGCCCGCGGATCCTCCGGATTCAACTTCTGCAGCTCCCGCAAAATCTCCTTCGACCGCTCATCCTGCACCTTCGGCACCACGATCTTCACCTCCACAATCTGATCCCCGCGATGCCCCTCGCGCGTAGCACTCGTCACACCCTTCTCGCGCATCCGCAGCTTCTGCCCCGTCTGCGTTCCCGGCGGAATCTTCACCTGCGCCCGCCCCGTCTCAGTGCCCACGCCATCCACCGTCGGCACCTCAATCTTCGACCCCAGCGCCGCCTCCATCGCCGTCACCGGCACCGTGATATGAATGTCATCGCCCACTCGCCGAAACAGCTTGTGCGCCCCCACCTTGATGATCAGATACAGATCCCCATTCGGCGCACCCTCGGTCCCGGCATTGCCCTTACCCGCCAGCCGAATCCTCTGCCCATCCCGCGTCCCCGCCTTGATGTTGAACTACAGCGGCTCCTTCTTCGTCACCACGCCCGCACCCTCGCACGTCGGGCAAGCATTCTGCACCTTGCCCGTACCACCGCACCGCGGGCACTGGATGTTGAACTTCATCCGCCCGCCCATCTGCGTCACCTGTCCCGACCCATGGCACTCCGGGCACTCCATACTCCCGCCCAGCACCGCCTTGCCCTTGCACGTCGGACACTGCTCCTGCCGATGAATCTCCAGCCGCGTCACGACCTCCGCGAATCGCCGTCCAGAAATCAATCTCCACCTGGTACTCCAGATCCGTCCCCGGCTGCGGCCCGCGAGCCTGCCGCCCGCCCCCACCAAACATCCCCGAGAACACATCCTTAAAGCTCCCGCCAAACCCCTCGCTCGCACCCGCGCGACGAAGCCTTCCCGCCGCCCTGAAACCCCGAAAAATCAAACCCCTCAAAATCAAACGGCACACCCTGCGCCCGCCGCCAGCCGCACATCCGCCCGCCCCACCGCCACCGAATCCACCAGCCCCACCCGGCGCGCCGCCGCCGCGCGCATACGCCTCCGCGGTCGCCGCATCAATGTTGTCCGAGTAGAACCCCACCTGGTCGTAGATCTTCCGCTTCTTCTCATCGCTCAGCACGTCATTGGCCTCGGAGAGTCTCCTTGAACTTCTCCTCAGCCTTCTTATCGCCCGGATTCACATCCGGGTGATACTTCCGCGCCAGCTTCCGAAACGCCTTGCGAATCTCTTCCGCCGTCGCCGTCTTCTTTACGCCCAGCGTGCCGTAATAATCTTTTGTCTTCGTCGCCGCCATCTTAGTCCCTCTTACGCCCTTCGCGCCAGCAGCGATCCATGATCATCCACAGGCATAGGCTCAATCCTCATAGAACCCGTTGCTTCCATTGCGTCGCGCGCCAACTCCAGCTCATACCGAGCCTGCAGGTTCATCCAGAACTCGGGCCCTACGCGGAAAAACTCTCCCAGCCGAATCGCCGTGTCCCCCGTAATTCCACGCCGCTCATTCACAATCTCCCCGATGCGCGTCGCCGGCACGCCAACCGACATCGCCAACGCATTCGCACTCATCCCCAGCGGAATCAAAAACTCCTCACGCAGCATCTCTCCCGGATGAACGGGCGCCATTCGCTTCAGCCGCCTCCGAGCCGCAGGCCGCTTAGTAATAATCCGTGACCTCGATGTCGTAGGCATATCCATCTCTCCACGTAAAACAAATCCGATACTGATCGTTCACCCGAATACTATGCTGTCCAGCACGATCAACTCTTAAGGCCTCAAGCCGATTCCCGGGAGGTGATCGAAGTTTGTCTACGGTAATCGCAGCATCAATCTCCAGCAGCTTCCGGTAAATCACGCGTGTAAGCGGCCCAAATCTTCTGCTCGTCTCACGCTCAAAAATACGCCGGGTTTCTTCATGCTTAAAGCTCCCGATCATTCCCCAATGATATCACGCTTCGCGTTATACGCTCAGCGTTCAATCCCTTCAACCCTGCGCCTGGCACACCTCGCACCAGTACAAATTCCGTCCCGCAAAATTCTCCATCTTCCTCACCTCCGACCCGCACACAAAACAATCCCGCCCCTGCCGCCGATACACATAGTGCGCCTCCTCCTTCAACGCCTGCCCTCTCTTCCTCAACGGCCGATCCTTCGCCCGCGTCGTCACAATCCTCCTATCGACCATCCCCGCCCGCATCAAGAGGCAGCGCATCCCTCCACATCTCCCGCAGCTTCTTCTCCGGCACATCCCGCCCCGCCACAAACGGACTAACCCCCGCCCGAAACAGCAGCTCTGCGCGATAGATATTCCCGATCCCCGCCATCACATCCTGCTCCATCAGCAGCACCCCCACCGGCTTCTTACTCTTCGCAATCCTCTCCAACGCCTTCTCCGACGCGATCCCCATTCAGCGGATCAGGCCCCAACCGCTCCAGCAGCGCCGCCCACTTCGCCTCCGTATACACCGAGCAATCCATCGGCCCGCGCAGCTCCACCCACGCCACCTCTCTCGCCCGCAAGATGCCCCCGCCCATCATCCTCCGAGTACCACCCATGCCGCTTGCTCTCCACAGATCCGGGTGCCCCATCTTCGCGTCCGTCTTTGGGCGCGAAGGTGGGTCTCCTCACCGCCGCCTCATTCCACATCCGCAGCCTCAGCGCACCCTTCACCGCCGGCAACGCACCCGACCCCTCGGTGAAGTCCCCCTGCAACCCCAAATGCACATGCAGAATCCGATCCTTCCCAAAGTCATACCCCAGATGCTTCCCCACAGCCCTCACGCCGCGCAGCTTCCGACCATCCAGCAAATCCGAATCCGTGAACCGACCCTGCGGCCCATCCACCCGCACCGTCTTCCCAGCAAACGCCGCCGCATGCCGCTCCGCCCACCGATGAATCTCATTCCCCTCAGGCATTCACTCTCTCCAAAACCCTACAGCTCCACAATCACCTTGCCCACAGTCCCCGCCTCCACCAGCGCATGGGCCGCTTCAATCTCCGCTCCGGAAAACCGCCTCTCACTCAACAACGGCCGCAGCTTTTCTTCCTCGACCAGCGTCGCCGCCCGCGCAAGTATCTTGCCATGATGAGCCCGGTCCTTACCCGTCAGCAGGGGCATCAGCGTAAACACACCCGAGTAGCTAGCCCCGCGAAACGATAGTGGCGCCAGCGAATGCGTCCCCCATCCAAGGCAGCTCACCACATGCCCGGTATACCGCTTCACCGCCACAAACGAAGCATCCAGCGTCGCTCCACCAACCGTGTCGTACACCACATCAAATCCTTCACCGCCCGTGCTCGCCGCGACATACTCCTCCACCGAAAGCTCACGATAATCAATCGCCGTCGCGCCAAATCCCTCCACAATCTTTTTCTTCTCCGCCGAGACCGTAGCGAACACCTCCGCCCCATAAGCCTTCGCAATCTGCACCGCCGCCGATCCCACGCCGCCAGCTCCCGCATGGATCAGCACCCTCTGCCCGGCATGAATCTTCGCGCGATCCACCAGGCCCTCCCACGCGGTGATCGTAATCAACGGCAGCGCCGCCGCCTCACGCATGGAAAGATTCCTCGGCTTATGCGCCAGCAAATCCGCATCGACCGCCACAAACTCCGCCAGCGTCCCCTGCAGTCCGCCGACACCGCCCACCATCCCATACACCTCATCCCCGGCGCGAAACCCCGTCACGCCACCACCAACCTCCTCGACAACCCCAGCCACATCCAATCCCAACACCGCCGGCAGCGGCTGTTTCGCATGCGCAGCCTTCCCCGCGCGGATCTTTGCATCCAGCGGATTCACCCCGCTCGCACGAACCCTCACCAGCACATCCCGTTCGCCCAACACGGGCGTCGTCAACTCCACCTGCTGAAAGGGCCCCTCTGCCGCTTCGACAACATACGCTCGCATGCCAGAATCTCCTCACGTTCACAACGTCTCCTACCCATCAAACAACAAAAAGTTGCGACCCCGGCGGAACCTTCCGCAAAGGCCACAACTCTTATCCCATAGAAGCCCGCTGCCTGCTGCCGTACCTTAATTCCAAACCGTACTACGCCTTAATCGCCTCAACATTAAACATCTGGTCCGGCTCAACTTCCTGCATCTTCGCCACGAACGCCTCAGCCTCTTCGCGCGTCGCAAACACACTCCGCTGATACAGCCGTCCCGCGCGCAGCGCATCGCACTGCCACAGAGTCTCCCGCGCATGCACACTCGCGTCGCCCAGCTCCCAACGCACCGCCCCAGGCCACGCCTGGTCCTGCCGTCCTTCTCTGTCGTTTGTCATCGCGTCACCTCCTGGTACTTCTTCACCCTGTTCATTAGATGTTCCAACTACCATCAACCGACTCACTTCTCTTAACCCGACTTCCATCCAATCCACGCGGTCGGTACCACCCTGCCGCTCAAGCATCGTCACCATCACGTCGATACGAATGAGGAGGAGCCGAAGCCCCTCCTCATTCCATTACCCTGAACCCTGGGCCCTGGACCCTGGGCCCTTCTTTACTTCTCCGCGTCGACATACTCCGCATCGATCACGCCTTCGTCCTTCTTCGCCTCGTCAGCCGTTCCAGCCGCCGCTGCGTCGCCGTCCGTAGGAGCCGTCGCCCCGGCCGCATTGGCCTTGTAAACCGCCTCTGCCAGCTTGTGGCTCGCCGTCGTCAGCTTGTCCTTCGCCGCGTTCAGCTCGCTCGTGCTCGGATCGCCCGTCAACGTGCGTCTTCGCTTCTGCAAGCGCGCTCTCAACCTCGCCCTTGTCCGCCGCCGCAACCTTCTCGCCGCCGTCCTTCAGCATCTTCTCGACGTTGTACACCAAGGAATCAAGCTGGTTCCGAGCCTCGATCTTCTCCTTGGCTTCCTTGTCCTCGGCCGCGTGCGCCTCGGCATCCTTCGCCATGCGCTCGACCTCTTCCTTGCTCAGACCCGAAGAACTCGTAATCGTAATCTTCGCGTCCTTGCCCGTCGCGTTGTCCTTCGCGTTCACGTTCAGAATGCCGTTCGCATCGATGTCAAACGTAACCTCGATCTGCGGCACGCCCCGCGGAGCCGGCATGATGCCGCCCAGCTTGAACTTGCCCAGCGTCCGGTTCTGCGCCGCCATCGGCCGCTCGCCCTGCATCACGTGAACCTCAACCTCGGTCTGGTTATCAGCCGCCGTCGAGAACGTCTCCGACTTCTTCGTCGGAATCGTCGTGTTGCGCGGAATCATGCTCGTCGCCACTCCACCCATCGTCTCAATCGACAACGTCAGCGGAGTCACGTCCAGCAGCAGCAGGTCCTTCACATCGCCGGCCAGTACGCCAGCCTGGACCGCCGCACCGATCGCCACAACCTCATCCGGGTTCACACCCTTATGCGGCTCTTTGCCGAACAGCTTCTTCACCAGCTCCTGGATCGCCGGCATACGCGTCTGTCCACCGACGAGCACAACCTCATCGATCTTGCTCGCGTCCACGCCCGCATCCTTCATCGCCTGCTTGCACGGACCAACCGACTTCTCCAGCAGGTCGGCAACCAGCTGCTCCAGCTTCGCGCGGCTCAGCGTGCGAACCAGGTGCTTCGGTCCGCTGGCATCAGCCGTAATGAACGGCAGATTGATCTCCGTCTCCTGCGCCGTCGACAGCTCAATCTTCGCGCGCTCCGCAGCATCCTTCAGCCGCTGCAGCGCCATCTCGTTGCCCTTCGACGTCAGATCCAGACCGGTCTCGCTCTTGAACTCCGAGATCAACCAATCCACAATCCGCTGGTCGAGGTTATCGCCGCCCAGGTGCGTATCACCGTTGGTCGACTTCACCTCAATCACGCCATCGCCAACCTCAAGAATCGAGATATCGAACGTACCGCCGCCAAAGTCATACACGGCAATCGTCTCGTCCTTCTTCTTATCCAATCCATAAGCAAGCGCCGCCGCCGTCGGCTCGTTCACAATGCGCTTCACATCCAGCCCAGCGATCTTGCCGGCGTCTTTCGTCGCCTGCCGCTGCGCATCGTTGAAGTACGCCGGAACCGTAATCACGGCCTCGGTCACCGTCTGCCCCAAATAGTCCTCAGCAGCCTTCTTCAGCTTCTGCAAAATCATCGCCGAGATCTCAGGCGCCGTGTACTCCTTGCCCTGCGCGATCACCGCAATGTTGTCGCCCTTGGCCACAACCTTGTACGGCACCATCTTCATCTCGTCGCCCACTTCATTCAGCCGGCGGCCCATGAAACGCTTGATCGAATAGATCGTGTTCTCCGGGTTCGTGATCGCCTGGCGCTTCGCCACCATACCCACCAGCCGCTCACCATTCTTGGTAAACGCGACGATGGACGGCGTCGTCCGCCCGCCCTCTTCGTTGGGAATAACCTTGGGCTCGCCGCCCTCCATCACCGCAACGCAGCTATTGGTCGTTCCCAAATCAATGCCAATAATCTTTCCCATATCCTGACCTCATCCTTTAGCCGTGGCCCTACCGCGAGCCCTTGGCCGATTCCAAACTCGTTGACCAGACCCTCACTATCTTCGCATGTGAGTGACTTACTGTCAACTTATATGATGGTAGATCTATCCCTCTGGATGCATCTTGTTACCCAAAATTCCCAACGCCCGATCTGTCCCTGGAATGTCCAAAGCTGCTCGCCCCGCCACCTAGACCCGACCGTCCGCCTCGGCCTGCCCGATCCGCCGCCCCCGCGTCAGAAAATACGCCAGCAAAGCCACCGCCCCCACCGCTCCCACCACGCACTCCGCCCCCGCCAAACCCCGCCCGCCCCACCGGTCCCCGCCCCAACCATCCACCAGCGCCATATACAGCACCGGCACGTTCCCCAGGGAATTGATCAAGGAGTACCGGCCGCTCCCGCTCTTGCCCGACGCCCCCATAAACTCCAAAAACACCGCCGTCGCCATCGCATAGCAGCTCCCCACGGTGAACAGGTACAGCAACACCCCCACAAAATAAGTCGCCGGCGCCAGCGGCCCCAGCCACAGCACCGCCATCGCCGCGCAGTTCAGCAGCGCCACCAGCATGTACTTCACCGGAACCCGCATCTGTTTCCAAACCAGCGCCGTAACCGCCGACCCCGCCGCAACCAGCAATCCCCCCAGCAACCCATTGATCCACGCCACGTTATCCCCGCTGACCCTGTACTGAATCGCGACCCCCGTCAGCAGCCCCACCGCCGACCCGCTAGCCATCGGAAACGTCATCAAGGCGATATAAGGAATCGCCTCCTTGCGAAAGAACGTCGCCTTGCACTCCGTCCACACACGATGCATGGTCTCTCCCAGCCCATGCGTCACGATCGTCTCCTGCTTCGGAGCCGCCAGCGCAAACAGCGCCGGAATCCCAATCATCCCCGCCGCCATCAGCCCCAGCATGTCCTGGCTCGTCCGCGAACTCATCCACACCAGAACCGACGCCGCCAGCGCTCCAAACCCCATCGACCCAGCCTGGTACGCACTCCCAGCAATCTGCTTCGCTCGCTCCGACCGCATCGCCCCCATCATCCCGCCGCAGCTCGACACCACCAGCTGCACGCAGCATGCGCTGATCAGCATCAGCACCATCGCGCCCCGCCCCGACAGGTTCCGCTGATGAAACCCGGCCGCCATCAACACCGCGGCCACCACTCCCCCCAGCAATACCCACGTCCTTCGCCGCACAAAGAAGTCCGTAATCGGACTCCACAGAAAGTACAAACTCGTAGGTAACGCCAGCAGGAAGATCATGTGCGACTGGCCGCCACTCCCCACTCCCTGCCGGCTCAGCAGGTACCCCAGCACCCCACCCTGCACCACCCCATTGGCAAGCACCGCCGAAGGCGCGATCATCAAGCCATAGATCCACGGCCGCTCACTCGGTTCCGTACGAACAAGGCCCCCAACGCCTGCCGTTGCGCCAACCTCTGCCCCCACCGCCTCGACCTCATTCATTGCTCTGAAAACTACCACATCCCTGCTGTCTTCGGCGCCTCATTGACGCAGGCCTCTCAACTCACTACGCTCAAGCCAAATGGCTTCCGACGCAACCCTCAGAGATTCTGCCCTCGAATCGTCCCCTGGACCTTCGACGGTCGCCGGCAGCCCCAGCATCCCAAAACCCGCCGCGACGCCGCCCTCGATGGCCTCCGCGGCCTCGCCATCCTTCTCGTCTTCATCTTCCACTACGGCGGCGGCCTCCAATCCACCAGGCCCGCCCAGCGCCTCTTCGGCTACTTCACCCAGTTCAGCTGGTGCGGCGTCGTCCTCTTCTTCGCTCTCTCCGGCTTCCTCATCACCGGCAGTCTCTGGGAGACCAACCACACCGTCAACCGTCTCCGAAATTTCTACGCCCACCGCGCCCTTCGTATCCTCCCCCTCTACTGCCTCGCCCTGGTCGCCACCGCTGTCACTGCCGTTGTGATCAACGGAGCCCATCTTCGCCAACTCCGCCCCCTGCTCGTCTTCGTCGTCTTCCTGCAGAACTTCCCTCACCTCTCCAGCTACGCGCTAAGCACTCCCTCTCCCCTCCCGCTCTACCACTTCTGGACCCTCGCCGTCGAAGAGCAGTTCTACCTCATCTGGCCGATCGTCATGTTCCTGGCACACAGTCGTCGCCACGCCCTTCGCCTGAGCATCTGGTTCTTTGCCATCTGCGAGTTCTTCCTCTTCTCCGTTTACACTCTTCCCCCCTTCGCCGGCGCCCGCACCCACCATCTCTATGACTACTTCCTCCTCACCCAGGGAGGCGCCATCGCTCTTGGCTGCGCACTCTCCCTCGCCATGGGCAACCGCGCCAGCCCCACAGGTCGCAAGCCCGGTACCCACCGTCTCGTTCGCAAACTCGCCTTGAATGCCTTCATCGGCGGCCTCGTCGTCTATCTCTTGACCTGCACCTCCTCCGGCTCGCTCTATCTCGTTGCCCCAATCCAGTTCTGGCTCGGCCTTCCCGCCCTCAGCATCGCCGCCGCCGCCACCATCCCTCTGGTTCTCCGCACCGGCCTCCCCCGCAAAATCTTTTCCTGGGCCCCTCTCGGCTGGCTCGGTCGCATCAGCTACGGCTTCTACGTCTACCACATCCTCCTCGAGCCCCTCTACGACCACCTCGGCGCCAAAATCAGCCATACCTATTCCGGCGACTACTACCACATCGTCCGCGCCATCGTCGCCTTTGTCATCACCTACATCATCTCCGCGCTCTCCTTCTACTTCCTCGAGATGCCCATCCTCTCGCTCAAACGCTTCTTCCCCGTCAACGCCTCGCTCCCCTGGGGCGAGCCCGTCGTGAACACACCCCGCTCGCATCGCAGGTCATCGAAGTAGCCCCATCTCTCCCCACCTCCGGTTAGCCGTCGCCGCCCCCTGATCACCCGGAACCCTCTGCTATACTCGACCCAAACATGCTGCAAACGGAGCCCATCCCCGCTCTTTCCCGGCCTGGAGATGCGGACGTCTCCTTCGCGCAATGGTTCGAAGCCAGGCGCACAATCGTCCTCGCCGTAGCGATTATCGCCGCCATCGCCTGGACCCTCCTGTTCTTCAGCTTCACCGTCGACGACGCATTCATCAGCTTCCGCTACGGCAAAAACCTGGCCCTCCACCACATCTGGAACTGGAACCCCTATGGCACCCCGGAAGAGGCCTACACCAGCGCCACCTACACCCTCATCGCCTGTATTCCAGCCCTTCTGCACCTTCCCACCGTCCTGTTCATGAAGCTGGTCGGCCTGGCCTGCATGGCTGCCATGGTCTACCGGCTCGTCACTCTCAGCTCCAGCAGGCTGGCCGTCCTTCTTGGCCTTCTTCTCGTCGCCCTCGGCCCCGTGGTCTGGATGCAGACCTACGCTGGCCTCGAGGCACCGCTCTACATGCTGCTCATCCTCGAGATGTCGCTCGCCGCGTCCCGGCCAGACACCACCTCTCCCGCATGGGTCTACGCGCTCTTCCTTCTCCTCCCGCTTACCCGGCCTGAAGGAATTCTCTTCGCCTGCGCAGGGGTCGTCCTCTATTGGCAAGGGCGCCGATCCTCCAGGCAACTTCCGCTCTTTGGTCTATCGGTCATCATCGGCCTCACCTATTTCGTCGCCCGATGGCACTACTTCCACAACCTGCTGCCCAACCCCTTCTACGTAAAAGTTGCTCACAACACGCTGCGCGATACCCTCACCCTGCTGGCCTCCGCGGCCGCCGACTACAAGGGCTATCTCTTCGCCCTCACCCTGGTAGCCTTGCTGTCCAAAAACACCGTGACGCGCGTGATGTCCATCTGCAGTCTGTTGCTGTTGCTGTTGCTGTTCGCGCCACATGACATGGCCATGAACTTCGGCGATCGCTACTACGTGCAGCTCACGCTCCCCATCCTTCTCCTCTTCCTCATCACCGAAAACATCCCGCGCGTGTCGCGCTTCGCCGCCGCCATCACGGTGCTCTTCGTCCTCGCCTTCCGTCCTGGCGAAGTCCTCTGGAACGTCAAGTACGCAGGCTCCATCAAGCGTGCCCACTTCGACCTCGGCCGCCGCCTCGCCCCCTACGCCGCTGGTCACACCCTGATGGCACCCGATGTCGGCGGCCTCCCCTATTACTCCGGCTGGTTCACCTACGACTTCCTTGGCCTGGGCACCAACAGCATCGCCCGCAATGGCATCACCATCGCCTCGCTCCAGCAGATGCATCCCGATCTCATCGTGCTCTACAACCAGTTCCCCGGCCCCTCCCTCTTGCACAACGGCTCATACGTAGGAGGATCCGAATCCACAGGCCGGACCCTCACTGATTTCCTGAACCAATCCGGCCAGTACCAGTACGCTGCTTCCTCGAAAGCCAACGGCTTTTACCTGGTCGAATTCCTGCGTAAGGACACCCCCCAACATGACCAGATCCTGGCCGCCCTCCAGGCCAATGAACTCACTTCGCAAACACCTCTAACCATGAAGCATCTCTTGCAGCAGCAATATCTTCCCTGACCTTGCTGCGCTGGCACGCGCCAAAATAATGATGCCCCGGCCTCTCCCCCCGCATCCAAACACTTCTAAGATCCGCACGCCGCTCCAACTACCTCCTGCCAGAGAGTCGAGATCCACCGAGCATGGCCGCTGCCGCCGCACCCGCGACAACCGACGCCGCCCCCCAGGCCGCACCCGATTCCACCAATGAGCTGCACCCATGGCGTCAATCCCTGGTGGATCGCCGCCGCCGTCATGCTCGCCACCTTCATGGAGGTCCTCGACACCTCCATCGCCTCGGTCGCCCTCCCCTACATCGCCGGCTCCCTCTCCGCCACCAACGACGAAGCCACCTGGGTCCTCACCTGCTACCTCGTCTCCAACGCCATCATCCTCCCCGCCTCCAACTGGTTCTCTCTCAAGTTCGGCCGCAAGCGCTTCCTCATGGTCTGCGTCGCCATCTTCACCGTCGCCAGCTTCGCCTGCGGTGCCGCCCCATCGCTCGCCCTCCTTCTCCTCTTCCGAGTCAGTGCAGGGAGCCGGCGGCGGAGCCCTCCAGCCCATCTCCCAGGCCGTCCTGCTCGAAAGCTTTCCCCCGCCAAGCGCGGCGCCGCCATGGCCGTCTTCGCCCTCGGCGTCGTCGTCGCCCCCGTCCTCGGCCCCACCCTCGGCGGCTGGCTCACCGACACCTACTCCTGGCGCTACGCCTTCTACATCAACATCCCCATCGGCGTCCTTGCGCTGTACATGATCAACCGCTACATCCACGACCCGTCCTACATCAAGAACGCCAAAGTCTCCCGCTTCGACAACATCGGCTTCGGCTCCCTCATCGTCTGGGTCGGCTGCCTCCAGGTCATCCTCGACAAAGGCCAGGAAGTCGACTGGTTCGGCGCCACCTGGCTCCGCTGGGCCTTCGTCGCCATGTCGATCGCGCTCGCCATCTTCATCTACCAGTCCTTCTGGGGCAAGCAGCCGCTGGTCAACCTCCGCGTCCTCAAAGACCGCAACTTCCTCGTCGGCTCCACCCTCATCTTCCTCTTCGGCATCGCCATCTACTCCACCGTCGTCGTCCTCCCGCTCTTCTACCAGGAGCTCCTCGGCTACACCGCCTTCACCGCCGGCCTCGTCGTCGCGCCCCGCGGCTTCGGAGCCATCTGCGGCATGCCCGTCATCGGCTACCTCTCCAACAAGGTCGACCCCCGCTATCTCCTCACCTTCGGCTTCGGCATCTTCGGACTCACCACCCTCTACTTCGGCTCCATCACGCTCGGCATCTCGCCCACCACGCTCTTCCTTCCCATCCTCATCACCGGCTTCGGTCTCAGCTTCGTCTTCGTGCCCATCTCCACCGCCGCCTACGGCACGCTCTCCAACGAGCAGATGGGCAACGCCAGCGGCGTCTTCAACCTCCTCCGCAACGTCGGCGGCATCGATCGGCATCTCCATCGCCACCACCCTCCTCACCCGCCGCACCGACGTCCACCAGAACGAGCTCACCAACTACATGCCCCAGTCCGGCCTCGCCTACCAGAACGCCCTCGCACGGCACCAAGGGCTTCCTCACCGACCACGTCGGCAAAGCCAACGCCCTCTACGCCGCCAAGGCCAGCCTCTATCAACAGCTAGGCCAGCAATCCTCCTACTGGGCCTTCATCGACGTCTTCCGCTGGCTCTCCATCCTCAGCGTCGTCTGCATCATCTTCGTCTGGTTCTTCAAGAAAGTGAAACCCGGCAAGCCCCCCGCCGGCGTCCACTAACCCACCCCGCACGGTCGCCTTTGCGCCTATGTGTGCGGTTGCTGTGCAGTTGTCTTTCTGGCGGTCATCCCCCAGGGATCTGCTTCTGCGTTGCCTTTGCCTTTGCCTTTGCCTTTGCCTTTGCCTTTGCCTAACCGCTAGAAGCTAGAAGCTAGAAGCTAAAAGCGCCTTCGCTTTTTTCCTTCATTCCCTCCGCGAATTTGCTTCCTCCCGCCTACTCCCTAAACCTTCCCCGCCACGCCCACAGCCCCAGCCCCGGGTTCGAGATATAAAAGATCTCCTCCCCATCCACCACATTCCACCCATCCTTCAACACCGCCGGATCATACTTCGCCGAGTACTCCGCCAGATCCCCATACTCGTAATGCACGCCCTCAATCTCCTCACGCGTCAAATGCCCCGGGCAATACCGAATCCTAAACCTCCCCTCGCTCGACCCATGAATCAAGTGCGCCGCCGCACTCAGATTCGCCGCCAGCTCCGGATCATTCTTCACCGCCTCCAGCGTCGCCGGAGTCCCGCAGTACCCATACCGCCGAATCAGCTTATCAATCTTCTTATCCTCGCCAAACTCTCTCACCCCCGGCGCCAGCACAATCAACTCCGCCCCATCCGCCAGCGCCATCCGCGTCCGGTACACGCTCTTATTCCCCAGCCACGTCGAATGAAACTCATGCGGATCAAGAAACACCACCGCCTTCTTGATCTCGCGGTCCATCATCAGAAAATTGCACTTCAAACTCAGCTCCGCCGCCCGCTCAAAGCACTCATTGTCATCGCCGATAAACAGCCCCCGCATCACCAACTCACCCGCGGCATTCTTATTCACCACCGTCTGCACATACACAATCTGCGGCAGCTGCTTCCCAAAGTGCTCGCTCGCATAATTCAGCACCCGCCGCACCGGAGTATCCGCCCGCCCCATCATCCGCTCCATCCCATACACCGCGCCCAGAAAGTGCGAGCGATGAATCCCCATCACCCCACCCGTCCCAATAAAAATATTCTTCGATCCCATTGGCCATCCCCACCACCTCATGCGGCACCACCTGCCCAATCGACAAGATCAAATCATGCCCACCATCCCGCAACAACTTATTCACCTGCGCCGGCCACGAGTACTCCACCTTCCCCTCGCTCACCTCCCGCACAAACTCCCCCGGAACCTCACCCAGCGTCACAATATCGTTCCGCCAGTCATGCACCCGAAACAGCTCCCGCGGCGTCTCCCCAAACATCGTCGCAATCTGCCCATCGGTCATCGCCGTATGCGTCCCCAGCGCCGGCAGCACATCCATCAGCGCGTCCCCATAGAACTCCCACGCCATCTCGGTAAGCTCCCCAGCCTTCGAGTGAAACCGCGTAAAGTCCGGCGGCACCGCCAGCACCCTCTTCCGCTCACCCAGCTTTCCAAGCGCCTCAAACAACCCCGCGCGAATCTCCGCCGCGCTCATCTCCGTCTCCGCCGACCCAGCCGCAAAAAATAAGCTCATAGACCCACCATTTTATGCTCGCCCCTCACCACGTTTCACCCACCCCAAACCCGGGTGCCCCGTATCTCGATTTTGAGATGCGGGCATCGTGCGTTGAGCACGATCTCTCCTGCCCATTCCCTCACAGCAGCAATGCCGCGCATCACATCTCTTCTGCCGCGCCTCGCATAGAATCACACTTGCAGCCCGCATCGAGAGGTTCCGACTTGTCCGACACATCACCGCCCTCCGCCTCACCACCCCCGACTTCCACGCCCGCGTCCACGCCCTCAACCCCCAGATCGCCGTATTCGACTGCGACGGCACCCTCTGGTCCGGCGACGCCGGCTCCGCCTTCATGCACTGGTCCATCGACACCAAGCTCATCTCCCTCGACCAGATCGCCTGGATCAAGGAACGCTACGAAGGCTACAAGCACGGCACCGTCTCCGAGTACGACATCT
Organism: uncultured Acidobacteriaceae bacterium; assembly: GCA_963821165.1. GTDB lineage: Bacteria > Acidobacteriota > Terriglobia > Terriglobales > Acidobacteriaceae > Granulicella. The sequence continues at coordinate 505,287 of CAWGCQ010000001.1, forward strand.
GCGGCGACATGGTCACCGTCTACCGCGGCCTCTCCGTCGACCGCCTCCGCACCGCCGCCGCCCAGTTCTTCCGCGACTACATCGAGCCCAACATCTTCCCCGAACTCGCCGTCCTCATCACCGAGCTCCAGCACAACGGCTGCGACATCTGGGCCGTCTCCTCCACCAACGACTGGGTCATCGAAGAAGGCGTCCGCCGCTTCAACATCCCCGCCAACCACGTCCTCGCCGCCCGCGTAGAGATCGACGACACCGGCCTCATCACCGACCGCCTCATCCACGTCCCCACCGACGAAGACAAAGTCGAAGCCCTCCGCCGCGTAGGCATCACCGCCGGCGAACACGCCCCCGACGCCGTCTTCGGCAACTCCATCCACGACGCCGCCATGCTCTCCATCGCCCGCCCCACCACGGCGCCTTCCCCGTAAACCCCTCCACCGGCCTCCTCGCCCGCGCCGCCGCCGAAGGCTGGCCCGTCTACTACCCCGCCTCCGTAACCCCCTGAAACTTTTACCGCTGCCGTTGCCGTTATCAGACAATTTCTGAACAGAACTTGTCATTCCGAGCGCAGCCGGAGTCCGCAACGAGCGTTCTTTGCTCGCTGGCGTGGGAGCGAGGAACCTGCTTCTCGGGCGAAGCGCTCCCGTTCTAACCTCCGCCACACCCCGCCTCATCTCCCCGACGCAGCCACAGCAACGCAAACACCTCCGCACCAGCTCTGGTTTGAGCTGAAGCTAAGCGCTAGCAGCCCTCGCGTAAACCATCGCCCCCTCACAACGTCTACACTGTTGGGAGAGACGTGAAAGACCCCATTCGCAAGCTCGACGAACCTCGACCCTCCCCAGCCACCAGGCCTCTGCGCCGCGTCGTAGCCGCGCTGATCCTCCGCGGCGAAGGCCCCGCCCGCGAAATCTTCATCTGCCAGCGCCGCGCCGGCCAGCCCATGGGCCTCAAGTGGGAGTTCCCCGGCGGCAAGATCGAGCCCGGCGAAACCTCCGAACAAGCCCTCACCCGCGAGCTCTACGAAGAGCTCGACATCCACGCCACCATCGGCGACCGCATCACCACCATCCGCCACACCTATCGCAACGGCGGCGCCATCGAAATCGAGTTCTTCCTCGTCCGCGACTTCCAGGGCGAACCCGTCAACCGCATCTTCCAGCAGATGCTCTGGACCCCCTTCGCCGCGCCTCCCCGACTACGACTTCCTCTCCGCCGACCTCACCCTCATCCGCGACCTCGCCGACGGCAAACTCCTCTAGACTCTAGACTCTAAGCTTTTAGCTGATGTTTGATCCACGCTCACAGTCATAGGTCAGCCCACACCTTCGCCATCACCGAGCAAACCAGCGAACCCACCCGCTGCATTTGTTGTTGCCGTTGCTTTAGCTAGAAGCTAACGAAGCTGCTTCTCTAGCTCTTCCCCATCGCATGCAGCTGCTGCCACATCATCACCACCGTCAGCCCCATCACAATCACCGTCGTCGCCCACGCCACCACATTGAACCAGTGCGAGTTCGTATGCTTGCCCATCAGCGCCTTGTTGTTCACCAGCTTCAGCATGAAGTACAGCACGAACGGCAGCAGCACCCCATTCAGCACCTGCGACAGAATCGTCATCGTCACCAGCGGAAAGTTCGGGATCAGCACCACCGCCGCGCCCGCCGCAATCAGCAGCGTATAGAGCCAGTAGAAGAACGGCGCCTGGCTGAACTTCTTGTCCACCCCGCTCTCGAATCCCAACCCCTCGCACACGCTGTACGCCGTCGATATCGGCAGCACACTACGCCGCAAAGAACGACGCATTGAACAACCCCGCCGCAAACAGAATGTACGCAAAGTCCCCCGCCAGCGGCCGCATCGCCGCCGCCGCATCCGCAGGCACGTTGATGTTCCGCATCCCATGCGTCCACAGCGTAGCCGCGCACGCCACAATGATGAACCACGCCACGATATCCGTAAAGAACGAGCCCACAATCACATCCAGCCGCGACGCGCTGTACTGCTTAATCGAAACGCCCTTCTCCACAATCGACGACTGCAGATAGAACTGCATCCACGGCGCAATCGTCGTTCCAATCACGCCCATCACCATGTACACATAGTTGTGGTCGCTCCACACCGACCGCGCCCGGCAGCTTCACCGTCTCCACCAGCGCCGCATGCCAGTCCGGCTGCGCCAGCACACCCGCCAGCGATGTAGCAGATATAAAACACGCTCGCGATCAGAAAGATCTTTTCGACGCTCTTGTAGTCGCCCTTCACCACCAGCGCCCACACCGCCAGCGCGCACATCGGCACGCTCGCATACTTGCTCACATGAAATAACTGCAGCGACCCCGCAATGCCCGAGAACTCCGCAATCACGTTGCCGAAGTTCACCACCACCAGCAGCACCATCAGGACGAACGTCATCCGCAGCCCAAACTCTTCGCGGATCAGGTCGCTCAGGCCCTTGCCCGTCACCACGCCCATGCGCGCGCACATCTCCTGCACCACGATCAGCGCCAGCGTAATCGGCAGCATCGTCCACAGCAGGTGATACCCATACTGCGCACCCGCCTGCGAGTACGTAAGAATCCCGCCCGCATCGTTGTCCACATTGGCCGTAATAAACCCCGGCCCCAGCACCGCAAAAAACATGATGATGCTGACCTTGTACCGCTTCCAGAAACTCAAGCCAGCACCGCCACCCTCGAAATCGCGCAGCCTCACCACCACCTCAAAACCGGGTGCCCAGGTCTCGCTTCTGAGACCTGGTCTGCAATCTCCAACGACGCAGCCGACCCGGCAACAGACAAATTGTTACTTTGCATATTGCCTCCTCGGCTCGTTCTAGACTAACCCGCCCACGCGTCATTTGGCGTCAACCCTTCTTCACAACCTCACCGCCTCCAGCCGCTCCGCAAATCTAGGTGCCCCGAGGCTTCAGCCTCGGGTCTCATAGCTGCGAAGACCGTGTTGGGCTTTAGCTCAGAGGCTTGCTATATTCTCCGCGCCCAGCACAATCCGCCTCCAGCCGCGCCACAATCTTCGCCACCTGCGCATCATTCGAGTACCCATCCCGCACCGCCCGCGCCCGCCCCGCCTGCGCAATCCGATCCCGCGCCGCCTCATCCGGCAGATACCTCCGAATCTTCTCCGCGCACTCCTCAAACCCCGTAAAGAACACCGCCTCTTCCCCCTCCACAAACCGCGCCTCATGCCCCGCCGACCGCTCCGCCAGCAGAAATCCCCCGCACGCCGCAATCTCAAAGCTCTTATGCACAAACTCATCCTGGTTCGAGTGCGTAATGAAACTCAAATTAATCTTCGACCGCCAAACCGCCTCGCGATAATCCTTCCCATACAACTCCGTCCCCGTATACAGCGCCCGCGCCGCCTCCGCATCCAGCCGCTCCTTCCACATCCGGTCCCCCGAGATCACCACCGGAAACCCGCACTCCCTCCACAGCCGCGTCAGAAACTCCGGCCGGTCATCATACGACGTCCCAATAAACGAAACCCCCCGGTCCCGATCCGCATCCCCCCACGCCCCCTCCACCGGAAAGTGAATCGTAGGCTCATACGCCGTCTGAATCTTGATCACATCCCGCGCCCCGCGCTCCATGTAATCCGCAATATTCTTATCCCGCTGCACCACATGCAGATCAAAATGCGGAATGTCCTTCATATACAGCCGCCACCCCGGATCCCGCCGCGGCCCAAACGCGTTATCGATCATGTAGCTGACGGTCTTCACCCCCATCGCCCTCAACCGATCCAGCGTCTGCGGCGTAAGCCCCAGCAGCTTATCCGCCCAGAAAACCTCCGGCCGTCTCCCGCTCCGCCGCCGCCAGAATATCCCGATTCAGCCGCGCCACCCAAGGCCCCACCTGCGCCCGATGCACCACCTTCCGCAGCAACGCACTCTCGCGGCTGATACTCCAGACAATCGATCGCCACCACCGTATGCCCCAGCCGCTCCAGCGCCCACAACCGATACAGCGCCGAATCATTAGGCGACAGCTGCCCCACATACAAAATCTTCACCGCCGCCGCTCTCCTCTATCCTCTACACTCTATCCTCTACCCCTGCCTTTACCCTTCCCGCAGCTGCGCAATCACCTGCTCCGCATGGATCGCCCCCGCCACGCGTCCATGAGAGTCCACCACCGGCAGCGACCGCAGATTGTACTTATCGAACAGCTCCGCCACCTCGCTCATCGCTCGCATCCAGCCCACACCGCACATTATGCCCCTCGCTCAGCGCCGCCAGCGTCGTCTCCGGCGTCGACAGCACCAGCCTCGGCAGCATCACCACCCCCGCCAGCTTCTCCTCCTCGCCCAGCAGATAAATCTCCGTGATCGTATCCGGATCGCCCTCAAACTCCCGCAGCGCCTGAATCGCATCCGCCACCGTCGCATCCTTCGGCGCGCTCACATAATCCGTCGTCATCCGCCCCGCAGCAGAGTCAGCCGAGAACTCCAGCAACTCCTCCACATCGTGCCGCTCCTCCGGCTCCATCTCCTCCAGGATCGCCTCGGACTCCTCGTCGCTCAGCTCGCGCCAGCACATCGGCCGCCGCGCCCGGATCCATCTCCTCCAGAATGTCCGCCGCCCGCTCCGAATCCAGCCCCTGCAGCAGCGCCTTCTGCATCTTCGGATCGACTTCCTCCAGCGTCTCCGCCGCCGTCTCCTCCGGCAAGCTCGAGAACACCGCATCGCGCTCACCCGGCGCCAGATCTTCCAGAATGTCCGCAATATCCGAAGGATGCAGCTTCGACAGCCGCTCCTGCCCAATCTTCAGCCGCACCCGCCGCGCCGGATCGCGCTCAATCAAATCCACAAAGTCCCACGGAATCACCCGCGGCTTCAACCGTCCCGTAAACTCATCCACCATCCCCACCGGCAGCCCCTTGAACAGCCGCCGCATCGCCCCGCGATTCCCAACCTCGACCTCAACGATCCTCAACCCCGTCGTCTCACCATTCGCCGCCCCCGGCTCCCACGCCAGGTTCACGTCATTCACCCGCACCACCTTGCGCCCATCCACGTCGATAATCTGCTGATCCAGCAAGTCATAATCCAGCAGCAAATAATCGTGATGCTCCTTGTACGCCACCGGCTTCGTCTTCGCCCGCAGCTCCGCCTCATTCGACACAGGCAGCACCACATCCGCCACCGGCAGCAGCGTCTTCTTCGCCTTCCTGCCCCGGCCCTTCTTCCCCCGCCGGCTGCAATATCAGCGCCGCCACATGCGTCTGGTCATTCGACACATCCACCGCCAGGTCCTTGCACCTTCCCGCAGACCTTCCCATCCACCCCCAGCACACTCCGCCCCAACAGCGCAGACGCGCTAGTGGCCACCGCCATCGGAATGAGCTGCATCTCAGACATCGCTATCCCTAAACTAACCCATCAGATGCTACGCCGCACCCTGACAACCCGGACACCCCTACCCCAAAGCAAAACGGCGAAGCCCAGGGCCCCGCCGTTTCTTGTCTTTCACTACCCACTACTCCTACCCACTACACACTGACGGGCTCCAGCGTCTGCGCAAACTTCTTGCCCGCCCGCGCCTTGTACGCATCCTTGTGATACGCATACCCGGCAATCAGCGGAAACGCAATCGTAGCCTCGGCAAACACCATCTGCTCATACGTCAGATCCACCTTGCCCCAGCTCGACGCCTCCTTCAGCGTAGACCCCGACAGCGCACCATCGCGCGCATCCGCAACCGTAATCTGAATCGCATACTTGTGCATCGACGCGTCCACACCCAGCACATCCGCGGCCACCACAATATCCTGCGCAAAGTTCTTCGGAACGCCGCCGCCGATCATCAGCAAGCCCGTCGTCGGATTCGCAATCTTCAACTGCGTCAGCTCATAAAAGTCCTTCGCCGAATCAATCGACACCACCGACTTCCCGCGCCGCTCATGCTGATGCGCCACCAGCCCAAACCCAGCCGAGCAATCGGAGAACGCCGGGCAGAAGATCGGCACGTCTTTCTCGTAGCAAGCCAGCACAATCGAATCATGCTCGCCGTCCTTCGGCGTCCGCTTGTGGTCAACCAGATATTTCCCCATCGCCTGGATAAACTCCCGCGACGAATAAGCCCGCGGCTCCAGCGAATCCGTGATCTGCTTCGTCACGTCATCGCAAATCCGCAGCTGCTCTTCATCGATGAACGTGTCATAGATGCGATCGATCATCAACTCGCGCAGCGTGGCATCGCCCGCGCCATACTTGTACTCATCGCCAGCGATATAGTGCCGGAACCCCAGCGCCTCAAAGAAGTCCTGGTCCACAATATTCGCGCCAGTCGACACAATCGCATCGACCATATTGTTGCGCACCAGATCCACAATCACCTTCTGCAGCCCCGCCGAGATCAACGACCCCGCCAGGCACAGAATCACGCCGCACTCGGTATCGCGCAGCATCATCTCGTAGATATTCGCCGCCCGCGCCAGGTCGCGCGAACTATAAGGCCATCGAACTCATGGCATCCACCAGCGCCACCACGTTGTGCTGCTTGATATCGATGTGTTGAATCTCGTCTTTGAGTAGTTCTTTTTTCGTTGTCATATCCCTACTAGAATATCGCGTTACCCCGCTCCCCACGCGCCGATTCTGTTAATTTCCATCCCGCGCCAGCCCCGCCCAACCTGCTATCCTCTCAACAATTCAACCGCGCAGGCGCCCATGCGACCCCTACCAACCCTCGCAGTACTTATCCTCCTCACATCGAGGCCAGCCTTCGCCGCCGAACCCTGCCAAACCATTCACGGCCGAGCCATCTACTACTCCGCCGATGGCCAGCTCCGCCTCTGGCACATCGGCACCCACCACGAGTTCGAACCCAACGCCTACCAGGGCGCCACCCCAAACTCATGGGACAAGATCATCACCCTGCTCCAGGCCGGCGACCAATCACCCGCAGCCGGCAGCAACAACGCCCTCTACGGCGACTTCGTCGTCTGCCCCACCAAGCCCTACCGCGAAGGCGCAGTTCAGCCCGCCATCATCCGCAGCATGTCCCACCTGCGCGTAGTCGCCCGCCCCACCAACGCCCAAACGCAGTAGAGTCGCCCTACAGCCCGTTCTTCGCAATCAAATTCGCATAGAACTTCGAGCTAAGCTTCGGCGTCCGCTTCTGCGTCTCGAAGTCCACATACGTAATCCCGAACCGCTTGCTATACCCATCGGCCCACTCGTAGTTATCCAGCAGACTCCACAGAAAATACCCCTTCACCGGCACGCCCTCGCTCACCGCCCTCTGCAGCTGCGTCAAATACGCCGTCAGGTACATCACCCGGTCCGTGTCATACACCTGCCCGTCCGCGGCCAACACGTCGTCCGACGAACACCCGTTCTCCGTGATGTAGATCTCCTTGATGCCCAGCGTCTCCGCCGCCAGCTTCGGCACCCAGTACAGCGCCTCCGGCCCGATCGAAAGCCACGAGCTCGCCATGTGCGGATACGACGCCGGCGCCTTCATCACCTCAAACCCGCGCTCATTCTCCGCCGCCCTCACCGGCGTCGCCGTATAAACATTAATTCCCTGGAAGTCCGTCGGCGTCCCGATTACCTTCATCTCCTCCGCGGTGAACACTGGCGCATCCGCACCCAGCAACTTCAGATACCCCTCTGTATATTTCCCCGTATGCATCACCGTCAGGTACGGCGAGTTCATCAGCACAAACGCCTTCTTCGCCGCCTCAATATGCTCCGGCGCATTGAACGCAGGGATCGTCGACACCGCATTCTCCGCGCACCCCACCCGCGCCCCCTGGCCCGCATTCGCACGGATCGCCAGCACCGCCAACCCATGCCCATACACCGCCCAGTGTCGTGCCTGCGCCAGCTTTTGCTTGCTCAGCTTCAACCCCGGCGCATGCACCCCGCGGCCGTAGCCAATGTCGATGAACGACGCCATCTCGTTCATCGTCATCCACTCCTTGATCACATCGCCAAGCTTGCCCGACGTATACCCTGCATAGTCCGCGAACGCCTGCGCCGTCGCCTTGCTCTCCCATCCACCCTTATCCTGTAACACCTGCGGCAGGTCCCAGTGATACAGCGTGCAGTACGGAGTCACGCCCGCCTCAAGCAGCGCCTCGCAAACCTTCCGGTAGTGATCGATCCCCTTCTGATTCGCCGTCCCCGTCCCATTCGGAAAAATCCGCGGCCACGCAATCGAGAACCGGCACGCCTTCAATCCCAGCGCTTTCATCAGCGCAATGTCTTCCGGATAACGGTGGTAGCTGTCATCGGCCACATCCCCCGTCTGCCCTTGAAATGTCTTCCCCGCCTCATGCGAGAACGTATCCCAGATCGAAACCCCGCGCCCATCCTCCTTCACCGCGCCTTCCACCTGGTAGGCCGCCGTCGCCGATCCCCACACAAATCCCTTCGGAAAGCTCCTGTCCGAAGCAACGCCCCCAACCGTCTCCCCTTCCGTCTCAGCTACGCCAAACGTCCCCGGCAAAGCCGACCCCGCCGCCACCAACGCCGCCAACTTGCCGAAATTTCTACGATCAAAACGAATCATCAGGATCCTCCACCGCGAACCCCAATCTATCTCATACCTCCTCACCAAGTCAGCAAGACAATCGATTTACCTCGATCCCACGACGTCACCCGCACGCTCTCAAAGCACAAACCGCCTCCGCCGAATAGCCACCCAAGCCAGCACCACAAAGAAAATAAGCGCCGCCAGCTTCGCCACATTCGTAATCGGCTCAGTCCCCTTCGGCGCCAGCTCATGCAGCGGAGCAATCTTCTCAAACGACTGCACAATCAGCACCAGCACATTGAAAAACTCCGCAATCGTCGCCGTAACGATATACGTCTTCGACCACCCCTTCTTCCAAGCCAGCACCGCCACCGCCAGCACCACCAGCGAAATCACGCCCACCACAATCCCCGGCGTAATCCCATGGAACGGAAAGAAGAACCCCGTCACACTCGTCGCAATCGTGAATACCAGGAACACCATGTTCCACGAAGGCAACTTCAAGCCAGCCAGAAATCCATACACCACCACCAGACCAGCCGCTATTCCAATCAGGCTGATCGCTACATGAATCAAGGTAAACGTAGACATGACGGCATCCTTCCGCAAGGGAGAGTTTTGTGCGAAGAGCCTGACCCGACGTCACGCCCATACTACATCTCCCCGCCGCCAACTCCCTACTGCAAAAACGCCTCCAGCGCCGCATCAAACTTCGCCGGCTGGTCATACATAATGAAGTGCCGCGACGGCGACACTTTCTCGAGCGTCACGTTCGGCATCGGCTTATACCCATCCCGCATCATCGCCTCGTACGCCACCGGGTCCGGCTGCTTCGCGTCCGGTTCTATCGCAAACAACACCAGCGTCGGCGTCTGGATCTTCCCCACCTCCCCGCGCATATCGGTCAACAGGTCCTCATACACCGCTTCGAACGCCACCTTCCGGTCCGTTGCCTTGGTCCACTCCACCACCTTCGCCCGTCCCGCAGGATCGTTCACCAACTGCGCCGCGATGGTCGGCAACATCCCGTCATACTGCGTCCGCGGCATGCTCAGCATCTGTTCCCGAATCTGTTCTGCCACCGCTTGCATCGTCGCCACCGTCGCGTCCGGATTGAACAACACTGCGTAGTACGGCAGCGTATCCACGATCACCATCTTCCGCACATCCCCCGGATACTTATCGGCCAGCATCAACGCCAGCAGCCCGCCCAGCGAATGCCCCACCACCACCGGATGAATCCCCGCGCCGGCAATATACTCATGCAATTCCTCGACAATCCCAGGCAGGATCGGGCCTGTAGCGTTCGCCCTCGCCGGCGCTCCCGCAAATCCATTCACCTGCACCAGGTGCAGCCGATAGTTCGGCGCCAGTAGCGTCGCCTCGGCATCCCATACGGCGCGCGAAGTCGACATCCCCGGAATCAACACCACATCCGGCTTCCCCACCGTCCCTTCATCCACCACCGTAAACCGCGTCGGCACAAACGTTGTCCGCCGTCTCCTGCGCATGCGCCGTCAACGGCTTCACCAGCAGCATCAACCCCCGCCAACACCAGCACCACCGTAGCCAACCACTGCATCACCCGCATCGCTCGCTCCATCACCATCTCCTCCTAAACCTTTCGCGTCCGCATCCCGATTAACTGCGCCGAGATCATCGCCAGCAACGCCACAATCCGAAACCCGCTATTCCACGGATGATCGTTCACCACATACTGCGCCACGATGAAACAAAGGCAAGCCACATACAGCAGCCGAACCTCCGCACTCATCTTGCGATACGCCCCGCCGAATCTCCACTTCCTCTCAACCAGCGTCTCGTCCATCTCATCCTCCCGCTCGCAGCCATCCATCCCCAGTGCCATCCATCAGCAATCCCGTATGACACTTGTCATCCGCGCACCACGCCCCAGCACGTCCCGCGACCGCTCAGCACATACCCCGCCGCCACCATCGCGATCAACACCATCCGTACCGCCAATTCATGACCCAACAGTCGCGTGTGACGTTCCCACGGCATCGCCAGAATCGCCAGCGTCGCGTAATAAAGAACATTCCGTAAAATCCTCTTGGTCCTGTCATTCAGTCTCATTTCATCTCCTCTCAGTTCTCTTCCTGCTCAATCGAATGTTCGGAGCTCTCTGGCTCAGACCAAGGGTTATCCCTGCAACTACCTTCCATTCACCACAAATTACGCATCAAACCCAACTCACTACTCACTACTCACTACTCACTACTCACTACTCACTACTCACTCCCCTCAAAGATCTCCTCAATCCCCTTCCCGAACATCCTCGAGATCTTGAACGCCAGCGGCAGCGACGGATCATACTTCCCCGTCTCAATCGCATTCACGCTCTGCCGCGACACCTCCAGCTTCTCCGCCAGGTCCGCCTGCGACCACCCGCGCTGAGCCCGCAACTCCCGCAGTCGATTACGCATCGTCCCTCACCCGGTTACGCATCTTCTGCACCCCCTGCGCCACTCCAAACGCCAGGAAGAACGTCACCCAGCTGGAAAACGGTGCCAGCGCTGGGGCACCACTGATCGTCCGCAGGAAGTCGCTCACCACCAGCACCATCAGCAGCACCGCCGTACCCACCACCAGCGACCGCATCGTGACCAGCCGCAGGTACTCGTCCTTCTCCTCCTGCAGATACACGCCCATCGATCCCAGCATGGCCAATATCGGCAGCGCCGGCACAACCGAAATCGTGTACAGCAGCCAACCATGCGGATGCGTGTGCTTCACCACAAAAATCGCTCCAAACAACACCACCAGGTACACCAACATCGTCACGATCACCCGTCGCCGATACCGCTTGCTCGCCGGCGTAGACGTTTCGCAGACACTCATCGCGCTCCCTCTCTTCCCGCCAACTCATCCGCATCCGCCGGCACGCGGTTCGCCACCTTGTACGTCAGCTTCGCCACCAGCATCGCCACCAAAAACGCCCCCAGCTCAATCACCGCCGGCCAGCTCCCCTTCCATCCGAACAACTGCAGAAACCCGTGGAAGCATACCGTCGCCATCACCGCCGCCAACCCCCACAGCAAGCACCGCACCACCAGCCCGCGATGAAACTCGTCCACCTCTTCTCCCAGGTACCGCCCCAGCACCCCAATGAATCCCAGCACCGGCAGCAGCGTCAGCGCCGCCATCACCCACAGCATGCCCCCCGTCAGCTTCGCGCGGTCGACCCAAAACATCGCTCCGACGAACACCACCTCATACGCCACCAGCGCCACCGCTCCCCGCCGGATCAAACCCTTCTTCGCCGCATTCAGCTTCTTCCAGTTCCAGGCCATCCCAAACCTCCCTCGAGCCGCCCTTCAACTCGATGTCAAGCAAACTTTACGACAAGCTTCCTTTACATGTCAAGTGTCCTTGTCAAAATTTCTCCCAAACCGGCTTTTAGCTGACTGAACACTCAGCTAACCGCGAATTCTGGCATCCAAAACCCAGCTATACAACACGATTTGCGTCACGAAACCCACCTATAGCGACACGAATTGGTAGGCTATTACCCATGAACGTCAACTTCGCCGAGCGCGCGCACAACCACAACTGGAAGCTCGACCCCATCGTGCGCTCGCTCCTCGACACCGACTTCTACAAGCTCCTCATGCTGCAGTTCATCTGGAAGAACTTCCCCAACACCCATGTAACCAGCGAGATCCACAACCGCACCACCCACATCCGCCTCGCCGACCGCATCTCCGCCGCCGCCCTACACGAGCAGATGGAGCACGTCCGCACCCTCCGGCTCCGCCGCAGCGAACTGGTCTGGCTCGCCGGCAACACCTTCTACGGGGTTAAGCAGATCTTCCACCCCGACTTCCTCGCCTGGCTCGAGCACGACTTCCGCCTCTCCGACTACGAGATCACCGAACACGAAGGCCAGCTAAGTATCCGCTTTTCAGGACTTTGGACCGACGTCACCATGTGGGAGGTCTACTCCCTCGCCATCGTCAGCGAGATGAAAACCCGCGCCGCCCTGGCCACCCTCAACGAGCTCGAGCTAGACGTCCTCTACGCCCGCGCCAAGACCCGCCTCTGGGACAAGATCGAGCTCCTCCGCCCCGTCGAAGGCCTCCGCCTATCCGACTTCGGTACCCGCCGCCGCCACAGTTTCCTGTGGCAGGAATACTGCGTCCAGGCTCTCGCAACCGCCCTGAATACAACGACTTCCGAGCGCTTCACCGGCACCTCCAACACCGCCCTCGCCTACAAGCACGACCTCGAAGCCATCGGCACCAACGCCCACGAACTCCCCATGGCCATGGCCGCCCTCGCCTCCACCGGCACCGACGACGACCTCCGCATCTTCGCAATACAAAGTCCTCGAGCTCTGGCGCCAGTCCTACGACAACGAGCTCCTCATCCTGCTCCCCGACACCTTCGGCACCACCCAGTTCCTCGCAGAACGCCCCCGCCTGGGTAGCCACCTGGACCGGCGAACGTATTGATTCCAAAGATCCCTTCGTCGCCGGCGACGAGTACATCGCCTGGCTCGAATCCCACGGCCAAAACCCCCACACCAAGCGCCTCATCGCCTCCGACGGCCTCGACGCCTCCACCATCGTCCAGCTCCACGCCTACTTCAACGGCCGCATCCGCTTCTCCGCCGGCTGGGGCACCTTCTTCACCAACGACTTCCGAGGCTGCCACCCCCGCAACGAAGACACCTTCGAGCCCATCTCGCTCGTCTGCAAACTAACCAGCGCCGACGGCATCCCCACCGTAAAACTAAGCGACAACCCCAGCAAATCCACCGGCCCCGCCGACCTAATCGCCCGCTACCGCCGCGTCTTCAATACCCCAGTCCAAACCGAAGATCCCCGTCCTCGTCTAACTTGGTGCTTCGCCTGAACGAGTCTATGTACCGTATGTGGTACACTCGCAGGTAGGGTCGATTCCGACGTCGAGCATGAAACGAATCCACGCCTCGTTCTTTCGCACCGCTGCGGGCGGCGAACCCGTGCGGGAGTGGCTGAAATCGCTACAGCCCGTCGACGATCGTAAGCGGATCGGCATCGATATCAAGACAGTTGAATTTGGTTGGCCCATTGGTATGCCCGTGTGCCGTCCACTCAAAGATGGACTTTACGAAGTCCGAACAAATCTTTCAAACGGCCGTATAGCCCGAGTGTTGTTCTACATCGATGGACAAAGCAGAATGATCCTGCTGCATGGCTTCATCAAGAAGACGCAGAAGACCCCGGACGAGGACATGGAACTCGCTCATAGAAATAAACGGCTCCATCAAGCAGAAATGAGATCAACAAAATGAATGCCACAAAATCTTCCAAGCAGCCAAGAACATCCATCACGCACACCGGCTCCTCTTTTGATGACTTCCTCGACGAGGAGAACATAAGAAACGAGGTCGAAGCCGCAGCGATTAAGAAAGTGCTTGCCTGGCAGTTCGAGCAGGAGATGCTTCGGCAACAAAAGACCAAGCAAAGCATGGCGAGAGAACTCCGAACCAGTCGCTCTCAATTGGATCGCCTCTTAGATCCCGAAAATACCGCTGTCTCTCTGGAAACTCTTACACGCGCCGCAAACGTACTGGGCAAACATCTTGTGCTTGAGATTCGCGACAAAAAGATTCCGCTGCGAAAGTCCATCGCACAAAAATCCCAAAATCTCCTCCACGCCCAAAGGCTGGCACGCCGAGCTTAAACACACCCCTCGATATACTCTCCCCATGCGCCTCACCACGATCGCCCGCATCGCCCTCGCCGCCACACTCCTACCCATCCTCACCGCCCCCGCCGCCCACGCCTGGGGCCGCGACGGCCACATGATCATCAACAAGCTCGCCGCCCAAAACCTCCCCACCGACGTCCCCTACTTCCTCCGCAACGGCAACGGCGTCGACGTCATCGAGTGGATGGGCCCCGAGCCCGACCGCTGGAAGCAGCGCGACGCCGAGCCCGAGCTCGTCGCCACCCAATCCCCCGACCACTTCCTCGACTACGAGTGGGCCATCTACGGTGCCACCCCCTGCCAGCGCCGGAACGAAAGACTGCATCGACGGCTACAACTTCCCGCGCAAGCGTTACGACTTCATCCGCAACCTCTCCGCCGCGCTCCCGCAACATCCCGAAATCAAGCAACTTCGAGACCGTGGGCTTCCAACCCTGGCAGGTCGAAGAAGTCTGGCAGCGCCTCAAGTCCGACATGCGCGAGTACCGCAAGCTCACCGCCGCCAACGAAGACACCGCCCCCGTCCAGCTCGCCATCCTCTTCGACGCCGGCTGGCTAGGCCACTACGTCGGCGACGGCTCGCAGCCCCTCCACAACACCATCCAGTACAACGGCTGGACCGGCCCCAACCCCCACCACTACACCACCGAACACCACATCCACGCGCAGTTCGAGTCCATCTACGTCTCCGCCAACATCAAGCCCACGGACGTAGCTCCGCTCGTAGCCGCCGCCCAGCCCACCGTCATCGACGACGAGTGGACGCAATACTGGAGCTACCTCCACCACTCCAACTCGCTAGTCGAAAAGGTCTACCAGCTCGACAAAGACCGGCGGCTTCACCGACGCCGGCACCCCCGAAGCCAAAGCCTTCACCGAAGAGCGCCTCGCCGCCGGAGCCATCGAACTCCGCGACCTCATCAACTCCGCCTGGGTCCACTCCGCCGACCCCGTCCAGGAATACCACGGCCCGCAGTAAGCGTTCGTCAGTTCTCAGTTGTCAGTTCCCAGTAAAGGCAGAACATCCCGCTCTACTGAGAACTGACAACTGAGAACTAAGAACGAAACGCTAAGCCTCGGCAATCTTCTTCTGCCCGACTCTTCTCGCCATCTTCCGCAGCACCGGCTCACTCCCCATCGCGATCGCTGGCACCGCCACCACCGCAAACATCGCCCACACCACCAGCGCATGCCACTCCCAGCTCCACAGCAGCCGCGTCGTATCCCACGGATGATGCTTCACCGCATACCACAGCGCATGTCCCTGCCAGCGGCAGCTTCTCGGTACCAAACACCACGTCTCCCACCTTGATAAACACCGGGAACAGCAGAATCTCCAGCGGATACACCGCATGGTTGCCCACCTGCGACGCCACAAGATTCAACCGAAACACCGACGCCAGTCCCAGCGCCACCAGCGTCGTCGACCCCAGCAGCGGATTCACCCCCACCACCACGCCCAGCGCCAGCGACCACGCCAGCTTATCCGGATCGGCCCCCATCCTCAGCAGGCCCATCACCGGGTTCACAATCCATCGTTGCCAAAGATTCGCCACACCTCCAGCATATCGGTACACTCAGCGCAGCGTCTCCTTTGCTTTCACACCAACAAACGCGCATTCACTGAAACCGTCGCCCACGCTCGCAAGGACTCTCCGCTTGTCTCTTCTCCGCACGCCCGCCGCATCTACCGCGTCCTTGCGCTCGCCGCCGTCTTCGCCTACTCCATTCTCGAAGTCCTCATCACGCGCCCGCGCACCCGCGCCGCTCCGCGCCGCGTGGCTCACCCGCATCGGCCATCGCCTGCTCCGCACCCAGGACATCACCTTCACCACCGTCGGCCCCGTCCCCGTCGCACGGCGCCGTCATCTCCAACCACCTCACCTACGTCGACATCATCCTCCACGGCTCCATCCGCCCCTGCGTCTTCGTCTCCAAGATCGAACTCCGCAAGACACCCGTCTTCGGCTGGGTCAGCTGATGGCCGGCACCATCTACATCGACCGCGCCGCCAGCCGCGCCGGCGGCCGCAGCATCACCAAGGCCGCCGAGGGCATGGCCAAAGGCTTCCGCGACAACCTCCCCGTCGTCTTCTTCCCCGAAGGCACCACCGGCGTCGGCGACGTCCCCACCCTCCCCTTCCGCAGCGGCCTGCTCGCCATGGCCCTCGCCGACCAGCAACCTGTCACCGCCGGCTTCATCCACTACGACCTCAGCCCCTACGACCTCGCCCGCGGCAAGTCCACCCGCAACGACGTCCACTGGGGCAACGCAAACCCTCTGGCAACACCTCTGGAACTTCGCCGACCTGCACGGCGTTCACGGCACCATCTACTTCGCGCCCGAACCCATCACCTTCTCCGAAGCCGCGCTCAAGAACCGCAAGATCGCCGGCCACGAAGCCCAGGCCGCCGTCGACGCCCTCGCCGTCCCCATCCAGCAGCCTCGAGCCTGGACCCTGGACCCTGATCCCTGGACCCTATCCGCTTCTACTGGCACTGCAGCGAAGTCCATACCCCCGCCGCAGTCCCCGACGCCCCATCTCATCTCAAGATCAATAAAGCTCCCCGCCGGAATCGCCACCGCCCCCGTCGCCGTGCAGCTTCCATTCGTCGCCGGCGAACAACTCAGCGTCGTATCCGCCAGCGCCCCCGGCGCCCCCGCGCGCAGCGTCACCGTAATCGGCATCGACTGCTGCGAGTAGACTTCGAGCTCCGTCGCCGTGCATCCCTGCGGAACCCACGCCAGCACCGCTCCACCCGCCTCCGTCGCGCTCGCATTCGGCGAGTTCACCGCGTAGAACAGTCGTGTTGAAGCTCACCGCGTGATACATCGCCGCAAACGTCCCGCTGCTCGTCCCACTCCCCGGACCGGATCCTCCGCTCGTCCCCGCCGCCCCCTGCGGAATCCCAAAGTTCAACACCGCCGCCTGCGCCGTCCCGCTGTTGGTCACGGTAGCCTGCGCTCCCGCCGCCAGCGTCGTCACCGTTCCCACGCTCACCGTCGCCGCCGCACCCTGCGCACCCGTAGCGCCTGTACCACCCGTCTGCGCCAGTACCGCCCAATTGGAAGGGTACAGATCCGGCTCGGCATTACTCCCCGCCACCTGCGCCAGATACGTCGATCCGGCAAACGTCACCGCATCATTCACCGCATACTCCGCCGCCGCGCTCCACACCCCGCGGAAGTTCATCCCCACCGCGCCCGCAGCTCCCGTCGCTCCTGTCGCCCCGGTCGCCCCTGTCGGCCCCGCTGCTCCCGCCGCTCCCGTGGCACCCGTAGCGCCCGTAGCCCCGGTAGCGCCCGCTGCACCCGCCTGCGCCAGCACCGCCCAGGCCGCCGGATACAGATCCGGCCGCTGCCCCACATTCCCCGCTACCACCGACAAATAACTCGTCCCCCCATAGCTCACCGCATCATTCACCGCATAGCTCGTCGCCGAACTCCACGCCCCCTGCCACGCCAACCCCGGCGTCCCATTCAATCCGTTGGTCCCATTCGCGCCTGCAGGCCCAACCGGCCCCGCTGCGCCCGTCGCTCCCGTCGCTCCCTGCGGCCCGGTCGCTCCCGTCGTTCCCGGAATGCCCTGCGCACCAGCCGTCCCTGCGACTCCCTGCAATCCCTGTGGACCCGCCGATCCAACCGCCCCGGTCGCCCCCGTCAATCCCTGTGCACCCGCAGGCCCCTGAATCCCAATCGGCCCTGCAAGCCCCTGAGGTCCCGCCGGTCCAACCTCACCCTGCAAACCCTGCGCCCCGGTTGCTCCCGTCGCGCCAGTAGCCCCCGGCAGCCCGTTCGCGCCCGCAGGCCCCGCAGCCCCCGTCGCACCGGTTGCTCCAGTCGCCCCCGTTGCTCCCGTAGCCGAAAACATCGCCCAATCCGCGGGGCTCAAGCTCGGAGTATTCCCCACGTTATTCGCAATCAACGACACCCATCCTGCCCCCTGCCACAGCACCCCATTCCCCAGCGCATAATTCATAGTCGAGTCATACACCCCCACAAAACTCATCCCCACCGGCCCAGCAGCCCCGGTCGGACCCATTGGCCCCTGCAATCCCTGCGCGCCTGTCGCTCCCATCAGACCCTGCGCTGCCCGCCTCTCCCGCAACGCCCTGCAATCCCTGCGGCCCCGCCGGTCCAACCGCCCCCGTAGCTCCGGGCAGACCCTGCGCGCCCGCCGGTCCTTGCATCCCCACCGGCCCCGCAACACCCTGAGGTCCGGCAGCCCCCACTTCACCCTGCAATCCCGCTGGCCCGATCGGTCCTGTAGCCCCGGCGGGCCCCGCAACGCCTTGCGGTCCTACCGACGTCAGCACCCCCCAGTAGGCCGGAGCCTACTCCCGGCGTCTGCCCCACATTTCCGGCCACCAGCGACACCCAGCTCGCGCCATCGAAGACCACCACATCTCCCAGCGCATAGTTGCCCACCGAGCTATACGCTCCCTGGTACACCAGTCCCGGACGTCCCCGCCGCGCCCGCCGGCCCTGCCGGCCCCATCGGCCCGACCGCCCCCGGCAGGCCATCTAGCGCCATTCGCGCCCGCCGAACCCGCGGGGCCCTGCGCGCCCGTCGGCCCGGCCGCTCCGCTCGCCGCGAACATCGCCCAGTCGCTCGGACTCAAGCTCGGCGTATTCCCATGGTTGTTCGCAATCAGCGATACCCATCCCGCCCCCTGCCACAACACCGCCATCCCCCACCGCATAGTTCACTGGTCGAGTCATACGCCCCCTGGTAACTCATTCCCACCGGCCCCGCCGGACCCTCCGGCCCCATCGGCCCCTGCAAGCCCTGTCGCACCCGTCACTCCCGGAATCCCCTGCGCGCCAGCCTCGCCCGCAATCCCCTGCGCTCCCTGCGCGCCGGTCGATCCCGGAGGCCCAACCGGCCCCACCAGCCCCTGCGGACCCATGGGCCCAGCCGCTCCCTGCGCGCCCGTCGCCCCCGCTGGTCCCTGCGCCGTCAGCACTCCCCAGTACGCCGGACTCAACCCCGGCGTCTGCCCCACATTGAATCCCGTCAACGACACATAGCTCGACCCCTGAAACACCACCACATCCCCGAGCGAATAATTCCCCTGCGAGCTATACGCCCCCTGGTACACCAGCCCCGGACTTCCCGCCGGCCCCACAGCCCCCTGCGGCCCCTGCGGCCCGCGGCCCCGCCAGCTCTCGCCCTGCGGACCTTGCGGCCCCATCGCTCCTGCCGGCCCGCCAGTCCCTGCGGCCTGCGGGCCCAGCCGGCCCCTGCACACTCAACCCCATCGGACCCTGCGGCCCCGCCGGCCCTTGTGCTCCAGCCGCCGCCAGCATCCCCCACGTCAGCCCCGAAGCTCCCGGCGTGCTCCCGACATTCCCCGCCACCAGCGAAACCCAGCTCGAGCCGCCCCACTGCACCACATCGCCCACCGCATAGCTCGTCGCCGGCGTCATACGTCCCCTGATACGCAATCCCCCCACCCGTGCCCGACACTCCCGGCGGCCCCTGCGGTCCCACTTCGCCCTGCGGTCCGGCTGGCCCGGTCCCGCGCTCCGGTCGTTCCCGTCTCGCCCTGAATCCCCTGCGGCCCGTCGCTCCAGTAGCTCCCTGCGGCCCGACCGGCCCCACCGCCCCATTCCCAACCAGCGCAATCTCCAGCTCCGGAGCAGTGCGACGTCTCATCATTCTCCTTGCTGTCAAACTGCACCACTGTGCCAGTCCCCGCCACCAGCGCCAGCCCGTAGTTCGTCCCCGGCGCGCTCACCCATCCCTGCACCGCCGACGTCACATCGAACGTCACAAACTCCCCCGCCCCCACCACCTGCGCCGTCTGCACCGTCGCCCCCAGCGCCGGCAGCGTCGCATAGGTCACGCTCGACTCCGTCCACGCTCCGCCCACCAGCTCCGCCAGCACCGTTCCCGGCACATCCGCCCGATTGCAATACACCCGCAGCGTCGCCCTCGCGATCTGCGCAGAAGTCGTCCCCGCCGGCAGCATGCCCAGATCAAACTGCACCAGCGCCGTATACCCGCCGCCCACATTCAGATTGCTAAGCGTTCCCGAGTTCACTCCCGGCTGCGCACTCGAAACATGCGCATCGCCCACCAGCGTTGCCTGCTGACCCCAAACGCTCCCCGAAGCGCACACCCCCGTCACCAGCAGCAACCTCGCCGCAGCGCAAACCCTGCCCCTCATTCGGAGCCTGTCTCTCACGTCCGTCAGCCCTCAAACTGCATACAGCAACGATCACAACTCAACGACGCACATTGCCGAAGGGCCTTCAGGTTTTGCGGAGCTGGTTACCCGGGAGTTGAGACCTTTGCATCGGCAGAGATCTCTGAACTCATTCCAGCAACTCGTGAAGCACCCCGTGTGATACGACGCACAAGCCTCACATCCCGTTCGATCTTCGGACCATCCCATTTCCCGTTTCGGTCCTGCCCCCGGTTTTCACGCTTTCGTCCGCGTGTGAGACGATGCCCCCAATGCCCTCCCCCTCGCCCCAGGGCCCGACCAGGGTCTCTCTCCTACCGACGCCGCCAGCAACCACCATCTCTCGCGCCAGCTCACCCTCCGCGACCTCGTCCTCTCGCAGGTCCTCACCGTCGTCGGCAGCTCCTGGGTAGGCCTCGCCGCCGGTCTCGGCCACGCGCAAACCCTCGTCTGGCTCTTCGCCTTCGCCGTCTTCTACGCGCCCATGGCCGTCGCCGTCTACTTCCTCAACCGCGAGATGCCTCTCGAAGGCGGCCTCTACGTCTGGGCCCGCCGCTCCTTCGGCGACACCATCGGCTTCCTCACCGCCTGGAACATCTGGGCCTACGGCATCTTCGTCATCGCCTTCCTGCTCTTCCAGCTACCCAGCGAGTTCGCCTTCATGATCGGCCCCTCCGCCGCCTGGATCCCCGACAACCACCTCGTCGTCCTCACCTCGCTCGCCGTCCTGCTCACCCTGCTCACGCTCTCCGCCATCCGCGGCCTAGCTCTCGGCAAGTGGATCCACAACGTCTCCGGCGCTCGCCATGATGATCGCCTTCGCGCTGCTCATCCTCGCGCCCTTCTGGGCCTACGCCCACCATCTCCCCATCCACTTCACGCCCTTCGAGCTCCACCTGCCCAAAACCGACCCCACCTCTCTCGCCCTCATCGGCCAGATCATCTTCGCAGCCGCCGGCCTCGAGTACATCGCCATCATGGCCGGCGAAGCCAAGTCTCCCTCCCGCGACATCGGCCTGCTCGATCATCATCGCCAGCCCCATCATCATCGTCATGTTCATCCTCGGCACCGCCTCCGTGCTCGCCTTCCACGAGCTCACCCACTCCACCATCAACTACATCGCTCCCATCCCCCAGACCCTTCGCCTGGCCTTCGGCGACAGCAGCCGTCGCCACGCTCCTCGCGCGCTTCGTCATCCTTCTTCTGCAGATCCGCATCCTCGGCGCGGCCAGCTACATCTTCACCGGAGTAGCCCGCCTCCCCATGGCCGCCGGCTGGGACCACCTCATCCCCGCCTGGTTCTCGCGCCTTCACCCCCGCTACCGAACCCCAGCCAACTCCATCCTGGTTGCAACCGTCATCATCGCCGCGCTCATCGTCCTCGGCAGCGCCGGCGTCCACGCCGCCGAAGCCTTCAACGTCCTCAACAACGCCTCCACCGAGTTCTACGTCCTCGCCTACCTCGTCATGTTCGCCATCCCTATCCTCGGCCTCAAGCTCTTCACCCGGCGATCCCCCTCTGGGTCAGCTCTGCTCTGCGCTGTCGGATTTCTCTCCACGCTCTTCACCTTCTTCCTCAACGCCTACCCCTTCGACACCGCCGCCGCTCCCCTCCCCTTCGCCGCAAAGATCCTCGGCGCCACCTTACTCGATCAACCTCATCGGCTACGTCTTCTACCGCACCCGCTCCCTCCGCGTCACAGCCACGACCTAGCGCTCTTTCACGCGCCATTCGCCCAACACGAGCATCAAACCCCGTATGCTTTCTTCCATGACCTACGAACGCAGCACCGACCCGCTCGCCAACACGCCCGGCCATCTCTCCACCCCCGACCGCCTCGTCAACATCCCGCGCCTGGTCACCGCCTTCTACGCCAACCACCCCGACCCCGCCGTCCCCGCGCAGCGCGTCGCCTTCGGCACCTCCGGCCATCGCGGCAGCTCGCTTCAACACCAGCTTCAACTACGCGCACATCCTCGCCATCACGCAGGCCATCGTCGAGTACCGCGCCACCCAGAACACCACCGGCCCGCTCTTCCTCGCGCAGGACACCCACGCCCTCTCCGAGCCCGCCTTCGCCACCGCCCTCGAAGTCCTCGCGGCCAACGGCGTCGACGGTGATTCATCGACCAGGACCTCGGCTACACCCCCACGCCCGTCCTCTCGCACGCCATCCTCACCTACAACGCCGCCAACACGGCAAGCCGCAAGCCGACGGCATCGTCATCACGCCCTCGCACAACCCACCCGACGACGGCGGCTTCAAGTACAACCCACCCAACGGCGGCCCCGCCGACACGACCGCCACCAAGTGGATCGAGAACCGCGCCAACGAGCTCATCACCAACAAGCTGCAAGGCATCAAGCGCCTCGCCTTCGCCAAAGCCCTCGCCGCCGACACCACTCACCGCCACGACTACATCACCGCCTACGTCAACGACCTCGGCAACGTCATCGACTTCGCGCCGCTCGCCGGCACCGCCCTCAAGCTGGCCGTCGATCCATTGGGCGGCGCCGGCGTCGCCTACTGGCCGCGCATCGCCGAGCAGTACAAGCTCCCCCTCCAGGATCCTCAACCTCTACATCGATCCCACCTTCCGCTTCATGACCCTCGACTGGGACGGCCGCATCCGCATGGACTGCTCCTCGCCCTTCGCCATGGCCAGCATGATCGCGAACAAAGACCTCTACGACGTAGCCTGGGCCTGCGACACCGACCACGACCGCCACGGCATCGTCACCCGCAGCCGCCGGCCTGCTCAACCCCAACCACTACCTCGCTGTCTGCATCCAATACCTCTTCACCCACCGCCCCGAGTGGTCTGCACAAAGTCGGCATCGGCAAAACGCTCGTCAGTTCCAGCATCATCGACCGCGTGGCCAAAGGCCTCAACCGCCCCATGCTCGAAGTCCCCGTAGGCTTCAAGTGGTTTGTCGACGGCCTCATCGACGGGACGTTAGGTTTTGTGGGAGAAGAGTCCGCCGGCGCCACCTTCCTCCGCCGCAACGGCCAGCGTCTGGACCACCGACAAAGACGGCCTCATCCTCGGTCTGCTCTCCGCAGAGATGACCGCGACAACCGGCAAAGATCCCGGCCTCCTCTACAACGAGCTCACCGCCAAATACGGCAACCCCGTCTACCAGCGCATCGACGCCGAAGCCACGCCCGAACAGAAAGCCAAGCTAGGCAAACTCTCGCGCCGCGCAGGTCACCGCCAAAGACCTGGCCGGCGAACCCATCACCTCCATCCTCACGGAAGCCCCCGGCAACCACGCCCCCATCGGCGGCCTCAAGGTCACCACCGAAAACGGCTGGTTCGCCGCCCGCCCCTCCGGCACCGAAGACGTCTACAAAATCTACGCCGAAAGCTTCAACGGCGAAGCCCACCTGAAGCAAATCCAGAACCGAAGCCAAAGCCCTCGTAGCCAGCGCAATCGCGTAACCGTGGGAAGCACCACCTGCTAGTCATGCGTGATCGTGCAGCACGATGGCCGGCCGGCAGGCTTGCTGATTCTCGTATGATGTTGGCACCGGTCAGCGTTGCATTGTCATGACCGATTCAGCTCACTTGCTTGTCAAAGGATCTTTCGATGAATCTCCGCTCTGTCTGTCTCGCCTTCGTTTCCGCTGCCCTGACCCTGACCGCCGTCGCAGCCCAACCGAATAAATTCGACCTCATTTCCACTGACAGCGGGAAGCCTGTCGGTCATGCGTCCTATTCCATCGACAAGACCAAGAACGGATATAAGGTTCACTCCACCTTCGATGCGCTCGTCAACACAGGCGGTGTGAACGATCTTCCGGTCTCGCCGGGCGTCGGCTACAGTCGCGCCGGCGGGGGCTCGTTCGCCGACGTGCAGTACTCGTACGACTACACAACAGGCCCCGATGGCCGCTTTCTCTCGGGATACGCACAGAGCAGCTTGACTCAGACCATGCTCTCAATGTCGGTCAACAAGAGTCGCGACCAGATCACCGTACGGCAGACCCGGGCCGGAACAGACTACGGTTCGCAAACAGTCACTCTTCCCAAGCCGGACTTCCTCGTGCTTCCGGACTATGATCCAGGCTCTATCCAGCTGTTCATCACGACCGCACTCACCAGTCCTCGCGACAACAACCAATATCTCGTGGTCGTCCCGGCCAACCCCGATCTGGGTCAGAGCAACAACACCGCCGGCTTCGTTACACTGAAGTCTGAACCCGACGCCAAGGGCACGCTGAACGGTAACGCCATTAGCCTCAAGCATTACTCCATCGAATTTCGCGGTGGCAAAACCGATATCTACACCGACGACTCCGGCAATCTGATGGATGTCCTCATGGTGCCGCTGCACACCACCTACGTCCGTTCCAAATTCGTTCTTACGCCCGCATCTTGATCCACTCGACGACGGAATCACCTGCAAATCGCTTCGTCTCGCACGTTTACCGCGCATCGATCACGCGGTAAACGTGCCGAGCGTCCCTTCCACGTCCGATGTGGCAATTTCACCGGCGGCGGCGGCCCGGTCTGCAGCTCATGCAGACCCCTTGGAGCCCTCGGCCGATTGGCAAGCAACATACACTCCCTGTCTCAGCCCGCTCCGCATCCTTCGATGAATTTCCCAGCCGTTGCAGCCGTCTGGCTGCCCGAGCCAAACCTCTTCCAGCTAACCGCCATCTAACTCTCCAAGGCGGCCGGACTCGAGACCGCTGCAAATCTGTCCCGGAGCGAAACACGATGCCCACAAAATCTCACACCCTCTCTGCCGACGATCGCAAGCAGATCGACGACTCAAAGTTCGCCTTTCCCGAGCAACGCAAAGAACCCCTCGAAAACGCCTCCCACGTGCGCAACGCCATCGCGCGCTTCGACCAGGTCAAGGATGTCTCCGACGAAGACCGCGAAAAGGCCTTCCACCGCATCAAGGCAGCCGCCAAGAAGTACGGCGTCGAGATGAAAGAAACGAGCTGGCACCAACTAGGCAGCCACGCCCACACCAAAAATTCCGCCAACAATTAGGTCCAACCCGCGGCGACCACGGGGTCAACCGTGGTCGCCGCCAAGCTCTTTCCGCATTACGCGAAGCCCTCGACGCCCGCGCAGGACGCTTGACGCACCCTGCCCACTGCTTTAGTCTCAATCACAAGATGAAGCAGATCCACACCACCGCCGCCTTCTGTTGCATGTGTTGTTGCATGCCGCGCTGTTGCGCCGGTGTCTGTCTGCTCTAAGCGAACCTCACAAACTTCGCCGCAAGCTCAAACACCCACGCACAGCTCCCCAGCAGCGTGGGTTTCGTGTATCTGGACCCACTCGTCTCCCCCTTCACAACCAAGCACAGGAGTTCCCCATGGAATCCCCCACCCGCAAGCTGGCCTTCAACGCCGACGCAGCCGCCATCCTCATCGCCCTCACTTTCGCCGCCCTCATCCGCCTGAACGTCATCCACCACATCTCCTGGTAGCCGCGCCTTTCTAATCCCTGTTCCCTAATCCCTAATCCCTGCCCTGTGTCCGCCCAGACCATCCCGTTCCCTGCCGCCGCTCGCCAGCCTCCGCGATCGCAGCAGCTCCTCGCGCTTCTGCCCGGCACGCTCCTTCTCTTCGCCATCGGCCTCGCCGGCAAAGCCCTCGAGTCTCTCGGACACACGCTTCGCGCCCACCACCACTACTTTCCGCAAGTCGAATACGTTCTCTGGGCCATCATCCTCGGCCTCCTCCTCTCCAACCTCTTCACCCTCCCGGCCATCTTCCGTCCCGGCATCGCCACCTACGAGCTCTGGCTCAAGCTGGGCATCGTTCTGGTAGCAGCGCGCTTCGTCTTCTCCGACGTCCTCCGCATCGGCGGCATGAGTCTGGTCCTAGTAGCCATCGAGCTCGTCTTGTCCCTCTCCGTAATGACGCTGCTCGGAAAAATCTTCCGTCTCCCGCCCAAGCTCACCAGCCTCCTCGCTATCGGCAGCTCCATCTGCGGCGTCACCGCCATCATGGCCGCGCAGGGCGCCATCGACTCCGACGAAGAGGACACCACCACCGCCATCGCCGCCATCCTCACCCTCGGCGCCCTCGCCCTCTTCACGTTCCCTCTCATCGGACACGCCCTCCACATGGGCCAGCAGGCCTACGGCGTCTGGGCCGGCCTCGCCGTCGACAACACCGCCGAAGCCACCGTCACCGGCGCCCTCTACGGCGACCTTGCCGGCCGCATTGCCATCCTCGCCAAGACCGCGCGCTCCGCGTTCATCGGCTTCGTCGTTCTCGGCTACGCGGTCTACTGGGCATCGCAGGGTCAGGCCGCCCGCGTCGAGCGCAAAGCCCTCTTCCTCTGGCAGAAGTTCCCCAAGTTCATCCTCGGCTTCATGGCGCTCTCCATCCTCGCCAGCATCGGCTTCTTCACAGCCGGTCAACTCAACTCGCTCGGTAACCTCAGCAAGTGGGCCTTCCTCCCCGCCTTCGCCGGAGTAGGCCTCCGCACCCAACTCCGCGACCTCGTGCACCAGGGCTGGCGCCCCATCCTCGTTGGAGTTCTCGGCGAAATCTTCATCGCCCTCCTCACCCTCGGCATGGTGCTCGCGGTCTACCACCACGCACCCATCCAATGACATCCGCGCGCACGGGCTGTATCCTTCACCCCAGAGCCCATGTCCAAGCCCCTCTCCCCCGATCGCCTGGAAGCCTTCTCCGACGGAGTCATCGCCGTCATCATCACCATCATGGTGCTCGAGCTCCACGTGCCCGGCAAAGAAGTCTCCAACCTCGACGGCCTTCGCGCTCTCCTTCCGCTGCTGCTCGTCTATCTCCTCAGCTTCGTCCAGACAGGCATCTACTGGGTCAACCACCACTACCTCGTCGACGACCTCGACCACGTCACCCACGCCATCCTCTGGGCCAACCTCGCCTTCCTCTTCTGCCTCTCGCTCATCCCCTTCGCCACCACCTGGGTCGGCAACCGCGGCATCTCGCCCTTCGCCGTCTCGCTCTACGCCATCACCTGCGCGTTGCCTGCCGTCGCCTGGATCATCCTCTCCACCGCCATCTGTCGCACCACCCGCCAACCCCTCGCCGGTAGCCCCGTCAAGCAGGCCTTCTCCACAGCGCTGTATCTCGGTGCTGTCCCGGTCTCCTACTGGTCACCCGACACCGCGCTCGGCATGATCGCCCTTGTCGCCGTCCTCTGGCTCGTGCCTCCCGGCAAAGTCGTTGAGCAGACTCGTTCCTTCAAAGCCGGCAAGCACACCCACAGCGATCCAAGCTAAACTCGCAGCGGTATGAAACTCCAAGGCTGCGGTACCGCGCTCGTCACTCCGTTCCACCCCAACGGCTCACTCGACGAGCCCGCCCTGCGCTCCCTCGTCGAATCTCAGCTAGCCCAGGGCGTCTCCCTTCTCATCCCCTGCGGCACCACCGGCGAAGCCTCTACCCTCACCGAAACCGAGACCCACCGCGTCATAGAAATCACCATCGAAGTCGCGGCCGGCCGCGCCCCCATCTTCGCCGGCTGCACCCACAACTCCACCGCGCAGGCCATCCACAATGCGAAGCGCATCGCGAAGATCCCCAACCTTACCGGCATCCTCACCGCCAACCCCTACTACAACCGCCCCAACCAGGAAGGCCAGTTTCAGCACTTCCGCGCCATCGCAGAAGCCATCCACCTGCCCATCCTGCTCTACAACATCCCCGGCCGCACCGCGACCAACCTGCTCCCCGAAACCGTTCTCCGCCTGGCCGAGCTCCCCAACATCGTCGCCATCAAGGAATCCAGCGGCGTCATGGGCCAGATCACCGAGCTGCTCGCCAACGCCCCCACCACCTTCTCGGTCCTCGCCGGCGACGACGCCCTCGCTCTCCCGGTAATCGCCCTGGGCGGCACCGGCCTCGTCTCGGTCGCGTCCAACGCCATCCCCGGCCCCATGTCCCAAATGCTAGCCGCCGCGCTGGCCAACGACTGGGTCACAGCCCGCGACCTCAACAAGCGCTACTTCGCCCTCATGCTGGCCCACTTCATCGAGCCCAGCCCCGCCCCGATCAAGGCCGTCCTCGCGCTTTTAGGCCGCTGTTCAGAAACCCTCCGCCTACCCATGGTCCCCGTAACCGAAGCCACCCGCACCAAACTAAAGTCCCTCCTCCAGGACCTAAACCTGCTGCCCCAATAACCTCCGCCAA
This sequence comes from uncultured Acidobacteriaceae bacterium, assembly GCA_963821165.1. Lineage (GTDB taxonomy): Bacteria > Acidobacteriota > Terriglobia > Terriglobales > Acidobacteriaceae > Granulicella. The sequence goes on from CAWGCQ010000001.1 coordinate 533,851, forward strand.
ACCCCTTCTCTCGACTCCAAATCCCAACCCAACCACGCGGAGCCTCTCGCCGTCCGCACAGGACCTACAATCAACACATCCATGAACTCCACCACCCGGCAAGACCTCGAGCCCCTCATCGAGCACTGGTTCGCCCAGGGCACCGCCGCCGTCGGCAACCCTGACGCCCTCGCCGCCTTCCTCGCCCTCCGCGACGCACTCGAAGCCGGCACCCTCCGCTCCGCGCAGCCCGACCCCACCGCCCCCCCGATCTTTGGAGGCCAAGCCTGGCGCGTAAACCCCTGGGTCAAGCGCGGCATCCTCCTCGGCTTCCGTCTCGGCCACCTCGAGCCCGCCGAAGGCGGCGTCCTCCACTGCCTCGACAAGCACACCTACCCCACCCGCCGCTTCACCCCCGAGCAAAACATCCGCATCGTCACCGGCGGCAGCTCCGTCCGCGCGGGCGCTTATCTCGCTCCCGGCGTCATCGTCGTCCCGCCCGCCTACATCAACACCGGCGCCTACGTCGATCAGGACTCCCTCGTCGATTCGCACGCCCTCGTGGGCTCCTGCGCCCAGATCGGCAAGCGCGTCCACCTATCTGCAGCCTGCCAGATCGGAGGCGTCCTCGAACCCATCAACGCCTCCCCCGTCATCATCGAGGACGACGTCCTCGCCGGCGGCAACACCGGCGTCTACGAAGGCACCATCGTCCGCGCCCGCGCCGTCCTGGCCTCAGGCGTGATCCTCACCCGCGGCACCCCCGTCTACGACATCCCCAACCAAACCATCTACAAGGCCACCCCGGCAGGCCCCGACGGTGAACCGGGGACGCCGCTCATCATCCCCGCCGGCGCAGTAGTAGTAGCCGGCAGCCGGGCCATCCAGCACGGCTACGGCAAGGACCTCGGCCTCAGCGTCTACACCCCCATCATCGTCAAATACCGCGACGAAAAAACCGACCTCTCCACCACCCTCGAAGACCTATTGCGCTAGCTAGAAAAGATATGTGCCGATTCAGCGCCAACGGCGCGATACATCACAGCCCAGGGCGGAGCCCTGGGTTTCGGCCCGCCAACGAATCAAGGGCTGAAGGCCCGACCTAAAGACTTCCCCGGCTACAACTGGCACAATAGACAGATGAATCCGCCTGAAGAAACGCCTCGAATGATCGAGTTCGCCCCGCAGGATAGGGTTGACGCTCATCCCGCATTGTTAGACGATTTCATCCACCGTGTCCTCGAGCTTGAGGGAGCATTCATCTCGGATGAATCCAGCCTTTGGGATTTTCATATGGACATGAACAACGAAGAGCTGCTGGATCAAATCAAGCGGGTATACGGTGTCGACGTTTCAGACATCAAATCAGCAAACATAGCGGATATTATTGAGCGGATTGCAGCAAGCAGATAGCTGCCTTAGAACCACCCCGCCGTCTCTCTTCCGTTCGCCGTCGCTTGAACTCCAACCGCACCGCTGATACTGTAGACAAAATGCAATCCACGCGACAGCTCCGTTGTTGTCCCCTCCACAACGTCGAGCCGTCACGCGTGTCCGCGCAGTAGTTCTTCGCGCGATACCCACCCCATCGAATCAGATCTGAGCCTCGCGAGCCAGCGGTGAATCCTCTGTTCACTCCCCGCCCCTCGCCCCAGAGCTCCCGGAGCCTCCATGCCCCGCAGTGTCCGCAGCGTCATCTCCCTTGCGACCTTCGCCCTCCTTCTCTTCCGCCACGCAAACGCCCAGACTTTCCTGCCACCCGATCAGCAACCCCCCGACACCACCCCCCACAAAAGCTTCCTCGCCCGCTACGAAGCCCGCGTCCTCGCAACCGAAGCCAACCAGCCGCACTGGGCCACTCCGCTCGTCACCACGAACGCGCGCATCGAGCAAGGTTTCCGCACCGACTTCGTTCGCCAAACCGCTCCCTCCGGTAGCACCACCTGGAACCTCGGCAACACCAAGGGCTTTCAGACGGTCCCACTTCCGCGGCTCGAGTTCCGCATCAGCCCACCCCCGTTCTTCCTCCACTCCTCACCCTCCACGCCCGACGGCTTCGGAGACATCGCCTTCCGCCTCAAGTACCGTCTCTACGGCAGCAACGAAGAGCACCACAACGCCATCATCACCGCAATCCTCGCCGCCAGCCTCCCAACCGGCAAGAATGGCAACGGAAGCTGCTGCGCCATCCTCACCCCAAGCGTCGAGTTCGGGAAAGGCTTTGGCAAGCTGGCCTTCACCGTTGCCCCCACAGCAAGCCTCCCCGTCACCAACACAGCCAAGCTCGGCCGCTCCTTTGTGCTCAACAACGCCATCCAGTACCACGCCACCAAGCTCCTCTGGATCGAAACCGAGTTCAATTCGACCTTCTACTTCGGCGGGAAAAACGACGGCAAACAGCAGACCTTCACCACCCCCGGAATCATCGTCAGCCGCTTCCCTTTGCCCTTCATCCGGGACGCCGCCCGTCTGCCTCTCCGGCTAACCCTCGGCGCCGGGGAGCAGATCGCCCTCACCCACTTCAACACCTACAATCACTCCCCCATCTTCACGGCGCGGCTGCGTTTTTGACGCCCCGTGGAACCAATCGCCCCGCGCATCCGTAAAATAAGTTGATCGAAAGGACGCAGCAAACCCATGAAGCTTCTTCTCTTCCTGATCCTCCTCGTCATCTGCTGGCCCTTAGCCCTGCTCGCTCTGATCCTCTACCCCTTCATCTGGCTCATCCTCCTGCCCTTCCGGCTGGTTGGGATCGTGGTCGGCGGCGTATTCGAGCTCATCGGCGCGCTCTTCACCCTCCCCGCCCGCATGATCCGCGCCATTTAATCCCGCCCTCCGCGAGCCGTCGCGTACACTGTCCGCAACCATGCGGGTTCCCTACGGACAGATCGAGAAGGACGGCTTCCGCCTCCGCGGCACCACCGGCTCGCGCATCGACAATTTCTCCGACGTCGTCTTCGGCTTCGCCCTCACCCTCATCGTCGTCTCTTCCGAAGTGCCCCACACCTACGACCAGTTCCACCAGGTCCTTCTCGGCCTCTACCCCTTCGCCATCTGCTTCGGCATCTTCTTCTCCGTCTGGCACGCCCACTATCGCTTCTTCCGCCGCTTTGGCGTTCACGACAACGCCACCATCTGGATCAACTGCGTCCTCCTCTTCACCGTGATGTTCTACGTCTACCCACTGAAGTTTCTCTTCTCCATCGCGACAAACCGCGCAACCGACGTGTTCTCCGGCCCCTACCAGATGCGCGAGCTGATGGTCGTCTACGGCCTCGGCTTTGCAGCCATCTATTACGTCATCGCCCTGCTCTACTGGAACGCCTGGCGCCAGCGCCACCTGCTCGATCTCAGCCCGCTCGAAACCACCATCACCCTCTCCCTCATGTGGGACTTCATCGGTGTCGGCAGCTTTGGGCTGCTCTGCTGTCTCGTCGCCCACCTTCTGCCCCCCGACAAAGCCGGCGAAGCCCCGCTCTGCTTCTTCGCCATCTTTCTCTGGAAGACCGTGCACGGATCCGTCAACGCCCGCAAGGTTCGCGCCGCCCGCGCCCGCACCCGCCCCGAAGATCTTCAGTCCCTTCCCCACGACACCGAACTCGGCTGATTCTCCGCCATTCCCGCCCCGCCTTCCGTACTGCGATAGACTGAAGGTCCATGGCTAATGAAAAACTGCAAATAATCCCGCTCGGCGGACTCGGCGAGTTCGGCATGAACTGTCTCGCCCTTCACTTCGGCGACGACATCCTCGTCATCGACGCCGGCCTCATGTTCCCCGAAGAAGAGCTCCTCGGCGTCGACATCGTCGTCCCCGACATCAGCTACCTCATCGAAAACCGCGGCAAAGTCCGCGGCATCGTCCTCACCCACGGCCACGAGGACCACATCGGCGGCCTCCCGTGGATCCTCTCCGAGCTCAACGTCCCGGTCTACGGCACCGAGTTCACCCTGGCCTACGTCGAGGGCAAGCTCGAAGAGCATCGCCTCCTCGACGACGCCGAGCTCATCGAGATCCTTCCCGGCCGCCGCTTCAACCTCGGCGTCTTCTCGATCCTGCCCATCCGCGTCACGCATTCGCTCGTCGACTGCGTCTCCCTCGCCATCCACACCCCCGTCGGCATCGTCCTCCACACCGGCGACTTCAAGATCGATCTCTCCTCCCCCGACGGCCATCCCTTCGACCTCCAGGCCTTCGCCGACCTCGGCAAGCAGAACGTCCTCTGCCTCCTCCAGGACTCCACCAACGTCGACCGCACCGGCTTCACCCCCGGCGAAAAAGCCGTCATCCCCCGCCTCGACGACATCTTCGGAGCCGCCAAGCGCCGCATCTTCTTCTCCTGCTTCTCCTCCTCCATCCATCGCATCCGCATCGCCATGGACCTCGCCCACAAGCACGGCCGCAAGGTCGCGCTCATCGGCCGCTCCATCGACAACTCCACCGAAATCGCCCAGGACCTCGGCTACATCGACCCGCCCGCCGGCCTCATCATCCATCCCAACCAGATCAAGGACACGCCGGCCAACAAGCTCCTGCGTCCTGATCTCCGGCACCCAGGGCGAGCCCATGTCCGCGCTCTCCCGCGCCGCCGTCGACAACCACCGCTTCGCCAAGATCGAGCCCGACGACACGGTCCTGCTCAGCTCCCGCGTCATCCCCGGCAACGAGAAAGCCATCTACCGCGTCATCGACCACCTCGAGCGCCGCGACGCCCGCGTCATCCACGACGACGGCACGCACGGCCTCATCCACGTCTCCGGCCACGGCTCCCAGGAAGAGCTCCGCATGATGATCAACCTCGTGCGCCCCAAGTTCTTCATCCCCGTCCACGGCGACTACCGCCACCTCAAGCGCCACGCCGAGCTCGCCGCCGCCACCGGCGTCCCCGAGAAGGTCATCCTCCTCGAAGACGGCGACGTCCTCACCCTCGACCGCGAACACGCCGAGAAGACCGGCAAAGTCACCACCGGCCGCGTCTGCATCGACAACAACTCCACCGCCGACGTCGTCGAAGACACCGTCATCCGCGACCGCAAACATCTAGGCGAAGACGGCGTCTTCCTCCCCATCATCGCCATCAACAAGCGCACCGGCCAGGTCGAAGGCGCACCCGAGATCACCACCCGCGGCTTCGCCGCCGACGACCCCGAACTCCTCCGCAACGCCCGCGACATCGTCGCCCGCACCCTCGAGCAATCCAGCGAAGAAGAGCGCCGCGACTACGGCGTCATGAAGGACAAGATCCGCGGCGACCTCAAGCGTTTCCTCCAAAAAAACGCCAACCGCCGCCCCCTCATCATGCCCATCATCCTCGAACTCTAGTCCTCACCAATCTGGGTGCCCCATCTTAGCCGCGTACTTTCCGGCTAAGGTGGGATTGGCACAATTCCTGGACCTCCATCCGTACTACGGCGCATACGTCGTAAAGACACCATCACGCGGAGCCTTCGCGTGGCACGGAGCGCAGGTCTTCATTTGCGCGTCGGTAAAAGATTTGCCATCAGGCAGGAAGCTCCCAAACCCCCACCCGCCCGTAGCCGCGTACTTCTTCGAGTCCTTCACCATGAACTGATAGTTCGTCGGAGGACCAGGGGTATACGACTGCACCTTGCCAAAAATCGCATTGTTTTCCGCATTCGGTAAATGGTTGTAGTGCAACGCAGCAACGATCGTCCCGTCCGGATACGGAAGCGTCTTTTCGCGGTACGCCGGGTGCCCCATTCATGACGGCGTCATCGTCATGAGTGGGTATCGCGCGTGGAGACGCGCGACCGCCCCCGCCCATCCCCAAGCCCAACCCCAGTTCTCTTCGGAGCACGATCGACTGGCAGTTCCCCGCCCATCCTGCTTCCTATTTCGGGAAAGCGCGAGTCTAACAAGTCGTCATCACCAGGTGCAACGTGTCGCAGACGATTTGCACCACGGGAAAGCCGCCCATCGAGCGCCACCACAAACCTTCCCGTCTCTCATCGCCTAATCCTGTCAAGCCCCCCGACACCCCCGAAAACTCCGCAACCCCCGTCAACACTGGCGATTTAAATTCTCAAAGTTGGCATACTTACCCCTGCCACTCAACTAAAATAGAACCAGGGACAATTCCAGAGATAGAAGACATCGTCTGACTTTCCGCAAACGTCGAAACTGCTCCCATTTTTTCAACCGGCAAGCGCGTTCTGCCTGAAACGGAGACCTCCGATGAGCCCGTTTACCCGCCGTGACTTTCTAAAGACGTCGATCGCTGCCGGAACCCTGGCCAGCGTAGGCACTTCGACCCTGCATGCAGCGCCGCCTTCCGCCACAGATACAGTGACACTCGGCAAGTGTGGCGTGAAGGTAAGCCGGCTCGCCTTTGGCACCGGCACCGACAACGGTTACGTGCAAGCCGGGCTCGGCCAGAAGGAGTTCAGCCGCCTGATTGCCTACGCCTACGATCGCGGCATCCGCTTCTTCGAGACGGCCGAGGCCTACGTCACGCCCGCAATGCTGGGCGAAGCGCTGAAGCCGTTTCCGCGTGAGAGCTATCAGCTCATGACCAAGGTGACGACGGATCCCGAGGCCGACCCGCAGGCGCGCCTCGACCAGATGCGTCGCACCTCGCAGACGGAATACTTCGACATCATGCTGCTCCACTGGCAGCACACGCCGGATTGGGTGAGCGATACAAAGCACTGGCAGGATGCAATTCTCGAAGCCCAGGTGAAGAAGACAATCCGCGCCCGCGGCGCCTCCGTGCACGGCCTGCCTGCCCTGCGCCAGATGCCCGGCAACAACTGGCTTGAAATTGCCATGATCCGGATGAACCACAAGGGAACCCGCATGGATGGGCCCACCGGCGCAGATAACAACAACCCGTCGGATGTCTCCGAAGTGGTCGACCACGTGAAGCAGGTGCACAGCCAGGGCATGGGCGTGGTCAGCATGAAGCTGGTGGGTGCGGGGGCCTTCACGCGTCGCGAGGACCGCCAGGCAGCCATGCGCTTCGCCTTCCGGAATGCCGGGGTGGACGCGGTAACGGTGGGCTTCAAGAACACCCAGGAGATCGACGAAGCGATCAGCAATCTGAACCTTGCCTTCGCCTGATCGCCCCGAAAATCAATACGCAGTCTAGCGTCTCCCGCTGCTGGCAGTTTCCTGCATCCTACCGCCAGCAGCCGCCGACTCAGTTCTTCGGCCGAGGAGCAGGTCTAGGTTTCGCTGCCGGCTTGGTAGCCGGACGCGGCTGTCCCCCGGGCTGCGGTGCAGGACGAGTTCCCGGTTGCGTTCCTCCGCCAGGCGGCCGTGTACCCGTTCCCGGCTGCGCAGGCCGGTTTCCGTTTGCAGGCGGACGATTGCCTGCGTTGGGAGGAAGCGGCCGGGTGCTTGCCGGTGGGCGGTAACCCGGCGTTCCGTTCGAAGGCGGACGATGATTTGGCGGACGATAGCTGGGCGGATGGGTTGGATACGGTGGATGGTAATGCGGCGGACGATAGCCCCAGTTCCCGCCATACCCCGGATAACCCCGATAATACGGTGGCCTCGGATGGTACCAGTAAACCGGCGGGCGATACCCACCCACCCAGATGCCGCCCCACGGTCCGCGATTGTAGTAAATGTAGCCGCCGCGGCCCCAACCCCAGCCCCAGCCACCCCAGCCCCATGGCTGATTGCTATACACCAGGGCTGATATCCCGATCCCGACCCCAAACGTGATCAGCGCCGTCGTCGTACTTGGCGCCGCAACATAGACCACCGTGGGGTTATAGATCGGCACATACGCCACCAGCGGGTTCGCCGGCTGAATCACATAGATCGGCTGGTTCGATACCGTCTGCACCTCAACCTTCTGCTGCTCATTGCTGCGCAGACTTCCCGCGTCATAAGCCTTTGCCCGTAGTCGTTGGACCGAAGCCGCTACATCCGCCTGGTTGGCCTTCACCGCCAGACCGATCGCAGCATAGTCATCGATATGATCGGCCATCATCTGCAGAACTTTAGGGAAGGTGATCAGCGCAAGGAAGGCCGGATCATAGCCCTGCTTCTCCGCTGCCGCCGTCAGGTCAGGCCCGGTAAGGCCGGGATTCTTCGCCAGCCAATTGGTAACGTCGAGAATCTCCTGAGGATTGGTCGACGCAGTTGTGATCTGCGCCAGCAGCGCATCGGGATAAAGCGCGATCGGCGACATCAACTGGTCCAGTTCCTCCGCCGTCGGCGGGGGAGGACCCTTTTGCGCTGCATCGGGAGCCGGCGCCTGCGCCCGGAGAAGAGGAGCAGAGCCCGAAAAAACAAGCAGACCTATGAGACTCAAAGACACTAGGGAGATACAGCGTGTGCTTCGCATGTACGAACCTCGGCAACCAGGCTTTCGCCAACAGATCTCAATTGGCAGATTGCCAATAATCGTCTTTTCGCCCACCGGAAGCAACTAGTACTTTTGCCAGCATATCCACCCACTCCAGAACCCCAGGCGGCCAACCCACACCGAAAGCCCAATACAGGAGATACTTTTGCCCTTAACCCTTTTGAAAAGACTACTTTACGAGCACTTGCGGGGGGATACTTTTGCCCTTAACCGCAATGCTGTGAACCAGTTACGAGAAACAACGCTTCGGAAGGGGGGAGGGGGGGTACCCCCCACGCCCTAGTGCGCTGCGGGAGGAGCCATCGCTTTCAAATACAGCTCCTGCAACGACTGCATCTTCGGCTGAAAATCGCCCATGTGGCTGTGCACAATCTCCATCACACCGGCAGACACCTGCGGCGTCTTGGCCAGAAAAGACTGTCCCGCTGGCGACTTGTAGAACGCCAGGATCGCGTCCAGCTCCGGCTCGGTGTACGTGTCCGAATAGAGCTTCACATACGCAGCCTCCAACGCCGGCCAGCCGAAATCCCGGTCAACCACCTTCATCGAATTATCGACATACTCCTGCTGGATCTTTTGCTTCTCCGGCGTCATCTGCTCGGTTCCCGGAGCATTCTTCGCCGTCGCCTCCACCTGCTGCTCCATCGCATTGCGCATCCGGTCCAGGCTGTGGTCGATATGCATCACCGCAAACAGCTCCTTCACCTTTGCCTGCTTCGACGCATCATCCGCCCGCGCCACCGCAGGCGCCATCACCATCACCACCGCCAACACCGCAATCCAACGCTTCATCTAAAGTTCCTCTCTCTCAACCTGTTCCAGAATCTTCTCTGAATCCAGGGGCTTTCTCGCAAAGTAATACAGACTGAACGCCAGCGCTGCGAAGCAGATCACACTCACCCAATCTTTATGCAGCGGATTGGTCGACGAGAAACTCGGAACCACCTTGTCCGTCGCCGCCTCATACAGCTTCACGCAAACACCCAGCAATCCCATAATGCCGCCAGCAGCAATCAGCCCGGAAGCATACAAACTCCCCGAAGAGATTTCGCTCTCCGCCTCGGTCTTCGGCCCATCACCGCTTCTCGCCATCGCGCTGTCGACCATCCACCGAACCACTCCACCAACAAAGATCGCCAGCGTAGTCCCAATCGAAAGGTAAGCGCCAACCGCAAACGTCAGCGATCGCACGCCCAGCAGCTCAATCCCGATCACCAGCGCAACACCCAACAGCACCAAACTCCACGGAAGCTTCCGGCTGAGGATCCCGTTGATTACCGTAGCCATCAACCGTCCCTGCGGCGCCGCAGCCTTCTCGCTTCCAATCCCCTGAACCCACTGCACCTCGATCTTCCCCGTCGCAGGATCGTACAGATACTTGCCATCCTGCAGCGTAGACGACCCGATGGAGTTCAGCACCACATACTTCGTCGCATCCGACAGGTCCTCATGCGTAGCCGAACTCGAACTCCCCGCAGGTGGCCGAAGCGTAACCGTTACGTGATCGCGCTTGAAGTTTCCCTGGTTCGACACACCGCTCGGCAACGCCGTCAGCGAGATCGCCCGCGCCGTTGGCAGTTCCTGGAAGCTCTCCAACCCTTTGTTCATCGCGTTCAGCGTCGCTCCAATCGAGAACACCGACACGATCACTCCAACCATCACCGCAACCTGCTGCTTCCACGGCGTAGCGCCAATCAGGAACCCGGTCTTCAAATCCTGGCTCGTATCGCCCGCGTTGGACGCCGCAATACAAACCATTCCACCAATCGTGATCGCCAGAGCCCCAAACGCCGGAGCAGTCCATCCCTTCACCAGGAAGATCGCTGCAACGGCCATCAACGTAGCAATCGTCATCCCGCTCACCGGGCTCGCACTCGATCCCACAATGCCAACAATGCGCGCCGACACCGTAACGAACAGAAACCCGAACACAACCACCAGCAGCGAAGCGGCAAGGTTCGCCAGCCACCTAACCTGCGCTCCCGGAACCGGCTTGAATTGCAGGAACAAGAACATCAACAGGATCAGCACGACGCTACCCGCGATCACCACACTCATCGGAATGTCGTTCTCGGTCCGCAACGGTTTGCTCGCGACCGTGCCTTTGCTCAACCCCATCTTGGCGAACCCGGAGGTAAGCGCGCTCACAATGGTCGGCGCAGTCCGCAGCAGCGTAATCAGTCCACTAGCCGCGACCGCGCCAGCTCCCATCGGCCGCACGTACGTCGACCACAAATCGCTAGGGCTCATCTGCGCAATCGGCACAACGCCCGGATACAGCGGGCTTGCGAGGTGCTTCCCGAAGAACACAATAGCAGGCATCAACACCAGCCAGCTGAACACACCACCCGCAAGCATGATCGCGGACACCCGCAGCCCAATGATGTAGCCGACACCCAGGTACTCCGGCGTAACATCCGCCCGAATCGCGGCGCCTTTGAGAATCTGCTGCCCATTGGGATCGAAGTTCGGCGACCAGTTCGGCGTAGCTGGAAACAAGCTCAACAGATTTTCGTTCTGAAACAGCGTGTACAACCCACCGAGTCCGAGCCCGAGAAAGACGCGACTCGCAAACGAACCGCCGCGCTCACCCGCCTGCAACACGTCCGCGCAGGCAGTTCCCTCGGGATAGGTGAGCGATCCATGTTCCTCGACGATCAATTGTCGCCGCAGCGGAATCATGAACAGCACGCCCAGCCAACCACCGAACAGCGCAAGCGCAAAGATGCGCGAGCTCTCAAGATCGAAGCCCAGGAAAATAAGCGCGGGCAATGTAAAGATCACGCCGGAAGCGATCGACTGACCCGCATTGCCAGTCGTCTGCACAATGTTGTTTTCCAGGATCGAGGCTCGGCCGAACGCACGCAAAATCGAAATCGACAACACAGAAATTGGGATGCTTGCTGCAACGGTCAAGCCGGCGCGCAGGCCAACATAAACCGTAACGGCGCCAAAGATCACTCCAAAGATCGAGCCCAAAAGCAGCGCACGTATCGATAGTTCCTTTCGATCCTCATTCGCTGGAACGAAAGGTCGAAAGGTCGTATGTTCAGCCATCAGGCAAGGTCTCCTAAGCAACGCAAAAGGGTTTTAGCTTTGCATCGGAGTTTACCCCATAGGTCATCACCCGCGATATGCCGGTGGTCTCACCTAAAGGATTTGATGAGTGTTATAAAAGCTCTCTAGCCTGCGATCCGCATCGTGCGGCCATGCCTGGTCACGATTGCTAGTCGCTCGCTGCCGAGGATCTTCCTTGCCTGGCTGCGCGCATGGCTCGCCCATGGTCCAGTGGGATCCAACCTTGTGTAGCTTGTCCAATGCCGCAGAGCTTTCCGGGGCTCCTGAATGCGCTCGTACGCCAGCGCAAGATTATAGTGAGCATCCGCATACTGAGGCACCAACGCAAGCGCCCGCTGATACGCTTCGATTGCCTCATCCATCCGCTGCTGTTCATCCAGCACGTTGCCCAAATCAAAGAATGCCAGGGCATATTCAGGGTCAGCTTCAACCGCTTGCCGGTAGCGCTGCTCCGCCTGCACGAAGTCTTTCTCGTTGTAAAAAATCGTCCCGAGATTGATAGCCGCCGCCGCATGTCCGGACTGGATCTCAAGGATCGTTTGATACACACCCTTGGCTTCTTCCAGCCGCCCGGGAATGTCCTCCAGCCGCACTGCGCGCAGAAACATCTCGTGCAGGTCGGAGTAGTTCGGAGCTAATTCCTGGCCGTTCTTTCGGACTACGGCCATTCCGTTCGACGGCATCAATTCGAAGTCGAATGCCATCTGTCTCGTCATGGGATCAACCAGCGCACCCCATTGCCGAAACGCCAGTCTTGAGCCATGCAGCACGGCTACCGACTCCAGCAGCGGATTCGTCATGCCTGATACTCTCTGCATCGCATCCACCGATTGGCGAATGCTCTTCACAGAGATTCTCGTTGCTGTCAGATCGCGCAGCTTGCGCAACTGCACCAATTCGTCGAAAGAATAATTTTCGGAGGAAGCGATTAGTCCGGCCTTTTCCCACGCGGTGAGTTGGCGGATAGGCAATCTGAGAATGCGCAGAACGTCTTCACGGCAGTATCGGCTCACGGCGCTCATCTCTTGGTACTCGGCTTCAATCGCAGCCGCGTCATGCGGCATGCCCTAGGTGCGAGTATGCTTCGCAGACCTTCATCTATCAAGGGCTTTGCGTGTGGATTTCATGAATTCAGTGGATAACACGAACCAAACGTGGTTCCGTGGCACCACAGGAGTAAATCCCACCGTCCCTGTCACTTAGCTTACAGATCGCGCAGTCGCTGATCCGAGTCCAACCGCAACAAGACCGATGACAATGCTTGCACCAACGTAAAGCAGCGCCATCCAATAGGCGCCGTTGGTCATTTCTGACCACGTCTCCCATTCGAAGCTCGAAAACGTTGAGTAAGCACCCAGGAATCCGATGGCAAATGCATACCGCCACGCTGGGTTCATATGAGTATGCCGCGTGAGGTACTCGAGGATGAAGCCAATCATGAAGCATGCGCTGATGTTGATGGAGAATGTGCCGACCGGGAATCTCGACCGGAAGTGCTCGGCTGCAAAAACACCAACAAGGTATCGGGCCAAAGCTCCGAGTGCCCCGCCCATTGCAATCAATAGATATCGTCTCAACCTGGCACTCCTTCGCGTGTCTCTAAACAATAACTGAACAACTTGCTACGACCGATAGCTACGTCGTGCCCGCACACTTCGTGTGCGCACGGGGAGCAGATGCTTTCACAACGTTAAGTTGCATTTTCGTGTGGGTCTGCGCCTCGGAAGCGAGGTTCGCAGTGTGCCATTTCAACTGGCGCGAGAGCTTCATTAACAGACAATCCCTCCTCCACAGGTAGTCCTGCGAGGAGTCATCATCCATAATCTGAATAATCCTCAGCCTATGGCGGTCTGGGTGAACTCCATCACCCTTGATCTTCTTGACTGAAAAAATCTGCGCAAAACCCTCGCCTTACATCCCGCCAAATACTCATCGACGGCATTAGCAAGGATTGGTGGAGCTGAGCGGGATCGAACCGCTGACCTCCTCGTTGCGAACGAGGCGCTCTCCCAGCTGAGCTACAGCCCCACAACACAGATCGTGACAACGTATCCAATTGGATTTTGCCACCCCCTTAGTTTAGCAGGGCATGACCCCGATAACCAAGTGCGGATTCAATACCAGCGCAGGCTATGCACTTGGACCACTGTGATCACGACCGTTTCGGAGCTGCGAGACCCATCTCCGCCATCACCTGCTGCAGATCCTTCCAGGCCTCGGCTTTTTGGCGAGGATCACGAAGCAAGAAAGCAGGGTGATAGGTCACCGCAACTTTGGCGCCTCGTACAGAATGCCATTTGCCCCGCAAAGACCCCAGCGATTGTCTGACGCCAAGCAGATACGTTGCAGCGGTTGCACCGAGCGCGACAATGACTTCGGGATGAACGATATCAATCTGCTGGACCAAAAACTGTGAGCACGTAGTAGCTTCTATAAATTCCGGCGTTCTATTTCCCGGTGGACGGCATTTAACAATATTCGCAATGTAGACCTCTTCCCGCCTCAGGCCCATCGCCGCGATCATATTGTTCAGCAGTTGGCCAGCCTTTCCGACGAAGGGAAGACCGCTGGCATCTTCGTCTGCACCCGGGCCTTCGCCAACGAACATGAGCCGAGCATTCGGATCTCCATCACCGAATACGATCGTCTTGCGCCCGGCATACGCAAGAGGGCAACGCGTGCAATCGCCAATCTCGGCCCGAACCGACTCCAGCGACGCTAACCGATCTGCAGCAGGAACCAAGCGTCGAGGCAGTGGCGCGAAAGCGTCGAGTGAGGGTGGTTTGGCCATCGGTGAAGGAAACTCTGCTGTTACATCCGGAAGGTTCAGAGGGGAAGGAGTTGCAGCAACACGCTGCACTCGATCTGCAGTAGTTGAAGTTACAGACGACGGTTCGACGATGTCTGATCCTGCAAAGCTGGAAGGCTTGTCGAGCAATACATCGCCATACGAAACGGTCGGATGACTCCTGTGGAACAGGTCGTATACACCCATTTCACGCAGGTACTCAACATACGCACCCAGTTGACGTTCGAGATCTACTTCAGTCATTGCTGCATCACGCCGGTGACTGAAGTTTGGCTGACACGGTGTAGGTAACCTTGCCTACCCGGATCTCATCCTGTGCAACGCGGCACGCCTTAATCGAGTTTGAAACCCCAAGGGCTGGTGCACCGGACTGCAACTGGCGAGCACGGCGCGCAGCACCTTTCACAAGACTGTATTTATTTTGGAGCGGTTCCTTGTCTGCCATCGACGAACCTCCGGGGAGATGATTTATCTTAGCGCCGAACCGTGTGAGTGCACGGTGGGCGAAGTGGAAATCTCGACACTATCTGTGTACACCGCTTCGAATTAGATGCCTGTTGCGGCAACACCAAAGCTTGCGAGTGCTGCCTCCAACCGTGGGGCCCGAGCCCCGGTAATGCACCGGGCAGCAAGATCCCCTTCTGCCGGCGTTGCATCCCCGCGCGCCGTAAGCACGATCGCACGCATCTCTGATGCAGCCTGATCAAGGGCATCATTGACCAAAGCATATCGATAGTCATCAATCATCCGTAACTCAGTTCGCGCTTCGGCGAGCCGAGCCTCGATGATGGATTCATTGGCAACTCCTTCGGCCTGACTGCGGTTGCGCAGTCGGCGCTCCAGTATCTCTGGACTTGGCGGGAGTATGAAGATCGAGACCGCCTCAGGCAGCTTCTCCATCACCTGAAGCGCGCCTTGAACGTCGATGTCAAGAAGAAGATCCGTGCCATGTTCACGCGCCGTATCGAGCGCAGCCATTGCTGTTCCGTAGTAGTTTCCAAAGACCTCGGCCCACTCGAGAAATTCACCTGCACCGATCATCCGCTCGAAGTCCTCGCGAGTCGTGAAGTGATATTCCCGGCCGTCCTCCTCAGATCCGCGCGGCTTTCGCGTGGTATACGAAACGGAAAAGTCTAAACCCGAAACAAGGCGGCGCACCTCATTAACGAGAGTCGATTTTCCCGATCCGCTCGGCGCCGAAATGATGAAAAGAATGCCTGCCATAACTCTTGCGATTTTCTGTAGTGTAACCCGTGGGCGACGGCCTTGCGCTAAGCGGTTCCCTCACCGGCCTCGCTGAGCACCAGGTCTCCCTCTCCGAATTGCAAATGGTACAACCGGCTATAGGTGCCACCTTGCGCGAGCAGCTCTTCATGTGAGCCAAGCTCAGTAATGCAGCCTTCTTCCAATACTGCAATGCGATCGGCACTGCGAACCGTCGAGAGCCGGTGCGCAATCACCAGAACGGTTCGGCCCTGCATCAGGTTTCCAAGCGCGGCCTGCACCGCCGCTTCGCTTTCCGTATCAAGCGACGAAGTTGCTTCATCGAGAATCAGGATTGGGGCGTCCTTGAGCAGCGCTCTTGCGATCGCTAGGCGCTGACGCTCCCCGCCGGAAAGGCGCGCGCCACGCTCCCCAATGAGCGTGTCATACCCTTGCGGCAGCCGCTCAATGAAATCATGGGCCAGCGCAGCCTTTGCAGCGGAGATAATGCGCGCCATGGGGACGTCGGGCTGGCCGTAAGCGATATTGTTTCGCACCGTGTCGTTGAATAGCACGGTCTCCTGTGTAACCTTGCCGATCTGCTTGCGAAGCGAAACCAGCGTCAGATCGCGAATATCATGATCGTCCAGGTAAATGGTACCGCCCGTGACATCGAAAAACCGCGGAAGCAAATTCACGAGCGTGGATTTACCCGCGCCACTCGGGCCAACGAGTGCAACAACCTCGCCGCGGCGGAGGGTAAGCGAGATGCCATGCAGAATTTCTTTGCATTCTCCATCCCGTTCGTAACCGAATCGGACATCGCGAAATTCAATGAGTCCTCCGAAGCCCTTGAGTGCAGTCGCCTTTTTGCGTTCTCGCACCTCGTCCTGCGCATCAATGAACTTGAAGATTTCTTCGCTTGCGCCAACCGCTTGCTGGAAGCTGTTGTAATAGGTCGGCATCTTCCGAACCGGATCATACAAGGCTATGACGGCAATAAGGAACGTGATGAACTCTCCCGCTGTGCCTCCACGCTGGATGAAGTATCGCCCGTACCAGAGGAGTAGCGCGATGGCGACAGCTCCGAGTGCATCCATGAGCGGCGACGAAATGGCTTGCACCGCAACGGACCGCATATTGGCGATGAGGAGTCTGTCAGCAGCGCGTCGGAACCGGCTCATCTCCCACGGCTCCATACCGAACGCCTTCACGATGCCGTTGCCCATGATCGTCTCTTGCACGATGTTCTGGATCTCAGCAAGCTTGTCCTGGCCCTTGCGAGTGGTTTTCCGAACACTACGTCCAACACGGCGCGTAGACGCGACAATGATCGGGACAAAGATCAGCAAAACCCAGGACATTCGCCCACCCACGATAATGACCGCGCCGATCATGAAGATGAGAGTGAAGAGTTGCTGAAGGAAGTCACTCATGACCGTAGCCATCGCAGCCTGCACACGCTCCACATCGTTGATCAGAGTAGAGATCAGCGTGCCCGATGTGTGGCGTTGGAAGAAGGCAGTCGAGCGTTTCAGAAGGGAGTCGTACAGGTCATTGCGCAGGTCGGTGATCATCCCAAATCCGGCCTTATTGGCAAGCAGTGTGCCCAGGTAGTCGCACAGGTTCTTGATGATCGCTGAAGCAACAAGGGCGACGGCCACAACTGTCCAGGCGTTGTGAAAGTGATGAGGTAAAAGAACCTGCAAGTTGACGTGAACATGAGTGTGCGGAATGACGAAGTTCAGAACCTTGTCAGGAGCTGAGGCCGCGCTTAAAACGTTGTCGATGATTGGCTTGATCAGCAGGATGCGAAAGGCAGCTAAGGCGCCCACCACTCCCATCAGCAGTACCGAAACGACCCAATAAAGAACGTACGGGCGCATGTACCCGAGGAGGCGCAGGACGAGCTTCATGCTTGACCCCGAATCCCGCGTGTCGGATAGATGCTGGCGAAGATTTTCATCAATCGTTAGTGTACTGCTGCCCAGTTGTACGGCGTCAGCCCTGTTTATGCGGCATATCCCGATGGGACGACTTCGCGCGATACCCTGCTGCCCCGAGCCGCTTCTTCAACTCTTCTGCAATCATCACGGAGCGATGCTGGCCACCGGTACAGCCGATTCCTATCGTCAGATAGCTCTTGCCCTCGTGAATATAGTGAGGCAATAGAAAGGTCAGCATATCGGTAACTTTATCCAGGAATTCCCGGGTTTGCGGGAACTGACGTACATACTTCGCTACCTTCGGGTGCTTTCCAGTCAGTGCACGAAATTCCGGGACGAAGTGGGGGTTGGGAAGAAACCGAACATCAAACACCAGGTCCGCATCGCTTGGAACCCCGTTTTTGAAGCCGAAGCTGGTCACCGAAATGGTGAGATTGCGGTCGTTCTTGCCGACGCCACGCGTGAACTGAGCATTGATGTGCGCACGGAGTTCATGCACATTGAAACGCGATGTATCGAGAAGTATGTCCGCGACGTTGCGAACCGGATCGAGCCTTCGCCGCTCAGCGCGTATGGATGCCGTGACCGTCTCTCCACGGCCGAGAGGGTGCGGGCGACGCGTCTCAGAAAATCTCCGGACCAGCGCTTCATCAGAAGCTTCCAGAAAGACAACTCGGGTCGGTAGAACCTTTCTTACCTTCGTCAGGATCGACGGGAAACGCTCAAGCCGACTACCTTCGCGCACATCTACCACCAAGGCAGCGTGCGTGATCTCCGCGGACTTCGCAACAAGATCTGCAAAACGTGGAATCAGTTCAAGCGGAAGATTATCGACTGAATAGAACCCAAGGTCTTCAAACGCCTTAAGTGCCGAAGCTTTGCCCGAACCAGAAAGACCCGTCAGGATAACAAGTTCGCGCGGCTCAACATCACCCGCTCGTCTACGCTCCTTGAAAGACGTCTTGCCCTTCGCCTTCACAGGCTGCTTCTTCGCCTTTGCGGAGCCCTTCAGAGCGTGGGTGGCCATGAGGAAATCGTAGCATCACAAAGGTCCGGCACCCTCCGAAACTATGTTCGAAGGATGCCGGCAGGATCTAGTTATACGCGGGAACGGCCCTGGGGCGATCTCGCACCGTCGCATAGCGTTCCTTGTGACGAATTGCCTGCAGTTCCACCTTCTGCAGGGCGTCTCGGAGGGACGTCTCCATCTCAGCAGATTCACATGTAGCAACTAAGCTATCGTTGCGGCACTGCACTCTGACCTCGGCGATTTTCCGATACTTATCTTCGGTGAGGATGAAGTGCGCGCTGCTGCAGCGATTGGCGACCAGAGCAACTCGGTCCATCCCCGCTTCGGCGATCATTTTGAGCTTTGGTGTGACGACGGTATGACGTCCGGTGTATTCCATGATCATGAAAGATTCTCCTTGCAGTCGGAACACTGCGGTTGAGACTCATGAGATGCAGCCACGCGTTAATGGATGATTCAAGAGCTAGCGCTGGCGCCTTTGGTGTGTGCTTGGAATTTGCATGTCTTCGCGATACTTGGCAACCGTGCGCCGAGTGACCTGGATTCCCTGACGCTGGAGCTCTGCTGCCAGATAGTCGTCAGTCCACGGTTTGCGAGGATCCTCCTCTTCAATCAATTTCTTCACTCTTCTCTTCAAAAGGAGTAAAGGCAGATCTCCCCCCTCTGGCCCACCAACACCTTCGGAAAAGAAGAATCTTAGCTCATAAACGCCCTGTGCGGTATGTACATATTTATTTGCGACCGCCCGACTCACGGTGGAGGGATGGACGCCAATCTCCTCCGCAACCTCCTTAATCATCATTGGATGCAGACTCTCGACACCCCGATCAAGGAACTCGCGCTGACGCCGGACGATGATTTCGCAGGTGCGAACGATCGTATTCTTGCGTTGCTCGATGTTCCGCAACAGCTGAATTGCAGACTTGTAACGCTCTTTCACGTACTCTCGAACGTCACGGTCGACTGTTTTCTCACGAAGCATTCGCCGATAGCTCTTGTTGAGACGCAATGCGGGCAAGTCCTCTTCATTCATCACCACCACGTACTCATCGTCGCGCTTTACGAAGGCGACATCTGGCTCGATCAGGCGAGTCTCGACCTCGCTATATCGTTGACCCGGCCTCGGATCCAGCGTGCGAATCAAGTCAATTGCTTCATTCACTCGCTCAACCGGACGCCGGCAAAGCCGAACAAGCTCTCGCATATCCTTCTTTTGCAACAATGCAAGATGCTGGCTGACGATCAGGCTAGCTGTCTCGATAACGAGTCGTTGCTGTTCATGGGTTTGGGGTTCTACTTGAGGCGCTGGGCGTCGCGCTTCGATAATTTGCAGCTCATGCCGAAGCGCATCTAGCTGGCACAACAAACACTCGCGCAGGTCGCGGGTGCCGACTCCCGGCGGGTCAAGGTGGATAATCACAGACCGAGCTTGCTCAATCAATGCCAGATACTCGGGCGCTGTCTTCTTAGAGCCTGGCAAGGCGGCGCCGAGCGATTCCGCTAGCTCCTCAGAACTTGCAGTCAGGTAGCCGTTCTCGTCCAGGTTCCCAATGATGAGTTCAGCAGCGGTCTTGAGGTCGTCGTGCAATTTCAGAGAGCCAAGCTGCCATAACAGGTGGTCCGTCAAGGTGCTTGGTTGCGATAAGAATTGTTCAAAGGACGGCTTGTCCAGCTCTTCGAAGTTGGAAGCGGTGCGATAACCAGGGTCCAAATAATCCTGAAAGTAGCTTCCAAAATCAATCTCGTCGAACGGATCCTTCTCCTTATGATCCGTCTCACCAGCTACGTCCTCCGCACTTCGTTCGCGAGTTCCCTCTTTGCCCGATCGTTCATCGAGGGTCTCGGTCGACTCGTCAATCTCCTCAAGCACCGGATTTGCGACCAACTCGCCATTTATCATGTCCTTGAGCTCAAGCTTATTGAGCGCCAGGACGCTGACCATCTGGACCAGCCCTGGGGTCAAAACCTGGCGTTGGGAGAGCTTGACGTTTAGATGGGGCTGCAACAACGGTTCTACCTCGCAAGTAACCTGGGAAGGGTTCTACCGTGCCGCCGGCAACTTACCAGCACGCTAAGGGCCAGTTTACCGCGCAATCGTGGAAAAAGATTAAACTTGGGAACCCATCTAGGCACTCCTGATGCAATTCCCGGGATTCTCCGCTAAACCAGGGAGAATCCCTCTCCGAGGTACACGCGCTTGACGTCAAGGTCTCGCCCAAGTTCGCCCGGAGTTCCGGTCCGGAAGATGCGACCCTCGTTGATGATGTAAGCGCGGTCTGTCACCGACAGCGTCTCTCGGACGTTGTGGTCGGTGATCAGGACGCCGATGCCGGAAGCTTTGAGATCAAAGATGATCTGTTGAAGCTCCAGAACCGCGATCGGATCAATCCCCGAAAACGGCTCATCCAGAAGAATGAAAGCCGGTTCAATGGCCAGACACCGAGCAATTTCGACTCGACGGCGCTCGCCCCCGGACAATGCGTAACCGCGAGTCTTGCGCACATGTCCCAGATTTAATTGGGAGATAAGGCTTTCAGTCCGTTTGCGCCGAACCTCCCAGGTCAGGTGCTGCGTCTCGAGCACAGCCAGGATGTTTTCCTCCACGGACAAGTTTCGGAAGACCGAGGGTTCCTGCGGAAGATAACTGATGCGATGCTCACGGGCGCGGAGATACATTGGGGTACGGGTTATGTCAGTTCCGTCGGTGAGGATGCGGCCGGAGTCCGGCCGTACCAGGCCGACGATCATATAGAACGAGGTCGTCTTGCCTGCTCCGTTCGGCCCCAGTAGACCTACAACCTCACCCTGACGGATTTGCAGGGTGACGCCACGGACTACCTGGCGACCGCCATAGGCCTTCGTCAACTCCTCGGTTTCGAGGGTCTTCATGTGGCTACTGCCTCTCCTCTTTATTGCCTGGTGGAACGTATGTTTCTGTGTGCACACGTCCCCCTTTGCCCTTTGGCGCGCCCTGTTCCCCGGCTACCACAATCGTACTCCCTGCATCGCCAAAGATGAGCGTGGCGCCGGTCACGCTCCCTTGCTGTGCGTCGGTGATGTGCGCGGGACTGGACGGTGCGCCAGTCAAGATGTAGTTTGCCTTGGACGCGACATAGAGCAGTTGATCGCCTGTTCCATGCCGGCCAGGTTGGTCGATCTGGACAGCCCCGTAGACAACCACCCGATCAATAGACCCGTTAAACGGATTTGGTTGGATTGGTGAGGTCGTCACGGGATTTGTTGCGGGCGGAGCATGAGCAGCGGTGAGGAACGCAACGGCATGTTGTCCACGCACTTCGCCCATCGTGCCATCGATGGTGACGCCGTCGGAGAAGGTCGCCTCGCGCTGCAAATCGTTGTAGTCCAACTTCGAGCAGGCGACGCGGATCATACTGGGCAGGCGAAGAGGCGCTCCTGGCTTCGCTGGCGAGCCACTTGACGCCAGGATAGCGTGGACCAGACCACCTGACTTGCCGGGTCGTGCGTTCGAAGGTTCGCTTGATGCCGTCGAAGGAGAGTGTCGCCGCCTGGACCTGCGAAGCATCCTGCCACATGCGCGCCGGCGCCGCGTCCGTACCGTAGAACGTGGCAAAGCGTGTTGCATGGTCGAAGTGCGCGCGGGCGGCCAACACGTGTGTCACCGGTTCGGGTCTCGAGGAGGGATTCGGCGTCTTCGATGAAGCGTTTTGGAACGTGGCCTGCACACCGCCGCTTGCTTCCGCGTCCTGCGTGGTTTGGTTCAACGAGACGGTCGGCGCAACCAGTGACCCATTTTCACCATCCAGGTGGACGCCGCCCGTGAGCGTGAGGATCTGGGATTGGCCGTCATAGCTTGCCCGCTCCGCTGTGCCGTTGGTGACAGAGGCTGGCGCGGTCGAGCCGGGCTTCGCCGCAGCTCGGTCATGGATGACGACATTGCCGGTCTGAACCGCCGACGCGATGCCCATGGCCTCCGTCTGACCCGGCACAACTGCAGAACGGACGGGCGCGAAGAGAATTTCGAGGGTGTCGCCGCTGCTGATCTCCTGTTCGCCGAGCGGCGCATCCTGTTGCAGCTTCGTGTTGCCAGTTCCGTAGAGCTTCTCCGGATGCACCTTGCCGATCTGCCGTCTGGACGAAGGTGGTACGAAGGTCATCTGCACTTACCTGCACATTCTTCAGCGCGGGAGGCCTGGAAGCCAGCTGCGGGAGCTCGCCTTGTTTGCGCTGCGAGCGACTGGCCGCTTGCATGCGCTGAACCAATCGCATGAAGCTCGGTGAGATGGGACGACGATTTGTGCTGGCCGGGAGCAAAGAGGGCGATGATCTTTGCGCCATCCATGGAGCGCTCCAAGCCTGCAGGATTCGACTTGCGATCGACCATGGAGAGCTTCGCTGCCCCGGTCGCGACGACCTTTGTCGGCTGACCCTGCGCATTCATCGCCACATCCACGACAGCTGCAGAACCGTGTACTGGCCTCACTGGATTGCTATCGACCATCACCACATCGCCGGTCAGCTTTGCCGTTTGAGGAATCGACTGCGCATTCAGCGACGCATCGAGACGATTCGCGGTGATCTGCTGCGTCTTGTCCGTCAGAACCACGTGGTCGTTGCCCTGCACGCTTTCGATCGAGCCATCCTTGCGCAGATGGATCACCGCGGAATTCGCCGTCATCCTGCGACCGTCGGACGTAACGACGGGCGCTGTGAGATTCGCGATGTTCTCGTCGCGGCTCATGTTGGCGCGCGCGGCCGTGACATGCAGTGGCTTGCCGTGCGCCAGGCCATCCATATGCACGTTGGCCAAGAGGTTGACCGTGTTCTCATTGGTGTTGAACTCGGCGCCAAGTGCGGTGCAGGTCATGTCGCCATAGTTGAACTCCACTTGCTGTCTGTGTTGCTGCGACTCCAAGCTTGCGCACATAGACCAGACCGCTGGTGCGGACGTGGATGACCGGAGCAGAGGCTGGACGCGGTTTGGCGGTTTGAGTTTGGGTGCGGCCGCCGTTCGCCAGACCCTGCGGCGGCTGGATGTCCATGAACACTTCACCCTTGGCGCGCGCTACCTGCTCATTCTGGTCGTATTCCATCTCGGAGCCGTAGATGTGGTCTGCGGCATCGCCGTTGCGGTTGTAGAGCAGCAGCTCGGCGTCGTGCAGGGCATAGTTGCCGTTGCCCAGCGAACTCTCCGTCTTAGCGCGGAGGGTGAAGATCTTCTTGCCCTTGATCGACTGCGAGTAGGTAACGCCGTTCGAGTCGTGCGTGAGCGAGACACCGGAGCGGGCGATGATCTGACGGTAAGCCTTCATGGCTCGATAGCGTCCGTAGCCGATGAATGCGGCGAGCACTGCCACCAGCAGCAAGGCTCCTGCGATCAGTACCCACCGAAGTCTTTGTATCGACAGCCGCATCGTTCGTTCGTATTCCCTGCTTTATCTTCTCATTGCGCGATCGCTGTCTCGCTGACGGTAAGACGAATGAATCGATAGAATAGAGCGGATGGCCGATCAGTTATATCTGAGTCTGTGGTATCCGAACTTCCGGTTGGAGTCGCTTCCGGCGGCGCTGATTGGCGTGCTGCGGCAGTTTGCCGTGATCGCCAAGGATGGGCAGGCGAACAGCGCGCTTGGCCGCGTTGCGGCGGCGAGCGTGTATCCGATCGACTGGACCGAGTCGCCAACGTATCAGCGGATCTATGTGAACGACGAGCGGGCGCAGACGTCGGAGGACACGGAAGGCTCGATCATCGAGAACGCCGTTGCCGAGGCTACCGAACAGCTGCATGACGACATGGCTTACGAGTTCGAGATGCGCTGGATGCTGTGGATTCCAGAGGCTGGAGATGCGGGGTTTGATACGTCCTGGAAGCTGGAGCCTGCGCGGGTGAAGGTGATTGGGTTTGGGCCGGAGTTCGATGCGGGAAGCTATGAGCAGAATGGGCAGATTCGGGTGGACTTCGGGCTGGATTCGCCCTGGGTGTTGGAGGACGAATCGCTGGATGAGGACGCTGCGGAACGGATCAAGCACAACGTGGAGAAGCTGCTGGCGTTCACGCTGAGTGTTGAAAAACACTGTGGAATTTCGAGTCGATTGCTGTGGACGGAGAGTGGAGAACCGCTGGCGGAAAAATTAATTGCTCGGCTGCAGCGGTTGAACTAGACGGCTAGTTAGCTACCCCCCCCCCTGGGGTACTTTTCCACAGTGTCTAATGGAATGTGCGGTTTATCCTGTTGAAATCCTGTAAGCAGCTGATTTCAGGCTGGTTATGGGTAGAGTCTTGCTATGATGCGACTTAGCGGCTTGGTCCGATGTAAGCGTATGATTCCATGGCGGTTATCGTCAAAGTGCTGCATCTGTGCGGGTTACGGCTGTTTTAACTGTAACTGACACATTGCAGGACGGTTAGAAGCAAAGTATGGCAAACATTGCGGTTAGGCACAGTGGTGGAATATCGGGTGGAATTCCGGGGCTATTCCTAGTTTAGCTGTTTGGCGGGGGTAAGTATGCCACGCCAAAGTGGTTTGGAATGTTTGGCTTGGAAGGATATGGGGGTTGACACGCTGATTTTGGGCGGTTTTTGAGGGTGTTACGGAGAACTTTCTTTTTGAGTGCCCGCGTGGCCCGAGATGGAAGCGAATCAACCGGCCGTGACGATCTCCGAGAAGTCGGCGATGCGGGATAGGTCGTTGAGGGTGCGGTTGAGGAGGGCGAGGCGGTTGGCGCGGATGTCGTCGCCGGGGGCCATGACCATGACCTTGTCGAAGAAGTCGTCGATGGAGGGGCGCAGGGCGGCGATGACGCGCAGCGCTTCGCTGTAGTTGCGTTCGGACTGGAGCTCCTGGATGGCGGAGGCGGCGGCGCTGGTGGTGACGGCGAGGAGTTTTTCGGCGGGGTCGAGCAGCAGGTCGTGGTCGACGATGGAGGGTGCGACGTCACCCTTGGCAGTGGCCTGGGCGAGGATGTTCTTCATGCGTTTGAAGGCGGCGGAGACGGCGAGGAAGTCGTCGCTGCCGCGGGCGGCGGTGACGGCTTCGGAGCGGGCTACGAGGTCGCGGAGGTCGTCGGCGCCGGCGGCCATGGCGGCTTTGACTACGTCGTAGGCCTGGCTGCGGGCCTCGCGGAGATAGAAGTCGATGCGCTCGAGGAAGAAGGCGTGGAGCTTCGTGTTTAGTTCAGGGCTCGGCGCAGCGGCGTAGAGGACGTCGGAGAGAGTGAGGGGGAGGGTGGACTCGGCGAGGATTTTTACGATGGCGTTGGCGGCGCGGCGGAGGGCGAAGGGGTCCTTGGAGCCGGTGGGCTCCATGCCGAGCGCGAACATGTTGGCGATGGTGTCGATGCGGTCGGCGAGGCCGAGGATGCAGCCCTCCGCGCTGCGCGGGATGGTGTCGCCGGCAGAGGCGGGCAGGTACTGGTCGTAGATGGCGTCGGCGACGGTGGCGGGCAGGCCCTGCGACGCGGCGTAGAGGCCGCCGATGATGCCCTGCAGCTCGGTGAACTCCTTGACGAGCTCGGTGGTGAGGTCGGTCTTGGCGAGGATGCGCGGCCTTGTCGATGGCGATTGCGTCGAGAGTTGCGCCGCGGAGGTCGGCGACGCCGGCGAGGGTCGCTGCAAGGACACGGACGCGATCGGATTTTTTGGCGTAGCTGCCGAGGTCTTTCTGGAAGGTGACGTTTTCGAGGAGCTTGACGCGGTCGGCAAGGGGGGTGCGCTGGTCGAACTCCCAGAAGAAGCGGGCGTCGTTGAAGCGGGCGCGGAGGACGCGCTCGTTGCCCTGGCGGATGATGGGGGTGTTTTCGTCGGTGAGGGCGATGTTGGTGACGGTCAGGAAGTGCGGTGCTAGTTTGCCGTGTCGCGTCTCGACGGCGAAGTACTTCTGGTGGTCGCGCATGACCGTGACCAGGACTTCTTCGGGGAGGGCGAGGTAGGCGGGCTCGAAGTTGCCGAGGAGGACGTCGGGCCACTCGGTGAGGTGGGTGACGGCGTCGACCAGGGCTTCGTCTTCGCGCCAGCGGGCGTTGGGGATGGTGCGCGTGACGCTGATCGAGGGCCTTGCGGATCTTTTGGCGGCGGAGTTCGACGTCGGCCAGGACGTAGTCGCCTTCGAGCTGGGCGAGGTAGCTGCGGGGCGCGGTGATGTCGAAGGGCTGTCGCCGTGGAGGACGCGGTGGCCGTAGGTGGCGCGGCCGGCGGTCTTGCCGGCGAAGGTGAGGGGGACGATGTCTTCGCCGAGCAGGCAGGCGAGCCAGAGGACGGGGCGGACGAAGCGCTCGTTGCTGCCGGGAATCCAGCGCATGTTCTTGGCCCAGTAGAGGGCGGCGATCTCTTTGGGGAGTTCGGCGGCGAGGACTTCGGCGGCGGTGCGGCCCTTCTTGAGCGTGGTTGCCGCGAGGTAGTCGCCCTTGGGCGTGGAGATGGTCTTGAGGTCGGCGACGGCGACGCCGGATTTGCGGGCGAAGGCTTCGGCGGCGGGGGTGGGGAGGCCGTCCTTGAAGGCGATCTTTACGGCGGGGCCGGTGGTCTCTTCGGTGATGTCGGGCTGCTGCGCGAGGACGCCATGGATGAGGACGGCGAGGCGGCGCGGGGTGGAGTAGCGTGCGCGGTGGGTTCGGCGGAGATTAATTGCTCGCGGGTGAGCAGGGCGAGGGTGCGCTTGAGGAGCTCTGCCTGGGCGGAGGGGAGCATGCGGGCGGGGACTTCTTCTAGTCCGATCTCGAGTAAAAAGTCTGGCATTTGGTTCCTGTGGTGCTCCGTGCGAAATCTTCGCCACGAGGCCGGGGCTAAAGCCCGGGGTTATCTGGGGTTCCATTCAGCGGGCTAAAGCCCACTGCTAATCCGGTAAAGACAAGCAGAAGCAAGTGGAGGCAAGTCCTCAGGCTGTTGCGAGTTCGGTCAATGCGGTGAGTCTTCCCTGCTCGGCGTAGATTTTGGCTACGCCTACGATGAGGTTGCGGATGCGGGCCATGACGCCGACGCGCTCGGTGACGGAGATGGCGCCGCGGGCGTCGAGGAGGTTGAAGGTGTGCGAGCACTTGAGCGCGAGCTCGTAGGCGCCGAGGGTTGGGAAGCGGAGGACGGCGAGCGGGTCGGTGCTTTCTTCGACGAGGACTTCTTTGGCGCGGGCTAGAAGCGCGAGGCACTCGGCTTCGTAGAGCTCGAGGTGCTTCCAGAGGCTGGGGACGTCGGCGTAGTCGAAGGAGTAGGCGCTGAATTGCTGCTCTTCGTGCAGGCGGACTTCGCCGTAGGTTAGCTCGCGGCCGGTGACGGGGTCGCGGGACCAGACGATGTCGTAGATGCTGTCGAGGTCCTGGAGGAACTGCGCGATGCGTTCGAGGCCGTAGGTGATTTCGCCGGAGATGGGGTCGAGGTCCATGCCGCCGCACTGCTGGAAGTAGGTGAACTGGGTGATCTCCTGGCCGTCGAGCATGACCTGCCAGCCGACGCCCCAGGCGCCGCCGACGGGCCACTCCCAGTTGTCTTCTTCGAACTTGATGTCGTGCTGGGCGAGGTCGATGCCGATGGCTACGAGGGATTCGAGGTAGAGCTCCTGGACGCGCTCGGGTGGCGGTTTGAGGATGACTTGCAGCTGCGTGTGGCGAAAGAGCCGGTTGGGGTTTTCGCCGTAGCGGCCGTCGGCGGGGCGGCGCGAGGGTTGCGCGTAGGCGATGCGAGATGGGCCGGGGGCCGAGGACGCGCAGGAAGGTGTCGGGCGACATGGTGCCGGCGCCGACTTCGAGGTCGTAGGGCTGCTGGAGGACGCAGCCGTGCTCGGCCCAGAAGCGCTGCAGGGTGAAGAGCAGTTCCTGGAAGGTTAGGGCTTTCTTTCGTTCGACTACCGAAGGCATTTCATGATTCTAAATGCCACGCGCGGATTTCTTCTTCGGTGAACCGCGGGGTGATGTGCTGGGAGCAGTTCCAGTCGTAGGCGACGATGGAGATGACGAAGATGCGCTCGATCGTTGCAGGGGTAGCCGGGCTGCCGGAGTTCGAGCCTCGAGGGCAGGGTCTTCGCCGGGCTCGACGAGGCGGGCGTGGCCGATGATCTTGAGGCGCGCCTGGTGGGGGTAATCCATCAGGAAGAGCGCGACGCGGTCGTTGGTGGCGAGGTTGCCGGCGGTGATGTACTGCTTGTTGCCGGCGAAGTCGGCGAAGGCGAGGGTGCGGCCGTCGAGGACATGCAGGAAGCCGGTGGGGCCGCCGCGGTGCTGAATGTACGGCCAGCCGTCTTCGGTGACGGAACCGAGATAGAAGCTGTCGCGGGCGGTGATGAATTGCTGCTCGAAGTCGCCGAGTGCTTCGTCGCGCGAACCGAGGGCGGCAAGGCGCTCGTACTGGGCGCGGGAGTTATGCTGCTCCTGCAGGCGCTTGGCTGCAGGGGAGAACATTGTCTTTGCGAACTGGCTTCCCATAGTGGCCTCTGGAGATTAGAGTGCTCGGGAGCGGGAACGATGCGGCGGCTATTCGATGAGGACGGCGGCGTTGAGGGCCACAGCGCTGCGGAGGCGGCGTTCGAGGTGGCGCTCGAGGGTGGCGATGGCGAAGGCGCGGAGGTCGGCGGAGCGGGTGGGGGGCCAGGGTTCGGTTAGGAGATCGGCGAGGGGGGTGCGGAAGATGCGGTGGGCTTTCGGCGACGGAGGCGGCGGTGAGGGCGCGGCAGTTGGGGCGGCGGTCGTCGTGGCAGGTTACGCCGTCGGCGGTGGGGGACCAGTAGACGGTCTGGTTGCGGAGGTCGAGACCGCAGGCGGCACAGTGGCCTAGCTCGGGCATCCAGCCCATCAGGCGGTTCATCCAGAGGCAGAAGTAGGTGATGGGGAGGTAGATTTGCTGTGAACCCTGAACATCCTGCGAACCCACGTCTGAAAATCCAGACGTGGGGCACCCGGAGTGGAGGTTGGTCAGGACGGTGACGGCGAGGCGGTAGATGTTGTCCTCGGGGGCCTGGTCGGGCATGGCTTCTTCGAGGACTTCGGTGACGAGCTGGAGGGCGGCGAGGCGGAGAGTGTCGATGGGGGCGGTGAGGGGAGACCAGAGGATTTCGAACTGGTCGAGTCGCACGAGGTCTTGTCTGGGACGCTCGGTGTAGTGGGCGCGGACCTGGGTGGCGGGCTCTAACGCACCGCCGAAGCGCTTGCGGGACTTCATGGCGTGGCGGGCTACTCCCTTCACCTTGCCCTGGTCGCGGGTGAAGAGCGAGACGAGGAGGTCGGCCTCGTGGAAGGGCCAGGTGCGGAGGACGATGGCCTCGCCGTGATGTTGGATTTGGCGGCCTTCAGGCATAAGGACAGGGATTAGGGAACAGAGATTAGGGATTAGGAAAAGCAAAAGCTTAGTGGTTGAACTGGCGGAGGTGGTGGTCGGCGTGGAGGTAGCCCCAGCGCATCCAGTCGGCGTGTTGCATGGAGCCGAAGAAGGGATGGTCGCGGGTGTGTTTGGTGAGAGCGCAGAAGCTGTCGAGGGCGGCGAGGAGGGTTTCGCGGTCGTGATCGAAGGTGGTGCAGATCATGCCGGGTGCGTCGAGTTTGAGCTGTGGGATGGTGGTGGTGGAGTGGGGCCAGGGCGTGGGGACCTTGAGGGCGAATTCCTTGACTACTTTGGGAGGATAGGGGAGGGGGATGGGGTCAACCGGCGCGTCGGCGAGGGCGTAGAGGTAGGCTTCGCGGACGTGGCAGATCATCTGGTTGACGGTCATGATGCCCCATTGCGGCGCGTCCGAGGATCGGAGACCGAGGATGCGGGTGCGGATCTCGGCGGCGGCGTTGGGGTCGGCCAGGTTCTTCATCGGTTAGGCTCCGAGGATCAGGGTACGCGAAATGCGAAGTGGCGACCCGAAGGGCAAGGGCTTTGACGCAAAGGGCGCGGAGTTGGCAACGTTTCGCAACGCTAGATCGTTGGCGGTCGGGGCAACAGCAGATTCCCGGAGGGAATGACAGAAAGAAAAGCAAAGGCAAAGCTCCCAGACTTAAATGCGAAACGCGCAGCCGGGGCTGCGCGCTCGTGGGAAGAATCAGTAGCGGGAGAGATTGGTTTAGCGGCCGAAGTGGGATGCGTTCTTTTCGCGGAAGCTTTCCCACTTCTCGGGCAGGTCGTCGCTGCCGAAGATCGCGGAGACCGGGCAGACGGGAACACACGCGCCACAGTCGATGCACTCGACGGGATCGATGAAGAGCTGATCGTCGGTGTCGGCACCGTCCTCGTCAGCCTTGGGGTGAATACAATCTACCGGACAAGCGTCCACACACGCCCGATCCTTGGTGCCAATACAGGGTTCCGCGATTACATACGCCATCTCAATTTCTCCTTGATACTGCTTTAACTCAAAACTTCACGAGTAGTGTACTTATTTTAGCAATAAAGCCGGAAGGGTCCGAAGACCGGTCGTAAATTTACGGTAATCGGTCTGGGGCTTCGAAGGCTGTGGATTTTGGGTTGCGGGCTAGCGGCCTTCGGCGGCGCGGCGGGCAGCGAATTCGGCCGGCGTGAGGATGGGGTCGAGGTTGCGGCCGGCGAACATGTCGGCGAAAAGGTGCTCCATCGCGGGGTGGATGAGGCCGTTGGAGGCGAGGATCTCGCGGCTGTCGAGGGTAAACTTGCTGCCGTCGAAGTGGGTGATGCGGCCGCCGGCTTCCTCGATGAGCAGATAGCCGGCGGAGGTGTCCCAGGGGTTGAGCTGGAACTCCCAGTAGCCGTCGAGGCGTCCGCAGGCGACGTAGGCTAGGTCGATGGCGGCCGACCCGGCGCGACGGACGCCGTGCGAGCGCAGCGTGAACTCCTGATAGAAGTGCACGTTGGGGCTGTCGTGGCGCTTCTTGCTGGGAAAGCCGGTGGCGATGAGCGACTCGTCGAGAGATTTGGTGTGGGAGACGTGAATCGGCTCGACTTTTTTCCGTTTTCGGTGGCGAGCGTGGCGCCTTCGCCGAGGGCTGCGGAGAACATCTCGTCGCGCAGCGGATCGTAGATGACGCCGGCGACCATCTCGTCCGTCTGCATCGTGCGGCAAGGCCGGCGGGACGCTGCTCGCAGCCCAGCACGACGCAGAAGACAGGAAAGCCGTGCGCGAAGTTGGTGGTGCCGTCGAGCGGATCGACGTACCAGCGAAACTCGCCGTCGAGGCCTTCGCGGGTTCCCTCTTCGCCGTAGATGCCGTGTTCGGGGAACGCCGCGCGGAGGCGCTGGCCGATAAGAGCTTCGCTGGCGCGGTCGGCTTCGGTGACGAGGTCGACGTCGCCTTTGTACTCGGTGCGCACGCCGCGATGATAGAAGTCGCGCAGCAGAGCGCCGGCCTCGCGCGCGATGGATTCCGCGGTGGGAAGAAGTTCGGCCATGCTAGAGTCCCGCGCCATCGTCGCGCTGGGAGGTGCGGCGCAGACCGGGCGCGCCACCTTCGGTGATGGTGCGAATCTGCGCCTTGTAGATGAAGAGATTCGGCTTGCCTTCGCGGGTGAGGCGCAGCATCATGTCGTCGAAGTATTCGATCCAGCCGCTGACGATCTCGCCGTCGCGCAGCTTGATGATGACAGGGACCTGGCGGTCGCTGAGAGATTTGAGGTAGAGCGCTTCCTGGCCGGTTTCGCCGGCGGGTGGTCCTTTGTGACGCTTCTTGGTCGCCATAGATAGATTGTACGGGCTGCGATTGAAGGAAGTCTCAGGGCTGGGCAGAAGCGTAGTACGCGGTGCGATAGCGCAGGGTGGTTCGCGCGGCAGCGCGGGGTTGGTGAGCTGCAGATGGATGTGTCGGATGGGAGACGTTGCGGTCGCGGCTGTCGGCGTAGTAGCCGAGGGCGTACTGGGTGCGGAGGTCGTCGGACACGTGCTCGAGCGCGAGGGCGAGATCGGTCTGCTGAGCGATTTCGTAGAATCTGCCGCCGGTGTCGGTGGCGAGCTGGATGAGGGCGTGTTCGCCACCGGTGTCACGGCCGGCGTCGGCTTCGACCGGAACGATGATGAGCGAGTAGACCGTCGCGCCGGCGCGCTGAGCGGCTTCGAGCGCAGAGGCGTAGGCGCCGTGATGGGTGGTGTTTTCGCCGTCGGTGATGAGGACGATGACGCGGCGGGTATTGGGCGGCAACGGCGTATCGATGAAGCGCTGGCTGGCGAAGGAGACGGCGTCGTAGAGCGCGGTGGCGTTGCCGTTATGGATGTGGCTGAGCGCGGCGTCGATGCGGCGGGGATTGCTGGTGAAGGCGGCGAGCTCGGCGACGGTATCGGAGAAGGCGATGACGGCGATGCGTTCGTGCTGGCCTTGGAGCGAGTGGAGGAAGGTGCGGGCGGCGGCACGCTCGAGATGCTCGTAGGGAGCGACGCTCTCGCTGGCGTCGATGGCAAGGACGATGTCGAGCGGGGTGGTGGAGGCCTGGTCGAAGAAGGCGATGCGCTGCGGGCGGTTGTCTTCGGTGAGCTCGAAGTCGGAGGCGGTGAGGTTGGGGACGGGCGCGCCGTGGTCGTCGGTGACGTTGAGGGCGAGGGTGACGAGGCTGGCTTTCGAGATGGAGAGTTGGCGTCTGAGCCGTGAGAGCGAGTGGGAGGGTGAAGAGCGCGAGCACGAGACAGGGCGAAGAGCCGGGGCTCATCGCGCGGGGCCTGCGAGGTCGTCGGGGAAGGGTTCGCCGTCGGCCCACGCGGCGCCGTCGACGAACTGCTCTTTCTTCCAGATGGGGACGGTTTTTTTGAGGGTGTCGATGACCCAGCGGCAGGCGTCGAAGGCGGCGCCGCGATGGGCGGAGGCAACGGCGATGAAGACGCTGGTTTCGCCGACGATGAGGCGGCCGAGGCGATGGACGATGGCGACGTCGCGGACGCCGAAGTGCTCGATGGCCTCGGTGCGGAGAAGCTGCATCTGCGTGAGTGCCATCTGCTCGTAGGCTTCGTAGTCGAGGTGCAGGGTGCGGCGGCCGCGGGTGTTGTCGCGAACGATGCCGTCGAAGACGCAGACGGCTCCGTCGGCGCCGGACTTGATGGTCGCGCTCGATGGCTGCGGCGTCGATGGGCTCACGCACGAGCGCGATGAGGGGGTTGGATGGCTCGGTTGCGTCGAGGCCTCCGCTGACGGGGGGGAGGATCGCGACTTCGTCGCCGTCGTGGAGGATGCAGGTGCGCGGACTGTACTGCTGATTGACGGCGATGGCGGCGGAGTGAAGCGCGGCTGCGTCGGTGAGGCCCTCGCGACAGAGGATCGCGAGAAGATCGTCGACCGAAGCACCGGGAGTGAGATCGCGCCAGTCGCGCCTGCAGGGACGATCGTTTTGAGGGCGCCAAAGGCAAGCAGACGCACGCGGATGTCGGTCGAACTCATGTCTTAAGAATACTTCGGGTGCTGATTTGAGACGAAAGACGATTTATCATGCGGTGCATGGGCTGGGTATACTCAGCGGGGCAAATCAAGTCCATAGTTTTCAATACACTGGAGGGTCCATGCTTAAGGGATTTCGCGATTTCGTTCTGCGCGGCAACGTGATGGATTTGGCGGTCGCCGTGATCATCGGCGCAGCCTTCACTGCAATCGTCACGGCACTTACCACGAACATCATCAGTCCGCTGCTTGGCGCGGTGATCGGCAAGCCGAACTTCGATTACCTTGTAGCGACATGTGAACGGCGGCGAGATCAAGTATGGGACGTTTCTCACGGCCGTCGTCAACTTCCTCATCATCGCGGCGGTGGTGTACTTCTTCCTGGTGCTGCCGACGCAGTATCTGCTGAAGAAATTCAACCCACCTGCCGCTGAGCCGCCGACCACGAAGGCCTGCCCGCAGTGCCTTGGCGACATTCCTGTGGCGGCAACTCGCTGCAAGTTCTGCACACAGCCTGTTTAGGTTCGATTCGATCCAGGATTCGGTCTGGGCCGGGATCTTCGCGTACACTCCTAACAATTCCTTAGGAGTTTGTCCGTATGCGTCGATCGACAGCCTGGGCCGTTTCGTTATTCGCCTCCATGTTCGCGTTCCAAGGTGCTGTGCGCGCACAAACGCCGGCCAGCCATGTGTTCGGCTATGAGGATTTTTCGCAGCAAGCCAAGTGGGACCATGCGTTCATGGAGATCCCGAGTGCGAAGCTGGCGGGCGAGGAGCTGAAGACCCTGACGGCCGCACCGCACTGGGCAAGCTCGCCGGAGGACCATGCGACGGCTCTGTATGTGGCCGAGAAGTTTCGGGCGGCGGGGTTGCATACCGAGATCCAGCCGTTCCGCGTCTGGCTGAACAAGCCAGTCACGATCGAGATTGAAGCGTTCGACGCCAGCGGCAAGAAGCTGATGTCCGGGCCAACGCCTGAGCATGTTGATCCAAAGGCGTATGGCGGCGATCCGTTCCAGGATGATCCGCGCATTCTGCCGGCGTTCAACGGCTCGTCGCCCTCTGGCGATGTAACGGCCGATGTGGTGTACGCGAACTTCGGGACGCTGGAGGACTTCAAGAAGCTGGCGTCCCTTGGCATCAGCATCAAGGGCAAGATCGTGATCGTGCGCTATGGCGGGAACTTTCGCGGCGTCAAGGTCTATATCGCGCAGCAGTATGGCGCGGCGGGCGTGCTGATTTACTCGGACCCCGCCGACGATGGTTACGTGAAGGGCGATATGTACCCGCGCGGGCCGTACCGCCCGGAGACGGGAGTACAGCGCGGCAGCGTACAGTTCCTGCCGCTGTATCCGGGCGATCCGGAGACGCCGGGCGTGGCGTCGACTCCGGACTTGCCGGACTCGAAACGCATTACCGATCCGGCGAAGATGAACCAGCCGTCGATTCCGTCGAACCCGCTTTCGTATCACGATGCGGCGCCGATTCTTCAGGCGCTGGACGGGCCGGAGTCGCCGCGCGACTGGCAGGGCGGGCTTCCCTTCACCTATCACCTGGGCGGGACGGGCGCGGTGAAGGTGCACATGAAGCTGGTCCAGGATTACAAGCTGCGAACGATCTGGGACGTGGTGGGAACGATCGACGGCACTGATCCGGACCAGAAGAATGACTGGGTGGTCGCGGGGAATCATCGCGACGCGTGGGTGTATGGCGCGGTCGATCCGAACAGCGGGACAGCGGCGATGCTGGAGGCAGCGCACGGGCTGGGCGATTTGCTGAAGCAGGGATGGAAGCCGAAGCGGCGGATCGTGATCTGCTCGTGGGACGCGGAGGAGGAGGGGCTGATGGGCTCGACGGAGTGGGCTGAGATGCACGCCAGGGAGCTCGCGCATGCGGTCGCCTACTTCAATACCGACGTGGGTGTGGCGGGGCCGGACTTCGATGCTTCGGCAGTGCCGTCGCTGAAGGAGTTTGTGCGCGACGTGACGCGGCAGGTGCCGAGTCCAAAGGGCGGAACGGTGTATGAGCAATGGCAGACGACGCAGCGCGCGAGCCCGCGGCGCAGAGGCCGAACGATGAGCCCGGATGCGCCCGCGAGCAGTGAGGTAACCGTCGGAAACCTCGGATCGGGTTCGGATTACACGCCGTTTATTCAGCACCTCGGCGTGCCTTCGACGGATGTCGGATCGCAGGGGCCGTACGGGGTGTACCACTCGACCTTTGATGACTACACGTGGTTCACGAAGTTCGCGGACCCGACGTTCGTGTATGAGCAGCAGCAGGCGCGGGTGTTCGGGCTGGAGATTCTGCACATGGCGGATGCGGATGTGCTGCCGTATGACTATCGGCTGTATGGCAAGGACGTGGTGGGGTACGTGGCCGATGCGCAGCAGCAGGCTACGACTGCGAAGTTGAAGGTCGACTTCAGCGCGGCGAGCGCTGCCGCTCAGCGCTTTGCAGGCGGCCGGACAGAAGGTCTATGCCCTGCAGTCTGCGAGCGATTGCTGGCGCGAACGAGGCCAGGCTGAACGCCGCGCTGCGTGACGCGGAGAGCGCGCTGCTCAACGATGCGGGGCTGCCGCGGCGTCCGTGGTTCAAGCACACGATTTACGCTCCGGGCGAGTACACGGGCTATGCCGCCGTGGTGATTCCTGGGGTGACCGAGGGTATTGAAGCGGACGACGCTGCGCGCACGCAAGGGCAGCTGGATGCCCTGGCGGCGGCGCTGAATCGTTCGGCGACGATCCTGGAGGATGCGGCGAAGTAGGCATAGAGAGATTGCGAAATCGCTTAGGAAGAAACAGAAAAATCGCTTACAAAGTAGCTGCGCGGCGAGTCCTACTCGAAGTATGCTGGAGAAGCAGGGGGACCGTATGGACGCGATTGGAAACAAGTCGGCGCAGCAACCGGGTGGTCCGCTGGTGGGCGGCTCTGCGACGCTGCGGCAGTGGACTGTCGCATCGGTTGCGATTCACGTTTGCGTGCTGGGGGCGCTGTTGTATGTGCGCTCTCCGCAGCTGAGCGCCTGTGGATCGGCCAGGGGATGCGACCGGCCATCTGGCGTCGCTGACGTATGCGCCCGGGATGAGCGCACCCGCGGCAAAGCTGCAGTCGGAGAAGGCGCCGCCGCGGAAACCCGTTCGCACCACAAGCGTGCCCGCGCCAGTGCCAACGCAACCTGAGGTCGCTGCGACCGCTACGGCTGCGACCTCGAGTCCGAATGCGTCTTCTGGCGCGGATGCATTGGGTGATGGAGACTACGACGATGGCGCTGGTGGTGGCGCATCCTTCGCCGAAACCGGATTTGTCGCAGCTGCCGTGCGGGCACCAGCGGCGACGTGATTGTGGATGTGGTGATCGACAAGGACGGAAGGATCGCGAAGTATACGATGACTGCGCGGGCTGGGACATGGCGTCGACGAGACCGTGCTGGCGACGATTCAGCAGTGGACGTTTCAGCCGGCGACGCGCAATGGGGTTCCGGTGGCGAGCGAGCAGGAGCTGCTCTTCCATTACGTGCACGGCTAAGGTTTCTGAGCAAACGAAAGGGTGAGGCCGCGGCCTCACCCTCTTCACTTTTTTGCTGAGACTAGCTGCGCAGCGCCATCTGCTCGGTGACAATCTGCGTGAGGTCTGGCTTCTTGAGGCCATGGACCTCTTCGTTGAACTTGTCGACCTTGCTGACGACCAGTTCATGGAGCAGAACTTCGGGCCGCACATGGAGCAGAAGGCGGACTCCTTGTAGTAGTCGTCGGGCAGGGTTTCGTCGTGCATGCTGCGCGCGGTTTCGGGGTCGAGCGAGAGAGCGAACTGCTTGTCCCAGTCGAAGGTGTAGCGGGCGTGCGAGATGGCGTCGTCGCGGTCGCGTGCGCCGGGGCGATGGCGGGCAATATCAGCCGCGTGGGCGGCGATCTTGTAGGCGATGATGCCGTCCTTGACGTCCTTTTCGTTGGGCAGGCCGAGGTGCTCTTTCGGGGTGACGTAGCAGAGCATCGCCGCGCCGTGCCAGCCGATCATGGCCGCGCCGATGGCCGAGGTGATGTGGTCGTAGCCGGGGGCGATGTCGGTGACCAGCGGGCCGAGAACGTAGAACGGCGCGCCGTCGCAGAGCTCGACTTCCTTGTCGACCTGCTCCTTGATCTTGTCCATGGGCACGTGGCCGGGGCCTTCGATCATGACCTGCACGTCGTCCTTCCAGGCCTGGCGGGTGAGCTCGCCGAGGGTCTTGAGTTCGGCAAACTGCGCCTCGTCGGAGGCATCCGCGACGGAGCCGGGACGGAGGCCGTCGCCGAGCGAGTAGCTGACGTCGTACTTGGCCATGAGCTTGGTGATGCGGTCGAAGTTTTCGTAGAGGAAGTTCTGCTTGTGGTGCGCGGTCATCCACTGGGCGAGGATGGCGCCGCCGCGGCTGACGATCCCGGTGATGCGCTTCGAGACCAGCGGCACGTACTGAATCAGCACGCCGGCGTGGATGGTGAAGTAGTCGACGCCCTGCTGCGCTTGCTCTTCGATGACCTCGAGGTAGACATCGATGTTGAGGTCTTCGACGCTGCTTGACGCGGGCCAGCGCCTCGTACAGCGGCACTGTGCCGATGGGCACGGGCGAGTGGCGCAGGATGGCTTCGCGAATCATCGGAATGTCGCCGCCTGTGGACAGGTCCATGACGGTGTCGGCGCCGAAGTGGACGGCGGTGTGGAGCTTGCGCAGCTCTTCGTCGACGTTGGAGGACGAGCGCGGAGTTGCCGATGTTGGCGTTGATCTTGCAGAGCGATTCGACGCCAATGGCCATGGGCTCGAGCTCAGGGTGATTGATGTTCGCCGGGATGATCATCGTGCCCTTGGCGATCTCGGAGCGGACGAGTTCGGGCGAGATTTTCTCCTTGTGCGCGACGAAGGCCATCTCTTCGGTGATCTTGCCGAGGCGGGCGAAGTGCATCTGGCTCATGTTCCAGTCGCCGGTGCGCGCAGCCTCTTCCTTGCGCTTGACGATCCAGTCCGCGCGCGGCGTGGGGACGCTGTAGTGACCGTTGGAGTGGCCGTTGCCGTTGGAATGTCCGTTACCGTTGGTGCTCATGATGTATGTCTCCCGCTGGGGGGCGCGAATCGAACGTCGCCGCGCACGCATCCCACTCTTATCGGTTGAGTATACGCCGGGCTTGGTAAAGTGATCTGTGTGAGCGACCACAACTCTTCCTCTATTTCGCAGCCCCTTCCTCTTGGATTTCGCTGGTCCGCGGTGCGCGCGGGCATCAAGGCCAGCGGCAAGCCGGACCTCGCGCTGGCGGCCTGCGATAGTCCTGCTGAGGCAGGCGTGATGTACACCAGCAACCAGGTGGTGGCCGCGCCGATCACCGTCGGACGCCGGCATTTGGCGGCGACCGGCGGCAAGGTTTCGGCGGTGATGGTGAATGCCGGCAACGCCAACTGCGCGACCGGCGAGCCGGGCATTGAGGCCTGCCATAAGAGCTGCGTGGCGGTGGCGGATGCGTTCGGGTGCGTGTTCGACGAGATTTTTCCGTCGTCGACGGGGATTATTGGCGTGCCGCTGCCGGTGGAAAAGCTCGTTGCCGCGGTGCCGATTGCGAA
This sequence comes from uncultured Acidobacteriaceae bacterium, assembly GCA_963821165.1. Classification (GTDB taxonomy): domain Bacteria; phylum Acidobacteriota; class Terriglobia; order Terriglobales; family Acidobacteriaceae; genus Granulicella. Next base: position 573,085 of record CAWGCQ010000001.1, read on the forward strand.
GGCCGCGCTGGGCAGCGAGCGCGGAGAGCGCGGAGGCATTCGCCACGGCGATTCTGACCACCGATACGAAGCTGAAGGTGGCGCAGGAGAGCTTCGACGATCGATGGCAAGACGGTGAACCTGTTTGGCTGCGCGAAGGGTGCGGGGATGATTGGGCCGCAGCTGGTGCCGCATGCGACGATGCTGGTCTATCTGTTCACCGACCTGGCGGCGTGCAGCGAGCACCTGACGGCGATGCTGGCGGCGGCGGTGAAGACAAGCTTCGATTGCATCTCGATTGACGGCGACATGAGCACCAACGACACGGTGCTGCTGCTGGCCAGCGGCAAGAGCGGCGTTGCGGCGCAGGGCGAGGCGGTGCCCGCGTTTGAGGCGGCGCTGCAGCGGGTTTGCGATTCGCTGGCGTACAAGATCGTCGATGACGGCGAGGGTGTGACGCATGTGGTGACGCTGGAGATTTCGGGCGCGGCGAGCAATGACGATGCGATGGCGATTGCGAAGACGATTGCGACTTCGCCGCTGTGCAAGACGGCGTGGTCGAGCGCTGACCCCAACTGGGGACGGCTGCTGGCGGCTGCCGGACGCGCGGGCGTGGCGTTCGATCCGGCGCAGGTGCAGATCACGATTGGCGGCCTGCCGGTGTTTGAGTTTGGCGTGCGCGCGGAGAGTTTCGACGAGGCAGCGACGCATGCGGCGATGAGCGAGCGGGAGTATACGATCGCGATCCAGATGGGGCGCGGGCCGGGGCGGGCACGGTTTGTTACCTGCGACCTGACGCATGAGTACGTCGCGATCAATGCGGATTATTCGACCTAGGAAGCTGGCCGGAAACGCATCTGGAGCTGTTGGGCGGGAGAATTTGGCCTAAAGACGGGTATGACGCTGGGCACGGAAGCGTCCGGCAAATTATTGTAGAAGTGGAGACCTTTCGGCGGATGCCGGGTTTGCTCAGGGAGAGTAGCGATGGCAACCCAGGTGGATGAAGCGATCAAGCACGATCTTGTCGGCCGAGGTGGCTGAGTGGATTGAGGCGTTTGACGACGTCGTCGCGCACGACTGGGAACAGGGCGCGGCAGTGCTGTCGGCGCTGCGGACGCGTGCGCGCGAGGCCGGTGTGCCGGCGACCGGCGACGATCACTACGCCGTTCTGCAACACGATTCCGAAGTATGACGAGGTTCCCTACCCGGGCGACCGCAAGCTGGAAAAACGCGTCGAGGCGCTGATTCGCTGGAATGCGATGGCGATGGTGCATCGGCAGAACAAGAAGGATGCGGGCATCGGCGGACATATCTCGACGTACTCGTCGCTGGCGACGCTGCTGGAGGTCGGGTTCAACCACTTCTTCCATGCGAAGTATCCGAGCGCGAAGGGCGACCAGCCGGGCGACTTCATTTACTTCCAGGGGCATGCTTCGCCGGGCGTGTATGCGCGTGCGTATCTGGAGGGCCGCTTCGATGACGCGCGGCTGAAGAACTTCCGCCATGAGCTGCGCGACGAGCCGGGGCTGTCGAGCTATCCGCACCCGTGGCTGATGAAGGACTTCTGGCAGTTCCCTACGGTGTCGATGGGCATTGGGCCGCTGAATGCGATCTACCAGGCGCGGTTTATGAAGTACCTGGAGAACCGCGGGCTGATCGAGAAGACGGACCGCAAGGTCTGGGCGTTTGTGGGCGACGGCGAGACGGATGAGGTCGACACGCTGGGCGCGATCTCGCTGGGTTCGCGCGAGCATCTCGACAACCTGATCTTTGTGGTGAACTGCAACCTGCAGCGGCTGGACGGGCCGGTGCGCGGCAACAAGCGCATCATCGACGAGCTGGAGAGCACGTTCCTCGGCGCGGGATGGAATGTGATCAAGGTGATCTGGGGTGCGGACTGGGATGAGCTGTTTGCGCGCGACCACCAGGGGCTGCTGCTGAAGCGCATGGAAGAGTGCGTCGATGGCGACTTCCAGGCGTACAAGGCCAAGGATGGCGCGTATCTGCGCGAGCATTTCTTCGGCAAGTATCCGGAGCTGCTGGAGCTGGTGAAGGACAATACCGACGACCAGTTGATCCGGCTGCATCGCGGCGGCCACGATCCGGCGAAGATCTACAACGCGTACAAGCGCGCGCTGGAGCACAAGGGCGGACCGACGGTGATCCTCGCGATGACGGTGAAGGGCTACGGGCTGGGCTCGGCGCAGGCGCGCAATGCTACGCACTCGGAGAAGAAGCTGAGCGACGAGGCGCTGGTGCAGTTTGTGAAGCACGTTCGACATTCCGCTTCCCGACGGCGCAGTGAAGGATGCGGCGTTCTATCGGCCGGAGCCGGACGATCCGGCGATCCAGTACATGCAGGCGCGGCGCCAGGAGCTGGGCGGCTATCTGCCGGTGCGCGAGGTGCCGGAGCCGAGCTTCGTGGCACCGAAGATCGAGTTCTTCAAGGAGTGGCTGGATGGCTCGCGCGGGCGCTCGGTTTCGACGACGCTGGGCTTTGTCGGCATGCTGCGCGGACTGCTGAAGGAGCCCGAAGATCGGCAAGCTGATTGTGCCGATTGTGCCGGATGAGGGACGCACGTTTGGGCTGGAGTCGGTGATCAAGCAGGTGGGCATCTATGCGCACGAGGGGCAGAAGTACACGCCGCATGACTCGGACATGCTGCTGAGCTACCGCGAGGAAAAGGGCGGCCAGATTCTGGAGGAAGGCATCACGGAGGCCGGCGCGATGGCCAGCTTTACCGCGGCGGGAACGTCGTATGCGAACTACCACATCCCGATGGTGCCGTTCTACATGTACTACTCGATGTTTGGATTTCAGCGCATCGGCGACATGGCGTGGGCGTTTGCGGACTCGCGCGGCAAGGGCTTCCTGATGGGCGGAACGGCCGGGCGCACGACGATGCTCGGCGAAGGCCTGCAGCATCAGGACGGGCACTCGCCGATTCTGTCCGGGACGATTCCGACGTGCATCACCTACGACCCGGCGTACGTGTACGAGATGGCCGTGATCATTCAGGATGGCCTGCGGCGGATGTATGAGGACGGCGAGGACGCCTTCTACTACATCACGATGTACAACGAGGATTACGCGATGCCGGCGATGCCTGAGGGCGAGGGCGTGCGTGAGGGTATTCTGCGCGGCATTTACAAGTTCAAGGCAGCGGAGAATGGGCCGGCGAAGGCGCAGCTGTTTGGCAGCGGACCGATTCTGAACGAGGTGCTGCGCGCGCAGCAGATTCTCGCGGAGAAGTACAACGTGGCCGCCGATGTGTGGAGCGTGACCAGCTACAACGAGCTGCGCCGCGACTGCCTGAGCGCCGAGCGCTGGAATCGGCTGCATCCGGCGGAGAAGGAGCGCACGCCGTTCGTGGTGGAGGCGCTCGGTGACGCGGCGGGGCCGATCATTGCGGCGAGCGATTACATGAAGTCGCTGCCGGATTCGCTCGCGCCGTGGCTGGGAGCGCGGCTGGTTTCGCTCGGCACGGATGGCTTTGGCCGCTCGGACAATCGCGAACATCTGCGCCGTCACTTCGAGGTCGATGCGGAGTCGATCGTCGCGGCGACGCTCTCGAAGCTGGCGCGTGAGGGAGTGGTAAAGCCCAGGGTTGCCGAGAAGGCGTTCGAAGAGCTTGGCCTGCCAGTCGAAGGACCGGGCGCGTTCCGGGCGTAGCAGGTACCCCAGCGCCAGGGTGCGAGGTTTGCGGGCTGGTCGTGTCAACATCGTTCATCTACAAATTCCTGCGCGAAGAGGTCCCCTGGCTTGTCTGAAAATCCGCTTCTCCCCCATAGCAAGCTCCGCGAACTGCATGCCCTGATGGTGCGTTGCCGCAGCCTGGAACGCAAACAGAGCGTCCCGCGGATCCGCGCGTGAGGCGCTGCTCGCGGCTACGTTGATCCATCTGCTTCCGGGCGACCTGCTGAGTTCGCAGTGCTGACGATCGAGTCGTTGAGCAGCTGGCTCCCGAGGCGAAGCATCAGCGGCCCGCGGGCAGCTTGATTGGCGGAGATTCTCTCGGCGCCCGGCTGGCGGTCTGTGCGCGGCTGCGCGCGCGGACTGCAGGCGGCCGGCGCCGACGGGGCTGCTTCTGGCCTTCGCCCGCGCCGGCGGCGCTGAGCCCGGCTGGATGGCCGCACTGGAGTGGGCGCAGGAGTCTCAGTTGCCGCTGCTGCTGGCATGCTCCGATGCGACCAACGGCGCTGTCGCCGCGCTCGCGAAAAGGCGCCGAGCCAGCGCTCGACTTCAGCAGCATGAGCCGTTTCGCCAAGCGGCATCAATCTGCCCGTCCTGACCGTGGATGGCGAGGACGCGGTGGCGGTCTACCGGGTGATGCAGGAGTCGGTTTTGCGGGCGCGCCAGGGCGGCGGGCCATCGGTTTTGTGGGCCGTGATGACTCCCGGACGACACCTCGCGACGATGCCCCGATCCCGTCAGCCCATCGCGCGTCTGCGCAGCTACCTCGCGGCTCGAAAGATTTCTCTGAAGGCATAGGGCTTTCGGCGGATTTGTGAACTGGGTTGCTGTGGGGTTGCTCCTCCACGAAATTCGGAGGCCATGGCAACCTTTTGAGCGGCCGAATTTTCTGTGGCCTGGGCTTGTTCCCCACGGGCCAAACCAGCCCGCTTCCCAGTACACTCAAAGCATGTTCTTTCCCAGACCCCATGGGCGCGCGGCCAGCTTGCTCCGGCTAAGCGCAACGGCGTTTCTTCTTCTGCTGATCGGTCAGGCCGCGGATGCCAGGCGCACAGGAGGTACCGGCTCCCACCAACGTTCCGCCCTCTTCTCAGGCCACAGTGCCGGGAGCGGTATCGACCCAGAACACGCACGCCAGCCTGCATTGCCGGCGGCCGGGCGGGTTCCCCAGTCGTCGCGGCCAGCCCTGCCGCCGTACGCTCCCGGTGGGTTGGGACCGCGCCACGATACGCTCGGCTCCGCATACATTCCGGTGGACAGCATCGTCTATCCGATGGCGCTGCGGCTGTATTCGATGGGCTACCTGGATACGGCGTTCATCAATATGCGGCCATGGACGCGCCGCAGCCTGCTGCACATGCTGGAGCAAATCCTCGCCCGCCATCATTGCCAGCGGCGACGATCAGGCAATCGACCTGCTCGCGAAGCTGGACGACTATATCGCGTCCGAAGGCGCCGAGGATGCGACCACCGAGCGTGCATTTCGATCGCGGCAACGTCTACGGCGTGCAGTCGGTCTACACGCGCGTGATGGGCATCAGCGGACAGACGCTGCGCGACAGCTATCACCTGGGGCAGACGATCTGCACAAGACTATGGCCGCCCCTACGAGCCAGGGTTCAACAACATTACGGGCTTCGCGACGCTCAATGAGTGGTGGCGGCTTTTCGCTCTACGTGCGCGGAGAGTATCAACATGCGCCAGCGGGTACGGCTACTCCACCAACCGGACACCGGCAATCCGCTTGCTCCTGTCGGTCTTGCGGAGACGCTTGTCGGCCATCGATGAGATCTACTATTGCGTCCGCTACAACGCCGAACCAGGCGACCATTCCTGCCGGCCACATCGCTGCGCAGAACCCGTTCCGCCTGCAGGAGGCGACGCTCTCCTTCCACGTGCTGGGTCATGGAGATCTCGGGCGGCAAGTCCGACTCGTGGGATGGCCCAGGCCTGGGAAGCGCGATGAACTGGAGCAACAATGCGGAGGACATCTACTCGCTTCCGCATCAACCGCGTGGAGCCGCTGCACATTCCCTGGGTCTCGCGCGTGCTGGGGCCGCTGCGCTACGACTTCTTCGTGGGATCGCTGCAAGGGCCACACATCTCCAAACGAGCCGTGGGTGCACTCGGAGATGTTCAGCTTTGCGCCAACGTCGAACTTCCAGTTTGCTTTCTCGCGCACGGTCATCTGGGGTGGGCATGGCCATGGATGCCTGCCGATACTACCGGACGGCAACCCACACCCTGCAACGAGCCGATTACGCTCCACACATTCTTCAAGAGTTTCTTCTCCGTTCAACGACACGAACGGAGCGCAGAAGTACTCGGTGAACGATCCGGGCGCGCGCTACAGCGACTTCAGCTTCTCCTACCGGCTGCCGTTCGTTCGCCATCACTTGACGCTGTATACCGATTCGATCTCTCACGACGACGTATCGCCGATCAGTGCACCGCGCCGCGCCGCCTACCGGCCAGGCATCTATCTCTCCGCAGTTTCCTGGCATGCCGAAGCTCGATCTCCGCGTTGAAGGCGCAAACACCGACTGTTCGACCACAGCCTGCAGGGCGGCACGCTCAAGTACTGGGAGATCGTCCAGAGGCAGGGCTACACCAACAAGGGCATTCATCATGGGCGACTGGATTGGCCGCGAAGCGCATGGGCGGCCAGGCGTGGCTTACCTATCATCTCTCCGGCAATGAGTGGGTGCAGTTTGAGTACCTGACGAAGAGAACGCACAATGACTTCATTCCCGGCGGACGTGACGCAGGATCAGTACAAGATTGACGTCGTGAAGCGGCTGGGCAAGGACGTCGAGCTGAATGCGTGGATGCAGGATGGAACGCTGGAAGGCGCCGATCTACATTCAGAAGGCAGAACAACGGTGCGAACTTCGACAACGTGATCGCCGTTCAGTTGACCTGGTATCCCGAAGCTTCACAATGAGGCCAAACGTCGAGCGCCGGGTGTCGAACCTGACTCAGCGCCGTAACTCGTGACGCTGTCGGATTACTGAAGAAAACGCCCGCTACACGCGGGCGTTTTCAATTTCGACGCAGGCGGTGAAGTACTCCAGGGAGCGTTCCAGCCCCTCGCGCAGCGAAACCTTTGGCGACCATCCAAGCAGGGTTGCGCGCGCGCGTGATGTCCGGCCGGCGGCGCGTGGGATCGTCCTGCGGGAGCGGCTTGAAGACGATCTCGCTCTGCGATCCAACCACGGCCTGCACCTCTTGAGCGCACTCGAGGATGGTCCACTCCTCGGGGTTGCCGATGTTCACGGGATCATGCTCACCGCTCTTCGCCAGCAGCAGGATCCCGTCGATGAGATCGGAACAGTAGCAGAAGCTGCGGGTCTGCGAGCCATCGCCGTAGATCGTCAACGGCTCGCCCCGCAGGGCCTGCATCATGAGATTGGAGATCAGGCGGCCATCGCGCGGCTGCAGCCGCGGCCCATAGGTGTTGAAGATCCGCACCAGGTGCGTATTCACGCCGTGGTAGCGGTGATAGGCCGCAACGGCCGCCTCGGAGAAGCGCTTGGCTTCGTCGTAGACCGATCGCGGTCCAATGGGATTCACATTGCCCCAGTAGGTCTCCACCTGCGGATGCACCACGGGGTCTCCGTAGCACTCGGAGGTGGAGGCATGCAGATAGCCGGCGCCGTGTTTCTTCGCGATCTCCAGGGTGTTGATTGTTCCCGCTGAGCCGACCAGCAGCGTTTCGATGCCCAGGCGCATGTAGTCCACCGGGCTGGCCGGAGAGGCGAAGTTGAAGACGTAGTCGACTTTGCCGAGATCGAATGGCTGGGTAATGTCCCGCTGCTCGAAGATGAAGCGCGGCTCGTTCTTCAAGTGAGAAAGGTTCTCGAGATTGCCGGTGGACAGATTGTCGACTCCGACAACCTGATGTCCCTTCGCCAGAAGAGCGTCGCACAAGATGTGATCCCAGAAATCCTGCGGCTCCGGTCACCAGAACCAGTCGTTCAGCCATCTACCATCCGCCTTTCTTCATGCAGCGTGCGACAGAAACAGAAACAATCCGGAGAAAGATACAAAAACAATCCGGAGAATTAGACAGCCAGTCGTGCGGCTTCGCGCAAAGGAGTCGCAGAGGGTCTTCCGATGCTCAGGTACGTGAAACCGTTCTCGATCATGTGTTGTGGATCGTACAGATTTCTGCCATCGACAACAATTGGATAGCGCATGAGTCGAATGAAGTTGCACCAGATCCAGGCGCGCGAATTCCTGCCAGTCCGTGAGGATCAGCAGCGCGTCAGCGTCTGCGGCTGCCTCCTCAACACCAGTCGCATAGCGCATCTGGCTGGAGCGAGGTATCTCCGATTCAGCCCGCGCCATCGCCGCTGGATCGTACGCCACAACCGTACAACCCTCGGCCAGCAACATCTCTACAAGGTCGATCGCGGGCGATTCGCGAATGTCATCCGTGTCGCCCTTGAAGGCCAGCCCGAGCACGGCGAGCCGCTTGCCGCGCAGCGTCCACAACGCCGAGCGAACTTTGCTCAGGAACCTCTTCTTCTGATTGACTGTTGATCTTTTCGACTTCGCTCAGGAGGTTGAAATCGACACCCATCTGCTCCGCAACCGAGCGAAAGGCAGCAATATCCTTGGGGAAGCAGGAGCCGCCATAGCCAATGCCGGGGCGCAGGAACTTCGGGCCAATCCGCGAGTCCAGCCCCATGCCGCGGGCTACCTGTTCCACGTTGGCGTCGGCCGCTTCGCACAGGTTCGAGACTGCATTGATGAACGAAATCTTCAGCGCAAGAAAGGCATTCGACGCGTGCTTGATGATCTCCGCACTCTTGGTCGAGGTCTGCAAGCAGAGTGGGGAGGTTTTCAGCCAGAGCAGCATCCGGGAATAGCATTTGGCCGGCGATAGTACTCGCCCTGGTCAGGGGCGAATAGATCGCACTGAGAAGTTCGGAGGCGCGTTCACTGTCGGCGCCGACTACGATCCGGTCGGGATGCAGGAAGTCCTCGACCGCCGTGCCTTCGCGCAGAAACTCCGGGTTGGAGACGACGTCAAACGCATCGCGGGAAACTCCGTTGCGCTCGATCACTCGGCGAATCCACTCGTTGGTGTAGACCGGGACGGTGCTCTTTTCGATGATGACCTTGTACCCGTTGATAGAGCGGGCGATCTCGCTGGCCACCGCCTCTACATAGGAAAGGTCAGCATCGCCGGTCTCCGACTGCGGCGTTCCAACCGCCACAAAGATCGCCTGGCAGGCGCGCGTCGCTTCACCGAGGTCGGTCATAAACCGCACCCGGGTGTTGCGATATCGCTCCAGCAGCTCTGGCAGGTGATTCTCATGGATGAGCGTGTCACCGCCCTGAAGCGCGGCTACCTTGCGCTCGTCGTTATCCACGCAGATGACGGAATGACCCATCTCCGCAAAGCAGACGGCCGCCACCAACCCGACATATCCTGAGCCTACGACCGCAATTTGAATCGGTTCAGTCATCGACAAATCTCTCTTTAGAAAATGCAGGAACGCATGTGTCTGTACGAGTATTATCGCAGAGCGGCGCTCCGCAGTCCGATACCGTTCCCGACACCCGGCCAGGGGCCTCAGGGAGGGCGAAGGAGCAGGTTTGCCGAAGGGCCATGTTCGCGTAGACTAGGAACTGAATGAGCCCTGTACCAATTGAGAATTCGCCGGCAGACGCTGAGGTTCCCGCGACATCTTCAGGAACCCAGCAAAACGCCACCGACGCAACCTTATCGGAAGCTTGGGTCACAATCCGTTCCCGCAAGAAAGCTCATTATTGCGGTAGCGGCCCTGGGCGCGATTTATGGCTTCTACCAGGGCGCAACCCAGCCGCGTCTCTATACCGCGAGCGGCACAATTGAGATCCGCAGCGGCTCGTCGAATGAGTATCGCATTGGCGGGGGCTGGCTCTGGAGGAGACTCACGGCTTCCCACGGAAGTTGCGATTCTGAAGAGTAATTCGCTGTTGCTGTCCGTCGCCCGCGACCGCAACCTGGCCAATGATCCGGCATTTATGGGGCCGAGCCCGACGCTATCGGAACGTTGATGATCCGGTCGTCCGGCAGACGTGTTGTCGGAGCACTTCAACGAGACATCAACGTGGGTGTCATTCCGAAGACCGACATTGTGTCACATCAGCTGCACTACGGGCAAGGCCCAGCTCTCGGCCGACATCGTCAACCAGCTGGTGCAGGACTACATCGCGCACAGCTTTCAGTCCCGCGCCGACGCGACCAAACGGGTGGCAACCTTCTTCTCCTCTCACGCTCGATGATCTGAAACAGCAGGTGGAGACGTCCCAGGGGGAGATGCTGGAGCTGCAAAAGAAGCTCGGCGTGCTTGGCTTCGATCCTAAAGATAACCAGATCACCTCCACTCTGGACGAGCTGAACAATGCCGCCGGAGCTGCGGAGCTTGCGCGCATCACCGCGGAGACGCGTTACCAGGTTCTTTCCAGCATGGACCCCAGCATTCTGGATCAGGCCGGGAATGCCTACGCTCCCGAGCAACGTATCGTCTCTGCGCAGTCAACTGAATTCTGCGCGCACACGCCTGGCCGATCTCGAAACGCACGGAAGGACCCAATCATCCCGACGTCAAGGCAATCGAGAATCAGATTGCGGAGTTGAATCGAGAGATTGGCATTGAGGAGAAGCGCATCCTGAGCGAGGCCAGAGCAGGCCTATCTGGCGGCCAAGGCCCAGGAAACGCAGACGAACGCTGCACTGGATGCAGAGAAGGCTACGGCCTACAAGCTGCGCGACGACCTGCTCCAATACACCTTGCGAGAGCGCGAGTACGAAGCCAATCGCACCCTCTACGATGGCCTGGAGCAGAGACTGCGCACAGCCGGTGTGGAAGCTGGGCTTGAATCTACGGAAATCGAGCCGATCGACCCTGCGTATGCTCCCCTGGGTCCAACGCTCAGGCCACGCACCGGCATCGTCATGATCGACACCTTCGTGATGCTGATTTTCGGTGTCATTCTGGCCTTCGTGCTCGAGAGCCTCGACACCGGCCTGCGCAGCGTCGCGGAGATCGAATCCGTCTCTGGACTGCCCTCCCTGGCGCTCATTCCCCGCGCGCGCCGCAGCGTCTCCGACGAGACATCGCTGTCGACTGCGATGCGCAACCTGGGCACGCTCTCGAGTCCGAAGTCCCAGTTCTCCGAAGCGTTCCGCGCGTTGCGCACCTCGCTGTTGCTATCGGTTGCGGGCGGTGAACCGCAGGTTATTCTGCTCACCAGCGCAACGCCATCCGAGGGCAAGACGACTGTATCCATCAACCTCGCCTGCGTGCTGGCACAACGCAACGTGCGCGTGTTGATCATCGATGCCGATCTTCGCCGGCCAACAGTGCATCATCGTTTCGGGCTCAACGGAAAGGTCGGGCTCACGTCGGTGCTGACCGGCAGCGTCAGCCTTGAGGAAGCGATCCAGACCATACCGGAGATCCCGCAGCTGGATGTTCTGGTGAGCGGCCCGGTTCCACCGTTCCCCACCGAGATGCTCAGCTCCGAGACCATGCATCAGCTGCTGGAGCGGTGCAAGGGAATCTATACGCACATCGTGATGGATTCGCCCCCGCTGCTGTCGGTGACAGACAGCGTGGTGCTCGCGCGCGACGCGGATGCAGTCGTGATGATTGTTCGCCACGGCAAATCCAGCAAGCATGCCATGCGCCGCGCTCGCGACCTGCTCGTCCGTTCCGGCGCACCGGTCACCGGTATTGTTCTCAACGCTGTCGACCTGAACAGCCCTGAGTATTACGCCTACTACGGTTACTACGGCTATACCGGATATGCAGCTGCAGGTGTCGATAGCGCCGGCTGGGAGTCGAAGAACGACAACAAGGATTCGAGCTCGAAGCGAGGCGACAAGGACGATTCCAGGAAGGGAGATAGCGAATGATACGCCTGTGCCATCATCGTCCTGCCGTTCGCTTTGCCCACGGTTACTGCGTGGCCGGTCTGTGGGCTGCGGCCTGCATCCTGTTCCTGATGGGTGCTTCTGCAGCCCGAGCACAATTCAGCGGCCCCGCGACTTCGAGCACGTCTACCTATAACCAGGAGCTCACCGCGACGACGGATCGAGCCCTCCTCTATCCCGGCGAGCGAGATGTCGTCTTGACGATTGGTGACGCGATCTCCATTCGTCTATTTTCCGATGGAAAGTACCAGCCACAAGTCCGTATCAATAACGACGGTACCGTGCTCCTTCCCTTGATCGGGATTGTTCACCTGGAGGGATTGTCGGTGACACAGGCGGAGCGACCTGATCGCCGAGAAACTGGAGAGCGCCGGGATGTACCGCAACCCTCAGGTGACCCTTCAGATCACGGAAGGCCCGAATGCGGTCGTTACGGTCGTTGGCGAGGTTCATGCGGTCGTTCCAGTAGTGGGCACACGTCATTTGCTCGATGTCCTCTCCGCTGCGGGCGGTCTTCCCCCAACCGCGAGCCACGTCATTACGATCAATCGTCCTGGCGTCGCAAAACCCCTCGTGGTCGATCTGGGAACCGATCCATTGCTTAGCTCGCTGGGGAATATTCCGGTCTTTCCCGGCGATGTGATCGTTGTCTCAAGAATTGGAATTGTCTACATGCTTGGCTCTTTCTCCGGCCAGCTTGGAACCATTCCCCTGAATGCCTATACCCCGCTCACGCTTACCGAAGCTACCGCCCTGGCAGGTGGCATTCGATGGGAAGGAAGATTCAGTGATCTTCGCATTATCCGCACGGTCGGCAGATCGTCGCACAGTAGCGGTGTACGACATCAAGAAAGTTCTGGACGGAAAGGTCCCCGACCCCATTCTGGAGCCAAACGACATCGTGTATCTGCCGCCCGTTCCGCTCAAGCAGTTCATCACCTCTGGTGGTTTAGGAACCGTCCTGGGGCTTGTCGACTTTGCGCTTATCTTCCGCTAATCGGTGATCCGGAGTCCCGCACGTATGACGGACTTGATCCATCCATCAAGCAGCGGGACGGAACCCCGCAAGGTGCGCCTCGCTTACCTTGTAAGCCATCCGATCCAGTATCAGGCCCCGCTATTGCGGCGTATCGCGCTCGAGCCCGATATCGACCTCACCGTTCTGTTTGGCTCCGACTTCTCAGTCCGCGGGTATAAGGATCGCGGCTTTGGCGTCGAAGTCGCCTGGGACACTCCTCTACTCGAAGGCTATCGGTCTGAGTTCCTGCGGCCTTTGCGGGATACGGGAGAGGTTTCGCCGACCACCCCCATCAGCCGCGGCATTTTTCGTCGCCTGCATCAGCGTGACGGCAGCCCTGCGTTTGATGCCCTCTGGGTGCACGGGTACGCCAGCATCAACGCACTGCAAGCGATCCTTGCCGCCAATGCGCTTGGTATTCCGGTCCTGTTGCGCGCGGAGTCCTGGCTGTCCGATCGCGTTCGCAGCCCTTGGAGGCTCGTAGTCAAGTCAGCTTTCTTCAAGGTCCTGGGGAGAGGAATATCTGCGGTACTTCCCATCGGAACCGTAAACTCCGCATATTGGACGCACTACTTTGGCGCCAGCGTTCCACAGTTCCTGATGCCGTATGCGGTTAATAACGAATACTTCGCAGAACTCTCAGCAGCCGCCGCACCTCGCGAGCAGGAACTTCGCGCCGAACTGGGCCTGTCGGCAGATAGGCCCGTGATTTTGTTTGCCTCCAAGCTCCAGCAACGCAAACACGCGGATCACCTGCTCGAGGCCTACAGCCGCTTTATTGCAGACCGGGCGCCACACGAGACGACCCTACCTCGTTGTGGTCGGCGACGGAGAGCAGCGTGCCCAACTGGAAGCACAGGCGCAGCAGCTGAGGCTCGAAGACGTGCGCTTTGCCGGCTTTCGCAATCAGTCCGAGCTGCCCCGCTTCTTCCAGCTGGCCGATGTCTTCGTCCTTCCATCGCGACATGAGCCGTGGGGTCTTATCGTGAATGAAGCGATGGCATCGGGATGCCCCGTGATCGTGTCCACCGACGTTGGCTGCCATGCAGATTTAATCAGGGACGGCGTCGAGGGCTGCGTCTTCCCTGTCGGCGATATCGCCGCACTCACCCAGGCATTGCACCGTGTCTTTTCCTCTCCCCGCTCCGCAGCGACGATGGGCGAGGCCGCACGGAGACGCATCAGCACCTGGACCTATGAAGACGATGTACAAGGTCTGCGACGGGCCCTGGCCGCGGTAACACGAATGACAAAGGACTGGTACTCTTAGGTTTGTTCGCTTGCTTATTGAGAAGCGGCTTGAATCTCCTTCACGCTATCCATGAGAATTCTGCACATCGTCGGTTCCATCAATCCTGCGGCCGGGGGTCCGACCGAAGCGATTCGAATGATCATTCGTTACCGCCCGCCCGGCTACGAGGCAGAGGTCGTCACTCTGGATAGTCCGGATGCTCCGTTTCTTGGAGAGTTTCCCTTCGCAGTGCATGCCCTGGGCAATCGAAGAAAATCCTGGTACTCCCCCCGGCTGATTCCGTGGCTGGTCAAGAACCGTGATCGCTTCGATGGCATCATCGTGCATGGACTCTGGGAGTTCACGGGGCTGGCGACTTTGCTTGCGGTTGCCGGACATAAGCCGTACCTTGTCTTCACACACGGTATGCTCGATCCATACTTCAAGCGCCGCTATCCGCTCAAGCACGTAAAGAAGTGGATGTACTGGATCCTGGCGCAGTACTGGGTTCTCCGTGCTGCGTCGCGGGTGATGTTCACCACGGAGCTTGAACGCGATCTCGCCACGAAGACCTTCTGGCTATGGCATTGGAATCCGATGGTCGTCTCCTACGGAGCCGACCCGCAGCTGCCTGACATCGATGAGCTCGCGCCGGCATTCTATGAGCGCTGCCCCGACCTCGATGTTCAAGAGCAGCGGCCGAAGTTACTTGCTCTATCTCTCGCGCATCCATCCTAAGAAGGGATGCGATCTGCTGCTCCGGGCCTTTGCAAAGGTGGCGCCGGCGCATCCCAAGCTGCATCTGATCATGGCCGGCCCGGATGCTACGGGGTTGCGCAGGAACTACAGCTGATCGTCGATGAAGCTGGCCTCGTCCGATCGTGTCCATTGGCCTGGCATGCTCAAGGGCGATGCCAAGTGGGGCGCGTTCGCCGTCAGCGACGCCTTCGTTCTGCCATCGCATCAGGAAAACTTCGGAATCGCGGTCGCCGAGGCACTGGCCTGCGGCCGCCCTGTTCTGATCTCCGATCAGGTGAACATTGCGCCGGAGATCGAAGCCGACGGCTGCGGCATCGTTGAACACGATACCCTCGAGGGCACCATCCGGCTTGCTGGAGCGTTGGCTGGCTCTTGATCCCGCACGAGCGTCGAGGCCATGCAGCAACAGGCAAAGATCACCTTTGCCCGGCGTTACGATATGCGGAGGAACAGCGCCCTTATCCTTCGTATCTTCGAGCGGCTTCGGACACAGACGCCCGCATCCGTCGTTCACGAGGCTAACTGAACGATGGCCCGCCAGGCGGATTACCGCGCCACCGACCACATCCCGCCTGAGAGCCATGCAGACGCCTACACGCGACCGGCCTTCAGCCTCGGCAACCGATTGCGGCGTCTGGTCTGGAACATCTGCTGGCTGCTGTTCTATCGCATCTCTCCGCGGCCCTTCCACGCATGGCGCGCGACGCTGTTACGTCTCTTCGGCGCCACGCTCGGAAGCGATTGCCACTTCTATCCTGCCTCCAGGGTATGGGCTCCGTGGAACCTCATTTGCGCGGACCACGTCGCCGCCGCCGATGGCGTAGAGATCTACAATCCTTCGCCCATCCAGATCGATACCCACGTCATCCTTTCGCAGGACTGCTACGTCTGCGGCGCAACCCACGACTACAACGACCCCGACTTCCCCTTGATCGCCTATCGCATGCACATCGAAGCGCTACGCGTGGATCTGCGCACGCGCCTGCGTCGCACCGGGCATTCATGTCGCCGAAGGAGCCGTGCTCGGCCTGGCCGCCGTTGCGACACGCAATCTGAAGCCGTGGACGGTCTATAGCGGTAATCCTGCAGTAGCTATCCGTGAAAGAACACGCACCATTCCGTCGGAAGACACGCAGACCGTCCCGGCTGGAGGCGACGCGTGATCTCGGTGCTCATCCTCACCCGCAATGAGGAGCAGGACTTGCCCGGTTGCCTCGACTCCGTGGCCTGGTGCGACGACATTCACATCCTGGACTCTGAGAGCACCGACCGCACCGTAGAGATTGCGCGCCAGCGAGGCGCTACCGTAACGACGCGGCGCTTTGACACCTATGCAGCTCAGCGCAACGCTGGTATGCAGCTACCCTTTCGCCACGACTGGGTGCTGGTGCTGGATGCCGACGAGCGGCCCACGCCGGAACTGAGCGCCGAGATGCCGCGTGCCATTGCCGCCGCTCCGGCAAGCGTCGGCGGCTTCCGCATCCGTCGCCGCGACTTTCTCTGGGGAACTTGGCTAAAGCATGCGCAGCTGACTCCTTACTATGTGCGCCTGTTGCGCGTTGGGCACGCACACTATACTCGCGACGTCAATGAGGTGGTCGAAGTCGATGGCGAGATCCTGGAGCTGCAGTCGCCCTTCGATCACCTTGCCTTTTCCAAGGGCATCACGCATTGGATGGCAAAGCACAATAGCTACTCCAGTAAGGAAGCTGAGCTGCTGGCCAGTGGCAACGCAACGCGCGGAGCATCGCTCGTACCGCGCGCTTTTTGCGCGCAACTTCCATGAGCGCAGAGTCGCGCAGAAAGCCATCTTCTACGAGCTTCCCGCACGGCCACTGATCAAGTGGTTTTACATGATGTTTGTGCGCGGCGCACTGCTCGACGGCTCTGCGGGCGTTATGTACGCAACCCTGCACAGCTTCTACGAGTTTCTGATCGAAGTGAAGTGCCGCGAGCTGATCCGCCGGCGCGAAGGCAAGCCGCTATAAGCCAGCGAGGCTCTGCGCGAAGCCAGCGAGGCCCTGCGCGCCGGCTGATAACGCTTAGCTCCTGAGCTTCGCCAGCAGATCGGTTGGGTGCACGGGCTTGGCCAGGATCTCGAACTCATGGCCCTGCGTGCGAGCGCGCTCGAGCAGATCTGCCGTCGCAGCCTGACCGGAGAACAGCAGGATCTTGCACTGCGGCAGCCGAGCTCGCGTCTGGATCGCCGCTTCGATTCCGGTCATGCCCGTCATGATCACGTCGGAGATCAGCATGTCGGGATGGAACGTATCGAGCGCGTCGATCGCCTTCTCGCCGCTGTAGACGGCGCGAGCCTCAAAGCCCGCCTGGTTCAGGATAATCGCCAGCGTGTTCGCGATCACTTGTTCGTCGTCCGCGACCAAAACCCGGGGCTTCGATTGATTCGTTGTCTTTTCTGCCATGAATAGAGATCCTTGAAACTTCTTTCCTTAGCTTTAATACCTGCCGTGCACCCTGCCGGGTGCTCAACTCGTTTGACGCCAGGCCACCGCGTTTCATCATACGTGGTGCAGCGATGGCGCGACGATGCACAGCTGGTCTGCTCAAGCCTGTTCCTTCGATGCAGCATCCAACCGCTTCGCGCTGCCTGCCGGTGGCAATCTATTCCAAGCAAAGTTCTCCCGCGGTGATACTCTGGCGGTAGCTCGCATGGTCGACCTTCACCATCATCTGCTACCGGGCCTCGACGACGGCTCTCCCAACCTCGAGACCTCGGTCGCCATGGCCCGCATCGCCGCTGACGACGGCATCACCCATGTGGTCGCCACACCCCACGCCAACAACGTATATACCTTTGACCCGGACCGAGATTGCCCGCCGAGTCGACTGCCCTGCGCTCGGCCCTCGCCGCGGAGGCGATCCCGCTCACGATTTCCTCAGGCTGCGACTTCCACCTCAGCTACGACAACATGCAGGACGCCATCGCCAACCCCAAGAAATACACCCTCAACGGTGGCGACTACCTGCTGGTCGAGCTGCCCGACTACGGCCTTTCCCCGCACCTGGACGAGGCCTTCTACGAGCTCGGCCTGGCCGGTATGCGCCCCATCCTCACCCACCCCGAACGCAATCCGACGCTGCAGCGCGACCCCAAGCGCCTCGCAGACTGGATGCGCATTGGCCTGCTCACCCAGATCACCACCAGCTCCGTGGTCGGCCAGATGGGAAAGCAGGCCGAGCGGATGGCCCACCGCATGCTCGCCGACCGCTGGGTGCACTTCCTCGCCACCGACGCGCACAATACCGAGTCGCGCCCACCCCGCATGCGCGCTGCTCGTGATCTGGTCGCGAAGAAGTATGGTGCGGCCTACGCCGACCGGCTCTGCACCACCAATCCCCATGGCCGTCTACGAGGGGAAACACGCTTCCCCAGCAGGACGAACCGCTCCACCTGTATAAGGACGACCCCAGGCTCACACGCCGCTGGTGGCAGATCTTCTGGAAACAGCGAAAAGAAGAGAGCGACTGAGCTCGCCTTCAGGCTGACCCTACAGCCCCAGTCCGCCGTCGACCGCCATCAGTTGGCCGGTAATGAAGTGCGGCCCGTGGCGAAGAACAGCACCGCGGCCGCAACATCTTCCGCGCGCCCATTGCGCTGCATCGGCGTCTTGACCGCAAACTCTTCGTAGGCAGGATTGACCTCTCCCATCACGATCATGCCGGGCGCCACGCAGTTCACGCTGATCTCCGGCGCCCAGGCCTTGGCCATGGTTTGCGAGAGCATGTGCAGCGCCGCCTTCGACGTGCAGTAGTGCGCATGCGTCGCCCACGGATGAATACCGCCCAGCGACCCGATATTGACGATCCGCCCACGCGCAGCCTTCAAATGCGAATGCGCCGCCTTCGCCACCAGGAAGGGCCCGCGCGTATTGACCTCGAACATCGCGTCCCACTCCGCAACGCTGATCTTCTCCAGCGGAACCGTCTCGAAGGCGCCCGCATTGTTTACCAGCACGTCCAAACCGCCCAGGCCGTCGACAGCCGCAGCCACAGCCTCGCGTTACGCTTGATTCCTCACGCAGGTCACAGCGGACGGCCAGCGCTCGGCCGCCGAAAGCCTGCAGATCCGATACCGTTGCAAGCGCTTCCGCCTCAGATCCCACGGTAGGTGATCGCGACATCCGCGCCAGCCTCTGCCAGCGTCAACGCCAGCGCGCGCCCAATGCGCTTCGCGCCGCCTGTCACGAACGCCCGCTTGCCTGCCAATGGGTGTGCGTTCAAGCCCGCTGCCTGCTTCACTGCGGCGAGCTCGTCGGGGAAGTCTGCGGAGCGGGCGAGCTGGGCGGCGGAGCCAGCGGCTCATCCCCCGCAGGCTTCGCTGGCGGTAGCACCAGATGCGGCGGCTCCTGGATGCCTGGCTTCAACACGACTTGCCTTGCCCGTGTTGTCCTCGTACTGCGAGACCTGCTCACGCGGCCGAATCATCTTCACCTCGAGAAGCGTTTTTTCCGGGCCCACGCGTATGGATATCCTGGGCATAGGTCGCGAATCCATTCGCAATCACCTGCACCGACACATCGCTGCCCACTTCGATCACGTCAATCGTCGCCTTGCCCTCGGGATCCGTCTTGACCTCGAGGTTGCCGTCGTCCCGGCCGTTCATCGTGGCATGGAAGACCACCGCGGCGTGCGGCATCGGCTTGCCGTCAAACCCCTTCACCACGGTGACCACAATGTGCGAAAGATCCGGCAAGGGCTTGTATTTGCGCCCGTGCTCCGGCTGTTGCGCGCCCGCAACCGACATGATCGCCTGCAACCACCACCAGGCCCGCGGCCCAGCTCAACATTCTGCTTCGGTACAACTGCTTCATGGCCTGATTCTATCGCGTTGAAGGGCCAGTTGGCTCCAAAACGAGCCAAACCGTCCGGCGGGGAGCCCGACACATAAATCTTAGCGGCTTTCACTAAGATTTCACCTTGAGCCATTGACTCCTGTCCCCGGAAAGGCATAGATTAGCAGTCGGCAGTAGAGAGTGCCAACAGTCTCAGCTGGGCGGCATTTCGCTCACCCTGGCGGCCTGTCCCGGCCTCTCAAGAGCACCAAACAGCAGTCTGATCAACAGAAATCAAGGAGAAGCATCAACATGGCAGCCACTTCATTTACGCCGTTGCACGATCGCATTCTGGTTCGCCGCCTCGAAGAGGGCGAAAGCATCCGTGGCGGCATCATCATCCCCGACTCGGCCAAGGAAAAGCCGCAGCAGGGCGAAGTCATCTCGGTCGGCAAGGGCAAGTCCAACGACGAAGGCAAGGTCTTCCCGCTCGACGTCAAGGCCGGCGACACCATCCTCTTCGGCAAGTACTCCGGCACCGAGATCAAGCTCGACGGCGAAGAGTTCCTCATCATGCGCGAAGAAGAAGTCCTCGGCATCCTCAAGAAGTAGTCCTGCGCGGACGGCGAGAGGCGGCTTCGCCGCAGGCTCGTCGCTGACAGGCACGACTTTTGAACCACACAGAACATTCGACCGGAACTCAGCCGGCACAAGGAGCAACAAAATGGCAAAGCAAATTCTGCATGGAGAAGATTCGCGTCAGGCGATCCTGCGTGGCGTCAACACGCTCGCCAACGCGGTAAAGGTGACGCTCGGTCCCAAGGGCCGCAACGTCGTCATCGAGAAGAAGTTCGGTTCGCCCACCATCACCAAGGACGGCGTCACCGTCGCCAAGGAGATCGAGCTCGGTGACTCGCTCGAGAACGTCGGCGCGCAGCTGGTCAAGGAAGTCGCGTCGAAGACCTCGGACATCGCCGGCGACGGCACCACCACCGCGACCGTTCTCGCCCAGGCCATCTTCCGCGAGGGCGTGAAGACGGTTGCTGCCGGCGCCAACCCCGCTGCGCTGAAGCGCGGCATCGACAAGGCCGTCGAGGCCATCATCGGCAAGCGCGATGAGCATGGCGTCGTTACCGGCGGAGCGCTCTCCAAGTTCTCCAAGCCCGTTACCGGCGACATGATCGCGCAGGTCGGCACCATCTCGGCCAACTCCGACGAGCAGATCGGCTCCATCATCGCCGCGGCGATGAAGAAGGTCGGCAAGGACGGCGTCATCACCGTCGAAGAGTCGCGCACCATGGAGACCCAGCTCGACGTCGTCGAGGGCATGCAGTTCGATCGCGGCTATCTCTCGCCCTACTTCGTCACCGACGCAGAGCGCATGGAAGTTGCTCTCGAGAACCCCTACATCCTCATCTACGAGAAGAAGATCTCCTCGATGAAGGACCTGCTCCCGCTGCTCGAGCAGATCGCCCGCACCGCCAAGCCGCTGCTCATCATCGCAGAGGACGTGGACGGTGAAGCGCTCGCGACCCTCGTGGTCAACAAGCTGCGTGGCACGCTGAACGTCGCGGCCGTCAAGGCTCCCGGCTTCGGCGATCGCCGCAAGGCCATGCTCGAGGACATCGCTGTTCTCACCGGCGGCAAGGCCATCACGGAAGACCTCGGCATCAAGCTCGAGGGCGTCAAGATCGAAGACCTCGGCACCGCCAAGCGCATCACCATCGACAAGGACAACACCACCATCGTCGACGGCGGCGGTGAGGATGCCAAGATCGAAGGCCGCGTGAAGGAGATTCGCGCTCAGGTCGACAAGACCACCTCCGACTACGATCGCGAGAAGCTCCAGGAGCGTCTTGCCAAGCTGGTCGGCGGCGTCGCCGTCATCAAGGTCGGTGCAGCTACCGAGACCGAGATGAAGGAGAAGAAGGCGCGCGTCGAGGATGCGATGCACGCAACCCGCGCGGCTGTCGAAGAGGGCATCGTCCCGGGCGGCGGCGTGGCGTTGATTCGCTGCGTGCCGGCTGTCGACGAGCTCATCAAGACGCTCGAAGGCGACGAGAAGATCGGTGCGACCATCATTCGTCGCGCGATCGAAGAGCCGCTCCGCACCATCGTCTGGCAACGCCGGCGAAGAGGGCTCGGTCGTCATCGGCAAGATCCACGACTCGAAGGACGCCAACTACGGCTACAACGCCGGAACCGACGTCTACGAGGACCTGGTCAAGGCCGGCGTCATCGATCCCACCAAGGTCACGCGCACTGCCCTGCAGAACGCAGCGTCGATCTCCGGCCTGCTGCTCACCACCGAAGCCATCATCGCCGAGATTCCGGAGAAGAAGGAAGCTCCGGCAGGCGGCGGCCACGGCGGCGGCATGGACGGCATGTACTAAGACAGAGCAGGGCGGATATCAGCAAGATTCCGCTCGTGCACTTCCGTCAGGTTATGCAGAAAGCTCCCAGCTACGGTTGGGGGCTTTTTGCATTTGTGTGGAGATTTTATTTTGAGAATGGCGCGATCCTCTACCCACCTCTGAGATCGTCCGCCCGCTGGCACTTCATCGCCTTCTTCAATCGCTGGGAGGCGCAGGGCGCACAGAACACTCTGAGCTCATCCGCCGATCGGCCGCCGTCACTTGGAGCCAGCTAAGCCTCGGGACGATTCTGTTGCTCACTCACAAAGCGGCGGTAGGAGGCTACTACCTCCACCTCTTCACGGGTCAGCGGAACATGCCGCAGATCGTCCCCTGACTGGCAGGCTCGAACATAGTCTTCGAGTATCCTTATTTCTCTCATTAAATCCTGCATTCCCATTACCATGTTGCCGTCCTCCTGACTGGGAGTGTTCTTTGGAGCGCCAATCAACCGGCGAACCGCGTACCAAAGGCGATTGGACGCTCTTAGAATCGCTCAGGTTGGCAGCAAAATTTCATAGGAAAAAAAGAAAAAGGCACCAGCATAGATACGGGCCTCTGCTCCCGCGCTCAAGGAAACAGAAGCGCAGCCCAACAACAGGAAGGCCCCGGAGCGGTTCCGGGGCCTTCGCTTTCCCTGCTTCCGTCTACCGTTCCGGCGAGATCCTCACCGGCGTTCCCGGCACCGGCGGCCCATCATCTCCCGGCAGGTTCTTCTTGCGCCGCTTCACCGGAGGCGCGGAGCTCGGCCCCTTCTGCTTGCGGCCGTTCTTCTTGCCGTTGCCTGTCTCGATCACGGCGCGCATCCAGTAGTCGCCGTTCTCGTCCACCTCAACGCCGTGCGTCTCGCGCTCGAAGCCCGGAAACCGCTTGCCGAACTCCTCCATCGCGAGGATGAGCTTGATCACGGGGCTCTCCGAGCCGCCCAGCCGCTCTCCCGGCATCGACATCGGAATCCCCGGCGGATACGGCACCAGCATCACCGCCGCGATGCGTCCGGCCATCTCAGCGAAGCGCACCTTCTCGGTCTCGCCGCGCAGCAGCTTCTGATACGTCTGCGCCGGCGTCAGCACCGGATCGAAGTCCTCATCCGCGGCCGCATTCACCAGCCCCGAAAGATTCAGCTCCTGCATCACGCTGTGCATCTGGTCGCTCAGCTCCTTGAGCGTGACATTGCGATAGCGCGCCGGATACTTCAACACCAACTCCGGCAGCGCCTCTTCAAGCGGCGCCTCGCTGTCGTAGAGCCGCTTGAACTCGAACAGGTTCTCGAGCAGCGCGCCCCACTTGCCCTTGCTGGTGCCGACGGAGAACAGCACCAGCACGGTGTAATCGCCAGTGCGCGCAATCTCTACGCGGCGGCCGTCCAGAAATTCCGTCAGGATCGCCGCCGGAATTCCCCAGTCGCCAAACACGCCCTGCGCATTCACGCCCGGCGAGAGAATCGTCACCTTGGCCGGGTCGAGCATGCAGTAGTCGTCGGCGATATCCTCGTCCTGGTAGCCGTGCCACTCCTCGCCCGGCTTCAGCGTCCACGCGCTGGATTGGTTCGTCAGCAGCCCATCGGCGGCCTCTTCAAACAAATACGTCTTGCCATCCAGCGGATCGAAGACATACTCCGGCTGATACAGCCGGAAGAACCAACCCTGCTCCGCCTTGCGCAGTCGGTGCGCAATCGACGACATCGCCTTGCGGAAGCTGATGGCATCCTGCAGCGTCTCGCTCATCAGCGTCGGCCCGGCCGGATCATCCATCATCGCGGCGGCCACGTCGATCGACGCAATCAGCGGATAGAACGGCGACGTGCTGCCGTGCATCATGAACGCCTCGTTGAACTGGTCGTAGTCCAGCTGCGCCCGCGGGCTCAGCTTCACATGCACCATCGACGCCATCGAAAACGCCGCCAGCATCTTGTGCGTCGACTGCGTCGAAAAGATCACCGGCCGGTCCGCCATCTCATCCGGCACGCCCATCGCGTAGCGTCCGCGATAGATCTCGTGGAACTTCGCATACGCATACCAGGCCTCGTCGAAGTGCACGCGCGGCACGCTCTTGGACAGCTCTTCCACCACACGGTCCACGTTGTAACAAAGCCCATCGTAGGTAGAGTTCGTCACCACCGCATACGTCGGCACCTTCGACCGCGCGCCCGCCGTAAACGGGCTGCGCTCAATCAGCGCCTGCACATTCTCCGGACTGAAGCGCTTGATCGGCACCAGGCCAATCATGCCGTAGCCATTGCGCGTCGGCTTGAAGTACACCGGCCGCGCGCCCGTCACCGTCAAGCGAATGACAGATCGACTTGTGGCAGTTTGCGTCGGCCAGCACAATGTCATCCTGCGCAATCACGCCGTGCCCAACGATCTGGTTCGACGCCGACGAGCCGCCCAGCACATAGAACGTCCAGTCCGCGCCAAAGATGCGCGCCGCATTGCGCTCGCTCTCTCCCGGAGGCCCCAGATGATCCAGCCACGATCCCAGCGGCGACGTCGAGATGCCGAGATCCGAGCGCATGATGTTCTCGCCGAAAAATTTGTGGAACTCCATCCCCACCGGATGCTTCAGGTACGCCACGCCGCCCATGTGTCCCGGCGCATCCCACGAGTACGCTCCCTGCTCCGTATACTTCTTCAGCTCGCGGAAGTAAGGCGGCAGCAGCTGCTCATGGTATCGCTCCACGGCAAAGTCCACACGGTTCGCGATGAACGCAGGCGTGTCGCCGAACAGGTGAATGTACTCATGCACCTGCTTCACGACCTCGAGCGGCAGCTCACTCACCAGCGTTCGGTCGGCAATTAGAAAGATCGGAATCTTCTTATTGCGGCGCCGAACCGCACGCAGAATCTTCAGCGCAGCGCGCTCGTCAAACTGGTTCTCGCCTTCCAGGTCCCAGTCCAGCAGAATCGCGCTGTGCGACGGATCGGACGTCACCAGCGATAATCCGTCCTCCGGCGTCGACGTTCTTACAACTTCATAGCCTTCTGCGGCAATAGCTTCCACCAGCCGCTCCATGGCGCGGTCCGAAACCGAATCCGTCCCACCTACTTCACTCGCAATCAACAGAACCCAACGACCTTCGTTCATACACCTCTCATTCCTGCTCCATGGTACAGGCTCCGGATGAAGGAATCACGAATCATGCCGCACCGCCCGCAAAAAGGGCACGGCCGGAAGCCGTGCCCTTTTTGGCTACTCCGGTTTCACTGTTGTTACCAATTCAGATCGACGCCGGGATGCACATTATCTGGCACGTGGATCTTCACCCCCGGCTGGCTGGTTCGTCAGCTTGATGTGGACCAGCGTGTCGCGCTTCACGCGGGCGGCGCTCACATTGAACCTGACCACGTAGCTACTGGCGACGGCTTTACTGAACTGGTTGAGATAGGGCCCAGCGAAGGCGGTGTGATCGTCCCGATGTTGAACGACTGACCTCCCGTGGCCTCGCCCACCTGCGCCAGGTAGCTTTGACCGCTGAAGCTGCCTCGGGCGCCCCGCTGGTACGCCTGCGGATAGTAGATCGAATACACCGCGACGCCGGCTCGCTGCGCGTCGTCCTGCGCGGTCTGAACATACGGGCTGTTCTGGTTCATCACCGAAGGCCGGCCGTTGTATGGATCGATGCCGTTGGTGATCATCAGCACAAAACGCGCTCCCGGCTGATTGGAAGGCCAGTGCTTCGCGAACTCCGAGAGCGTGAAGTACGGGCTGCCGTCGATACCGGCAACCGACATCGGGATCCGCAACTGCGCGGCCGCGGCCTGATGGTTCTCCGTAAACGTGTTCATGCCGCGAACCGTGCCGTTCTGCATATAACCCACCAGCACCTTCGTGCCCGGCGGCAGCGCATTGATGAAGTCTGCAAACTCGGTCAACTGGTTGCCGAACGCACGATCTCAGACCGTCGTCAATCAGAATGGCGATCTGTGCGGCGGGCGGCGGTACGGGCTTCACCGAAAGTAATCGGAGTATCCTGGCCATTCACCTGGAGCTTCAATGCGGCCGGATCCAGCGGAGCTCCGCTCTTGGACTGCACCGTGATCAGTCGCCGTCGTGGGAAGCGGCCCTTCCATCGGAACGCCTTGCCCAAAGACGGGCAGTGCTGTCACCACGAAGCCGGCAGCGAGTGCCGTTAGTGTCTTGCTGCGAAAAGTCTTGGACATAGTCATCTCCTTAAACTTCAAACGCTTAGACGGGGTTTGCAAGCCACAGGTGACACCAAACCTCCGGGTAATCTTACCCCAGCCCCCCGGAAATCTGCGCTGATTTCCGGGGGGAATTCTTGCGAAGAGCCCTATCTGCCTCCCAGCTGAAGTTTCAACCCCGTCCGGAATGTGAATGGAAGTCCCGGATATCCAATCGGCCCAATGTGCTGGTTGTTCAGCAGATTGTCGAACTGCGCAAAGTACGTAAAGCCATGTTTCAGCGCGTAGGTGAAGCCCAAATCCAGCTTCACGTAGCCAAAATCGAGATTCCGATTTGGCAGCAGCAGCGTATTGCCGCCGTTCAGGTCCTCATACTCCAGGAACGTCGAGTCGTCGCTGCGGCTTGCCATCGCTCCGGTCGCAGACAACGCCAGCCGCCGCCGCGTGTACTGGGCGTTGAAGTATCCCGTATTCGGAGCTCGCCGAAACGGCCGCGCGCCCACCAGCGGTCCCAACGCGCCAATCGGGAACTCCGGGAATATTCGGGTTCTCCGTCGGTTCGCCCTGGTTCGCCGCCACCGCATCCGACGCGAACGACTGCAGCACGCGCGCGTCCAGGTACGTGTAGCCGCCGCGGAACAGGAAGTGCGGCCTCGGCTGCCACGCCAGCTCAGCCTCCGCACCCTGCGCGCTGTAGGCAAGCGAGTTCACATACGCCTCATACAGACTCACAGCTGGATTCAGATCCAGGCCGAAGTACTGGTTCAGCGCCTCCGCGTCCACGCCCTCCAACTGATGGTTGAACATGTTATGGAAGTAGCCGAGCTTCAGCGTCAGCTTCTCGCCCAGGATGTTCTGATCCATGCCCACGTCGTAGGTGCGCGAGCGCTCCGCGCCCTGCGGCGTGATGTGATATGCTCAATGTCCGCAGTATCGCCAGCCTGCCAGCAGCTGCGTGTACAGGCTCTGGAACTCGATCGCCAGCGTAGGCTCCTGCACGCCCGTCGCGGCATTGGCCCGGAACCGCGTCCCGTGAAACAACTTCGCGCGAAGGCCGCACCGGAACGTAGCTCAGGCCCAGCCGCGGCGTTCCCGCAATGCCGTAGAGGTGGTTCTTCTCCACCGCGCCGCCCGCCGAGTAGAACAACCGGTGCCAGAACTCGCCCTGAAACTGCAGGTTGTATTCAAAGTTCGTGCGCTGCGTCGACTCATGCTCGGTGAAGTCGTAATCCGGGTCAAACGCGTCGGTGTAGTAGTCGTTGTACGAGCCGCGCTCATTGTCATACCGGAACCCGAACAGCCCGATAAAGTGCGGCGAAAAGCTGTAGTCCGTCTGGTAGTACAGCTGGTCGCGATTGCTGTCCTGGTCGTAGTTGTTGCCGGTATACAGCTGCACCTGCCCGGTCGCCGTATAGCCGTTCGCGCCGCGGATCGTCACCACGTTCCCGACATATCCCGGGCCCATACGCGCCCGGATCGTACTCCAGAAATGTGCCTCCGGCGGCAAACTCCTGCTCCTGCTCGCGCTTGCGCGCAATCCCGTACCGCACCAGGTTGTGCCACTTGCCCTTGTACACGGTTCTCCACCGTCACGCCGGAGTAGAGATCCTGATCACCCTGCCGATTATCCTGCGAGACACCCTGAAAATCACACGCTCCCGGAACGCCCTGCACCGAATCCGCATTGCGGATCGTGAAGCGGATCTGCGTATTGCCGTTGAAGCATACCCAACATTAATCGCCGAGGTGCTCACGTGATACTGGTCCAGCGGCAGCGCGTTCGACGTATCGATTCGCGAGAACGCCCCAAAGTAGTCCAGCCTGCTCCACGTGCCGCCGATCGACGCCTTGTTCTGATACGTGTACAGATTGCCTGCACTCGCCCTCGTAGTTCAGCTGCGGCATCGGCGTCGTTCCACGCGGCGTCTCAATCGTGACCACGCCCGCGCCCGGCATCCGTCCCATACATCGCGGAGTCCGGTCCGCGCACGACATCGATCTTGCCAACCGCCGTTGAACTCACCGTCCCAAAATCAAAGATGCCGCCAATGTCATCCGCCGGCACTCCATCGATCGTCACCAGATTTGCCGTCGAGTTGCCGCCGCGCAGAAACAGGCTCGTTACGCCGCCCATCTGCCCGGTCTGCACCAGGAAGGCGCCCGGCGTCTGCCGCATCACATCGACAACCCCGGTCTGCAGGTCCATCGCCTCCTGCGGAATCACGCTCACCGGCGACGTGAGCTGCGGCAGCGGCGTCGGAATGCCCGTCGCGCTCACCGTAATCTCCTGGCGCACGGTGTTCGCCGCAAGCACCACATCCTGCTGCAGCACATCGGTCACGCCGCCATAGAAATCCACACCAATGGCCGGCAGAAATCCGGCCGCCGAGCCAAGCAGCGTAAACCTTCCCGATTCCGACGATCGAATCTCGAACGACCCATCGGTTTCCGCATAGGCAAACGCGACCATCTTCCCGTCCTGCACCAGGCGCACCATGCCGCGCGGCACCGGCTTGCCCAGCGCATCGGTTACATGGCCGCGGATCACCACCGCCTGCGCGCAGGTTGAAATCAAAAATCCCAAACAATGCGAAGGGCAACGCAGCGAGCGATTCTCGCGCGTATCGATCGACTGGCCGCAGTGCGGCCCAGAGACAATTGCATAATAATCTCCTCCGCTTCCCCGACGGAAGCGTGGCAGGCACAACAGCAATGGAACCGGTCTCCTGACTGGCGCGATTTCAAAGTCGACCCTTGTCTTGCAGAGAGCGTCCCTTCCCGATGTCCATTGGACGATCAGTGGGCGCCTCCGGGTCAGCTTCACCTTGCATATTCGCTTCAGTCAGCTGACAGATCCAGGTGCGCGCATCACAGTTGCGGGGCAGTGGCGGAGTTTCACCGCGCTTCCCGAACATTCCTTTGCGGTAGCGTGAACAAATCGCACGTTGCCTTCGACTGCAGCAACGCAGAAACTTCTGGCGAAGTCTCTATACTATGCGATGAGCCGTAGCTTAAGCGATGAGTTGTAGAAAGACAGTGGGGTCAGCCAGAGCTTTAAGCCGCGACCATACCTCATCCGACATCTGAGCCCTGTACGAGCTTCGGATGACGCCAATGAACGATGGGTCGCGCTTCGACTCCGCTTCGACTCGATCGATCAACCTGGCCCCATAGACTGACATCAGATCCTCAAACACAGCGGCTGCGAGCATCTGTTCAATCATCTCGGACTGGTTGATTCGACGAACCGCAAGCATCAGCTGCCAGGTTTCCTCCGGTCGATCGATAACCATGTCGTCTACTGCGTTATAGGCCCACTGCAGCGCGGTACATTCGCGGCAGGGACCACCACCCCGTTCCCAGGCTTCTTGGTAACGGATCCAATTGCGAGCGATGTTGTCAATCTCAAGGGCCGTCATATGCTCAAGGTATACCTATGTCACACGCGCGTAACCGGTATCTAAGCCCTTGGTAACATCCCAAAAGGCGTAATCCTAACGCGCAAGTCATTACCCTTCAGACATCCTTGGTCATCCGAAGAATCGGCAGCGCCTCGCCATTCGGCAGCGGAATCGCGATCCTCTCCTGCGCCACATAGCCACGCAGCCGGTACAGCGGCGCCCCGGTCAACGTCGATCCCATCTCCAGCCGCGTGAATCCCGCCTCCCGCGCCTGCCGCTTCACAGTGCGCCAGCATCAGGCTCCCCAACCCTCTGGCGCGCCCAGCCAGGATGCACAAAGATCGCGCGAATCTTCGCCGCGTCCGTCGCCGGATCCAGGCTCGCTGGCTCTCGCCCGGTCATCCCATCACTCCCGCACAGCGTCGCGCGATAGCTCCAGCCGCCGCTGGCCACCATCTCGCCCCCAACCTCGGCAATAAAGTACGTCCCATCCGTCACCAGCTGCGAATCGAGCCCCAGCGCATGCCCCAGCGCGCCCTCAATCTCCGCCGGCGTATAGTCATTCGCCTGCAGCCCGCGCACCGACGCCTCGATCAGCGCATGCAACGCCGGCACATCCTCCTCCGTCGCCCGGCGAATCACAACCCCGTCTATCGCCATGCGCACCCCCCTTGGATAGCCTCGCAAGCTCGCCTCAAATCGTCAGCAACACCTTGCCCGTAGTCTTGCGCCCCGCCAGGTCTCGATGCGCCTGCGCCGCATCTTCCAGGTGATACGTCGCGCCAATCCTCACCTGCAGCTCCCCGCGCGCCACCCAGCCAAACACATCCGCCGCTCGGCGCTCCAGGTCACTCCGCCTGCGCACATAATCCTTCAGCGTCGGCCGCGTCAGATACAGCGAACCCGCCATCAACCGTATCGGATCCATCGGCGGCACCGCTCCACTCGACGCGCCATACAGCGCCAGCAGCCCGCGCGGCCGCAGACACTTCAGCGAATCCTCAAACGTCGTCTTGCCCACCGAGTCATACACCACCGGCAGGCCATCTCCATCCGTCTGCCGCTTCACCTCTTCCACAAAGCTCTCGATCGTATACAGAATCACCTTGTCCGCACCCGCCCACGCGCGAGAGCTCCGCCTTCTGCTCGGTCGAAACCGTCGTCAGCACCCGCGCTCCCAGCCGCTTGGCCATCTGCGTCAGCAGCAAGCCCACGCCGCCTGCACCCGCATGGATCAGCACCGTCTCGCCCGCCCGAATCGCATACGTATCGTGCGACAGATAGTGCGCCGTCAGCCCCTGCAGCAGCACCGCCGCGGCCTGCTAAAAGCTCATCCCCTCGGGAATCTTCAACAGATCCGCAGCCGGCGCACACGCAAACTCCGCATACGTTCCGCGCGTTCCATTCCAGGCCACGCGATCGCCCACCGCGAAACCGCTCACGCCATCGCCCAGCTCCACCACGGTTCCCGCCGCCTCCTGCCCGGGAATAAACGGCAGCTCCGCCGGATATCGTCCCTCACGCAGATACGTGTCGATAAAGTTGACGCCCGACTGCTTCAATCTTTACCAGCACCTGTCCCGCGCCGGGCTTCGGGGTTGGCAGCTCGACGAGCTCCATCACCTCGGGCCCGCCTGTCGTCTTGATCTGTATCGCTCGCATCGTTCGTTCCTATCCTCGTCTACTTCGCTCAGCAGCTCTACCGGCTCATGCTCTCTTCCGACGGCCGAATCCGCACAATGCGGTCCACCGCATACGGCGTATTCTGCGACTGCGTAAAGAAGTGGCGCACCTGCAACTCGCCCAGCAACCCCACGCCAATCAACTGAATTCCCGCCAGGATCATCACCGCCGCAATCGTAAACAGCGGCGCATGCTCATCCATCACATTGTTGCCGGAGAACAGTTTGTGCAGCAGCAGCCACGTCGCAATGCCTCCGCCGCCCAACACGCCCAACGCGCCAAACGTGCCAAAGAAGTGCAGCGGCCGCGTCATGTACTTCAGCAGAAATCGAATCGTCAGCAGGTCGAAGAACACCCGAAACGTCCGCGAGATCCCATAGTGGCTCTTGCCCCGACTCGCGCGCCGGATTCGTAATCACCACCTCGCAGATGCTCGCGCCATACCAGCTCGCCAGCGCCGGAATGAACCGGTGCATCTCGCCATACAGCGGAATGTTCTGGATCACGTCCCGCCGATACGCCTTGAACGTCGTTCCGAAATCGTGAATGTCCACGCCCGAAAGCCGCGCCATCATCCAGTTCGCCACGCGCGACGGCACGCGCCGCAGCACCATGTTGTCGGCCCGCTGCGCGCGCCATCCGCTCACCACGTCGTAGCCTTCTTCCAGCTTGGCCAGGAACATCGGGATCTCCGCCGGATCGTGCTGCAGATCGCCATCCATCGCCAGGATGTACTCGCCCGACGAATGATCGAACCCCGCCGCCAGCGCCGACGTCTGCCCAAAGTTCCGCCGCAGCTTCACCAGCAGCACCCGCGAATCCACCGCCGCAATCTCTTCCAGCAGCCGATACGTGCGATCGCGCGATCCATCGTCGACGAACACCAGCTCGAAGCTCGAACCCACCTGCTCCATCACGCCCTTCACGCGGTCGTAGAGCTTGGTGACGTTCTCTTCTTCGTTATGAAACGGCACGACGATGGAGTACTTCGGCACGGTTTTGATTTTACGCTGCCCCATCGCTGTCAACAGCTTTTCTCATCCCGAGTTGCCGTCCGCGATACACTAAGCTGGGGTGTCGCGGCCAATTCGTCGTGTTCCTCAGAGCTTCCTCAAGTGGCCCGGTAGCTCAGTTGCATAGAGCAGCGCACTCCTAACGCGAAGGTCGCAGGTTGGACTCCTGCCCGGGCCACCATTTCGCCACTCATTTTCCTGCCACGCTCTGCGTCAGGACTCCTGCCCGGGCCACCATTTAACCACTGATTTCCCTGCCACGCTCTGCGTCAGGACTCCTGCCCGGGCCACCATTTCGCCACAATTACGCCCCCGTAGGCGTCCGTGTCAGCAGCTCCCTGTCCCTGTCGCTCTCGTGTAAAAGCTTTTGACTCAATGCGGTATGAAACAACCAGGCGTAGTCGCGATCGCCGCGATGACCCCGGCCTCCGACTCCACCGCAGCCAACATTGCTCTCAACGTCTCGGAGATCACTGGAGCACGGTCAGCCACTTCACATCCCCAGAAAAACAGGCCGGATGTGTCGCTCAAACAAATTCGTCGTCACATTCCGCGCCACAACCTCTTCGTTTTCCTTAAGCGTGTTGAGGTATCGCGGCCCCATCTTCGCCGCCACCTTGAACCCAACATGGAGTAGCTGACGAAAGCTTGGGTTATACGCCGCATTCGTTCCATCATGCCGCAACGCATCCGTGAACTGCTTGCTACTCCAGCCCTTCACCTCGTCCGGGGACGGCAACACCGAACGATCAATGTCGATCACCGTCGCATACGGTGCGGTCAACTCATCGGCATGCGCGAACGCTTCACCATAAATCTCCTTCGCAACCGCAAGGCCATCCCCGCCCGACTCCGCCAATCCAATCAGCTCCTCCAGCCAGGTCGTCCCAGCCGTCTTCAAATGCACACCCGCACCGGAACGCCGCACCGCCTCATGGATCGATTGATAAATCGAAAATTTATCCGAGCCCGAATGCACGCTCAGCTTCAGATTCGCGGGCAGGCCGTATCTCTCCACGGCATAGGCAATCGCCGCAATATCTTCGTTGAATTCGCGCGCAAACTCGTCCACATTGCCGACATAATTCACGCCCTTGTTGAATCGCCCCGTAAACTTCGGCGCAATCGTCTGGATCGGAATCCCTTCATCAGCAATCATTGCCAATACGATCAGCAACTCAACCGGCGTCTGCGCAGTATTCGTCTCGTCCATCGAAATCTCAGACACGAACTGCCCCTCGCCTTTGCGCCTCTCAATCAAGCGATAGATCCTTCCAGCCTCCTTCACCGCCGCCAGAAATCTATTTGCCACACTCCGCAGGTAGTCTCGATCCACCTCGAACGGCGCATCCACATTCGGGATCACTACCTTGCCAATCAATTCGCCATGCCGCGCAATAAACGCGTCGACGTCCATCGCGTGCGCCGGCTGCCCGATCATGTCTGCGACGTCCAATGTGAAGAAGTCGCAGGGCTCAATAAACCGATCCACCGTCTTCAATTGAACGTGATCTGCATCCACAAAGTAAGGCTTGCTCCAATGCAGTTCCTTCACCGCAAGGTCTGCTGCAACCCGAACCGCGCTGGGCTCCGACCCGATGATCACATGCTCGCGATTGGACTTGTTCCAAACCGGCGCCACTTCCACTCCAGCATCCAGCGCCAGAATGCATGCCTGCAACTGCGCCTTCGCCTGCATTCCAAAACGATCCCCCACTCCAATCGAAAATCGCGGAAGTGTCAGCGTTTGTTTCATGTCTTTCTCCTCTACCAGTTCACGCAAAGCAACTGCTTTCTACAGTTGTCCAAAGATGCTTGGCTGCCACACGAAGGCACACCAGATCACTACAAGCCCGTCAACTCAGGCGAGGCCCGCACAGGAACGTCCTGCGCATGCGTCGTCCCCGTCCAGAAGTCGCTTGCACCCATCGCGATTGAACATTGCGGCCTCATAGTCGTTTAGCGTCACTTCAGGTTTCCGTGCACGCCGGGACCGATCTGTACATTTACACCATGCGCCGCAGTCACTGTGAAATCGGTTGCGTTCACATCCGCATACTTCACAATCGCACCCGTCTCTCCAGATAGATGAACGTGGATCAGCTTAAGGTTCCGAATAGGCGACTCCGGTAATCCCACAATCAGCGCTGCCTGTTGAGCGCCCGTTGCCGTTACATTCTCAATCGTGATGTCGTCGAAAAACGGAGTCAGCCGCGTAACTTTCTCTTCGCTGATCGTCTCCGGAACCTTGGGATAAAACTCGCTGATCAGGATCGGCGTATGAACGTCTTCCATCGTGATGTCGCGAAAGAGAAAGTGGCCGATTGCAGCATTCCCGCGATCACGATTCGACTTCACCCTGACACCCTGGTCGGTACCCTTGAAATGGATGCGCTCTGCCCGAACATCCTGCACACCGCCCGCGATCTCACTTCCAATCGAAAGCCCATGTCCATGCAGAAACGTGCAGTCTGTGATCACGATGTGACGCGACGGCGCATCGGGCCCGGGAGAATCCGGCTGCCCACTCTTGATCGCCACGTTATCGTCACCGGTATCAATCGTGAGGTGGTCAATAACGATATTCGAAGACGAGAACGGATCGATGCCATCGGTATTATGCGAACGCTGCGGCGCCAATATCTTCATATTCGTAAAGGTCACGTCGTCCGAGTAGTACGGGACAATCTGCCACATCGGCGAGTTCTCCACCGTCACCCCGCGCATACGAATGTGCCTGCAGTGATCGAAAACGATCAGCCGAGGCCGCGGATCATGCGGCTTGTCCCACCACGATTCGCCTCTTCCATCGATCACGCCCGACCCTTCGATCGTCACGTCTTCAGCGTTGGTTGCCGTCAACAGCGCCTGCTTGCCCTTGTCCTTGAACTCTTCCTTGTCAGGGTAATCGGCATGATTCGTGCTGCCCGCCAGCGTAGTCCCTTCCGCAATCCGCAGTGTCACATGGCTCTTCAAAATCAGCGGCGACGACACAAACACCACGCCACCGTCAAGCAGAACCGTCCCTGGGTGCACCCCGCTGCAATCATCGATCGCCTTCTGAATCGCCACCGCGTCGTTCGTAGCTCCATCCCCCTTCGCTCCGTACTGTCGCACAGCGCAAACCTTTGCCGCGTGCGCATTGGCCGCGAATCCCACACCTGCGGCTATCAGCAGCACGGCTCTCAGCATCGGTTTCATCAGAATCTCTCCTCGACATAAGGGCCGGTGCGACATTCCGCGCAGGGATCGAAACAAACGCTCGGTATCGTCGTTGGGCTGCAATTCATGGCAACGTTGCCAGATCCAGCCGATAGTAGCAAGCAGAATCAATCCACGTCAAGGTAAGTGCGAATGCATGAGCAAGGCTTGCGTGCGTACTCGAATACGCGAAGTGCTGTTAGTATCGTTCAGCATGAAAGACACGAAACGCCCTACCATCATTGACGTGGCACGCGCGGCGAACGTCGGGTCATCGACCGTCTCGCGGCACGTGCGAGGGGGCAAGTCGGTCAGTCCGGAGGTTGCGAGACGGATCGAGATTGCGATTGCACAGCTGGGATATGAGCCAAACACGCTGGCTCGCAGCCTGAGAGTCGGCCGAACCCGGACGCTCGGCGTGTTGTTTCCGCATGTCAACAATGTGTTCTTCGGCAATGCCATTCGTACCATTCAGACCGAAGCTCGCATCAGCGGCTTCACCGTGATGCTGCTCACTCACCAGGAGGAAGCGAAGCTTCAGCAGGAGCAACTGGCATCGCTCAAGCGCTCGCAGGTGGATGGAATCATCCTCGTTCCAGCCGCGGAAACCAACGTTGCGCAAGTACGCGCTCTGCTTGGCGATACACCGGTCGTCGCCTTCGATCGTTCCCTGGGTAGTGCGGTCGATTCGGTGCTGCTGGACAATTACAAAGCAGCACGTGAGGCTACCGAGCATCTGCTGGGCCATCGCCATTCTCACATCGTCGCGGTGAACGCACCCTACAAGTTGCAGCCGCTGCAGAGCCGCTTCAAGGGGTACAAGGAGGCGATGGAAGCGGCCGGAAAGCACGCGGAGATGATCGTCTGGCATGACTCGGAGCAGCTCCGGAAGGATCTGAGCGCAGCTTTGCAGAGGAAACGTGAGCCGGCGACCGCCATCCTCTCGATGAGCTATTCGGTCACACTTGCGATCCTTTCGACGTTGCGAGACAGCCACATTCCGCTCAGCGAAATCGGGTTTATCGGAATCGACGATATGGAGTTCGCGAGCTTCATCCATCCCCCGCTGACGACGTTGGCGCAGCCTGCCGAGCAGTTTGCCCGCCTCGCATTTCAGCAGCTGCTAGTGCGCACATCAGGCTCAAAAGAGAAGCCGGTTCACGTAGTGGTGACCGGCAATATGATGATTCGCTCCTCCTGTGGATGCAAACCATCTTCTTCCAGAAGACCCTAGTTTTTCCCATCGTTTCCTCTCACACGAAGAGAGATGGTTGGGTCTACCGTGGACGCCTGTAAGCTGGTTTTCCTCAATTGAAATTTAGCTGTTGACGATCACTGATTGGTGAGCCTACTATTCCGGTCATCATTTGGCTACGTTGCCAGATTGTACGAAGTAAAGATCCCGAAAGGGTTCAGATGAGTGTGATGCGCCGTGACAGCCGCATCGGTAAGGCCTGAATAGAACTGTGTTCGGAACAATTCAAGACTCGGTTGTGTTTCTTCAATGATGTTTCAGATCCCGAATCCACCCATAACCGGCAAGACGTTCCCGCGATATTCGTCGGGGGACCGTAGCGCCCTAAAAGTCAGCATTGACAACCGTTACTGAGCAGATAGAGAATCCCATGAATTTATAACTTCGCCGAAACAGGGTGAACTCCGAACGAAAATGGAAGCCAGCGCAAATGCCAAAGATCAATAAGTTTGAAGATGAAGTGGTAGGACCAATCAAAGAGCGGCGAGAGACGCCGGTCATTCCAGAGTTCGGAGAAATAAGTCTCCGATCCTGGCCAACCATGCTGCGCCGAGTCTGCTCTGCAGGCGCTCGTCGCCGTTTGTGCAGTGCTGATGCTCTTTCTACCCGCAGTAGCGCTGGCACAGATCGGCGGCTCCGGAACGATTCGAGGGAACGGTTACGGATTCCACCGGAGCGCGTCATTCCGGGCGCCAAGATTACGGCACGGAATGTCGCCACCGGCGCAGAGATGGTTCGCACCAGCAACTCCGACGGCCGTTACAACATTTCGCCGCTCGACGTGGGCGAGTATACGGTCAAGATCAGCGCCAAGGGATTTAAGACGCTGTTGCGCGAGAAGCTCCAGCTGAACGGCATGCAGGTGCTGGCGCTCGACGCTGCGCTGCAACCGGGCGCGACGGATGTGACGGTGACGGTGACTGCAGCGCCGCCGCCGCTGGAGACGGAAAACGCGACCCTCGGCGCCACCATGGAGCATGAGGCTTACACGTCCCTGCCGCTCGAGATGGGCGGCGCCAACGGCGTCAGCACCGATCAGCGGCGCGTGACCGACTACGCCATCATGATGCCGGGCGCGACCAACAACGAGATCAAGAACAACGAATCGGACGAGCCGATGGTGGTGAATGGCTACTCGAGCGGCACGACCATGTACGTCGAAGGCGTTCCGCTGGAGTCGGCTTCGACCGCCGGCGATCCGCGCTTCATCTGGCCGGCCTTCTCCGTCGAGACGATCAATCAGTTCCAGCTCAAGACAACCGGCTACTCGCCGGAGTACCAGGGCATTGGCGTTGAAAACTTCACGATGAAGTCCGGCACCAACCAGATTCACGGCAGCTTCTACGACATCTTCCGCAACACGGCGCTCGACTCTGCCGGCTTCATCCCCGCGCAGTATCCGGCGAACTATCCCAATGCGAAGCTTGCCGGCACGTACTACAAACCGCCAGAACACATGAACGAGTACGGCATGACCATCGGTCTGCCCATCTGGAAGAACAAGATCTTCCTCTTCGGCAATTACTCGGGATTCCGCTACTCGACGCTGACCAAGCCCCAGGTGCAAACCATCCCGACGCCCGCTGAGCTGTGCGGCGACTTCTCCGCGGTCGGCCAGAACATCTACGATCCCACCACGCAGGTCGAAGACCGGCGGCAGCTATTCGCGCACACAGTTCACGGGCGCCAGCTATACCAGCACTGGTTGCGGCACCGGCCCAGTGATCGCCAACGTCATTCCTCAGAACGAGCTTTCGCCCATTGCGCAGTACCTGCAGAAGTTCATGCCGGCGCCCAGCAATTCCAACCTTACCAACAACTACTGGGGCTCCTACCAGTGGGGTCTCAACAACTGGTCCACCGCGGATCGCTTTGACTTCAACATCAGCGACAAGCATCAAGGCGAGCGTCATCTTCGCCATGGGCCGCCAGGGTCTGGTCGGTCCTGCGGGCAGCCAGACAACCAACGTAGCTCCGCTGCCCTACCTGTACGCCAAGAACTACGCGCCAATCTCGAAGGTCGTGATCTTGGAGGATACCTACGTCATCAACAACAACCTCGTGAACCAGTTCAAGTGGGGCGCGGCACAGTACCACTCGCCGGACAACAACCCGACGTATGGAATCCCGGAGTTCGCAGCCTCGGCTGCCGGCATCACCAACCTTCCCACCGGCCAGGCTTCGGGCAGCTTCCCTTACGAGAAGTTCACCGGCGGTCCGCAGACCTTTGCTCCATGGGGTCCGCAGTCCGGCTACGTCGGCAACACCAATGCCTTTACGCTGCTGGACAACGTGCAGTGGATCAAGGGGCGTCACTCCTTCACCTTCGGCGGCCAGGTTGAGTGGATGGAGTACAACTACGTCTACTGCCGACACCGGCAGCACCATCGCCACGCTGAACTTCGGCCTGAACGAAACGGCGCAGGTGAGCGGCGCTTCGGCGGCGGCGAAGACCAGCACTGGCCATGCCCTACGCAAGCTACCTGCTCGGTGCCGTGGACTCGGGCAGCTACACGGAGTACGCGCCGATTGCGCAGGAAACCGGATCGCGCTACCGTCCCTTTGCCCTGTATGCCAATGACGACTGGCAGGTGACTCCCAGAGCTGACCGTCAACATCGGGCTCGCGCTGGGATGTCATGCCGCCCTTCCGCGAAGCTGGAGGACCGCTTCTCCTTCCTGAACCCGACGGCCACCAACCCCGTCACTGGCTCGCCCGGCATACTCCAGTTCGCTGGCAATGGAACGGACGGTTGCAACTGCACGACGCCGCTGAAGACCTACTACAAGGACTACGGTCCTCGTCTCGGCTTTGCCTGGCAGATGTACTCCACCGCATCGTGATGCGTGGCTCCTACGGCATCTACTATGGCCACGGCGGCGGTACCTCCGGCGGCCAGACAACGCTGCCCTCAAGCAACATGGAACTGGGCTATGCTGCATCGCCTAATCCAACCAGTCGAAGGTCTGTCTCTGCCGGCCTTCTATCTCAACAACAGCCCGTACTTCACCGGCGCGGGCCTTGCCAACACGGCGTTCGGAACCAGCACCATTGCGCGCCGCCGGTCTTCAATGCCTCGTACGCAACCTACTACTCCACCAACGCCGTCTCGCCCTACAAGGTCTCCTCGAGCCTTGCGTATCTCGATCCCTACTACGGCGGACGCACACCCACCTTCGAAGGATGGTCATTCGGCTACCAGGTTCTTGTTACCAAGGACATGACAGCCACGATCAGCTACGTAGGCAACCAGGGTCACTTCCTGGTGCCGACCGGCAGCCCGCGTGGCTACTGGAGCAATCAACTCGATCCGAAATGGCTCTCGCTCGGCACAACCGTCCTCGGCTCAGCTGCAACGACGAACATGCCTGCGGGAACCTCACTGCCGTACGCCAGCTTCAATGGCACTGCCTCTCAGGGATACACGGTGGCCCGCGCGCTCACCGCCTTCCCGCAGTACTCCGGCCTGGTGGATCAGCTCCCCGCGGTCGGCAACTCCAACTACAACGCTCTACAAATCTTCGTCCAGCAGCGGTTCAGCCACGGCTTCAGCTTCATGCTGAGCTACACCTACAGCAAGACGATCGACGATGTGGGTACCTTCCGCACCGGCTACGCCATTCCCTCCGGCGTGCTGGCTACAACAACGGCAAGGCCTATCCGATCGACCGCATTGAGCGTTCGCTCAGCACGCAGGATCAACCGCAGAACCTGGTCGTGACCGGCAACTACGATCTGCCCTTCGGCAAAGGCCACATCGGCGGTGGCAACGCGATTGTGCGCGCCATCGCAGGTGATTGGCGCTTCTCCGGCATCTTGACCGTATGTCTCGGGCAATCCGCTGGCGCTAACCGGCGCGGCCTGCACCGGCCTCACCGGACAGGGAACCTGCATGCCAGGCTACAACCCGAGCTTTACCGGCTCGGCGCGTCAGAACGGCAAGTGGGGACAGGGCGCTACCCGTACCACCTTGTCATCGATTCAATACATCAACCCGGCCGCCTTCGTGGAGGTCGCCCGAACCATACATCGGTAACGTAGCGCGCACGGCTCCTGATGGACTCCGCGGACCCGGCAACTACGACATCGATGCCAGCCTCCGCCGGACCTTCAACATCTGGAAGAACGGCCGCGTCAAGTTCGTCTTCGATGCGTCTGTCTTCAATGCGGTCAACCATGTCTGGTTCGGAAGTCCGGCTACCACTGCAGACGGCTCCATTGGCAGTTCGGTCGGCTCCTCGAGTCTGGGTACAGTAGCAGGTCAGGCAAACAACCCCCGCCAGTTCCAGTTCGCGGGCCACATCAACTTCTAACCCAACCTCAACTCGAAAGCGGCGCGAAGCTCAATGAGTTTCGCGCCGCTTTTTTCCACCCATCATGAGCGTCCAATTACATTGGACCTCATGCCAGCGAAGACACCAATGCGCCCCTTCCGCATCACCCCCTCCCACGCGGTCGTCCTGATTCTCTCGCTCGCCCTTTGTCACGTCGCCGTCGCACAAAATCTCCCGTGGTCTCAGCGCATGGCAGACACCGCCATCGCCCTCAATCTCAACCATGGCGATAATCCAACCGCTCCGCTCAAGTGGAACTACGAGCTTGCAACGCTCCTCAACGGGATGGACGCCGTCTGGTACAACACCGCTGACGACGCCTACTTTCGCTCCATCAAGCAGTCCATGGATGCGCTCGTCTTGCCCGACGGGTCCATTCCCACCTACGACGCCTCCGCCGACACGCTCGACAACATCGCGCTGGGCCGCGAGTTGCTCCTGCTCTACCGCGTCACGCTGGACGCTCGCTACTACAAGGCCGCAGTCTTACTCCGCAATCAGTTGGCCGTGCAACCACGCAACGCCTCCGGCGGCTTCTGGCACAAGAAAATCTACCCCAATCAGATGTGGCTCGACGGCCTCTACATGGCCGAGCCGTTCTACGCCGAATACGCTTCGGTCTTTCAGGAGCCGCAGGACTTCGCCGACATCACCCGCCAGTTCACCCTCATCGAAGCGCACGCGCGCGATCCAAAGACAGGCCTCCTTTATCACGCGTGGGACGAATCGCGGCAACAGCGCTGGGCCAACCCCAGCACTGGAGCATCGCGCATCGTCTGGGCGCGCGGCATGGGCTGGTACATGATGGCGCTCGTCGACACGCTTCCCTACTACCCGCAGAATGATCCCGGCCGGGCCAAACTCATCGCGATCCTCAACCGCACCGCCGAGGCAATCACGCGCGTCCAGGACAAGCGCACAGGCCTCTGGTACCAGGTACTCGACAAGCCCAGCGAAGACGGCAACTACTTCGAGTCCTCCGCAGCCTGCATGTTCGTCTACGCCCTCCAGAAGGGTGTCCGGCTCGGATATCTTCCCGAGAGTTACTCCATCAACGCACAACGAGGCTGGCAGGAAATTCTCGACAAGTTTGTGCACACCAGCGCCAACGGTTCCGTCACTCTCACCGACACCGTCAAGGCCGTCGGTCTCGGCGGCACTCCCTATCGCGACGGCAGTTACAGCTACTACATTCACGCGCCGCTCGGCAGCAACGATCCCAAGGGCGTTGGCGCGTTCCTCCTGGCCGCAACAGAGATGGAAGACGCGCCGGAGGCAACTAGACCTCCGCGGCGACACCGTGCTCGTCGATGCATGGTTTAACAGCCAGCAGCGCAAGAACGCCGCCGGACAAACCGAATACTTCCACTACAAGTGGAACGACTTCTCGAACGACGGCTACTCCCTCTTCGGCCACCTCTTTAAGCGTGACGGCGCGACGCTCGGCACGCTCTACACCGCTCCAACCGCATCGAACCTCAAGCACGCGCAGGTCTATGTCATCGCCTCGCCAGACAACCTGGCGAAGAATCCTCACCCGCACTACGCAACCCCGCGCGACGGCGAGGAGCTCGCAGCATGGGTACAGAGCGGAGGCATTCTCCTTCTGCTCGAAAATGACCCCGCCAACGCAGACATCGAGCACTTCAACAACATTGCAGATCGCTTCGGCATTCACTTCAATGCGGTCCTGGCCCATCACGTCGTCGGCACCGACTACGCCGCCGCAGAGATTCCAGTGCAGCCCGACGGCGATCTCTTTCACTCACCCCACGTGCTCTATATGAAGGACACCTGCACCATCTCCGTCTCCGCTCCAGCCCGCGCCCTCGTTACCGATCGCAACGACATCGTCATCGCCACCGCAAAATACGGCAAGGGTACCGTTCTCGCGGTCGTAGACCCCTGGCTCTACAACGAATACACCGACGGCCGCAAAGACCACCCGTCAGGCGACAACTTCGCAGCAGGCAAGGAACTCATCCGCTGGGTGGCCGCACAGCGCAGCAACCAAACACAGGAAGCGCCATGAGCCCCAGATTCGAAGAGGAGCCGTTGTTGAGCAGATGCGCCGAGCATGCAAACCGACCGCCGCAAATTTCTTCAATCCGCCGCCAGCACCCTTGGCCGCGCTCCCGCTGTTGTCTGCTACGCGCAATCTCTCCAGCGCAGCGCGCCTCTGCCGAGCCACCAGGCGCCTGCCGCCATCTCGCTCACTCTCGATATCAAAGCCTTTGGCGCCGTCGGTGATGGCAAGACCAACGACACGCTAGCGATTCAACAGGCCCTCGATCGCTGCAGCGTCCTTGGCGGTGGTCAGGCCTTCGTTCCAGCCGGCGACTACCTAACAGGCGCAATCATGGTGCGCTCCAACACGACCCTGCACCTTGACGCAGGCGCTTCCCTGCTCGGCTCGCCAAACCTCGCCGACTACCCACTCACACAGGTGCGTTGGGAAGGCCATTGGGTCAAGGGCTACATCGGTCTGATATCCGCGATGGACGCCACCAA
The DNA here is from genome assembly GCA_963821165.1 of uncultured Acidobacteriaceae bacterium. Classification (GTDB taxonomy): domain Bacteria; phylum Acidobacteriota; class Terriglobia; order Terriglobales; family Acidobacteriaceae; genus Granulicella. The sequence goes on from CAWGCQ010000001.1 coordinate 616,446, forward strand.
CATCGGCATCACGGGCACGGGAAGAATCGTCGGCAACCCCGCCATCAAAGGCCGCATGGATGCGCAGAACGGACTGCGCCACCCGGCCCTGCTCGAATTCATCAACTGCAGCCACCTCCGCGTAGAAGACTGCGTCACCGAGCAAAACGATATGTGGTCGATCCATCCCGTCTACTGCGACAACGTCCTCTTCCGCAATGTCACAGTGCGCGGCGGCGCCGACGGTATCGACGTAGACTCCTGCAAGCACGTGGTAATCGAGGGCTGCACCTTCGCCACCGGAGACGATTGCATCTCGCTCAAGTCCGGCCGCGGCGCCGAAGGCTACGCAATTCATCGACCCACAGAAGACGTGCGCATCAGCAACTGCACCCTCGCCGACGCGCACTGGGCCTGCATCGGCATCGGCAGCGAAACCTCCGGCGGCATTCGCAACGTCTACGTTGACCATTGCAAATGCACAGGCGCGAGAACCTTTGCGATTTATATCAAGAGCCGTCCAGGACGAGGCGCCTTCATCGAAAACATCTACATGAGCGACCTCGATGTATCCGGAGCACAGCAAGGCTTTCTCCGCTTCAACATCCTGGACAGCGGCAAACAGGATGAATTCGCGATTCCAGGAGAGGATGGAATCCCAACCATACGAAACTTCAACTTCAACAACATTCGTGTCACCGACGTGCCCATCCTCGTCGATGGAGTTGGAATCGATCCCGCCAAGCCGCTAGAAGGGCTTTCCCTCACCAACATAAGCGGCACCTGCGGCAAAGGAATCTTCCTCGCAAATATTAAGCACGCCGTCCTGCGCAACATCCGGGTGACCGGTTACACCGGCGCCCTGCTCAACACCTGCAACGTAACAGGAACCGGCCTCTCCAACGCCGCCCCTCTACAACCAACCAAAATCCCCACCCCAATTCCCGCACCAGCCCAACCCTACGTCCTGCATTAAACGCGCGACAGGAAAATCCCAATCAAAGCATCCGCAATTAGCTTCACAAAACAACCACCATCACCGAGTCCTATGCCGAAATCCATCCGTTCCCTTCTTCGCATCTGTGCCGCAGCTTCAATCGTTCTCCAGGTCGCCGCCGCACAGAACATCTCGCAGCCGGCCCCAGCCCCGCAGCACGACGCCTCCAACGCATCCACTGCCGGCCGCGCCCAACTCAACGCCTACCTCGACGACATTGCAGCCAAGTACATCGCGACCCGCAATGCCGAGGTCGCCGCAATCCACACGCGCGCCGAGGCGGAGGATCGCCAGGCCATCGTCCGTAAAAAAATCACATCCCTCATCGGCCCGCTCCCGCAGCGCACCCCGCTCAACGTCAAGCTCATGGGAGTCACCCAGGCCGACGGCTTCCGCATCCAGAAGTTAATCCTCGACAGCCAGCCCGGCTTTCACATCCCGGCCCTGCTCTACCTTCCAGACGGACAGCCTGCCGGTCAAAAGCTTCCCGCCATTCTGATCTCTGCCGGCCACTTCCCCAGTGGCAAGGTCAGCGACTACACCTCCGCAGCCATCTTCGCTCGCAACGGCTTCATCGTTCTCTCCTACGACCCCATCGGTGAAGGCGAACGCCTTCAATATCCCGATCCCAAGGATCCCAATCAATCGCTGGCCACGCGTCCCACCGGCGAACACGGCGAAGCAAGCCTGCAACCCATGCTCATCGGCGACACGATCGATCGCTACATGCTCTGGGACGCGATACGCGGCGTCGATTACCTCAGCAGCCTTCCCCAGGTCGATCCAAAACGCATCGGCGCGTTCGGCTGCTCCGGCGGCGGAGCGATCACCGCCTATCTCGGAGCGCTCGATCAGCGCCTCGCCGCCACTGCCATCGCCTGCTACATCACCAACTTCGACGCACTGTTGCCGGCCATCGGAGCGCAGGAAGGCGAACAGTCCATGCCGCACTTCATCGCGTCAGGCCTCGACTTGCCAGACTGGGTTGAACTCCGCGCACCCCGCCCAACCGCGGTGGTAGCCACCTACTCCGACATGTTCCCCTTCGCTGGCGCGCGTTCCAGCGTCATCGAAGCCCGCCGCTTCTACTCCCTCTTCGATCCCAACAACGCCGGCGTCCCAATCGGCACAGGCTCCCCCACGGTTCCACCAACCCCCACCGAACCTGCCCTCAACGCCGACACCACAAACAAGATTCCGCCCACCGCCGCGCTGCAGTTCATCACCGGCCCCGGTCACCACGGCGCCCTCGCGCCGCTCATGGGCGACATCGTCGAGTTCTTCATACGCAACCTCAAGCCCGGCACCGACGCCACTCATCCCATCCTCCCACCGGCCGCCCCTGCAATTGCCTCCAGCTCAAACTGGACGCCCGCGAGCCTCCCAAAGGGAGCGTTGCAGGTTACGCCCACCGGCCAGATCGCAACCAGCTATCCCGGCTCCGAAACCATCTTCACCCTCAATCGGAAACGTGCCGCCAAGATCCTCCCACCCGCCTCGCAAACGCTAACTGAACACAAACTTGCTGAGGCAATTCGTGCATCCACAGAGACATCGCTTCGCCCCGGCACCTCGACCTTCGACCCAACCCTGTTGACCGCAAAGTCCGGCGACCTCACGCTTCGGTCCACCACGGGAATCGACCTGCATGGAAATCTCTACGTTCCTTCAACCCCCGGTCGTCACCCCGCCGTCATCCTGCTCGTGCCCAATTCCATCGACCGCGATAGTCCGATTGCCCGCTCAAACAAGGCTCGTTTCGATTCCCTCTCCGCCGCCGGCAACATCGTGCTCGCCATCACTCCGCGTCCGTCGTCTCCCGGCACAGAAGCCATGAAGTCGCCCATCCTCGGTCCCTTCTACTTACTCAGCCTTCGCGCCGACCTGGTGAGCCGCACCCTCGTAGGCATGCGCATCGACGACGTCGCACGCATTTCCGATTACCTCGCCAGCCGCCCGGATGTCGACCCTGCCCAGATCACGGCCGCCGGCAGCGGACACATGGGCCTCGTACTTCTGCACGCCGCTGTTCTTGACCCGCGCCTCAAGCACATCACCATAGACCACGTCCTCACCAGCTACCGCAGCTTGATCGCCGCCCCACTGCCGATCGGAGCACCCGAGGACATCATCCCCGGCGTCCTTCTCCACTACGACATCCCCGACCTCACTCGATCGCTGGGCGCACGCCTCACCGAAACCGACCCCCTCCAAGGCACCGCCGATCTCAGCCAAACCTCGACCCCGCTAGCTACGCTCGAACCATCGCAGACGCACGACGCACCTAGATAACCGCACCATAATCCTTTAGGTTTACCATGTTGTCTTTGCACGTTCGGCGCGTGTATCCGTCGCGCCAGCGCCCTGGAGACAACCATGGCACTCTTTGAGGACGACATCCTCGCCAAACTTCCCAACTTCGCCAGGAGCGCCAGGCTGTTTATGACAGGCACCCGGAGCTCGCCGCGAATCTGCACATGCCCGGCACAAAAGGAGTAGCCGGAAGAAGATTGCTTGCGACCGTGAACGAAGCGAAGCTGCGAAGAATTCTCACCAGCATGCTGGACGAAAAAGAATTCTTTGGTCCCCACGGAATTCGCGCCCTCTCGCTCTACCACCGCGAGCATCCGCTTGAGTTCGACATGGGCGGACAAAAGCATTTCGTCGGCTACCTCCCCGGCGACTCCGACAGCGGAATGTTCGGCGGCAACTCCAACTGGCGAGGCCCGGAGTGGATGCCGGTAAACTTCCTCCTCTATACCTCGCTCCTGCGCCTTGGCGCGTACTACGGAGACAGCTTCACGATCGAGTGCCCAACCGGCTCCGGCAACCTCATGACCTTGTTCCAGGTAGCCCAGGTATTGGGCAGAGCGGCTCATCGGAACGTTCGTCAAAGACAGTTCTGGCAGACGGCCCGTCTACGGAGCCGCGGAGAAGTTCCAGACCGATCCCTACTGGCGCGACAACGTGCTCTTCTATGAGTACTTCAACAGCGACACCGGCGCCGGGGTTGGAGCCAGCCACCAGACTGGATGGACAGGCTGCATCGCCCGAATCATTCAGACCAATGGCGCCTTCGATGAAGCAGGTATCGCCCAGCCGGATGCAGAGCGACGCGCCATCAGGCTTGGGCAAGGCCAGACCCCAGAGGAGATCGACGCTGTAGTCCTCGCAAAATAAACATAAGCATCGATAGCCTCAAGCCCACCCGCTCACAACCTCGGCTCGATGCCGCGCGAGCGCATCTGCACGCTCCACCAGCGATGTATCCTATTGGCTCCGCATCGGATTACTCCCGTGCCATCCATTCAGGAGCACCCATGGTCGCCATCCAAGTCGAATATCAAGGAGACCTGCACTGCAAAGCCGTGCACGGCCCCTCCGCAACCGAGCTCAACACCGACGCCCCCAGGGACAACCAGGGCCGCGGCGAGAGCTTCTCCCCCACCGACCTCGTGGCCACCGCGCTCGGCACCTGCATGCTCACCGTGATGGGCATCATGGCCCGCACCCTCGAAATCGATATCGCCGGCACCACCGCCACCGTCGAAAAGGAGATGACCGCCACCGCCCCGCGCATGATCAGGAGCCTCACCGTAAATATCCACGTGCCTCATTCCGTGAGCCCCGAGAACCAGCAGAAACTCGTCCGCGCCGCCCACACCTGCCCGGTCCACAAGAGCCTCCACCCCGACATCGAGACCCCCATCGAATTCACCTGGGGTTGACCTCCAACACCCCGGCCTCAAGAAGATTCCCTCGCCCATCGCCTCCATGGCGCAGAATTCCGCACGCCACGCCGCCCCTCCGCGTGCTACCCTTCGTCCCAACAAAATATTTTCGCGGTCGCCGTCGCGAACGGTCGCCGGCATCCAAATCCTGTAGAGGTGTATGCGCAATGATCGATACCGATCTCATCGTTAAGCTTCTTCGCGACCACGGCCATAAGGTCGAGTCCGTCTTCCATGTCCCTGAAAATGCCGGCGAGTATGAATTCTCGGTAGACGGAACCCTCCTCACCCTGTCCGAAACCCGCCAACTGCTTGAGCGCGAAGACGATCACGAAAAAGTGTCCGCGCAATCCATCGCCGACACCGACCGCCTTCCTCCCTGGGACCGCGCCGAAACACCCCTCGACAGCTAATCGCAACACCCCAAACGGCGAAAGCGTTCCGGACCCTAAACTGCTAAAATCAAGGTGTATGCCAGCCATTCACCGCAGAAAATCCGTTCCCGTCACCATCGGCAACATCCGCGTCGGCTCCGACGCTCCCGTCGTCGTCCAGTCGATGACCAACACCGACACCGCCGACGTCGAGTCCACCGTCCAGCAGATCGCCGCCCTCGCGCGCGCCGGCTCCGAGATGGTCCGCATCACCGTCAACAACGACGACGCCGCCAAGGCCGTCCCCTACATCGTCGAAGGCATCCGCGCCAAGGGCTGGAACACGCCCATCATCGGCGACTTCCACTACAACGGCCACCTCCTGCTCGCCAAATATCCCGACACCGCCGAGGCCCTCGCCAAGTACCGCATCAACCCCGGCAACTGCTCCATCGGCCGCAAGGACGACGACAACTTCCGCACCATGGTCGAAGTCGCCGTCAAGCACCAGAAGCCCGTCCGCATCGGCGTCAACTGGGGCTCGCTCGACCAGGCCCTCCTCACCAAGATGATGGACGAGAACTCCAAACTCGCCGAGCCCCTCGACGCCCGCGACGTCATGATGGAAGCGATGGTCGTCTCCGCGCTCGACAACGCCGCCGCCGCCGAGCGCTACGGCCTCCGCCGCGACCAGATCATCCTCTCCGCCAAAGTCTCCGGCGTCCGCGACCTCATCGACGTCTACACCGAGCTCGCCAGCCGCTGCGACTACGCCCTGCACCTCGGCCTCACCGAAGCCGGCATGGGCATGAAGGGCGTCGTCGCCTCCACCGCCGGCCTCGCTCCGCTGCTCCTCGCCGGCATCGGCGACACCATCCGCGTCTCGCTCACCCCCACCCCCGGCGGCGACCGCACCGAAGAAGTCCGCTGCGGCCAGCAGATCCTGCAGTCGCTCTCCATCCGCAGCTTCATGCCGCAGGTCACCAGCTGCCCCGGCTGCGGCCGCACCACCTCCACCTACTTCCAGGAGCTCGCCGAGCGCATCCAGAACTACCTCGTCGAATCCATGCCCGAGTGGAAGAAGCAGTACCCCGGCGTCGAAGAGCTCAAGCTCGCCGTCATGGGCTGCATCGTCAACGGCCCCGGCGAGAGCAAGCACGCCAACATCGGCATCTCGCTCCCCGGCACCTTCGAGGAGCCGAAGGCCCCCGTCTACGTCGACGGCAAACTCTCCACCACGCTCAAGGGCGACCACATCGTCGAAGAGTTCCAGGTCATCCTCGACGACTACGTCCAGAAGCGCTACGGCAAGCAACTGGTAGAAGTCTAAGCAATCTCCCTTCCACATCGCCCCATCCCGACCAACGGGAGGGCCACGCGAAGCAATAAAAAGGCGTGCGAACGCCCGCCCCACGCGCAGTGGGCCTTTCCGGCAGCCTTAGCCTTGCATCTCTTCTTCTTAGCCTTCTCCGCCAGCCTCCTCGCCACCCGCGTAGCCCGAATCTCCTCATCCCGTTTCTTCCGCGCCTCCCGTTCCCACACAAACGGGCTGTTGTGCTTGCGCAGATCCCGCAGCGGATAGAGCGTTCCCCGCCACACCACACCGCGCCGCACCAGCACCACCACCATCGACCGCAGCATCGCGAACATCATCGCCACCGCGCCCAGCGGATACAGCCACGCATAGCGCGCATCAATCCGGCTCACCGCGCCCATCACCCGATACAGTCGCGCCAATGCAGCACAGGATCACCAGCGCCGGCAGCACCGTTCCCCACCACACCAGCCCCGCCAGCGGCAGCAGAAAAAACACACCAATCCACACCCACATCAGCAGCACAAACAGCGGCTGAAAGTTGAACGCCGAAAACAAATTCTTCGTCATATTGCAGCAGCAATCCATGCCCACCCTTGGCCCAGTGCACCAGCACCATGCCCGGCGCAAACGCCATCCGCTGCCGCATCCCCGCAGCCTTCATCCGCCGCCCCAGCGTAATGTCTTCCAGCACCGCCAGCCGCTGCGGCATCCATCCGCCAATCTCATTCAGCGCATCGCGCCGCACCAGGTTGAACGCACCAATCCCCGCCACATCCCGCCGCGCCTTCGGGTCCTCCACCATCCACGGCCGCGACGCCCACAGGCCCATCACCTGCAAGAACCCCAGCACAATCCCCTCGCCCCGCGACTTCACCTGCACCGTCGGCATCACCACCAGGTGGTCCGCCTGCGTCTCCTGCGCACACACCAGCGCACGCCGCAACACCGACGGCGAAAACAACACATCCGCATCCGTAAACAACAAATAATCCGACGCGCTATTCTCCGTCGCCACCATCAGCGCAAACGTCTTGCCCAGCCAGCCCTCCGGCAGCTCCGAAATGTGAATCGCGCTCAGCGCACCCGGCCGCCGCCCCGCATACTCCTCCACATACCCGTCGACAATCGCGCCCGTCCCATCGGTCGACCGATCATCCACCACCAGCACCCGCACCCCCGCATAATCCGCCACCATCAGCGCCTCAATCGTCGCGCGCAATCTTCTCCGCCTCATCGCGAGCCGGCACCACCACCGTCAGCGTCGGCATCCCCTCCGGCAGCGCATCCCAATCCACCATCGTAAGATCCGGCAGCGTCGGCAGCAGATGGATCACGTCATACGTCCGCAGCACCCACACCAGCGCAATCAGCCACGCCACCGTCCGGATGATGCCGCGCCAGAACTCCGTCACATGAAAACTGCAAACCGTGCCAGTTCAAACCGCCGCACCCTCCAGCGAATGCGTCAGCGGCGGCGCATACTTCGCCCCACAAAGAAGATCACCGCCGCCACCACAAACGTGATCAGCGTAATCCCCAGCCCCATCCGCAAATTCGAGTGGTCACTCACGATCCCAATAATCTTCGGCGAGAACGCATCGCCAAACACATGCAGCGCAAACAACTGCCCCGCCATCGCCGTCGCCCGCAGATGCGCCGGCACCGCATTCAGCGTCGCCGCATTCACCGGCCCCGTTCCCAGGAACACCAGAAACACCGCCACCCCCAGCGCCGGCAGCGTCACGCGTCTTCGGCCCAAAGAAACACACCACCGCCGGCGGCACCGCCAGCATCGCACTCAGCGCCGGCACCAGGTACAGCGCCTTCGCCGTCTTCTTCGACCACCAGTGCGCCAGCAATCCACCCACCACCGTTCCACCCAGCCCGCACACCACCGTGATCCCGCCCATGATCGTCCCCGCCGCCTCAATCGACCGCCCATCCACGCGATGCAGAAACGACGGCATCCACCACGAGATCCCGCCCAGCGAAAACGTCACCGCCGCATACCCCATAATCGAGCACAGGTACGCCTTGTTCGTCAGCAGCGACATCACCGAAGCCTTATCCACCTTCTCCGTTCCTTCGACCCTCCACCCGCTGCGGCTCGCGCATAAAGAACAAAATCAGCAGCGCAATCACCGCCCCCGGAATCGCCGAAACAATAAACGCCATCCGCCATCCATGATGCGCCGCCACCACGCCACCCGACAGATACCCCAGCGCCGCCCCCACCGGAATCGCCACATTGAAAATCGTCAGCACCGCATTGCGCTTGTCATCGGCAAAATAATCCGCCAGCAGCGCCGGCGCAAAGATCCCAAAGCTAGCCTCGCCAATCCCCAGCGCCGCATGCCGCAAGTTCAGCGACATATAGCTATGCACGCTCGCCGTCCAAAAGTTCATCGCCGCAATCATCAGCGCCGCAATCACAATCATCGGCTTGCGCGGAAACCGGTCCCCCAGCCATCCCGTCACCGGCGACGACAGCACATACGCCACAAAAAACCACAGCGTCAGCGACCCAATCTGGTTATCCGAAAGATGAAACTCGCCCTTGATCTGCTCCTGCACCGCCGGCAGAATGTACCGGTCCAGGTAGTTGACGAAGTTCATCGCCGTCAACAGACAAAGCGCCACCACCGCTCCCTTCACCGAACGATCCTGGGGCTTGTTCGTTGTCGTCGCGGCAGTCGTCATCCTGAGCCGAGGATATCAGCCTGCCGTTGCCCTTGTTTTTCTTTCTGTCATTCCCTCGGGGAATCTGCTCCTGCAATATCCTGCTTCGCAACCGCCTCTACCCCGCCAGCACATCCCGCGCCTTCAGCAAAATCGCCGCCCACCCCTCGCGCGTCTTCTCCGCCCACTCCCGCGGCACTCCGCTGTTAATCAGCTTCAGCTCGCACCCCTCCCCCAGGTGCGCCAGATTAATCTCCACAGTCGACACCTCGTTCGAATACTCCGGCACCGCAAACGTGAACACCATCCGCAGCGGCCGCACCAGCTCCAGGTACTCGCCCGTATGCAGCACGTCTTTCCCATCGCGCCGCTCCACAAACGCGTAGTGCCCACCCACCCGCGCATCAATCTCCGCGCGCACCATCGTTCCCGTCGGCGTCGCAAACAAAAACTTGCTCGCGGTCTTCGGATCCAGCAGCGCGTCGTAGATGCTCTCTTCATCCGACGCGAACTTCTGCGTCACAATCACTGTCTCCGTCTCCGATCCCATCGCAACCTCCCACGCGCAATCCCGCCGCAACTCGTCAGATGCCGCACCACCGCCTCACGCTGCCCGCTACTTCTCCTCCGACAGCCGATACATCAGCAGCGCCATCCGCTTCGCCTGCTTCGGTATCGAATCCAGGTACACCACCTCACCCACCGCATGCGCCCCCGTTCCCATCGCGCCCACCCCCACCAGCCCCGGAACATACGGCGCGACAAACGCAATATCTCCCGCACCGCCCAGCGTCGGATCCGTCACCTCCTCCGGCCCATATCCCAGCGTCGCATTCACCAGCTGCAGCTTCGCCAGCAGCGCCTCCGACGCCGGCGTCACCGCCATCGACGGATACGCCTCGTCGAACGAAATCTTCGCATCCGTCAGCGTCAGATGCTGCGCAACGATCGCCTCCATCTTCGCCTTCACCCGCGCCGTCTGTTCCTCGCTCACCGTCCGCATGTCGCCGATCGCCAGCGCTGTCTGCGCCACAATGTTCGCCTTCCCGCTCGCCGTCCCGCCCGTCTTCTCCTTATCCAACTCGGCAGTCCCTCCACCCAGCACCAGCCCCACGCTGTACGTCAGCCCCGGCTCTCGCAGCTGCGTCCGAAACGCATCCAGAATCCGCGCCATGCTCATAGATCGCGCCATACCCCAGCTTGTCGCCAAACACCAGCGACGAGTGCCCGCTCTTCCCGCTCGTCTCCAGATGCCACGTAATCGAACTCCGCCGCCCAATCCTCACCGCATCGACCCCATCCACCCCGCCATCGCGAAACGCATTCTCAAACTCCAGCGCCACATCGCTATGCTTGGCCGCATCAATCATGTCTTTCCGGCTAATCGCAATCGGCCGCCCCGCATCCTCTTCATCGCCGCTCAGCACAATGCGTGATCTCCGTGTCCTTCAACACCCCCGCCGCCTGCATCGCGCGCAGCGCATCGAGCATCACCACCAGCCCGCCCTTCATGTCGCAAGTCCCCGGCCCCGTCGCCACGCGCCCATTCGTCCCCGGCACAATCTCATACTTCTGAAACGGCGAGTTCGCATCGAACACCGTATCCATGTGCCCGATCAGCAGCAGCCGCTTGCCGCACTTCCCCGCCCCCATCGGGCAAGGATGCTCCGCCACCAAATCCCCCGCGCGCCCATCCTGCGCCGCCATCGGATTCCACCGCACCGTAAACCCCAGCGCCTCAAGCTGCGGCGCGATCACATCCTTCACCCGCGCCACACCCGCAAGATTCATCGTCCCGCTATTGATATCCACCAACCGCTCAAGCAGCTCCACCGCCCCCGGCGTAGCCGCATCAATCGTCTTCACCATCGCCGCTTCCTTCGCCGAAGGAGCACTCTGCGCGGCAGCCACACTGCCCAGCGTTAAAGCAAAACCCACCATCCACAAAGCCGCAACAGAAATTTTCATGATGGCCGGAGAATACCACGACCCACTTCGCGAAACTTAGCTAACTTCGCGCACCTTGCGTCAAGGCTTTCGCCTCTTGCCCGCTACTTCCACTCCTCACTCCGCGGATACCGCGCCGTCACCACCGTCGAGATCCCACCCCGCGGCCGAAAATCCCCCTTGATCTCCGCCCACACCGGATCGGTCGCCTTCACCACATCGTCCAGCACCTGGTTCACAATATTCTCCTGAAAGATTCCCAGGTTCCGATACGTGAACAGATACTCCTTCAAGCTCTTCAGCTCCAGGCACTTCTCCCGCGGCATATACCGAATCGTCAGCACGCCAAAGTCCGGCAGCCCGGTCTTCGGGCAGACGCTCGTAAACTCCGGATCATCAATCAAAATCTCGTACGCCTTAAACTGGTTCGCCCAAGTCTCAATCGCCGGAAACTTCGTCTGCAACCCCGCCGCCGCGTGGTCATCGGTATAGCCTGTCGTGTGTTCTGCCATCCCTCTAGTTTATCGCGTTCGACCCAAAACCACCCACCCAGTTCATCGCTTCCCGATCGTTCAGGTCAACGAGAGGTCGGCGCGGAAAGCGCTCGCGCACATTGATCGCTCGTCAACATATCGAAACGTGAGGTGTACGTTCGGATTTGCAGAAACACTTCGTCTTCAGTAAGCGAAGCCTTCAGCGGCATCACCGACAAAACAACCACTCCGCCCTTGATCAAAGTCGAAACCAGGTATTGCGTTGTCTCTTTATCTCCGGCAGAATTTACCTTTTTCCAGAGATAGAACAAGCGGCCGTCGCTTCCATCGGCATTCTTCAGAAGCAGACGGCCCATAGTCCGTGATCACCATCGAGGGAACGATTCTCTTGAAATCCTCTTGTTCATGTTTCGCCTGGGACCGAAGAATATCTACGTCGTCTGAGCTCTTGACATAATTTTCCAAGTCGGACCGACTCGTCAGATTGGACTCGTAGGCGAAGTCATCGATAAAGACGAAGGTCCTTCCCGGATGATCCTTGTCGTTGAACGAGAACGTTTTCCCGTCAAGAAAATATCGAAAACTGCTATCGCCCAGGAACCTGTAGAAGTAGTAGCCACCGCCTTGAGTCGGCTTGATGACCTTCGTCTCTCCTGTATCTGGACACTGCGCACGAAGACTCCCAGTGCACGCAAACAACGCAATACAGATCACCGACGCTCGCCCAACGGAAGGCGACAAACCCTTCCAGCTCAGCGGACGAACACACCGCGGCACCTCGTTCCATTTCGAAGCCTCCGGAAAATACAGTCCCCATAAAATCTGGATAACTCTACCATGAGGTTTCGCTTCCAACTCTCATGGCGCCACTCCCCCGAAGTCATGCGTTCCAAAGCGTCGACATCCGCCCACAATCACCCTCTGATTCCCTAACCAAAACCCATTCCCTCACGTCCCAATTCTGTGCGAAGATTTCGCCGAGGGCCATCCCATGCCAACTCCCCGCATCAGCCTCCTCGTCTGCCTCACGATCGGCCTCGCCCCAGCCGCCCGCGCGCAAGTCCTCACCGCCCAGTACAACAACGCCCGCACGGGCGCCACCCTCCACGAAAAAATCCTCACCCCCTCAAACGTCAACGCCCGCACCTTCGGCAAGCTTTACACCCGCACGGTCGACGGCGACGTCTTCGCCCAACCTCTCTACGTCCCTGCCCTCACCCTCCCCGGCCTCGGCAAGCGCAACGTAGTCTTCGCCGCCACCGAGCACGACAGCGTCTACGCCTTCGACGTCAACAGCCCCCGCGACACCCCGCTCTGGCACACCAGCTTCATCGACCCCGAGCACGGCACCACCACGCTCACCGACCGCGACGTACAGTGCCCCTTCATCACGCCCGAAGTCGGCATCACCCCAACCCCCGTCATCGACCTCGCCACCAGAACCATGTACGTCCTCGCCCGCACCAAGCAGAACGGCACCTTCGTTCAGAAACTCCACGCCCTCGACATCACCACCGGCAAGGAACGCCCCAACAGCCCCGTAGTCATCACCGCCACCGTCCCCGGCAAAGGCGACGGCTCCGTCGGCGGCAAGGTCGCCTTCGACCCGTTGAAAGAAAATCCCCGCGCCGCGCTTCTTCTCCTCAACGGCAACGTCTACCTAACCTGGGCCTCATCCTGCGACGTAGCTCCCTACCACGGCTGGGTCATGGCCTACGACGCCCACACGCTCCGCCAGCGCGCCGTCCTCAACACCTCGCCCGACGGCGACGACGCCGGCATCTGGCAGTCCGACGCAGGCCCCGCCGTCGACGACGCCGGCAACATCTACGTCGCCACCGGCAACGGAAACTTCAACGCCAGCCAACCCGGCGGCCGCAACTACGGCGACACCGTCCTCAAGCTTCACCTCGACGGCGACAAGCTCGTCATCCGCGACTACTTCACTCCCTTCAACCAGAAAATCATGGACGCGCACGATTGGGACCTCGGCAGCCAGGGCCCCGTCCTGCTCGGAACGCAACCCGGCCCGCATCCGCATCTCCTCGTCATCGCCGGCAAAGAAGGCAAGCTCTACCTGCTCGATCGCGACCACCTCGGCAAATTCCACGAAGGCTCCGACCCCGGTGTCCTGCAAACCATCAAGACCAAGGACGCCTATGGAGCTGCTGCCTACTGGAACAACAACGTCTACTTCACCGATCGCAGCGACATCACCCGCCAGTTCGCACTCCACAACGCCCATCTCACGGAGAAGGCCACAACCGCCGCCATGCCCTCACCCGCAGCCACGCCCATCGTCTCAGCCAACGGCAACACTAACGCAATCCTCTGGGTAGCCTCAACCAAGGAGTGGGACGAGACCCACATGGACCGCCCCGCCATCCTCCACGCCTACGATGCGACCGACATCACCCACGAGCTCTACAACAGCGAACAAAACAGCGCGCGCGATCGAGGAGATAACACCGTTCGCTTCGCCATCCCCACCATCGCCGACGGCCGTGTCTACCTCGGCACGCGCGGCCACCTCGACGTCTTCGGTCTTCTTGCCTCAAAAATAAGCCGCGCTAGTTCGTGCCTCCCGGCACCACCACCGGCCATTATTCGACGCCCCCACCCGCCGCAGCACCGGCCCCTTCGCCGCCTTCTTCGTTCCCACCCCACGCTTGTTCTGAATCCGCTCCAGCCGCGCCTTCACCTCGTCAAACTCCGACGTCGTCACCAGATACTCCGGCCGCGCCGGCAGAATCGTCGCAATCTCCTTCTCCACCGCCGCAATCCGCTCCGGCGTCGCCGGATGATCGCTGAACGCCTTCGACATCGCCCCCGGCTTATGCTTCTCCAGCGCCGACAGCTTCTCAAAGATCGTCACCATCCCCTGCGGATCGTACCCCGCGCGATACATATACTGAATCCCCAGGTAATCCGCCTCCGCCTCATACTCGCGCGAGAACTCCAGGAACGTCAGCGGCATCGCCAGCTGCGCCGCCTCATACACCCCATACCCCGTCCACGACCCCTGCGCAAACATCGATCATCGGAATCGACCCAATCTCCATGTAGCCCAGCTTGGTCATCTCGCGCGCCGCATGGTGCGCCGCCACATGCGCAATCTCATGCGCCATCACTCCCGCCAGCTCATCCTCCGAGTCGCACGCCAGAATCAACCCCGAGTCCACATAGAAGTACCCACCCGGCAGCGCCATCGCATTGATCTCATCGGTGTCCAGCACCTTGATCGTGAACGGCACCTTCGCATCCGAGTTCCGCACCAGGTTCTGCCCAATCCGATTCACATACTCCACCACCACCGGATCCGTCACCAGGTGCGACGTCTTCTCCATCTCCATCGAATACTGCCGCCCCACACTCAGCTCCCAGTTCGTCGAGTACCAGTTGCGCATCCCGCGCCCGCCAATCTTCCGCGTGCCCCACCGCGTCCACATCCTGCTCCGACCCCTTCTTGATCTGCGGATCCAGCTCCTCGCCCGGCGACGCCACCGCCGCAGCCTTCACCGGCGCAGCCGCCTGCACATCCGCAGCCGCACTGTCCCTCGACCCTGGCCGCAGTCTGATCTGGTTTCGTCGCATCCGCCGCCGGCGCCGCCTGCTGCCCACACGCCACCCCACACCCCATCACCAAAGCCGCGAGTGTCAGCAAGCGCATAGCAACTCCAGCCCGAGCCCACTCCTGCATGGCTCGACCCACATTCTACCGCACCGCCGCATCCTACATCCACTGTATCCCTAATCCACTACTCCCTGCTCTCGCATCACCAGGTGTTATACGTCGTCCCATCACTCGCCAGCGCCTGCGACCCCGAGTGCACATCATCCATCCCACCCTGCGTCTCATCAATGTCCGTCATCGTGTCCGACTCGCCCGTGATCCACGTCTCGTTGCTGCTCGTCATCGGATCCACCGGAATCGACTTCAGATACCCCGCCTGCACCAGATCGTCCAGCGACTCCGGCGCCTTCTCCTTGTCCACCGTGTAGCTGTCAATCGCCGTCCGCATCGTGTGCAGATCTTCCCGCAGCACCGCTTCCTTCGCCCGCTGCACCGTCCGCACATAGATCGGAATCGCAATCGACGCCAGGATCGCAATGATCGCCATCACGATCATCAGCTCGATCAGCGTAAAGCCGCCCTCGCCGCGCCGTCCTCGCGCGAATTGTCTCAATCCCGACCATCCGATCTCCACAGCCTTCTAATCCCTGTTCCCTAATCCTACTCACTGTCTGCCTCACCACGTGTTGTACTTCGTCCCGTCCAGCGCCGTTCCCGTCGCTCTTGCTGTACACGTCGAACACATCCTGCCCGCCAAAGCTGTCCGAGTCCGGCGCGTCCTGGTTCGACCGCAACCCCCAATCCGTATTTCCCGTCATCGGATCCACCGGAATCGCCCGCAGAAACCGCATCTTCTTGTCCTTCACCTCCACGCCATCCACCAGCGTCTGCAGGTCCGGCGGATAGTTATTCGAGTCCGCCTTGGTCTGGATGCCGCCCAGGTCCGCCACGTCCTTGTACATATCGATCGCCCGGCGCATCTCCCACAGATCGGCGCGCAGCTCCCGCTCCTTGCTGCCGCTTCACCTCGAACTTCACCGCCGGAATCGCCGCCGTCGCCAGGATCGAAAGAATCGCGATCACGATGATCAGCTCCATCAGCGTCACGCCACGTTCGCCCGGACGCGAACCCGCGACCGCAGCCGCTCCACGCTGCATCCTGCTGCTCGTTCATCCATCTTCCCTCCTTCCTGCCGTCGCTGCCCCCGCTCTCTTATTTGACGTGCACCACACCCTGCGCGCCAACCGCCGCAATCCGGTTCTGCTGGCTGTCCCTGCGCGCCAATCCGCGTCAGCGCCAGCGTCGAATCGCCCGGCGCCAGTCGCCTTGAACGTCAGCGTGCAGATCGATCCCTGCCCATCCACACCCTTGGTCCCCGGCGGCCGCGTCGCCGAAATCGTCACCGCTCCATTGCCTTCATCGCGATGCACCAGCGCCACCGACTGTCCATCCTTGCCCAGCAGGTCGCCCGCATCCACATTCACCAGCGACAGCACCTTCGGATCGAACTGCATCTGCAGCGGCACCGCAAACAGGTCATGCGCATTCGACGCCACAATCGACACCTGGAACGTCGAGCCCACCGCCTGGTTCGCACTGCGCCGGCGTCACCGCCAGCGTCAGCGGCGTCGCAGACATCGTCCCGTTCGGCCGCCATCTGCATGCCCGCCATCGTCTCCGGCGTCACCGGCTTGCTGTCCGCCGCCATCTTCGCAATCATCGCCGACGCCGCATTCGCCGCCGAGGTCGTCGGCAACGAGTTCGCCGCCGGCGCCGCCCTCCGCGCTCTCCACCGTCGGCGCCGCGCTCGGCGCCTTGCGCAGCAGCTCCACCGACTGGCTCGTGCCCGTATAAATCGCCCGCGTATTCTCGTCCGTCAAAATCGACTCGCGCACAATATGCGGAATGATCAGGAACACAATATCGTCCGTCTGCTGCGTCTTGTCCGTGCTCGCGAAGAAGTACTTCAGAATCGGCAGCTCACCCAGTCCCGGCGTTCCATTCACGTTCTTCGTGTCCTGCACCTGCATCAGCCCGCCAGCAGCGCCGGCTCGCCGTCCTTCAGCTGAATCACCTGGTCCGCAACGCGCTGCGAGATAATCGGCTCCGTCACACCCGAAATCGTCGACCGACCCGTTCTGCGCCGACACCTCGACCTTCAGCTTCAGCGAGATCTCGCCGTCATAGTGCACCGTCGGCGTCATGTCGATATTCACGCCCACATCCAGGTACGTAAACTGCGTCTGCACGCCCAGCGACGCCGTCGTAATCGCCGTGCCCGCCGAGTACGATCCCGTCGCAATCGGAATCTTCGATCCAATCTTCAGCGTCGCATGCTGCCCATCGGTCGCTCGTATGCGCGGGTTCTGCAGAATGCGCGTGTCCGAATCCGACAGCAGCGCATTCACCGTGCCGCCGCCAATCGTCACCGCAAAGTTCGTCGCATTCAGGTTCCCCAGCGTGTTCAGCGTAATGCCGGACGTCGTCGTCGTCGAGTCGTGCTCGTCGTCGTCGTCGTCCGTGCTCGTCGACATATTCGCATTGCTGTACTGCGGCGTCAGCCCAAAGCTCGTCGGCAGCGTGATGCCGAGGTTCCGCTCCAGTTGCCGGCTCACCTCCAGCTCCGCCACATCCACCACCACCTCAGGCTTGGTGCGGTCCAGGTCGTTGATAATCTTCTCTGCCAGGATCAGCTCATCCGGAGTCGCACGAATCACCAGCGCATTCTGGCTCGCCACCAGATAAATCTTCAGCCCCGGATCCAGCAGATTGCGGATCGCCACCATAATCTCGTTCGCGTCATTCTGCTGCGACACATTCGTCAGATAAAACGTCTGCACCGCCAGGTCATCGACCTCGGTCCGCTTGGCCCGCGTGTTCTGCCGCCACAAAGATCGTGTTGCTCGTCACCGGCTTCCAGAACGTCCCGCTCAGCATCCCCACAATGTGCAGCGCATCGCGCCAGCGAAACATTATTCAGGTCCACCGGGATGCGCTTCGGCACATACTCCGGATCGAAGATCACATTCAGCCCCGCCGCCTTGCAGATCGCCTGGTACACCACCTTCGTGTCCTGCCACCATGTGCAGCGTAATCGGGTCGTCCGACACCGGCTGCAGCGTCACCGGCCCATCCAGCGTCGCAATCTCCTTCTGCATCTGCCGCTGGTACGGCGTCTCTTCGCCCATCCCCGGCACCAGCGACATTCCCCGCCGACGCCCCGCCGCGCCCCCGCAGCCTGCCCGCCGGCTCGCCGCCGCCCGGCGCCCGCTTCTCCATCACCTGCAGCTCCTGCGCCGCCGCCTGGTTGCCCGGATCGATCTGCAGCGCCCGCGCAAACTCGTTGATCGCCCCGTCCACGTCGCCCGACTGCCGCAGCACCCGGCCGCGATCCACATGCATGTTCGCCGCCTTGAAGCGCATGCTCTCGTAGCTCGTCCGGTAGCGCAGGTCGCTCGGCTTCTTCAGATGCGCCTGCCGATAATCCTCAAACGCCGCGTCGTAAGTCGTCGCGCGCCTCCGCCTGCTGCCCGCGCTTGTTCCACTGTGCTCGCCGACTGCGCATGCGCGCTGCTCACCGCCACGCCCGAAAACAGCAGCAGCGCCCAGCACCAGCGCCACTCAGCGCCTCAGCCGCTGCGCCATCACGCTTCCATCGATTCCGATCCGGTAGCCGTTCCTGCATACCTGCGACCCGCTCCCCTGCCATCCGATACAAGCTGCCTCGGACACCGGTCTCGAAGCCCCGCCGGACCATCACTCCAGCCCCCGTTCCGGGTGCATTCGGAGCGGCCTTTGCTGCGGTCTCGAGCGGTTGATCGGGCTCGTTTGATGATACAGCCATTATCCGTCGCTTCACTAGTCTCTCCGCTCCAAACCCATCTGCCTCTACCGTCCGCGGAGAGCTTCCTTCGTCCCTCGCAGCGTCCCTGCTCCTCGCACCCCTGCATTCCACAGACACGCAGCTCCGACTCACCAACTTCGAGTCCCAACCTCTCGGCCCGCATCTATCCCTTTATAGCGTCACTCGTCAGACTATCTGCTAGCATCACACTCTTGGACGTATCTCCGCCCATTTCGTAGCCAGCCGTAACCGAATCCTAACCTCGGGCCTTAATCCCTAATCCCTAATCCCTGTTCCCTAATCCCTGCTCTTATGCCTCGCTCCCTCTCCAACCCGACCGTCCCCGCCCCACCGCCAAACCCTCCGCCAAGCCGAAGGACCGCGACCCCGTAGCCGCCGGCAAGCGCGACGCCGCCTTCAACCGCTCCGCCAGCTTCAACTACTTCCTCTCCGACCGCTTCGAGTGCCGGCGTCGCCCTGCGCGGCACCGAGGTCAAGTCCATCCGCGAAGGCAAAGCCAATCTCAAGGACGCCTACGGTCTCCTCAAGGACGGCGAGGCCTTCCTCCTCAACGCCCACATCGGCCCGTTCTCGCACGGCAACGCCATGAACCACGAGTCGCTGCGCACCCGAAAGCTCCTGCTCCACAAGACGCGAGATCGAAAAACTCGAGGGTTTGACGAAGCAGAAAGGCTACACGCTCATCCCCGTCAAACTTTATTTCCGGAACGGCCGCGTCAAGTGCGAAATCGCCCTCGCCAAAGGCAAGCAGGACTGGGACAAGCGCGCCACCGAACGCGCCCGCGAAGGCGACAAGGAAGCCCGAGCCGCCATAGCCCGCTCCCAACGCACCTAATGTTTCTTTGCGATGGGGAGAGGGCCTCAGCTCTCTGAAAATCGTCCTTGGGATTAGCAGGGGGCTTTAGCCCCCTGAAAAACCCATTGCACAAAACGAGCTTTAGCCCTGGCCCAGCCCCATCTCACCTAACCCCAACGCGCACTGAGCGCACCTCACCCTCAGCGCCAACGGCGCGCTCCATCACAGCCTAGGGCGAAGCCCTAGGTCAGACGCAAGATGGGATCGGAGGGCTGAAAGCCCGACCCAACCCTCGACGCAACGCCACAAGCCCCCCCTCACCCACCCATGCTACGATTCCACCATTCCCATGAGCCCCCTCACAACCACCCTCGCCCTCCTGCTCATCGCCGCCCAATCCACCGCCACGCCCAGCAGCCCCACCGCCACCTTCCATAGCGACGCCCTGCACCTCGACTACTCCTACAGCGCCGCCTTCAAACCCATGCCCACCGTCGCCGACCAGGCCATCCAGTCCGAAAAAGACAAAGTCACCGGCGCAGTTCCCAAAGCCGAAGTCAGCTGCATCTCCCTCCCCCTAACCGCCACCGACTCCACCAACGGCTTCCGCATGATCAGCATCATGCGCCTCGACGGCACCTGCCTCGGCCGCCCCACCACCCCCTCCGAGCTCAGCGCCCTTGCCACCTCCACCCTCACCGACTCCCTCAAGCGTTTCGGCGACCCCCAGCTCAGCCGCGCCGACTACTACCAGCTCGCCGACCACTCCGCCGCCGTCCTCTCCGGCTCCGTCGTATCCACCAAGTACGCCACCACCTTCTACGCCATGGCAACCTGTCTCCTCCAGGGCAGCGACGCCGTCTGCTGGGAGTTCATGACCAGCAAGTGCTCCGCACTCCCCGAGCTCATGGCCTACCCCCTCCAGTTCGAAGGCCAGCCCGCCCTACCCCTCATCCCCGCCCGCTTCGCCCAGGCCTGCAAGCCGTAGCCACCGCCAGCCCTGTTGGTCGCAGTTATTGGTCATAGTTCGCCCACACTCCCTGAATCTTTCCGGCCTCACTGATCAACATCACCTCCGCGGTCTTGCTGCCGCGAACGTTATTCACGTACGAGAGCACGATCGTCTCAATCCCCCAAAGCGCCTCCACCAGCTCAAACCGCAGATGCGGATACGCCTTCAGCCCCAGCTCGAAGTACTCCCGCAGCCCAGCCTTCCCGCGCACCCTCCCATCGCCACCCAGCAGCTTCGACGCCACCGGCGAGCGCAGCTCCACATCGTCCTCATAGTGCGTCAGAATGCCGCTCCAGATCGTGGCTGTTCCACGCCGCAATCCACTCCGCGGCAAACGCCCGCACAAACTCAGCCTGTAACGGCAGGCAAGGGCCTTGCTGATCCATAAACGCTCCTTCCAATCCCGCCAGAATAGCGCACAATCCAGCAACGCCCCCTCGCCTTCAGATCATCTCCTCCAGCCGCGCATAGCTGGCTTCCATCCCTCGCTCCATTCCGCTGGCCAGCATCATCGCCCGCGTCTGCGCATCCGGCAGCGTCATCCGCATCGTCATCAGCGTGCCCGCACCATCTCTATCGAACCGAGTCTCCACGCGGTTGTCTGGAGTCGCATCCGGCATGTGCATCCGCTCTACATGCACCGTCCTGTTCCCCGGCCCAAACTCCAGAACCTCGCCCGTAATGTGGAACCCCTTACTCCCGTCCACCTTCGTCCACTCGTAGCGAATCTTCCCGCCAGGCCTCGCCTCATAAATGCACACCGGCATAATCCAACCCTCCGGCCCCAGCAGCCACTTCTGGATCAGCTCCGGCTCCGTATGCGCGCGAAACACCGCCTCAGGCGACGCCGCAAAGCGCCTGGTTACGATTACGTGAGTGTCCCCTTCTGTCTCCAGCGTCAACTTGTTCGTCAGCGTCATTTTGCTCATCTTCCCTTCTCCTTTTTTGGATTCTCCATCGCGGCCAGCACCTCATCCAGCCGTTCATAGCTCTTCTCCAGACCCTTCCGCAACATCGCCAGCCACTCGTCCATCGCCTCAATCCCAGCCGTCTCCAACCGCCGAGGCCGCTTCGTCCCGTCTACCCTCTGCGAGATCAGCCCAGCCCCTTCCAGCACCTTCAAGTGCTGCGAAACAGCCGGCTGCGTCATATCGAACGGCCCCGCCAGCTCCGACACCGTAGCCTCCCCCAACGCCAACCGAGCCAGAATCGCCCGCCGCGTAGGATCCGCCAACGCCGAGAAAGCAGCATCGAGATTCAACGTCATATCCATAAGCTGTAACTTATATAAACTAACACTTATTGTCAAGCAGAAATTCTCCAACCCAAACGCCAGCGGGGCGCCCCAAAAGGAGACGCCCCGCCACCAAACCAATTACCCACCCTACGCGTACTTCATAGCCTCCAAATCCTCAATCAGCGAAGGCCCCGTCGGCCGCCATCCCAGCCGCTCCTGCGTCAGCTTGCTCGACGCCGGCATATCGAACGCCATAAACGGCGCCAGCCAGCTATACGCCGCCCCCGCCTCTTCCGCCGTCATGCTCTTTACCGGCACCTTCAGCCCGCGCCCAAGCACCTCGGCAATCTCCCGAACCGGCACACCCTCTTCTGCCACCGCGTGATACCGGCTGCCCGCCTTCGCCTTGTCGAACGCCAGCGCATACACCTGCGCCGCCGCCAGCCGATGCACCGCCGGCCACCGGTTCGACCCATCCCCCACATACCCCACAACACCCGCCGCGCGAGCCATCATCACGTACGGAGTGATCAGCCCTTGCCGGAACGGATCGTGCACCTGCGGCAGCCGCACCACCGACACATTCACCCCCTTCTCCGCCACCGCGCGTCCCGCCTCTTCCGAAGCCTTCCGCGGATTCATGTTGTGGTCATCAAAATAGTCCTCGGTAGCAACCTCCCCCAGCCCCTTACTCCCCATCCCCGTCCCCGAAGTAATCACCAGCGGCCGATCCGACCCCACCAGCACCGACCCCAGCGCCTCAATCACGCGCCGGTCCTTCTCGCAGTTCGCCACAAAGTTCGCGAAGTTGTGGTCGAACGCGCAATGAATCACGCCATCCGCCTTCGCCGCCCCGCTCTTCAACGTCTCCACATCCTCCAGCGTCCCGCGATGCACCTCCGCGCCCGCCGCCTTCAGCTGCTCCGCGCCCTCATCCGACCGCGTCAGCCCCAACACCGTATGTCCCGCCTTGATCAGCTCCGGAACCACCGCCGACCCGATAAACCCTGTAGCACCCGTAAGAAATACCCGCATCTCAAATCTCCTTTACCGCCAGATCAGGACCGCCTCAGCAATCCCTACAAGCAAACTAACCCACCCTTTTGATACGATCTATGCTGTACAGTCCGTAATTTCTTCGCAATCGTCCTGTTTGGAGCCTCCATGGACCCCCTCTCCGACGTACTCTCCCTCCTCAAGCCCCGCACCTACATGGTCGGAGGCTTCGACGCCGCCGGCCCCTGGTCCGTCCGCTTCCCCCGCCACGAAGGCGTCAAGTGTTACGCCCTCATCACCGGTCAGGGCTGGCTCTCCGTCGAAGGTGTCCCCGATCCCGTTCACCTCGAAGCCGGCGACGCCTTCCTCCTCCCCACCGGCCGCCCCTTCACCCTCGCCAGCGACCTCTCCATTCCGCCCCTCGACCCGTCCACCTTCCTCTCCCTCCCGCTCAACGGCCGCATCGGCGTCTACAACGGTGGCGGCGAATGCTTCAGCGTGGGCGGCCACTTCACCTTCGCCGGAAAGCACGCCAGCATCCTTCTCGGCGTCCTCCCGCCCATCGTCCACATCCGCAGCGAGTCGGCCAAATCCGCCATGCGCTGGTCCCTCGAAGGCATGATGCGCGAGCTCCGCGAGCGCAAGCCCGGCGGCTTCCTCGTAGCCCAGCAGCTCGCCTACATGATGCTCGTGCAAACCCTCCGCCTCCATCTCGCCGATGGCCTTACCGGCGGCGTAGGCTGGCTCTTCGCCCTCGCCGACCAGCAGATGAGCGCCGCCATCACCGCCATCCACTCCGACCCCGCCCAGCCCTGGACCGTGCAACAACTCGCCGAGCGCGCCGGCATGTCCCGCTCCGTCTTCGCCCTGAAATTCAAGCAAACCGTCGGCGACTCCCCCATGGAATACCTCACCCGCTGGCGCATGCTCCTCGCCGCCGACCGCCTCGTCAACTCCACCGACCCCATCTCCGCCATCTCCCTCTCGCTAGGCTACGAATCCGAAAGCGCCTTCAGCACCGCCTTTAAGCGCGTCATGGGCTGCTCCCCCCGCAAATACAGCCGCACCACCAACCCCTCCCCAACCAAACCCCCATCCCCAACCCCCACAACCCAACGAGAACTAGTAGCCAGCTAATTTCCGCTGCCCACACAAAACCGGGTGCCCCATGTCTCGCTTCTGAGACATGGGTTCGAAGCCCCGCAAAACCGGGTGCCCCATGTCTCGCCTTTGAGACATGGGTTCGTAGCGCCTCAGTCAGCCGGGTGCCCCATTCATGACGGCCTCATGGTCATGAGTGGGAAAGACGAACCCCGCCCGCATCCCTCCACCACCATCAAACCCCCAACCGTCCGCCCCGGACCAACGGCGTTACCATAAGAACGTGACCACCAACCTGCAACACCAGTCCCCCGCCGACTTCGCCACCCCCCTCCTGGTAGTCTTCGCCACCGACACCGCCCCAGCCAAAAGCAAAGACGCAACCCCCACCCTCCTCACCACCAACGCCGCCATCCAAGCCGCCGCCACCCCCTGGCTAACCTCCGGCGAGTTCAAAGCCACCCTCGGCGAAACCTTCCTCCTCCCCGCCCCCACCGGCCTCAAAGCCCAGCGCCTGCTCCTCATCGGCATCGGCAAGGCCGACAAGCCGGGGTCCCCGGCGGGCGTTCTTGGCCCGCTGGGGTGGAAGCTCACCCCCCACGAACTCCGCAAAGCAGCCGGCGTAGCCATCCGCTTCGCCCGCCCCCGCGCCCTCCGCACCCTCGCCCTAACCTTCCCCGAACACCCCTCCCTCCCCACCGCCCTCACCGCCCGCGCGCTCGCCGAAGGCGCCATCGTCGCCGACTTCGACATCGACTTCTACCGCGCCGACCGCAAAGACCTAAGCATCGAGTCCCTTACCGTCCTCACCCCCGAACCCATCACCCCCGAAACCCAAACCGCCTTCCACGAAGGCGTCATCGTAGCCGAGAGCCAGAACTTCGCCCGCACCCTCATCAACGAGCCCGGCAACATCCTAACCCCCACCGAACTAGGCAAGCGCACCGCCGCCATGGCCAAAGAATTCGGTCTAGCCTGCGAAGTCCACTCCATGGACAAGCTCCGCGAACTCAACATGGGAGCCTTCATCTCCGTCACGCAAGGCTCCCCCGAACCCCCAGCCCTCATCGTCCTCCGCTACGAACCCGCCAACCGCACCCCCAGCCGACGCCCCCATCATCGGCCTCGTCGGCAAGGGCATCACCTTCGACACCGGCGGCATCTCCATCAAGCCCGCCGACAACATGGACAAGATGAAGTACGACATGGCCGGCGCCGCCTCCATGATCGCCACCATGCGAGCGATCGCCCAGCTCAAGCCCAACGTCCGCGTCCTCTGCGTCGTCTGCTCCTGCGAGAACATGCCCGACGGCGACGCCTTCAAACCCGGCGACGTCGTCACCGCCATGTCCGGCAAGACCATCGAGATCATGAACACCGACGCCGAAGGCCGCCTCGTCCTCGCCGACGGCCTCCACTACGCCCAAACCCTCGGCGCCACCCACCTCCTCAACGCCGCCACCCTCACCGGAGCCATCGGCACCGCGCTAGGCCAAATCAACGCCGGCCTCTTCTCCAACGACGACGAAACCACCCAGCACTTCCTCGACGCCCTCACCCTCACCGGCGAAAAATTCTGGCGCATGCCCGCCACCGACGACTACCGCGACCAAATCAAATCCCAGATCGCCGACATCATGAACACCACCGGCACCCGCTACGGCGGAGCCACCACCGCCGCCATGTTCCTCAAAGAATTCGTAGGCGAAACCCCCTGGATCCACCTCGACATCGCCAGCACCACCTGGCTCGACGACCCCAAGCCCTGGCAATCCAAAGGCCCCACCGGCATAGCCATCCGCACCATCACCGAATGGGTCCGCTCCTACGCAAAATAGCTTTAACCTTTACCTTAGGATATGTATGAGGAGATCGCCGATTGTTCTATCGCGTCGATTACACACTGGCAATCCTGCTGACGGGCTTCTTCATCGGCCTTTTAATCAGCAGGAAGACTGCGGGGATTGCCCGCTCGCGTCTGGCCAACACCTACTACGCCATCACCGCTGCGCTGCTCATCCTTCGAATCGTCGCCTTTGCCTGCACAGTCATCGCTAGCCAACCAGGCTTCTGGAGTAAGGCAAGCGGGATCGTCGGTGACCTCTTAGGTCTTCTGTTCGGTCTTCTATTCGGTCTGGCAATGCGTCGGGCAGATGCGCGTACCTTCCTCACAGAACGCTCCATCTTGCAAGCCCTCTGCATGACGCTCGCATTCACGTTTGGATTGGCGGGTATAGGGAAAGCGTTCTCGATGGCCCCCATGACCGAGTTCTTCACCCAATCGGGTTACTCGGTGGCCTTTCTAAAATTCATCGCGATTGCCGAGATCTTTGGCGGACTCAGCCTGCTTCTCCCGTGGGCAGTCCTACTCGCTACAGCTGCGCTCTCCATCGATATGTTTGGCGCTGTACTCACTCATATTCACAACGGCGATCCACTCAATGACAGTACAGGGGCCATCGGTCTACTCATTCGCCTCGCCTGCCTCGGTATCTTATGGAGCTTGCGTCCGCGCAAGGACGGTTTCTTGCCCACAGTACGCAACTCGATCGTCGGCGTCGCTGCGGTAGCGGTCGCCTGCTTCGCATTGTCCCTCGGCGGCAGCATCACAATGCGTCATCTCAACACAGCCCAATCCACTCCGTCGACGCCAACCTCAAAATAAACGGATAGCCGCCAACGGCGAAAATCACCGGGTCCTATAGGAAACTCGCACCGTCCTCACCACGTCTCAAATCCAAATTAGCAATACCAGCACCAAAGCTGCACCCATCCTCTCGCCAAAGGAACCACCGGATGTCCCAACGCCTTCGACCCTCCCTTCTCGGCGCTGTCGCCGCTCTCTGCACCCTGACCCTCGCACTCTCCGCCCAAGCCCAAACCACCCCGCCCGCCGACGCTCCCGCCCCTCAGCAGCCCCGCCCCCACCGCCCCCACCCCAAGCCCACCAACCTCCAGGTCCTCCCCAAGGACCTCACCGGCGACCAGGTCGTCGCGATCATGCACAAGTTCGAAGACCAGCTTGGCGTCGACTGTGACTACTGCCACGCCAAGAATCCCAACCCAACCCCCACCACCGGCCACCTCGACTTCGCCTCCGACGCCAACCCCGTCAAAGACCGCGCCCGCCTCATGATCCGCATGAGCATGGACATCAACGAGAAATTCATCGCCCAACTCCAGAACCCTCCAGCCACCAACAAAGTCACCTGCGGCACCTGCCACCGCGGCAACGCCAAGCCCACCGTCTTCGTCCCTACCCCCGACACCGATCACCCCCAGCCACCACCCGCCGCCGCAACCTCTCATCCATAACTGCCCGGGTGCCGGGTGCCCCATCCATCCGCGCTCTTGCGGATGGGTGGGATGCGAATATCCCAGGAAGCCACAACCTCACTGGCATCCAATCCGGGTGCCCCACGTCTCGCTTTTGAGACGTGGGATTCGCATCGACACGTAACGCAATCCGCCTACACTAACCCCATGCCCTTCTCGGCTCCCTTCTCGGCGCAAGACCGCCTCTTCGTCCTAACCGGCGCAGGCATCTCCGCCGAGAGCGGCCTCGCCACCTTCCGCGGCTCCGGCGGCCTCTGGAACGGCCATCGCGTCGAAGACGTCGCCACGCCCGACGCCTGGCACGCCGACCCCGCCCTCGTCTGGCGCTTCTACTCCATGCGCCGCCGCGACGCCCTCGCCGCCCATCCCAACGCCGGCCACCTCGCCCTCGCCCACCTCGAGCGCAACATGCCCAACCGCTTCTACCTCTGCACCCAGAACGTCGACGACCTCCACGAGCGCGCCGGCTC
The DNA here is from genome assembly GCA_963821165.1 of uncultured Acidobacteriaceae bacterium. Taxonomy (GTDB): domain Bacteria; phylum Acidobacteriota; class Terriglobia; order Terriglobales; family Acidobacteriaceae; genus Granulicella. Next base: position 644,353 of record CAWGCQ010000001.1, read on the forward strand.
CCGCCACATCCACCACATGCACGGCCAGCTCTTCCAATCCCGCTGCACCCGCTGCAACCATCCCTTCCCCGACCAGGCCCTCTACGAAACCACCCTCCCCACCTGCAAAGTCTGTGCCCACCCCGTCCGCCCCCACATCGTTTGGTTCGGCGAAATCCCCCTCGCCATGGACGAAATCTACGCCGAACTCAACCGCGCCACCGCCCTCCTCGTCGTAGGAACCTCCGGCAACGTCTATCCCGCCGCAGGCCTCGTCCACATCGCCAACCAACGCCGCATCCGCACCCTCTACGTAGGCCCTGAAGAACCACTCAACGCCGACGCCTTCGACGAAATCCTCCTCGGCCCCGCCACCGAAATCCTCCCCACCCTCGCCGCGTCCCTCAACTAATCTGTTCCATCTTTCCTCATGAAGGACCTCAGATCGCGTCCATCGAGGATCACCTCGAATCCTGTCCCATCAAGCGCGGTCTACGAACAGCCCACCGGCCGAGGACGACGACCAACGCATCAACGTCGACCAGCCTCTAGGGCGAGTGCGCCTGGCACAAAGCACGAAAGCCAAAGTCGATCTCTTCAGGTCCTAAAGGCACGTGCGCATCCCAGCACCGAACCGCGCGACGTCGGAACTGCCCGACGACTCTGCGTCATCCCGCGCGGCCAGAGTTCCACAACCCGCTACCGCGACGAGCTCAAGAACGACTGGCAGCGCCCTCATCGAAACCGTCTCCACCGAACAAACCGGCGACACCCAAAGGCTCCGGCCACGTTAGTCTATGGAGCCCGCGACGAGCAACACAACGAAGCCGTAGTCCTGCAAAACACTCCTCAAGCTCGAACATGACCGTCGCGCTCACCCATGCCCACCCTCCTGCCCCGCAGCTTCTATCTCGACTCCCCCGAAGTAGTCGCGCGCAACCTCCTCGGCAAGCTCATCACCCGCACCCTCAACGGCGAGCGCCTCACCGGCCGCATCACCGAAATCGAAGCCTACCTCGGCCTCGCCGACCCAGCCTCCCACAGCTTCATCGGCAAGACCGCCCGCAACGCCGTCCTCTTCGGCCCGCCCGGATTCTCCTACGTCTACTTCATCTACGGCATGCACTACTGCCTCAACTTCTCCTGCGAGCCCGAAGGCCAACCCGGCGGCGTCCTCATCCGCGCCCTCCAACCCATTGCAGGCCTTGAAACGATGGCGCGCCTCCGCGGCTTCACCGTCCCCGTAAAGCCGCAGCTCCTCTGCTCCGGCCCCGGCCGTCTCTGCCAGGCCCTGGGCATCACCCTCGCCGAAAACAACATCGACGTCACCCGCGCCAAATCCCCCCTCCGCGTCCTCGACGACGGCTTCCGCCCAACCTCCATCATCACCACCCCCCGCATAGGCATCACCAAAGCCATCGACATGCCCCTCCGCTTCCTCATGCCCGACGAAGACCCGGGCACCCCATCTTCGCAACGGCCCTAGCGTCGCTAAGCCGGCCTCGCCGCCCGGGTGCCCCATCTTCGCGACGGCTTTATCGTCGCTAAGCCGGGCCCCCAACGGACGTTCTTTGTCAGTTGGGGTGGTATGGTCGGCATCGCGCGCCCCCGAGACCGCTCCCGCTCTGAGCCTCAGAGCTGCTAAGGGCCAACGGCCCGCCTCCATCACAGCCTGGGCCGAAGGCCCAGGTCCAAGCCCCCCAAGAGTCCCCAAAAGGGCCAACGGCCCGAAGCCGATAGATCCCTGGGCCAAGCGCCCTGGCTTCACGGCCCCGAGCGAAGCAAGGGCCAACGGCCCGCCTCCATCACAGCCTGGGCCGAAGGCCCAGGTACCATATGCGACATCCTTGAGGGCTGAAAGCCCGCCCCAACCAACTTCGATGCCACAATCCCTCCCTGCCGCCCACCAACCCTGCAAAACCCTGTCAACCCCCCTCAACCTCCCAAAACCTCCAAAACCCGCATGAACACTAGCCAAATATATTTTCAAAACCTGGCATAGTTACCCCCTCCAACTAGCTACAATTAAAGTAAGACCCCAAAAACATCCACAGCCCGGCACCCGTTGGGCCTTCGCTTTTAACCCGCGGAATCGGCGACCTCGGACCCCCACAAGTCCGACCTACCCCCATTCCCTCAACAAGTTGCGCCTTAACCGCGCCGGAGCCACCATGCAAACCATCCCCATCCCCACCTGCAACCACCTCTTCCCCGACCACCACCGCTGCGGCTCGCCCGCCCTCCGCGGCCAGGCCTTCTGCTACTTCCACCACCCCGACCAGCAACTCGCCGCCCTCCGCAAATCCACCGCACGACCTCCCCAACGCTGCAGTTCTTCCCGCAAGTACCCTGAATGCAGACACTTACAATGCCCCTTCCGCAATCGACGCCTGGTACGCTAACCTCAAACCCAATCCCATCAATACGTTACGCGGCAAAGCGACGCGCCGGATGGAGGGGGATACTTCGTACCCTAAACCGTTTGGATGCAACCAGTTACCCCAGAAAATCGACCTCCACCAAGGTATACTTTCGGACTTAACATCCCTCCGATGAGTCGTTTAGCGCAAAAAACCACCGCAAGGGGGGAGGGGGGCCCCCTCCCTACATCGCGCTAGGCACCGCAATCCCCAGCCACCCCAGCACCCTCACCAACTCCCGCCGAGCCACCGCCGCCGTCGCCAGCAGCAACATCTTCCGAGCCTCATCCGTCTCGGTCAAAATGTGATGCCGGTGATAAAAATTATTGAACTGCTGCGCCAGCACAAACGCATACCGCGCCAGCATCGCCGGCTCAGCCGCAGCAATCGCCTGCTCCAGCACCAGCGACAGCCGCGAAGCCGTCAGCCAAACCTCCCAAACACTGGTCCCTTCTTCGCCCTCCAGCATCGCGCTCAAATCCAAATCAGCCACAGCCGCCAGCGCATGCCTCCTCGCTCACACCAGCCTTGCGAAAGATATTCGCCGCACGCACCGCAGCATACTGCGCATACGGCCCCGTCTCTCCATCGAACGCCAGCGCGTCCTGGTAGTCGAACGCAATCACCGTATTCCGCGTAAACCGCAGCAGAAAATACCGCAGCGCACCCACGCCAATCGCCTCGGCAATCTCCGCGCGCTCAGCTTCCTCCAACTCCGGATGCCGAGCCTCCACCTCCTTCCGCGCCGCCGCAATCATGCGGTCGATCAGATCATCGGCCTTCACGCCAAAACCTTTGCGCCCACTCACCTCAATAAAGTTCTTAGCCTTATCCTCCTCGCTCAGCACATAGCCAAGGTCTTCAGCCGTGCGCGCCGTCAGCCCAACAAACGCATAGTTCAGATGCGTGTACCGCTCGCTCTCATCCACATACCCCAGCGCCCGCAACGACTCCTTCACCTGCGTCTGCGGATCATCCTGCCGCGAGTCAATCACGTTATAGATCGCATCCGCATGCCCAAAGCTCAGGATGCGGATCCTCCCCATGCACCGTCGAAATCCAGCAAGTATGCGTCGCATACTCGCGAAACTTCGCATACCCAAAATCCTTCCCCAGCAACCCATACTTCCAAAGGTGATACGCAATGTCCTTGCCAACATACGTAACCGTCCCATTCGAACGCACGATGATCTTCGCGTCCTCATCCGGTCCTTCCTCCGCCAACTCGACACCAGCCGCCGCAGAGATCGCCCGCCGCATCACCCAGCAACCTTTGTTCTTCCCCTCCGTCTCCAGATACAGCACGCCGCGCTCCACCATCAGCGCGCGCGCCGTCTCCCAGAAGTGCAGGTGCAGAATCTCACTCTCGCGCGGCAGAAAGTCATACTCAATCCCCAGCCGCTCCATCGTCTCCAGATGCCGCCGCAACACACCCGTAGCAATCAGCTCCGCAATCTCCGCCTTCTCATTTCCACCAGCCTCAATCGCATGCAGCGTATCCAGCCGCAGCTGCCTGCGTTCACCCACCCGCGGCGCATCCGCCTCATACCACTGCGACACCTCCGCATACAAATCCCAGCACGCATAATCCAGCCGCGTGCTCGTGCGCTCCAACTCCTCCATCCACACGCGCACATCCGCCAGCGACATCCCCTGCAGCTCCGTCACCGCGACCACAATATCGGCCACCTGCACGCCCGTGTTGTCGATGTAGTTCTGCACGCCAGTATCCCACCCCGGCTTGTACTCATCCTTCTTCAGCATCCGCGCAAAGCTGTCGCCCAGGATCGCATTGCGCAGATGCCCCACATGCGCAGCCTTGTTCGGATTGATGCTCGTATGCTCAACCAGCCGAAACCCACCGCCGCCCACCTCTGCATGTTCATCCGCAGCCATGCGCTTCACCATCGCCGCGCGGTCCAGCTTCACATTCAGATAGCCCGCACCCGCAATCTCCACCGCCGCCACACCCGGAGTCTCCGCCAGCTCCGCCTGCAGCTCCTGCGCAATCGCTCGCGGAGCCTTCTTCAACCGCTTGGCCAGCTCAAACGCAACCGGCAGCGCCATCTCCCCGAACTCAATCTTCGGCGGCAGCTCCACCGCAAGATTCGCAAGCGCAATCTCGTAGCGCTCCTTCAACAGCGCCTCAATCCGTGCCTGCAACTGCAACTGCAACGTCCGATACATGCTCGCCTTTTCCTAATCCCTGATCCCTGATCCCAGTTCCCTGCTCTAGGGCAACTCAGCCGGCAGCGTCTCAATCTCTTCCAGCAGCGGCTTCCGCCGCGCCTCGATGCAGCCGGTGCACAAGGAACATCGCGCCGCCCACGCCCGTAATCATCACCAGCAGCCACAGATGAATCAACATCCCAAACAGCCCAGCCTGCGCCGCGCTCGCTCATGACGCATCAGCGCATCCTTGCACGCCCACTCAAACGGCCCAATACCGCCCGGCGAACTCGGCACCAGGAACGCAAAGTTCGCCAGCGCCACCGCCTGCCACGGCCCCAATCCGCATCGCTCGACCATCCCAATCCGTCTTTGCATCGAAATATACAGCAAGCATCTCGCAAGCCAGATCACCAGGCTATAGACCACCAGCAACACCATGCCCACAACGCCAATCTGCCGGATCGCAATCCAGCGCCAGCAGCACCCAGTGCTCAATCTTCTCCAATTTGCTGCTCTTCGTCTTCGCAAACATCTCGCGCAACGGCTGCACCAGCGCCCGCGCGCCCAGCACCATCACGAGCAGTCCCACTCCTGAGATCAGCCAGTCCGGATCTGCGCCACCAGCTTGATGTGCGGCGCCACGCGGCCTCCAAATCCAGGGTCACCACAAGCAGCACCACCAGCGAGAACATATCCAGCAGCTTCTCCAGGATCACCGTGCTCAGAATCATCGATGGCGTCGCATTCAGATCGGCCGCATACGTAAAGATACGCATCACATCGCCGATCCGCAGCGGCAGCATATTGTTCGCCGCCAGCGACGTCAGGAACACCCTGGAAGCACACGCTGAAACGTGCATGAACGCTGCGCATCATCCACCACGCAGCGTACGACCTCAGCGTATAACCGGCAATGCAAAATCCCGACCAGCAGCCCACAATCCACAGCGGCGCAACAATCCTCAGACCATGAAACGCCGCAGGATCAAATCCCCGCTTGCCATTCGAACCACGCGAAATACGTCCACCAGATGAAGAAACGCACTGATCGAGCAACCCTGGCAGGGTCTTCAACAGACTCAACCGATGCTCACGCGTCACAGGCTCTGCCTCACGGGATTGCACCAGTCATCCAGAAATTCATTGATTCACTCTTGTTCTTTGGAGGAATCTTGTTCTTCGATTAGATGTTTATTGTATCGTCCTCAGCCGTCTAAACTATACGGATGCATTCCGCTGCAACACGGCCCACCGCATCCTCCCCAGCACAACCGAATCCCTGGCAACGCTCCACTTGGCTTTTCCTGCTGATCGCTGCTCGCCCTCGCGACACTTCTCCTCAACGGCTACCACCCGCTCGCCGAGGACGGCGGACTCTACGTCGCTGGCGTCCAACTCACCCTCAACCCCTCTCTCTTCCCTCACTACACCGTCTTCGTCAGCGAGCACCTGCACTTCTCCATCTTCGCCCCCGTCCTCGCCTTCGTCGTCCACCTCACGCATCTCTCTCTCGCCTGGGTCTTGCTTCTCACCGATCTCTTCAGCCTCTGGCTCACCTTCTACGCCGCTCATCGCATCCTGCAACGCACCATCTCCAGCGAAACCGCACAACTCGCCGGCCTCTGTCTGCTCGCCGCCTTCTGGTCGCTCCCCATCGCAGGCACCTCGCTGCTCCTCATGGACCCCTACGTCACCGCGCGCAGCCTCTCCACGCCGCTCTCTCTGCTAGCCGTCGCCTTCGCACTCGACGACCGCTCCAACTTCCGCCCGCTCCTCTGCGTCCGCGCTCTGCCTCATCCTCGCCGCGGCCTTCCATCCCCTGATGGCCGCTTACGCCTTCGCCTTCGTCCTCGTCCTGCGCCTCACCCGCCTGCGCCAGCGCTACCTCGCCTACGCGATCCTCACCCTCTCCGCACTCGCGCTCGCAGCCGCTCCTCCACATCTTCGCGCCCACCGAAACCCCCGCAATCATCGCCGCGGAGAAATCCCGCTACTACTGGTTTCTCTCCCAATGGCAGTGGTTCGAGCTCCTCGGTCTCGTCGGCCCACTCGCCGTCCTCGCCGCGCTCCTCACCCGCTATCGCAAGCACTCCGACCCGCTCAACGACGCCGCCGCAACTCTCTGCCGCGCCAGCATCGCCATCGGCTGCATCGCCACCCTCGTCGTTCTGCTCTTCGCGCACGAAGGCAGCCGCACCCACCTCGTCGCCCGCATGCAGCCTCTGCGCGTCTTCCTTCTCATCTACGCGGTCATGACGCTCCTACTCGGCGCAACCCTCACCCAGCTCGCCCTCGAAGCCCGCCAGCGCCTGCACTCCAACGCACCCCGCTTCGCACTCGCATTCGCTACCCGTCGTCGTCCTCATCGCAGCGCTCGCCGCAACCATGTTCTACGTGCAGCGCCAGACCTTCCCCGCCTCCGAGCACCTCGAGTTCCCCTGGCGCGCGCAACAGAATCCCAACCCCTGGGTTCAGGCCTTTCTCTGGGCCCGCGACAACACCCCACCCAACGCGCTCTTCGCCCTCGACACCAAGTACGTCAACGAAGACGGCGAAGACGCCCAGACCTTCCGCCCCATCGCTCTCCGCAGCGCCCTGCCCGACTTCTCCAAGGACGGCGGCGAAGCCGCCATCACCCCCTCCCTCGCCACGCAATGGCTGCAGGGAGCCGACGCCCAAACCAATCTCTCCACCGAGACCGACGCCGTCCGCGACGCGCGTCTACTCCCCCTCGGCGTCACCTGGATGGTCCTTCACGCCGCAGCTCCAACCGCGCACCCATGCCCTTACAACAACGGCATCATCAAGGTCTGCAGCCTCACATCCGCGCGCCCCTGACACTGCCGCCTCGCTCAGTTTCCGCCCGACGCAGCGACCGCACGGCGCAGCCTTCAGCACCACGCTCTCCTGGTCCTTGCTCTCGAACTGCGAATAGAACTTGCGCAGGCTGTCATAGTCCTTCGGCATCACCAGCAACTCACCCTGAACATGGTTCCGTCGCGTCGTAAAGCCTTTCGCATCGCCGACGACCGACAGAGTGTAGATCTCCTGCTTCGGGAGATCGAACCGCACTGTGGTCGGCACCGCTTCCACGCTCATCGTCGCTGGCAAGTTAATTCGCAGTGCATCCTGCACGTACCTGGCGGATATTGGAAGTAGACCGCCTGCTGCCGCTTTTCATCTGCAAACGGTGCGCCGACTCACCGCTACAGGAAGATGTCCGACGGCAGAATCACCCGCTTTCCCATGTGCGTTCCCAGCGTTCCGGTTACCTCGTAGCTCACCTTCAGCGGCTGCTCATACTCCGTCAGGTTTTCTATCTTGTCGACCTTCACCTGCAGCGACTTCGGCACCATGTCCTCCAGATGAGTCCGCAGCGCATGGTTCAGACTCTCCTCGTCACCACTCAGCGCCGTGTGCCGCCACTCCACCGCGTCTGCTCCCGCAAAGGTGAGATCGATCGTGCCCGTAATCTGGCCAGCATCATCCATCTTCAGGTTCGCCACCCGTGTCACTTCGGTTGAACTTGAAATCGTCACTCGGAGTTGCCCCAAACTCCGTGCCCTTATCGACCTGCCGCAATCCCTGCACCAGCGTATGCTGCCACGCAAGGTGACCATAGGCGCAGTATCTGCATCCCGGATCGAAGTACATCTCCTTCCCATCCACATTCACGATCGCAATCACATCGTCGAACTGCTGAAAGCTCAGCCAGCCCGGAACAAAAATCTCCTCGCTTCTGTCCGGCACCAGCATGAAGTAGGCCTTCATCCCCGCCGCTCTCGCCATCCCCACAAAGAGTTCCGTCAGCTGTGTCTGCGCTCCCGCGCTTGTGGCTCAGCACGTCGGCCGCATTCTTTACCTGATGCCCGCCCTCGGCCTTCTCTTCGTGCTGCTCGTGCGCGCGGGTGTAGCGCGTATTTTCCAGCTCCATCACCGCCGCATAAATCTTCTGCAGCTTCTGGTCATCGGTCGTCGCTCCGGAAGTGATATCCGCCGTCTCTTTCTTCAACTCCGAGTTCGGGTCGGCAAAGGAGTCCACGCGCTTCGACCAGTCCTTGCCTTCATCCTTCCACCACTCTGCCGCCGTATGCTCTGCCGTGAAGTTGAACAGAACCCGATAGCTGAAACTCGCGATCGGAGGCATGTAGGCCTCTTTCACCTCCGGCGGAACATCCTTGATCGTCAATTCAAAAACCTGAATAGGATCGTTGCGTAAATGCGGAATGCGGGATGTCGTGCCGCACAATCTTCACCCCTGCAGGAAGAATCGGGAACCACGTAATCGTACGTGATCAGGCCCGTGACTGTCCTGAAGCTCCCTCGACGTCGGATACCAGACGTAATGCGCCTGCTTCACATACAAGTCTCCCTGGATATACCAGTCGGGCGCCTCGTAAATGTTATCGGCGATCCGCGTCGCATAGCGGTACTCAATGATGCTTCCCACCTCAACATCCGGCAGCGTGAACACCCTCTCCTGCACCTTCACGTCCTTGCCCTTCTCCAGCACCTTCAGATACGGCTTTCCCGTGAACGGAATGATCGTGCCATCCGCATGGATCGTCCGTCCCGTGAATCTCTCCGAGCGTCTTGTCATCGCCCTGCCCCGAGTATCCGTCCTGCGCGACGCTGACAAATGGCAGCTTCACATTCGCGTACTTCTCCCCGTCTTTGGTCAGGATCTTGATGCGTTCGTAATGAAACACCACATGCATATCGTCCTTGGTAGTCTCCTCACGATTCAGCACCACCGCCGCCGCTCCCGGGTATCCCGGCAACGAGGTCATCGACAGCTCTTCCGGCGTTGGCTGCGTGAAATGTCGCTGCGCGCACGCCGCCACGCTCACCACCGCCGCCATCCCTACCCACGCACCCATCCGTCTCATCTTCATCGCCAGCCGTTCGCTCCCTCTTCGTCTGTAACCTGCCTAATTTCCGCGCTTCAAAATTGCCTGACTGTCTTCATCCGCAGCAATCGCTGCCGCCAGCTGCTGCACATCCGCATACTTCGCCGCCGGCACCGTCACCTGCCTCACCGTGTAGGTCCGGCTGTAGTGCAGCACTCGCCCATGCACCTCCGTCGAGCTCACATAGCTCGCAAACCCGACATCGATCTTCACCGGATCCGGCAGCTCATCCACCACGTAACCCTGCGGCAGCTCGATGTCATACTCATCGGTGACCTGCATCGTCTGCTCCAGATCGATCGCCACGTGCCGCGGCTTGTGATCCACGTCCAGCTCATAGCTCCCCAGCACCCGCGGCCGCACCATCAGCAGCGGCCCGGTAAAACTCGCAAAGTGGCTCGCCTGCAGATCGAACGTCGTCGTCAAATCCTTGTTCAGCGCATCCACGTTCTCCACCTTCAACCCTGTCATCGACGCCCCCGTGAAGTCCTGCGCGATCACTCGGTTCATATACTCCGTCTGCTTCTTCTCGTCCTCGCTCGAGAAAACCTGCCGCCGTCGTCTCCGCCAGATCGCCAAACCGCATATCCGTAACCGATCCCTGTCAGCGTTCCATCCGCGCTCAACTCAAATTTTCCCGAGCGCCGAATCGTATTCAGCGTCGGATCCATCACCGGAAGCTCGATCACCTGGCTGTCGTTGCCTTCGATCAGCACGCCATAGCTTCCCTGCAGGTTGTCTTCCAGCTGTCCAAACGGCGTCATATACCACGTCGGATCGAAGATCAAATACCGCTTCCCCGTCTTCGCCGTCACCACGCTGTGCAGCTTCGGCGACTCATATCCCTTCGGAATCTCGATCGCCGCAATCATGTGATTGCCCCAGATCGACGGCGCATCCGGATCGATCACGCCGCGTTCCGTATCCACCATCAACAGCGCGCTGTGAATGCCCACACTCGACAACATCGCCGATAGCAGCGTCGCCTTGTCCTTGCAATCCCCATACCGCCCGCGAAAGATATCCTCCGCCGCGTGCGGCTGATATCCGCCCACCCCCATCTCGATCGCGACGTACCGGATCTTCTGCTGCACAAAATCCCCGATCGCCTCGGCCTTGTCGTAGAAGTCCGTCTTCCCCGCCGTCAACTCCGCAGCCTTCGCCGCAATGTCCGGCGTCGACACCAGCCGGTCGCGCGACAAGCCCGTCATACCATTCGCCGATCCCCTGCCACGTTCCATCCTGCGGCTCCGCCAGCCCTGGCCCAGCGTAGTGAACCGTCATGCGCGCCGCCAGCGAGCCCTCACCCGGCGACATCGGCACCTGATCCAGATCGATCGCCGGCTCGTCATTCATCTCCCAGCGGTACGGAGTGATTCTCCAGATCGATCTCCGTCCACCTTCGCATGCCGCGCCCACGTCGTCGTGTACGTGTAGCCCGCCGGCAGCGCCAGCGTGAAGCTCTGCTGCATCCGCGGCAGCTCATCCTGAAACTCCCAGTTCGTCTCCGCCAGGTACGGCCGCTCGCGCTTCTCATACTCGTACGCGATGATGCCCCCGGGATCGCGCCCCGGCGGGTCCGCAACCTTCGCCCGCTCATCCGAGTACAAGCTCCCACCCTCACCCGGCTGACCCACATCCAGAATCTCGTTGTCCTTCACCGTGTACTCGTGCCCCGCCGCATCGATGCTCCACACATGCATCGACAGCACCTTCGAGTCCTTGTCGTACGCACACCGCCGGATATCCATAATCGCGTCCCTGCGGCCGCAGAATCTTCACCACCCTGCGCACATGCTCAACCGCCTGCCCCTTCGCGGTCGACCGTGTAGGTCGTCTCCTCCAGCAGCACCACCGCCTTCGGATTTCCATGGAACTCCGGCAGCTTCTCCTGCGCCGCCGTCTTCACCCAATCCGGCACCGGCTGCGGCCCAAACAGGTTGCCGGCTCGCGCGGCAGCACCGCCCCCGAGCACCATCGCGCCCACCAGCAGAACTCGCCAGCCGACCACCCGCGCGGCCGCGACATACTGCAACTCTTGACTGCATGGCGGCAGCTCTCTGTATCCCGCCTCGCATTTTCATGGAGACCTGCTTAGGTAAGAGATTTCGTGGTTGATTTATACGTGGCTTCTCTGCGCCATGCAAGTGCGAATCGAATTCCACCACCACCGCAACCAACCCCACCCTTCGTGCTACCTTAATCAAGGAGCGAGCGGGTAGCTCAGTTGGTAGAGCATCGCCCTTTTAAGGCGTTGGTCCTGGGTTCGAGCCCCAGCCCGCTCACCACCTCCACCATCCCCCACAAATCAATGCACCAGCATCCCGGGCAACGCCACCGCGCCTCCCGCCGAGCATCCACGCGCTCTCCCGCCCTACTCGCTCGCCTTCAGCTTACTCACAATGTTCGTCGTAGAAAATCCTTCCACCGTCGGCACAATCTCCACGCGCCCACCCGCGGCAATCACCTCTTCGTGCCCCACGACGGTCTCCACCGAGTAGTCCCCACCCTTCACCAGCACATCCGGCTTCACCGCGCGAATCAGCTCCAGCGGCGTGTCCTCCTCGAACACCACCACCGCATCCACCGCCGCCAGCGCCGCCATCACCCGCGCGCGTTCGTTCTCGCCCACCACCGGCCGCGTCGGCCCCTTCAGCCGGCAAACGCTCGCATCCGAATTCAACCCCAGCACCAGCTTCGACCCAAACCGATGGCACTCCTCCAGCAGCGTCACGTGCCCCACATGCAGCAGATCGAAGCACCCGTTCGTAAACACGATCGTCTCGCCCGCAGCTCTCCACTCCGCCACGCGCTTGGCCAGCCGCTCTCCGTCCAGCACCTTCTCATCCGCCGCGAATCCCGCTCGACGGCGTCAGCGCCGCCACCAGCTCATGCTGCGCAATCGGCACCGTGCCCATCTTCCCCACAACAATCCCCGCCGCCAGGTTCGCCAGCTCCACCGCCGTCTCAATCTTCAACCCACCCGCCAGCGCCGCCGCCAGCGTAGCAATCACCGTATCGCCCGCGCCCGACACATCAAACACCTCGCGCGCCCGCGCCGGCGAGTGATACGCGCCGCCCTCCCACAGCACGCGAATCCCCTTCTCGCTCATCGTCACCGTCAGATACTTCAGCCCATGCTTCTCGCGCTGCGCCTCACCCGCCGCCAGCAGCTCTTCCATCCGATGCGACGCCACGCCCGTCGCCACCGCCAGCTCCTGCAGGTTCGGACACACCATCGTCGCCCCCGCATACTTGCCAAAGTCCGGCGTCTTCGGATCAGCCAGCACCGGAATCCCCGCAGTCTTCGCCGCCGCAATCACCGCCGCGCACAACTCCGCCGACACCGCGCCCTTCGCATAATCCGACAGCACCACCGCATGCACCTTCCCCACCAACTGCACGGCACGCTCCCGCAGCCGCTGCTGGTCCTCCGCACCCGGCGCGTCCTTGCTCTCAATATCCAGCCGCAACAACTGCTGCTGCCGCCCCACAATCCGCGTCTTCGAGATCGTCGGCAGCTTCGTCGTCACCACCCCCACCGTATCGATCCCCGCAGCCTCCACCAGCGCCGCCAGCTCATCCTTATCCTTGTCCTCGCCCCAGAATCCCGCCAGCACCGCCTGGCATCCCAGCCCCGCCAGGTTCATCGCCACATTCGCCGCACCGCCCGCGCGCTCATAGTGCTGCGCATGCCGCAGCACCGGCACCGGAGCCTCCGGCGAAATCCGGTCCACCTCCCCATGAATGTAGCGATCGAGCATCAAGTCCCCAACCACCAACACCTTCAGGTGTCCAAACCCACCCTCCAACAATCCCAGAACCGCATGTGTCTCCGGCAGCATCGTCGTCTCAATTCTCCCCAACCATCATCGCACTCATCGCAGCTCTCAGTTCTCAGTCGTCAGATCTGCTCTCCTTGACTGAGAACTGACAACTGACGCACGCACCACCCCCATCACCTCATCCACCGTAATCGACATCAAACACTTCTTCTGCTGCTCGATACACGTCTCCAGCCCGCACCCCCAGCACTCCACCCGGTGATACACCACCCGATGCTGCTTCCCAAACGGAAACCACTGCCGCGGAATATTCCGCGCCGCAAAGATCGCCACCACCGGCGTCCCCACCGCCGCCGCCAGATGCATCGGCCCACTGTCATGCCCCACAAACAGCCGCGCCCGCGCAATCGCCGCAGCACTCTCCCGCGGCGTCAGCTTCCCACACAAGATTCACCACCACCCCACCGCCATTCGCCCGCCAACCCTCCGCCGCAAACTCACTCGCCTCGCTCTCCTCCGCCGCTCCCAGCAGCAGCAGCGCCCGCCCCGGAAACTCCGCCGCCATCCTCCCCAGCAGCGCCCGCCAATTCTCCCTGCCCCAATCCTTCGCCTGCACCTTCGTCCCCACGCTCACCGCAATCGACTCCACCCCCAGCGCCTCCGCGCCCAATCGCCTGCGCCGCCCTCTCCCGCTCCTCCGCGCTCAAATGCAAATCCCAGCTCGCCGGATCACTCAACCTCCCCGGGTCAGCAATATCCTCCGCCTCCGCCAGCTCCCCAATACACCGCGCCAGCCGCCCCGCCTCCGGCTCCAGGTGCCCATCGCCCATCGCATGATCTTTCCCGCCCGTCGCCGCGCCATAATAGTTCCGCTGCATCCCCTCCGTCAGCGGAACCCCCACCATCCGCCGCACCCCACACATCCGAAAGAACGCCTCATCCCTCTGCGCCGTCTTCACCCCGCGCGGCGCCGCCAGATACACCAGCACCTCCGGCCGCCAGCGCACAATCTCCCACCACAACCCCAGCAGCTCCCGCACGCTCCGCGTCCCCACCGCGTACCGCATATACCCCTGCACCAACCCCGACCCCTCCAGAATCGCCGCCGCCGCCGGAGCCTTCGAGCTCACCGGAAATTGGTCAGCATCCGCCGCTCCGCCTCCGGAAACGCCCTCGCCACCAGGTGCAGCGCCGGCAGCGCCACCAGCATATCGCCCAGGCTTCCCAGCCGATACATCAGCACCCGCCGCGTCGTCTTCTTTCCCATGCCCTCCAGTGTCGCATTTCAAACACCACCCGCACCACCAGCGCCACCTCTACCATCTCCGCCGCGCCTCCGTTATCCTTGCTATCACTTCCCATGCTCGACGCCGCCCACATCGTCGCCCTTCACGATCAATCCACCGCGCACGGTCACGACCCGTCCTCGCCAGCTCCCGACGCCATCCGAACCCTTCGACCAGCTCGTCCTCGACCAGCATCGCGCCAACTACGATCTCTGGCACCGCGAAGACGAAGCCCGCGACCCCCACGCCACCGACGCCACCATCGTCCACGTCAAGCACGACATCGATCGCCTCAACCAGCTCCGCAACGACCTCGCCGAGCAGATCGACATCGCTCTCCTCGCAGCTCGCCCCCGACAACCCCGCCGCTCCCCTCCACTCCGAGTCCCCCGGCCTCATCATCGACCGCCTCTCCATCCTCGCCCTCAAGATCTTCCACACCGAAGAGCAGCTCCACCGCTCCACCCCCGAGCACCAGCACCGCAACCAATCCCGCCTCGCCGTGTTGAACGAACAGCGTACCGACCTCGCCGCCTGCCTCGACGCCCTCTGGTCCGACGTCCTCGCCGGCCGCCGCCGCTTCAAGCTCTATCGCCAACTCAAGATGTACAACGACCCCACCTCAACCCCGTTCTCTACACCCGCTCCCCCGTCTGACCGATCTATCCGGTACACTCGTCAGTTGACCTAAACCCACTCAGCCTCGTATAACCCCAGATACCATCGCCGACACGTCTCTATCTATCAGAACCCAAGCAGTCTACCCCGAGAACATCATGGCAACGAAGCCGGCAACATCGACCTCAGACTCCAAAGCCAGCAAGACGCCCAGCTCGCCCAAGGCCCCGCGTACCCTCGCCGGAAACGCACAGCACGCCAACGACGCCGCCCGCAAGTCCACCCTCACCCTCTACGAGAGCGCGCTCAAGCTCATGCAGGCCGGCAAGTACGAGAAGGCCCACGAAGCCTTCGCCAAGATGCTCGAGTCCGCGCCGCAGGACCTCGCCGACCGCATCCGCATGTACATCTCCGCCTGCGTCGCCCAGATCCACAAGGGCACCACCAACTTCCAGACCCACGAAGAGCGCTACGACTACGCCATCTCCCTGCTCAACCAGGGCAACTACGAAGACGCCCGCCAGCACCTCCAGGAGATCCTCCTCAAGGAGAAGTCCGCCGACTACGCCTTCTACGGCCTCGCCCTCCTCGCCAGCCTCACCGGCGACCACGACACCTGCATCGAGCACCTCACCGAGGCCATCCGCCTCAACCGCCAGAACCGCCTCCAGGCCCGCCTCGACTCCGACTTCGACGGCGTAGCCGAAGACCCCCGCTTCACCGAACTCCTCTACCCCGAAGTCTGAATTCGCCTGCCTATTGACTCCTTATCTTCAAAATGCAGCTAACCCCGCCACGATCCCTCACCGTCCGACTACACTAGTGAGCGGACGCATGACCACCCCTCGCCAGCTTCGAGTCGTCGCCATCGGCGGCGGAACCGGCCTCTCCACGCTCCTCCGCGGACTCAAGGCCTTCGTCGCCGCGCCCGCTGGCGCCTCCCCCGTCGCCAACCCGGCGCTCAAGCATCTCCCCGCCCTCATCCGCGAGCTCTCCGCCATCGTCACCGTCACCGACGACGGCGGCTCCTCCGGCCGTCTCCGCGAAGACCTCCACATGCTTCCCCCCGGCGACATCCGCAACTGCCTCGTCGCCCTCTCCCAGGACGAGCACCTCCTCTCGCAGCTCTTCCAGTACCGCTTCGCCACACGGCGACCTCGAAGGCCACAGCTTCGGCAATCTCTTCGTCGCCGCCCTCACCGGCATCACCGGAGACTTCGCCCAGGCCGTCCAGATCAGCTCCCAGATCCTCGCCACCCGCGGCCGCATCTACCCCTGCACCACCGCCAACGCCACCCTCTCCGCCCGCATGGACGACGGCTCCATCGTCCACGGCGAAACCAGCATCACCGCCTCGCCAGCGCTCCATCACCGAGCTCATGCTCTCCCCCGCCGACGCCGCCCCGCTCCCCGAGGCCCTCGACGCCATCGCCACCGCCGACCTCATCACCCTCGGCCCCGGCTCCCTCTACACCTCGCTCATCACCAACCTCCTCGTCCGCGGCATCCCCGAAGCCATCGCCCGCACCAGCGCCACCCGCGTCTACATCTGCAACCTCATGACCCAGGCCAACGAGTCGCCTCGGCCTCACCGCCTCCCAGCACATCGAAAAAATCCTCGACCACGCCGGCGCCCAGATCTTCGACTACGCCCTCATCAACACCGCCCCCATCCTCCCCCAAACCCTCGACCAGCTACGCCCGCGAAGGCCAGACCCCCATCGAACGCCGACCTCGACCGCATCCGCTCCCTCGGCGTCGAGCCCATCACCGGCAACTTCGTCCACGAAGGCGAAGTCCTCCGCCACAGCTACGACGTCCTCGCCGAAACCGTCCTCCAACTAGCCCTCACCAACGCCCCCGCCGCAGTCTCCTCCTAGACCGTCGCACCCTCGCAGTGATCCGCCTCTGCCATTCCTCTGTCATCCACCTCAGCGAACGCTCAGTGCCTCTGCCTTTGCCTTTGCCTCTGCCTCTGCCTCTGCCTCTTGCAGCTGTTTGTCTGCGTCGTCATCCTGAGCGAAGCGAAGCCCTTGCTTTGCTTTGCTGTTGCCGCTACAGAAATCTGTCATTCCGAGCGCAGCGGGAATCTGCTTCTGCCGAAGCGCGCTGTCTTCGCAGCGCAGCCCCGAACTCGCATCACCCACCCCACCCGGCACCTTCCAAACCACTGCCCCTCCACTCAACCCCCAACGTAAAATCAACCCAATGCCCAAGTCCTCCGCCTCCCCACTCACCACCCTCGGCCGCATCCTCTACGCCCTGGCCATCCTGGGCTTCGGCCTCCAGTACGCCCTCTACGGACATCTCCGCCGCGGCCTTCCCCTCTGCCCCGTCTGGCTGCCCCACAACCACATCCTCTCCTACGCGCTCGCCGCCATCTGCATCGCCGCCGGCCTCGCCCTCCTCACCACCTGGCGAACCCTCACCATCAGCCTCATCCTCGGCCTCCTCTTCCTCGTCACCGCCGCCCTCTACCTCATGCACCTCAACTACGTCCTCTACGACGGCAACGGCCGCACCCTCTTCCTCGAGTGCCTCTCCCTCGCCGCCACCGCGCTCATCCTCCACGGCCTCTCCTCCGGCAGCAGGTACTCCCTCATGCCCGGCCGCCTCTTCTTCGCCATCGCCATGGTCATCTTCGGCATCCAGCACTTCCTCTACGTCGGCTTCCTCGCCACGCTGGTCCCGCACTACCTCCCCGGCCACCACCTCTGGGTCATCGCCACCGGCTTCGCCCTCATCGCCGCCGGCCTCTCCCTCGCCACCACCATCGAAGACAAGTACGCCGCCTACGGCCTCTTCATCCTCTTCTTCGGCTGGCTCGTCCTCCTCCACATCCCCCGCATCCTCCACGCCCTCCACAACGGCGACGAGTGGTCCAGCGGCTTCGTAGTCCTCGCCTTCAGCGGGACCTCCCTCCTCCTCGCCGCCTCCTCCTCCGGCAGCAGCAAGCCCGCACCAAAGCCAAGAAAAGAACGCCCCTGGCGCCCATAACCATGACTCCTATCCCAACCCTCGAAGGCGCCCACGTCCGCCTCGAACCCCTAACCCTCGCGCATCTCCCCGCCCTCGAAGCCGTAGCCTTCGACCCCTCCATCTGGCGCTACATGCTCAGCATCATCCGCACCCCCGCAAGACCTCCGCGCCTGGGCCACCTCCGCCCTCGCCACACCCAACATGTTCCCCTGGGTCACCATCAAGAAATCCGACGGCACCGCCCCCGACCAAGCTCGTAGGCTCCACCCGCTTCATCGATCTCGACCTCACCCACCGCACCGTCGAGATAGGCCACACCTGGCTAGCCGCCCCCGCGCGCGGCACCCTCATCAACACCGAAGCCAAGCTCCTCCAGCTCACCTACGCCTTCGAAACCCTCAACCTAAACCGCGTAGCCCTCAAGACCCACCACGAAAACCTGCAGTCCCAAAACGCCATGAAGGCCATCGGCGCCCATCTACGAAGGCACCTTCCGCAACCACTACCTCATGCCCGACAACACCCCCCGCCACAGCGTCTGGTTCAGCATCATCCGCGAAGACTGGCCCCAGGTAAAAGCCCACCTCCAATCCCGCCTCAACACCATGCACCCCTAGACGGCGCCCGCCACGATCCGGGTGCCCCATGTCTCGCTTCTGAGACATGGGTTCGCGGGACGCCCGCTAAACCCCAATCTCAACCAGCCCCGACTCCTCCGCCACCGTCCGCTTCAACTGCCCGCAAGCCGCATAAATATCCCGCCCCCGCGGCCGCCGAATATACGTAGCAATCCCACCCTCAATCAGCATCCTCTGAAACACCGCCACATCCTCCGGCGTCGGCTGGTGATACGCAATCCCCGGCCCCGGATTCCACACAATCAGATTCACCTTCGCCCGCATCCCCGCCAGCAGCGCCAGCACCTCGCGCGCATGCACCGGCTGATCGTTCACCCCACCCAGCAGCACATACTCAAACGTCACCCACTCCCGCGTCCGCAGCGGAATCTTCCCCACCGCCTCCAGCAGCGCGGCAATATTCCACTTCCGCGTAATCGGCATAATCTCTTCGCGCACGCCATCATTCGACGCATTCAACGACAGCGCCAGCTTCGGCCGCACCGTCTCCTTCGCAAACGCCTCAATCCCCGGCAAAATCCCGCTCGTCGACACCGTCATCCGCGACTCCGGAATCCCCACTCCCTCCACCAGCAGCCGCACGCTCTTCATAAACTCGTCGTAGTTCAGAAACGGCTCGCCCATCCCCATAAACACCAGGTTGATCCGATCCTTCCCAATCTGAATCCCATGCCGATTCAGCACCGCCGCCACCTGCCCCGCAATCTCTCCCGCCGTCAGATTCCGCCTGATCCCCAGCTTCGCCGTCAGACAAAACTGGCAATTCACCGCACACCCCACCTGGCTCGAAATACAAATCGTAGCCCGCCGAAACCCCTTCTCCGCCAGCGTCCCAAAGTTCCGAATATCCCGCCCCACGCCTCTCCGCGACCAGTAACCCCCATCGACCGCGACACTCCCGTCATCTCGACCGGAGGCGCGCTCTTGTGCCGCAGTGGAGAGACCCCTGTATTGGTCGTTGCTGTTGTCCTTGCTTTTCTGGCTGTCATTCCGCAGCGCAGCGGAGGAATCTGCTTCTATCCCCGCCACCGCCTCCTCCGCAGTCTCCACCTCACCCTCTTCCTCGACCGCAGCCTCACTCCCATCCCCGCGCTCGCCACCATCCCCATCCGGCATCCAAACCGTCTCCACGGTCTCCCCATCCCCCATCCGCATCAGGTACCGCTCAGTCCCATCCACCGACACCGCCGTCTGCGCCATCACCGGCAACCCCACCTCCCAACCCGCCGCCGCCAACTCCTCCCGCAGCACCATCGGCAGCGTAGTCATCTCCTCCAGCGACCGCCACCCGCTGCTTATACAACCGCCTCCCAAATCTGCCGCGCACGATAAGGCTTCTGCCCAAGCCCCGCCATCAGCTCCGTCAGCTCCCCCAACCCCATCCCAAACAGTGCGCTCACCCTTACAGTCTATCCGCTGATGCGTCGCAGCCAGTCTATGCGCATCGCCAGTGTCGCGACATGCCGGTCAGCCTCAGCCACGCCGTCCACCACGCCCGCATCCACATACAGCGCCCGAGCCTCGCTCCAGTGCTGCTTCGCGTTCGCAGTCGCGCCCATCGCCGCCTCAGCCATCGCCTCAACGCGCAGCGCGTTGGCCATCTCCAGTGTCGTTGGCGGCGAACTCCTGTAGTACGCCACCACCGCCTGCGCATCCCGCAACCCCGCCGCCGTGTCGCCGGCCTTGATCGCCAGCTCAGCCGCGTGTCGTAGAGCATGCGCCCAGCGTGCCATGTCATGTTCCGCCAGGAAGGATTCAGCCGCTTCCACATACAGCGCCGTCGCATCTACCAGCCGACCTTGGCGCCGCGCCGACTTTGCTTCGATCACGCAGTCGTCACCGCTCATGCGCATCAATTTACGCCTATCCCAAGCTGTTGAAAACCCCCACCCGCAAATCCTTCTCCCAGCACACCAGCAGACGGGTCGGTGCATCCCCAGCGTCACTTCCGGATCAGCGCCGCGGCTTCTTCAACCGCCGCACGCCGAACGCATCCAGCCGCGCATCGGCACTAAGCAGCGGCAGATTGCTCTCAATCGCCTGCGCAGCAATCATCCGGTCAAATGGATCCCCGTGGATGTCCTTGAAAGATGCAGCCCTCACCATGCTCTCCCCACCCAGCGGAACGATCGTGTATCCCAGAACATTCTCGATGTTTCGCACAAGATCGCTCTCAAACTGACCCGCCATCGCAAGTTTGCCCAGCCGAACCTTAAGACTGATCTCATACAGAGAGATCGCCGACACGAAAATCTCGTTATCCAGGTCCTCGAGATACCTCCTGGCCCACGCCTCCATGCGGCGCGGATCAACCGCCGACCAGAGTACGTAGTGGGTATCAATAAGGAGCCTCACTTCCCCTCGCCCCGCCATGCCCTCAACTCGGCTTCCGGTAACTCATCGAAGTCAACCGGTATCTCGAAACCAGGCTGATAGAACACTCCCAGCGCACGTCGCTTCACCGGTTTCAAAGCGACGATCTCAGCCACCGGAGTCTTCTTCCTCCCCGTCGTCAAGACAATCTTCTCCCCTCGTTGAGCCTTCTTCACCAGCTCGGAAAGCTTCGTCTTCGCTTCGAACATCGTCGCTTCAATCATCCAATGCCCCCTAACCTGCTAGCAATATCTTAGCACTTTTACCGCAGAGAATCCCTACCAACGGAGGTTGCCCCAAACCCTCGTCACCCTCTCATACATTCCCCACCACGCTACGCCCACAACAGCAGACGATCCGCGTCCTGGCCCCACGCCAAGCAGCCCCGCCCCTATCCGTCGCCGCCCTACAATCGAACCCATGGCTCGCGCAAACCCTTCTTCACCACCGACCCCGCTCTCCTCCCCATCCTCGACGAGCTCCGCCCCCTCGAACCCATCTTCCACACCCCCGCCTTCGGCCTCGAGCCCGCCGACTTCGCCCGCCGCACCGCCCCCGACTACTGGGAGGTAGGAGCCTCCGGCCGCCGCTACTCCCGCGACTTCATCCTCCAAACCCTCGCCGACAACCCACCCGCCAACGCCGCCACCCTCCGCTGGCGCACCTCCGGCCACGCCCTCCGCCAACTAGGCCCCGACACCTACCTCCTCACCTACACCCTCCGCCAGCAGACCGCCTAACCCGCCGCACCACCATCTGGCAACGCACCCCCACCGGCTGGCAAATCCTCTACCACCAAGGCACCCTCGTCTCCGCCAACGAAGACGACGCCGCCCCGGTGTAGCAACGAAGGAGCGCAACGAATCGGTTTTGCCGTTGCATTTGTTTTTCTTTCTGTCATTCCCTTCGGGAATCTGCTTCTGTCGTTGCAGTTGCTCTTGCTTCTGAGATAGGTCCGGACTTTAGTCCGGACCCTTCGCAGCACCATAACTTCGGGCTTCAGCCCCTGGGATTGGCTCCTTCCACCTCCTCACCCTCCGCCCACGAAGACCCCCTCGCCCCACCGCCCGTCCAAGTCCCGACGAACAGGTGACAGTCGGCGCTCTCCTCCGTCTCACCTTCAGCACCTGCCAAGCATGACATCCCTCCGATCGTCTCTCGCCGCTCTCTGCCTCGTCCTCTGCACCCTCCTCACCGGCTGCGGCGCTAACAAATCAATCCCCCTAACCACCCTCACCGGCAACTGGTCCATCTACAACATCAACTTCGCCCAAACAAAGCCGCCCATCGTCTTCGACACCATGGGTGGACCCATCACTCAGACTGGCAACAACCTCGCTGCTACCTTCCATATCCAATCCAGCTGCTTCGGCAACGGTCAGACACCGATCCCCTTCACCGGCTCAGTCAACCCGTACAACAATCACTTCACACTGAATTCCAATTCCGTCAACGGAGAAACCATCGTCGTCCAGGGAACTTTTTCCGCCGCGAAGGACAGTTTCTTCGGGAACTCCCTAACCGTCAGCGGCAACTGCACCGGATACCTCGCCGCCCTTACCGGCGACGACAAGGGCGCCATCTTCAACCCACAAGGCCAAAGACTCCCCTCGCTCACCGGCACTTGGCCGTCGTACGTGAACGAAACCTCCTCGCTGAACATGGTGGAGCAACTCACTCAATCCCCCACCCCGGATACGAACGGCGACTTCGCCCTCGCCGGCACTGTCACCGTCACCGGCTCTCCCTGTTTCACCACCGGCACCCTTCAGTCCACCAGCTTCATCAGCGGTACTGTCGGCCAACAGGTCATCCTCCTGAACGACGGCTCCACCCTTACCGCAACCTTGCAACGCCGGGACAGTGCTCTCCCTCTACCCAGGCACGGTCTCAGGCGGCAACTGCAACGGCCCCGTCGACATCTCCCTCCAGCGCCTCGCCCCATGAAACAATAGCCACAATGCCAGTCTCCGTACCCCTCACCGAAAACTCCACCCTCTCCCCGTCCGCCCCGCACCTCCGCGACATCCGCACCACCACGCTCCCCAACGGCCTCCTCGTCCTCACCGAGCGCATGCCCCACCTCCGCTCCGTCGCCATGGGCGTCTGGATCGACTCCGGCTCCCGCGACGAGACCCCCGCCGTCAACGGCATCTCCCACTTCATCGAGCACATGGTCTTCAAGGGCACCACCACGCGCTCCGCCCAGCAGTTCGCCCGCGAAGTCGACGCCATCGGCGGCAACCTCGACGCCTTCACCGGCAAAGAAACCATCTGCTTCAACCTCAAGGTCCTCGACGAAAACGTCCCCGCCGCCCTCGACCTCCTCACCGACCTCGTCCTCCACCCCACCTTCTCCCCCGAAGACATCGCCAAGGAACAAGGCGTCATCCTCGAAGAGATCAAGATGGACGAAGACAATCCCGACTACCTCGTCCACGAGCTCTTCACCCAGAACTTCTGGCCCAACGACGCCCTCGGCCGCCCCATCCTCGGCACCGCCAAAACCGTCTCCAGCTTCACCCAGCAGATCGTCCTCGACGAATACGCCCGCCGCTTCACCCCCGCCAACATGGTCTTCACCGCCGCCGGCAATCTCCACCACGACGACTTCGTCGAGCAGGTAGCCGCCGCCTTCACCTCGCTCTCCGCCTCCTCCAGCGAAAAAATCGCCCGCCCCAACCCGCCCGCAAACCAAGCCCCACATCACCCTCAAGAGCAAGAAGTCCCTCGAGCAGGTCCAGTTCTGCCTCGCCGTCCCCGCGCCCCCGGTAGCCTCGCCCGACCGCTACACCGCCTACCTGCTCAACTCCATCCTCGGCGGCGGCATGTCCTCGCGCCTCTTCCAGTCCATCCGCGAAGACCGCGGCCTCGCCTACAGCATCTACTCCGAGCTAAACCCCTTCCGCGACACCGGCTCGCTCGCCATCTACGCCGGCTGCTCCGCCGACAACACCCGCAGGTCCTCGACCTCACGCTGGCCGAACTCACCCGCCTCAAGCGACGACCCCGTCACCGACGAAGAACTCCACCGCGCCAAGTCCCAGATCAAGGGCAACATGGTCCTCGGCCTCGAAACCTCCGGCTCCCGCATGTCCTCCCTCGCCCGCCAGCAGATGTACTGGGGCCGCTTCTTCTCCCTCGACGAGATCACCGCCGAGATCGACCGCGTCACCGCCTCCGACATCCAGCATCTGGCCAACGACCTCTTCCACCCCGAATCCCTCGCCCTAACCCTCCTCGGCAACCTCGGCCCCCTGAAACTAACCCGCGCCGACCTCATCTGCTAGCCCGCCGCCACCGGGTGCCCCATTCATGACGCGGCCTCATCGCGGCATGAGTGGGATGCGAATCTCCCGGCCGCCTCCGCCTCGGCTCTTGCTCTCGCTTTTCTTTCTGTCATTCCCTCCGGGACTCTGCCTTTAGCCCTTCGCCAACCCCACCGACCGCCTCCACTGCAACGCCACTTCCGTAAACAACAGCGGCACCACCCAAGCCATCCACGCCAGCATCACCGACTGCATCGACGGTCCCAAACTCCCATACACATTCAAATCCTCCATCAGCCGAAACAACACAAACGCAAACGTCACCACGTAGCTCCGAATCATCCACTCCCGATGCGCCGCAAACTGCCGCCGCATCACCGCCACATACGCCATCCCGCTCGTCACCACCCACGCCAGCGCCAGGTACAGCAGCGCGATACCAAACGCCTTCGGCGCCACCTCCAACGCGATATACACCGAAGCGATCGACCCCACCACCACGCCACTCAGATACAGCCGTCCCATCCACCGGTGGACCTTCACATACTTCCGCCGAATCCACGCGCTGAATTGAAACGGTCCCAGCAACAGCGCCAGCGAACCTCCACCCAGGTGCGCCACCAGCCACCACTTCGCCCGCCAAAAACTGTGATAATGCGCCGCATCGAAGTGCGCATACCGCATCACGGCGCGCCCGTAAAACCGCGCGATCAGCGCCGCCAGCACCGCAAATCCCAACCACACCAGCAGCGTCCGCAACCGCGCGCCGCCCCTCGTTCCCAGCGTCATCACACTCGAAGCCATAACACCTCGTTTCAGGAGTTGCTTGGCCCGAATATCCGTCAGCCCAGGAATTTGGAGAAGTCTAGCACGCACCTTCACCCAAGTTTCCCTCCAAAGCCGCTCGTCCACGGTCTCGAGTACCATTCCAGAGAATCCCCAAGAGGCCACAATGCCCCAGCCACCCACCGCTCAGCGCGTCTCTCCCCTCGCCATGACGCCCGAGCAGTTCCAAACCCTCGGCCACGCCCTCGTCGATCGCATCGCCAACTTCCTCGACACCCTCCCCAACCGCCCCGTCACCACCGGCGAATCCCCCTCCGCCATCCGCATCGCCCTCGACGCCGAGCGCTCGCTCCCACACCAACCCGCCGACCCCGCACACCTCCTCAACCACGCCGCCGACCTCCTCCTCGACCACTCTCTCTTCAACGGCCATCCCCGCTTCTGGGGATACATCACCTCCTCCGCCGCGCCCATCGGCTCCCTCGCCGACCTCCTCGCCGCCGCCATCAACCCCAACACCGGCGCCTGGCTGCTCTCTCCCATGGCCAGCGAAATCGAAGCCCAGACCATCCGCTGGATCGCCGAAATGCTCGCCTACCCCACCACCTGCGGCGGCCTCTTCGTCTCTGGCGGCAATATGGCCAACATCCTCTGCATCCTCGCCGCCCGCCAGGCCAAAGCCGCAACCAACCTCCGCACCGAAGGCCTAGCCAACTCGCGCCTCCGCCTCTACTGCTCCAGCGAAACCCACACCTGGATCCAGAAAGCCGCCGACATCACCGGCCTCGGCACCGACGCCATCCGCTGGATCGCCTGCGACGAGCACCAGCGCATCAACCTCTCCGCCCTCCGCTCCACCATCGCCGCCGACATCGCTGCCGGTGACCAACCCTTCCTCGTCATCGGCACCGCAGGCACCGTCAGCACCGGCGCCATAGATCCCCTCCCCGAACTCGCCACCCTCTGCCGCGAATTCAACCTCTGGTTCCACATCGACGGGGCCTATGGAGCCTTAGCCGCCGTCCTCCCCAACGCGCCCGCAGCGCTCGCCGCCATCCCCCTCGCCGACTCCATCGCAGTCGACCCTCACAAGTGGCTCTACGCTCCCCTCGAAGCCGGCTGCGCCCTTGTCCGCAACCCCCAGCACCTCCGCGATGCCTTCGCCTACCATCCCCCCTACTACCACTTCGGCACCGAAGCCATCAATTACTTCGACCTCGGCCCGCAAAACTCCCGCGGCTTCCGCGCCCTCAAGGTCTGGCTCGCCCTCCAACAAGCCGGCCGCGATGGCTACATCCAGATGCTCTCCACCGACATCGCCCTGGCCCAAACCCTCTTCGAAAGAATCTCCGCCTACCCCGACCTCGAACCCCTCACCCAGTCCCTCAGCATCACCACCTTCCGCTACCTCCCCACCGACCTCTCACCCTCTCACCCCGCTACCGCCGACTACCTCAACCAGCTCAACACCGCGATCCTCACCGAAATCCAGCAAGGCGGCGAAGCCTATCTCTCCAACGCCGTCCTCGCCGGCAAATTCTCCCTCCGCGTCTGCATCGTCAACTTCCGCACCACCTTACCCGACATCGAAGCCCTGCTCCCCCTCGTCGTTCACACCGGCCAGCGTCTCGACCAAACCCTCCGGCCTCCAAACCTCCTCTCGCCAAATCGCTGATCTGTCTGCGCTCTCCCTCGCCGCCCCGCAAACGTCTATACTCTGAAACTGGAAATCCGAGCGCAAACCCCGCTCTTCCTGAGGAGTCCATGAACACCCAATCCCGCACGCGCGAAGCCGGCTTTACTCTCGTCGAACTGCTCATCGTCATGTCCGTCATCCTGATCCTCATGACCCTCGCCATCCCGGCCATGCAGTCCGTCATCCGCCGTGGCAACGAGACCTCCGCCATCGCCTCCCTGCGCGACCTCAACACCCAGGAAGGCATCTACGCCTCCACCTATCCGCAGCATGGCTTCGCCTGCACCCTCCCCACGCTTGGCGGGAAACAGGGCTCCGCGCCACCCTCCGCCGAAGCCGCCCAGCTCATCCCCGACGACCTCTCCGGCGGCACCAAGGCCGGCTACACCTTCACCATCACCTGCTCCAACAAGACCACCAACAATAACGTCGACCAGTACAACGGCTACACCATCACCGCCGTCCCCAACTCCGTAGGCCACTCCGGCAACCGCGGCTTCTGCACCGACGAAAACGCCCAGATCCACTTCGACCCCAAGGGCGGCACCAACTGCACCGAGCTCCTCCAATAACTCCCTCACCTGACACGCCAAAGGCCGCCCACCCAGGCGGCCTTCGCATTTGCCCTTGCCATTGCCATTGCCTGTGCCTCTGCTTCTGCATTTGCCTTTACCTTTGCCTTTGCCTCCGCATTTGCCTTTGCCTCTGCCTCTGCATTTGCCTCTGCATTTGCCTCTGCCTCTGCATTTCTTTAGACAATTTCTAAAAGAAATTGTCATTCTGAGCGCAGCGAAGAACCTGCTTCCTCCCGTTCTTGCCTTTGCCTTTCTTTCTGTCATTCCCCCGGGGAATCTGCGTCTTCGCTTCTAGGTAACCCAAGGCTTCAGCCTTGGGTTACCTCACCCCAGAAGGAAGCGGGCTTTAGCCCCTGGGGTATGCCCTTCTTCCCGGCCGACCCAGGCCTTCACCTGGACTTCCCCTTCGCCGGCTTAGCCGCATTCACCGCCGCCGCCTCCCGCACCAGCTCCTTAAACGCCACCGCATCCACCTCTTGCCCCTCACGAATGTCAATCGCCCGCCGCACATTCCCCTCCAAGCTCGAATTAAACAGCCCCGCAGGATCCCCCAGCGAAGCGCCCTTAGCGAACGTAAGCTTCACCACCTTCTTATACGTCTCGCCGGTGCAAAGAATCCCATCATGCGACCACACCGGAATCCCCCACTTCCACTCTTCCACGACGCCCTTATCGGCGTCCTTGATCAGCTTGCGCATCCTCGCCAGCGTCTTCCCGCGCCAGTCACCCAGCTCCTCAATCCGATTCGAGATCAGCTCCGCCGCCGTCTGCCCCTCACCCACAACCGTCCGTTTCATCCTCGACTCCTTGGCAGCCAACTATAGCTCAACCAACCCGCGCCCTTCGACTACTCTTTCCGCTTCGGTTCCACCTCTTTCGCCATCAACACCACCAGCTCCTGCTTGCTCTCCACCCCATTGGGATTATGCGTGATCATCTTCACGCGATAACCCTTCGCCGCAGCATCCGTAAGCCGCGTCTCATGCTCAAAATCGCCACGACCACTCACAAACTTGTACTCAGGATCAGACAAAAATTCAGAGCTCATACCTTTCATTCCTTTCTCGAACAAGTTCATGGGATGGCCGATCGCCCCTGCCGGGTTGGCGCCCTCACCCTCCGAGCTCCTCCACAAACGCCGTGATCGCATCCGCAGCGATCTTCGCCTCGCACTGCAGGATCAAATGCGGAGACTCGATCGTCACCACCCGCCCCGGCTTCACCGCCTCCATCTCCGCCGCGCACCCCGGATCGACAAGCCTGTCCTTCGACGCCTGAAGATACAGCACCGGAACCTTCACCTGCGCCAGCTCCGCCCGCACATCCAGGTTCAACACCTCGCGCACCCGTGCCCCCAGCACCTTCGGCGTCAGCCACGACACTGCGCCCGATCACAAGCTCCACCAGCGCCTGCGGCGCCTCCTGGCCCACCAGCAGATATCGCGCCACCAGCCCCGGCATCGTCACATGCGACAGCAGCGGGATCAAGTCCCACAGCAGCGTTCTCCGCCATCCCCGCAGCGGGCTCGTCACGAACCCCGCACACAGCACAATCCCCTTCAGGTTCGGCGGCTCCAGCGACGCAATCAGCACCGCCAGCGGCGCGCCATACGACTCCGCCACCAGCACAAACGGCTCATCCACCGGAATCGCTCCCCGCAGCGTCCCCGCCAGCTCCCCGTACTTCATATAACGGTCAGCCGGATACCACAACGTCTCCGTCTCCAGCTCCTCCGGCAGCACTGTCTCCAGTCCCCGAAACAGCTCTCCGCTCCCGTCCATACCCGGCAGTAACACAAGTTTCTTCAAGGTCTTATTCATACTTTTTCTAACGACTTATTCGAACCCAGACATGTCATCCTACGACACCACCCTCCCCACAAACCACCCACCACCCGACCCTCGCACTCGAATTCACGGCAAAAAGATCGCGATATAGTCAGTGACAGGCGTCACAGTCACGGAAACCCTTCGCGGTCCATATTGGCGGAGTCAACGCGAATCGAGGAATTCGATGAACTCCCCCATCTCCTGCTTCCGTGCTCTCCTCATTTTCTCCGCCCTCTTGGCCATCCCAACCGCTGCACCTGCGGATACCTACGAAATCTATGACCTTGGATCTGGCCACCTGAGCAATGTTGTTGGCATCACCGCCTCGGGTACCGTGGTGATCAATGAGGTTGGTGTCTTCGATTATGAGACGTGGGTGAACGGAGTGGAGGTCAGCGTCTCACCTACCAATCCCGGACTCACCTACGATAATGGAGCGCCATGCTCCACCGTGCCTCCCGGCTTTACATCCGTTTCGCGCTGCAACAATGGACACGAGATCTATGCGACGGACAGGTACGCGGCCGCCCCCTATGCCAACATGATCTTTGACGGACCGGACCTCGCCACCGACTTCGTTGTGAATGGCGATCTGGATGAGATCTTCCTCAATTCCTCCGGCGATTTCGTCTTCACCTACGACCAGGGAACCATGGGCATCGACGGAGACGGTTTCATCGGCGAAGCCATCGATTTGACAACAAGCAGCACTCCAGAACCGAGCGGTATCCTGCTCCTGGCAACAGGCTTGTGTGCGGCGATCGCCGCATCCTGGTTTCATCGGCGAGCCTCTGCTCCGCGCCAGGCACGCATGATCTGAAACCTTAGGCCCCTCGCCTTACGGGCTTCGTCCGCTGACGAAGCCTGCAATCCGTCAACCCTCCCGGTCGCGCCCCACCGTCAACAGGGAGCTTCCCTGGAGAGGTCCGGCAAAACGTCTCCAGAAACGCCACTTTACAAACGCGCCGCCTCCCCATCTCGCCCGTCGTTAGATCCTCCCCACCCTCTCAATGCTCTAATAACTGCAGCGAACCTCGCGCGCACACCGCCGCCA
The DNA here is from genome assembly GCA_963821165.1 of uncultured Acidobacteriaceae bacterium. Classification (GTDB taxonomy): domain Bacteria; phylum Acidobacteriota; class Terriglobia; order Terriglobales; family Acidobacteriaceae; genus Granulicella. The sequence continues at coordinate 674,723 of CAWGCQ010000001.1, forward strand.
CCTCGCCCACAGGAGAGCATCTTCATGTCTGACCAAATCGCCCCCTTGGCCTCCCGCCCAGCCTGGAAAGCCCTTCAGCAGCACGCCGAAACCATCCGCCCCCAGCAACTCCGCGATCTCTTCCACTCCGACCCCGCCCGCGGCACCCGCTTCAACGCCGAAGCCTGCGGCCTCTTCCTCGACTACTCCAAGAACCGCATCACCGACGAAACCCTCACCCTCCTCTTCCAACTCGCCAAAGAATCCGGCCTCAAGCAACACACCGAAGCCATGTTCACCGGCGAAAAGATCAACACCACCGAAAACCGCGCCGTCCTCCACGTAGCTCTCCGCGCCCCCAAATCCGAATCCATCAAAGTCGACGGGGAAGACGTAGTCCCCGAAGTCCACGCCGTCCTCGACAAGATGGCCGCCTTCGCCGACAAGATCCGCACCGGCTCCTGGCTCGGCTACACCGACAAGCCCATCAGGAACATCATCAACATCGGCATCGGCGGCTCCGACCTCGGCCCCGTCATGGCCTACGAGGCCCTCAAGCACTACACCCACCGCGACCTCACCTTCCGCTTCGTCTCCAACGTCGACGGCACCGACTTCGTCGAAGCCACCCGCGACCTCGACCCCGAAGAGACCCTCTTCCTCGTCGCCAGCAAGACCTTCACCACCCTCGAAACCATGACCAACGCCCACTCCGCCCGTGAGTGGATCCTCGCCAAACTCAAGCAGACCGAAGCCATCGCCCGCCACTTCGTCGCCATCTCCACCAACGCCGAAGCCGTCGCCAAGTTCGGCATCGACACCGCCAACATGTTCGGCTTCTGGGACTGGGTCGGCGGCCGCTACTCCATGGACTCCGCCATCGGCCTCTCCACCATGATCGCCATCGGCCCCGACAACTTCCGCTCCATGCTCGAAGGCTTCCACGCCATGGACGTCCACTTCCGCACCACGCCCCTCGAGCAAAATCTCCCCGCCATCCTCGGCCTCCTCACCGTCTGGTACACCGACTTCTTCGACGCCCAGACCGTAGCCATCCTCCCCTACGAGCAATACCTCAAGCGCTTCCCCGCCTACCTCCAGCAGCTCACCATGGAGTCCAACGGCAAGCACGTCACGCATCGACGGCGAACCCGTGCGAAACCGAAACCGGCCCCATCTACTGGGGCGAGCCCGGCACCAACGGCCAGCACTCCTTCTACCAGCTCATCCACCAGGGCACCCGCCTCATCCCCTGCGACTTCATCGGCTTCTACAAAACCCTCAACCCTCTCGGCCGCCATCACGACATGCTCATGGCCAACGTCTTCGCCCAGGCCGAAGCCCTGGCCTTCGGCAAAACCGCCGAAGAAGTCAAAGCCGAAGGTGTCCCCGACGCCCTCGTCCCCCACAAAGTCTTCGAAGGCAACCGCCCCTCCAACACCCTCCTCTCCGAGCTCCTCACCCCCCACACCCTCGGCTCCCTCATCGCCCTCTACGAGCACTCCGTCTTCACCCAGGGCATCATCTGGTCCATCGACTCCTTCGATCAATGGGGCGTAGAGCTAGGCAAAGTCCTCGCCACCAAAATCCTCGGCGAACTCGAATCCCCCACCGAACCCAACCTAACCCACGACACCTCCACCACCAACCTAATCAACCTCTACCGCGCCCACAAATAGCCCCAGAACCGGGTGCCCCAGGTCCCGCTTTTGGGACCTGGGTTTTCCGGCCACCCCAGCATCCACTTCTCCGCAACCAACGCCTTCACCTCCGAGACAATGGAGCTCCCCGCACACTACCTCAGAGAGAATAATCAATGAAACTCACCTTTCCCGCGTCTGTCTTGATCGTTTCAATCGCCGCGATGCCCTGCCGGTCTCAAGCTCAATCTGCACAGCCTCACACCGAAGCCGCTGTCATTGCGACGGATCAAGCATGGTCGGTGGCGGAAGAGAAAGGAGACGTCGGTTTCGTCGATAACCTTCTGCTGCCTGAATACCGTTCCGTCTCGCCCGATGGATCCGTCCACGACAAAGCAGCCATCCTCGCGAACACCAAACGCGCCACACCTGAGCGCGCCGCGATGATTGAAAAATATCTCAAGGACCACCCGTCCGACATGGCTGTAGTCATCAACGGCGATGTAGCCGTGCTGACCTTTACCCCAAAGAGCAACACAAAAAAACTCATCAGCTCGTGCGACATCTTTGTCTTCCGGAACAGTCAGTGGCACGCAATCTATTCTCAGCACACAACCGCGGAAATCGCTTAGCCACACGCCTCGGCCGGGTGCCCCAGGTCCCGTTTTTGGGACCTGGGATGTGCCGCCACAAAAGCTCACCGGGTGCCCCATTCATGACGGCACCATCGTCATGAGTGGGGTATCACCTCCAACAGCGCGCGATCGCCCAGACGGCAGCCTCAACCTCTGCCTTTACCGTGGCTGTTGCCTTTGCCTTTGCCCTTGCCCTTGCCCCTGCCTTTGCCTTCGCTAGAAGCCAGAAGCCAGAAGCTAAAAGCTAACAAGCTAGAAGCCAGAAGCTAGAAGCCAGAAGCTAGAAGCCAGAAGCTAAAAGCTAGAAGATAGAAGCTAGAAGATAGAAAGCAAAAACAAGTCACCTCCGCAAATCGCCCACCCTCCGGCGATAACCGCACTACAATAGAAGATATCCGCAAGGAAATCGCGCACCGTGCGCCAAGTCCTTGCGTTATCTTCGATTGTGCGTTTACCGTAAGTCCAGAACGGCAATCGCCCCAAGCTCCATTGCCCCACTGCAACGACCTGAGGAGGCCCAGCATGACACCTACCGCCACCCTTTCCGCTCCTCGCCGCCAAAGCCAAAACCCTCCCTGGCGTCGCACTCGATTCCTACACCGGCGACCCCAACTTCATGGCCTCCCTCGCCCGCGGCCTCGTCGTCATCGAAGCCTTCACCCCCCAAACCCCGCAGATGACCATCTCGCAACTCTCCCTGCGCACCGGCCTCTCCCGCGCCGCCGTCCGCCGCTGCCTCTACACCCTCACCAAGCTGGGCTTCGCCGGCGCCGACGAATCCCAGCGCTACTCCCTCCGCCCCAAGATGCTCTCGCTGGCCAACACCTACACCGCCTCCAGCACCCTCGCCAACGCCGCCCAGCCCATCCTCGAGCGCATGTCCAACACCTACCACGAGAGCTTCTCTGTAGCCACACTCGACGGCGAGCAGATCGTCTACATCGCCCGCACCTCCGTCACCCGCGTCATGTCCGTCGACCTCCACATCGGCTCGCGCCTCCCGGCTTTCTGCACGAGTATGGGCCGCGTCCTTCTCGCCTACCTCCCGCAGGACCAGCTCGAGGCCTACCTCTCCCGCGTCATCCTCACCCAGTACACCCCCCGCACCATCAACTCCATCGACAAGCTCCGCCTCGCGCTGCGCAACGTCCGCCGCAACGGCTACGCCCTCGTCGACCAGGAGTACGAGATCGGTCTCCGCTCCATCGCCGTCCCGGTCTACGCCGGCAACGGCCGCGTAGTAGCGGTCGTCAACCTAAGCGGCCACGCCCCCCGCATCCCCATGCTGGAGATGCAGACCCGTTTCCTCCCACCCCTCCGTGCCGCCGCCGCCGAACTAAGCGTCTTCCTCCGCTAAGTCCCCCACCAATCCGGGTGCCCCATTCATGCGCGCTCTTGCGCATGAGTGGGTTATGAACCACACCCCTCCCCCTCCCCCCTCCAAGTCATACTTTGCTTGTAAGTGACTGATACGCTGTGGCTTAGGTGGCAAAGTATCCCCCTTGGGTATGGGGTGTTTTGGCTGTAAAGTGGGGCAAACAAGCGGGTTAGGGGTAAAGTAGGGCAAACAAACCGGTTACGCGTAAAGTAGGGCAAGCAATGGGGTTACGGGTAAAGTAGCCAATCCATTGGGGTTATGGTGTCTGCGGTGCGGGGGAGTGCCGCTGAGGGTGGGGTTAGTTAAATTGTAGCGGGTTGGCGGGGGTAAGTATGCCAAGTTTGGGAAAGAGAAATCGGCAATGGGGGCGCGGGTTTTGTGGGTTTTGGGGGTTGGTGGGGGGTTGACACGCGGAGTTTGGCGGGTTTTTGAGGGAATTATTTTTGGGTGGGTGCTGCGGGGGTCCCCGGCGGGCGTTCTTGGCCCGCTGGGGCAAAAGGGGGGTCCCCGGCGGGTGTTCTTGGCCCACTGGGGCAAAAGGGGGGTCCCCGGCGGGCGTTCTTGGCCCGCTGGGGCAAGAGGAGGGTTCCCCTAGTCGTCGTCATCGTCCTTCTTCTTCGCATGATGAACCAGCAGCGCAGCCGGCGGTGGCGTCTTCCCCATCGCATCCTGCCAAAGAATCAAATTCAGCTTGTACGAATCCGCGCGATCCGCATGGCTGAAGTCCATCTTCATCGACGCAGCCGCGCCCGGCAGCCTTCGCCGTATTCGCCGTATAGATCAGCCCATTCACCCGGTTCGACACATCCGCGGTAAACGCCGGCTGATCGCCCGGTCCCGTAAACAGCGTCGAGATCAGCGACGCAAACGCATCGTTGTTATTCATCGGAGGCACACCCAGCAGCGTCTCCATGGTCCGCAGCACGCTCACCGTCGAGTAGAACCGGCTGTCCACAAACGCCGCCTTCCCCGCCGCTGCATGCGGCGCATACTTGCTCACCACGATCGCCAGCGACCGGTGCGCATCCACATGGTCCGCTCCATTCTGCGCATCGTCTTCGAGAATGAAGAACGCCGTGTCATTCCAATAAGCCGAGTGCGAGATAGCCTCCACAGCCCGCCCGATCGCCAGATCGTTATCGGCAACCGACGCCTTCGGCGAAGGCGAACCCGGCCGCGTCCCCGCCGTGTGATCATTCGGCAATCGCAGCTGAATAAAGTTCGGCATCGTGTCATGCCCCGCTGCGCGGTCCTTCTCCCAAACCGCGAGATGCCTCAGAAAAATGTTCACCCGAATCTGATCCGGCACCATCAGGTTGAAGTCCGGCGACTCCGGCGCAAAGTGCCCCACCAGCTCCGGCTTCGTCGCCACGTTATAAGCCAGCCGAGGAATCGGCCAGGGCCACAGATTCTTTCCACCGCCCCATTCCGCGGGAATCTCCTCGCCCGGCAATAATCGAGGGACTCGCACACGCCACTTCATTGCCCGACATCGCGCCCTGCTGCGGATTCTCCGGCCTCTTCGGCAGACAACTTATCTCCGCAAAACGCCGACGAGATGTACTCCGCAAAGTGATAGATCGTCTTCCCATGCGCGGTCATGTCGGTCCAGATATAACCACTCTGCGGCTCGACGACATCGGGAATATGCTGCAGCAGCGGATACCCATCCGCAACCATTCCCTCGTAGTCATACGTCCTCTGCCCACCGCGATAGTTCTGTTGCCACGTGTCTTCTCAAGTAGTCCGTCCCAATCGCCGCATTCGACCAAACATGTCCATCGCCCGACACTTCAGCCGAGTCATAGAAGTTATCCAGCACACCAAACTGCAGCGCCAGCGCATGTTGATTCGGAGTCACCGCCTCGCCATACATCGTCAGCGATGGATCGCCATTTCCAACCGGCTTTCCATCCTTGCTCAGATCGCCCAGCACCTGATCGTAGGTCCGGTTCTCCTTAATGATGTAGATGATGTGTTTGATCGGGTCTTTCCCTCCGGCAAACGCGATCGTCTCCTGCGCAGCCTTCATCCGGTTCGACTCCAGCACAACCTGCGTCGAAGCCTTCAGCCCAGCATCGATCGCGCTCTCATCCAGCGCCGCCAGCGATCCATACAGCAGCGTCGCAATGTAGGTAGAATTTCCGCCACGCTGCCGCGCAGTCTTCCCCGGAATCACCCGCTGCGCAAAGTTGTTCGGCCCCGTTCCCTTACCCTTATCCGTAGTCACATAAAGCTTGCCGCCAGTAGAAGCCAGCGCCAGCGGCATGTACTCCGTCGGCACAAATCCCAACGGCTCCACAAACCCCTTAGCCTTCGCCACGCCGCGTAGCCTGCGCGGATCGAACACCGCAACCGCATCCGATCCCAGGTTCGCCGCATACAGTCGCGTCCTATCCGCATTCATCGCCAGCGCAACCGGCTCGGCGCCAAAGTAGCTCTGCCCCGGAAGCCGCGTATCGAAATACCCGCGCACCGCAAGCTCCGGAGCTCCCATCTTCCCAATCGACACCGCAGCAACCGCGTCGCGATTCGACAGTGCCACATACAACAACCCAGCGCGCTCATCCAGCAGCAACGCACAAGGATGCGTTCCCGGAGCAATCGCCGACTTCGGCTTCAGCAGCGCAACCTTCCTCACCACCTTGCCGCTCTCAAGATCCAGCTCCACGACCTCACTGGCATTCCAGAGCGCCACAAACGCCCGCTTCCCATCCTTCGTCACCGCCAACGCAATCGGATACGTCGACGGCACGTTCTCGCTCTCGCCCACATCGAACGTCCGCTCAATCTCTCCGGTCGCCGCATCCATCAGCGCCACCGAGTCCGCAAGGTTCTCCGCCACCAACAGCCGCTGCTTCTCTCCCGGCACCACCGCAATCGCCGCCGGATACGGAATCCCAACCTTTCCGTTCACCGTCTCCAGATAGTCCGTGTGACGTCCGCCTGCCAGCTTCACCAGCGGCAGCTTCAGAAACCCCTGAGGCGTCAGCACTCCATCCGCAAACCCGTACACCACAATCCCGTTGCCCAGTCTTCTTCGCTCCATCCCCAACCGGCGCGCTCGACGACGCCATGCTCGCATACACCTTCGTCCCATCCGCACTGAACGCCAGCCCCGAGAAGAACGTCTGCTGCGCCCTCTCGCCCACGCGCTCATCCGGAAAGTCCTTCACCGTTCCCGTCTGCGTATCCATCACCGCCAGCGACTGCGCATAATCCGACTCATACGTCCCATAACCCGCATTCAAACTCACCACCCATCGTCCGTCCGGCGACACTGCCAGCGTCATCGGCAGACTATTCAGCCGCTGCGCCCCACCAGGAACCGGCAGCAGCAACTGCTTGCTCGACGGCAAATCCACGGTCGTCTGCGCCCCCGCGACGAAGCCCAACCCCAGCATCATCAATGCCCCGCAGCACGCAACGCGCCATACGTTCCAAGCCACCATTAACCCGCTCGATACCTTGTCAAATCCGCCAGTCTCGCCGATCTCCGCCATTACAAATGTGTTACACACGCCGCTTCACCCTCCTAGTATCGTCAGCAATAGGACTTGTATTACACCGTACTCCCAAGGATCGAGCCCCAGCATGAATACAACGTTACCCGAAGTCGACCACAGCACCGCCCCTGCCAACCCGCTCCTCGCCGTCCAGCAGGTCACCAGAAGATCAAGCAGGACCTGCGCATGGGCCGCGAGCACCAGCAGGGCCGCATCAACTGGATCACCACCATCGCCATGGGACTCTTCCACGTCGGCGCCATCGCCGCGCTCTTCTTCTTCTCCTGGACGAACCTGGCCGTCTTCTTCGTCATGTACTTCTTCGCCATCAACGTCGGCATCGGCATGGCCTACCATCGCCTGCTCACGCACCGCGGCTACAAGACCCCCGTTGGCTCGAGTACTTCGTCACCGCCTGCGGCTGCCTCGCCCTCGAGGGCGGACCCATCTTCTGGGTAGCCACCCATCGCGTCCACCATCAGAACTCCGACCAGGAAGGCGACCCGCACACCCCGCACGACGGCACCTGGTGGGCACACGCCGGCTGGATCCTCTCCGGCCGCGCGCTGCACTCCGAGACCGCGCTGCTCGGCCGCTACGCTCCCGACCTCACCCGCGACCGCGTCCACGTCTGGCTCTCCAAGTACCACTACGTGCCGCTCGTCGTCACCGGCCTCCTGCAGCTCGCCCTCGGCGCTGCACTCGATCCCGGCCACCGCCTCGTCGGCGCCATCGGCATGCTGCTCTGGGGAACCTTCCTCCGCGTCACCCTCGGCCTCCACGCCACCTGGCTCGTCAACTCCGCCACCCACCTCTGGGGCAAGCGCCGCTTCGAGACCAAGGACGACTCCCGCAACAACTGGTGGGTCGCCATCCTCACCGGCGGCGAAGGCTGGCACAACAACCACCACGCCCACCCCGTCAGCGCCCGCCACGGCCTCACCTGGTACGAGTTCGACGTCAACTACTACGGCATCTGGCTGCTCTCGAAAGCTCGGCCTCGCCAAGAAAGTCCAGATCGCCAAGTTCGATCCCGCCGACCCCAAACCCGCCGGCGCTTACATGGACTAGTCACTCTGCCTCACCAACAAAGGCCGCCTCTTCGGAGGCGGCCTTTGTTTTTCTCGATCCTCTACGCTCTATCCTCTATCTCTCTAACTAATGAACCTCACCCGCCGCCGCGGAGCCAGAGCGTTCTTCATCACGCTCGGCGTGTGTCTCACCGCGCTCGCCATCGTCCTCAACATCACCTGGATCCATCAACAACGGCCGCCGCCTCGCCATCGACTTCCTCGGCATCGTCCTCTTCTCCATCCTCATCGCCGGCGTCGTCCTCAACACCGTCTTCCTCGTCCGCGAAGTCCGCCGCAACGAGCGCCAGGACTCCTTCCTCAACGCCGTCACCCACGAGCTCAAAACCCCCATCGCCAGCATCCGTCTCTACCTCGAAACCCTCCAGCGCCACCCCGGCGACGAGCAGCAGCGCCAGCGCTTCTACGCCATCATGCGCGCCGACACCGACCGCCTCCTCGCCACCGTCGAAGCCGTCCTCAAGGCCGGCGAGCTCGGCCAGCGCCAGCGCGTCCAGCAGCGCACCCGCGTCGAGCTCCATCCCCTCGTCGCCGACTGCATCGCCACCGTCCTCCTCCGCCACCACCTCCAGCCCGAAGACATCACCCTCGACGACATCCCCGGCAGCCGTCCGCCTCTTCGTCCTCGCCAACATCGAAGACCTCCGCACCGCCATCCTCAACCTCCTCGACAACGCCGTCAAGTACTCCCCCAACGGCGTCCACATCACCTGCCGCCTCGCCATCGAGCGCTACACCTGGGTCGTTCTCTCCATCACCGACACCGGCCTCGGCCTCGCCCCCGCGAGCTCAAGCGCATCTTCAAACGCTTCTACCGCGCCCCCTCCAACGACCAGGTCAAGATCAAAGGCACCGGCCTCGGCCTCTTCCTCGTCCGCACCATCGCCCGCCAGCACGGCGGCAGACGTCACGCGCCATCAGCCCAGGCCCCAGCCACGGCACCACCTTCCAGCTCAGCTTCCTCTCCTCGTCGGCGACCCCGCAACAAAAGCCATGCTTCATCGCACTGCGTCACAGCTCATTAGCCGCACCGACGTACAATCACCTCAAGCAGGCTCACCACTAGACACCCTCTCTCCGGGGAACCATGTTTCTCGTCTGGAAATTCTTCGCTCTCGGCTTCAGCGCGCTCCTCCCGCTGGTCAACCCCCTCGGCTCCGCGCTCATCTTCCTCGGCCTCGTCGGGCTCGCGCCCATCGAGGTCTACCGCTCCCTCGCCCGCAGGATCGCCATCAACACCGTCATCTTCCTCGTCGTCATCGACCTCATCGGCTCCTCGCTGCTCAGCTTCTTCGGCATCTCTCTGCCCATCATGCAGGTCTCCGGCGGCATCGTCATCGCCATGATCGGCTGGTCGCTCCTCAACCAGAAGGACAGCAGCCCCAGCCGCCGAGAAGACCGCATGCAGCCGCAGCCAGCCGTAACCGAGACTCGAGATCGCCAGCCTCCGAGAGAAGGCCTTCTACCCCTTCACCTTCCCCATCACCGCCGGCCCCGGCTGCATCGTCGTCATGCTCACCCTCAGCGCCCACGCCACGCAACCCACCATCACCCAGACACCTCCTCGCCTACGCCGGCCTGCTCATCGCCGTCATCCTGCTCAGCGCCAGCGTCTACTTCTGCTACGCCTACGCCCCGCAAGATCGCCACGCTCCATCTCACCCTCCACCGCTCACGGAATCCTGCGCGTCATCGCCTTCATCCTCTTCTGCATCGGAGTCCAGATCGCCTGGAACGGCGTCCGCGTTCTCCTCCCACCCCTTCTGCGAAGATAGAAGCCGCAGGCATACGATTCCCGAGGACATCCACTTTCACCACCTTCATGCCCAAGCCCACGCTCATCGCCGTCGTCGAAGACGAAGAACACCTCGCCCAGGGCCTCCTCTTCAATCTCGAAGCCGAAGGCTACCGCACCCACCACGAAGCCGACGGCGACGCCGCCCTCGCCTGGCTCCTCGAAGCCACCGCTCCCGGCGCCCCCGATCCTCCCGCCGCCATCCTCCTCGACGTCATGCTCCCCGGCCGCGACGGCTTCTCCATCGTCAGCGCCCTTCGCGAAGCCAGCCGCTACACTCCCGTCCTCCTGCTCACCGCCCGCGGCCGCCCCGAAGACATCGTCGAAGGCTTCGCCGCCGGCGCCGACGACTACCTCCCCAAGCCCTTCGACCTCAACGTCCTCTTCGCCCGCCTCACCGCTCTCCTCCGCCGCATGCACTGGCAGACCAACCCTCCCACCGAAGCTCCCACCACGCAGCCCACCTCCGCGCGAGCCCACACCCACCTACACCCTCACCAACCGCACCATCGATTTCGACACCCTCGAAATCTCGCCCCCAAACCGCAGGACAAAACCATCCACCTCACCCTCATGGAAGCCGACCTCCTCCGCTACCTCACTCGACCACCCCGGCAAGATCGTCCCCCGCACAGAGCTCCTCGAAGAACGTCTGGCACGTCAACGAAGACACCGACACCCGCGCCATCGACAACTTCATCGTCCGCCTCCGCCGCTACCTCGAACCCGATCCCGCCAAGCCCATCCACCTGCTCACCATCCGCGGCGTCGGCTACCGCTTCCTCCCCGAACCCTAAGACGCCTCTCGCGCCTCGAACGATCCGAATCGTCACAATCAACACAACATGTGACATTCATCACAGCCAACTCTGGCTGCAAAAGCAGATCGTTCCCCCAAACATGTCATCTGGCTTTCATCGCGATCACCGGATTCGTAAGGGAAAGTCATTCAGAGGGAGCGCACCGTCCACACCGCGAGCAGTCATCGCTTCGTGTCACGGCCAGCCAACAGCCGGATCAGTAGTCAGGAGTCCACATCTATGAGCAACACCGTTAGCACCCCCATCATCAAGGTCGCCAATCCCGGTCCCCTCGGACTCTTCGGCTTCGGCCTCACCACCCTGCTCCTGTCGTCGATCAACGCTGGCCTCATCCCGCCGGAATCCATCGCCGCCGTTGTGCCCCTCGCCTTCGCCTACGGAGGTCTAGCCCAGCTCATCGCCGGCATCATGGAGTTCCGCCTCGGCAACACCTTTGGTGGCGTAGCCTTCGCCTCCTACGGCATGTTCTGGTGGTGGTTCTCGCTCCTGCTCTGGACCCTCGGCGCCGGTTGGCTCAAAGCCCCCGCTGCCAGCGGCATGGCCACGGCTCTCCTCCTCTGGGGCATCTTCACCTTCATCCTCTGGATCGTCACCTTCCGCCTCAACAAGATCCTCTGGAGCGTCTTCCTCCTACTCACCATCACCTTCTTCTGTCTCGCAGCCAAGGACTATGGCTTCGGCGCGTTCTACGGCAAGCTCGGTGGCTACCTCGGCCTGCTCACCGGTGCCGATGCCGTCATGCTCGCAGGCATCGAGCTACTCAACGCCGTTGCCGGCTTCACCGTCATTCCCCTCGGCCAACCCTTCGTCATGAACCCCGCGCTCCACGGACGTGTCGGTGTAGCCGTCGTTTAGCGCACAAATCGTATCACTTACAGAAAGTCGAAACCATGCGCCCGCGACCGAACCTTCGCGGGCGCATCATATTAACTATGTCCACTCTCGTTCTACGTATCGACAACATGCACTGCGGCTCCTGCATCCGCCGCGTCACCCAAACGCTCAACGCGTTACCCGGACACTCACGCCGAGGAGGTCCGCGTCGGCAGCGCGCGCATCGCCACCGCCGCCGCGCCCGAGCAGATCCAGCAAGCCCTCACCGCCGCCGGCTATCCCGCGTTCGTCGAATCGGCAGGGGCATGAACACGCTCGACAGCGTGACTCAGCAGACGCAGCGCAGCACCAGCCAACAAACGCTGCGCATTCAGGGCATGACCTGCGCGTCCTGCCAGATCCACGTCCAGAAAGCACTCGAAGCCGTCCCCGGCGTCTACCTCCGCCAGCGTCAACCTCATGGCGCACACCGCGCAGATCACCACCACCGCGCCCATCGACCCCAACACCCTCATCACCGCCGTCCGCAACTCCGGCTACGACGCCTCCCTGCCCGCCACTCCAGGCGAACCCCACAGCCACGACGGCCACGACCATGACAGCATGGAGACCCCCCACCTCGGCCTCCGCACCCTCCTCGCTCTCCTCACCGGCGTCATCGCCATGCTCCTCTCCATGCCGCTGATGATGTCCTCCGCCACCAGCGCCGACCCACTCCTCAACACGCCTCAGCCATCTGGCGCCCATCGGTGCCCGCTCATGCCCTCGCTCTCAGATGTGAGCTTCACCGCGCAACCCATCCGCTGGCTCCTCTGCGCGCTCGCCCTCGCCACCATGCTCTTCGCCGCGCCCGAGATCTACACCGCCGCCTGGCGAGCCGCGCGCCACCGCACCACCAACATGAACACCCTGGTCGCGCTCGGAACCCTCGCCGCCTTCGCCTCCTCCTTCGCCGCCACCATCGCACCCACCTACTTCGCCCGCCACGGCCTCGCCTCCGACGTCTACTACGAAGCCGTCATCTTCATCCTCGCCTTCCTCCTCACCGGCCGCTGGCTCGAAGCCCGCGCCCGCACCCGCGCCACCAGCGCCCTCCGCGGCTTCGCCCAACTCGAATCCGCCGACGCCCGCCTCCTGACCCTGCCACAAGACTGGGTGCCCCAGGTCTCGCCTTTGAGACCTGGGATCGACGCGGCCTCCCCGACTACAGCAGCCTTCCCGAAACCCTCCTTCCCCTCTCCGCCATCGAGCCCAACGACCTCATCCGCGTCCTTCCCGGCGACCGCATCCCTCTCGACGGCCTCATCCTCCACGGCCGCAGCTCCATCGACGAGTCCATGCTCACCGGCGAACCCCTCCCCGTCACCCGCACCATCGGCGACCACGTCTCCGGCGGCACCCTCAACCTCGACGGCCCGCTAGTCCTCCGCGCCACCGCCGTAGGCGCAGCCTCGACGCTCGCCCAGATGCAGCGCCTCCTCGAGCAGGCCCAGTCCAGCCGCGCCCCCATGCAGCGCCTCGCCGACCGCGCCTCCGCCATCTTCGTCCCCACCGTCCTCGCGCTCGCCGCCCTCACCTTCACCGTCTGGTCCATCGCCGAAAACACCAACGGCCATCACGAAGGCTTCGCCCGCGCTCTCTCCATCGCCATCGCCGTCCTCATCATCGCCTGCCCCTGCGCGATGGGCCTCGCCGTCCCCGCCGCCATCACCGTCTCCATCGGCCGCGCCGCCCAGTCCGGCCTGCTCATCAAAGGCGGCGAAGCCCTCGAGCGCCTCGCCACCGTCGACACCATCGCCCTCGACAAAACCGGCACCCTCACCGAAGGCCGCCCCCACATCGCCGCCTTCGTCGTCGCCAACAACGCCACCCTCGACGCCGCAACCCTGCTCGCCTACGCCGCCGCCGCCGAGCGCCTCTCCACCCACCCCCTCGCACAAGCCGTCGTCGACCTACGCCAACGAACATCCCAACCTTGCTCCCATGCCCCGCCCTCAGCGACCATGTCACGCTCCCCGGCACCGGCCTAACCGCCACCATCGCCAACCACCACCTGGCCATCGGCAACGCCGCCCTCCTCACCACCGCCCCGCCCCCCGAACTTCTCGCCCCGCCCAACCTCGCCAACGCCACCCCCCTCTACCTCCTCATCGACAACATCCCCCAGGCCGTCTTCTTCGCCACCGACGAACTCCGCCCCACCGCCCCCGCCGCCATCGCGCAACTCAACGCCCTGCACGTCCACCCCCTCCTCCTCACCGGAGACATCGCCGCCTCCGCCGCTCCCATCGCCCACGCCGCCGGCATCACCGACATCCAATCCCATCTCCTCCCCGCCGAAAAACTAACCACCATCCGCACCCTCCAACAGCAACGGCCACAGCGTAGCCATGGCAGGCGACGGCATCAACGACGCCGCCGCACTAGCCCAGGCCGACGCCGGCCTCGCCATGGCCTCCGGCTCCGACCTCGCCCGCGAAGCCGGCGACATCCTCCTCCTCCACCACGACCTCCGCCTCATCCCGCTCTCCATCCAGATCGCCCGCCGCACCACGCACATCATGCGCCAGAATCTCGGCTGGGCCGTCGTCTACAACCTCATCGGCATCCCCCTCGCCGCCGGCGTCCTCTACCCCCACTTCCACATCCTGCTAAGCCCCATCCTCGCCAGCGCCGCCATGGCCCTAAGCTCCGTAAGCGTCCTAGCCAACTCCCTCCGCCTCCGCCACCTGCCTTCCCCACCCGCACCAAAAAGCTAGAAGCTAACAGCTAAAAGCTAGAAGCTGCTTCTCCCGCGCTAAACTAAACTCACCGCCCACCGCGGACTTAACGTGCGCATCTTCACTCGCTACATCCTCCGCGAAATCACCGGCTACGCCCTGCTCGGCGGCGTGCTCTTCACCTTCATCCTCTTCATGCGCTACCTGCTCCCGCTCATGGAGCTCGCCGTCCGCGGCGTCGCCATCCCCCTCGACATCCTTCGCCTCATCGGCTACCTCCTCCCCGGCTTCTTCTCCTTCACCATCCCCATGGCCGTGCTCGTCGGCATCCTGCTCGGCCTCAGCCGCCTCGCCGCCGACAGCGAAGTCACCGCCATGCGCGCCTCCGGCCTCGGCGTCCTCTCCTTCGTCCGCATCGTCAGCATCTTCGCCATCGCCTTCTGGATCCTCGGCCTCGCCAACTCCCTCTTCGTCGCTCCCCGCGCCGCCCAGGCTCTCCTCCACTACGAAGACGCCTCCAAGACCAGCCAGGCCACCGTCGAAATCCAGCCCCGCGTCTTCTACGAAGACTTCAAGAACTACGTCCTCTACGCCCAGGACGTCATCCCCGGCGCCAACGGCACCGCCATCTGGCACCACGTCTTCATCGCCGACCTCACCAAGCCCGCATCCCCCCACATCATCACCGCCAACGAAGCCACCGTCCTCAGCGGCGGCCCGGCCAGACCCTCCGCCTCGACCTCGCCAACGGCAGCCGCCACGACATCTCCACCACCGACCCCAGCCAGTACGACATCACCACCTTCGCCACCACCGAGCTGCCCATGCAGACCGGCCAGCAGGAAGAAGACTCTCACCTCACGCCGCCTCAACACCCCCATGCACGCCCTCGCGCTCCCGAACTCTGGCGTCTCGCCCACGCCCCCGGCCCAACCGCCCGCGTCCCTATCTCATCGAGCTTCAACAACCGCTTCGCCTTACCCCACCGCCTGCCTCGTCCTCATGCTCGTCGGCGTCCCTCTCGGCCTCTCCTCCAAGCGCGGCGGCAAAGGCGCCGGCTTCGTCGCCACCCTCGGCCTCGTCTTCGTCTACTACTTCCTCTCCTCCATGGGCATCGCCTTCGCGCGACAGGGCAAGCTCCCGCCCGCGCTCGGCGTCTGGGGCGCCAACATCCTCTTCGCCGTCGCCGGCCTTCTCCTCCTCCAGCAGATCTCCCGCGGCGGCGCCGCCCTCGAACTCTTCGCCACCCTCGGCCAGGGCATTCACCAAACTCTTCGACCGCATCCGCCGCAACTCCGCCGCCGGCGACCAGCTCCGCGCGCAACACATCGGCGACGTCGCCGTCATGCAGCGCATCCGCCGCGCCCTCCGCATCCGCTTCCCCCTCATCCTCGACGAGTACGTCATGGGCAGCTTCCTCCGCAACTTCGCCCTCGTCCTCGTCTCGCCTCGTCATCCTCTTCATCATCTTCACCTTCTTCGAGCTCATCGGCGACATCCTCCGCTACCGCACCCCCCTCGTCGTCGTCGGCGACTACCTCGCTCAACCTCATCCCCTTCATCCTCAACACCGATCCTCCCGCTCTGCTCGCTCGTCGCCGTCCTCATCACCTTCGGCGCGCTCAATCGCAACAGCGAGCTCACCGCCATGAAGGCCACCGGCATCAGCCTCTACCGCATCGTCGCTCCCATGCTCGTCGTCGCGACTCCTGCTCTCCGCCCTGCTCTTCGTCTTCGACGAAACCTATCTCCCCGCCGCCAACCGCCGCCAGGAAGCCCTTCTCTCCGAGATCAAAGGCAAGCCCGCCCAGACCTTCCTCCGCCCCGATCGCAAATGGATGTCCGGTCAATCGAGTAGCTCCGCCCCCGGCCAGAACGCCGCCAACAACGAGCCCACCCGCATCTTCTACTACCAGTTCTTCGATCCCGACAAGAACGTCTTCGCCAACCTCACCGTCTTCGAGTTCCAGCCCGGCACCTTCAACCTCACCCGCCGCATCTTCGCCCAGATCGCCCGCTGGGACGACAACGCTCAACGACTGGGTCTTCGAAGACGGCTGGCAGCGCACCTTCCAGGGCGAATCCACCACCACCTACCAGCCCTTCACCGTCTCCACCTTCCCCGAGATCCACGAGCAGCCCAGCTACTTCAAGAAGGAAGACCGCCAGTCCCAGGAGATGTCCTACACCGAGCTCTCCACCTACATCAACGACCTCAAGCAAAGCGGCTTCGACACCATGCGTCTCCGCGTCCAGCTGAATCGCAAGCTCGCCTACCCGCTCATGACGCTGGTCCTCGCCATCCTCGCCATCCCCTTCGCGCTCTTCGCCGGCAAGCGTGGCAGCATCGCCGGCATCGGCACCGCCATCGGCGTAGCCATCTGCTACTGGGTCATCGCCGGCATCTTCGAAAACCTCGGCGACGTCAACTCTCTCCCTGCCATCCTCGCCGCCTGGTCCCCCGACCTCCTCTTCGCCATCGCCGGCACCTACCTCCTCCTCCGCACCCCCACCTAACAACCCACTACCCCGTCACCTCGACCGAACTGCGCAGCGCAGCAGATCCCTGTGTTGCGGTTGCCTTTGCCTTT
The DNA here is from genome assembly GCA_963821165.1 of uncultured Acidobacteriaceae bacterium. Classification (GTDB taxonomy): domain Bacteria; phylum Acidobacteriota; class Terriglobia; order Terriglobales; family Acidobacteriaceae; genus Granulicella. Next base: position 691,713 of record CAWGCQ010000001.1, read on the forward strand.
GCCAAAAGCTAGAAGCTAAAAGCTAGAATTTCCCCGCCCGAGCTAAACTAGACTCGACATGAAAACACAGACCCTCCCCCTTGCATCCCTCATCCTTGCCCTAGCTGCGCTTCCGCTGGGAGCCCAAACCACCGCAACACCGACCGTCCATCACACCACCGCCGTTCACCACTACGCCACCCCTGGCTGCGTCAAGACACCGGAGGTCTCTCCCAAGATCCCCGCCCTTCCTGCCGGCGCGCCCTGCGCCAAGATCCTCTACACCCTCACCCACACCCCCGACACTCACCTCGACTACGCCTCCCCGCTCGTCTCCCCTGAGCTCCGCGCCGACCTCGCCGGCCAGAAGACCACCTACTCGCTCGTCTACGTCGACACCGTAGATCGGCACCGGCCCCCTCGCCCAGCCCGGCAAGTTCTACACCGTCCACTACACCGGCTACCTCACCGACGGCACCAAGTTCGACTCCTCCGTCGACCGCGGCGAGCCCATCACCTTCCCCTACGGCAAGCACCGCGTCATCCAGGGCTGGGACACCGGCTTCGAGGGCATGCACGTCGGCGGCAAGCGCCGCCTCTTCATCCCCTACCAGCTAGCCTACGGCGAAGCCGGCCGCCCACCCGTCATCCCCGCCAAGGCTGAGCTCATCTTCGACGTAGAGTTCATCGCCCAGGGCGACGAGATGCCCAAGCCGCAAGCCCCGCCACGCCGTCCACACACCCATGCAGCCCAGCCGCAATCCCAGCGACGGCCACCCCGCCAGCCCGCTGCCAAGCCAGCAACCCCACCCCCAACCACAGCCACAGCCCCAGCCAGTCCCAGATCTCGATCCCAAACGGCGGCCGCGAGCATCCAATCTCGCGGCCGCCTAGCTTTTCTACTCCTCTGACTCCCTACTCCTCTAATCCCTGCCCTTATGCTCACCCGCCTCAGACCGCTCTTCCCCTACCTCCGCCGCTACTGGAGGAGCTTCGCCTGGGGCGGTCTCGCGCTCATCGTCTACAACGCCGCCAAGGCCATGATCCCGCTGCTCATCGGCGACGCCATCGAGGACATGCAGCACGGCCTCTCCGCCGCCAAGGTCGAGCACCACGCCCTCCGCCTGCTTGCCATCGCCGTCGTCGCCGCCATCTTCCTCTACCTCACCCGCCAGATCATCATCGGCGCCTCCCGCGAGATCGAGTTCGACCTCCGCAACGACCTCTTCGCCCACCTCGAATCGCCAGCCGCCCGAGTTCTTCCAGCGCCATCGCACCGGCGACATCATGGCCCGCACCACCAACGACCTCAACGCCGTCCGCCAGCTCCTCGGCCCGGCCATCATGTACTCGGCCAACACCATCGTCTTCACCGCCGCCGCGCTGCCCTTCATGCTGCGCATCAGCCCCGCGCCTGACGCTTCTTCGCCTTCGTCCCGCTGCCCTTCGCCTCCGTCCTCGTCCAGTACTTCGGCGCCCGCATCCACACCCGCTTCGAGCGCATCCAGGCCATGTTCTCCGACATCTCCGCCAAGGCCGAGGAGAACTTCTCCGGCGCCCGCCTCATCCGCGCCTTCGCCCAGGAAGAAGCCCAGATCGCCGCCTTCGAAACCTCCAACCAGGAGTACATCCGCCGCAGCCTGCTCCTCGCCCGCCTCATGGCCATGCTCTGGCCCACGCTCGAGTTCGTCCTCGGCCTCTCGCTCGTCGATCACCCTCCTCGTCGGCGGCCACGAAGTCGTCCAGCACCGCATCACCGTCGGCCAGTTCACCACCTTCAACGTCTACATGGTGCAGCTCACCTGGCCCATGATCGCCATCGGCTGGGTCGTCAACCTCTTCCAGCGCGGCACCGCCTCGGTCAGTCCGCATCGACGAACCTGATGACCGAAAAGCCCACCATCGCCGACGCCCACGCCGACCCCACCTAGCACCCATGATTGTCATCCGACCGGAGCTCGCGAAGTCCGACCGAGACCTGCTTCCACCGCCCAGTCACCGGCCACATCACCTTCCACCACCTCACCTTCACCTACCCCACCGGCCCCGAAGTCCTCCACGACATCACCCTCGACATCCCCGCCGGCACCTCCCTCGCCATCGTCGGCCCCACCGGCTCCGGCAAGTCCACCCTCGTCTCCCTCATCCCGCGCCTCTACGACGCCCCACCCGGCACCATCCTCCTCGACGACCGCCCCCTCCGCGACTACCCGCTCCACACCCTCCGCGCAGCCATCGGCTTCGTCCCGCAGGAGACCTTCCTCTTCTCCACCACCATCGCCAACAACATCGCCTTCGGAGTCCCCGCGCCCACCGGCAAAGAAGCCACCCTCGCTCTCGACAAAGAGATCGAAGCCGCCGCCCGCATCGCCCACATCGCCGACGAGATCCTCGAATTCCCCCCCGGCTTCCACACCATCGTCGGCGAGCGCGGCGTCACCCTCTCCGGCGGCCAGAAGCAGCGCACCGCCATCGCCCGCGCCATCCTCCGCAACCCCCCCATCCTGATCCTCGACGACGCCTTGGCCAGCGTAGACACCTACACCGAAGAGCAAATCCTCACCGGCCTCCGCGAAGCCATGCAAGGCCGCACCACCATCCTCATCTCCCACCGCGTCTCCACCGCCCGCAACGCCGACCGCATCGCCGTCCTCGTCGACGGCCGCATCGCCGAACTCGGCACCCACGACGAACTCCTCGCCCGCAACGGCTACTACACCGACCTCTTCGAAAAACAATCCCTCGAAGAAGAAATTCTCACCGCCTAGAGCAAGGAGTAGACAGTAAGTAGTAGGGAGTCGAGAAGATGCGCTCCTTCTACTCCTGACTCCTTCCTCGCCCGGTCTAGCAAGACACAATTACGGGTTTAGAGTAGTGGCGAGCCCTTTCCATTCAAAGGCCTTCCTGATATTCGCCGCGATCCGAAGACGAGTTGTGGAATCGATTCGATTCATAGGATCATCATCCCACCGCGAGATGCTATCAACGAAAATGTATGCTTCTCCAGCCCCAATATCTACAGTAAATGTCAACTTCCTCCCCGATTGCTCATAGACAGCTCGATCACGGCTCCGCCGAACCGAGAAGCCTTCATCTGATTTGATTAACGTTCTGTCATACCATGGTGTTCTGAACATTCTTCTACTCTCTTGGAGCTACCCACTGGATCGGGTTTCCGTTTCTACTTACTTCTCTGCTCCCATCACCTTCACAATCACCCGCTTCGCCCGCTGCCCGTCAAACTCCGCATAAAAAACTCTCTGCCACGTCCCCAGATCCAGCCGCCCATGCGTAACCGGCAGCGTCGTCTCATGATGCAGCAGCAGCGCCTTCAAATGCGCATCGCCATTATCCTCGCCCGTCTGATGATGCTTATACCCCGGCCACCGCGGCGCCAGCTTCTCCAGCCACACGCCGATATCCTCAATCAACCCGTCTTCGTTATCGTTCACATAAATCGCAGCCGTAATATGCATCGGCGAAACAAAGCAAAGCCCGTCATCGACGCCACTGCGCCGCACAATCGCCTCCACCTCCGGCGTAATGTGCACCATCTCATACTGCGCGTCCGTCTTGAACGTCAGGTACTCGGTATGAACCTTCATGCGCCGATCTTAAACCACCCTGGCGCCGCGGCAACCAGCTTACCGCTGCGGCGCAGGCTCCCTGGGCGGCTGCGGAGTTGAATCTGATGGTGCTGGTGGCGGCGGTGGCGGCGGCGGAGTGATCGCCTCCCCACTCTCCCGCACCGGCATATCTTTCCCATGCTCCGGATCGTAGTCATGCCGCTGCATCCACAGCTTGTACTCCGCCACCGGCTCCGAGCGCAAACCATCGTTGCTCGGCGCATACGCAAAATCCTTCATATCCGTATTGAAGTCGCACGTAAAGAATTTTCCGCTCTGGCCAAATATCGGCAACAGCACCACCAGCTGCCTGCCCGGCTTCTTCCACCGCGCTGGATACGTCTCATACCCAAAGGACGACCGAATCTTGTAGCCACATTGGTAGTTGAAATCCAGCCCACGCGCCTCGCCATTCTCAAACAAATTCGCGCGGCCATCTCCCTGCGTCTCATCCAGCGAACGCGTGCGATGGTAATAAAACGACGTCTGGCTGCGCCCAAAGATATGCAGCCGCAGCGGATAGTCCGCCGGGTTCTTACTATCAGCCATCGCCCTCGTCGACATCCCCGCCGCAATCAACCCCGCCACCATCAGCAACCCGGCCATACCCTTCGAAACACGCATCGAGAAAAACTCCTTAGGTATTCAATGTAAGACGAAAGTCACCCGGTTTGACGTTTCCCTCCCCGCATCCGAGTCTCGCTCCCACAAAATTAAATTTCACCCTCGAACCAAACACCGACAACCTCAACCACTCCCAGGCTCGAACCTGAGAACTGACAACTAAGAACTGAGAACTGGGAATTGAGCAACCGTTCCTCCGCGATACACTTCCTTCCATGCGCGCCATCGCCCTGCTCGTCGCCCTAGCCGCACTCACCCTCTCCGCCCACGCCCAGTGGACCATCCAGACCCCCACCACCGCCGACCTCCGCGGCATCGACAACGTCGGCGCGGGCATCGCCTGGGCCTCCGGCACCAACGGCACCGTCCTCCGCACCGAAGACGCCGGCTACCTCTGGCAGCGCTGCGCCATCCCACCCAACGCCGAGCACCTCGACTTCCGCGGCATCCAGGCCTTCGACGCCAACACCGCCATCGTCATGTCCTCCGGCCCCGGCGACCAATCCCGCCTCTACAAAACCACCGACGGCTGCCAAACCTGGACCCTCCTCTTCACCAACCCCGACCCAGACCGGCTTCTGGGACGCGTTCGCAGTTTGGTCCTATGACCAGGGCTATCCAGGAAGGCAAGCTGGCGTTCAGGGGTTCCTGCTTGGAGATCCTGTCGATGGCCACTTTCGTCTCTTCAACCTGAGCGAAAACCCCATCACGTCCGGCAAGCGCCCTTCGAGCAACTTGAAGCTTGTTCCGGATACGCACCCAAGCCTGGCCGTGAATCCGGCCCAGGCCGGTGCATTTGCCGCGAGCAATCAAGCACTTTTTTACATCCCCTGGAAAGCCATCAACCCAAGCGACAAGCAAGGCATGATCTGGCCCTTCAGCCATGTCTTCGTAACCGGCGGCACAGAGGGCGCGAGACTGTACGAGCCTCTGCCCCAGTCGGGCGGAGCCGGAACTCCTACCCGGTGGAAGGTGACCGGTCTGGATCTCGGAACTGGTACCGCGAGCTCAGGCGCGTTCGCCGTGTATCTCGCCAATGACCACCGCGCCGGTGTCATCGTTGGCGGGGACTACCTCAAGCCCGACGCCGCGACCCGGAATGCAGTTTTTTACGACAGACAGCACCGGCACATGGCAAGCGGCCACCACCCCACCCCACGGCTACCGCTCTGCCGTAGCCTACGACCCCACCACCAAAACCTGGATCACCGTAGGCCCCAACGGCACCGACATCTCCACCGACGACGGCCGCAACTGGCGCCCCCTCCACCCCCTCAACAACGACGCCCCCGACGCCGACCGCAACTGGAACGCACTCTCCCTCCCCTACGCCGTAGGCCCCCACGGCCGCATCGGCATCCTCAACCCCAGCGCCCTCCAACCCACGCCCACCAAACCCTGACCCATCTTACTTTGCGAAACTTCGCTCCCTTTGCGCCCTTTGCGTCAAGGCTTCTGCCGTTGCTCTTGCCGTTGCTGTTGCTGTTGCTGTTGCTGTTGCTCTTGCCGTTGTCTTTCCCTACGTTCTACGCTCTATCCTCCCGGGGCCCCCTGCCGAGCGTTTTGTGCTCGCTGGGGTGGTCTACACTCTGTCTCATGATCCTCTACGCCGCCACCTCCAACCCCGGCAAGCTGGCCGAATTTGCCACCAGCGCCAGCACCTCGGGCATCGAGCGTCCTCGCGCCTCCCCAACCTCAACCAGATCCCCGAGCCCGTAGAAGACGCCCCCACCTTCCAGGGCAACGCCGACCTCAAGGCCATCGCCTACTCGCTCGCCAGCCCCCGGCCTCCTCGTCTTCGCCGACGACTCCGGCCTCGAAGTCCCCGCCCTCAACAACCAGCCCGGCGTCCGCTCCGCCCGCTTCGCCGACGACCACCACTTCAACCCCACTCCCTCCCTCACGACCGACCAGCGCAACAACGCCCTCCTCCTCCACCTCATGCAGCACCAACCCAACCGCGCCGCCCGCTTCGTCTGCAACCTCGCCCTCGCCCGCAACGGCCAGGTCCTCCTCCGCGCCGAAGGCATCGTCGAAGGCCAGCTCCTCCACGCCCCCCGAGGCAACGACGGCTTCGGCTACGACCCCCTCTTCCTCATCCCCGCCCTCAACCTCACCTTCGCCGAGATCCCCCGCGAAGCAGAAGTGGGAGCTCTCCCACCGCGGCAACGCCTTCCGCTCCTTCCTGGCGCAACTCGGCGCCGCGCGCCTGTAGCTATATACCGCACAGAATCGACGATATTCGCACGCCCAACTTGACTGCGATATTTTCAGGGTTCAATAATCAGTTCCGCTGGTTCACTCCGCGACGCGACACCCAAACCGGGCTATAGCAGTCGATTTGCAACCCGAAACCAGGCTAAGGAGTACACGAAAATGGCAGTAGCTGCACCTTCCGCGACTCCGTACCTTCGGTTTCGTCCCTTCCGCGCAGGCTCGACGCTCCATCACGATAAGGCTGGGACAAATTAATGAGCACCACTGAAGTTACCCCGCATCTTACTGAGCCCATTACATTTTGGCAATCCACCAACGGCAAGAAAGTGGTTATGGCCGTCACCGGCGTCATGATGTTCGGCTTCGTCGTCGGCCACATGCTCGGCAACCTCCAGATGTACGAGGCCCCCGAGCACATCAACGCCTACGGCCACTTCCTCCACAATCTGGGCGAGCTTTTGTGGATCGAACGCGGCGTCATGCTGCTGGCCATCGCCCTGCATATTACTGCAACCGTTCAACTTGCGCTCCGCAGCAAGGCCGCCCGGCCGATCGGCTACTCGCGCAGGGAGGCGATCAACTCCTCCTACGCCTCCCGCACCATGTACTGGAGCGGCCCCATCGTTCTCGTCTTCATCATCTTCCATCTCCTTCAATTCACCGCCGGTTACATCCATCCCGCATGCGACCATTCGTCGCAGGCGACGTCTATCAAAACGTAGTCTCCGGGTTCCAGGTCTGGTGGGTTTCGGCCTGGTACATCTTCGCCATTTGCCTTCTCGGTCTTCACCTCAGCCACGGCCTGTGGAGCATGTTCCAATCCGTCGGCCTGGCGCATCCGCGCCTCTCCCCGTACCTCAAAACTACCGCCAAGGCTGTCGCCATCATCATCGTTCTGGGGTATATCTCCATTCCAATCAGTGTGTTGCTGGGGTTCATAAAATAAGATGAAACTTGACGCAAGAATTCCCTCTGGACCGATCGAAGAAGCCTGGGCGAAAGCCTGCTTCGACATGAAGCTTGTCAATCCGGCAAACAAACGCAAACATTCTCTGATCGTCGTAGGCTCCGGCCTGGCCGGAGGAGCTGCCGCAGCTTCTCTCGGCGAGCTCGGCTACAACGTCAAATGCTTCTGTTTTCAGGATTCTCCACGACGCGCGCATTCCATCGCCGCGCAAGGCGGAATCAACGCCGCCAAGAACTACCCCAACGACGGCGAGAGCGTCTTCCGCCTCTTCTACGACACCGTCAAGGGTGGCGACTTCCGCGCGCGCGAAGCGAACGTCTATCGCCTGGCGCAGATCAGCGGCAAAATCATCGATCAGTGCGTCGCCCAGGGCGTGCCATTCGCCCGCGAGTACGGTGGCTCGCTGGCCAATCGCTCCTTCGGCGGCGCTCAGGTCTCGCGCACCTTCTACGCTCGCGGCCAAACCGGCCAGCAGCTTCTGCTCGGAGCCTATCAGGCCCTTGAGCGCCAGGTACATGCGGGCTCCGTCACGATGATTCCGCGCACGGAGATGCTGGACCTCATCGTGGTCGACGGACAGGCGCGCGGCATCGTGGCGCGCAGTCTTGTCACCGGCGAGTTCAGCGTACATATCGCGGATGCGGTCATCCTCGCCAGCGGCGGCTACAGCAACGTCTACTATCTCTCCACCAACGCCAAGGGCTCCAACGTCACGGCCAGCTGGCGCGCCTACAAGCGCGGCGCCCTCTTCGCCAATCCCTGCTTCACGCAGATCCATCCGACCTGCATTCCCGTCTCCGGTGACTATCAGTCCAAGCTCACGCTGATGAGCGAGTCGCTGCGCAACGACGGTCGCATCTGGGTTCCAAAGAAGAAGGGCGATCCGCGACCTCCCAACGAAATTCCGGAAGACGAGCGCGACTACTATCTCGAACGCCGCTATCCCAGCTTCGGCAATCTCGTCCCGCGCGATGTAGCTTCGCGCAACGCCAAAGCCATGTGCGATGAAGGCTACGGCGTCGGCAAGTCCGGCCTCGGCGTCTATCTCGACTTCTCCGAGTCAATCCATCGTCTCGGTGAGAAGACGGTTCGCGAACGTTACGGCAACCTCTTCGACATGTATCAGCGCATCACGGACGAGAATCCATACAAGACCCCAATGCGCATCTACCCTGCCATCCACTACACCATGGGCGGCCTGTGGGTGGACTACCAACTGCAGAGCACCATCCCTGGCCTATTCGTCCTCGGCGAGGCAAACTTCTCCGATCACGGCGCCAATCGGCTCGGCGCCAGCGCATTGATGCAGGGGCTCTCGGATGGCTACTTCATCATTCCCTACACCGTCGGGAATTATCTCGCGAGCAATAAGTTCCCCAAGGTCGACGAGTCCAATCCCGCAGTGCAGGAAGCGGTCACAGCGGTCAAGACGAAGATCGAAAGACTGCTCTCGATCAAGGGCAACCGCACCGTCGATTCCTTCCATCGCGAACTGGGCAAGATTCTCTGGGACTATTGCGGCATGGCTCGCACCGCAGAAGGCCTCGAAGTGGCAATCGGAAAGATCCGGGCCCTCCGCGAAGAGTACTGGAAGAACGTTACGGTGCCCGGCAGCGGTAACGATCTGAATGAAAGTTTGGAAAAGGCTGGCCGCGTCGCCGACTTCTTTGAACTCGCCGAACTGATGTGCATCGATGCTCTTAATCGAAACGAGTCCTGCGGCGGCCACTTCCGTGAGGAGTATCAGACCCCCGACGGCGAAGCACAACGCGACGACGAACATTATTCCTACGTTGCGGCATGGGGTTACACCGGCCCGAACTCGCCGCCTGAACTCACCAAAGAACCCCTCACGTTCGAATACGTTCACCCCAGCCAGAGGAGCTACAAGTAATGAAACTGACACTGAAGATCTGGCGACAGAAGAACCGGAACGAAAAGGGCGCCTTCGTAAAGTACCCCATGGACGACGTTGACCCTGAAATGTCCGTCCTGGAATGTCTCGATGTATTGAACGAGTCGCTGATCCTACGCGGAGAAATTCCCGTCGCGTTTGAGCATGACTGCCGCGAAGGCATCTGCGGCTCCTGCGGCTTCGTGATCAACGGCGTCGCGCACGGCCCGGAACGCGGAACGACGGCCTGTCAGTTAACGATGCGTCACTTCAAGGATGGCGACGAGCTGACCCTCGAACCGTGGCGCGCAAAGGCGTTTCCGCTGGTCAAGGATCTCGTTGTGAACCGTCGCGCCCTGGACCACATCATCGAGGCCGGCGGATACGTTTCGGTCTCGACAGGACAGGCCCCGGAAGGCAATACGCTTCCCGTTGGGAAGGAAGTTGCAGACCAGTCAATGGATGCTGCTGCCTGCATTGGTTGCGGAGCCTGCGTTGCCGCCTGCCCCAACGCATCGGCTGCGCTCTTCACCGGAGCCAAGATCACGCACCTCGGCGTCCTTCCCCAAGGCGAACCCGAGCGCGAGCGCCGCGCTCTAAGCATGGTGGCGCAGATGAATGCGGAAGCCTTCGGCAACTGCACCAGCATCGGAGAATGCACAGGCGTCTGTCCGAAGGAGATTCCATTGGAAGTGATCGCCAACATGAATCGGGATTACGTATGCGCAAGTTTCAAGCGTCGCGAGGATTTCCAGACCCCCGTAACTCCCGTTGTCCAAGGGACATAACGTCCTTGTCATGCGACGAAGGTGTACCCGGATCACACTCACTAGGTTAAACAGAAAAGCCTCGCGCCAAGCGAGGCTCTTTCTGTTTATGGGCAAACTGTAGCCCCGATAGAGCGAGGTTGTAAAGTGGATTACTTTGTGAATATCGAAGTTCCGGGATTCTTGGTCTCATCGTCGTGAATGCGGTTTTGAGCCCGTTTCGCGCTCTCCATCGCTTCGTGATCGAGGCGCTCCGCAGGAGTTCTGTCTTCTGCTTCTCCCCCGGTACTCTCAATTGCCTCGTGAGAAGGACGATCTGCCGTCTTAGTCGAATCAAGTCCACCTGCCATATATCACCTCTGGTCACATTAGAGGCCGATTGGCGCGGGAGAGTTGCATTCACCGAATGCAATGAAGTCGCAGATGTAACGCTTCTCACGCTATGAGATGCATAAGTAGTTCGCCTACCGTCTCTGAGCATTCCAAACAAGCCGAATCGAAACCGTGTTGCGCATTGTTACAATCAAAACTCTGCAAACAGGAGAGATCGACCGTTTTCATGACAAATGATCCCGCGAAAATTCATGCACATGCTCTCGTGATCGATGGGCACGCAGACACACCGCAACGATTTGTCGACGAAGGCTGGAATTTCAGCGATCCGCTGGGAGCGGGGATGCTCAATCTTGAAGCGGCGCGAGCCGGAAACCTCGCCGCCGAGTTCTTTGCAATATGGGTTGAGCCAAAGGAGTGGCAGGGGCGCTTTGCACACCGGACGCTGCAACTGCTTGACGGTGTCTACCAACAGCTGCAAAGACATCCGGACTCGATGCGACTAGGTTTGACGCCAGAAGACGTCGTTCAGGCCCACTCCGATAAGGTGTTCTGCGTGTTGTTGGGCATTGAGGGTGGTCATTCCATTGAGGCGGATCTGGGGCTTTTGAGAATGTACTTCCGGCTGGGCGTCAGATACATGACGCTGACATGGTCCAACTCCAATGAATGGGCTGACAGCTCCGGAGATCAGGATGACACAACCGTTGTGCATCACGGAGGCCTTACAGAATTCGGCCGCGATGTTGTACGCGAGATGAACAGCTTGGGGATGATGATCGACGTATCTCACGCCGCGGACACTACGTTCTGGCAGGTGCTCCAGACGACACATGCTCCTGTAATTGCTTCGCATTCGAGCGCGCGGGCACTCACGGATACTCCACGAAACCTGACGGACGAGCAATTGCGCGCAATCGCCACCAACGACGGTATCGTGATGGTGAATTTTTACCCTGCGTTCATTGACGCCTCCTGGCGCGATGGCTGGGCTGCGACGAAAGCTCATCGCGATGCACTCTATGAAGCGATAACAAGCGATCATCGAGAGCGCGGAGAACCCGTCCCATACGACGCATTCATGTCCGCGGACCGCCAATTCTATGCGGAATTCCTCAAGGACAAACTACCGCTGGCACCCCTCAGCGCGCTGATCGATCACATCGACCACGTAGCCCAGGTTGCGGGGATCGACCACGTAGGCCTAGGTTCGGACTTTGATGGATTCCCTATCCTGCCAGAGGGCCTGCGTAGTGCGGCTGATCTGCCTAAGATAACGGCAGCACTCGTTGGACGCGGTTATCGCCCGGAGCAGCTGACCAAACTTCTCGGAGGAAATCTGCTGCGAGTCTTCAGTGCTGTTCAGGCGAAGGCCACGATGGCGAAGCTGTTCCTGGCGCAATAGCTCTCTCGGTCTTAGGTATTAACACCTTTGGACGGCTGCCTGGCCATAAAACCACTCCGCACAATGAGATACTGCGAACGAAGTCTGCGATTGATCGCGAGTCTCAATTTTATTCACGCTGGGCTTAATGTAGGCTCAAATGCAAGGTCAATCTCTGATCGAGGACATCAATCGAAAACCCCAGGATCGTTATGCGCAAACTAGATATTCTTGTGCTCGCCTCCGCGCTATTCGCAGGGAATACCCTATTCGCGCAATCGTGGGTGATTGGACCATTTGTGCGCCCCTCGGAAGCGCCTGTGATCGAACCGAATCAGTTCTATTACTTCACTGATCCGATTACGCAGGAGAAGACATTCTGGGACGCTGGACATACATTCAACCCGGCTGCGACCATTGCGCCAAAAGGTGACGTGGCGGTCATTTTTCGCGCCGAGGACACCTCTGGAAAAGACGAAATCGGAGGCCACATCTCCCGGCTGGGACTTGCGACCAGCAAAGACGGCCTCTCTTTCACCGTCGAAGGCGCGCCTGTCCTTTATCCGCAGAATGATGATCAGAAACCGAATGAGACCCCTGGAGGCGTTGAAGATCCGCGCATCGTGGTAGGTCCTGATGGGACATATGTGATGACCTATACGCAATGGGCGAGAGACCGCGGAGAATACACGGTTGGAATCGCGACGTCGAAGAATCTCGAAGACTGGACGAAACGGGGCCCGGCATTCGGAAAAGCTGATAATGCCAAGTTTGACAAGCTGCATTACAAGTCCGCCGGGATTCTCACGGAGCTTCACAATGGGCGGCTGCAAGCCGTGCGCCTTCATGGCAAATACTGGATGTACTGGGGAGAAGGCCAAATCCATCTGGCCACATCGACGGATTTGATCCACTGGACTCCGGTAGTCGATGCGAAGACGGGTTTGCCGCGTGTGGTGATGGGCCCACGAGCTGCACACTTTGATAGTGGCATTCCAGAGGTCGGCCCACCGCCCGTTCTGACGAAAAAGGGCATCGTGCTGATCTACAACGGAAAGAATGCGGGAGCGGCAAAACCGGACACAACCGCTTCGGGCAACACAGATATAGCCGCTTCCAAAGACGTTAGCGCCGGGCCTGCCGCCGCCGCCGTAGGTGAACAATTTGCTGGAGATTCCACCATCGGCCCCGGGGCTTACTCGGTTGGCGAAGCACTGTTCTCATCATCGGACCCCGGCAAGCTCCTGGGTCGCACGGAACGCCCCGTCCTGACCCCCGTGTGGCCTTATGAACGCCACGGTCAATACACAGCCGGTGCGACGTTCGCAGAGGGCTTGGTGCCCTACCAGGGACAATGGCTCCTGTACTATGGCGCAGCCGATTCGGTGATTGGCGTTGCAAGCGCCCAGATACGGTGACTCGCAACCGCGATCCCCGGCTCAGTGGCTTGGACGTTCGCCCTGCATGGAGTAGCCTTAAGTCTGAATGAAGACTCAGACTCTTTCGGCTCACATTGTCTTATCCGCGCTTGCACTGCTCATCTGCCCTGCGATCGCAATCGCACAATCCGCTCCACCCGAGACGCCGCAACCAGCTCCTGCCACGACGGCCGCTCCTCCTGCGAACGCTCAATCACTCGACGCCCTACCGGATGCGCCTTCGACGATTGCGCATGAGGTTCCTCCTGCCGTGCCTACAGGACCAACCGTCCTCTTCGACACGACCATGGGACGGCTAACGTGCAAGCTCTTCGATAAGGAGGCTCCGCTGACCGTAGCGAACTTCGTCGGTCTCGCAACTGGCACGAAGACTTGGACCGATCCGGTGACGCTGAAGGAGGTTAATAACCAGCCGTTCTACGATGGAACAACGTTCCACCGCGTGATCCCCGGCTTTATGATTCAGGGCGGCGACCGTTTGGGCACCGGCGAGGGCGACGCAGGGTACTACATTCCGGATGAGATCACCCCGGCTCTTCGGTTTGATGTGCCCGGACGATTGGCAATGGCTAATTCAGGACCAGGAACCGACGGAAGCCAGTTCTTTATCACTGAAAATGCCAACGCTGTTCTTGATGGCAAATATACGATCTTCGGCCAGTGCGACCCGCATACCGTGCTTATGGTGAAAGGCATCGCCCTGGTAGATCGCAATGCTCAAGACAAGCCGCTGACGGCCGTGGTGATCAATAAAGTGACGATCGTTCCGGTGGGCCAGGCGATACCCCCGTTGCCGCCGCAACCTGCCGCAAACTCTGGAGCCTCTCCAACAGGTGAACAGGGTGAGACTCTCAAAGAGCGGCCTCATTAGTCCAAATGGCGTTAGTCCGCTTGAGAAGGTTGAATGCTGTCCATTGTTCGCTTTATTCGGGATCGATCCGAGGCTCCGCTTCCGGTATTATCTATAAGATAAAAAGCAGGATAGGATCCGTCCGCTGAGAATTGCCTGTCGACCGATGACATTCGTGGAACCTTTCGCTCGCCTCTTCCAAGAAACGTTGCCATATCGATAGTGTTCAGCATCCAACCCGATTAGAAGTAGTAGTGAGAAAAAGGAGATTCAATGCCGACTACCGCAACCTTCAAGACCTCCGAAGGTACGATTGTTTGTAAGCTTTTTGAAGTCGAGGCGCCCCAGACTGTCGCCAACTTTATTGGTTTGGCCGAAGGTACCAAGGAGTGGAGTTCACGCTCCAAGAAGGGTCCGAAGCTATACGATGGCACCATCTTTCATCGCGTCATTCCGGAGTTTATGATCCAGGGCGGCGATCCGGAGGGATCCGGCATGGGCGGTCCCGGATACAAGTTTGCCGATGAGACCAAGGGCAGCCCTCATGACTTCAAGAAGCCCGGCAAGCTGGCGATGGCGAATGCCGGCCCCAACACCAATGGTAGCCAGTTCTTCATCACCGTAACCGATACAAGCTGGCTTACCGGAAAGCACACGATCTTCGGCGAAGTGATCGAAGGCTACGACGTCGTTGAGAAGATCAGCCGTGTTCCCCGTGGTGCCATGGATCAGCCAAAGACTCCCGTCGTCCTGGAGAGCGTAACGATTAACCGCAGCTAGGTCAATCGTCGACGCGATCCGACCGTCGGCCAGAAAACAAAGGAGGCAGGCCCGTTAAAGGGCCTGCCTCATTGCCGTCCTATGTGGCGATTAAGCTACGCCGATGACGGTGCAGAGTTCCTTCACAGCAGCTGCACTCTTATTAAGCGCCTCCTGCTCCTCAGGTGTGAGCTTGATCTCGATGATCTGCTCCAGTCCTTTGGCGCCCAGTTTGCACGGTACCCCGACATAGAGGCCGCTGATTCCATACTCGCCCTGCAGATAGGCCGCGCACGGCAGGATCTTCTTCTTGTCCTTGAGAATAGCTTCCACCATCTCAGTCGCTGCAGCCGACGGTGCGTAAAACGCCGAGCCGGTCTTGAGGTGCTTTACGATCTCAGCGCCTCCATTGGCAGTGCGCTCTTCGAGAGCTTTGAGCTTCGCGGGCTCGATCAACTCGGTAATAGGGATACCGGCAACCGTTGAATAGCGAGACAGCGGAACCATCGTATCGCCGTGCCCACCAAGGACAAAGGCCGTAACATTCTCGACTGAGACATTGAGTTCCTCAGCGATGAAGGTGCGGAAACGCGCGGAGTCCAAAACCCCAGCCATACCGATGACGCGCTCCCTGGGCAGACCGGCTTTCTTGAATGCGGTCTGCGCCATCGCATCCAATGGGTTTGAAACGATGATGAAGATCGCGTTGGGACTGGCTGCAACGGCCTTACCAACCACGTCACTCATGATGCCAAAATTGGTGTTCAGAAGATCGTCACGGCTCATTCCAGGCTTGCGCGCGATCCCAGCGGTGATCACTACGATGTCCGAGTTAGCGGTATCGGCGTAGTCGTTTGTGCCCAAAATTGATACGTCGCGCTTTTCAATCGGCATCGCCTCAAGCAGATCCAACCCTTTGCCCTGAGGGACCCCTTCAACCACGTCGATGAGGACGACGTCCGCAAGCTCCTTGGCGGCGATCCAATGAGCTGCCGTAGCACCGACGTTGCCGGCACCGACAATAGTTACTTTCTTACGCATAATACTGCTCTCCTTGATTCCTTCTAGATGCGCGGCAAACTACCGATTCGCAAAACGATCATATTCCGGGCTGACAACGGTACGCTATTTATTAGATTGATAATCGCACTCGAAGTGCGGTGATCGGCGTCACGGTTACAGGCCAATCTTTCATGGCCGTCCGACGACTCTCCCCCATGCATTGCCACACAAAACGAAGGGCGCACCAGGAATCTGGTGCGCCCTATCATGCAATGAACTCTAGAACTGACCCCACAGCAACTGGTTGTAGACATCGTGGTGGAACTGCACTTCGCTCGCCTTCACGATCGTGCCAAGAAGACGTGGACAGCGATCGGCAGATGCCTGCTTGAGCTCCGCATACCGCTCCTTCACATCCGCGCCCAGCAATTCGTCGATCCAACTCGCTCCCCGGAAGTTCTCCAGGGCGGTGTAAATGTTATCCGGAAGATAGCGCTCGGCCTGACGCAGGTTTTTGATCTTGGACGTCTGGCCATGCAGACCGGTCTTGAAGACCGAGTACAGCACGAGGTAGGGATTGGCATCCGGGCCAACAGAACGCACTTCCACGCGCGCCGACTTCGAGTTACCGATCGGAATTCTAATCATCGAGCCGCGATCCACGGCCGACGCTTTGATCTGGTTGGGGGCCTCAAAGTGCGGATCGAGTCGGCGATAGGCATTCACACTCGCGTTCAGCAAGAGGCAAATGTCATTCCCATGGGTAAGGATCTTGTCGACAAAACTCCAGCCCAGCTTGGAGGTCTTCTCTTCGCCCTTGGGATCCCAGAACAGGTTCTTGCCAGCCTTGGAGATGGAGACATTGGTGTGCATGCCGGAACCGTTCACGCCAGTGACAGGCTTCGGAAGGAAGCTGGCCGTCATGCCCATTTGCGTGGCAACCTGGCGACAGATCAACTTATACAGTTGAATCTGGTCGGCGGCCGCCACAACATCGCCATACGAATAGTTGATCTCAAACTGAGACGGAGCGACTTCCGGATGGTCCTTTTCATTCTCAAAGCCCATGGCACGCTGCACTTCGGCCGTTGTGTCGATGAACTCACGAAGCGGGTCACCCGGCAGCGAGTGATAGTACCCGCCCTGGTTGACATACTCGAATTTGCCCGTCTGGTGGTAGGTGCGCTCGGCGTCGATGCTATCAAAGAGAAAGCCCTCGATCTCATTCGCAGCGTTCAGCGAATAGCCGTTCTTGGCAAATTGCTGATTGGCGAAGTCCTTCAGAACACCGCGAATGTCGCCGGAGTAATGGCCGCCGTTCTTGTCGATCACTTCGCCAAATACGAGCACCTTGCCCGAGCCGAAAACATCGGCGGGGGTCCAATAGAAGGCGCTCCAATCAAGGGCCAGGCGAAGGTCGCTCTCCCGCTGCGCAGTGAAACCGCGAATCGAGGATCCGTCGAACGTGAGATTGTCGTAGCTCTTCACCAGAAACTTCTTGTCGTAATCGAGCATGTGGAGACGACCTTCAAGGTCAGAGAACAGAACAGTCACAGCCTTGATACCCGGCGTGTCGGCGAGATACTTCAGTCGCTCTTCCTGGATGACATCGGCAGCCACGCGATTCCGGCGCTGCTCCTTTGCCCTAAGGTTCAGCTCTTCCAGCTCCTCATACGACAGCTCCAGAAAGTTACGAAATTCGGTCGACATGGCACTCCTTCATTGGCAGTCATCTGCCGTGGTTAATTTAGCGGTGCTTGAAAACGAAAATGGTATTCCCGGCTCAATTTCACAATTTCAAGGGATGAGTATCTATCTCTACTTAAAATTAGCAGAAGCAGCCATAAAAAATTCATAAAGACTGGAAAGGTTTCGCCGGCTACTGCCCGCTGTTTTCAAGGCGTCCTCCCGCTTGGCTGAGCGACCCGTATTTCCGAGGCATCTGCCGCACGCCCGCCCCATACCGTGTGATAATTCCAATGGTTAATCGTTGCGAACCAGGAAATCGCTCAGGAAAGCCACAAGCGGCATTCACGGCAGGAGTTTCGGACTTGGGAAAAAACATGGTCCCCACGCGGCTGTTTTTCACGAAGGGCGTTGGCAAGCACAAAGAACGCCTCACCTCGTTCGAGCTCGCGCTGCGTGACGCGGGCATTGCCGCGCAAAATCTTGTGAGAGTCTCCTCCATCTTTCCCCCGAACTGCAAGATGATTACGCGCAAAGAGGGGCTCAAACACCTGAGCCCGGGCGAGGTCGTGTTTGCCGTCGTGGCAGAAAACTCAACCCGCGAACCCCACAGGCTCGTCGTGAGCTCAATTGGCGTAGCGATTCCCGCCGACAAGAACACCTATGGCTATCTCTCGGAACATCACAGCTTCGGCGAGACCGAGGACCAGGCTGGAGATTACGCCGAAGAGCTCGCCGCGGAGATGCTGGCGACCACCCTTGCCCTGGATTTTGATCCGGATAAGAGCTGGGACGAGAAGAAAGAGATCTACCGTATCTCGAACAAGATCGTTCGGACCGCCAACGTGACCCAGTCGGCCGTGGGCGCAAAGAACGGGAACTGGACCACCACGATAGCGGCGGCGATTCTGCTGTTCGACGACAAGTAATTCGCCGTCAGGGCGTTGACTGAATCTCCAGGAGGCTGACGGCCATCAAATGACACACAAGGCGATAAGTTAGTCGCGATAAAATAGGAAAAGAAGTGATGTGGCGCTGGCACCTTCCAGCGCCTTTTGCTTGGGCAGAACTATCTGCCCTAAGAATTGAGGAGATGATGGCTACCACGCGCGTTGCGCTCATTCAGATGTCCTGCGAACCCTCGACCGACGCGAATTTGGCGAAGGCGGTAGCGCGAGTGCGCGAGGCCGCCCAGGGAGGCGCGAGACTGGTCTGCCTGCCAGAGCTATTTCGCGCGCAATACTTCTGCCAGCGCGAGGATCACGCACTCTTCGCCACGGCCGAATCGATTCCAGGGCCATCCACCGCGGCCCTCAGCGAAGTGGTGCGCGAGTACGGCCTGGTGCTGGTTGCAAGCTTGTTTGAGCGCCGCGCACCCGGCCTTTATCACAATACCGCTGCGATTCTCGACCACGCTTCCACCGCGCCGGACAATATCGCTTCGATCTATCGCAAGATGCATATCCCCGACGACCCGCTTTACTACGAGAAGTTCTACTTCACACCGGGAGACCTGGGGTTCCTGGCCCAGCGCACCTCCGCGGGACCCATCGGGACGCTCGTTTGCTGGGATCAATGGTATCCGGAAGGCGCTCGGGTCACTGCGCTCAAGGGTGCGGAGACCCTTTTCTTCCCTACCGCGATCGGGTGGCATCCCAGCGAGAAGGAGGAGTTTGGCGAGCGTCAGTATGACGCCTGGCAGACAATCCAGCGCGCCCACGCCATCGCCAATGGAGTATTCGTCTGCGCTGTGAATCGCGTAGGACACGAATGGGGCGACGTAGAACACAACGGCAAGAAGATGCGTGGGCCGGGCGACCACACCGCCGGGAACGGGATTCAATTCTGGGGTGGAAGCTTCATCGCAGACCCCTTCGGGACGAATACTGGCCAAGGCATCTCATGATCAGGAAGAGATCCTCTATGCCGACCTCGATCCAAATGAAGTAGAGGTTACGCGGCAGCACTGGCCGTTCCTGCGGGATCGTCGAATCGATGCCTACGGCGGTATTACCAGCCGGTTCCTGGACTAAGTTTCAATCAGAAAGGTGCACTCACGATGCTTCGATCCCTTGTACTGTTCGCGCTGATCTCACTCCAGCAGGCACCGGATCCCACCCTTCCACCGCCCGATGCCCACGTGAAAGCCACTACCGTTGGGCTTGGGGTACAGGTGTATAAGTGCGCTCCAAAAGACGGGAGCTACCAGTGGGTTCTCGAGATGCCGGTAGCAAAGCTCTTTGACCCCACCACCCGTCAGGAAGTGGGAACCCATAGTGTCGGACCAACCTGGACGTGGAACGACGGCAGCTCGATCACCGGCAAGGTCCTGCAAAAACGTGCATCCAGTGATCCGATCAACGTTGCGTGGCTGCTGCTCGAGACGCACTCCATCGGTACACCCACCGGCATGTTGGCAGATGTGACCCTGGTGCGCCGCTCCGACACGCAGGCAGGCGTCCCTCCCATGGCATGCGATGCAGAGCACCAAAATAACGAAGTGCGGGTTCCCTATCAGGCAACGTACACTTTTTATACGACCGGCAAATGACTGGGAAATACATGAACGCAGATGAAATGTATCGAATGCCCGCGGAGTGGTCTC
Source organism: uncultured Acidobacteriaceae bacterium (assembly GCA_963821165.1). Lineage (GTDB taxonomy): Bacteria > Acidobacteriota > Terriglobia > Terriglobales > Acidobacteriaceae > Granulicella. The sequence continues at coordinate 711,845 of CAWGCQ010000001.1, forward strand.
CGCATGCCGCGACATGGATTGCGTGGCCCCATAACCCCGAGGATTGGCCAAACAAGTTCCAGCCAATTCCATGGGTGTATTGCGAGATCGTCCGGCACCTGTCGCAGGTAGAAGATGTTCACATCCTTGTAAATGATGAGAGCGATGAACGGCGCGCACTCAACATGCTGCGCAGGCAAGGCGGAAATGCAGCTCGGCTTCACTTCCATTGCTGGCGGACAGACCGTGTGTGGCTGCGCGACTCGGGACCAATCTTCGTCAAGAATCCCGCCGGTGCAGTTGCCCTCACAAACTGGAAGTTCAACGCTTGGGCGAAGTACGACAACTGGCGCAACGATGATCTCATTCCCAAGCACGTGGCAAAGCTCTATGGCATGAAAAGCTTCGAACCCACCGTGACGCTCACCGATGGTAAGACAAAGCGCCTGGTGCTGGAAGGTGGCTCGATCGATACAAATGGCGAGGGCATCTTACTTACGACTGAAGAGTGTCTGCTAAGCGATGTTCAACAGCGCAATCCCGGCGTAAGCCGGGAACAACTGGAGCAGGCCTTTGCTGAATATCTCGGCATCGAGAAGGTAATCTGGCTGAATCGCGGATGCGCCGGAGACGACACTCACGGCCACGTCGATGACATCACGCGATTTGTTGGTGTGAATACGATTCTCACAGCAGTAGAACCCAATACCAAGGATGAAAATCACTTACCTTTGGCAGAAAATCTGGAACGTCTGCGCGACGCACGCAATTTGAAGGGCCGGCCATTCACCATCAAGACACTCCCCATGCCTGCGCCGGTGACATTTGAAGGGCAGCGGCTGCCAGCAAGCTATGCGAACTTTTATATCGCGAATAACCTGGTCCTTGTACCGACGTTCAATGATCCCAATGATCGCATCGCCTTGAACACCCTGGCCGAATGTTTCCCGGAGCGCACAGTGACGGGCATCCACTGCACAGACTTCATCTGGGGCCTCGGCGCGCTACACTGCATGACGCAGCAGGAACCCGCTTAACTGACTGTCAGGCCGGCCTGGGGCAGGAAATCACCACTCAATTCTTTAAGAGACTAGGGAACCCTTCGACTTCAATCACCGTAGACATCAATCATGATCAAACAGATTGCATGTTCTGCCAGCCTCCTCCTGCTCGCGTTCTTGCCCGGCGGTCAGGGAGCTCCCGCCCCGCCCAGTGACGCGCCCACGTACACCAGCGACGGCAACCTCCTCGCCCCAGTCCATTATCGTGAATGGATTTATCTGACGTCTGGAATCGATATGTCCTACGCAGCAGCAACGGCCCCACCCGATCACTCCATGTTCGACAACGTCTTCGTGAACCCCACGTCCTATAAGAGCTTTATGGCAGACAGGGACCTGGCCCGACAAGACAACTCTGGTGCTCGAGGTGCGGGGCGCGGAGAATCCGGTTTCAATCAACAAGCGCGGACATACCCAGAGCACCGAGTTGATGGGCATGGAGATCCATGTGAAGGATCAGGGGAAATGGAGTTTCTACGACCTGAGCGACGGAGGCCCCGTGGCCAAGCTGATTCAACGGCCAGCAAGCTGTTACACCTGCCATGAGGCGCACGCGGCAGTCGACACCACCTTCGTCCAGTTCTATCCCACGCTTCTACCGCTCGCAACGCAGAAGAAGACCCTTTCCAGCAGCTATCTAAAGGATATTCAAGGGGTAACTTCGGTCGCGCAGCCACCCGCAAAGTAGTACAACTGTTGTCGATGCCCACAGATTTTCCTTCAAGAGATCAGGAACTCATGCGAGAAGCCATGGCGGAAGCGCGCGCTGCCGAGGCTGCTGGTGAAGTGCCCGTGGGCGCGATCATTGTGTCATCAGCAGGCGAAGTAATTGCCCGCGGAGCCAATCGCGTTTTGCGCGATTCAGATCCGACAGCTCATGCGGAGATCGTCGCGCTACGTTCGGCTGGAGCAGCTCTCGGGAACTATCGCTTGTTGGGATGCACGCTCTATTGCACCCTGGAACCGTGTTCCATGTGCGCAGGAGCGATTCTGCACGCGCGGATTGCCCGGCTCGTTTATGCCGCAGCCGACCCCAAGGCTGGCGCCTGCGGATCAGTGATCACGATCATGAATCATCCCGCGCTGAACCACCGCGTCGAATTGGTAGACGGAGTCCTCGCCGAAGAATGCGGGAAAATGCTGACAGACTTCTTCCGGGCGAAACGAACGTAAAGGCCAGACTACGCATCAGAGAATAGCGAGGACCAGAATTCTCTATGCCAGCCAAGAAAACGGCAACTAAAAAGCCCGCCAAGCTAACTAGCGCGAAACACAAAGTTCCCCCAATCAGGCGCTGGTCCGCGAAAGTGACCACAGACTCCACACATCCTGACAAGGGGTTATTTCTAAAGAGCCCCAGCACCATCGCTCATGCTTTAGCAACAAAGAAAGTTTCGCCCAAGGGGCCTGGCTCGGGCATGCGGATGCTAACGTTCTATATCAACCGGGCCGGCAGGAATCTCGGCAAGGATCGACTCGCGGACCTGGAAAAAGCCAAGAGAATTCTTTCTGAAATTATTGCAAGCCACAAGACCGCTGCAGGTTCCAGGAAGCAATATAAGAAGAAGACCTCATCAACGAAATCAGTCAAGAATTAGTAGCGACGGCGAAAGGGATCCCAATGGCAGGACGTTTGGACGGAAGAACTGCGGTTATTACTGGCTCCGGCTCGGGAATTGGACAAGCCATCGCGGAGCGACTCGCATTGGAAGGCGCCGACTGCGTTATCGACTACGTGAACCACGTCGAAGAGGCCGATCAGACACTCGACAAGATCAAAGCAGCGGGAGGCAATGCGGTGCTGGTACAGGCGGACGTTTCCGTGGTCGCAGACTGCAATCGGCTAATCGAAAGCGCTTGGAGCGAGCTTGGATCGTGCGACATCCTTGTCAACAATGCAGGGATTGAGAAATCTGCGAACTTCACTGACGTCACCGAGGCAGACTATGACGCGGTACTCGGTGTGAACCTCAAGGGTGCGTTTTTCCTCTCGCAAGCGTTTGTTCGCAAGCTCCTTGCCGCAAAGAAGCCGGGGCGCATCATTAACATTTCCTCCGTCCATGAGGACATGGTCTTTCCACATTTCTCGACCTACTGCGCCAGCAAAGGCGCTATGCGAATGCTGATGCGCAACCTCGCAGTAGAACTCGGCCCAGCCGGCATCACGGTAAACAATATCGCGCCTGGAGCCATCAATACTCCCATCAACAAGTCGCTGTTGGCAGACAAGCCGAAGCTTGATGCGCTTTTGGCGAACATACCGTTGGGCCGCCTGGGCGAGCCGGGTGAGGTTGCGGGCGTCGCAGCATTCCTGGCGTCCGACGATGGTGCCTATGTCACTGGAAGCACCTACTTCATCGATGGCGGCCTCATCCGCAACTATCATGAACAGTGAAATGCTCGCGGATGGTCATACGCAACAGCCTCTATTGCGGCACCACCGGAAGGCTCACGTAACTGGCATCCCCAGGCGCATGCCAGATTCTCTGCGTCGCCTTCTGATAGTCGGCCGGCTTAGCGTCGAAGATGTTTGGCACGTAGGTTTGCGGGTTGCGATCATAGAGCGGAAACAGCGTCGACTGAATCTGCACCATCACGCGATGGCCAGGTAGAAACAAATGATTAACAGTGGGCAACGCGAAGCGATACGTGAGCGGTTTTCCCGCAACTATTGGCTCGGGATGCTCGAAGCTCGTACGATACCGGCCGCGGAAGATATCGAGCGAGATAGGTAATTCGTATCCACCCATATCAGGGTCGTCCGGCATGGACGGAGGATACACATCAATCAGCTTTACAACCCAATCGCTATCGGTTCCGCTGGTGGAGGCAACGAGGTTAGCGATCGGTGCGCCACTCAATCGCAGCGGCTTATCCAGCGGTGCCGTTTCATAGCTGAGCACATCCGAGCGACTATCCACAAAGCGTTGATCGTGGACCAGCCACGTCACCCACGCCTCCCCATCGACCGCCATCACCGGACGCGGAATGTACGGCACGGGCTTGGCAGGATCAGACACGTACTCGTCGAACTTCGGCGAATCAGCGCCGGGCGCAGTAAACGAGAGCCCCATGTCGGCGGTCAAGTACAGCGGTTTGGCCTCGTCAGCACAACCCTTCTCGCAGCTCAGCGGCCAGGACTTCAACCGGTCCCAGTGATTCTCGCCAGTGTTGTAGATGAGAACCGGTGGCGTATCCGCATTGGGAGCGCCGTCGAGCAAATAGTGATTGAAAAATGGAAGAAGAACGTCGCGCCGAAACTGCAGAGCAGTGTCGCCATCCCAGCGCAAGGCACCAAGTGAGTAAGCCTCATAGTTCACCTGGCTGTGGCGCCATGGACCCATCACCAGGTAATTCATGGAGTTCGTCGTGTCCTTAGGCTCAACCGCCTCATAGCTATGGATCGCGCCCCACATGTCTTCCTGGTCCCACAGTCCTTGAAGCCACATCACTGGCACCTTCAACGGAACCTTAGCCATGATCGAATCGAGCGCTTGCCCCTGCCAGAAAGCGTCATAAGCTGGGTGCTCCTCAACCTTCCGCCAGAAAGGCAATTGCTCGAGCCCCCCGTATCGTGCAAAATTTCCAGCCGAGCCGATCTTCAGATAATTTGTGTAATCGTCGCGACCTTCGCGAGGAATCATCTGGCCGCTTCCACGCACCTCCGTCTGCTCGGCAAAATAATCCAGGTTGATCTCGCGAAACGCCCCATAGTGAAACCAGTCATCCCCCATCCAGCCATCAACCATCGGGCTTTCAGGACAAGCGACTTTGAGCGCCGGATGCGGATCGATGAGCGCCATCACAACCGTGAACCCCTCGTAGGAGGATCCAATCATACCCACCTTGCCGTTGGATTCGGGAACGTGTTTCACCAGCCAGTCAATCGTGTCGTAAGCATCCGTCGTATCGTTGTAGCCGCTTGTATTCAGCGGACCCAGGGGCGGCGGCGTCATCCAGTACTTGCCTTCAGACCCATACTTCCCTCGCACATCCTGGAATACCCGGATGTAACCAGCACGCACGAATACGTCATCGCCCTGAGGCAGTTCGTCGAGCATATGGGGAGACTCTTCCCTCGCAGCCCGGCTAGCCGCATCATAAGGCGTTCTCGTCAGCAGGATCGGCGCATGCGTCGCGCCCTTGGGTATGACGATAACGGTGTAGAGCTTTACGCCGTCCCGCATGGGAATCATGACCACCTGTTTGGCATAGTCATATCCATTGCGTGGAGCGACAAAGCTGGCCGGGATATCCGCCGTGTTCATCGGCGTCTGCGACCACGCAGGTATGGAAATTGCAAGCAAGCTGACGGCAACAAGAAGACGCTGAATCGCGCTCATGGCAGTGCTTATCCCTTCGCGGAACTTCAAGGCAGTATATCGCCCAGAAATATCTCGGATGGATAAATGTGTCTAACGCGATTCCTGCATGAGCAAACGGTGGGACCGCAGAGATGAGACCTGATCGAGAATTTGTGACGCAATCTCACTCTTGGACGACTCCGCCAAATGCACGTCGGAGTCATGCGTAAGAAAGATGGCCGCATTCCGTTCAGAATCGAAGCCCACACCAGGCGCGCTAATGTCATTAAGTACAATAGCGTCGGCCCCTTTGCGAAGAAGCTTCTTGCGGGCGCGGACAACGTCAAACCCCATCTCGGCAGCAAATGCAATGAGCAGTGAGCCGGGAGCTTTGTGCTCCGCAACGCTGCGAGTGATGTCTTCAGTCGGCTCTAATTCAAGGACCGGCGGAGCGTCGCGATGCAGCTTATCCGCGGCGACATGACGCACACGGAAGTCGGCCACGGCAGCAGCTTTGATGACAATCGTGGCCTCTGGCAAACGATACAGCACAGCAGCATGCATATCTTCTGCGGTCTCCACAGCTAGGACTTCGCAACGCGGTGGCGGCGCCAGCGCTGTTGGAGCTGAAACAAGGATGACGCGAGCTCCCCGCTGTTCGGCTGCGGCTGCCAGTGCATATCCCATTCGACCGCTGGAGCGATTCCCGAGAAACCGGACGGGGTCGATCGGTTCGCGGGTTCCCCCCGCCGTTACAAGAACAGTTTCACCGAGCAGATCCTGCCGCTGATTCACCTGCTCAAACACTTCGCCGACGATCATCTCGGTATCCGCGAGTCGGCCGTCACCCGTCATCCCGCAAGCCAGATATCCGCTCCCAGGCTCGATCACGCGATGTCCCCGCTGCTCAAGCGTCGCAATGTTCGCACGCGTAGCAGGATGATTCCACATGTTCACATTCATAGCGGGAGCGATCACCACTTTTGCCTTCGCAGCAAGGTAAGTCGCCGAAAGAAAGTCATCCGCGATCCCATGCGAGAGCTTCGCAATCGTAGTCGCTGTTGCCGGCGCAATCACCAGGACGTCTGCCCACTGAGCCTGGGCGATGTGCTCTATCACCGAGGCCTCCGAGGGTGAATCCCATAGACTCGTAAAGACTTTATGCCCGGTCAACGAGGCAAAGGTCAACGGCTGCACGAACTCTTGCGCAGAACGCGTCATGATCACGCGTACCTCCGCGCCACCGCGCTGCAGCTCGCGGACCAGTTCGGCGGACTTGTATGCGGCGATGCCGCCGCACACACCGACCAGCACTTTGCACGCTTCAGGCATGTGTCTCCTCCATCGATCCAAGATGAAGACCGTGACTCTCAATTGGCAAATTCTCAGTGAGTATGTTGTCAATCAGCCGTGTCGACCCAACCCATGCCGCAACGGCGATCAAGGCTCCCCTTGCGGTGTCGGCAACAGGAAGCAGCGTGCATGGATCGACGATCGCGGCGTAATCCAGGCGAACGCCCTCGTCCTCGGCAAACACTCTCCATAATGCACTCTGCAAGATATCGGAGCGGGTCTCGCCAGCCTCCAAAAGTTCGCAGGCCGCCTGCAGCGCTCGATGCAAAATCAGTGCTCGACGACGATTTTGCGGAGACAGGTAGCGATTGCGAGAGCTCATCGCGAGTCCATCTGGCTCGCGAACAATTGGACAGGCCACCAACCGCACCGGAAAGTTGAGATCGCGAATCATCGCACCTAATACCGCAACCTGTGCCGCATCCTTCTGACCAAAATAGGCGCGATCCGGACCGACGATGTGGAAGAGCTTGGCGACTACCGTGGCAACGCCTCGGAAGTGCCCCGGACGCGAAGCCCCGTCCAATCGGTCTCCAATTCCAGGCACTTCAACGAAAGTAGTTGCACCTGGCGTGTACATCTCCTCTGGAGTCGGCGCAAAGAGTAGATCGATACCAGCGGCTTCCAATTTTGCGCAGTCATCCTCCAAGGAACGTGGATAGGTCTCAAAATCTTCGCCGGCCGCAAACTGCGTCGGGTTCACAAAGATGGACACAGCAACAGACTCACACTCTCCCCGAGCACGTCGTACGAGCGAGAGATGACCATCGTGCAAAGCACCCATCGTGGGTACGAGCCCCAGCGTGCCTCTGCGCTTCAGATTGCGACAAGCCTGTTGCATTTGACCAACAGTAGTAATGATCTGCATGCTCAGCCCCTACCGCTATGTACAAGCTTGATGAATTCATCGAAGGATTCGTCGAGGACTTCGCTCTGCACAAGATCCTCAGTATCCGCCAGCAGGTCGGGGTGTTCTTCCAGGGCCTCGAGCTGTGCACCAACTTCACGCGATAGGTGGTAGCTCTCAGCATCCGCCGGAAACGTGCTGGAGGTGACGTCCGTGCGATAGCGTTCGAGTGCACCGCCAAAAAAAGCCGCGGCATCCGCATACCGACGCACAAATTTCGCGGGCGACGAAAACGTCAGATTGAACAGATCGTGGAACACGAGGATCTGACCATCGCAATCGGGCCCGGCACCGATACCGATGGTAGGTATTGTGCACCGAGCTGTCAGTTCGGCAGCAACCTCGCGTGGAATTCCCTCCAGAACGATTGCAACAGCGCCGGCATTCTGCAACGCGGCCGCGTCAGCGTACAGGCTCTCGATCGCCTCAATCGATCGCCCTTGAACGTGATAGCCGGACATTCGATGAATTGATTGCGGAGTCAGTCCAATATGCGCAACGACAGAGATTTCCGCATCCGTCATCCGTCGAACAATGTCTGCGCGACGCTCGCCACCTTCGATCTTGACCGCATGTGCGCCCGATTCCTTGATGAACCGCGTGGCATTGCGAAGCGCCTCGTCGGACGATGCATGATACGACCCAAACGGCATGTCCGCCACCAGGAACGCTCGCTTCACCCCACGAGCCACCGCCCGCGTATGGTGCAGCATCTCGTCCATAGTGACCGGCAACGTGCTCTCATAACCCAGCACCGTCATGCCGACCGAATCGCCGACCAGAATGAGATCGATGCCGGCCTGATCAACCAGGCGCGCTGTGGGATAGTCATAGGCTGTCAATGCAGCGATCGCACGACCAGCGCGTTTCATTTCAAGAAGGGTTTGCGCCGTCACAGGGCGGACGCGCGTGCTTGCTCCGTTATCACGGAGTTGCGTAATGCTCATGGTTCTCTCCAGTGCCGCTCCGCTATGCTGACGCGGATGAGGCCCGAACTCCAACAGTATACTCTTCCCGTCATGCCCATGAATCGGCGACAATAAGGGTATGGAGCTTCTTCTCTATTCAGCCGACTGGTGCCGCGATTGCCGCGAGGCGAAGCGTTTTCTCACTCAACACGCAATTCCTTATACCGAAATCAACATCGAAAAGACGCCCGGCGCCGCAGAGCAGGTCATTGCGAACACGGGCAAGCGCGCGATTCCGCAGTTTGTCGTCAATGGAAAGTGGATCCAGCCCTACAGGCCGGGAGAGGGCTTCCTTCACGACGAGATGGCTGAGTTGTTCGGAGTAGCCCGAGCCTGATCCAAAATCACGATGATCTCGTCATCGGCAGCTAATCGGACTCGTCCAGCTCCTGCGGCGATGGAATATGGGTCACCGGCTGCGTGTCAATCACCGAGCCTGCCGGCCTGTTGGCGGGACTAAACGGCCACCTCAATCGAAGAACTCGTTCGCGATCGCTCTCGCGATGAGCTTCCTCGCTCCGCCCCTTCAGCAGATCGGTGATCGTCATTACCCCAAGTAGTTTGCCATCCGCGCTGACGACCGGGTACGACGTCAGCTTCGACTCCGCCATCGACATCGCGCAAGCACGCAGCGTTGTGACCGGCGAAACTGTCTTTGGATTGCGATTGGCATCCGCAGCCAGAGGGACCGACAGATCCTCCTTGCGCGCAGCCGCGATCAGCTGCGCACGCGTCAGGGTACCCGTCATACGGCCTTCGCTATCCACCAACGGAAAAATGCGCTGCCAGTGAGACCATGCCTCACTTCCGCGCTCGTCCATCTTGCGCAGCCAGTCCGCCGCATCCTTGCGGGTTGCATCCTCAGGAAGCGCAAACACGCTGGTGTGCATCGCCTGGGACACCAGGATCGCCTCGAGGGGATCCGCACCAAACTCGCGGCTGAGATGCAGACCCCGGCGACTGAGATTCTCGGTGAGCATGGAACGCGGCATCACAAGCACGCTCACAGCGTAAGCAGCCACGCACGACAGCAGCACCGGCAGCATCAGACCGCCATTATGCGTGAGTTCCAAGGCGAGCATTGCCGAGGTCAGTGGTGCGCCAATCGCCGCTGACAGCACAGCACACATCCCCACTAACACCCAGGCACCTGTACTCATGATCGGCATCAGATGGCCAAGTGCGGCGCCTAAAGCTCCCCCAATCATCAGCAACGGTGCCAGGATTCCTCCTGCGGTGTTCGAGCCCAGCGAGAAGGCCCAACTCAAGCTCTTGATGATGAGAATCCCGGCCAGCAGCTTCCAGGCTGAATCGCCGGAAATCAGCTGTTGGATGACGCTGTAGCCCACGCCCAGGGACTCGGGGAAAGATATAGCCGCACAGACCGACAACCACGCCCCCGATCGCAGGCCACCACATCCAGTGGATCGGCAGGTGTTCAAACATCGTCTCGAAGAAGTGCACGGACTTGCTCAGACCCGCTGCAACAAACGCGGCGATAATTCCCAGCAGTCAGCGCGCCCAGCATCGCAGAATGATAGACCGGCGCGCCGGTAGGAACCATCTGGAGCAGGCTCTGCGGACCAAGCAACAATCGCCGAACGGCCCCGGCCGTAACGCACGCAATCGCGACCGGAACCAGCGAGCGTGGCTTCCACTCGAAGAGCAGTATCTCCACCGCCAGCAGCGTAGCAGACATCGGACAGTTGAATGTCGCTGCCATGCCGGCCGACGCGCCCGCGACCATCAGCACCGTTCGTTCGGAGCCGGTCATCGGCAGCAGTTGACCAAGCACACTGCCTACGGCCCCTCCCGTGATAATCACCGGGCCTTCCGCCCCGAACGGGCCGCCAGACCCGATGGAAATAGCCGTAGCCACAGGCTTCAGAATGGCTACGCGAGGCTGCACCCGCCCCCCGTTGAACACGATCGTCTCAACGGCCTCGGGCATACCATGCCCACGCACACGCGGGGAAAGATATCGGGCGATCAAGCCGACGATCAGACCGCCCAGGACCGGCATCAGGATCAGCCACCAGTGCCTTCCGGCCTGCCAGGGATCTCGGTCAGTAAAGCTCCACTTCTGGAAGTAGAAGAGATTCGTACACAGCGAAATCATCTCCAACAACATCCAGGCCAGAACCGCACTTACTGCTCCCAGCCCTGCTGCCAGTGAACTGGTATATAAAATCCGACTGTTCGCGGAGTAGTCTCGCAGCTCGCCGGCAGGTTCCGAAGTCTTCAACGTCTGCTCCTAAGGGGTCGGGCGTTCCACAGCGCCCTGCAAATCACGCAACGCGTGGATAAGGTGTTCGCAGAGCGGCGCAAGCTCGTTCAGATGCTCCGCCACCAAGCGGTCCAAAATTTCATGTCCGTGCGGCGTCAGCAGCACCAGCGACCGCCGCATATCCTTTGGATCGCTTTCCCTGCGAACCAGGCCAGCGCGCTCCGCACGGTCCACCAACTCCACGGTGCTGTTATGCCGCAGAATCATCCGTTCCGCCAGGTACGTGATCGAGGCCTGCTGGCCCTCTGGGATCGCGGCGATCACCTGCATCAACTGATATTGCTGCGCGGGTATTCCGCACCTCTCCGACGCGCTCTCGCTGAAACTGAGGAACTTGCGCATCTGAAATCGAAACTCCGCCAGGCTCTTCAGCTTGGACTGCGCTTCCCGTACTTCGATTGAATCTGGCATAAGGACTCTCCCCATTCTATCGCGAAACGATAGTTCTAAACAGTCTGAAGCTGATAAGACAACTGATTACACTAACCGTAGTCACTAGAAGTATTCATCTTTCTAACGATTAATCCTCAACGTCGTAACAGCCTTTCCGGAGCTCGCATATGATTGCCCGTTATACCCGGCCAGCGATGGCCGCCATCTGGTCCGAACAACGTAAGTATGAAAACTGGCTCCGGGTGGAGATCGCGGCAACTACGGCTCTGGCCCGCGCAGGAATCGTTCCTCCATCAGCTGTTGATTCACTGAAACAACGCGCCTCCTTCACGATCGAACGCATCCACGAGATCGAAGCAGAAACGCGCCATGACGTCCTCGCGTTCACAACGGCCGTCGCCGAGTCGGTTGGCGAAGACTCTCGCTGGTTGCACTATGGCCTAACCTCCACCGATGTCGTTGACACCGCACAGGGATTAGCCCTCGTTCAGGCATCTGCATTGATTCGTGAGGGTATTGTCCGTTTTCGCGACGTTCTGCGCAAGAGGGCTGTAGAATTTCAGCACACCCCCATCATCGGCCGCACCCATGGCGTCCATGCCGAACCCACCACCTTCGGCATGAAGTTGCTTCTCTGGTATGCAGAAATGGGCCGAAATCTTAAGCGCTTCGACGCCGCAGCCGAAGACCTGCGGGTTGGCAAGATCTCCGGCGCAGTGGGCGCCTTCGGCAAGCTCAAACCCGCGCACGAAGCCGCCATTCTCGCCGAACTTGGCTTGCAGCCAGCCCTCATCTCCACCCAGGTCCTCCAGCGCGACCGCCATGCCGCCTACATCACCACCCTCGCGGTCCTTGCGTCAACGCTCGATAAAATCGCCCTCGAAATCCGCCACCTGCAGCGCACCGAAGTCCGCGAGGCGGAGGAGTTTTTCTCCATCGGCCAAAAGGGCTCGAGCGCCATGCCGCACAAGCGAAACCCGATCACCTCCGAGAACATCTGCGGCCTCGCCCGCGTCATCCGCGGCAACGCCCAGGTAGCCCTCGAAAATGTTGCACTCTGGCACGAGCGCGACATCTCCCACTCCTCCGCCGAACGCGTCATCCTCCCCGACACCACGATCCTCGCGGATTACCTGCTGGACCGTGCAGCCACCTTGATCGAACGCCTGCTCGTCTATCCCGCAGCGCATGCTGAAGAATCTCGAATCCACCAACGGCCTCGTCTTCAGCGGCCAGTTGCTCATCGATCTCGCAGCCGCCGGCATGAGTCGCGAAGACGCCTACCGTCTCGTGCAGGGACATGCCATGAACGCCTGGTCCCATGACCTCAACTTCCGGGCACTCATCGGCTCCGACCCCGAGATCAACCGCCGCATGTCGATCGAGCAGATTGCAGCAGCCTTCGACGTGCGGCGGCAACTGACAAACATCGACGAAGTATTTGCCCGCGTCCTGGCGGAAGGTTGACGCCTCCGCCGATCGCTCCCAAGCCTATGCCTGCGTTGTTTACAATCCTCGATGCTGCACTCGCTTCCGCAACCGAACGCGCCGGGGATTGGCTAGCCTGCCGCCCCGGCTGCCATCAATGCTGCGTAGGCGTTTTCGCAATCTCTCAATTCGACGCAGAACAATTGCGCCAAGGCCTCACACACGCCCCTGCAGATGTTGCAGAACGAATCTGCTCGCGAGCGGCACAATCGCGCGCGCGTCTACTGGAGGAATTTCCCGGCGATCCTGTGACCGGACTCCTCTTCACCGAGCCGCAGCATGAACAAGCCTTCGCAGAATTTGCCAACGACGAGCCCTGCCCCGTCCTCGATCCCAACACCGGCACCTGCGATCTGTACGCCTTCCGTCCCGTGCAATGCCGAACCTTCGGCCCACCAGTCCGAGATGCCGATGACCAACTGACGGTGTGCGAGCTCTGCTTCGTGGATGCGACCCGCCGAGGAAGTTGCCCGCTGCGAAATGGATCAAAGCTGGCGCCCGCAGGAGGACGCGCTCATCGATGTCGCCGAGAAGCAGTCTGGCCGATTTGGACCGACGCTCGTCGCATTCGCGTTGGCTCCGCTGAAATAATCTCCGGCAATATTCTTGTCCAGCAGCTTCAATTGGCAAATGCTTGTGATGACTCCATCAATGCGTCCGCATTTTGCGAGATAATCGTTGTCTATGACCTTTGCGACCATCCCGCACAGCGCGCCGGATTGGGCGGAAAATTCCGCAGTCCCAGCAAGCAAAACCCTCGTCCTCGCCATCACTGGCGCCAGCGGCTCCATCTTTGCGATCGAAACGCTGCGAGCGCTCGATCGTGACCCTCGCGTGCGCCGCGTGCACCTGGTCGTCTCACCAAGCGCACTGCGCGTATTAGCCGAGGAGAGTGGCATCAGCGCCAGAAACTCGATCCTGGATAAGCTCCTCGGCCGGCCATCCGAAAAAACCACGCTGCTCGCGCATGAAGATATCGGAGCCCCGATCGCCTCGGGCTCCTATCCCGTCGACGCCATGGTCGTTCTGCCCTGCTCGATGGGAACACTTGCCGGAATCGCGCACGGAATGGCGGGAAACCTGATCGAACGCGCTGCAGACGTTTGCCTGAAGGAACGCCGTCGCCTCGTGCTATGCGTGCGCGAGACCCCGCTCAATCTCATTCACATCCGAAACATGGCCGCCGCCACAGAAGCGGGTGCAACCATCTTTCCCGTCATCCCAACCTTCTACAACCACCCGCAGACAGTCGACGATATCGCGCGAAACTATGCTCACCGCGTATTGCAGCATATCGACCTGCCCCAGCCAGACGCGTACATCTGGGGCGCAGACCAGGCTTCAGAAGATTGAGCTAGCGCGATCGGCTAAGCGTGTACGTGCCGCCTGTGGGAGGCGGATTCTCTTTCAGAAAATCTACCGTCACTGCCGCCGCTCGGTCCGGACACGTCTTCGGTGCCAGATGCCCGCACCCTTGCAGAATATCCAGCTCGGACTGCGGATCAAGTTCATGCATCTGTTCACCCACCGCAAGCGGCAGCAGTTGGTCGTCACTGCCCCACACGATCAACAACGGCTCCTTCAAACTTCCCAGCCGCCCATCCAGAAGGTCCTTGCCTCCCTCCATGGAATCCATGCTGCGATCAACTACCCACTGGCCTTCCGCGATATGCCGCAGTGCAGCCTTGAGAACAAAATGGGGTAGCGGCTTCTGATTGGGCTCGAGCAGGTTTGCCAGATGCTGCAACTCCGCCTCGTTGGTCGGATGAAAGATATCTCTTCCCCCGCCCACCTGGTGATGAATCCCGGCGCTGTCATAGATCACCACCCGATTCACCAGATCAGGGTGGTCGAGCGCAAGCTTCAAAACGATCCAGCCGCCCATCGACCAGCCCCCCACATTGGGCTTCTGAAGTCCAATCGCCTGGATAAAGTCTGCAACGAATTGTGCCTGCGTTGCAATGGAGTAGTCACTGTCTGCAGGCTTGGGAGAACGGCCATATCCAAGCAGGTCGGGCGCATACACATGAAATCCCGAGCGCTTCAGCCGCTCCAGCATCGGAGCCCAGCTCTCATCACGGTCGGCCAGACCGTGCACCAGCACGATGGGGATACCGCCGCCCGGAATGCGAGACTCCGCTTCGTAGTAATGCACCCGCCCCTCAGGCATCATCACATAGTTGCTCTGCACGCGATGCAAAAAGAGCCCAAAGTGGATTCCCTGCTGCTCTACCCAAAGCGGACGCTCGTAAAACAGGACACCGCAGGCGACCCCGACGATAACCATCAGCAGCAACAACCGCCCCAGCGTCTTCATTTCAAGCCCTCATTCATGATCAAAGCCTTCCGTATCACTGTACAGGCGCGCGGTGTCAAAGCGAAGTCCCCGAGCTCCAACACCTGCCTCACATCGGCCCACGCCGCCTGACTCGCATCCGTCCCCGAACGCAATTCTCCTCCCATCACGCGACACAAAATGTCGACGACTACGTAGTGATACCGGACGCGGCCCAACGTGTCCCGGTAAATGATATCGATGGTCTCTACGTCTGCTAAAGGTTCAACGGTAAGCCCAGTCTCTTCCCGCGTCTCGCGAACGCAAGCCTCGCGAACGCTCTCGCCTAGCTCAATCACGCCACCCGGCAAGCTCCAGCCTCCCGCCATGGGTTCTGATCCGCGGCGAATCAACAGAACCTCGGTCCGCCCCTCAACCTCACGCAGCACCACGGCTCCCACCCCTGGAATCGGGAAGTCCGGATATTCGCGCGACGCTCCCATCGGCCTATTTCAACGGCTTTCCATACTCTTCGCTAAAGACAGTATGGGATGGATCGAACCGGCCACTATCGAATTTATCCATACCTTTCAGATGTCCAACAGCGAGCATCGAAACAACCCAGTAGCTCATGGGCAGCCGCAGCGTCTCGCAGACTCCGCGCTGTTCAAAACCCTCCAGCATGGCGGTGTCATACCCCAGCACTTCGGCCATCCACATCATCGTGGTCAATGCGACCGTCACCTGCTGATTGAGCCAGCTCGCCATCTCTTCCCGTGAAAACTCCGAAAGATATTCAGGAACACTCGCTGCTGCCTGTGCCGCATAACTCTCGGGCATCCCCCCAGCCCGCCCCATGCGCAACATCTCCTCGAGGTCTCGTCGCCATCCGTCGCGGTCTCCGCACGCAACGATGACCGCCGAAGCCTCCTCCACCTTTGCCTGGTTGTAACTAACCGTACGCAGCCGTCTCCGCTGCTCCGGGTCTTGCACAATAACGAAACGCCACGGCTGCATGTTGTAGCCACTCGGCGCATGCAAGCCGGCATCGAGAATCTGCCACAGATCTCTTGGCGGAATGGGCTCTCCGTCGAAGCTAGGCGTCGAGCGACGGTCACGGATGGCCTGTGCCAGGGACTTCTGAAAGCTTGCCATGAACTCTTCTCCGAAAGTCTCTTTCCTCGTTCAACCACATGCTCCGCGAAGCATTTGCCGTACGAGATGCCCTACTCTTGCCAAATCGACGCCGGGAAATTCCGCCCTGCCACCTGATCTCTATCGCCTCACACTTGAGAAACATCAACCATACTAGGGGATGTTAGCGATCGTCTGCTCAGTGACTAACGGTTCATGCCCCTCGGAATCCGCAAAGACCCAGACCCCGCTAAAGGCCTGGCGCAACTCCATGTGCGCGTCCAGGAATGCCTTCGCCGCAGCTTTACTCCGCGCCATCGCCGCAGCCGGATCACTCTCGTCATCCACTGGAATATGGAGAATCAGGTTCAACTCCTTGCCGTCATCCGATCCCTGGGCAGAGATATTGGTGAACCGATATTCGACAGTCCCACCCTTACCATCGCTGGCCTTCATCACGAGCGGATGATTCGGACCGATACCGCCAGCCAACTCAGGTGGCGCATATTTTCTTCGTTCAGAAAGTAACCGATCGAGATTCGTACTCGTTACGAAATTGGCGGGCCGCAGAAGCTCCGCCGCCTGTCCATAGAAGATCCACGCCAGCCAAAGCTCATCGGCCTTGGCATACGTCCGCGCCGACTTCCAATACCAGATACCGTCGTGACCAGCCGCCGTCCGTGCGCGAGGGTAAAAACCAGCCAGTTTCCACACACCACCATCCCGTCGCAGCAGGAAGGAAAGCAGCCACGGATGCTCTCCAGTCGCTTCAACCATAGCGAATCCATACAGCCCTCGCGGAAGACCCGAGATGGCGAAGTCGGTCTCCGACGTCGTACCCGTGAGCGCACAGCTGAAGTCAGCATCGGAAGTGTCATCGGCTGCGCGCGAGCTCGCGTCGAGCTCGTAAATCTGCGTCACTCGAAGTGCATCATTGCCCATCCGCGAAGCAGTCGACTCCATCAGGCTCTCGGTAGGCGCGAACGCCGACGCACTCGAAAACTCCGCGATAGTCATTGCCTGCACCTTCGCGACGTCCGCCTGCTGCACAGCCTGCGCCAGAGTAAGCGCCGCCGCACTCAGTCCGTCGCGGATATCGGAGGTCATTTTGGCTTGCGTGATGCACGTCTGAGCAAATAATACGGATGGCGAAAGCGTGAGAAGCCCCCCAAGAACGACCCCCGCGCGAATCCCTTGGCGTCTGAGTCCATCCCTCTTGTCTCTCACTCCAGGCTCCTCAATACGTGCATCTTGCCTTGCCCAGCATACGGAGGCCGGGGTTGAGAGTCCAGCGAACAACTTCTTCCAGCCCTTGGCCATTCCCAAAAAGGTCCCGTCCTGGGACTTTGACGGTATTCTGGAGCAGTGAAGCTACCCTCTTACCGGCGCGCACGTCCGAAGCAGAAGATGCACCAAACTCACCATCTGCGTAGAATTTCCCGCGTTGCTGGAGTGCTCGTCGCTGTATTCGCCGTCGCCACCGGCATGCGCGGCCAAAACCTGCCTGCCACGCCGCCAACGGCCCTCCCCGGGCAGCTGACCCCAGGTGCGCAGCAGACCGCCGCCCCCGTACCCAACCCGCCACTGCACGCGGAGGTCATCTACACCCGCGGCCTCTTCCAGGTCCGTGCGAATAACTCCAGCCTGAACCAGATTTTGAGGTCGATCTCCCACATCAATGGCATGAAAATTACTGGAGGCGTGGAGGATCAGCGCGTCTTTGGCAACTACGGTCCCGCCCCTTTATCAACCGTGTTGGCGACGCTGCTCGATGGAACGGGAGCGAACATGCTCCTGCTTGGTGGCGGCGCGGGCACTCCAGCAGAGCTCGTCCTGACCCCTCGTACGGGTGGACCCGAGCCGCCGGGACCAAACTCCCCCACTTACGCGATGTATGACGATGCAACCGACCGCGCAAACCGCGTTGCGCCAGCCGCATCGCGACCCCCGGTTGCGGCCTTGCCAACCCCACCCCCAGCCGTTTCAACCAGCGCATCGGCGAAATCCGTGCCCCCTCCAGCCAGCGCTCCCGCCAAGGTCTTGACCCCAGAGATGGTGATGCAGGAACTTCAGCAGATGCAGGCGCAGCAGGACCAGAAGAAAAAAGCTCTTGATGAGACGATTCAGCGGGAACAGATGGAACAGCAGAAAAGGCTCAACGCCGCACGGCCTCAGAATCCGCCGACCCCAACCCCCGCAAGCTCAAAGCCCCAGTAATCCAGAAATTTAGCTACCGGCGCTTACGCCCGCGCTGGCCGTCTGGCCACGCCGCGCACTCGATTGGACATGCACGCGGAAGATGCGAAACATGACCTGGCAAATGACATAAGCCAGTAGCACTCCGAACGCCAGGGACGCGAATACAGCTCCCACCAGCAATATCGACGAATTCATGCGACAACGTCTCCTTGGCTACACCGGCTGCTCTATTGGGATGCGAGCAGGGAGAATCACGTTCGATTCGCAGGCCAAAGTTATTTTGGACGATTCCGCAGAAACTTCCACTAGAAAACTGAGCCGCGTTATTACCTAACGATATTCCACCTTTCCCGATACGGCGGTGGATTTCCCCGGTTTGCCCAGCGTTTTGGCGAATTCTTGTGCGATATAGCCCTGTTTCGCGTTACAAATCAACACGTATAGCGTGGTTTCGGGTAGCACCCTGCGTATTTGTCAGCGTCAAGTTTCCTTGACAGGCGCTATCCCTTTGGGAGGCGGCCGAGACGAGCGTGCGCGGCCTGTGTCGGCCCCGGGCCTGAACCTAGTAGACTAGAGACTTGGCCTCTTCGACCCAAACTCCGTCCAAGAACCTCACGCACATCGACGTTCGCGGGGCGCGTCAGCACAACCTGCAGAACGTTTCTGTGTCGATTCCGCGCAATACCCTGACCGTCGTCACTGGACTGTCCGGCTCCGGCAAGAGCTCGCTCGCGTTCGACACCATCTACGCCGAAGGACAGCGACGGTATGTCGAAACCCTGTCGGCCTACGCGCGCCAGTTTCTCGACCAGATGGAGCGGCCGGATGTCGACTCCATCGACGGCCTGTCGCCCGCCATCTCGATCGAACAGAAGACCACCTCCCGCTCCCCTCGTTCCACCGTCGGCACCATTACCGAGATCTACGACTACCTGCGCCTGCTCTACGCATCGGTTGGTCAGCCGCATTGCCCCAACTGCCATCGGCCCATCTCGCGCCAGTCGGCTGAGCAGATCGTTGCCCAGATCGTCGAACGCAGCCGCGCCGACTCGCCGGGCGAGCGCATCACGGTCATGGCCCCCATCGTTCGCGGCCGTAAGGGTGAGTTTCGCGAAGAGATTGAGGCGCTCGACAAGAAGGGTTATCGCATTCGCATCGACGGCGAGATCACCGAGGTAGAAGAGGGCATGCGGCTGGAGAAGCGCAAGAACCATACGCTCGAAGCCATCGTCGATCGCATCATCCTCAAGCCGATTCCCGACCGATGCCGGGACCGAGCCGATCCCTCGGCGGTGGCGCGCAGTATCGACACGCGCAGGCTCTCCGCCGCCGTCGCGAGCGCTCTGCAACTGGCCAACGGACTGGTGCTGATCGGCCTGCAGGCACCCAATGGCAAGCCCACGGAAACCCTGTTCAGCTCCTCGATGGCTTGCCCGGAGTGCGGCATCAACGTGGCAAAGCTTGAGCCGCGCAGCTTCAGCTTCAACTCCACCTACGGCGCATGCCCGGAGTGCCACGGTCTCGGCTCGATCTACGACTTCGATCCGGCGCAAGACCATCACGGACTGGTCGAAGCCGCTGCTGGACGGCGCGATGGGGCCCGGGATCGTCGTCGCAATATCTGCTGCGATTGATCAAGCTCGCGGCCGACAAGTACAAGATCAATCTCAAGCAGCCGTTCTCGGCGCTGACCAAGGACCAGCAGCAGTTGCTGCTCTACGGTCCGCCGCGCAACGAGGTCGGCCGCACGGGATTCCACGGCATCCTCAACTGGCTGCGCGACACGCTCGAGGACACCAAGTCCGAGGGCTATCGCGAGTACATGATGCAGTACATGTCCGCGACCGAATGCCCTCGCTGCCACGGCCGCAGGCTGCGGCCGGAGTCGCTCGCCGTGACGCTGCCGCTCGCCGACGCCGCGATGCATCCGCCCAGCACGCGCGACGAGACCGAGCCGATCGAAGCGGCCGATGCCAGACGCGATGCCTCCATCGCGGACTTCACCGCACTCTCGCTGGAGCGCGCGCTGATGGCGGCACGGTCGATGGCCTTTGCGCGGGCGCGAACGCCTGATCGCCGACCGCCTGCAGCGCGAGATCATCGAACGCCTGGAATTCCTGAACGCCGTGGGCCTTGGGTATCATCTCGCTCGACCGCAGCGCGGCCACGCTCTCCGGAGGCGAAGGCCAGCGCATTCGACTGGCAACCCAGATCGGTTCGCGCCTGCGCGGCGTGCTCTATGTGCTCGACGAGCCATCCATCGGCCTGCACCAGCGCGACAACCAGCGGCTGATCTCGGCGCTCGAAGACCTGCGCGACCTCGGCAACACCGTGCTCGTCGTCGAGCACGATGAGGACACCATTCGCAAGGCCGACTACGTGCTCGACCTCGGTCCGGGCGCGGGCAAGAATGGCGGCCACGTCATGGCCTCGGGCACACCCGCCGAGATCATGGCGAATCCGGATTCGGTGACCGGCCAATATCTCGCCGGACATATCGACATCGTCACGCGGCCCACGCCGGACAAAGCTCCGCGACCGCTCTCCGACCGCTGGCTCTCCGTGCAGGACGCGACCTCGCACAATCTGCAGAACGTCACCGCGCACTTCCCGCTGGGCGTGATGACGGTAGTCTCCGGCGTCAGCGGTTCGGGCAAAAGCACGCTGGTCAACGACATCCTCTATCGCTCGCTGGCCAAGGAGCTGTATGGCTCGCGCGAGGAACCGGGCGAGCACAAGGCCATTCACGGCGCCGAGCAACTCGACAAGGTGATCCAGATCGACCAGTCGCCGATTGGGCGCACGCCGCGATCGAACCCCGCGACCTACACCGGCGTCTTCACGGCGATCCGCGATCTCTTCGCGATGCTGCCCGAGTCGCGCGAGCGCGGCTACAAGCCCGGCCGCTTCAGCTTCAATGTGCAGGGCGGCCGCTGCGAGGCCTGCCAGGGCGAAGGCCAGCGGCGCATCGAGATGAACTTCCTGCCCGACGTGTACGTGCTGTGCGAGATCTGCAACGGCCGGCGTTACAACCAGGAGACGCTCAGCGTAAAGTTCAACGGCTACTCGATCGCCGACCTGCTGGAGCTGCGCGATTGAAGATGCGCTTCCGGTGCTGAAGGACATTCCCGCGGTGAACCAGAAGCTGCAGACGCTGGTCGATGTTGGGCCTGGGCTATATCCATCTCGGGCAGTCCGCGACGACGCTCTCGGGCGGCGAAGCGCAGCGCATGAAGCTGGCGCGCGAGCTCTCGAAACGCCAGACAGGGCGCACGCTTTACCTGCTCGACGAGCCGACCACCGGGCTGCACTTCGACGACGTGCGCAAGCTGCTCGAAGTGCTGCATCGCCTGACCGATCTTGGCAATACGGTGATCATCATCGAGCACAATCTCGACATCATCCGCAACGCCGACTACGTGATTGACATGGGCCCTGAGGGTGGCGAGGGCGGCGGCCGCATCGTGGCGCAAGGGCCGCCGGAGGTCGTCGCGCACACTCCCGGCTCGCATACTGGACACTTCCTTGAGCGTTATTACGCCAACGCGGGCACGTTGAATTCGAACGGACATCTGCCACCGGTGGTGCTGCCTGACCTGGAGAAGAAAGCGCCCAAGCCGAAGTTCATCGCGCCGGAGAAAAAGACGGGCGTTCCGACCGCTTCGAAGAAGAAGCCCGAACCGACGGCGCGCGAAAGCTGCCGCGAAGAAGGCCACAAAAACCAAGGCAGACAAGACGTCGGCGCGGTCGGCGAAGTAAGCTGAAGTCTGTCCTATGAGCAATCTTCCCGTCCCCGAGGCAGTCGAGCCCAAAGTCCTCGACATCCAGCACGATACCGATCCGGCGCAGGACCACGGGCTGGCTAGGCGCATTCCCCACCTTGGCCATGCGATCCTGTTCTTTTCGCTGGCCTTCCTGATGGTCGTGCTGTGTCAGCTGGCGATCTTCACGCTGGCTCACATTCGCCTGGAGTCGGCGCTGCAGCATCCCGGGCTCGGACTGGCGTCGCAGGCACTGGCGTACGCGCTCACGCTGGCGGCTTCGGCATGGCTGTTTCCGCATCTGTGGGACGTGTCGTTTCTGCAGGGCATCCATTGGAATTTTCTGGCGGCGCGGCGGTACTGGTACTGGATCGTCGGCGGAGGCGTGCTGCTGAGCGCGGCTGCGCAGGCGATCGTTGCAGCTGCTTCCTGCTCCCAAGACGACGCACGTTCGACAGCATCCTCACCACGCCGCATGCTGCATGGCTGTTGATGGCGTTTGCCGTTTTGCTGGCTCCGCTGACCGAGGAGATTGCGTTTCGCGGCTTCCTTTTGCCGGCGCTTGCAACGGCTTACGACTGGCTTGCCCTGGAGCGCACACCCGCCGGCCTGGAACGCTGGCAGCGCAGCTCGCTTCATTCCGCCTCGGCCCTGCTCTTCTCGGCGATCTTTTCGAGCATCCCCTTCGCGCTGCTGCATGCCGATCAGCTTTCGCACGCATGGGGAGTGCTTGGCAGTACTGTACGGCGTCAGCCTGGTGCTCAGCTTTGTGCGCATCCGGACGCACTCGGTCGCCTGCTCGACGCTGATGCATGCTACGTACAACTTTTCGATTTTTGCGGTCATCTTAATCTCGACGGGTGGATTTCGGCATCTGGAGAAGCTGAGCCATTGATGTTGTTCGTGGAATCCTCCAAAGCCACTTAGAGAAGGAAGGCGCACGCCATGGCGAGAGTGCACAATTGCCCCCATTGCAGTTGCACCGATACATTCCGCGTCCATCGCAAACCCAAGGAGTATCTGCTGTTGGGATATCGGGCATACTGTTGTGCGGATTGCAAGAGCCGGTACCTGGTGTTTGAGTTCGGCAAGATGCTGCAGTGGCGGTCTGCTCCCTAGCCCGATCGGCACGCGCCCTGACATCGCGCCTGCAAGTTCCTCTAAACTAGAAGAGACATGATTCCTACGCTCGAATGGACGCCCGCCGGCGTCAACTTCCTTGATCAGACCAAGCTTCCTCTCGAAGAGACCTACGTTCTCGCCACCGACTACCAGCAGGTAGCTACCGTCATCCGCGACATGATCGTGCGCGGCGCGCCGGCTATCGGCGTCTCGGGCGCAATGGGCGTGGCTATTGGCATCGAGCGCAGCTCGGCGTCGACGTTGCCGGAGCTCAGCGCTGAAGTCGAGATCATCTGCTCCACGCTGGCGGCAACGCGGCCCACTGCGGTCAATCTCTTCTGGGGCATCGGGCAGGTGCGGGATCTGTTCAACGAGCTCGCCGCGAAGAATACCTCGATCCCTGAGATCAAGACCGCCGTCGTCGCTCTCGCGAAGCGGCTGTATGACGAAGACATCGCGCAGTGCAAAGCGCTCGGCGCCCACGGCGCGGACTTGCTGCCGAAGGAAGGCACCGTGCTGACGCATTGCAACGCGGGCGCTCTGGCCACCTGCGGCTACGGCACGGCGCTGGGCGTCATTCGCGCGGCCGTGGAGCGCGGACACAACATCGACGTGCTCGCGGACGAGACTCGCCCGTATCTGCAGGGCGCGCGGCTCACCGCCTGGGAGCTGATGAAGGATTCCATTCCGACGACGGTGCTGTGCGACAACATGGCCGGCCACCTGATGAGCAAGGGCCGCATCCAGGCCGTCATCGTCGGCGCCGACCGCATCGCGGCGAATGGCGACACGGCCAACAAGATCGGCACCTACAGCGTTTCGATCCTGGCGAAGGAGCATGGCATTCCGTTCTACGTGGCCGCGCCGTTCAACACCATCGACCTGGCGACGGCCACCGGCGAGGGCATTCCCATCGAGCAACGCAATCCGCGCGAGGTCACGCATTCCAACGGCAAGCAGATGACGCCCGACGGCGTCGGCATCGAGAACCCGGCCTTCGACGTCACGCCGGCGAAGTACATCACCGCGATCATCACCGAGCGCGGCGTACTGCGCGCGCCCTATAACGAGTCCATCCGCGCCATGGCCCTGGAGTCGGAACGGGCGCTCGCGGCCGTCTAGCCTCACGCCGCTGACCCCGGTCCGCCCGGTCGTGTCTTGCTCGATGTGTTCCAGAGGCATCCCGGTTTGGAGACGAATCATGTGCAGACGTTTCGTCCTTGTGCTGGCTGTCGCGACGCTCAGCTCCGCAAGCGGCGCGCAGTCTGCATCGAGCTCCCCAGCCAACGAGTCCGCCTCCTACGGCTCACGCGAGCCAACCATCCGTCGTGCTGAGCGTCGTTGTCCAGGACCATGAGGGCCAGCCCGTTCGCGGTCTGAAAGCGCAGAATTTTCGCGTCACCGAGGGCGGCGTTCCGCAAACCATCGCTCGCGTAGACGAGCATTCCTCGCTCTCCTCACCGCCGAAAGCACCCTCCTTCCCTCCTCTTCCTCCCGGCAACTTCACGGACTATACGCCCATCGCGTCCGGCGAAACGCTCAACATCCTGCTCATCGACGGGCTGAATACGCCCTTGAAGGGTGAGGGCTTCGTGCGCTCCCAGCTGTTCCAATACGTTCGCCAGGCCAATCCAAACACACGCATCGCGATCTTCGGATTGGCGAACCACCTCATCCTTTTGCAAGGCTTCACCTCCGATCCGTCGGTGTTTCGCGACGTGGTCGAGCGCAAATTGATTGCCCGATCGCCTGCCATTACTGAGCATCCCCCCACCGAGGAGCAGAGCGTCCCAAATCTCTCCACCCACCCCTCGCTGGTCGCATCGCCGACGATTGCCCGAGGCCCTTCTGCCATCCTCCTGGCAGCCAATCTGCGGGCGTTTGAGGAGCAGCTCAATGTAACCGAAACTGACTTCCGCGTGCCCTACACGCTCGACGCCTTCAACACTCTGGCACACTACCTTGGATCGTTTCCGGGCCGCAAAAACCTGATCTGGTTCTCCGGATCGTTCCCCCTCAACATCGTTCCCGACCCCTCGCTGCCGCACCCGTTTCGTGTTGACGATGCCGACGCGGACGAGCTTCGCGAAACGGTGGAGTTGCTCTCCAAGGCGCAAGTCGCCGTGTATCCCGTCGACGCCCGGAGCCTGATCGCACAGTCGGCAACAGCCGGCGGCTCCGGCGACACGAGCCCACAGCTTCAGCCTCGATCTCGGCAAAGTGTCCCAGTCGCAGGCAGCAGAGCACGCCATGATGGAGGCCATCGCCGCAAGCACCGGCGGCCGCGCCATCTACAACCCTCAGAGCCTCGCCGATGCGGTCAACAGCGCCGTCGCCGCAGGGAGCAACTACTACAGCCTGACGTATAGCCCGACCGACCCGGAAGGCGAGAGTTCCTATCGCCCGATTCACGTCGACATAATTGGCGTCGACGCCGAGCATCTGCAGCTCTCCTATCGGCGCGGCGACTACAGCAACGACGCAGCAAGCCAATCGCCAGACAGGGCTGCGGCCTACGAGCAAGCCGTCATGAGCCGTGGGGGCCCCACGCCCGAGGACCTGCTCTTCCGAGTACGCGTTCTGCCGGCCTCCACCACAACCGAAACCGCACTCGCCCCTGACAATCGACTCGCTCCTTTCCTTCCTGAGAAGGGGCCGTTTCGCCGCTACGATCTCGACTTCCTCTCGCAACCAGGCGAACTCACCTTTACCCAGCAGCCCGACGGCCACCGCGTCGCAAAGGTCGAGTTCCTCGCCTACGTCTTCGACACGGAAGGCACGCTGCTGGACACGACCGGCCAGGAAGCTCACCCTTGAACCCCAGCACAACGACGCGTCAAAGCTCGCGCGCAGCGTCATCCGATATCACCTCGAAGTGAGCGTGCCAGATCGCGCCGAGACCTTCCTTCGCATCGGCATGCGGGACGTCACCAGCAACCGATTTGGCGTCGTCGAGATCCCCACTTCGGCCGTAACCTCTCTGCCTCCAGCCACCTACGAACCTGCCACCGCACCCACCTCCCCAGCCCGCGCCGGCACCGGCCAGACCGGCTGGACGATCAACCCCTCCGCAGGTCTAGAATGTTCCCCAGCGTTGACGATTCTGCACCCCAACGGGCAAAGACGCCCCGTCGGGGACCCCGATTCTCCCCGTCCATGACACCGGCCATCTTCAATCCGCGTGCGCGTTCCCTGGTACGTGGGAATGTCATCGTCTACGCCAGCGTGGCCGCCGCGACCCTGATTTCGAGGTTCCCTCACATCCGCCCCACCCCGTGGCTGATTCTTCCCTTCCTCGGCTGCCTGGCCGGCATGGGCGACACGCTGCGCTGCATCCAGAAGCGCTGGAACCTGTACCACGGCGGCGTCATGTTCTGCCTCTACATGGACCTGATGGCCATCATGCTGGTGCTGTTCTTCCTGGTGTATCCGTACCTGGTCTGGCTGGGCGAGGCCTGAGCGGCGGGCGACGCGCGGTCCTTCGCGAGCGCCACCCTGTAAACTGACACTTGGCAATGTCAGATAAAACCTTCTACGTCACCACACCGATCTATTACGTCAACGCGCGCCCCCACATCGGCCACGCGTACACCACCATCGTCGCGGACGTCCTCGCGCGCCGTCACCGCCTGCTCGGCGACGACACCTTCTTCCTCACCGGCACCGACGAGCACGGCCAGAAGATCGAGCGCTCCGCCGCCGCCGCCGGCATCCCGCCGCAGCAGTTCGCCGACCAGGTCTCGAAGTCGTTCGAAGACCTCTGGAAGCGCATGGGCATCACCAACAACGACTACATCCGCACCACCAGCGCCAAGCACAAGCGCGGCGTCCAGAAGCTCTTCTCGACGCTCTACGAGCGCGGCTTCATCTACCTCGCCAGCTACACCGGCAGCTACTGCGTCTCCGACGAAGCCTTCGTCGACGCCCCCGTCGGCACCCCCTGCCCCGACTGCGGCCGCCTGCTCGAAGAGGTCACCGAAGAGAACTTCTTCTTCAAGCTCTCGCGCCTTCCAACAGCCCCTCCTCGACCTCATCGAGTCCGACACCTCCCATCACCCCGAGTCCCGCAGAACGAAGTCCTGAGCTTCCTCCGCGGCAACGTTGCCGACGAATCCGGCGAGAGCGATCCGAAGGCGGATCGACCGATGAGGACGAATCGCAGCTCGTCATCGACGCTTCGGAATAAGCATCCGCGCAGGGAACGCTACGTCCCGGCGCCCTGAAAGACCTCAGCATCTCGCGCTCGCAGCTTCACCTGGGGCATTCCCGTCCCCGAGCCCGCCGCCAGCATCGCCGCGCAAAAGCACGTCATCTACGTCTGGCTCGACGCGCTCGCCAACTACATGACCGCCCTCGGCTACGGCAGCGACGACGAACACCCTCGTTCAAGAAATTCTGGCCCGCCAACCTGCACCTCGTCGGCAAAGAGATCATCCGCTTCCACTGCGTCTACTGGCCCGCGTTCCTGCTGGCCGCCGACCTGCCGCTGCCCAAGGCCGTCACCGCGCACGGCTGGCTGCTCTTCGAAGACTCGAAGATGTCGAAGTCCAAGGGCAACATCGTCCGCACCGAAACCATCCTCGATGCCTTCGGCGCTGAGGTCTACGGCAAGCAGTTCCCGGACAGCTCGAAGCACGAGCGCGATCTCTTCGCCTCCGACGTCCTCCGCTACTTCCTCCTCCGCGAGATTCCCTTCGGCCAGGACGGCAGCTTCAGCTTCGACGCGCTGATCACCCGCTACAACGCCGACCTCGCCAACGGCTACGGCAACCTCGTCAGCCGCACGCTTGAAGATGATTGAGCAAGTACTTGAACGGCGCTCATTGCCGAGCCGAACAAGCCCTGGACGCTCCGGCAAGCAAGACAGCTTCGGTTTCTAGCGATGCAACGACGCGAGGTCGCTCGAGCAGATCACCGAGACAGATTCAGTCGATTCAAGTCGTGCTCGATCTTGAGGAAGCACGAGTTCATTACGCAGCAACACGCTTCGAGCTGCTCACGCAAGCTCGTGTCTGCGCGCATCACAATCGTGGATCATGTACCTGCAGCCACGAACCCTGGAAACTGCAAGTCAGACAATGAGGAAGACCAACGTGGAGACGCACGAAGTTCTCTACACCGCCGCCGAATCCATCCGCATCATCACCGCCCTGCTCTACCCCATCCTCCCCTACGCCACCGCCAACGTCTGGGCGCAACTCGGCCTCGGCGACATCGAAGCTGCCGCACGCAACGGCGAACTCAACAATCTCGAATGGGGCGGCCTCAAACCCGGCACCAAACTCGGCCCGCTCGGCCCCATCTTCCCCCGCGCCGACAAAGGACTCGCACAGATCATGACCGACATGGAAAACCCCACTCCCGTAGACACAGAACCCGCGGACCCCGCCGCCGTGCCGCCCACCACCGACCCGGCCGCACCGCCCCGCACCACCAGCATCCCCGAACCCATCACCGCCCTGCCCGTCGGCGGCAGCACCGCGCTCACCACCGGTCCCGACCCAGCCACGCCTCCGCCTGGACCCTCGACCCTGCGGCCCTGAACCCTCATCTCAAATCACCATCGACGACTTCGCCAAAGTCGAGCTACGCGTCGCGCAGATCCTCGTCGCCGAGCGCATCCCCAAGGCCGACAAGCTCCTCCGCCTCGAAGTCGACCTCGGCCCGCTACGGCAAACGCCAGATCTTGTCGGGCATCGCCGAGTGGTACGCACCCGAAGACCTCATCGGCCGCCGCATCGTCGTGATCACGAACCTCGCGCCCCGCAAGATGCGCGGGCTCGAGTCCCACGGCATGCTGCTCGCCGCCTCGCACGGCGAAGGCGGCAAGCCCGTCCTCGCCACCTTCGGCGAAGACATCGCCCTCGGCTCGCGACTCAAGTAGCACCTTCACCTAATCCCTAATCCCTGTTCCCTAATCCCTGCCTTTATGCTGATCGACTCGCACTGCCATCTCGACGACTACGACGATCTCCCCGCGATCCTTGCGCACGCACGCGAAGCCGGCGTCGGCAAGCTGCTGGCCATCGGCATCGGCGATGGGCCCGACACGATGCACCGTGCGCTCGAGCTCGCGCACGCGCACCCGCAGATTTTCGCCACCGCCGGCATCCATCCGCAGGAAGCGCACCAGGCTACCCCCGAGAATCTCGCCAAGCTCGCAACCCTCGCCGCCGACCCACGCTGCCTCGCCATCGGCGAGATCGGCCTCGACTACTACCACCTCGACAACCCCGACATCCCCACCCAGCAGGCCGCCTTCATCGCGCAGATGAAGATCGCCGCCGCCGCGCGCAAGCCCATCACGATCCACTGCCGCACCTCGGAGCTGGCCATCCCCGCAGCCAAAGCAAAGTACGAACCCGCCGACGCCTGGGAGGATCTGCTCGCGCTGATCGCCGAGCACTGGACGCCCACCGGGCTCCCCGGCATCATGCATTGCTTCTCCGGGAACGAAGACCAGGCCGCGCGCTCGCTCGCCGCCGGCTTCTATCTCTCCTTCGCCGGCAACGTCACCTACCCGAAGTCGACGACCATCCAGGCCGTCGCCGCGAGCGCGCCCGCCGACCGCATCCTGGTTGAAACCGACGCGCCGTTTCTCGCGCCCATCCCGCTGCGCGGCCAGACCAACGAGCCCGCCTTCGTCGCGCACACGGCACGCTTCGTAGCCGAGCTGCGCGGCGTCACCGTCGGAGCAACTGGCGGAAACTAACCACATCGAATTTTGGCGTGCTGTTCCCAGCGTCACTGTCCGTTTCGTCGGACTTCTGACACAATGAAGAGCAATCACCCGCGACGCAGCATCTAATTTGCAGAGGACCAACCATGGCAGCTGATAACAGCTTCGATATCGTGAGCAAGGTCGATATCCAGGAAGTGAAGAACGCCATCGACCAGGCGAGCAAGGAGGTCCACGCGCGCTTCGACCTCAAGAACTCGAAGTCCACCATCGCGCTTGAGGGCGACGACGTCGTGCAGCTCGCCTCGCAGGACGAGTACACGCTCAAGGCCGTGATCGAAATCCTCGCGCAGAAGTTCGTCAAGCGCAGCGTCTCGCTCAAGAATCTTGAGTACGAGAAGATTGAGCCAGCCTCCAACTCCTCCGTGCGCCAGAAGATCAAGCTCAAGCAGGGCATCTCCTCCGAGCCCGCGAAGAAGATCGTCGCGCTCATCAAGGATTCGAAGCTGAAAGCGCAGGCCAGCATCCAGGGCGACACCGTGCGCGTGACCAGCAAGGACCGCGACACCCTGCAGCAGATCATTGCGCTGCTGCGCGGCAAGGATCTCGGCATCGACCTCCAGTTCACGAACTTCCGCTCGAACTAGCGTTGATTCTGCGCAATCCGGGCCGCCAACCTGTTTCAAATCACAACCTGTAGATTCGTTCACCTGCTACTCTTAACCAAACATGAGCACGATCTCCATCGCGACGGCTGCCGAAGTCTTCGACCTCCTGAAGGATGATCTTGCTGCGATTGAGGTCGAGTTCTCCCGGCAGGCCGACTCGCCGGTTGCCGTCGTCACCGACATCGCCAACTATCTGATTGCAGGCGGCGGCAAGCGCATTCGCCCGCTGCTGCTGCTGCTCTCGGCCAAGTCGCTGCAATGCGAAAGCGACGCACGCATCCGCCTGGGCGCGGTCGTCGAGATGCTGCACACGGCCACGCTGGTGCACGACGACATCATCGACGAGGCCAACACCCGCCGCGGCCGGCCCTCCTCCAACACCACCTGGGGCAACGCCAAATGCGTGCTCGCCGGCGACTGGCTCTACATGCAGGCCTTCCAGACCGCGCTGGCCGAACGCAACTTCCGCATCCTCGACCTGCTGATCTCGCTCACCCAGGAGATGGTCGAAGGCGAGCTGCTGCAGATGGAAAAGCTCGGCCACCTGATCAACGAGGAAGAGTACTTCGACCTGATCTATCGCAAGACCGCGTGCCTCTTCAAGGTGTCGATGCAGCTTGGCGCCGTGATTGCGAACCCCACGATTCGCGACGGCGAGCGGCCCTTCGAGGACACGCTCGGCGAGTACGGCCGCAACCTCGGCCTCGCCTTCCAGATCGTCGACGACGTTCTCGACCTCACCGCCAACGACGAGATCCTCGGCAAGCCCGCTGCCTCCGACCTGCGCGAGGGCAAGGCCACGCTGGCTGTGATTCATGCGCTCGAGCGCGGGACCGGAGCCGACCGCGAGGCCATCCGCACCGTCCTCGCCGACCGCAGCTTCGCCCGCGTCGCCCACGCCGACATCCTCGAGATCCTGCACCGCCACGGCTCGCTGTCCTACGCCATGGACACCGCCTGCGCCTACGCCGAGGCTGCGCGGCAATCCATCGCCGACCTCCCCGAGAGCGACTACAAGCGCGCCCTGCTCTGGGTCCCCGGCTTCGTCACCAGCCGCGACCGCTAGCTACAAGTCGACCGTCGTCATAGTCCTCGTCCACTTCATCGTCATCCCCTTCGTCCGCAACCGTGACGGCCAGATCCTCCACGCGCGGTGAGCCCTCGGCGTGAGGGTCCAACAGCACCTGGATGCGGCTTTCCGCGCTGGCCAGCTGCGCCTTGCACGCATTCGACAGCTGCACCCCGCGCTCAAACAGAGTGACATTCTCCTCCAGAGTCAGGTCGCCATGCTCCAGCTGATCGACGACCTTCTCCAACTCCGACATCTGATCCTCAAAGCTCGCCATCACCGCACCTCCTCCATCAAACCAAGAACCTCGGTCGTCAACGCATACTTCCCAAAGGGCGCACTCACCTGCACGCCCTGCACGGAACCACGAACGCTTTCCAGCATCTCACGGGCGATCGCTACACCCTCGGCTAACGCTGCGTCCTTGTCGGGCGCCGCGGCCATGCGGGCGAGTATCTCGTCGGGCATGGACACCCGCAGATCGTTCTTCATGAACTCCGCGTTGCGCACGCTGGTCAGCGGCCAGATACCGGCAATCACCGGGATCCGGAAGCCTTCTATTCGGCGCAGGAACTCCTCCAGCAGCTTCAGATCGAACACGGGCTGGGTAATGCAGAACTCCGCGCCCGCCTCTACCTTGTACGCGAACCGCCGCACCTCATGGTCGATGTCGAGTACGCCCGGATTCGCTGCCGCGGAGATCGTAAACCCCGTAGAACCGCCAATTGGATTGCGCCCGATATCCAGACCCTGGTTCAGCCCGTGCACGATGTTCACCAGCCCAATCGCGTCTACATCGAACACCGCGGTTGCGTCGGGATAGTTCCCCATCTTGGGCGGGTCGCCTGTGAGGCACAGGATGTTCTTCAGCCCGATGGATGCCGCGCCCAGCAGGTCGCTCTGGATGCTCAGCACATTCCGGTCGCGGCAGGTGTAGTGCAGGATCGTCTCGATGCCGACCTTCTGCTGAATCTGCACGCAGAGGCTTTGCGCGCTCATCCGCGCACTGGCGCGCGGCGAGTCCGGCACGTTGATCGCATCCACGCCGTAGCGCGCCAGCAGTGCCGCGCCGGCCAGCTCCTTCTCGCAGTCGAAGCCCTTGGGCGGAACAATCTCCACCATCGTCACGAACTTGCCGTCGGCAATGCACTTGCCGATGTGCGAACGCTCGCGCAACGGCGGAGGCTCAACCGCTGCCTCGTGCGGCGTGATTGTCACCGTTGCGGCCGCGGGGCTCGTGCGTGCGACTGCTGTCTCGCCCGCATCCTGCGCCTCCATCGCGCGCAACGCACTGCGCATCGCACGAATGTGCGCGGGGGTCGTTCCGCAGCAGCCTCCCACCCAGCTCGCTCCTGCACGCACAAACTTGCGCGCGAAGCTGCCCATGTACTCAGGCGAGGTGAGGTAGATGTTTCGCCCCTCCACATTGCGGGGCATGCCCGCATTGGGCATCGCGACGATCGGCAGGCTGGTCACCGTGCGCATCCGTTCGACCGCACTCAGCACAGCGGCAGGCCCGGTGCTGCAATTGCAGCCAACGGCATCGGCGCCGACTGCTACCACGCGTTGCGCCGCAACCTCGGGGCTAGTGCCATCGAGGCAATTCGATTCCTCATCCACCGTAAACAGCACCACCATCTTCAGCTGCGGAGCCACCTCGCGCGCCGCCAGCACGGCCTGCTCTGCCTCGTCGACTGACATCATGGTCTCGAGCATCAGCAGGTCCACGCCGCCTTCCGCCAGCGCGGCAATCTGCTCCGCAAACGCCGCGCGCGCCTCCTCCAGGCTGGTCTTGCCGAGCGGTTCCAGCCGCAAGCCCAGCGGTCCCATGGCCCCAGCCACGAACGCCTGGGTTCCCTGCTTCTCGCGGATGGCGTCGGCACACTGCCGGGCAATGGCTGCGCCGGCAAGGTTGAACTCGCGCACCTTATCGCGCAGGCCAAACCGTTCCAGCCGGAAACTGTTGGCGCCAAAGGTGTTGGTTTCGATGACCTCTGCACCCGCCTGGAGGTACTGCTGGTGCACCGAGCGCACTGTCTCCGCCTGGGTCACGTTCAGTTCGTCGTAACAGCGGTTGATAAACACACCGCAGCTGTACAGCATAGTGCCCATGGCCCCGTCGCAAAGAACGGTTCCACCCTCGAAGAGTCTATTCACCGCAGCTGCCATCAGTCTCGTAACCCGCCCGACGATTTGATTCGTCTAATCGTTCAATCGTATAACGCTGGGGGCTTCGTCGCCCTCCCTGGAATGGGCCAGATGCCGGACAGATTCGGCAGTTTGCCCTGTTATACTTGGCTTAGAAATTGCAAACCCCGCGCAGTTGGCGGCTGAAGTTTGGAGCGGTTCACGTTGAAGACAAGAAGTTTCTCTGCCCTGATTGCGTCGGGCATCCTGCTGGCCACGGCCACCCTTGCACTCTCTGGTTGCGGTGTCGTCGTACTGTATAAGACTCCCGAGTACACCTATTCCGGCCGCCCGGTCCCGCCCAGCAAGCTGCTTGAGCGTGTTCTTGTGGCCTTTTCTGCGACCGGAAATTCGGGCGGCCTTGAGATCCTCGATGGCCTTCGTGACCTGCGTGGAAACGTCCAGAACACCACCAAGACCTTCGCGATCTCGGGCTACTCTGAGGCGGAGCCCGTCAGCATCCTCAACTTCCCCGAGGAGACCACCGGCTACGTGCTCTCCTACAACGACGGCAACCTGATCGACATTAACTACAGCAAGGAAACCGCAAGCGGAACGGTGAGCAACTTCGCGCCGCAGCCCGCATCAGCCGCCGCCTCTCCCCTCGGCCTTGCTTTTGCAGGCGCCGCGCAACAGGCCGGCCAACTGGTATTTGAAACCGGCGGAATAACCTACCTCCTGAATCTTCCCGGCGTGAACAAGGTCGTCATCAATCCTGGCTTCAGTGTCGTGTTGGCGATGGTGCAGAATTCGAACACGCTGTACCGCGTCGTGAAACTTCCGGCGACCGCCAACCCCGTTCTTCCCCCTGGCTATGTGGACTGTGAGCCGCTGCTTCTGCCGGCCTATTGTGTCGTTCCCGTTGCCGGCACCTACGATCGCCCGGTGAATGTTAATTTCTCGGTCGATGGCAGCACCGCATACGTCCTCAACTCGGGCCCCGAAAATGGGGGCACCACCGCAAGCGTCAGCTTCCTCGATACGTCAGCGCTGAATATCGACACGGTGCCCACGGTTGACCCGCTAAGCTCCGGTGCGCCATCCCCGATGTCCACACTGCCCGCAGGCGTGGCCAATCCCATCCCGATCCCCGGCGGCGTGACGGCCTCAAACTCGGATGGAACCTACCTCTATCTGGCAGGCCAGCAATTGCAGACCAGCGGCCCGTACAAGGGACTCTTCGCCGGCAATCTCACCACCATCAACCTCGCCACCTACGCCGTCAGCGCTCCCGTCTCCATCTCCGACGGCACGCATACCAAGCTGCTATTCGCCGACAACAACACCATGTGGATTGCCTCGTCGAACTGCGCCAATGGCGTGCGCGCGGCAACGGCAGCCGCGGAGCTGGCTTCGCAGGGCTTCACCGACCAGGCGGGCAACTACAACTGCCTGACCATGACGACCACCGGCACCGCCACGCCGCCGGCCACGATCATTCCCGCGGTAGTCCAATCCAACGTCTCGAGCGTAACCCCGGTTACCGTCCCGAACCCGAACACCAACCAGAATCAGTACTACTACGGCAGCGCGACCGGCCTGTGCTGGGTTCAGAACTACTACAAGGTCTTCACCGGGTACGGCGGCCAGATCCACGCGTTCTACACCGGTCTCAATCCCAATCCGATTGTTGAAACCCAGCAGGAAGACGCGAATGGCGGACCTCCGGGTTCCGAGATCAACAACATTAACATGACTGTGCAAGGCACCGTCTACGACGTAGCCTACATGGACGCCGAGACCGACAGCGCAGACTAACTCCATGGCCACGCCGCAGGCCTCACCCTCTACCGCCGCAGGTACGCTCGATGGCCGCGATGGCCTCGACATACTTGCCATCGCCGCGCATCGCGATGACGTCGAGCAAACCTGCGGCGGCACTCTTTTGGTGCAGCAAGCCCTGGGGTGGCGTACCGGCATACTCGATCTCACGCGCGGCGAAGCCGGCACCCGCGGCACCGCCGCCGAGCGAGCTGCCGAGGCCGAGGCCGCCGCGAAGATCCTCCGCGTCTCCCATCGCGAAGCTCTCGATCTGCCTGATGGCAACGTGCAGAATACCCTGGAAAACCGCCTCAAGGTCGCTGCCGTGCTGCGCAGGCTTCGCCCCCGCGTGGTGATTCTGCCCTACTGGCAGGGGCGTCACCCGGACCACTACACGGCCTCCACGCTGGGCTATGAGGCATGCTTCGCAGCCGGCCTCTCGCGCCTCGACCTACCCGCCGCAGACGGCGCACCGCACCGCCCCTACAAGATCCTCTATGCCTCGCTCTACGCCGACGTTCGCCCCACCTTCGTCGTCGACATCACCCCCCACATCGAGACGCGCCTGCAATCACTGCTCGCCTACCGTTCGCAGTACGGAACCCAGCCCACCGGCGCTGGCCTCTTCGTTCCCGAAGAAGACATCCGCGAGCGCACCTTCGCCACCGCCCGCCACTACGGCCTGCTGGCCGGCGTTCGCTACGCCGAACCCTTCGTTCAGCGCGAAGTAGCCTGCGTGAATGATCTGATGATGCTGCCCGTCCAAAGTATCTAACCCCGCACAAAACGGGTGCCCCAGGTCTCGCTTTTGAGACCTGGGTTCGCACGATCGCCGTTTCACCACGCTCCGCAGCCTGGAGCGTTAACCCCGGCCAATGAGCGCTCCGAGCCGCTCCGCTACAAAGCCCACCAGCTCCGCCGTGCAATACTCTGGCGCAACGAACTCAAATCGCGGCTTGCGTTCAATCATCCGCAACGACACCCCACCCCACCCGTCCTCAAACACCGCGCCCGCCGGCACAATCAGCGCATCCACGCGATCCAGATACCGCAAAGCCGACGCCTTGAAGTCCTTCACCGCCGGATCCAGCACACTCAG
This sequence comes from uncultured Acidobacteriaceae bacterium, assembly GCA_963821165.1. Lineage (GTDB taxonomy): Bacteria > Acidobacteriota > Terriglobia > Terriglobales > Acidobacteriaceae > Granulicella. The sequence continues at coordinate 748,539 of CAWGCQ010000001.1, forward strand.
CGACACATCCGGCTGCAGAAACCGCAGCACGCTGTTCGACTCCACAATCACGTTCTCCGACTCCGCCAGCAGCGCGCGCACCCGCGGCATCGCTTCGCTCAACTGGCCCTGCCGCGTCCGCACCCAGAACGACCGCGCCGCCCCCGCCGCTAAATATCGCGACGAGTCCGTGCCACTTTGACGGTCGCGCTCCTCGCTGATCGCAATGGTGTGGTCGGCCGTCTCGCAGTCGCACGGCTCCCCATTGGCCGAGCACACCCCATGCCCAAACTGCGTAATCTTGATCGCCGTCCATCGCCGCTCAGGCAGCGCAGCAATCAGCCCAGCCACCACGCTGGTCTTGCCGATATTCCGCGTATGCCCGCCCACAACCACAATCGCCACACGCACCTCGCACCTAATCCCTGTTCCCTAATCCCTAATCCCTGTCTTTAAGACGCCGCACCCGCGCGATCGTCTTCAGATAATCCTTCAGCGGCTCAGCCGGCACGCCCATAAACATCTGCCCCGCCCCCTCCAGTCGCTTACCCGGAAACACACCCGCAGCCCCGCCGAGAATCACTCCCGGCCCAATGTGCACATGGTCGCCCAACCCCACCTGCCCGGCCAGCACCGCACCATCCTCCACCACGCACGACCCCGAAATCCCCACCTGCGACGCCATCAGGACGTTCTTCCCGATCCTGCAGTTGTGCCCGATATGCACCTGGTCGTCGATCTTCGTCCCGCGCCCAATGCGCGTCTCGCCCAGCGCCCCGCGATCGATCGTGGTGTTCGCGCCAATCTCGACGTCGTCCTCAATCACCAGCCGCCCCTGCTGCGGAAACAGCAGATGCTCTCCCGTCTTCGCATTGCGCGCGTAGCCAAAACCGGTCGCTCCCAACACTGCGCCAGCCTGCACCACTACCCGACGCCCAATCTCCACGCCGCGCAGAATCACCGCTCCCGCAGCAATCTCCACGTCATCGCCCAGGATGACGTCTGCTTCCACCACAGCGCGCGCTCCAATCTTCACCCGCGCGCCCACCTTCGCCGACGCATCCACCACCGCCGACGCATGAATCTCACTCTCCGTCCTCACCTCGGCGAGCACCTTGCCACACAACGCAAACGCGTAGCGCGGATCCTTCACCACCACCAAGCGCGCATCCTGCTTTGGCCCTGCAACGCGCGTCAGGATCAAACCAGCATCCGTCGCGATCGCAGCCGCAAGCGTGCGCTCATCCTCCGCAAACACAATCGCATCGGGCCCGGCAGACTCGAGCGCCGACACGCGAGAGAGCGTCGCCGTCGACGTTGTCTCAGCGCCCAACAGCCCCGCAATCTCTGCCGCGCTCAGTGTCTTCGCGCTCATCCGTACAGCCGCTCCTCACCCTCGGGCCGCGTCTTCCAGCGCCGATGCACCCACAGCCACTGCTCGGGATAACGCCGCACATACGCCTCAATGGTCGCCGTAAACAGCGCCGTGTTGGCCAGAATATCGCTCGCCAGATTACCGGTGCGAATCAGCTCCAGCTCCTTGCCAAAGTGCAGCACATATTTTTTCTCCGCCGCCTCCCACACCAGGAAGCCGGGCAGCACGGCCGCACCCGAATGCAGCGCCACGCGCGCCAGGCCCGATGCCGTGCACGCTTCCACTCCAAAGTACGGCACGAAGATCCCCTGCGGCGGCGTCATGTTCGTGTCCATCAGGATCCCCACCGTCTCTCCGCGATGCATCGAGCTCAGCAGCCCGCGCGCAAAGTCGTCCTTATGGATCACCCGGTTCCCATGCAGGCACCGAATCCGGTTCACAAACGCGTCGACCAGCGGGTTATCCAGCCGCCGGATCACCAGCGACATCGGATACCCCATCAGCGAGTGATAAAAGCTCGACAGCTCCCAGGCTCCCAGGTGGCCGGTCAACACCAGCACGCCCTTGCCCTTCTCCCGCGCAGCAAGGTAATTCTCCAGACCGTCGTAGCGGATGAACTTCGACGCCTGCTCCGCCGTATATCCGCTCATCTTGCAGAACTCGCCAATCTGCCATCCCAGCGAGCGAAACACGCCGCGCAGAATTGCCTCGCGCTCCGGCTGCGTCTTCTCCGGCATGGCCAGTTCCAGATTCTGCAGCCCAACGCGGCGCAATCGGCCCAGCAGCACCCACGCGGCTGCACCCAGCGCCGCGCCAACGGCCCTCGCCGCGCGGCGCGGCAGGATCCCCACCGCTCCGGCCACCAGCTGCAGCGCCAGGTCTTCCAGCCGCTCCCGCAGACTGATCTGCCGCACCGCCACGTTCTGAATCGCAGTCGCCAACATCCCTAAGTGTACGCAACTTCGACAAGAATCTGCGCGTCACGCGACGCTCGCAAAGAAAGAGGGACGGCCTGAGCCGTCCCTCTGCATACCGCAAGTGATTGCTGGTTTAGTGGTTATCTTTCGAAACCACAAAGTAGCGAGCTACCGTATGGACAAACGCACGCGCATTCTCCGGCGTCGGAACGCCGCCGCTCAGCACCTCGCGGAAAGGAACGTCAGAGCCGTACTCGGTTCTCGTATCATCCGAATTCTGTGACAGGACAGTGCCGTCCAGATCGATACCTGCAAACAGTCCCTTGGTGCGCGAGTACGAGAGGAACTCCGCACTGAGCTTCCAATCGGTTCCAGCCTGTGCATTCCGCCCAACCGGTCCGGCCGCTGCCGATGCGTCCGCGCCCAGCTTGAACTTGTTCTTCAGCATGTCCTGAAGTCCGTGCTGGTTCATCGCCACCAGTACCAGGTCAGTGGATTGGCCACCAATCTGCCACCCAAAGCTGCCCCCCGTCAGTTGCACGAACACCGGCGCGCTCCATCCACGCGGCGTGCGGCAGGTCGCAACACCCTGTCCATACTGGGCGCCAAAGATGAACGCGCCCTTCTTGTAGGCTGGGATCACCACCACACAAGAAGCTCCAGCCAGGATCGACTGCGGAATCGCTTTATCCGGAGTGGCCATCACTTCCTGAATCACCTGTGTAGCTGACGCCAGCCGGTCGTCCAACTTGCCCTTGTCCTGAGCCTGAACAGACGCCACGCCCAAGAACATTGCCATACCACACAGAACTCCAATAACCTTTTTCATTTAAACCTTTCGTACTAAACCAATTTGGGCTGAAGGACATATCGTCCTTTTTACCCCGATCCATGTGATGGATGCCATCCCCCTCAGGTTGTACCCCACCCCGAAGCGGCCCGGAAAGCAAAAAAAGTGGGTTGCGAAAGTGCGCTTATCAGCAGCAACTTTCGCAACCCTATTCTCCCAGGTTTGTACTGCATTCACTATGCACCATTACGTTCGCAGGTTACAAGAGTACCTAGTAATGTAGACCTACGATTGTTACTAAAGGTTTACGCCCAAACTTTCCCTGCAGAATCGGCGTTCCGCCGTCTGTAGCGGTAACTTACTCTTCGTCTTCGTCTTTCTCTTCCATCGCTCGCAGCGTAAGCTCCACCCGGTTCTTCGCCCGGGTCTTGCGCAGCATCCTTCCCAGGTGCGCCTTCACGGTGGCCTGCTCAATTCCCATGGCCGCCGCAATCTCTCGATTGGACCGCCCATTCATCAACAAGTGCAGCACTTCACGCTCGCGCCCAGTGATCATCTGTTCAATGGACTCGTGCTGCGCAGGTGGCGGTGCCAGGCCTTCGGCCCCTGCCGTTCCGGCCTCCACCAGCCTCGCCAATACCTTGCGCGGCGCCCAGATGGAGCCGTCCAGCACGATCTCGATGGCCATGCTGATCTCGCTCACGCCGGCACTGCGTAGCAGAAAACCCTTCGCACCCGCCCCGATCACGGCCTGTATCTGGTCCGGCGTCAGCGGTTCGCCCATCACCACCGGCTTCAACGACGGCCGCTCTCTGCGAATATGCATGATCGTGTGAAGAATCGCGTCCAGCGGCTCCTGCAGGTCCAGCAGAACCAGGTCGACATTCTCCACGGTACACACTTCGTCCAGCTTCAGGGGAAACGCCTCGACGCCGGCGGTTTCCTCAAGGATGGCCACCAACCCCATCGAACGCAGGGAATCCGCCGCTACTACACCGATATTCGCTTTCGTATCATTCGTCACGAGCTGCGATTCTCATTACGCCGGTGATCGGTCTTTCTGACGCCGTCCGGCGGTGTTTGGATGTTCGCCCAGCAGTCCTTCTTCACTCGTCCAGCAGTCCGAATTTACTTCTCCAGAAGCAGGAATTCAATCGCCCAGCAGGCCCGACTCCATCATCGATTCCATCGTCCAGCTACCGTCCTACAACTTCGGCAAGACAATCCCCTGCTGCTTCTGATACTTGCCCTTGCGATCTCCATAGCTTACCTCGCATACCTGATCGCTCTGGAAGAATAGTATCTGGCACAGGCCTTCATTGGCATAGATGCGCGCCGGCAGCGGCGTCGTATTCGAAATCTCCAGCGTGACAAATCCCTCCCACTCCGGCTCAAAGGGCGTCACATTCACAATAATCCCACAGCGCGCATAGGTGCTCTTGCCCACGCAGATCGTCAGCACATCGCGCGGAATCCGGAAGTATTCCACGGACCGCGCCAGCGCAAAGCTGTTCGGCGGAACAATGATGCTGTCCGCCTCCACCGACACAAACGAGCGCTCGTCAAAATTCTTGGGATCGATGATCGCGCTATTTACGTTGGTGAAAATCTTGAACTCATTCGAGACCCTGAGATCGTACCCGTAGGACGACAGCCCGTAGGAAATCACACCCTCGCGCACCTGCTTCTCGCTGAACGGCTCAATCATCTTGTGTTCGACAGCCTGCTGGCGAATCCATGTATCGCTCTTAATCGACATCTCGTACCCACGGCTGCGGCCCGGTTTGGCCGCGCACAAACCTTTCGCTCGGATATTGCGTCTCTACGAGCGTATCGCAAACTGCGACGTATACCGCACCTTCGTGTCAAGATTTCGGTTACCTGACCTGAGGAAAAATTGACAACCAAATCCGGGCTTTCTACCATCGCAGTGTAGGCTGTAAGACAGTCAGACACCGCCCACAATGTGGGACTTGAGCACAGGAAGGCGACATCCATTGATCAAGCAGGACCTAATCCAGCGGGTAGTTGAGCGCACCGGCCTTCCACGGACCAAGGCAGAATCCGCCGTGGACGCGATCTTTGAAGCGATGAAGAACGCCCTCGGCGGGAGCGATCGTATCGAACTCCGCGGCTTTGGCGTCTTCACCGTCAAGCCACGCAAAACCGGCGTCGGACGTAATCCGCGCACCGGCACCGAGGTCACCATTACGCCCGGCAAGGCCGTCCGTTTCAAGCCGGGCAAGGATCTCCAGGCGCTCGGCTAGAAATCAGCGTCCAGGGAAATTCAGGGCCGAGGGCCCAGGTGAGCCCGCGCCCGTTCCTCCACCGACCTCCACCCTCCATCATGTCCCCGAAGTGCTGCACCCTGCGCCGTTACCCTGGACCCTGAGCCCTGGGCCCTGAGCCCTGCTCCTCACATCAAGTGCATCGGGTCGACATCCACCACCACCGACCGCCGCGGAATCTCCTCGCGATCCACCACCGCCAGCATCTCCCGCAGCGCCGCCCCCAACACATCCCGCCGATCCGACTTCAGCACCAGGTGGTACCGATAGATTCTCTTCAGCCGCGAGTTCGGCGCCGCCGCCGGCCCCAGCACCCGCACCCCCTCCAGCTTGCGCGCCTGCAGCCAGCGCCCCAGCTTCGTGGACCACTCCAGCACCTCTTCCAGCCGCTCGCTCTGAATAATCACGTTGGCCAGCACACTGAACGGCGGATACCGCATCGCCCGCCGAAAATACAGCTCGCGCGCGGCGAATCCGGTGTAGTCGTGCTCCCGCGCAAACTGGTTCACATAGTGATCCGGCTGGTACGTCTGCACCAGCACCTTTCCCGGCAACTCCCCACGCCCCGCCCTCCCGCTCACCTGCGTCAGCAGCTGAAACACCCGCTCCGCCGCGCGAAAGTCCGGCAACCCCAGCGCAAAATCCGCGCCCACCACCCCCACCAGCGTCACGCCATGAATGTCATGCCCCTTGGCGATCATCTGCGTGCCCACCAACAGATTAATCTCGCCCGAGTGCAGCCGCCCCAGCAGCCGCTCCATGTCCCCGCGCGAGCGCACGGTATCGCGATCCATCCGCCCAATCCGCGCCCCCGGAAACAGCTCCTGCAGCCGCTCCTCCCCCTGCTCCGACCCCGCCCCCAGGTAGTACAAATGCTCGCTCTGACACTTCGGACAAGCCTTAGGCACCGTCCTCCGATACCCGCAGTAATGGCACTCCAGCCGCTGCCCAACGCGAGCCACATCGCCTTCTGAACCCTGGGCCCTGGGCCCTGGGCCCTCGTTCTTGTGATACGTCAGCGAGATCGCGCAGTTCTCGCACTCCAACTTTTCGCCACAGCTCCTGCACATCACCACAAAGCTGTAGCCGCGCCGGTTGATCAGGATCACCACCTGCTCGCCGCGATCGATCGTAGCCTGCGTCTCCTCAATCAGCCGCCGCGAGAAAAGCTGCTCCTGCCCGGTCTCGCGGAACTCCTCGCGCATATCAATCATCTCGACCTTCGGCAGCGGCCGCGCCTGCACGCGCTCCCGAATCTCCACCCGCGCATACCGCCCGCGCTCCGCATTCTGCCAGCTCTCCAAGGACGGCGTGGCCGACCCCAGCACCACAGTGCACCCCAGCAACTTCCCACGCATCACCGCCACATCTCTCCCGTGATACCGCGGCGTCTCCTCCTGCTTGTAACTCCCGTCATGCTCTTCATCGACAAGAATCAACCCGAGCTTCGGCATCGGCGCAAACACCGCCGAGCGCGTCCCAATCACCACCCGCGCCTCACCTCTCCGAATGCGATGCCACTGCTCGGCGCGCTCATCCGGCGTCAACTGCGAGTGCAGCAGCGCGACCTCGCCGCCGAACGCCGCCACCATCTGCGCCGCAGTCCCCGGCGTCAGCCCAATCTCCGGCACCAGCAGCAGCGCGCTCTTTCCCGCAGCCAGCGCCCGCTGCATTGCCGCGACATACACGGCAGTCTTCCCACTCCCCGTAATCCCATACAGCAGCAGCGCTTGAAGACCCCCCGCGTTGCCATTGCTTTTCTTGCTGTCATTCCCTTCGGGAATCTGCTTCTCCTGCACTCCCATCGCCGCGACAATGTCCGCCAGCGCCGCCATCTGCGCCTCATTCAGCACATGCTCATGCGCAAACTTCTTGCCCTCCTGCGTCAGGCCCGTCACATGGAACGCCTGCGCCGTCTCCTCCAGCCGCACCAGCCCACGCTTCACCAGCGTCCCCAACGTCGAGTCCGGCACCCCCCGCGCCCCCATCCTTCCGCGCAACTCCCGCACCAGCTCCCGCCCCCCACACCCAGCCAGCTCCGCCATCACCGCAAGCTGATTCTCATTCAACTTCGGCAGCCTTTTGCCAGCCGCCTCGCCTTCTGGGCCCTGGGCCCTGGACCCTGGACCCTCTTCCAACACCGCCACCATCTCCACCCTCCGAGCATCCCTCACCTCCGCCAGCGGCTCCCGCACCAGCCAGCGCTTCTTCGCCATCGCATCCAGCAGCGCCTTGTTCGCGCCCGTCGCGCTGCGAATCGTGGCCGTCTTCCCCGCCTCGCCACTCTCCAGATAATTCAGCACCGCATACTCGCGATTCTGATCTTCCACGCTGAGCTTCGATCGCCGCGACGACCCCTTCGCCGCGCCCTCATACAGCACCTTCCGTCCCTGCTCGGCAATCCGATACACCCACTGCCGCCGCACCTCCGCGGTCAGCGGCATCATCCCGCGCAGCACCTCGCCCAGCGGAGCGCAGTAGTACGCCGCCACCCACTTGCCAAGCTCCATCAGCTCACCGGGAAGCAGCGCCTCCTCATCCATCACCTGCTGAACGCGCTTCACTTCGACGTCATCGCCCGGATCCACATCATGCAGCCCGACCACCACGCCCACCAGCCGCTGCCCGCCAAACGGCACCATCACCCGCGCGCCCACCTCCGCCTCAAGCTCCCCCAGCTCGTACGTAAAGGCCCGGTCCAGCGGCACCGGCAGCGCGACATCGCAATACACACTCACCCCACCAGCTTATCGGTCAGAAGCCTGTGGCAATTCCGGCTGCGCCTTGAGCTCTCTCTGCAGCCGCTTCAACTCCTTCGCCGCAGCCTTCTTGTCCTCGATCAGCCCCGCCACCCTCCCCGCCAAATCCGCAGGCCCAACGCTCAGCAGCGCCCCCAACTCCCTTAGCCGCGCATAGTCTTTCCCCGCGGCCCGCACCGCGCGCAGCCCGCAGCAGAACTCCACCCGCTGCCCCTGCTTCACCTTCTCCACGCGCCGCACCAGCAGCCCACCAATCGCGCCCGTAGACCCCACATGCGTCCCGCCGCACGCGTTGAACTCTACACCTTCCATCTCGACAATCCTCATCCGCCCCGCACGTTCCGGCAACTTCCGCAGTTCTCCGCGAGCCAACATACCCTCAGCCTCCTCACGCGAAACCCACCGAGGCCGCACCGCGCGATCCTCGTAGATCAACCGATTCGCCGCAGCCTCCACCGCGCGCAACTCCTCCTCGCTCACCTTCTCCACAGCCAGATCGATCGTCACAGAATCCGCGCCCAGATGAAACGAAACCGTCGCCGCCCCAAGCTCCTGCAAAAACATCGCCGACAACAAATGCTGCCCCGTATGCTGCTGCGCATGATCCATCCGCCGATCCGCATCCACGCGTCCCACAATCTCCGTCCCCTCCGGCAGCGGCTTGCGCACATAATGCCAAACCTCGCCCGCCTCATCCTCCTCCACGCGCTCCACCGACACCTCAAGTACCGCGCCGCTCTTCGCCGTAGCCACCAGCGCGCCCGTATCCCAGGGCTGTCCTCCGCCGACCGGATAAAACGCCGTCCGATCCAGCGCCACCTGCCACACCTGTTCCTTCTGCCCACTCTCCCCCATAGCGTGCGAGTCCAGCCGAACGTCCGTCACCACCGCGCGAAACTCCAGCGCCTCCGCTGCGTCGCCATCGTAATACAACCTCTCCGCTACCGAACCAACCGCCACTACTCCACCTCTTCCGCCGTCTTCAGCACGGCCTTACGCAACGCCTCCACCTCGCACCGGCTGCCAATCACCAGCGGCGTTCGATCATGAATCCCGGCAGCCTTCACCTCCAGGATCCGTATCTCTCCGTTCACGGCAGCGCCGCCCGCCTGCTCCGCCACCATCGCCAGCGGATACGCCTCATACAGCAGCCGCAACTTGCCCTGCGGCGCGTTCTTGGTCGGCGGATACAGAAACACGCCACCCTTCAGCAGCGTGCGATGAAAGTCCGCCACCAGGCTTCCGATATACCGCGCCCCATACTCGCGTGCGCCCAGCTCGCCCCGCATCAGGCTATCCAGAAACTCCCGATAAACCTCTGGCCAGCTCGCCGCATTGGCCTGGTTAGCCGAGTAATACGGCCCCTGCTCGGGCATCGTCATCCCCTCGCCCGTCAGCACAAACCTGTCTTCCTCATTCAGCGTAAACGCCGCCACCCCCTGCCCCAGCGTCATCACCATCACGGCCGACGGCCCATACAGCACATACCCTGCCGCCACCTGCTCGGTTCCCTTCCGCAGCACCGACGCAACCACGTCCCCCACCCTCCGCACCACGCTGAAGATCGTCCCCACATTCACATTCACATCAATATTCGACGACCCATCCAGAGGATCGAACACCACCACAAACTGCGCGTCCGATTGCGGATCACCGCGCTCAAACACCACCGGCCCTTCATCCTCTTCGCTCACGATCGCCGCGACCCACGCAACCTCGCGCAGCACCTCGGTCAACAACTCATTGGCAAACACGTCCAGCTTCTGCTGCTGCTCCCCCTGGACATTCACCGCGCCCGCCGCACCATACACATCGTTCAGCCCGGCCAGCCGAATCTTTCGCTCAATCTGCCGTGCCGCCGCAGCGATCGCGCCAAACACATCTGCCAGCTCCCCGCTCGCCCTCGATGCCACGTAGTCTTCCACCGTTACCAGGCTGGTCCCGGTCTCTTCGGTCATCGTCGATTGGCTGGTCATCTGCTTAGCCCTCACTTCCCTGCAAACTCTCTCTACAGCCTACAATCTCCTCATGCTCTCCCGCCGACGATTCCTCACCACCGCAGCCGCAACCGCGCCCGCCTTCGCCCTTAACCCGCACCACATCAACGCCCAGGCCCCACCATCCGAGGCACTTCCCGCTCCCATCGCCGCCCTCAAAGACCGCTCCCACGAGGCCGTCCCCATCTCCGCCGCCGAGCGCCAGCACCGCATCGACCGCGCCCGCGACCTCCTCGCCCAGAACAAACTCGCCGCCCTCACCGTCACCGGCGGCACCACGCTCGAGTACTTCCTCGGCGTCCCCGCCTACCAGTCCGAGCGCCTCTTCGCCTGGACCCTCCCTGCCACTGGCGACCCCTTCGTCGTCTGCCCCACCTTCGAAGCCGGCCGCATGCACGAAGCCCTCAGTAGCTCTCCCATCGGCGCCACCACCCGCGTCTACACCTGGAACGAAGACGACGACCCCTACGCCCTCCTCGCCAAATCCCTCCAGGCAGCAACGCCCTCATCCCTGCCTCTGGCTCTCGACGAGCGCGTCCAGTACGTCTTCGCCGACCGCATCGCCCAGGCCGTCGCGCCCCGCACCGTCACCTCCGGTATCCCCGTAGTCGCCGGCTGCCGCAGCATCAAATCCCCCGCCGAGCTAGCCCTCATGCAGCTCGCCAACGACATCACCCTCTCCGTCTACAAGGCCGTATACGAATCCTGCTCGCCCGGCATGACCAACCGCCAGTTCACCTCCCTCGTCGACGCCGCCTACGCCCGCTGTGGCGTTCGCGGCGAGGCCTCCTGCCAGGTCGCCGCCTTCTCTGCGCAGCCCCACGGCTCGCCCACCCCGCAAATCATCCGCGAAAACCAGATCATCCTCATCGACGACGGTTGCTTCGTCCAGGGCTATCAGTCCGACATCTCCCGCAGCTTCGTCTACGGCAAGCCCACCGACCGCCAGAAGCATGTCTTCGACATCGTCCATCAAGCCCAGGCCGCCGCGCTCGCCGCCGCACGCCCCGGCGTCGAAATGCAATCCGTAGACGCAGCCGCACGCAACGTCATCACCAACGCCGGCTTCGGCCCCGGCTACAAATACTTCACCCACCGCGTAGGCCACGGCATCGGCATGGATATGCATGAGTGGTACTACCTCGTCCGCGGCAACACCCGCCTCATCCAGGCCCACATGACCTTCTCCGACGAGCCCGGCATCTACCTCCCCGACGACCCCGAGCCCTTCGGCATCCGCCTGGAAGACGACATGCACATCACCGAAACCGGCGCCAAACTCTTCACCCCCCAAAGCCCCAGCCTCGAACACCCCTTCGCCAACGCGTAACCTCGCATGTCCGCCAACGTCTAGTACTCGGACAGCAACAAAGGCCGCGATATCCGTCGCGGCCTTTGCTCTTGCTCTCGCCTTTGCTCTTCTGGCTGTCATTCCGAGCGCAGCGAGGAACCTGCTTCTGTCTTTGCTTTCCTAATCCCTAATCCCTGTTCCCTAATCCCTGGTTTTTCGGCATCACCATCAACTCAATCCCGCTAGCCTCCCCCGCCTCATGAAACACCGTCTCAGTAGCCTTCTTGAAGTCCCCCGGCTTGGCCTTCGCAATGTCCATGAACACCTGCGGATTCCGATCGGTCAGCGGAAACCACGAGCTCTGCACCTGCACCATGATCCGATGCCCCTTGAGGAACGTGTGGTTCACATCCTGCATGCTGAAGTTCACGTCCGTCACCTTGCCCGGCACCAGCGGCTCCGGCGTCGCTAACGAGTTTCGGAACTTCGCGCGGAACGGCTCGCCGCGCACCAGCATCTCGTACCCGCCCATAATCACCGGCGGAGCACCCAGCACATGCTTGCCCTCGTCCTCCGCATCCGGATCCGCATAGTTATCCGGATACACATCGATCAGCTTCACATCGAAGTCCGAATCAGTCCCCGTCGACGCAATCTTCAACCGCGGCCGCACCGGCCCCACCACCGTCACATCCTCGGTCAGCGGCTCAGTCTCATACACCAGCACATCCGGCCGCGTAGCCGCGAACCGCTGGTCGTCATCCATGTAGCGCTGCGGAGGATCCGCCTCCGTCACATACCCCACGTACGGCACCGGATGCGCCGGGTCGCTCACATAGCTGTCTTCGCTCTCCTTCGCCGCAGGCGCCGTCCACCCCAGCCCGCCCTCCGGCTGGAAGTAGATCATCTTCGTCTCCGCCTGCTTCGGAGGCCACGCATCATACTTCTTCCACACATTGCTGCCCGTCTCAAACGTGTAAGCCTTGGGCAGCGGAGTCCACGGTGCGTCCTTCAGATAGTGCGCAAAGAACGGAGCCTCCATCGTCTTGCGAAAAAACTCCGACGTATCCGACCCAAACTTGATGTCGCCCAGCGAAGCGCCCGATCCGCGCGCCCATCCGCCATGCACCCACGGCCCTTCGACCAGCGTATTCGCCGCAGCCTCGGGGCTCTCCTTATCAATCGCATGGAACACCTTCACCGGCCCCGCCAGGTCTTCCGCATCGAACCATCCGCCCACCACCATCACCGCCGCCTTCACGCCAAACATGTGCAGCTCCATGTTGCGCGCGATCCAGTAGCCGTCATACGTGTCATGAATCGTCTGATCGTGATACAGCGGATTGGTCCCACCCGCCGGCGAATCCAGATTCGCCAGCGTCCCCATCTTCAGGTAGTACGCATACGCATCCTTGGTAAAGAACTCAAAGTTATTCGGCGGCTCAACCTTCAGCGGATTCTTCTGCGGCCGATAAAATGGCGCATAGAACGAGTGGTTCGCCGCCAACATGAACGCCCCTCCGTGATAGCTATCGTCGCCATCGAACAAATTAATCATCGGCGCCTGCGGACTCGCCGCCTTGATCGCCGGATGCCCCTGGATAATGCTCGCCGCCGTGTAGAACCCCGGATAGCTGATGCCCTCGATTCCCACCTTGCCGTTGTTGTTCTTCACATTCTTCAGCAGCCAGTCCACCGTGTCATACATGTCGGTCGACTCATCAATCCCCTTGTCTGTCTTCACATTGAACACCGGTGGAGTCATCTCCACCCAACTCCCCTCGCTCTCCCACCTTCCGCGCACATCCTGGCACACCAGGATGTACCCGCTCTCAAGCATGTCCATATTCGCCGTCACACGCGGCATCACCACGTCATTGTCATAGTTGCCGCAGCTGTACGGAGTCCGCGTCATCAAAAACGGATACGGCCCCTTATCCGCGAACTGCCCCGCAATCGGCGTATACACCTGCGTATAAAGCTTCACGCCATCGCGCATCGCAATCCGGTACTCATGCTTCTCGTAGTGCGTCTTCGCGAAGAGCAGCATCTGCTGCATGCGCTGCTGCATCGGAGTTGGCGGTGCCGGAGCCACCACCGGCGCCTTCGTCTGCGCGCCAATCGACGCAACCATCCCCACCATCACGCCCCACCCTAACAACGCTCGAACAGCTACACGCATGCACAATCTCTCCTGTCTTCAACTACGCTTCAACACTTGCAAGGACTTTTCGGATTGTACTCGCTCTCCCCTGAAACCAACCCGACCCTTGTGCGCTAAACCCCCGCACCCTCCAACTCCCGTTCCTTGCTCTTCCCCGCCAGCCGCATCACCAATCGTTCCAGCACCAGCTTCTTATCCACCGGCCCCGACCGCAACTCCAAATCCGCCTTCGCAATCAAACGCAGTCCACGCGTCAACTCTCCGCGGTCCCGATACCGCCGCGCCTGCGCAATCAGCGCATCCGCCGCAAACGGCGCCACCCGAAATCCCGGCCACAACACCGACCACATCGCCCTCTGATCCTTCACCTGTTTCTCGTTCAGCACCAGCATCTGCCGATACGTCTTCGCCAGCGAAAACACGTGCCCGATCGCCGCATCTTCCCCACCCTCCGACGCATTCAGCAACCCCGCCAGCAGCGCCAGCGCCTTGGGCGCGTCCTTCATACTGATCGCATCCGTCAGCTCATACAAACTCCGCTGCTTGGCAGCCGACACCATCGTCTCCACATCCCCCACCTCCACCGTGGCCTTGCCCACACCACCCACGTACAGCAGCAGCTTCTCCACCTCGCTCGCCACCAACATCATCTCCGCACCGCCCGCCGAACCCAGCGCATCCACCAGCTCCCGCGCCGCGTCTTCGCTGAACGCAACCCCCCGAGCCTTCGCCTCGCGCACCACCCAGCGCATCGCATCCTCTTCGCTCACCCGCTGCAGCTCCACCACGCCGCACACATCGCCCAGCGTCTCGCGAATCTTTTCCGCCCTCTCCTTGTCCGTCATGTCCATCCTGCGCAGGTCCTGCGGCAGCGCAATATGATCGGCCACAAAGATCACCAGCGCCGCGGATTCGGCCGCCGAAAATATTCATCGATTGCCTTGAACTCTTCCTTCTTCTGCCCGCGCCCATACAGCGTCTTCACATTGCGCAGAAACAGCACCTGGAACGGCGCCATCAGCGAAGGCGTCTGCGCCAGATCCAGCGCCTCAAAGATCGACGTCTGCCCCAGGTCCAGATCATGCAGACAGAAATCCTTCATCTCCTCCGGCACCAGCGCCTGCATCACGCCCTTGCGGCACATCTCCATCAGAAACGCATCATCCCCCAGCAACACGTACCCTGCACGCCGAGCATCGCCACTCACCTCAGCCAGAAACCGCTCCACCCCCGCAAAGCTCTTGAGTCCAGACGTTTCGCTCATCGAAAGCTCTCCAGCATGTCGCTCACCGCGCCTCCGCAAAGTCCTTCGCCATCCTCCGCACCGCCGCTCCGTCCTCCTGCACAAACCCGCGAAGTCCTGCGTCGACTGGTACTGCTCCCTCCACGCAAACGCATCGTTCTTGTACAGCACAGCCCCATCATGCGCTACCAGCTTCACACTCGCCGTCACATTCACCAGGTAGCTCGACGTCTGCCCGCTCGTCGAGTCATACGTCAGCGGCACCACCGTCTCCGTCACAATCGTCCCCTTCAGCACCGCATCCGCTGCGGTCCGCATCCGCGCCCGTCACCACCCGGTAATTCGTCCGCGTATTCAACTCCCGCACCACCGCCTGCGTAAACGCCGTCTCCGTGTTGTACGCCTGCACCTTCGACACAAAGATCGGCACACCCAGCGTTCGCACGTTCGCCGGAATATGCGACGCCGCACCCACCTGGTGGTATCCACAACCCGCCAGCATCACGACCAATCCCAGAGCCAGAACACGCATGGTTTCGATGATAAATGGTCTGGCCAGGGTATTCCTTCCAACGCTAATCCACCGTCTTCTCCCCGATGTAGTACAGATCATGCGGCACATCCAGCGTATCCGGATCCGCCGTCCACGGCATCGTCTTCCACTCCGTCGTCACCGGAGTCACCAGCGTCAAATGCTCGCGCTCGCCAATCTTAATCGGCATCGCAAACCCCGCCTCGTCCGCACTCCACCGATACGCCACCGTCCCCTTCGCCTCGATCGAACTTCAACTCCAGCACCGGAATCGCCGCATGCCGCAGATACTCATTGAAGAACGGCGTCAGGTTCATCCCCGTCCGCTGATTCCACCACGCCACCACATCCTCCGTCATGATGTTCTGATACTTGAAGTGCTGATAGAAGTCGTGAATATCCGCAAACCACTTCGCGTCATCATCAATCACGCTGCGCAGCGTATTCAGCATCAGCGCGCCCTTGAAGTACTGATCCTCCGTAGGCTCCGCATTGATCCCGCGCTCCGGAATAATCGGCTGCCGATTCCGTATCTTCGGCTGCAGCCCATTCAGATACTTGATCGCATCCGCCTTCCCCCATCGATACTCCACGTACAGCGACTCCATATAGGTAGTCCATCCCTCATGGATCCACATGTCCGATCGGTCCGCCGCCGTAATCGAGTTCCCAAACCACTCATGCCCGCTCTCATGAATGATGATGAAGTCGAACCGCGGCGAGATCCCCACGCCCGTCCAATCGCGCCCATAGTACCCATTCTCAAAGTGATTGCCATACGCCACCGCCGTCTGGTGCTCCATCCCCGCATACGGCACCTCGATCAGCTTGTACCCATCCTTGTCGAACGGATACTCGCCGAAATAATGCTCATACGCATCGAGCATCACCGGCACCTGCGCGAACTGCGCCTTCGCCTTCTCCAGGTCCTCCGGCAGCGCGTAGAAATCCAGCGTCGTCTGCTCGCCCGTCTCCTTATTCACATGCACGCCCGACCAGTGCTGATACTCGCCAATATTCAGCGCGACATCGTAATTGTTGATCGGATAATGCACCCGCCACTCCCACTCCGTATACCCATCGCCTAAATCCTTGCTCGCCACAAACCGCCCGTTGCTCACATCCATCAACCCATCCGGCACCGCGACATCAATCTCCATCCCGTCCTGCGGCTCATCCTTCCACTGATCCTTATTCGGCCACCAGACACTCGCGCCCTCGCCCTCACACGCTGTCGTAATCCACGGCTTGCCTTCCTTGTCCTTATCAAACGAGAAGCACCCAAACCGTCCCTGCGTCACCGGCTGCCCGTGATACGCCACCGTAACTTCGTCCACCTCACCCACCTTCAGCTCGCGCGGAAATTCAACATAAAAAGTCCGCGAATCGGCCGCCGCGCGCTCATACCTCACCGGCTTGCCCTCAAACGTAATCCCATCCAGCGTCAACTCCGGCGTCAGCTCCAGCTGGATCTTCCGCCCCTCCTTCAACATCCGAAACCGCACCACATTTGTCCCGACAATGGTCTTCGCCGCTGGATCCACGCGCAGCGTCAGGTGATAAAACAGCAGATCATTGTTCGCGCGATACGGCCCATACCCGCCGCGCAGCAGATCATCCTTCGTCGGCAACAACCCCGACACCGGCGGCTGCGCTCCCTGCCCAACCTTCGCTCCCGGCGTGGTGCTCGCGCTCTGCGCCGACGGCATAGGCTTCGTCGCCTGCGCCCCTGCCAACCCCACCGCCAACCCCACCACCACAAACGACAACCAGCCAGCACGCATCTTCATTCGGTTAGCCTATCGCACCCGCGCGCCATCTGCGATACCATCCCCGCAGGCCCCTTGCCACAACCGAGAGTCCCGTGAGCTTCACGCCCGCCTCCATCGCCGCGCTCATCGTCGCCGCCAGCTTCGCCGCCGGCCTCAACGTCTACGCCACCGTAGCCACCCTCGGCATCCTCTCGCGATTCGACTGGGTCACCCTCCCTCCCGGCCTCCACGCCCTCTCCAACCCCTGGGTCATCGCCGTCTCCAGCCTCCTCTTCGCCGTAGAAATCTTCGCCGACAAAATCCCCGCCTTCGACCTCGTCTGGAACGCCGCCCACACCTTCATCCGTGTGCCCGTAGCCGCGCTGCTCGCCTACCAGGCAGCCTCGCAGCTCTCGCCCGAGATGAAGCTCCTCGCCGCCGTCGGCGGAGCCGCCATCGCGGCCATCGCCCACACCTCCAAAACCGCCGCCCGCGCCATGGTCACCCCCAGTCCCGAGCCGCTCTCCAACGTCGCGCTCTCCGCCGGCGAAGACGTCGCCGCCATCTCCCTCACCTGGCTCGCCACGCATCATCCGTATCTCGCCGGAGGCATTGCCACCGTCGCCATCATCTTCCTCATCCTCAGCCTGCGCTGGATCGCCACCCGCCTCAAGCGCCTCTTCCACCGCGTGCAGGCCACCTGACCCTTCCCCACAAAAAGGAAAGGCGACCCGAAGGCCGCCTTCCTCACTCTTATCGCAACGCTGAATCTTACGCCGGCGTCGTATGCCCTTCGCCGAACCCAGGCTTGCGCCCGCCTTCCGGCTTCAGCACCTGCTGCTTGTCGTCGCCGTCGTCATCGCCGGCCGACGCCAGCGAAGACTTCACCGGTCCCAGCAGCTTGCCCTGGATCAGCAACTCGATCTCCGCCGCATCCAGCGTCTCACGCTCCAGCAGCGCAGCCGCCATCGCATGCATCACCTCGCGGTTTTCGTCGAGAATCTTGTACGCCGAGTTGTACCCCTCATCGACCAGCCGCCGCACCGCCTTATCAATCTGCTGCGCCGTGTCATCCGAGTAGTCCCGCGCCTGCCCAATATCCCGGCCCAGAAACACTTCCTGTTCCTTCTTGCCGTAGGTCAGCGGTCCAAGCTCGCTCATGCCGTACTCGCAAACCATCTTCCGAGCCAGCTCCGTCGCGCGCACAATATCGTTGCCCGCGCCAGTCGTCATGCGGTTCATAAAGATCTCTTCCGCGCAGCGTCCACCCATCAGGATGGCCAGCTGCGTGTTCAGATAATCCCGCGTCACCGTGTGCTTGTCCTCTTCCGGCAGGTGCATCGTCACGCCCAGCGCCATGCCGCGCGGAATGATCGTCACCTTGTGCAGCGGATCGGAGTGATCGCGCTTCGCCGCCACGAGCACGTGTCCGGCCTCGTGGTACGCCGTGTCGCGCTTGTCGTCCTCGCTCAGCAGCATGGACTTCCGCTCGGCGCCCATCAGCACCTTGTCCTTCGCCACTTCGAAGTCGAACATGTGCACGGCCTTGCGGTTGAACCGCGCCGCCGTCAGCGCCGCCTCGTTCACCATGTTCGCCAGGTCAGCGCCGGTAAAGCCCGGTGTTCCGCGAGCCAGCATCGGCAGGTTCACGTCCTCCGCCAGCGGCACCTTCTTCGAGTGCACGCGCAGAATCTCTTCGCGCCCACGAATGTCCGGACGATCCACAATCACGCGGCGATCGAAACGCCCCGGCCGCAGCAGCGCCGGATCCAGCACATCAGGCCGGTTCGTCGCAGCAATCAGAATCACGCCGTCGTTGGACTCAAATCCATCCATCTCGACCAGCAGCTGATTCAGCGTCTGCTCGCGCTCATCGTGTCCGCCGCCCAGGCCAGCACCGCGGTGCCGTCCAACAGCGTCAATCTCATCGATGAAGATGATGCAAGGAGCATTCTTCTTGCCCTGCTCAAACAGATCGCGCACGCGGCTAGCGCCCACGCCCACAAACATCTCCACAAAGTCCGAACCGGAGATCGAGAAGAACGGAACATTCGCCTCGCCCGCAACCGCTCGCGCCAGCAGCGTCTTGCCCGTTCCCGGAGGTCCGACCATCAGCACGCCCTTGGGAATGCGTCCGCCCAGCCGCTGGAACTTCTGCGCCTCGCGCAGAAATTCGATGATCTCGCGAAGCTCTTCCTTCGCTTCATTGACGCCTGCCACGTCCTTGAACGTAATCTTCTTCTGCTGCATCGAGAGCAGGCGCGCGCGGTTCTTGCCAAAGCTCAGCGCCTTGTTTCCGCCACTCTGCATCTGCCGCATCATGAACATGAACAGCGCCACCAGCACCAGGATCGGCGCAAAGCTCAGCAGCGCATTCCAGTACATGTTTCCCTGCTGGCTCTTGAACGTGACATCCACGCCATGGGCCTTCAGATCGGCCTCTTCGGCGTGGTCCACATAGTTCGCCGGAATCGTGGTGTGGAAGGTCTCTTTGCCGTCCTTGTACTTGCCCGTGACGTCCGCGCCGTCCACCAGCACATCCGAGATCTTGCCCGCGTCCGCGTCATCCTGAAACTGTGTCAGGCTTACTGCCTTATCGTGGCCCGCAGCCATGTTGGTCGCGACGAAGCGCCAACCCACCAGAAGGCAGCCCAGCGTCAGCACCCAGATCAACAACTGTTTGACTGTTGAATTCAATCCGATTCCTCGTTTCGACTTGCTATTGCGTCTTCTACTGCCCCGCCCTACTTGCTCGGACGGCTACCACCTCTAACTCTCGCCCCAACCGGCGGCGACTCGCTCAGCCTTGGGAGCTCCCTAACCCTGAAACCCCAAAACTTAGCCTGATCTTTAGACGCCAACCGCAGAAATACGGTGCAGTGTTTTGCGGCCGTCTTCGCTCTTGCACCGGGTTTGATCTAAATTCTACTCTGGCTCCGCCCCCATCTGGCAGAAATATCATCCACAGACCCCGATCCTTACCCCTAACGGAATCGATTAACCGTGCCGCCACAATCGGATCTCCCGCGCCGACCGCTCCACCCGCAAACCTCCATGCAACTCCAACCGGCTCCCAATCTTTCCCGTCACCGCTCCACCCACCCCCCCGAAACCCGCCAGCGCCAACACCTTCGCCGTCTCCTCTCCGCCCAGCACATATCCCCCTTCTGCCTCCGCAAACACCTTCCGCGCCGCCGCCCGCACGATCCTCCGCCGCAACGCCGCCGGCATCGCACGCAGCCGCTCAATCTCAATCGCATACCCTACCTCCCCGACCGCGGTACTCACCGCCCGCCCTCCGCCGCGCACCGGCTTGCCCGGCAACAGTACCTGCGGCAACACTCGCGCCACCTCCGCCTGCCAGAACGCCTCTTCCTCCCGCGCAATCTCCGCAGTCCGCGACAGCAACGCATCCACCGCCGGATTGAACTCCCGCAGCATCGGCATCAACACATGCCGCACCCGGTTCCGCGTCAACGACACATCCGCGTTCGTAGCATCCTCCCTCCATCCCTGCTCCCGCTCCCGCAAAAACGCCTCCACCTCCGCCCGCCGAACCCCCAGCAACGGCCGCACAATTCTCCCCAGCACCTGAGGCAACAAACCGGGTGCCCCATGTCTCGCTTCTGAGACATGGGTTCCCTCGGAAGCCGGCACCTCCACCTCCGGAAAAATCCCCCCCAACCCCTCCGTCCACGCCCCCCGCAGCATCTTCATCACCACCGTCTCCGCCTGGTCATCGAGCGTATGCGCCGTCGCCACCACATCCACCACCCCACTCGCCATCAACCCCCGCAGCGCCTCATACCGCAGCTCCCGCGCCGCCTCCTCCACACCTTCACCCTCCGCCGCCTGCCGAGCCGCCGTGTCCACCCGAAACACCGTCAGCGGAACCCCCAGCCGCTCGCACAACTCCCGCACGAACACCTCATCACCATCCGCCTCCGCACCGCGCAGCCCATGATGCACATGCGCCGCACGCAACACCACGCCCAGCGCCACCTTGTTCTGCGCACTCTCGGTATTCGCCTCCACCAGCCCCAGCAGCAGCGCCACCGAATCCGCCCCGCCACTCACCGCCACGCACACCCGCTCCCCCGCCCGCAGCAGCCCCCGATCCATCGCCAACGTCGCCTTCACCGCCATCGCTCCATCCTAAGCCGATCCGTTTTCTCTACGCTCTACGCTCTATCCCCTACACTCTGTTTCATGACCCTCCGCCGCGCCACGCCCGACGACGCCCTCATCATCACCGCCCAGCGCCACCAGATGTTCGCCGACAACTCGCTCGCCACCGAAGCCGCCTACAACACCATGGACCTCAACTTCGAACCCTGGGTCCGCGAGCGCTTAGCCGACGGCCGCTACGTCGGCCTCTTCTTAGAGGAAGCCGCAGGCGCTTTAGAGGAAGCCGCAGGCGCTCTCGAAGAGCCTGCCGCAACTCCCGGCCAACCCGCGAAAATCCTCGCCGCCTGCGGCATCTTCTTCGGCGACTTCCCCCCGCACTTCCTCGACCCCAACCCCATCCGCGCCTACCTGCTCAACTTCTACACCGCACCCGAAGCCCGGGGCCGCGGCCTCGCCACCCAACTGCTGCAACACGCCGTCGACGAATGCCACCACCGCAACGTCCGCGTCATCACCCTCCACGCCTCAAAGTTCGGCAAACCCATCTACGAAAAATTCGGCTTCACCCAGAACAACGAAATGATCCTCCGCCCATCCCCAACCCCTGGGCCCTGAACCCTGGGCCCCAACCCCTGGGCCCTGAACCCTGTTCTTAAGCGTTATACTCACATTCCCATGTCCGTCTTCGTAATCATCCCCGCCGCCGGCATCGGCACCCGCATGGCCCACGCCACGGGCGGTTCGCCGAAGCAATTCCTGGCCCTCAAGGGCTTCCCCATCGTCATCCACTCGCTGCGCGCCTTCCTCGACGTCCCCGCCGTCACCGCCATCTACGTCGCCGTCCGCGACACCGAACAGGCCCGCGTCGCCGCCATGATCGACGAGTACCATCTCTCCGAAAAAGTCCACGTCGTCACCGGCGGCGACAACCGCCAGGAGTCCGTTGCCAACGCCCTCGCCGCCCTCCCCTCCACCTCCGCGCAGGACATCGTCCTCGTCCACGATGCCGTCCGCCCCCTCATCGACGCCGCCACCATCGAGCGCACCATCGCGGCCATCGAAAAGCACGGCGCCGCCATCGTCGCCACCCCCGCCATCGACACCATCAAGCAGGTCGAGCGCACCGCCGACGGCGCCCTCATCACCGCCACCATCCCCCGCGAGCTCATCGTCCACGCGCAAACCCCGCAAGGCGCCACCATCCCTCTCCTCCGCCGCGCCTTTGCCGAAGCCGCAGCCGACGAGTTCACCGGCACCGACGAAGCCAGCCTCCTCGAGCGCGCCAACATCCCCGTCTTCGTCGTCCAGGGCAGCTCCCGCAATTTCAAAGTCACCCAGCCCGGCGATTTAGAGGTTGCCGAGTTTTACCTGGCAGGTTAGTTGTAGCCGAGTTCTACCTCGCCGGCTAAATCCGCTTCGCCCAAACCCTCGTCACCCTGACCCTGAGCCGCTCTTGCCTTTCTGGCTGTCATTCTGAGCGCAGCGAAGGATCTGCTTCTCGCTCGCAAAGCGAGCGCCCGTTCTTGCACCAAAACTCCACCGCGTATCATCTAATCCAGCTGCCATGGCCACCGCCACCCAATCCGTCGAGCTAACCGAAGACCAGCTCGCCCTCATCGCCCGCGCCCTAGCCGACCCGCGCCGCTACGAGATCCTCAAAACCATCAGCGCCAAGCGCTCCTGCACCCCCTGCAGCACCATGCGCGATTGCATCGACATCTCCCCCGCCACCCTCTCCCACCACATGAAAGAGCTCGAAACCGCTGGCCTCGTCCGCTCCGAAAAAGACGGTAAGTTCGTGAATTACTTCCCCCAGACCCACATCCTCCGCGCCTACCTCGACCGCCTAAAGTCCGACCTCGCCTAACCCTCCCAAGGCCAACCGCTCACTCAAGGGCCAACGGCCCGACCCCATCACAGCCTGGGCCGAAAGCCTAGGTATTCGGCCGCCACAAATTCAAGGGCTGAAGGCCCGCCCAAATGCGCCTCTAGGTGAGCCAAGCCTTGAACCCCGCAAAAACTTCGCTTCTAGGTAAGCCAAGGCTTCAGCCTTGGCATTCCGCGGGTTCGGAAGGCGCGGGGCTTTAGCCCCTGGGGTATGCCCTTCCCCACATTCCCCAAAAATTCACAAGCATCCCTGAATCCTCCCGCACCTCCCTTACATCAATTCGATGGTTGTCGAAATATCGAACCACCGACACAAGGAGATTCACCATGAGCACCCTCACAGGAAAAGTCGCCGTCGTTACAGGAGCCTCCAAAGGCATCGGCGCAGCGATCGCAAAGTCACTCGGAGCCGCTGGCGCCTCCGTCGTCGTCAACTACGCCTCCGACAAAGCCGGTGCCGACAAAGCCGTCGACGCCATCACCAAGGCCGGCGGCAAAGCCGTTGCCGTCAAAGGCGATGTCTCCAAGCCCGCCGACGCGCAGGCCATCATCGACGCCGCCATCAAGGCCTACAGCAAGCTCGACATCCTGGTCAACAACTCCGGCGTCTACGAGTTCGGTCCCCTCGAAGCCGTCACCCCCGAGCACTTCCACAAGCAGTTCGACGTCAACGTTCTCGGACTCCTGCTGGTCACGCAGGCCGCGGTCAAGCACCTCCCCAAGGGCGGCAGCATCATCAACATCGGCTCACTGGTCAGCCGCATCACCCCCGCCGGCAGCTCGGTCTACTCCGCCACCAAAGGTGCCGTCGACGTCATCACCGGTGTCCTCTCGCTTGAGCTAGGTTCCAAGGGCATTCGCGTCAACGCCCTCAATCCCGGCCTCACCGTAACCGAAGGCACGCACGCCGCCGGCTTCGTCGGTCCTGATGCCGACTTCGAAAAAGATGTCGTCTCCAAGACACCCCTCGGCCGCGTCGGGCAAGCGGAGGATATCGCCAATGCAGCCGTCCTTCTCGCATCCGACGACGCCGGCTGGATCAACGGCCAGCTCATCAACGCCGCCGGCGGAGCCCGCTAACTTAGCCAACTTAATTCGAGTCAACCTCGAAACCTCGCACGTCTAACCCTCAGAAGCGATCCCGGTTCATGGTACGGCCTCACCGCCCGATGAACCGGGATCCACCAGGCCTCCTTTCCCCTTTACCGCATCGGCTCCGCGTACGAGCCCCAGGAGATCCCCATGGTCAACCTCGCTCTCACCATGCTTCCCGTCGTCATCACTTTCGCCGTCGCCGCCTGGAACTCACCCACCGACGATGTCCAGCCCCGCTCCGCCCTGCGCGGCAACAACCCAACCTCACGCCCCAACCCCTGCGATTGCTAATCTCAGCGGCCGTTCTAATCCCTGATCCCTGATCCCTAATCCCTGCTTTCCGCTCCCTGCATTTATCATCATCTGCAATGAGCATGCGCATCGGTCTCGGCTTTGACTCTCACGCCTTCAAGAAGGACGTGCCGCTGATCATCGGCGGCCTCAAGATCAATCACCCCGAAGGCCTCGCCGGCCACTCCGACGGCGACCTCCTCCTCCACGCCATCACCGACGCCCTCCTCGGCGCAGTCTCCGCCGGCGACATCGGCACCTTCTTCCCCCCCACCGACCCCAAGTGGAAGGGCGCCGACTCCACCCTCTTCCTCAAGACCGCGCTCGAAGAGATCGCCCTCGTCGGCTTCAAAATCGTCAACATCGACTGCGTCCTCGTCATGCACCGCCCCAAGATCGTTCCCCTGGCCGGCGAGATGCGCGAGCGCGTCGCCGACCTCCTCGGCATCGACGTCAACAACGTCAGCATCAAGGGCAAGACCCCCGAAGGCCTCACCCAGGACGGCACCGCCGTAGCCCACGTCGTCGTCCTGCTCGAATCCATCGACCTGCCCAACGAGCACAAGAAGCTCACCCTCCACGCCGACGCCCCCGACGAAGCCGACATCGACGCCGCCCTCGCCGCCGTTTCCAAACCCCGCGACATCAGCGCCCTCGGCCGCAAGCTCCCCACCTTCGACACCGACGACCTCACCTAACCGCCTGCACCAGCACTGGCAGTTGCCAATTCTTTCGTCATTCACTCCGTGAGTCGCTTCTACCCGCCCACCAGCTGCACCGCGAGCGAAGAACCCGGAACCGCCCATGCCCTCCGGTCGTTTCCGCCAACGCCCCTCCGTTTTCCCTTTGCCCCCACCCACCTTCTCGCGTACATTGTCCTCATCAATCGGAGGGCACCATGGACCCTGATCAGATTAATCACATGAGCGGCGCCATCGCAGGCATGATGGGCTTTTTCATGCTCTTCGGCTTTGTATTCGTGGCATTCGCAGTCTTCATCTTCTGGCGCATCCTCACCAAGGCAGGCCTCGCAGGTCCGCTCGCCCTGCTCGTCCTGGTTCCCGCCGTCGGCTGGATCATCGTTACCTGCATCCTCGCCTTCTCAGACTGGCGCGTAATCCCCGCACCCAACCCCTACGGCGGCCTCCAGCCCTACCCACCGCCGCCCACTAACTACCCGCCACCACCGCCCACCAGCTTCAACCCGCCACCACCTCCACCACCCCGTCTCTAGCTCAAGGGCCAACGGCCCTATATATCACAGCCTGGGCCGAAGGCCCAGGTACCAGCCCCCTCACAACGAAGGGCTGAAGGCCCGACATATACTCCGTGGGGGCATCGCCCCCGCACCATCCCCTGTTAACATGGTCTCGAAGCCTTATGACATCCGAGAACCGCCGCACCCGACACCCGCACCCATCCGCGTCCGCATCGCCCCCTCCCCCACCGGCGACCCCCACGTCGGCACCGCCTACATCGGCCTCCTCAACTACATCTTCGCCCGCCAGCGCGGCGGCAAGTTCGTCCTCCGCATCGAGGACACCGACCGCACCCGCTTCGTCTCCACCTCCGAGCAGATGATCTTCGACGCCCTCAAGTGGGTCGGCCTCACCTGGGACGAAGGCCCCGACGTCGGCGGCCCCTACGGCCCCTACCGCCAATCCGAGCGCACCGAAATCTACCGCCACCACGCCGAAATCCTGCTCGCCAACGGCACCGCCTACCGCTCCTTCGAAACCGCCGAAGAGCTCGAGGCCATGCGCCAGCAACAAATCGCCGCCAAGACTCCCCCGCGCTACAACGGCGCCCACCGCCACCTAACCCCCGCGCAGATCGACGCCTACCTAGCCGAAGGCCGCCCCTACACCATCCGCCTAAAAGTCCCCGAAAACACCAGCACGACCTTCACGCGACGAGCTCCGCGGCGACATCACCTTCGACCACAACAACGTCGACGACCAGGTCCTCCTCAAGTCCGACGGCTACCCCACCTACCACCTCGCCAACGTAGTCGACGACCACCTCATGCACATCACCGACGTCATCCGCGCCGAAGAGTGGATCTCCTCCACCCCCAAGCACGTCCTCCTCTACAACGCCTTCGGCTGGGACCTCCCGCGCTTCTGGCACATGCCGCTCCTGCGCAACGTCGACAAATCAAAAATCTCCAAGCGCAAGAACCCCGTCTCGCTGGTCTTCTACCAGCAGTCCGGCTACCTCCCGCAGGCGATGCTCAACTTCCTCGGCCTGCTAGGCGGAGGCATGGCGCAACCCACCGAAGCAGAGATCGTCAGCAAAAACCTCAACACCAAAGAAGGCGACATCTTCTCCCTCCCCGAGATGCTCGAGAAATTCGACTTCAAGCGCATCTCCCTCGGCGGCCCCGTCTTCGACCTCGTCAAGCTAAAGTGGCTCAACGGCGAATACCTCCGCAAGCTCTCCCCCGACGAATTCTTCGCCGCCCTCCGCAGCCACCATCCTCTCCGACGACTACATCCGCGCCATCGCCCCACTCGTGCAGGCCCGCATGGAGACCCTCGGCCAGTTCGGCGACATGACCAGCTTCTTCTTCTCCGACAACATCTCGCCCGCCGAATCCGTCTGGCTCCCCAAAAAGCGCACCTTCGAAGAAACCGTAGCCTTCGCCGCCGAGCAACTCACCGCCCTCGAAGCCGCCACCTGGGACGCCGCCTCCATCGAGTCTTCCCTCAAGGCCCTCGGCGAAGCCAAGCAGTGGAGCGTCAAAGAAAACTTCATGCTCCTCCGCGCGATCCTCACCGGCAGCCTCACCAGCCCACCCCTCACCGAAAGCCTCGTCGTCTTCGGCAAATCCCGCTCCCTCGACCGCCTCCGCCGCTTCCTCGAAACCCAAAAGAAGCTAGCCAACCAACGCAAATAGGCCTCGTTCATTCAAGGGCCAACGGCCCGACCCATCACAGCCTGGGGCGCAGCCCCAGGGTAACCACACCCCAAATCCAAGGGCTGAAGGCTCGACATATACTGGGGGCAACGTCCCCACGCGCGCATACCCAGTCCCGAAAAACACGACAACGATCACCCACCCCACCAACCCCATCCATGCGATAACCTAATCCTCACCACCACAGCAATCGGGCTCCCATCCCAAAAATGGAGCACCCCCCCATGGCCACCGACGCGGTCCACCGCCAACCCCTGCCCCGCACCCGCAACATCCCCATCAACCGCACCCGCGAGCGCCTCTTCTTCGCCCTCATGACCATCCTCATGGTCGCCACCATCCTGCTAGGCTTCCGCGCCAGCTACTTCCCCTTAGGCGAGCGCCCCGCCGCGCTCGCCAACACCGCCATCATCCTGCACGCCGCAGTCTTCTCGCTCTTCCTCCTGCTCTTCGCCGTCCAGACGACGCTCATCGCCGCCCACCGCGTCCGCTGGCACATGAAGCTAGGCCTCTGGCTCTACGGCCTCGCCGCGCTCATGGTCCCCCTCGGCGTCCTCGCAGCCATCGACGAACTCCGCCGCGACGTCGCCATCAACCGCTACCCCGTACCCGGCGTCGATGGCCGCACCTTCTCTATGATCTCCATCATGGGCATGGTCGTCTTCGCCGTCCTCATGACCTGGTCCTACCTCGAGCGCCGCAATCCTGCCGCCCACAAGCGCCTCGCCCTCTACGCCGTCCTCTCCATGATGAACGCCGGCACCGACCGCTGGCCCTGGCAGGCCTGGGGCATCAGCGACAGCTGGTCCCTCTGGGTCTTCGCCGCCATGCTCCTTCTGCCCGCCCTCTACGACCTGATCAGCCTGCACCGCATCCACTGGGCAACTGCCTTCTCCGCGCCCTTCATATGGATCCTCTTCTGGTACGAGTTCCCCATAGGCCGCACCCACGCCTGGCACGCCATCGCCGACCTGTCCCTGAAACTCCCCCACTAACCGGTGGGCATCGCGCGCCAGCGCGACCGCCAAAGGGGTATCCCCCCACCGCCCCAGTACAAATTCACGCTCCGGTGATAAAACTATCGCCGAGGTCTCTCATGTACCTGACCACCAACCAACCCATCGCCTTCATCCCCACCGTCGACGGTGCCGCCGCGCGCAGCTTCTACGAAACCGCCCTCGGCCTCGACTTCGTCTCCGATGACGACTTCGCCATCGTCTTTAGCATCGGACCGACCTTCCGCGACGGCTCCTCCCGCACCATGCTGCGCGTCACTCGCGTCCCGAAGCCGTTTACGCCCGCCCCCTTCACCATCTTTGCCTGGGAGGTCGACGACATCCACGCCACCATCGCCGACCTCAAAACCCGCGGCGTCGAATTCCTCCAATACGACTACTTCGAGCAGGACGAAGCCGGCGTCTGGACCGCCCCCGGCGGCGCCCAGGTAGCCTGGTTCCAGGACCCCGACGGCAACACCCTCTCCCTCGCCAAACACCCCTCCTAACGCCCTCGCCGTTGCCCTTGCCTTTCTTTCTGTCATTCCCTCCGGGAATCTGCTTCTTCCTTTGCCTTTGCCTTTGCCTTTGCTTTTGCCTTTGCCTTTGCCTTTGCCTTTGCTGTTGCCCTTGCCGCTGCCTTTGCCTTTGCTGTTGCTGTTGCTGTTGCCCTTGCCGTTCTGGCTGTCATCCCGCAGGGATCTGCTTCTTCCTTTGCCTTTGCCCTTGCCTTTCTTTCTGTCATTCCCTCCGGGAATCTGCTTCTTCCCTTGCCCTTGCCGCTGCCTTTGCTTTTGCTTTTGCTTTTGCCTTTGCTCGTTGCTGTTGCCCTTGCCGTTCTGGCTGTCATCCCGCAGGGATCTGCTTCTTCCTTTGCCTG
Organism: uncultured Acidobacteriaceae bacterium; assembly: GCA_963821165.1. Taxonomy (GTDB): domain Bacteria; phylum Acidobacteriota; class Terriglobia; order Terriglobales; family Acidobacteriaceae; genus Granulicella. The sequence goes on from CAWGCQ010000001.1 coordinate 777,821, forward strand.
TGCCCTTGCCTTTCTTTCTGTCATTCCCTCCGGGAATCTGCTTCTTCCCTTGCCCTTGCCGCTGCCTTTGCTTTTGCTGTTGCTGTTGCCCTTGCCGTTCTGGCTGTCATCCCGCAGGGATCTGCTTCTTCCTTTGCCTTTGCCCTTGCTTTTCTTTCTGTCATTCCCCCCGGGAATCTGCTTCTTCTTTTTGCCTGTGCCTTTGCCGCCGCGGCTGCACCTTCTACCGGATTAGCAGGGGGCTTCAGCCCCCTGAGACCGCAGCTCGCAGAATGGGCTTTAGCCCTGGCCGGCCCACCGCCCCCTCCGCAGGACAAAATAAATCCCCTCAAACCACCCCAAAAACAACCCAAAATCCACATGTCAAGCCCCCGACAACCCTCAATGACCCCAAAACCCGCGCCACCACTGGCGATTTCTCTCTCACCAACTTGGCATAGTTACCCACCCAACTTGCTACACTTGAAGTAGAGCCCAATTTCAAACAAGCTGCACCGGCGAGTACCGGCTGCAGCTTTCACATTTAATCCCCTAACTCCAACGGAGAGAAGATCATACGCGTAACTCTTTTAGAATGAGCCGAGTGAAAGCAGCCTTCACCAAGTAACTCGCACATTCCAAACAACTTCACTAACCAAAAGTGAAAGTAGGGGGAGGGGGGTATACCCGAGGCGCCCATCGCGGCAACTACCCCCGCCGGGGGGATACTTTGCCCCTTAACCCATCTGAATACAATCAGTTACGCCAAAAAATGCCCCCTGCTAAGGGGGATACTTTGCCACCTAACCCGTTTGACTGCACGACTTTAGCGCAAAAACAGCTAGTGCGAGGGGGGGAGGGGGGGTCCCTGTCGGGCGTTCTTGGCCCGATGGGGTCAGAAGGGGGGTACCCTAGTCCCCGGTAACCGCCACCACCACCGGAAGCGTCTTCGGCGGATAGCAAACCGCGTTGTCGCAAGCCTGGTAATGCAGCGCGCCAGTCAGCGTCGACGAGCCCTTCGGCACCACCAGCCGCACGCTCACCCGAAACTCACCCTGGTACACATCCAGCGTCTCGCCCGAACCCACCGGCAGCCGGTACGTCGACCCCTTCGGATACTGCTCATCCACAACCTTCGTCCCGCTCCCTGCATTCAACTGCAGCGCGGTCGGAATCAACAGCTCATCCTTGGGCCGATGCGAATTGATATGAAACCCATCCTGCACCCGGAACCGCAGCTCCACCACCTGCGGCTGACCAGCCTTCACCTCAACCGCATCCGAAAGCAACTCCACATGAGCCCTATGCACAACCGGCCCAGGATTCAACTGAATCTCCTGCGCCCCAGCCCTCAACCCAAGCGCAGCCACCAACGCTGCAACACACCACCAACACCCTGGACCCTGGGCCCTGGACCCTGGGCCCTTCATAGCCCACCCGAACCGATCGCCTTCTGAATATCCGCCTCGAGCTCATTCTTCGAATGCGCGCCGATCGTCTGGTCCACAACCTTGCCGCTCTTGTCCACGTAGAACGTCTCAGGAATGTAGTCGCTCAACTGATAGCTCTTCGACACAGCGTCATCCGGCATCAGGATCGGATACGTCACGCCAACGCGCTTGGACGCCTCCGCAACCTCCTTCACCGCCATGCCATCGTCCTGGTCCAGCCCCAGCACAACCAGTCCCTTGTCCTTGTACTTGTTCTGCAGATCCTGGAACCAAGGCATCTCGAGCTTGCACGGTCCGCAATACGTAGCCCAGAAGTTCAGCACCACCGGATGTCCCTTGTAATCGGCCAGCGAAACCTTCTTGCCGCTCAGATCCACCAGCGTGAACGACGGCGCAGCCTGACCAACCAGCTTCTTAGCCATCGGATCGTCAGCCGAATCCGCCGACGCAGACGAGGAATCAGCAGGCGTGAGCTTCTACCTGCTGCGCCTTCTGCATCACCATCTGCCGATGCCGCAGGTTATGCGTACCTGCCATCACCACCAGCGTCACACCCGCAATCAGCAACACGACAATACTCAAACGACGAACCACGGCAAGATCCTTCGGCGCAGGCCGATCAGCGCCCGCGCTCCTCCTCTAGTCTATCGCTGATCAGCCGTCTCTGCTAGCATTCTCCCTAGCCAATATCTACGCCAGCCGCAATGACCCAGCTTCCTCAAACGCAAGTCCCAAAACGCCCCGCTGACCTCATCCGGATTGAGGCCGAAGCGCTCGAGCAACTCGCCCAGCGCCTCGAAGGCCCTCAGGCTCAGGTGTTTGAGCAGGTTGCCGAGCTGCTCGCCGAAACCTCCCGAAGCGGCCATCGCGTCGTCCTCACCGGCATCGGCAAGAGCGGCCTCATCGCTCGCAAGATCGCCGCAACCCTGCTCTCCACAGGAACCGCGGCTCAGTTCCTGCATCCCACCGAAGCGCTCCACGGCGACCTCGGCCTGCTCAACCGCGGAGACGTCCTGCTCGCCCTCTCCTACTCCGGCGAGAGCGAGGAGCTGCTTCGCCTGCTGCCAGTTCTTCCGCGCCTCGGCGTAACGCTGGTCGCGCTCACCGGCTGCGAGGACTCACCTCTAGCCAAGGCCAGCGCACACGTACTCGACGTCAGCGTGGACCGCGAAGCCTGCAACCACCAGCTAGCGCCCACAGCCTCGACCACCGCAATGCTAGCCCTCGGCGATGCCCTCGCCATCGACGTCAGCCGACGCCTCAACTTCCAGCCCCAGGACTTCGCCGAGCTCCATCCCGGAGGTCAGCTCGGCAAGCGCCTGATCCCGGTCAGCCAGCTCATGCACACCGGCGACGCAATCCCAACGGTCGCCCCGACCGCAACCCTCCCAGAGATCATCCACGAGATGTCCGCCAAGCGCCTCGGCCTCACGACGGTCCAGTCGCAGGGCAAGCTCCTAGGCATCCTCTCCGACGGCGACCTCCGACGGCTCTTCGCCCGCAGCGGCCCTGACGCCTTCCACCGAACCGCAGCCGAGATCCTCAACCCCAACCCACGCACGATCGCCTCCAACCCCTTCGCCGGCGACGCCCTCACCGTCATGGAACGGCACAAGATCACCGCCCTGATCGTCACCGAAGACGGCACCGGCGCGACAGCGGTCCAGGGCGTCCTGCATCTCCATGACGTGCTCGCGTAAGTTCTGTACTCAAAAGCGTTACCAACCTCTGATACGGCGCTCCGATACAATCGTACGAATATGCATCGTTGGTCGAAGCTCTTCATTCCCACTCTCCGCGAAGCCCCAACAGACGCGGAAGTCGCAAGCCACAAACTCCTTCTGCGTGCTGGATATATCCGTCAGCTCGGCGCTGGCATCTACAGCTATCTGCCGCTCGGTCAGCGCTCGCTGAACAAGATCATCGCCATCGTCCGCGAAGAGATGGACAAGATTGGCCAGGAGTTCTTTCTCCCTGCCCTGAATCCAGCAGAGATCTGGCAGGAGTCCGGCCGCTGGATCGGCATGGGCGACAACATGTTCCGCCTAAAGGATCGCAAAGGCGCTGAGCTCTGCCTGGCGATGACGCACGAAGAGGTGATCACCTCCATCGCACGCAACGAACTGCGCAGCTACAAGCAGCTCCCGCAGATCTGGTACCAAATCCAGACCAAGTTTCGCGACGAACCCAGGCCCAAAGCAGGGCTGATGCGCGTCCGCCAGTTCATGATGAAGGACTCTTATTCCTTCGACATCGATGCAGCAGGTCTCGACGATAGCTATAACAAGCACGACGCTGCATATCGCGCGATCTTTACTCGCTGCGGCTTGCACTTCGTGGCTGTCGATGCCGACTCCGGCGCAATGGGCGGATCGCAGTCGCAGGAGTTCATGGTCTACACCGAAGCCGGCGAAGACCTTATCGCCAGCTCAGCATCCGGCTATGCGGCAAACCTGGAGAAGGCGACGAGCAAGCTCATGCCTGTCGAGGACCTGGCTCCGACAGGCGATGGCACGCCGGAACTTGTCTACACTCCGGGCAAAGCTTCCATCGCGGATGTCACCGAGTTCTTCGGCATCGAAGCCTCGCAGGACATCAAGTGCGTCGCTTTCATGGGACTGACTGCGGACACCGCATCTGTCCCGCGTCCCATCGTCGCGTTCCTTCGCGGCGATCACCAGGTCAATGAAACCAAGCTCGCCGCGATAACCGGCGTTACCGAGCTTCGTCCAATGGTACCGCTTGAACTCGAGATCCACATCGGAGGTCCCGCAGGATTTCTCGGACCTGTAGGCATTGCTGAGGTCATGACGCAAGGCTCGCTGAACGGCCTGAAGTCGGGCAAGGAGCTTGCGAAACTCAAGGGCGTTCTGCGCGAGAATCCGAGCGAAGGGTTGAAGTCCATCGTCGTGATGGACCTTGGTCTGGAAGGTCGCACGAATCTCGTCGCCGGCGCGAACAAGCTGGACTATCACTATCGCAACGTCACACCCGGCCGCGACTTCACGCCGACCGCTCATCGCCGACATTCGCAACATCAACGAAGGCGAGCTCGATCCCATCGGCGGTCAGCCGCTGCGCCTCGGCAAAGCCATGGAGATCGGCCACATCTTCAAGCTCGGCTACAAGTACAGCGAGAGCATGAATGCGCGCGTGCTGGATGCCAACGGCAAAGAGGTAATGCCGATTATGGGATGCTACGGAATCGGCGTTGAGCGCATTCTTACCGCTGCGATTGAATCCAGTGCAGCGAAGTTCGCCGCGGAATCGTCGACCGAGCAATACGCTTTACCGGCCTCGATCGCGCCCTTACGAAGTGATCGTGACCATCACGAACGTGCGTGAACCGGAGCTTCTCCAAGCCGGTGAAGATATCGCCAGGAAGCTGGAGGCTGCGGGAGTCGATGTATTGCTGGACGATCGCGATGAGCGAGCCGGAGTAAAGTTCAAGGACGCAGAACTGATCGGAGTTCCTTATCGAATCAATATCGGCAAGAAGCTCGCGGACGGCCAAGTCGAACTGGTAGATCGTCTGACCCAGAAGACCGAAGATCTGGCCGTTGATTCCGTTACGCAACACCTCGTAGCGCTGCTTGCTGCGTCCAAACAATAGGATCTTCGATTCGATCGCATGCCTGTAAAAGTCAAACTCGATAGCACCTCCCATCCCGTTCTCTGGCAGCTGTTGCGTGCAGCTCTGGTGCTGGCGATCGTCTTCTTCCTAATTGGCGGCTCTGTTTTCGGCTATTTCTACTTGCGCTACCGTGGCCTGGTTGCTGAACGGCTCGCAAAGGGACCACTCTTTGCTCCGGTCGCGCAGGTCTATGCAGCGCCTCAGGAAGTTCGTCCAGGACAGCAACTCTCGGCATCTGCCATCGCTGCCGCTCTGCGGCGCGCGGGATACAACACAAACCCGGAGCTAGGCAGCTATGAGCTTCGCGGCGATTCGATCCTGATCAAACCAGGCCCGCAAAGCTACCTCGCGATGGACGGCGCCACCATCACGTCCGAGGACGGCCAGGTTCAGAGCATCACGGCAGAGAACGGTGCTGCTTTGTCCGCCTATAAGCTCGAGCCTCAGCTTATAACGGCGTTATCAGAGGACAAGAATCGAACCAAGCGGCGTCTGGTTACCTATAACCAGATTCCACCAAACATGGTTCAGGCCGTGCTGGCGATTGAGGATCGCCGCTTCTTTGAGCACTCAGGTATCAACTATGTGCGCACTGCGAAGTGCGCAGTGCAGGATATTCTCGCTCACCGAATGAACTGCGGAGGATCCACGCTCACCCAGCAACTGGCCCGCGGGTTCTTTCTATCGTCAGAGAAAACGTACTCGCGGAAGATTGCCGAGGTTGTGATCACGTACCAACTCGAGGCTCGCTTCTCCAAGCAGCAGATCTTCGAGATGTATGCCAACGAGATCAACCTTGGCCAACGCGGTTCGTTCGCGATCAATGGCTTTGGCGAAGCCGCGCAGGCATATTTCGGGAAAGACCTGCGCCAGCTGGACCTAGCCGAATGTGCCTTGCTCGCGGGGATGATCCAGCGGCCAAACTACTTCGCTCCGTATCGTCATCCTGACCGAGCCATGGAGCGACGCAACGTCGTGTTGGATTCGATGGTGGAGACGGGCGCCATCACGCAGGAGCAGGCTGATCGAGCAAAGGCTGAGCCGATTCGTTTAGCCCCTCCAGATGCCGATGCAAGCGAGGCACCCTATTTCGTCGACCTCGTTCACGATCAGATCTTGCAGCGACTCGGCGACTCGGATGTCACTCGCTCGGCCCTGCGGATCTACACATCGCTCGATCCCGAGCTTCAGCGCGCAGCTGCCTCCGCGATCGAGGCGGGCATGAAAAATGTCGATGAACTTGTGCGCCGTCGCTACTTTGCGCTCAACCACAAGAAGGGCGAGAAGTTCAGCGCGGACTACACGCCGGACGGCCACATTACGTATCCGCAGGTCGCGCTGGTGGCGCTCAACCCGCACACGGGCCAGATTCTGGCTTTGATTGGTGGGCGCAACTACGGCGACTCGCAGCTGGACCACGCTCTTGCTGAGCGACCGACTGGATCCATCTTCAAACCCTTTGTGTTCGCCGCTGCCTACAACACGTCTCTCGACGGCACGAACCTCGGTTCGGGCGGTGTCTTCACTGCTCTGACCGGATCAACGACGACCCACAGGATTTCGGTATCAACGGCCAGAGCTATACTCCCGGAAATTTTGTGAAAGGCGAGTATCCCGGCATGGTTACGGCAGCCGACGCGCTTGCCCACTCCCTCAACATTGCGACCATATCGCTTGCCCAGATGGTTGGCTATGACAATGTCGCGGCTCTTGCGCGCTCGGCCGGCATCGTTAACGCGCGCGGCACACCGTCGGTCGCGATTGGCACCTACAACGCAACACCGCTGGAGATGGCAGGCGCGTACACCATATTCGCCAACAACGGCGTGCATCTCAAACCCTGGGTGCTCGCGAGCGTTCGCAATCCGCAGGGCGACATCGTTGCTGATTTCGCACCAGAAGCGAAACAGGTGCTTGACCCGCGCGCTGCCTTCCTCACGCAATCGCTGCTGGAAGACGTGATGGCCTACGGCACGGGATCGACCGTACGCGCGCATGGCTTTACCGCTCCTGCAGCCGGCAAGACGGGCACGGAGCACGATTCGTGGTTCGCGGGATATTCCTCCAATCTTCTATGCGTGATCTGGGTCGGCAATGATGATTACACCGACCTCAAGATCCAGGGCGCAGATGCTGCCGCGCCGATCTGGGCCGAGTTCATGAATCGGGCGATTCGCATTCCTCAATACTCGGACATGAAACCGCTGGGCCCTGCTCCCAGCGGCGTGGAGGTGCTGCGCATCGATCGAACGACGAACCTGATCGCAGACGATTCCTGTCCGAACAACGCCTTCACAGCGGCCTTCCTGGTCGGAGCCGCACCTCAGGGCACTTGTTCCCACATGGGGGATGATTCTCAATCGCTGGGCAGCCGCATCTTCGGTTTCTTCACTGGGAAATCGGCGACTCCCGCTGCGCCTCCAGGCGATACGCAGCCGGCTGATGCCACCAAGCACCGAAATCTGCTGCAAAAGATATTTGGCACTGGCAAGGATAAGCCAAAGGATCAACCACCGCAGTAGCTGCGTTGACCTGTTTCGCTGAATCGAGTGGTCGGATGGGGCTCGTTCTCAAGCTAGCTGGATCGGTTGATGCTGCTGCGCGCGCGCGCGGCCCAACGTGTGGTCTAAATTGCCTAGCCAATATCGCAACAGGAAATAGCCAATTGCCCAGATGATCAGATTCACCACGAACTGCGTTATCCAAAACCATTTGTATGCCATCGAAAACATCAGCATATGCATTCCGAAAAATGCCAGGCCCGCGCACTCACGGCCCAGTGTTGCTGGCTTGTACGGAAATTTATCGAAGAGCAGGGGCAGCGCCACGAAGAAGATAGGCCACGCGTATCCGATGAGGCGCGCAAACCAGGTTCCCAGCACGGGCGCCAATATGAGAGATGCAACCCCGTAAAGCAGAGCGAAGCGCAAGAGGACACTCGGTGAGTTGAGCTTTCTGCCTCGCCACCAAAGGAAGGCCAGCAGTAGCGGCAAGAGGCCAAATTCACTCAATACGGCTTCAGATATAAGCACCCATCCCGTGACCGAAAATCCGCATATCCCAATCGCATGCACTTGTCCAAGGTGAAGCTGCCATGACCACCGAGGAACTGCGCAGAATTGAGTGTTCACGTTGCTCCACGGAACCAATCCGAAGACGTTGTACATAAAATTCCAAGGCACTTTCGCGAGCATATAGATTGACTCTGGAAGGTTCTCCGCGTTGGGCTGCGCGCGCATTGCAAGATGTTTCACCACGACGCTCCCTGCGAGCGTTGAGACAACCGCAACAATTCTGTCCGTCCATCTCAACCTCTTCCAGGCTGCGATCAAGAAGCAGACGAGGGTCAGCGACGTCGACTCTCGAGAGAGCATCAGAGGAAACATCATCACGGCCGCTGCCAGCATGTGTTCGTCGTCCAGCAAGAGAAGCAATACGGCTAAAAGCGCTGAGTACCAGAGGTCGGGCAAGACGAGGTCCTGCAACAGAAAGGGCCAGAACGGCGCAAACGCCATGGCAAACAAAAACCATCTGGGAGCTGTTGTTTTGAGTGCGAGATAGTAGATTGCGACCAGCATAAAAACGATGGAGGCAGTGCCTTCGATCAAGAATCCGCGCTCAACGGTGGAGTGGAACAGATGCATCCATCCAGTCACCATGAGAGCGCCAAGCTGGCGGGACGCGAAGGGTTGCATCACTTGGCTATAGTCGCCTGTGGCCATTGCAATATAGAACCGCGCGTCACCATTGATAAAGACTGACTCGGAATGCCCAACGCTATACATGGCGTAGAGCAAGCAGCAGATGATTGCTGCGAGCGCTACGGCGACGCGCATGACTGGAGGCATTCGTCGTATGGGCGCGTTGAACGCGCGAACTATCGCAAGAGCTTTAGCAGACAAACGCAATCATCTCCTTGAATGCTCCAGCCTTTAGCGCATTCCTCCACCCTTATACATGGAGCGGATTTCGAACTGCTGTTCGACGTTCGAAGCCTGCGTTGAGACGGGACCAGGGTACCCCCCTCCCCCCTCCACCTGGCTGTTTTTGCGCTAAAGTCGTGCAATCAGACTAGTTAGGTGGCAAAGTATCCCCTTCTCAGGGGCGACTTCTTGGCGTAACTGATTGTATTCAGGCGGGTTAAGGGGCAAAGTATCCCCCCGGCGGTGGTGGTTGTCGCGATGGGCGCCTCGCGTATGCCCCCCCTCCCCCTACTTTCACCTTTGGTTAGTGAAGTCGTTTGGAATGTGCGGGTTCGTTGGTGAAAGCTGCTTTCACTCGGCTCATTCTAAACGAGTTACGGCTATGATCTTCTCTCCGTTGGAGTTAGGGTTTAAATGTGAAAGCTGCAGCCGGTAACTCGCCGGTGCAGCTTGTTTGCATTTGGGCTCTACTTCAAGTGTATCAAGTTGGGTAGGTAACTATGCCAAGTTGGTGAGAGAGAAATCGCCAGTGGCGGCGCGGGTTTTGGGGCGTTCGCGGGTGGGTGGGGGCTTGACATGCGAAATCCGGGCTGTTTTCGAAGCTGGTTCCAGAATTTATTTTTCTGCGCGGCCGCGAGGGCTGCGCGGGGTCAGGATGGATATGGAAGAGGCTGCTCGGTTTTGGGTGGGATGGTTTGCATGGCGCGTTCGGTCAGGGCGGTGATGGTGAGGGCGGGATTGACGCCTAGATTGGCGCTGATGACGGAGCCGTCGCAGATGTAGAGGTTGGTGTAGTTGAAGATGCGGTGGTAGCTGTCGATGACGCCGTGGGCGGGGGTGTCGGCCATGGGGGCACCGCCGATGCAGTGGGCGGTCATGGGGATGTTGAAGAGGACCTCGGTGATGGTGGTGCAGGGGACGCCGCCGGTGACCTGGGCGCCTAGTTCGGCGAAGCGGTTGGCGGAGGGGATGTAGGTGGGGATCGGGTCGCCGGCGGTGGTGAGGACCTTGACGAAGGGCCAGTACCAGGGGCGTTTGAGGCGCATGGTGAGAGGGCTGTCGATGGCCTGCATGCAGAGGAGGATGAGGGTTTCGTGAGAGGCGCCGAAGGGTTGGAGGGCGCGGAGGGTTCGCAGCGGGGACCTGAGGAACTGGACCGCGAGGGTGCGCAGCCAGGTGAGGATGCGGGAGGGGCCGGGGCGGCCATTGACGAGCAGGGTGGAGAGCGGGCTAAGGGCGTCGGAGCCGCGGGGGTAGCGGACGGCTTCGATGTGGGTGTTGGCGTCGATGTAGATGCCGGAGCCGATGGCGATGCCGGCGGAGAGGTCGTCGGAAGTGCGGGGATAGCGGACGGCGATGAGGGACTCGGCGTTGGTGAGGACGCGGTTGCCTAGCTGGCCGGAGATGTTGGGCAGGGAGCCTTTTTGCTTGAGGCGGAAGAGGAGGTCTTGCGTGCCGAGGGAGGAGCCGGCGAAGATGACGCCGCGGGTGGTGAGGCGCTGGACGGGGCCTTTGAACCAGCCGTTGGACGATTGGGTGAAGACCTCGTAGCCGTCGCTTCCGTCGGGCGCGGCGTTGAGGGGACGGACGTCGATGACCTTGGTTTCGGCGAGGATGCGGGCGCCCTTTTTCTCGGCGAGGTAGAGGTAGTTTTTGTCGAGGGTGTTCTTGGCCTTGTGGCGGCAGCCGACCATGCAGCCTCCGCAGGCGATGCAGGTCTGGCGGGCGGGGCCTTCACCGTCGAAGTAGGGGTCGGGGGAGGGGGTGCCGGGTGGGTCGTTGGGGGTGCCGAAGAAGACGGCGACGTCTGTGGGGTAGAAGGTGTGGGCTACGTTTGCGGCCTCGGCCATCTGTTGGAGCTTGAGGTCTGCGGGGCCGAGGATGGGGTTGGAGACTACGCCCATCATGCGTTTGGCGGTGGCGTAGTGCGCGGGCATGATGTGCTTCCAGTCGTCGAGGCCGGCCCAGGTGCCGTGGTCCCAGATGGTGTCGGGCGGGACGAGCATGGTGTTGGCGTAGGTGATGGAGCCTCCGCCTACGGCGTTGCCGTGGAGGACGATGACGTGACGGAAGAAGCGGAGGTTGAAGAAGCCGCGCAGGCCTAGCTTGGGTTTCCAGAAATAGCGGTTGAGGGTCCAGTTGGTCTCGGGGAGATTTTCGGGGGTCCAGCGGCGGCCCATCTCGACTACGAGGACTTTGTAGCCTTTTTCGGTGAGGCGCAGGGCAGAGACGCTGCCGCCGAAGCCTGATCCGACGATGAGGAAGTCATAGTCGAAGGGCGGCGGCATAGGTGGACCTCGGGTAAGAGCTGCTGGAGCGGGATAAGTATACGCAGCGGGCTACCTGGGATATCCCTGCCAGATGTACTCGAGGGCTTCGGGGAGGGTTTGGGCGCGGACGGCGTGGTCTACGTGGCCGGCGTTGCGGGCGAAGACGAACTGGTAGGGGTAGTGTTTGGCGGCGAGGACGCGGGCCATGTCTTCGTTGGCGACGACCCAGTCGTGCATGTCGTCGCGCATGAGGTTGGGGTTGTAGAGGTCGCGGTCGCCTACTTCAAGCCAAAGGCGGAGCGGCTTGCGCGGGGAGTTGGGGATGAGGGTGGGTGGAAGCCCCAGGCGCCTTGCGGGGTTGCGGGGTTCCAGGGCCACTGCTGGTTGACGTAGGTGCCGGAGTAGGTGAGGACGCGGTGGTAGAGGTCGGGGTGGTACCAGGCCATGATGAGGGCGCAGGAGCCTCCGGAGCTGCCGCCCATGGTGGCGCGGGCGTCGGGGTCGTGGGAGAGCTTGACGTGGGCCTGGGCTTCGACGAGGGGGAGGACTTCGTGTTCCACGAACTCGGCGTAGCGGGGAGAGAGGGTGTCGTACTCGAGGCCGCGCTCGGAGCCCTGGGCGTCGCCGCCACCGTTCTGGATGGAGATGGCGATCATGGGTGGGAGCTTGTGCTCGGCGATGAGGTTGTCGAGGACGGTGAAGAGAAGTTGGTCAGGGCCGTCGGCGCCTACGATGAAGGGAGCGACCGTGCCGGGGACGTACTCGGCGGGGACGTAGACGGTGACGTGGCGGGTGTAGGGCGCGGGGTGGCTGGTGGTGACGATGAGACTGGCGGGGTTGGTGGGGTCGGGCGTGCCGAAGGTGCCTGTGTCGCGGGCGATGCCGGGGTAGTATTTGCTGTCGGCGGAGGACATGGTGATGTGGTGAGGGTGCCGTGGGAGACGTCGGGGTTGGAGGTGGACTCGGGTGCGGGGGTGTGGGTGGGACCGATGATGAAGTTGCCGTTCTGCGTGGGCGCGGGGAGGGTGCCGTCGGGGAGTTCGGTGGGTGCTGGGCGCACGGCCGGAGTTCGGGTTGGTGGCGTGGGGCGGACGTAAGGGGCTTGCGCGGAGGCGATGGGCTGCGGCGTTGGGGCGGGCGTTTGGGCTAGCGTTGTGGTGGTCAGGAAGGCGAGGAGCGAGGCGGTGCGGAGGAGGTTGGGCACGAGAGACTCCGGCGGGACGGCTGGCTTGCTATGGCGGTAGCGACGGGCTACCCTAAACGACTTACGATTGAGGATATCGAAGTGTTTCGATTGGGAGTGGAAAAGGTCATCGATGGTGAGTGAGGCGGAGAAGGCGAGGCTTAGGGAGTTGGCGGCGAAGGCGGCGGAGCATGCGTATGCTCCGTATAGCCGGTTTCGTGTGGGGGCGGCGCTGCTGCTGGATGATGGGTCGATGGTGACGGGATGCAACGTGGAGAACTGCTCGTACCGGCTGACGAGCTGCGCGGAGCAGGGGGCGATTGCGCGGGCCGTGGCGGAGCGGGGCCCGGGGATACGGGTGCGGGCGGTGGCTGTGGCGAATTTGAATGACGCGGCGAGTATGCCTTGCGGGGCTTGCCGGCAGACGCTGAGTGAGTTTGGCGAGGATGGGATGGTGGTGCTGTATCCGGGCGAGAATGGGCCGGAGGAGACGACGCTGGGGGAGTTGCTGCCACATGCGTTTCGGGCGCAGTTTCTTAACGGCAGGGATTAGGGAACAGGGATTAGGGATTAGGTGGTTTGCGATGCGTGCGATGGATTTGTTGTTGAAGAAGCGGGATGGGTTGGAGTTGTCGACGGCGGAGATTGAGTTTTTTGTGCGGGCCGTGGTGCGGAATGGCGAGTCGAAGCTGGCAGCAGGGGCGGGGAATGCGGGGGGCCTTCCCCTTCGGCAAGCTCAGGGTCAGGATGACGGCGAAAAGCAAGGCGAGACATCGGGGGCTTCCAACGAAAAGATCACGGACGCGCAGTTGGGGGCGTTTTTGATGGCGGTGTTTGAGCGGGGGCTTTCGCTGCGGGAGCTGGGCGATCTTGACGCGGGCGATGCGGTTCTCGGGGGAGACGTTCGACGCTTCGGGATTGGATAGCGTTTACGTTGGATAAGCACTCGACGGGGGGCGTGGGGGATAAGAGCTCGCTGCTGATTGCGCCGGTGTGGGCGGCGGCGGGGATGGATGGTGGCGCGAGTGTGTCGGTGCCGATGATCTCGGGGCGCTCGCTGGGTCACACGGGCGGGACGCTGGATAAGCTGGAGACGATTCCCGGGTTCGATTCGCAGCTAAGTTTGGCGCGGATGGGCGAGGTGCTGCGGGAGTGTCATGCGGCGCTGGTGGGACAGACGCCGAGGCTGGTTCCGGCGGACCGGATTCTGTATGGGATGCGAGATCACACGGGGACGGTGGAGTCTCCATTTTTGATCTGCGCGAGCATTATGAGCAAGAAGCTGGCGGAGGACCTGCGCGGGCTGGTGCTGGATGTGAAGGTGGGGTCGGGCGCGTTCATGCCGACGGAGGAGCGGTCACGGTTTCTGGCAGAGCTGATGGTGTCTACCGGTGAGTCGGCGGGAACGAAGACGGTTGCGTTACTGACGGCGATGGACGAGCCGTTGGGGAGGTTTTCGGGAAACTGGGTGGAGGTTTGGGAGTGCGTGGATATTATGAAGGGCGTGCGGCATGCGATGTCGGCGGACCTGATTGAGCTGTCGAATGCGCTGAGCGGGTGGGGATTGTTCCTGGCGGGGCGGACTGGGTCGCCGGAGGAGGGTGCGGCGCTGGCGGATGAGATGTTGCGGTCGGGGGCGGCGTATGCGGCGTGGCTGAAGATTGTCGCGGCGCAGGGTGGGGACACGAGCGTGTTTGAGGATCCGGCGGCGTTTCACAAGCCGACGGGCGATGCGGGTGCTGCGGTCGCTCGCGCGACGGGTTCCTGGTGGGGATGGACTGTAAGGAAGTTGGCTGGGCGGTGCAGCGGCTGGGCGCGGGGAGGGCGCGGCCGGGCGATCCGGTGAGCGCGCATGCGGGGATTGAATCGCATGCGAAGATTGGGGACAGGGTGGAGGCTGGGCAGGCGCTGTTTACGTTGTTCAGCGAGGATGAGGCGTTGATCGAGGAGCCGTACCGGATGATGGAGGCCACGGTGCAGATTGCGGAGGAGCGGCGGGAGCGGCTGCCGCTGGTGCGCGAGGTGGTGAGTGCGAGAGCTAATGGGGCGATCGAATCTGCGCCCGATCTGCGGCGCAGGCTGACTTAGGCCTTGGCGGCCTTGTTCTGCATGTAGTGCTGGACGGACTTTTCCCAGTCGAGCGAGGTGCCGGCGTAGGGTGAGCCCTGGCGGCGGGCGGAGCGGTTCTCGAGCGGGTTGTGGGGCGCGGCGGCGGCCTCGGGCTCAGGAAGCTTGGCTTCAACGGGGGCGGGGACGCCCTCGGGGCGGAAGGAGCGGGGAAGTTCGCTTTCCTTGTATTCGACACCTTCGGCGGCGAGGCGCTTGGCGATGATGACGAGAGCGTCGCGCTTGAGGGTGATCTTGCGAGCGGCAGCGGCGCGGGCGGCTTCGGTGGCGAAGACTTCGTACTTGAGCAGGTGCGCGAGGCGGCGATCGAAGAGGTCGATGTCGGCGTGAAGGGTCTTGAGGTGATACTTGCTTTCGATGGCGGTGGGGGTGGTGTCATACACGCTCCGGAGTCAGTGACGACTCAAAACGTTAGCTATCTGCGGGATGGAATCGGTGCAGGCAGGTGTGGGGTGCGGCGGGTACTTGGGGAAGCGATGACACAGCGTTGCGCGGAGCGGGAGCCAGAAGGCAACGGGAGGGCAAAAAAAGCGCAAAGGGGTGGTTCTTAACGAACCGCCCCTTCGGCTTACTGCAAGATCAATTAGAGAGCCTGAACGTTCTCAGCCTGCCAGCCCTTGGGTCCTTTGACCACGTTGAACTGAACGCGCTGACCTTCCTGAAGCGAACGGAAGCCGTTGCTCTGGATGGCGGAGTGATGCACGAAGACGTCGTCGCCATTCTCGCGGCTGACAAATCCGAAGCCCTTGGCATCGTTAAACCATTTTACTGTTCCCTGTTCCATTATTCTTGTTCCTCTTAAAGCAATGTACCGCTGAACGCAATGTTGGTGTTGTTTGCGTGTAGAGCGGTAGAGCCGGAACAAGCAAATTGACCAATCGTATTCGACGACCAGAAATAGTATACCATGTACCGCTCGCGAGCTGGGGATGGCCCGTCGGTGAGGCGCTGGCTGGTGGTTGAGGGCTTGAATCGATACACTGCCGTTACTACCTTCCGCTTGGCTTATTGTTGTAGCTTGTACCACCCAGCCTGTACTACCGGAGCCTGCCCTTGGGACGATTTACCGGACTGCTCGGACTTGTTGTGTTTCTTTCGCTCGCTTATATCTTCTCGACCAACCGGCGGGCGATTCGGTGGAAGACGGTGGCATGGGGGCTGGGGCTGCAGATTCTGTTTGCCTTCGCGGTGATCAAGTGGAACTACGGGCAGATCATTCTGAGCAACGTCTCGGCGGTGATTACGGGGCTGCTGGGGCACGCGGCGGATGGTTCGGGGCTGGTGTTTGGGTACCTGGGCATCCCTAGCAATCCGCTGAGCGTGTTTGCGTTTGCGGTGCTGCCAACGATTATTTTTGTGAGCGCGTTCTTCGCGATCCTGTATCACATTGGGCTGATGCAGCAGATCATTAAGGTCGTCGCGTGGCTGATGCAGCGGACCATGGGGACGTCGGGTGCGGAGTCGACCAACGTGGCGGCGTCAATCTTCATGGGGCAGACAGAGGCTCCGCTGACGATTCGGCCGTTTCTTTCGGGCGCGACGCGAAGTGAGCTGATGACGATCATGACGTCAGGGATGGCGCATGTGTCGGGTGGAATCATGGCGGCTTACATTTTGTTCGGAATCAACGCGAAGGATCTGTTTGTCGGCGGTAATCATGACGGCGCCGGGAACGATCCTGGTGGCGAAGATGCTGGTGCCGGAGACGGAGGTTCCAGCGACGGCGGGCACCGTGAAGATGCCTCCGAGTGAGGAGCACAAGGACGAGAACTTTGTTGGCGCGATTGCGCGTGGGACGATCGACGGCGGGCAGCTGGCGTTCAATGTGGCGATTATGCTGATTGCGTTTGTGGCGCTGGTGGGGTTGTTCAATGCGATCATGCTGGCGATCTCGAACTTTGCATGGGCGCATGGACATATTCCCTTCCCGCATTCTCTGAACAATGTGCTGGGTGTGGTGGGAGCGCCGGTGGCCTGGCTGATCGGGATTCCGTGGCGTGAGTGCAAGGTGATCGGGAACCTGCTGGGGACGCGGACGATCATCAATGAGTTTCTCGCGTTCAACCTGCTAGGCAAGCTGAAGGGTGTGCTGTCGCCGCGGACGTTTTCGATTGCGACGTTTGCGCTGTGCGGGTTCGCGAATGTTGGGTCGATCGGAATGCAGATTGGCGGGATTGGGGCGCTGGTGCCGAATCGGCGCAATGACCTGGCGCAGTTGGGCGTCCGGGCGATGCTGGCAGGAACGATGGCGAACTTGATGTCGGCCAGCATTGTGAGCATGCTGATTAAGTAGGAAGATTTATGCAACTGCGAGGTTGAACCATGCCTGACCATTACACGCGCGCGTTTGCTGCTGCTGAGTACGTTCGCTCGATGCATCCGACAGAGCCGAGACTGGCAATCATTCTCGGATCGGGGCTGGGGAACTTTGCGACACAGGTGGAAGACGCAACGACGATTGAGTATGGAGAGATTCCGGGTTGGCCGGTCTCGACCGTGGAGGGTCACGACGGGAAGCTGGTGCTGGGGTCAATTGGCGGCGTGACGGTGGCGGTGATGCAGGGGCGCGTGCATGCGTATGAGGGCTACTCGATGAACGAGGTGACCTTTCCGATGCGGGTGCTGGGACTGCTGGGATGCACGGCGCTGATCGTGACGAATGCGGCGGGCGGAATTAATAAAAGCTATGGCGAAGGGACGCTGGTGGCTATTAGCGACCATATCAATTTGACTGGATCGAATGCAGCACTGGGGCGCAATGAGCCGCGATTTGGCTTGAAGAAGGGCACGGGGCAGAGATTTTTTGATATGACGGCGGCGTACTCGCCGAAGCTAAGGGCGTTGGCGCATGCGGAGGCAGAGCGGCAGAAGATTCCACTGCCGGAGGGCGTGTACCTGGCGGTGCTGGGGCCAAGCTATGAGACGCCGGCGGAGATTCGCGCGTTTCGGATACTGGGCGCGGACCTGGTGGGGATGAGCACGGTGCATGAGGTGATCGTGGCGCGGCATATGGGGATTGAGGTGCTGGGAATTTCGCTGGTGACGAACATGGCGGCAGGCGTGCTCGATCAGCCGATCAATCACGCTGAGGTGATGGAGACGGGGCGACGTGTGGAGGCGCAGTTTACGTCGTTGGTAAAGGCGCTGGTGCCGCAGGTGGCCGCGGCTACAGCGTAGTCAGCGGATCAGGAAGTTGGCGCCTGGAGCGGGTTGGAGGCTCCAGGCGCTCGCCTTACTTGCTGAAGTCGACGGTCGGGGCGGTGGCGTTGGCAGGGTTGCCCTTGAAATATTCGTCGCGGTAGTGGAAGCCCGCCATGTTGGCCCAGATGCTGTTGGGGAACTGGCGAATGAAGACGTTGTAGGCTTCGAGCGCCTTGTTGTAGCGCATGCGAGCGACGGAGATGCGGTTCTCGGTGCCGGCAAGCTCATCTTCGAGACGCATGAACTGATCGTTGCCCTTGAGATTGGGGTACTCCTCCTGAAGGCGATAGAGGGGGATCAGGGCGGCGTCGAGCTTGGTGTTGGCTTGAATGCTGCTGGCGCGATTGGACGAGGCCGCGAGGACGCCGGCACGGGCATTGGCGATGTTGGTGAGGACGGTTTCTTCTTCGGCGGTGTAGCCCTTGACGCTGGCGACGAGGTTGGGGATGAGGTCGAGGCGGCGCTGCTGCTGGATGTCTACCTGGGAGTAATTCTGATCGACGTCCTCATTGAGCTGCACCATCTGGTTCTTGGCGGAGACGTAACTTCCGAAGCTCAGGATGACGACCAGGACCAGAAGGCCGACGACTCCGAGCACAACCCAAAGAGCTTTCATCGATGTATTCCCTTTCGCGTCTATCGTAGTCATTTGCTCAAACCCTTTGTGACTCTGAGATCAATTTACCAACTACCGCTGGCACCGCCGCCACCGGAACCACCGCCGAAGCCGCCGCCGAAGTCTCCACCCCCTCCGCCACTGCCTCCGCCAAAGCCACCTCCACCACCAAAGCCGCCTCCACGGCCGCCGCCACCGAAGCCTCCGCCCATCATGTTCCCCAGCAGGAACCAGAGCCAGCCACGGCCGCCGCCGCGGAATATGAGCAGGATAAAGATGATGAAGAAGATGATGCCAAACCAGTTGGTGTGGTGTCGTTGTTGCTGAGGCTGGTAGTTGTAGACGGGCGCGGATTGCTGGGGCGGGGTGAGGGTTACGTTGGCGTCTGCTGCGATGACGTTGGCGATCTGCTGAACGCCCATCTGGATGGCCGGGCCGTACTGCGCCTGCTGAAGCAGCGGGCTCATGCTGCGGCGGATGTCGCCGACCTTGCCGTCGGGAAGAATGCCTTCGAGGCCGTAGCCAACTTCAATGCGATTCTTGCGATCCTGGATGGCGAAGACGAGGAGGACGCCTTTGTCGGTGGACTTGGGGCCAACCTTCCAGTTGTCTTCGAGCGCGGTGGTCCAGGGGTCGATGTCTTCGCCGTCGAGGGATTTGACGGTGACTACCTGGATGGTGGCGTGGGCCTTGGAATAAACCTGCCACGCGATGTCTTCGATATTTTCCTTGGACACAGGATCGATGACATTCGCGAAGTCGCTGACGTAGCTGGTGGGCTTGGGCAGCTTATCGGGCGCCTCAGCATGGGCGAGGCCGACGAGCGGACAAACCAGGAGAGCGACTCGGAGAAGTATGCCTTTGGCAGTCACAACGATATGGTACGCCTAGAACGGTGAGCGGTTCCAAAGGTAAGTTTTCGAGCCAACGGCCCCCTGCGGCGGAAGCCATTGGCTGGAATGCTGCAGTACAGGCTTAGCTGAGCTTGGCGTTGAGGCTGTCGGCCATCTGGGTGTGGGCGGCTACGACACTCTTGCCATGCATGACGGCTACTTTGAATTTGGCGTCGGTGGTGGTTTTGCTTCCTTGGTGAAGAGGTCAAGCGCCTCGTGGTGATCTTTATCCATGACGCTCATGTATTCCTTGTCGAAGTCAGCACCGGAGAGGCCGCTGAGCTTGTCATACTCGGCCTGGTGGTCAGGATCGAGACTGGCGGGCGGAGTGAGGCCCCAGGCCTGGGCAAAGGGCATCATCTGGTGGCCGAGAGCGGTATGATCGACGACCATCTTGTGGGCAAAGGCTTTGACCTGGGGATTGGTGGCCTTGGTCTCGGCTAACTTGCTGAGTTGGATCTCGTCGTAGTTGCCTTGCGAGGCCTTGGTTAGAAATTGCTTGTCCTGATCGGTGGCCTGGGCGCGGGCGACTAGCGAGGGTGCCAAGCTGGCGCAACCTAATGTAGCGATACAAACTATCTTCGTAATTCTGTTCATGGCAGGTCCCTTTTAAATGCGGCATCGCCGCGAGTTACGAACTGTACGAAGTGTGAGAGGGCGGTTGGTTGGTCTGGCGTTGCACACGAGCCGGACATTTATGCTGGGGATGGAGTTCTGACGAAACATGACCTTGCCTGTGCCACCTGTCGCCGAACGCGAACCGAAGAAAACCTTGATCCATGGAACCGAATTACAGGATGATTACGCGTGGATGCGCGAGAAAGGCGCCCCGCGCGTGACGGCTTACCTGGAGGCGGAGAACGCCTATACTGCCGCTGCCATGAGCGGGACCGAGGAGCTGCAGACGAAGTTGTATGACGAGATTCTGTCGCACATCAAGGAAGATGATGTGTCGCTGCCGTATCGCGATGGGGCGTGGGAGTATTTGACGCGGACCGAGAAGGGCAAACAGTATCCGCGGTTCTGTCGCAGGCCGGTTGGGAAGGCCTGACGACGAGGTGGTGATTCTGGACGTGAACGTGCTGGCCGAGGGGCAGCCGTTTATGGATGTGGGCACGATGAGCGTCAGCCTGGATGGAAAGCTGCTGGCGTACACGACCGATAACACGGGGTTTCGGCAGTACACGCTGGCGATTAAGAACCTGGAGACCGGCGAGATGCTGGCGGATACGGCGGAGCGGGTGGGGTCGATTGTGTGGGCGAGCGATTCGGCGACGCTGTTTTATTCGACCGAGGATGAGCAGACGAAGCGGCAGGACCGGGTGTTTCGGAAGGGGTTGGGGAGACCGCCTGTGGAGGTATTCCACGAAGCAGACGAGCGATTTAACGTGGGCGTGGGGCGGACGCGGGATCGCAAATATCTATTGCTGGAGGCGGGGAGCCATACGACGAGCGAGACGTGGGTGTTGGAGGCGGCGGAGCCTACGGGGGCGTTTCGGCTGGTGGCGGGGCGGGTGGACGAGGAGGAGTATGACGTCGATCATCGCGAGGGATTTTTTTATATACGGACGAACTATGAGGCGGAGCAGTTTCGGTTGATGCGGACGCCGGTGACGGCTACGGGGCGGGAGAACTGGGTGGAGGTGCTGGCGGAGCAGAAGGAGGCGCCGCTGGAGGATGTGGATCTGTTCCGCGGATTTTTTGTGGCGAGTTATCGGGAGCGTGGGCTGCCGGTGATGCGGGTGTTTTCGCTGAGCGAGGAGGGGTTGCCGGAGGCGTCGAAGGACATACGCTTCCCTGACCCGGCGTATGAGGCGGATGGGGATGTGAATCGGGACTTTGCTGCGACGAGTGTACCGGTATGCGTACCAGTCGCTGGTTCGGCCGCCGTCGGTGTTTGAGTATGACGTGCGGACGGGCGGGTCTACGCTGCTGAAGGAGCATGAGGTGCCGGGTGGGTTCGATGCTTCGCGGTATGCTTCGGAGCGGCTTTGGTTCAAGGCCACGGATGGGACGGAGGTTCCGGTGTCGCTGGTGTATCGGCGAGACATGTTCAAGAAGGATGGACGCTCGCCGCTGTACGTGTATGGGTACGGGTCGTATGGGTATGCGCTGCCGCTGGGGTTTAGTGCGAGCCGGTTGGCGATGCTGGATCGCGGCGTGGTGATGGCGTATGCGCATATTCGCGGCGGAGGAGAGTTGGGCGATCCATGGCACGATGCCGGCAAGATGATGGAGAAGCGCAACACGTTTACCGACTTCGTGGAGGCGGTGGAGTTTCTGCTGCGCGAGGGGTATGGGGATCCGAAGCGGGTGGCGATTGAGGGTGGGAGCGCGGGAGGGTTGTTGATGGGCGCGGTGGTGAATCTGCGGCCGGATCTGTTTCGCGTGGTGCTATCGCATGTGCCGTTCGTGGATGTGATGAACACGATGCTCGACGCTACGCTGCCGCTGACCGTGGCGGAGTATGAGGAGTGGGGGAATCCGAATGAGAAGCCAGCGTTTGAGTACATGCTCAGCTACTCACCGTATGACAACCTGCGCGCGGGGGAGTATCCGGCGATGCTGGTGAAGACGAGCCTGAATGACTCGCAGGTGATGTATTGGGAGCCGGCGAAGTATGTGGCGAAGCTGCGGACGCTGAAGACCGGGGAGGCTCCGCTGCTGCTGCATGTGAACATGGATGCGGGGCACGGCGGGGCCAGCGGGCGGTATGACTATCTGAAGGAGATCGCGTTCGACGATGCGTTTCTGCTGCGGGAGCTGGGGGTGGAGGGCTAGGGGCTACGCGCTAGGCCTGGAGGATATCGGTCTGGCTGAAGTCGTTGCCTTTGAAGAGAAGGGATTCGCCGGAGAGCTTCGCCAGGGCATAGGTGAAACAGTCACCGTAGTTGAGACGGGCTGAATGGCGCCCCTTGCCATAGCGGCGAAAGGCGTCGAGCGCAATGCGTGACTGCTGTTCATCTACCGGGACAATTTCTATTTCGATATCTGCGACGAGTTGCTCGAACTCCTGGTACGCGGCATCAGAATGGGCGATCAAAAGAATTCCGATCTCCACCATGGTGGCGGCAGATAGAAGGCGCACGGGGTCTGAGCTGATTGCTTTCGCAAATTGTTCCAGTTCTGGTTCGAGCTGGAGAATCGCGATGATTGCGGACGAATCGATGACCATTAGCTGGGCAGTCCATTTTCGTCGTAGCCAAGAATTTCAGCATCGGATCTGTCGTCAAGTTTCGGCAGAGCCGCTATGCGATGCGCCACCCGCATGATCTTCTCGTAGGTTGCCCGATCCTCAATCCTGGGCCGCAGGCGGCGACGACGTTCACGGACGGCAATACCGATGGCCTCGGTAAGGCTTTCGCCGGTGTCCGCAGCAAGGGAGCGTATCTCCTGTTCGACGGCCGGATTGTTGATATGCAGCGGCATGACCCGATTGTACATTCAATGTACATATGATGTACATAGGGCGCGCGGATGGAAGGCTTAGGCGTTCTCGGGGATGATGTCGCCTTCGCCGGGGGCCAGGAAGAGGTTGGCTTCGAGGCCGTGCTGGCGGTCGTAGAGGTCGCGGTAGCGGCCGTTGAGGTTGTAGAGGGTCTGGTGGGTTCCGCGCTCGACGATCTCGCCCTGTTCGACGACGAGGATCTGGTCGGCGCGGCGGATGGTGGAGAGGCGGTGGGCGATGACGAAGGTTGTGCGGCCCTGCATGAGGAAGTTGAGGCCGGCCTGGATGAGGGCTTCGGACTCGGAGTCGAGGGAGCTGGTGGCTTCGTCGAGGATGAGGATGCGGGGGTCGGCGAGGATGGCGCGGGCGATGGAGAGGCGCTGGCGCTGGCCTCCGGAGAGCTTGACGCCGCGCTCGCCGACGATGGTGTCGTACTGCTCGGGGAAGCGCTCGGCGAACTCGTCGACTCTTGCGATCTGGCAGGCTTTGAGGAAGTCTTCTTCGGTGGCGGAGGGGCGGGAGAACTTTACGTTCTCGCGAATCGTGCCGTCGAAGAGGAAGGTTTCCTGCAGGACGACGCCGAGCTGCTGGCGGTAGCTGGCCAGGCGGGCGGCGGCGAGGTCGTGGCCGTCGATGAGCACGGCGCCGGACTGCGCAGTGTGGAAGCCGCAGATGAGCGAGATGATGGTGGACTTGCCGGAGCCGCTGGAGCCGACCAGCGCGGTGACGGTGCCGGGGCGGGATTCGAAGCTGATGTTGTGGAGGACGGGCTTGTCGGGGACGTACGCGAAGCCGACGTCGACGAAGCGGACGTCGCCGGAGAGCGGGCCGAGTTCGATGGAGCGGGCGGGGTCGGCGTCCTCTTCGCGCTCGCCCATGATCTCGCGGGTGCGGTCGAGGCCGGCGAGGGCTTCGGTGAGCTGGGTGCCGATGGCTACGAGCTGGACGATGGGCGCGGTCATGAAGGCGAGCATCATGACGTAGGAGAAGTAGCCGCCCGCCGTGAGCTTGCCGACCTGGTTGAGGTGCGCGCCCATGTACATGACGACGGCGCCGACGATGCCGAGGATGACGGTGGAGGATAGCGTCATGAGGGATTGCGCGGTGAGGGAGCTGATGACGTTCTGGAGGAGGCGGTCTACGCCCCCGGCGAAGACTTTGGACTCGCTCTCTTCGGCGTGGTAGCCCTTGACGACGCGGACGCCGCCGAGCGATTCGGTGAGGCGGCCGGTGACTTCCGCGTTGATCTTGGCGCGCTCGCGGAAGATGGGGCGGATCACTTTGAAGGCGCGCTGAAGGACGAGCGCGAAGGCGGTCATGACGACGAAGGCCAGCAGCGTCATGCTGACAGAGACGTACATGAGGTAGGTGAAGGCGAGGACGCGCGGTGAGGACGCCACCGACGAAGTCGACGATGCCGGTGCCGATGAGGTTGCGAACGCCTTCGACGTCGTTCATGATGCGAGCGACCAGGGTGCCGGTGCGGTTCTCGTCGTAGAAGGATACGGAGAGCTTGCCGACGTGCTGCTGGACCTGCATGCGGAGTTCGGCGATGAGGCGCTGGCCGGCCTTGGAGAGGAGCTGCGTGAGGGTGTATGAGGTGATGCCCTGGATGAGGGTGGCGGTTAGGACAGCGCCGACGATCCACGGGAGTAGCGAGTAATGGTGCTTGCTGAAGACCTGGTCGATGAGCGGGCGGAATGAGGCTGGCAGCACCAGCGCGCAGGTGCGGTTGACGATCATCAGAAGAAAGCAGCCGGCGAGGAGGAAGCCGCGCGGGCGGATGAGCGCCCAAATCTCGGGCCAGATGTCTTTGAATTTGGGCTTGGGGCGAGCCTTGGTGAGATCGGCGGCAGCGGCGCGGCCGGCTCCGCGGGTGGGCGCGTCCGCCGCGCGCATGCTGGGGGCGCCACCCATGTTGGACATTCCGTGATTTGCCATTTGCCCTTAGTTTACGCTGCGATGACGCTTAGACGATGCCCGAACGGCGCGCGGTAATGAAGCTGCGCACGCAGAGCAGAACGAAGATGAAACAGAGAATCGCCATCAGGAGCTGCTCGTGAACTGCGGCTGGGTGGGCGACGGGGAGGTTGTCCGAGTGGGCCTTGATGAGGTCCTTGGCCGCCATGATCGCGGGAAAGACGAAGCCGAGCAGGCCAATGGTGACGGCAATGTGCATATAGAGTTTGCGCTTGTCGGCGTCCTTTGAGTTGGCGAGGATGCCGAAGAGAGCGAGCGCGAGACCGAACCATACCGGGATGAGCGAGGTTGGGTGAGCGGATCCCGTGGAGATGAAGAAGTAGATGCCAATGCCGATGAGGATGGCGCCGAAGTAAAGAGTGATCCGCGACATGATTTTCCTTTCAGGGAGAAGGTAGGTGCCCGTAATCCTGGCGGATGCGCCAAGATACGATGCACCGGGGAGTGGAATCGATGCGGGTGGCCGGAATTCCGATCCAGATACGAGTTTAGGATGCGGCGGCGTGAATGTCCGCGAGGACTTGAGCGGGGGTCCAGTCATTGGTGGGATAAAAGGCGAAGATTTTGCCATCCTTGCCGATGACGACGGTCGAGAGCGAGTGCTGCAGGGTTCCATTTTCGCCGGGAGTTACGCCGATGTCGAAGAAATGCTCCATGCTGGGCAGCTCGGCGAGAGAGGGCGCGGCGAACTCCCAGTGCTGGAAGGTTTCGTTGATGTAGTTGCCGGTGTAGGCGCCGCCGTAGCTGCGCAGGACCTTGGGCGTGTCGTAGGTTGGATCGAAGCTGACGCTGAGCAGATGCGTGTCCTTGTAGAGAGCGGGATCGGCCTGCAGAGCCTTGTCGATTTCGGCGAAGTTATGGCTCATGCGGGGACAGTAATCCGCGAGCGGGCAGCGAGTGTAGATGAAGGTCATCACGACGACCTTGCCACGAAACTGCTTGAGGTCGATGGTGTGATTGGATTGATTGAGCAGCTTGAAGTCTGGGACCTCGTCGCCCTTGGCGGGAACGTGGTAGTTGACGGCGGGCTTGTAGTCGGGGCGGGCCTGGGCGATGACGACGATGTTGGTGAGGCGCAGGTTGGTGGGGCCAGCGGCATCGTGGTCGGCGAGGAGAGTGGCGGTGATGAGATCGCCGGGATGCAGTTCGGAGAGGATGGAGGGATCTTCGAGGTGATAGGACATGGTCATCGCCGGCATGAGCCCGGGGATGGCGTCGTGCTTGAGAAGAACCTCGCCGTTGGCGGCGTCGGTGCCGACTACAACGCCGCGCACGGGATATTGCTGCGAGGGAGTTGTGCTGGCGGCGGGGGAGTTCGCCGTTCCTCGACAGCCGGTCATGCCAAAGGCAATCGCGGCCGCCGCAACGAGAAACAGAACCCAGGACGAGCGGACACGCATGATGAATCTCCTCGAGGCAGCAACGGTTGAGCTCTGGCTCGCGCCGGCATGAGCCCCAACATCATGATAACTGCGCGATGCGCGGCGAATGTCGAACGGACGCGCAGGAACTTGCGAGCGCGTGGTAGCATCTGCTTCGAAACACAGCTCTTCAAATGGGGTCGGATTTGATTGTGCGGAGCGCAGAGCGTATGACGCAACGACCCACCCCGGCTGCAAGCCACCATGATGGCGTTGCGGGGCCGTCGGTTGTGTGGCTGGCGATTGGCTTCCTGCTGGCTGGGCTGGGAACCGTGATGCTTGGGCCGTTGATGCCCACGCTGCTGCACGACTGGCGGCTTACCGATCAGCAGGGCGGCTTGCTGCTTGCGGCAAAGTTTGTCGGGTCGTTTCTGGGTGGAGTGTCGGTGCCGCGACGTCTGCGGCTGGGCGTGCTGGGCGGGATGGCGTTTGCGTGCGCGGGGTTTGGCGCTTTCGCGCTGAGCGTCGGATTGGTGAGCGGCGCTGCGTGCCTGTTTGTTGGCGGCTTCGGGCTGGGCCAGATTATTGCGTCTACCAATATCGTTGATCGGCAGGCGATACCGCGAACATACGGGCTCGGCGCTGGCATCGGTTAACTTCTTCTGGAGTCTGGGCGCGGTGCTGTGCGGAGTGATTGCAGCGGCTGCGCTTGCCGCGTTTTCATCTGCGTGGGCCGTTGCTGACGTTTGCCGGATCTGTTCCTGGTAACGGGGCTGGGTGGATTTCTGAATCCATCGCGAGAGGCAGCGGCGACGGCGGAGTCCTCGGCGGCGGACGCTCCTCCACTGCCGATGCCCGTGCTCACGCGCTTTGCCTTGCTGCTGTTTCTATATGGCGGGCTTGAGACCTGCATGACGGGTTGGCTGACGACGTACACGTTGCGGTTTTCGGATGTCCGTCTGCTGGGCGGGCAGTCGGCGATTGTGCTGCTTGTGGTCAGCGTTGACGGCCGGGCGAGCGCTTTCGTCGGCAGCGTTGCGGGTGATGCGCGAGGCAACATTGCAGCGCATTGGGCTGGGGCTTTCGGCACTACTGATCGCGGCGCTGGTGACGACGCGACATGGCCCGCTGCTGTCGCTCTACTGCGTGCTGTTGGGCCTGAGCCTGGCGCCTTTCTTTCCGACGACGTTTGCGCTGCTGATGAAACGGCGGCCGACGGCGCGCGAGGCGGGGTTCATCCTGGCGGTGTCTGGACTGGGCGCTGCGCTGTTTCCCTGGCTGATGGGATTTGTCTCGACGCAGAGCGGGTCGCTGCGGATCGCGATGGTTGTTCCGCTTGCGCTGGCACTGATTTTATTGGGACTTAGCGCCCGACGGGATAATGCGCACGGCGGAGTGTCTGCGGGATAGCGTTTTTCCAGAAGGCGAAGTTTTGGAGAAGATTGGGTATAACGATAGAAGATGTGTTCTGCGACCCTCTCCGAGCTTCTCGACGCGCTGGATCAAGGTGCGCTGCTGGTGTTGCCAAATGCCCGCGCGGCGCGCGATATGCGCGCCGCTTTCGACGCTCGCCAACGATCGCGTGGACTGCCTGCGTGGGAGCCAGCGCAAGCGCTGAGTTGGTCGCAGTGGGCTCACTCGATGTGGAGCGAGTTGATCGGCGGAGGCAAGGAAGGGCGCCTGCTGCTGAATGGCGCGCAGGAGCATAGCGTGTGGCGGCAGATCATCGCGGAAGATGCTACGCACCGTTCTATCGGCTCCGTGGATTCGTTGGCGGAGCTTGCGCAGTCGGCATGGCAGCTTGCGAGCGATTACGACGCGACGAGGAAGCTACGAGAGTTTGCGAACTCGCATGACAGCCGCATCTTTGCCGGGTGGGCAGAGACGTTTGCGCGGCTATGCTCGGAGCGCGGCTACGTGTCCGCGGGCCAGCTGAATGCCGTTCTTGCAGAGCATGCGCGTAGTGGCAGGCTTGAGGTGCCGGCGTCGCTTGATCTTGTAGGCTTTGCGCAGATTCTGCCGAGTCGGCAGACGTTGATGACGGAGCTTCGAGAACGCGGGACGGTGGTTCGGCAGAGAGCGCTCGAGGCCGCGGAAGATGCGAATCGCCTGGTTGCGTCGGTTCTTGCACCAACTGCAGCTGACGAACGCCTGCTTGCCGTGCGATGGGTGCGCGAGTTTCTCGAGCTGCGGCGAACGGAAGCGCCAGCCGCTCGCGTGGCGGTGTTGGTGCCGAGTCTTGCGGAGGAGCGCGAACAGCTTGAGAGCGTGCTCCGGGAAGTGCTGGCACCGGAGTTGCAATCGATTGACGCGGATCTTTCGTCCACGCCGTGGGAGTTTTCCGGTGGCGCACCGGTGTCGTCTCTCGCCATGGTTGTCGATGCCCTGGAGTTGGTGCGGTGGACGCAGGGTCCGCTGCCGCTCGAGAGCGTGAGTGCCCTGCTGCTCTCTCCTTACCTCGGAAAAATTGGGACGGATGCGACCGCTCGGGATGCGGCAGCGCGGTTCGATGTGATCCGACTGCGACAAACCCTCCTATTGCGGTCGGAGATCGACATTCCAGGATTGCTGCAGCTGGTCAACCTTCATGATGGAGATCGCGGCGGGATATCGGCAACGTTGTCATGGCTGCGCGATGTTCGGGATTTCCTTAAGACGAGCGGCGATCATAAGCGACCACGCGGTTTTGCTGAATGGATGGAGTTCGTGCGGGGCGTCCTACTGGCTGCAAACTGGCCGGGGAGCCGTGCACTCACCGCGTCAGAGTTTGAGGCGACGCGCGCGTGGCAGAGTCTGTTGGATCTGGTGTCGACGCTGGACTTTAGCTGGACGCCGTGCTACGTTTGCAAGCGCACTCCAAGCGCTGGAGTTGCAGGTGCAGAAGAGCGTGTTCACAACGCCGTCGATGGATGCCGCGGTGCAGGTAATGAGTGTTGAAGAGGCGGTGGGGTCGAGCTTCGATGCTGTTGTGTTTTTGCATGTGACTGACACGAACTGGCCCCCGCAGGAGAGAGTGCATCCTCTGCTGCCGTGGGCGCTGCAGCGCGCTCTGAAGATGCCGGGCAGTGACCCTGGGCTGGCGGTGTCAGCCTGCCGCGCGCTTACGGAAGACTTGTTGCGTTCTTCTTGCACGATGTTGTTCAGTTACGCGACCGAGGATGAAAGCGGAAAGATGCGGCCTTCGCCGATGTTGAGTGAGCTTGGGATTGAGCGCATCGACGTTGCGGAGCTGGGGATCCCTGAGCAGACGTTCGACCGGATACAAAGCGAGACGGTGGCAGACGATGACGTGCTTCCCCCGCTGCCATCCAACGAGGTTGGCGGCGGAGCCTCAGTACTCAAACTGCAGGCGGCGTGCGGGTTCTTAGCGTTTGCCGAACTTCGCCTGCGAGCCTCTGAACCCAGAAGCGGCTCGATGGGGCTTGATGCAGGAGAGAGTGGAAGCCTGCTTCACCGCGTCCTGCAACATTTCTGGCGGGAGACGAAGACGCAAGATAAGCTGCGCGCGATGAGCTTGGCGGACCGCGATGAGGTGCTGATGCGCGCGATCGATGCGGCGCTTCCCAGCCGGCTGCAACTGCGCGATGGGTGGGACCGAGCGTATCTATCGCTGCAGAAGCATCGACTGCGTTCGGTGTTGCAACAGTGGCTGGAGGAGGAGTTGCGCAGGGGGCCGTTCGCCGTTTCAGATGTTGAGCGCAAGGAACTCGTAACGGTGGGGCCGCTCACACTGGAAGTTCGAGTGGACCGCGTCGATGCTGTTGGGGAGGGACTCTTCTTCGTTGACTACAAGACGGGCGCAGATGTAAGTCCGAAGCAGTGGGCGGGGCCGCGACCCGATGATCCGCAACTTCCGCTCTACACGCTGCTTGCTGAGGCCGACGAGCTCAAAGGCGTGGCCTTTGCGAAAGTGCGCGCCGGGCGCGATATGAAATGGCACGGGTACCAGGCAGAGGAAGGAATTCTGCCGCATTCGCGGTCGAAGACAAATATCCGAGACATCAGCTCATTGGCATTCGAGTGGCGACGAGTGCTCACACGGCTAGCCGAGGACTTTGCGGCGGGAAGAGCGCAGGTGCGTCCGAAGAGTTTCGAGATCAACTGCAGTCGATGTGCGCAGCGGCTTCTCTGTCGGATCGATCCCTCGTCTCTTCCTGGTTTCTCTGAAGAGATCAGTGAAGAAGCGGAGGAAGCCCTTGAGTAAGCTACTACGCTTCCCCTCTACAACCAACGATGAGGAGGCGCGAGCCGCGGCGCTCGATACAAAGGCTTCGTGCATCGTCGAAGCACCTGCCGGATCCGGAAAGACCGGCCTTCTGGTGCAGCGCTATCTCAAGCTGCTCGGAACCGACACCGTCGACCAGCCAGAAGAAGTACTCGCCATCACGTTCACCAACAAGGCGACCTCCGAACTGCGCGAGCGGGTGCTGCAGCAGTTGCAGCAAGCAAGGCAAGGAGTGCTCAAGGACGAGGCTTCGACCTTCGAGCAAGAGACATGGGAGTTGGCGAAGGCTGCCATTGAGCGCAGCACGAGGCTCGAGTGGGGATTGCTGGAGAGGCCTGGCCGATTGAACATCCGCTCGATTGACTCGGTGTGTGCGGAGATTGCGAACTCGTTGCCGCTGCTGTCCGGGGCAGGCGGCCCGCGGCGGCCGATCGAGGATGCGGAGCCGCTGTATCGGCTGGCAGCGCGGCGAACTCTCCTGCAGCTTGGTGGTGAAGATGCCGCCTTGCATGCGGCGCTTTGCACCGTTCTGTTGCATCGCGATGGTAACCTGGCTGACTGCGAAACGCTGCTGGCAGAGATGCTGAGGACTCGTGAGCAATGGGGCGAGCTGGTTCCCCTCGCACCGAATGCAACCGATGATGCAGAGCTTGATCGCGACGTGCGCACGAAGCTCGAACGATCGCTGGAGAGCATTGTGTGTGCTGGGCTTTCCCGTGCGCTGCGTGCATTGCCTGCAGATGTTCTTGGGGATCTGACGTCGCTGGCAGCGCAGCTTGGCTTCGAGCCTGGGCTTGAGGACAATCCCTCGCCGATTGCGATTTGCGCGGGCAGGCACGATCCTCCCGAGGCAGTTGCCGAACATCTCGATCATTGGGTGGCGCTGATCTGGCTGGTATTGAAGGCGGATGGAGATTGGCGCAAGAGGCATTCGCGGGCGGACGTGAAGTTCGAGATTCCGAAGGCGGCCGCAGCGCAACTCAAAGATTTAGTACAGAGAATTCATAGCGACGAACTTCGCGAAACGCTGGCCGGTGTGCTTGCGCTGCCGCCGGCGAAGTATCCGGACGATCAGTGGGAGGTTGCGAAGGCGCTCTTCCGTGTGTTGCGGCATGCGCTCGCGGAACTGCGACTGCTCTTCGCGGAGCGCGGCGAATGCGACTTCACCGAGGTTGCGCTCTCTGCGCGCGAGGCGCTCCTTTCAGACGAAGGCTCCAGCGATCTGGCGCTTTCGGCCGGCGGAACCTTGCGCCACATGCTGGTGGACGAGATGCAGGATACGTCTTCTGGCCAATATGAACTGCTTGATCTGCTGACGCGTTCCTGGGATGGACACACGCAAACTCTCTTCCTCGTGGGCGACCCAAAGCAATCGATCTACCTCTTTCGTCAGGCACGCGTTGAGCGTTTCCTGCGGACCATGAAAGACCAGATGCTGGGCGAGATCGAACTGGAGCCGCTGCAACTGACTTCTAACTTTCGCTCGCAGGCCGAGCTGGTGTCGAACTTCAATGGGATATTCGACGCTCTCTTTCCACGACCAGGTGATGAGCGTTTATTGGGGAGCGAGGGTATTGATGTTCCGTTTGTGGAGGCCGCTGCGGTGCGCGATCGGACGGGCGATGCGGGCGTGGTCTGGCATCCGGTAATCCTTGGAAAGGAAGATTCGCGCAGTAATCACGCAGCACAGGAAGCTCGCAGCATTCGGCGCATCGTTGAAGAGCGCCTGTCTATGCCACTACCGGCCAGCCGAAGTGCATCGTCGCAACTCAAGCCGTGGCGTATCGCAGTGCTGGGGCGGGCGAAGAGTCATCTCTCGGCAGTGATCGCGGAGTTCAAGAAGGATTACGGCGATGGACCCATTCTCTATCGCGCCATCGATCTGGATCCGTTGGATGAGTTGCCGGAAGTGCTGGATGCGCTCGCGCTTACACGGGCGTTGTTGCATCCTTCCGATCGCATTGCGTGGCTTGCGGTGCTGCATGCGCCATGGTGTGGGCTCGGCTTGGCAGATCTGCTGGCACTCACTGGAGAAGGTGAAGACGCCGATCCCGGCGCCTCCGTCGCGCACCTGGTGCGTGAGCGGCGCGGGTTTGTCAGCGAGGAGGGGCAGAGGCTGCTTGATCGTGCGTGGCCATTGCTCGAGACAGCAGTTGCCACCATTGGCCGCACGTCGCTTGCTACTCACGTCGAACGCACCTGGCATTCCCTGGGTGGCGATGTTGCGTTGTCTGCCGATCGCCGGAACAATGTGCAACGCTACCTGCAGGTGTTGCGCGAGGTGGAGAAAGAAGCAGATCGCGTCGACCTCGGCGTCTTGAAGCGCCGACTGAACAACCTCTATGCTGAACCGGCGTCGGCGTCCATGATTGACGGAAGATTACCGGTCGAGCTGCTCAGCATTCATAAAGCCAAGGGCCTGGAGTGGGACCTTGTGTTGGTGCCGGGACTGGAACGCGGCGGAGGGCAATCGCATAGCGTGCTGCTCAACTGGCTGGAGTTCGATGGCGCGGACGAAGGGGACGCGGCTGCGAGCGTCGTGTTGGCGCCCATTGGGCAGAGGGGTACCAAAAATGACCGATTGAGCCGCTGGCTTACCGGCATCCGCGCAAAGCGCGAGGCCGCCGAGAATAAGCGGGTTTTCTATGTCGCAGCCACACGCGCATGCGAAGAGCTGCATCTCTTTGGCGCCGCAACTCTCAGCACGAAGGGGGAGCTTGTTCAGCCGCGGTATAACAGTCTGCTGCGCGCCTGCTGGGCGGCGGCGGCGCAATATTTTGAAGAGTTCCTCGCGGTCGCAACACCATCGACCGAGCAGCAATTGATCTACTCTCTGAACGACGATGTTGACGAGGGTCTCGCGCTGGCAGCCGCGGCGGACGTCCTCGAAGATGAGCTCGTCGAAGGGTTGGTTCCGACGATTGAAAGGCTTCCACTCAGCTTCGATCCAGTGAAACGCTTTCGCGAAGCGAAGGAGCAACGGCTGTCCTATCCAGCTGCATCGGCGCTGCGCCACTCGATCGCGTTTGATCGGCCGGAAGGCTCTTTTGCAGTCCGTGCATTCGGAAACGTGGTGCATCGCTATCTGCAAATAGTGGCCGCGCGCTTGGGGCGTGACTCAACGTGCGACGAGTTGCTCGCGGAACTCCCGTCGTGGGAGTCCAGACTCGCGGCAAGTCTGCGCGGAGAGGGGCTGCCTCCGGCACTGGTTGCGCGTGAAGCTGTGCGAGCACAAAGAGCGCTCGCATTGACGCTTCACGACCCGGTGGGGCGATGGGTCTTATCGCCGCAGCCGTTGGCCGCGAGCGAACGGGCGCTGACAGTGGCATCGCTTGGTTCGCGTGGACTGCGTGTGGATCGCACGTTTCTCGCAGGGCCCCGGCCTTTGTCGGGCGGCGAGAGCCACATATGGATCGTCGACTTCAAGACCACACTGCAAGGTCCGCGCTCTGACGAAGAGTTTGAGGCGACCGAGATCGCGAAGTACAAAGCGCAGCTTGAGGCTTACGCTGAGGTTCGCCGTGGACTGCCAGGTGGGAACCTGCCGATACAGCTCGGGTTGTTCTACCCGCTATTGCCGCGGCTGCTGCACTGGCCGAGCGACGGCTCGCTGGATGTTGCGGAGAAGTAGCGAATCATTTCTTAAGCAACCGAACGAGGACAGCGGCGCAGTATTCGCATTGCTCACGGCTGACGTCGGAGTGAGTGACCAGGCGAACCGCGTGCGGGCCGATCGCACTGCACAGAATGCCCTCGCTCTTCAGCGTTGCGACGAGAGCGGGGGCGTCTCCGGCGTTCTTGAGCGTAAAGAAAACAATGTTGGTCTGAACGGACGCGAGATCGATGTCGGCAGACTGGCAGGTCGCAATGGCATCCGCCAACAGACGTGCATTGGCGTGGTCCTCGTGGAGACGCGACGGACCTTGTTCAAGAGCGATCAAGCCGGCCGCCGCGAGAATTCCGGCCTGGCGCATGCCTCCACCGAGCGCCTTGCGATAGATGCGCGCGCGATCGATGGAGGCGCGCGATCCGACAAGTAAAGAACCTACAGGTGCGCCCAAGCCCTTGGAGAGACAGAAATTTACGGTGTCGAAGCCGCGCGTCAGCTCTGCGACGCTGATGCCCAGAGCGACGGCCGCATTGAAGACACGCGCTCCGTCGAGATGCGTGGGCAAGCCGGCGTCTGCGGCCCCTTGCCAGATCTCTTCGTAAATCGGAAGAGGGGTGACGGTGCCTCCTGCCATGTTGTGCGTGTTTTCCAGGCTGATCAGGCCAGTGGATGCTCGGTAGTAAAGCTTCGGCGCAATGGCCGTGCGAATCTGCGACCAGGTGAGCACACCTCGCTCGCCATGCGATGGTACGCGGCAAACACCCGGAAAACGCGGACATCATCGCCATCTCCCAGTCGAGAATATGCGAGCGAGCCTCGCATATGACTTCCTGGCCGTGTTGCGTATGGAGGCGAATGGCGATCTGGTTCCCCATAGTTCCGGTGGGAACGAAGATGGCAGCCTCGCGAGCGAAGATCTCGGCAGCGCGTGCCTCCAGGCGATTGACGGTGGGGTCTTCGCCATACACATCGTCGCCGACCTCGGCGGCAGCCATGGCCGCACGCATCGCGGGGGTGGGACGGGTGACGGTGTCGCTGCGAAGATCAATCACGTTCGATATTGCTGCCACGTTTCCTCCTGGGACCGCTTAGACCGCGACGCCCATCAATAGATTTGTGAATACATCATTCGAGAGCAGGCGGCCGTGAAGTGTTAGCTGCCAGCGTTCGTCCTGTTCGATCATGAGACCTTCGCGAATCAGCTCTCGCGCAGCGTCTTCCGCAGGCGCGATGAGTTCGCTCGGAAATTGCTCGTGCAACTGCGCAACGCTAACCCCTTCGTTCATGCGGAGGCCAAGAAAGATGGTTTCTTCGAAAGCCTCGCGCTGAAAGATATCGATTGGAGTGGGAATTGGTTTGGCAGCGTAGTGCGCGAGCTCTTCTGGATTGGCGAAGCGAACGGCGCCGTAGGGTCGCAGGAGCATCGAGTGGGCGTCGAGGCCAAAGCCGATGTAAGGATCGCGCTGCCAGTATTTGCGATTGTGGCGTGACTGATGGGATGAGGGTGCGAAGTTCGAAATTTCGTATTGCGGGAATCCATGCTGCGGTAGCCAGGCGGACGCCGCTTCGTAGAACTCCGCGGAGAGTTCATCGGCAGGAACGCAGTGAGCGTGGAAGCGCTGACCGCCGGCCATGACCTCGCGTCCGAGGCGTGAATCCTCGTCAATTTCAAGCATATAGATGCTGAGGTGGGTCAGGCCGATGCTGGTTGCGACATCGAGCGAGTGCTGCCAACTAGCGGATGTTTGGTAGGGGAGGCCGGCGATCAGGTCGGCGCCAACATCGGTTACTCCCGCTGCCTGAAGCCGGAGGATTTCGTGGGTGCAGTCGCGCTCGGTATGGCTTCGGCCGACTGCGGCGCTCTCTCGGTCGACGAACGACTGCACGCCGAGGCTGATGCGGTTCACTCCCTGATCCTGAGCTTCGGCGAGGAGGACGTCGGCGATCTGACCCGGCGCAGCCTCGAGCGTGATTTCGGCGCCGGGCGTGATCTCGAAGGTCTCGCGGAGCGCGGTGAAGATTCGGCGAAGCTGCGCTGGTTCCAGCAGGCTCGGGGTTCCTCCGCCGAAGTAGATGGTGTCCACGGTGTGCGGAAGATCTGCCTGCAGCCGCTCGGCGGTGGAGGCGACGGACGCGATCTCCTGGCACAACTTTGTCACGTAGGCTTCGATGACGTGGGGTGAGGAAACGCCCGACGCGAAGTTGCAAAAGCTGCACTTGGCGCGACAGAAAGGCACAGAGACGTATACGCCCAGCGCCGCGTCTCCCTCCGACAGTGCAACCCTCGAATTCGGCCCAGCCACATCCATATCTCCATTCTTTCATGCGACGATGCGCATCGAACCGGCTGCGCAGACATCAAACCTTCTAAAATGGAAGCGATGGCCGGCGAACAGAAAAAAACGGACTCACCCCCACAGCCGATCAAACCGGATGATTCGCGCAGGACTGCAGACGACGACGTTGTCGGCAAAGCGTATGACGGGCGGTTGATGCGGCGGCTGGTTCGTTATCTCGCGCCTTACAAGCTGCAGGTTGCCGTTTCGGCGGTGGCAATTGTGCTGAAGGCGGCTAGCGACGTGTTGGGGCCCTACTTCGTGAAAGTGGCCGTAGACAAGTATTTTGCCCCCACGCACGAGAACCATTCGTGGCTAGCCGACAAACTGAGTTCCGCCCCGGTTCGTGGCGTCACTGAGATTGCCATCCTGTACCTTGCCTCGCTGGGACTCATCTTCGGCCTGGAGTTTGTGCAGACCTACATGATGCAGTGGACTGGGCAGAAGATCATGTTCGATCTGCGGCGGCAGATCTTTCGGCATATTCAGCAGATGCACGTCGGGTTCTTCGATCGCAATCCGGTAGGCCGCCTGGTGACGCGACTGACTTCGGACGTCGACGCGCTCAACGACATGTTTACGTCGGGCGTGCTGGCGATCTTTGAGGACGTGTTTGTGCTGGCCTTCATCGTGGCGATCATGGTGAAGATGAGCTGGCTGCTGGCAGTTCTCACGCTTTCGGTGATCCCACTCATCCTGTACGCGACGCATCTGTTTCGGCGCCACGTGCGGGAGAGCTATCGAAGGCAGCGTGCGGCGACGGCGAAGATCAACTCCTTCACACAGGAGTACGTGTCGGGCATGAGCGTGGTGCAGCTGTTCAATCGCGAGCGGCGGGCGTTCAATGAGTTTTCGGCCGTCAACGATGAGAACAAAAAGGCGTGGACGGACGCGATCTTCGCCTACGCACTTTACTATCCGGTGGTCGAGTTCTTGAGCTCGATTGCCATCGCGCTGGTGATCTGGCGCGGCGGAATCGCGGTGCTGCATGCGAATCCGGCACTGGCGGCGCATGCCGGTTTTCTGCATCCGGTGGTCACGCTCGGCATCCTGATTGCTTTTATCCAATATGCGCAACGGTTCTTCCGGCCGATCCAGGACCTCAGCGACAAGTACAACATTCTGCAGGCAGCAATGGCCGCGTCGGAAAGAATTTTCAAGCTGCTTGACACCGACACAGAGATCAAGAGCATCCCTCATCCAGTGCAAGGCGATGGCACGGGACGCATCGAGTTTCGCGGTGTCTGGTTCACCTACCAGAAGCTGACGGCTGAGCAGCTTGAGCGGGTACAAATCCTCTCAGAGGATGAGCTCGGTCGATCCCACGATATTGAGTGGATCCTGCGCGGTGTGAGCTTTACGGTTGACCCCGACGCAACCGCTGCCATCGTTGGCCACACCGGCGCTGGCAAGACCACGATTACAGCGCTGATGATGCGGTTCTACGACGTGCAGCGCGGAGCTGTGCTTGTCGATGGCGTAGATGTTCGCGAGCAGGACCTGCGCAAACTGCGGCGGCGGTTCGGCGTCGTTTTGCAGGATCCGTTTCTCTTCTCAGGCACGATTTCACAGAATATCCGGCTGGGCTCCAACTGGATTACAGAAGACGAGGTCGCTCATGCAGCCGAAGAGGTCAATGTCGCGGATTTCATCCGGACGCTCCCGCAGGGTTTTGCGGAGCCGGTGCTGGAGCGGGGCTCCACGCTATCGACAGGTCAAAAACAGCTGATCAGCTTTGCGCGCGCGCTGGCGCATCGGCCCGGGATCTTGATCCTTGATGAAGCGACCAGCTCGGTGGATACCGAGACGGAAATTCGGGTGCGGCTCGCATTGGAGCGCATGATCACGGGACGAACGTCTGTGCTGATTGCGCATCGGCTGTCGACAATTCAGCGGGCGGATACGATTCTGGTAATGCACAAGGGCAAGCTGCGCGAACAGGGGACGCACCAGGAGCTCCTGGCCATGCATGGGCTCTACTACAAGCTGTATGAGTTGCAGTATAAGGACCAGGAGTTGGACGCGGATGCTGCGGCGGCGATACCGGCCTAGGGACGGCGCTTGTTTTCATTCTCGAGCAACATGGTGACGATCTTTTCGACGCGCCGCTCGCGTGCCTCCGGGGTCTGATAGTAGAAAACCGCCATGAGCTGCTGACGTCGTTGCATCGGGGTGAGCCTGTCCCACGCCGCGCGCGCTTTCGAATTGCGGCGGAAGGCGGCAGCGATCAGCGGCGGGAGCTCGACTTCGGCCTCCATGGTCGCGAGAAGACGTTCCGCCATCTGCCCGGAGCGCTTCATGCGGGAGGCGTCGGTCTTCACGCTGGTGATCCATTTGCCAATCTCGCGGCGGGTGTACTCGGTGAGCGAGTCGTACCAGGGGCGAAGACCGGGTTCGTCATCGAGCAGGACGGCGAGTTCATCGGGAAGCTCGGCGGCGCGGGCGTCGAGATCGGGTTCGAGTCGGAAGTCGGCGGTATCGCCGAGGGAGGCGCCGGCCTCCTTCTGCATCGCGCGATTTACGAGAAGATAGAAACCGCCGCGGGGATCGGGAAAGAGCGAGGTGCGGAAGGCGAAGCCATTGATTTCGCCGCGCACCCTCAGGCGAATCATCTTCGGCCACACCTCGGCGGGATCAAACGGGACGCGCGCGATGATCCAGCCGAGAGCCAGACTTCCCTGCTCGAGGGGCGCGTGAAAGGTTCGGGCTCGACTAGCCATAATGCGACCTCCGATGACCACATCGTAAATGCAGAGATAGACTTGGTACATCGCTATGAAGTCCAACCCGCGAATCTTTCTTTCCGCCGGCGAGGCGTCCGGTGACGTGTACGGCGCGGGGTTGATTGCCGCCATTCGCGAGCGACTTCCTGATGCCAGCTTCACGGGACTTGGCGGAAGCGAGATGGAGAAGGCCGGGCAGCAACGCGTGGTCAGGGCCGAGGACGTCGCTGTCATGGGGCTGACCGAGATCCTTCAACACATTCCCCACATCTACACCAGCTATCGCAAGCTGGTTGCGAGCATTCGACGAACACGGCCGGATGTAGCCGTGCTGATTGACTTTCCAGATGTGAACTTTCGGCTTGCGAAACATCTAAATCGAGCAGGCGTTCCGGTGGTTTGGTTTGTGAGCCCGCAATTATGGGCCTGGAAACGCGCCCGTTTGCGCTGGGTGCAGCAGCGCGTCGACAAGATGCTGGTGATCTTTCCGTTTGAGGAAACTTTCTATCAGCAACGTGGCGTGGATGCGGAGTTCGTTGGGCATCCATTGACGGGGAACGCGGCAATGACGATGACTCGTGACGCGTATGCAGCTACGTTTGGGCTGGATCCGGCGAAGACCTGGATTGCGCTGCTGCCGGGGAGCCGATGGAAGGAGATCCACGCAAACCTGCCGGCGTTGCATGAGCTGGCGATGAGCGATCTGATCAGCAGCTCTGCGGCGTACACCACGTTTGACGGCGACACGACGCGGCAGCCGACCGATCCGGCGGCGCATACTCGATATGAGTTCCTGCTGCCGGTCGCGTCGACAATCAACAAAGGCGCATTGCAAAAGTTCATCGAGGAGTTGAATGCCGAGCATCTGAGGTACTTTGGGCCCGAGGCTTCCACGCTGCGACTCACGCTTGTTCCCGATGCTGTCGAGGCGTTGTTTCACGCACGCGCGTCGGTGGTTGCGAGCGGGACGGCGACCGTGTTGGCGGCGGTTGTCGGCAATCCGTTTGTGGTGGTCTACCGTGTGTCGGCGTTGACGTTTGCGTTGGTAAAGAAGCTGGTGGAGTATCCGGAGGAGCTCAACGCGAAGCGGGACCTTCACGGGAATCTTCCTGTATCGATGGTGAATCTGATAGCGCAACAAAGGCTGGTTCCGGAGCTTCTGCAGGGAGACTTTACCGCTGCTAACGTTGCGTCGGCGCTGACACCGCTGCTCAACGATGGACCAGAACGCGAGCGGCAGATTCGCGGGCTGAGCGAGGTGCGACGGCTGCTGGTTCCTGATAACAGACCCGGAGAACCCGCAAATGCTTCGCCGATTGCACGCGTGGCGGATGCTGTGGTTCGCCTACTCTCGACGGTGTCCGATGCGTAGCTTCAGGTCTGCCAACTCGATCGTGCGTTCATTGTTCGTCGTTGTGGCGTTCGCGCTCGGTATAGCCACGGACGCGCGGGCGGCGATTCCGCTCCGACCGCAGATACATGTGAGCGGCTACGTGATCCACGTTGAGATCGAACCTGCAACGGGAAGGCTGAGCGCGACGGCGGCGGTAACATTCACCGCGCTGGAAGATCTCGATGTCGCGGTGTTTGGTCTGAACAATGCGCTGCAAGTGGAGAGCGTGAGCGAT
The DNA here is from genome assembly GCA_963821165.1 of uncultured Acidobacteriaceae bacterium. Taxonomy (GTDB): domain Bacteria; phylum Acidobacteriota; class Terriglobia; order Terriglobales; family Acidobacteriaceae; genus Granulicella. Next base: position 818,409 of record CAWGCQ010000001.1, read on the forward strand.
GGGGCGCACGGCAGTTTGACTTGCGTGCGCGATCCGGTGGACTCGACTGTCAGTGTGACGCCTGCGGCCCTGATCCCCAAAGGCAGCAGCGTGACATGGACCTTTACCTACGCTGGCGTGCCTACGCTGGCTACGAGTCCGGCGCACGGGATTGATTTTGTGCAGGTGCACGATCCAGTGAGCGCACTGCTGTATCCGGGGCGTTGGTTTCCAATCGCGATGCCGGGGCTGTTCACGGACCGCTTCACTGCGGAGATTCAGGTCACGGTCCCTAAAGGCGAGACGGTGATAGGCAGCGGTGCGTCGTCCGTAGTGGACGATGTCGGCGGGCTGAGGACGCAGTTCAACTTCAACTGGAGCAAACCGGGGTTTCCGGGAAGCATTGTCGTGGGAAGGTTTCTGCCGGCGATCGTTGCGCCGGGAGCGTCGAATGTCCGGGTCTATCTGACGCCGCAGAACCAGTCCAAAGGCGTGGAGATTGCGACGACGGTGTCGCAGGTGTTCGGGTCTATGAGCGGCGCGTACGGCAGCGCTGAGACAGATCATCTGGACGTGGTGGAGTTACCAGATGATTCCGTTTCGGCCGCATGGGCGCCGGGGGTGATTGCGATTAAGCCAAGCCATGCAGGGGCGCGGCTGCTGGCGAACACTGTGGCGCACCAATGGTGGGGATCGAAGGTGTCCCCAGCGACGCTCAGCGATGCATGGATTACGAATGGCATGAGCCGCTATGCGGAGCTTATGTACCTGGAGGAGACGACGGGGAAGGCGGCGTTTGATAGCGCTCTGACGGATGTGGAGGCCGGCGCGTTGGCGTATGACACTGTGCCTCTGACATCGCTGGGGCGCGTGGATCCATTCTCGCCGCAGTTTCAGTCGATGACGCTGGAAAAGGGCGCGATGGTATTTCACATGTTGCGCTGGGAGATGGGCGATGCGGTGTTCCAGCAGTTTCTACGGGCGCTGGTCAATCAGTATGCGGATAAGGGCGTGAGCACAGCCGATGTGGAGATGCTGGCCGGGAGTATTTCCAAGCTGCCACTGACCGCGTTCTTTTCACAGTGGCTGGATGGAACGGGGGCGCCCGCGTATACCAATAACTACAGCGTCTTTCGACTTGGCGGCGACAAGGGATTTCGGACCGTGGGTTCGGTGTCGCAGGATCTCGATCTGTTTTCCATGCCCGTGGAACTCCGCATCGAGACCGAAGGGAAAACTGTTGACCGGCGCGTGGATGTATCGGGCAGCGCGGCGCAGTATTCGATTGAGACGTTTGGCCGACCGACCAGGATCATCCTGGATCCCGACAACTGGCTGCTGAAGAGCACGCCGGAGCTGACGGTTCGAACCGACATTCTTCTGGGCCAGCAGGCGTTGGCGCAGGGCGATCAGAATGGCGCGATCGCGGCGTACCAGAAGGCGCTTGGGGTGGATCGCGGAAGCTCGCTGGCGAACTATCGGCTGGCAGAGGTCTATGTTGCGCAGAAGAACTACCAGGCGGCCGCGAACAGTTTCCGCGACTGCCTGCGCGGTGACGGCGATCCGAAGTGGACCCAGGTCTGGAGTCTCGTGAACCTGGGAAAGCTCTTCGATATCGCTGGTCAGCGCGAGCGTGCTCTGAATGAGTACCGGCTGGCAATTCAGACGAAGGACAACACGCAAGGCGCCGTCAATGAGGCACGCGCGCTGATTGAAAAGGCGTACAAAGCTGAGCCTGACGCAGCGCACTAGATCGTGGCCAGCGGTGAACGCGAGAGCCTACTTTGTGGAAACCGCGGTGATGACCGACTCGTAGCTTGGCTCGGCGTGGCGAATGTGCTCGGCGACGCGCTCACGCTCTTCGGGGGTCAGCACAGGAAGCACCGACAGGATGCGGCGCAGGGTGACTGAGATGTCGTCGACGTAGTTCATGGTGCGAATGGCTTCACCGGAAAGTGGCACGGATGTCTCCTCGTTTTTATTAGTTTACCCGGTTGCGGGTGAACACGGAATCGGGATGCAGAAAGAGCCCTGCGACTCAGGCTTTTGCCCCTTCGCGGACCCGCAGCGAAGCCTCGTCGGTTGGCCCACCGGCCGCCAAGCCCTCGGTGGGCGCCTGGTAGCCGTCACGGTCAGTCATCTCCATGATGGCAGCCATTTGCGCGGCGAGTTCAGGGTGCAGCGCATCCAGGCTAAATCGCCAGGTCCAATTTCCCACTGCGGCTGCCGGGGTGTTCATGCGTGCCTCGCTGCCGAGCTGCAGGAGATCCTGCAGGGGAAAGATGCAGGTGGTGGCGACAGAGCCCGCAGCTGCCTTGATCATCGCCCAGACGATGTCGGTGCCTTTCTCGATGCGGTGCAGGTAGGTTTGAACATTGGCGCGCTCTACCTCGGTGGCATCGTCACGCCACCAGCCCAGGGTGGTGTTGTTGTCATGTGTGCCGGTGTAGACGACGGTGTTGGGAACGTAACGGTGGGGCAGATAGAGATGGCCTCCACGATTCGCGAAGCCGAACTGCAGGATGCGCATGCCGGGCATGCCAAAGTACTCGCGGAGTTCGTCGACTTCCTTCGTGATCAGCCCGAGGTCTTCTGCGATAAATGGCAGCTCGCCAAAGATCTCCTTCAGCCGGTTGAAGAGCGCGTGGCCCGGGGCCTTGATCCATTGGCCATTCACGGCCGTCTTCTCCTCGGCAGGAATGGACCAGTAGGCCTCAAAGCCGCGGAAGTGATCGAGTCGGACCTCGTCGTACAGGGTGAGCGCGCGGCGGATGCGGGCGACCCACCAGTCGAATCCATTCTCCTGCAGGAGTGACCACTTGTAGAGCGGATTGCCCCATCGCTGTCCGCTCACTGAAAAATAGTCGGGCGGAACGCCAGAGACACGGATCGGATGAAGGCTTTCGTCGAGCTCAAAGATCTCTGGATGCGTCCAAACGTCTGCGCTGTCGTAGCTGACGAAGATCGCGACATCACCCAAGATGAGGACATTGCGTTCTGCGCAATGCGCTCGCAGCGCGGCCCACTGCTCGTTGAAGAAGAACTGCACGACCTGCTCGATGGCGAGTTCGCGGCCACTGTCGGTCATCAGGCGGGTCATCGCGTCAGGTTGGCGACCGGCAAACTCGGGCGGCCACTCATTCCAGCTCAAGTAGTTGAAGCGGCGACGGAGGATGTTGTAGATCGCGTAATCCGTGAGCCAGGAGAGGTTGTCCTGAGAGAAGCGTTGAAAACGCAGACGGTCTTCCTGCGAAGCGCGATCGAGGAAGTTCGCCGCAGCTTCTTCGATCAGCGGAATCTTTTTGTCGAAGGCCGTAGCAAAGTCGCAGGGGCCTTCATGCCCCGGCAAGCCGCCCGTGACGTTCTGCAGGCGATCCGCACCCAGCCAACCATCGCGCACCAGAAACTCCAGGCTGATCAGGAGCGGATTGCCAGCGAACGCGGACAGCGCGGAGTAGGGCGAGCTGCCATAACCCGTGGGGCTGAGCGGCAATACCTGCCACAGGCGCTGCTTGGCCGCGGCGAGAAAATCAACGAAACCGTAAGCTGCCGGCCCAAAGTCTCCCACGCCGCCAAACGACGGCAACGAGGTGACGTGAAGCAGCACGCCGGAGATACGCTCAGCGTTCATCTTCCACCCTTCCAGGTACCACAGCGACTCCCCACAGCGATTGGCCCTGCTGCGTAGGACGTGCAATCGCGCGGCTGGGGATGCCGGCGCAAACAACTGTAACCGACTCTTGTGCGGGATTGTCGCACATGAGTCGGTTACACGAGGATGAATCAGAGTTCAAGTTAGCTGCCGAGCGGAGATTGAGCCGGCTTCTTGCTGTAGATGATGGCTCCAGCCTTCTCGTACCGGTTCATGAGCGAGTCGACAAAGACGCTGAAGGCTTCCTGGCGTTGCTGGTTGAGCAGGGTCTGCTTGGTCTCGTCGAAATGCTGCGCAATCTCGGCCGCGCTGGGCTCCTGCTTATCGGTGAGTTGCAGGACGGCTCCATTGACGCCTTCATTGATGGGCCCGGAGATTCCGCCGACCGGCATCGTAAAGACTACCGACGCCGCACCGGTGAGCGAACCAATGTCGGTGATCTGCGCATCGCGACCGACGAGGTCACTGGATTTGACCGTGAGTTTCATCTGGGTTGCGGCCTTGTGCAGATCTCCCAGCTTCTTGGCCAGGTCGGAGAGCTTGATCAGTTGCGCGTTCAGCAACTCGGGCGTTTTTTGCGAGCGGTAATCGTCAAGAATATGAGACTTGTAGCTCGCAAAATCCGGAGCGTGGGCGGCCTTGATGTCCTCCACCTGGAAGATGGCATAGCCCTCGCCGCTGGAGGCGCTCTGTGGAGCGGAGCCCTGGGGAGCGTTGAAAGCCGCGGCAAGCAGGCCAGTGGAATCGGCCAGGCTGGGGATGATTCCATCCTTCGCGACGTAGTCCGTCGTAATGACGTGGAGATTGTGGGCGGCAGCCGTCTTCTCCAGGCCGTTCTTCTGCGCCTCGGCGGTCAGCTGCGTCGCGTAATTCTGCGCTGCGGCAGCTGACTTCTGGCTCTGCAACTGCTCGACAATCGAAGCCTTGACCGCTGCGAAGGGCTTCACCTCCGCCGGTTGCTTCGCTTCCGTCTGGATGATGTGATAGCCGAACGACGACCGCACCAAGCCCGACGTCTGGCCGGGATTGAGCGCCATCGCCGCCTGCGCGTAAGCCGGATCGAGGGAGCTGGTTGCAATCATGGGCAGCTCGCCGCCCTGATCCTTGCTGCCCGGGTCGTCAGAGTACTTCTTGGCGAGATCTGCGAAGTTTCCGCCTGCCTTGATCTGCTTCAGGATGTCTTCCGCTTTAGCCTTCGCCGCAGCATCCGTCTTCGCGTCGGCGCCCTTGGCCACGGCGATCAGGATGTGGCGCGTCTTCACCTGCTCGGGCGTCTTGTACTGGTCGAGATGCGATTGGTAGTAGGCTTGCGCATCTGCATCGCTCACCGCAGGAGCTCCTCCGGGAAGATTCGAGGTTTCAAAGCTGAAGAACTCGATCTTGCGCGTCTCAGGAATGGCGTTCGCGTAGTGCACGGCATTGCTCTTGAAGAAGGCTTCCAGTTCAGCATCCGAAGGATTGATGGTGGCCTTGATGTCCGACCCCGAGATAACCGCGTAGTCGAACTTCACCTTCGTTCCGGTCTGCAAATACTGGGCGCGAACAGCGCTGTCCGGTACGCTCACTCCGCCGGTGACCAGCGCCTGCAGCCGTTGCAATTCAATGTCCGACTTCACCTCGTCCTGGAACTGTGCCACTGGCAGCCGGAAGGCCGACTCGACAAAGTTGACGTATTGGTCCTGGCCAATGAACGTGCCGCCGGGGAAGAGATATTGGGCATACGGGCCGTGCTGCAGGAAGCTCCGCAGGTCCTCGTCGGAAACCTGAAGGCCGAGACGGTCAGCTTCGTGCTTCAAAACGGCGCGTACAACCTGCGCCTGGCCGGCGCGCTGCATGATGAACTGCAGATAAAAGTCGGGCAGCTGCTGCTGCTGCATCTGTTGCTCGGCGACACGCTGCACATCAACCGTCTTGATGGTCGTCGTCTCTCCGACGATCCGGCCAATCACGCCCGGACTGTGCACGGTTGCGTAGACGCTGGCATCGTTGGCGACACCATTATCGAAGATGCCCGGTACAAGGGTGATGACCATTGTGACGATGGCGGCGCCGATAATGAGCGCAAAGATAACTTTGATGATGCGGCTGTCTTGCTGCAGAATGCGGATCATGCTTGGCTAACGACCTTCACTTCAGGCGGATCTCCGACGGAGACCACGCTGCCCGGGATTTTTGCGCACGGCTGGGGCGCGATCTCCTGCGAGACGCACCACTCCTGCTCGCAGGGGCTCATGCAAAGTATAAATCAGCTGCAGCTGCCTGGCGGGATTGCTTTGCCCAGAAGACCGGCCCCCCAACGCAAAGAGGCTGCGAAGCGTCCCGCAGCCTCCGTTTTCGGGTTCTGAACTGCCTACTGGGGAGGACCATAGTAGTAGCCGTAATACGGGCTATAGTAGCGGACCTGGGCTGGCCCAGCCTGGTAGGCAAGCCGCTGCATCTCTCTCTCGGACACGGTTCTCACCGTCGCTGGCGCCGCGATCTGGAACGTAAGCACTGACTCTGGCGGGATGATGACCTGGCCGCGGGGCGTGGCGGCAGATCCAGCCAGACCGACACCTGCACCGGCCCCCGCGCCAATCGCCGCGCCTGCTCCGCCGCCCACAATTCCGCCAAGGATGGCTCCAAAAGCACTTGTACCGACCGTGGCTCCTACTGTCCCGCCTGTCTTATCCTGGCCAGTTGCAGACCAGACCTCTGTATCCAGCGGGTAAACCTGGCCACCCAGCGTGAGGCTATTGATCTGCAGCGCCAGTTGGCCCTGGCCTTTGAACGTGCCAGCCTTCTTAGCCGCTACCACTACTCCGCTCACCGTGGCCCCGCGAGGGATCGCGACTTGGCCGTCAGCCACGACGTCCGTTAGGACCGTCCCGTCAAAGGCTGTACCCGGCTGAATACGGTTGGAATCCAGTCCCTGATTGATGCGAACGCGCAGAATCGATCCCGGGGCAACCGTGACGGGGATTCCAGCCTGCTGCCCGCCCGGAATGGGAGCATTGTTGGCTGGCGGTCCATAGTTCTGATTCATGGGCTGCCGTCCATCCGGAGGCCCCTGTTGTCCCTCGCTGCTCTCAGGAGGCGGCACGCTTTGCCCCTGCATCTGCGGTTCGTCAGGTGGTGGGAGTGGTGCGCCGTACTGCATTGCCTGGTCCGGCGGCGGAGGCGCGCCAGCCTGCCCCGGAGCTGGCGCATAGGTTCCATCTGACTGTAAAACCATGTTTTGTGATCCGCCCGGCTGGCCATTGGCCGGAGCGCCATTCTGACCTCCCAGCGCCTGCTGATCGCCCGCCGCTGGCGGTGGCGTGTCGCCCAGCACCAACTCATCCACGACCTTCTTGACTCCCTGCGCCCGCGCCGCCAGATTTTCGGCCGTCGTGCGCATCGCCTCATCATGGACGTTACCTGTCAACGTCACTGTTCCATACACCGTGGACGTCTGAATATTCTGTGAAGCCAGCTCCGGAGCACTGGCCAGCGCTCTGAGCACATTCGACTCAATCTGCGCATCCGGAAGCGTCGTTGAATTGTCCTGCCCCGAATTGCTTTGTGCCAGGACGGCCAACCCACCGGACATTAAACTAATTGCCATCAGGGCGATCGCTGCGCTGTGAAGCTTTCGAACGGTCATCGTCTACTCCTCTTGCGGCGCGCGGAAAACCCGCGACGCGTTCCTGCTCGATATTTCCCCGCGGGTTAGGCCCAGTAAAATCCGTGGGTCACCGACAGTATCACAGACGCGGTTTCTCAAGAAAAGTTCCGTTGCGGCGGCTGTTCAATCTTCTTATCTTATTTAGATGCGCGGCATACCACGATGGCGGCAAGCATTCTCGCCAACCGCTCGTGTTGCGCTCCGAATCACGGACGATTGACCCTCACAACACCACGACATATAATCAAGGAGCGGGGTGGAGCAGCCCGGTAGCTCGTTGGGCTCATAACCCAAAGGTCGTAGGTTCAAATCCTACCCCCGCAACCATTTAGCGGAATGCCAATCCATTCCTGATCCATCAAAACGGGCGCCCTTGAGCGCCCGTTTCCCATTTTCATGCCTAAAAATCCAGCCGGCCGTAAGCTACAGGGCCGACCTACCAACCATTAGCTCTTTCGCGACCTTACTGTTCGCCCGCCGTTGGTTCTCCATCGGCGGCCCCCCATACTGCTGCAATGTCGAGATTTGAGCATGGCGAAGGAGCCTTTGCTGGACATCCAGCGGGGTGTCGGCGCCGCTGAGCAGGGTCCGGTAGGTGTGACGAAATGTATGCCATCCGATGCTGCCGAATTTGTTCTCAGTTGCAAGCTGGCTACGCTCGTTATGCACTGGGATAGCATGACGCTTTCCACGATTGTGATCAACTTCTGCGCATGACGTCCCGGGAGCCGCCCCGCAACGAGGGCACGCAACAAGACACCATCCCGCGCGGCGGATGTAGTCCTGCTGAATCGGAGAAGCATGATAAGAACGTCCGGTGGCGGGATTTGGAAACAACAGACTGGAACCGTTCGACCTCCGTTTGATCTCAAGCAGTATCGTGGCGAAGTCTGGATCGAGCGGCAGTTCGTCCTCTGAGTATTCCGTCTTGACCGGACCGATGCGGCCGTGGACGACTCCCTCCTTTACCTTCATGCAGAGCCGCTCAAAATCTATCGCTTCCCATCGCAACGCAAGCAACTCGCCGACGCGAAGTCCCGTGAATTGGGCGACCAGCAACATGTCTTGATAGGTATTCGGAACCAAACGCAAAATCAAATAGAACTGATCGATCGTGAGGTCGGTGGGTTTCTTGGAGCGTTTGGAGATACCCCGCACTTCGACTAAGGCAATTGGGTTTTCGTGATATTCCAACATGCCATAGAGTTTTGCTTTGTTGAAGAGTCGATGAACGAATGCCTTCAGGTGACCCTTGGTTTTGGGTTTGGCCTCCAAAGTCTTGAGCCAATTCTGGAAACCCAGCGGCTTGAATTCATCCAGCCTGAGGTTTCCCCAACGAATGCGTAGAAGCTTAGAGATGCTGAGATAGGAACTAGCCGTTGAGAAAGCCAACTCGTCCTTGCTTGCGGATCGATCACCCGGTCTCCTGCTCTTGATCTCGATGAGATTCTCCTCCGCAATATAAGCGTCCAAGAGATCACCGAAAGTCGGATCGACTATGACCTTTCCGGTCTGACCCGAATTCAGCCTGAGCCGAAACGGTTTCAGATGCGTTTCGATGTCCGTCTCGGTTGGGAACTCAAGTCCCGAGAAGTACTTCGACCCACTAAGCCCAGTTGCCGGATCGATATACCGCCATTGCCAGGCCCATTTCCCGTTTGCGCGCGCGACTACGCGCAAACTTCCTGCATACACTTTTTTCGGATCATTCATCTACGGGGGTTCTTCTTTCTTTTTATCTACTTGTGTATTCGGTTCAAGGTTCGACGTCAGCTTGCCGTTGAACCAGTCATTAAGGACCGACAGCCTGAATCGCCATGAACGCCCGGACTTTGCAGCCGGAACCTTTCCCTTCCTCGCCATGAGTTCAAGGGTCTTGTAGTGAATCCCAAAGGCGGCAGACGCTGCGCGTGAGTCCACTAGCGGCTCGAACGCGACCTTGTCTTCGCCATTGTTTGTTTTGGGTTTTTCCATTTGGCACCTCAGCGAGTTGGCCGTCTCGGAACTTCTGGGGGCGGCTCTCTCAGTCAGTGGGATGGCTTTGAGGTCCAGATCATCGCGAGTTACCCGGCTGGAGCCGACTGGAGCCGACTGGAGCCTGCAAGAGCCTGCAGGCGCAAGCAGCAGCCAGCGTGCGCTGGTGGATCGGGCTAACTACGTATGTGCTGTCGTCTCGGAAACGCCCATGTCCGAGTGAGCGGTACGGATCAAGCAAGCACAATCACTATTCGTTGGGGAGGGAGGTGCAAATGAATATCGAACGCAGACCCGTGAGCAACGACGCTCAGCCGCTTGGGCGCCGGCGGGGCTCGGGCTTCCCTCCTAGGTTTATCGGCACCCTTTCTGCACACTATCCCCGTGCGAAGCCGCGAACTACGGCGTCAAATGACCATCGACTGCTGATGGCCAGTCAGTCTCCTGCTCGTCCAGCCCACAGCCTTGCCCCTCGCCGCACCACAGCGGAGCGACATAGCGGTTCTGCTGCATAGCCTGTGGGTGAGCGCTGTTCTGCACTCAGAGCAGTCTGCTTTGGATGGGGTAGTTTTAGGCGAGTCTGGATCTTTTCGACGGGGCCCGGTCTACGAGACCAACTTTGTGCATCCCTCCTAAGTAGCTACAAGGAGTAGCGACCTGCGGACTCGCGGGCCTGGCCAAGGGCCGTGAGAGTGGCGAGGATTTCGGCGACGCGGGTACGGGGGGCGGGGCGGAAGCCGGCGGCGATCTGCTGGGGAGTTTGGAGCGGGCCAGCGCGGAGAGCGTCCTTGATGACACGGAACTGGTCGGGGATGCCGGTGGGCCAAGGCTGCCTGCGACGGGCGGTTGCGGCGGGGGCTTCGTCGGCAAAGTCCAGCCAGGGTGCGGAGTGGTGGCAACGGCGTTCGGCGCCTGGAAGTCGGGACGCAGCCAGCGAATCAGGCCGGAGCCCTCTTCGGCGCGGCGTTCGGCGTTGAGGGCTACGACGCGTTCGAGGATCTGTTCCGTGGTGAGGTTGTGGGGCCAGCCGTAGGCGTCGAAGACGGCGCGGTCGAGGTCGTCGTGGAGTTCGCGGAGGATGCCGATGAGGCCGGCGGTCGTATATGTTCTGGTCTTGTTCGGTAAACTCATCGTTGGTGCGGAGCTTTTCGAGGACGTTGTACATGTCGGTTAGGGTGAGGGTGGGGTGGAGTTGTTGCTGGCGCTTGCGGTGGGCGTCGAGGCGCTCGGCGACATCGCGAATGGTTTGCTTCTGGGTGTCGGTGCAGGCGGGGAAGGGAAGGGGTCGAAGCAAGTTGTCTTGACGTACACCGGTCGGTCTTCCAAGAGTGCGCGATTGGCCCACGCCCAAGCTAGATGAGTCGAACTTGAGAGAACTGCCGAGAAAGTAACCGTCCGCGAGAGCGATGTTGACGAGCTTGTTGTCGGGCAGGATCGATGCATCGAGGAAGACGAAGATGCGATGCTTGGCGGTTTCTACGGTGGAGATATAGCTGCGCGAGACCTTGTAAGCGGCTTACGGAACTCAGGGCGCGGCACGACCGAAGATCCACCAGTTGTCGCGGATGAAGCGGCTCGCGGTTCTGATCCCGTTCAGGCTTCACACGATCGAATACCCATTGATAGACCTCCGGGAATGTCGTCGGCACTTCTGACGGCTCGAGAGGCCGAAGAGGTCGATGACCATGACTTTTCGCGGGAGGTACCTGTGAGGTCGCGACCGTTGAGGTAGGGACGTATGTGTTGTTCGAGGCCGGGGATTCGGCCTAGACCGAGGTTGGCCGCTTCATTGGAAGTAGACGATGAAGCCGGCGCCGTGAAGGACCACCCCGCGGCAGCTCAGGTCTTCGTTCGATTGCAGAGCCGTAGCGCCATTATACGTCGACCCCGATTTTCAGGTCGGCGAAGATTCTGCCGGTTTGTTCGGCGAGTTCGACGGCGGTGCCTTCGGAGTTGGTGTCACCTTCGCGACGTGACTCGGTAGAGATGGCCTTCGTGTTCGCCGCGTTCGGCCACAGTCATGGCGATGCGGACGGCAGCTGCTGTCGCGGCAGCCTGATTGCCGGCGCGTTCTTCAGGAGCAAGCGCTTTCATCCAGGGATGATCCGGGATGGCGAAGATGAGGGAGAGCGGGTTCTTGGTCGCGTTGAGATTCTGTGCGACGACCTTGCGGTTGAAGACCTGCGGGAGGCTGTTGGTGGTGATGAAGCCGAAGCGGCGGATCTTGCCGGCGCGGGCGAGTTCGGCGGCGCGCTGCCACCAGTACATGACGAAGTCGGCGGAGTCGGGGACTTCGTCGTAGACCTTGCGGAGGGCGTCGACGTAGCCACCTTCGAGTTCGGAGCGGATGTCCTTGCCGCCGATGAAGGGAGGGTTGCCGACGATGAAGTCCGCTTCGGGCCATTTGGCATTGTTTCGCCCCGAGGAATTGGTAGATGGTGCGGCGGGCCGTCTCGTCCGGGACCTGCTTGGCCGGTGAGGAGGTTTTCCTTGAACGTGACACCGTCCCACTCGGTAATCGCATTGCCGTCTTCGTCGACGGCGGCGACCTTCTGCGACCAGGTCATGAGGGCGTCGCGGTGTTCGATGTTGTGGAAGTTGCGGATGACGGGAATAGGCGGCTGGGCGTCGCCGCGGGTGCGGAAGTGCCATTGCAGGTAGCCGATCCAGAGGACGAGATCGGCGATCGACGGCGGCGCGAGGGTTGATTTCGATGCCGAGGAGTTGGTGAGGATCGACGGTGAGGCCGGTGTGTTCGAGGGCCTGCTGCGTCTCGCCGAGGGAGGCGAGGGTTTCGAGGACCTCGCCTTCGAGGCGCTTGAGGTGTTCGAGGGCGACGTAGAGGAAGTTGCCGGAGCCGCAGGCAGGGTCGAGGACGCGGGTGTTGCAGAGCTGGCGGTGGAAGTCGCGGACGATCTCGATGGCGGCCTCGGTGTCACCTTCGTGCTCGCGGTCTGAGATGACTGCGAGAGTGTCGGCCCAGTCGTCGCGGAGGGGTTCGACGAGGGTGGGAATGACGAGACGTTCTACGTAGGCGCGCGGGGTGTAGTGGGCTCCGAGGGCGTGACGTTCGTCGGGATCGAGGGCGCGTTCGAGCAGGGTGCCGAAGATGGCAGGCTCGACGTCGCGCCAGTGGGAGTCGGCGGCTTCGATGAGGAGAGCGAGTTGATCGCCCGATAAGCGGAAGGGCCGTGGTGGATTCGAAGAGGCCACCGTTGAATCTGAGGATGTGGCTCTTGAGGATGGGCGAGAAGCCGCCGGAGTTCATGGTGGCCCAGAGGGACGCGGCCATCTCCGGGAAGACTTTGACGTTGTCGGTATTGAGCAGCTCTTGCAGAAGGTTGAGCCAGCTGCGCTCGGGAAGGAGCTTCACGTCTTCGGCGAAGGAGGTGAAGATGCAGCGGGTTAGGAACTCGGCGACATCCTTGGCGGGATACTTGAGTTCGAGGTTGCGCGCGAGTGTGGCTAGCTTGGCAGCGACCTCGCGGGTGACCTTGGCGGTGTGACGCGCAGGATCAAGCGAGTGAGGATCGAGCCAGACGGCGCGCAGGCGGTCGCGAGCTTCCGAGTTCGCGAGGTCGGTGAGGAGGACGCGATAGGTGCGTGGATCAGGGAATGGAAGATAGGCCTTGGGCTGTCACGTCGCGTGGGGTAGGTCGCGCGTGAGAGGTGGATGGATACGATCAGAAGCGGTTAATAGGTGATCGGTGTTCGTGCTCGGCCGGCTCGAGACCTCAGCCGATTGCGCTCAGAGCAGATTCAGACGACAGGGAATCCTCGGACGGTGTTGGGTCGAATCAAGCGGTAGAACGTATGGAAGGAGTCGTGCGCAAAACCGCCTAACAGGTTCCCCGTCACCCGCGCCCTCCCCGTAAACAAGGGAATGGGGTATAGGGACTGAGGGACTTGATGCAGCGCGTAATATTTTCGCTTCTTCGGCGATGTGCCACTGCTGCCGATTCCGACTCGAACCGTATGTGCTCTTCTCCATCACGGTCATATCGAACCCCTTCTGGCACCTGCTGATATTGGTGTCTTCCTATTCGCCATCGATCTACTTCACGAGGTTTGCACTTCGTATTACAGCTTGAGACACGGCGTTGCCCGAAGGGATTTCATAAGCCCATTTAACAGCTTCCCTACCTCACTGGAAAGAGACTCGGCGCTCATCAACTCTGGCCCGACGTTCATCCCGATCGCCCTCACGATGACGAGTTGCGTCTCGACTTCGGAATTTGACCCGCGTGCCTGCCCGAGAAACTGGAGGTACTCTCCACGGGTCGTGCGTCCGTAGCCCTCGGCGATATTGCTGGCCACTGAGACGGACGCGCGGCGCAGTTGAAAGGACAGACCAAATTTCTCAGACGGTGGAAATGAACCCGTCAACGTGTACACAGACACAGCAAGTTCAATGGCTCGCTGCCAGGCGAAGAGCTCGCGGAATGATTTACCCACGGTGAAACCTCTCATCTCGTAGCTAGGCCTGCGTCGTGTCATCAACTCTCATAGGCGGTCTGATCATCTTTGGGCGCTCATCTCTCTTTTCGATCCAGCGCGCGATTTCTGCGGGGTCAAATTTCCAGCGAGTTCCATCTTTGTGCGCAGGCAATCCCTCGCACTTTATACGGCGGTAGACCGTCTCCACCTTGTAGTCCAGTAGCTCGGCGACCTCAGAGGAATCCAGCCGTCGATGCAGCCTGCGCAGATAACCCTGTAGGTCGTTGTCGATCGGGGCATCTGCCTTCGCGGTGGCCCACTGAGCCGAGTTCAACGCCGATGGCTGGGCGGGCCCCGTCCGAATGCTTTTCCGCATCAGCTCCGCTAGAGCTCTGTCACCGAGATCTGATAATCCTGCCATTTCCTGTCTCCTCTCACACGCTCAAGCATGAACTGAATCTGCGGCGCGCCCAGCAAATCGAAGCGATTTACGGCTGATCCAGCCGTCAACAAGAGGATTTGCCGATGTATTCGGCCGCCTTGAAGCAAAAATATACTTCGGTATTTCCTAAGAGAAAACAGCAAAATCATTCAGCTAGCCAGTTCGCAATACAACTTGTCTTACAACCCGTTGCGTCCAATTTCTCAATCGCCGAACAGCAGCGGTTCTTGATGTAGATTCGGACGTGCTCAAGTCGCTTGTCAGATTGATGGAGAGGAGATACTTATGCCAACTGAATCAAAGCAGAAACGGCCTAAAGCCCGCGCCGCGAGTGAGAAATTGACGGCGGAATTTATTGACGTATTGAGAACAAAAGAGCTTAGACAAGAAGCGAACAGGAAGATCTGCACCCTTTCGGTTAGAATGCCGGCCAGAACAAAGCAATTGCTGGACAACGTAGCATCAGCTTATTCCGTCAAGAAAACCGACATTGTAGTGACTTTGTTCGATATGTTTCTGTCTTCGGTACCACAACACGGATGGGGTCCTGATTTATTCAAGAGGTCAGTCGGTCGAGAATAACCATGATGTCAATCCTGATCTAGGATTTTAGGGGCACCGATGACGAAGTAGCTCTGCTGGCTGCCCTAAATTTGTCCGCAACCCCCGCGAAGCTGATATCGGCTTATGTTGTCCCGATTTCGCATAAAGAATTTCGCGCAGTCGAGGAAGTCTGCTAGGTCCAGGGAGAGGCAGTGCCAACAGGCTCTCCAAGTGATCTAACCTTCTTCCACCGCCAGCCGGGGCGCGCGTGACCGATACCGATATGCTCGCCTCACAATTGGCAATAGTAGAGCAATTCTTCGCTGATCAAATAATGCCGATGTTTACCCGCGATGCTATGAACCAAATAATAATTCTGCAGGAGTGCGATTTTGGTATCGAGATCTTTATGCTCGTCCTTGTAATAGATGAAAACATTGCTTTTCCATCCTCGAGCAGCCGTCGCCTCTCGGCGAAGCGTGAATACCCTACATTGCGGACGTTTCGCAAGATCTTCTCGCATCTGGATTAGCAGTTTTGGCATATAGCGCTCAGCCCACGGCAACATGGCCCGTTCTAGCGACACAGGCGGCCGATAAAGGGGATCTGCGGTTTGACGTTCGGAGTTTTCTCTCCAATGCCTCAAGACGCTAGGGGGATAGAGCCCCGGCTCGATGTCAATCCGTTCCGCACAACTGTTGCAAAGCCAGAGTCCATTCGTTATAGCAAACAGTTGCCCCGATGTGAGAGCGCCATCGTAACGAGGACCTCCTGCCAGTACTGTACAGATCTGTGCAGCCACACCGATGTCGTAAGATCTGAGAGGGTTGTCGCGGGGTCCTCTTGTGGGTGTGCGGCACGTGGGATTCGAACAAAGGTAACCTGAACGTTTCGCGAGCATCTCCTTCACGAGGACGGAGAAGTCGTTTCGTTGTCTCTTGAGTGGCGCGCTGACTTGCTGTTTGATGGATGGCATTACATCATCCCAAATGATCACCCCATTCGTCGATGCCTACGGGGATGTACCGGGCAGCCACGCCCGACGCTACGTTTGTCGATCCGTCGCCGACCTTGTTGAGGATAAGATGCATAAGGACCGAGCGGAGGAAGCCTCGCATGGTGCATGCCC
Source organism: uncultured Acidobacteriaceae bacterium (assembly GCA_963821165.1). Classification (GTDB taxonomy): domain Bacteria; phylum Acidobacteriota; class Terriglobia; order Terriglobales; family Acidobacteriaceae; genus Granulicella. The sequence goes on from CAWGCQ010000001.1 coordinate 834,211, forward strand.
AAGGTCTTGCAGCTGGGTCCGGGGACTGGATAATACATAACTCCAAATTCCAGTGCTCTGCCAGCAACAGTAAGGTTCCTACTCGCTTATTTACTCCGCATGGCGCGAGCGGTCTGCTGTGACCACTTTGCAGCGATCCAGAACCAGATCAGCGATGTGAGTGTGTCGTGCAAAACCATCAATAGGGCTCCCACGGCTGCAAGACCACCGGCAACAGACGGTGTGGGGTGCCAATAAATGCCACCAGCAAAACCCAGCAAGAGCAGAGACAGGCTATAGATAAAAATCAGGAGCGGATTGGCTAATTTCATTTCCATCTTCATTTTTTCAAACTCTTTCATGATGAGTTGAGGTCGTGGCATAAATTTGCCAATCAGACAAGCCATGTCGGGCCCTACTGCAAGGCACACTGTTACTGAGTGATGTGGGAGTGAAGGATTCCCAGACCATGGAGCACGGCCAATGGAATCCTTCACCATCAGGGTTATGAGGTAAGCTGGCTCCATCAGATTGATGCGCCGGCAAATTGGGCTAAGACTTCTGTCCGTCTACAAATTCGACCGCGATCCGCTGCCACTCAGCCACGTCCATCGTGTCCGGTCCGAAGGTGGCGCCGTACGATAGCCCGACGGATTCGCGATGGAGAACCAGATCCCCTTCCGAGATGGTGAGTTCTCCTTGGTAACCGTCGGTGCGTGTCACGGTGACCTCGTACTTGCTGTCGAGGTTAGAAGTCCACACGATGTTGTCTTGCATTGATAACTCCTTTGCCAGGGTTGGGCTGTTTGCCGAGCTGCGTCAGGCAACGGTGGCACAAGCGCGTTGCATGATGCCGCCAAGGCCAGCGATCTCTGATCGGCTTTTGACGCTCAGGCGCGCAAATACAGGAAGCCCCAGCGCAGGGCTTCCGCATTCACACGTGAGTTTGGCGGAGAAAAGATGAGACCTGAGTGCGGGCTGTCCCTACACCACGATCAGTTTGTTGAACGGTTCGTAGGTGAGATCCAGCAGAACGCTGGCGTCACCGATTTCGATTCCACGATAGAGAGGGACCAGGTTTTCGCCATTTAAGATTGCTTCGCCGCGCATAGCTAGCGAAACAACTGTCTTGCTGGAACGGTATCCCAGACTGCTCGATCACCTCGTTCGCAGGAGTACCGCTGTCCACATTTGTGGGGGGCGGAGAGGTCAACTGCTGGGAGCCGACCTCGGGCTGAGAAGCGCCCGAAGGTCAGCTAGGTGCTGCTCCTTCCAAGTTCGTTGCGCATTCAACTGCTGGACTGCGGCATCGCGTTGTCGGGAAGCCTCGCCCAGCGCAGCAACAAGATCTTCGGCGGTGGTGGCCTTGGGTGCAGGTCCCCTATGTCCGGGCGAAAAAATGTCTCTGCGATTACGTTCGTCATTGCACTGCCGGCAAGCGCTTACGCAATTTTCGATGGTATTTGGGCCGCCGCGACCGCGCGGAATCATGTGGTCGACGGTGGCCTGATCGGGAGGGGCGTTGTCACAAAGACGTGTGGGGCGATTGCACCAGTGACATTTTTTGTCAGCGTTAAGCCATAGGCTCATACGACGCCCAATTTGCTTTCGGGTTGGTCTCTTCATTGTGGGGCTCACCCTTTCAATCAGGTGTTGCGGGTATGCGTAAAAATACCCAGCCTTTGTGTGCTGGGTCGATGGGGAGTAAGGTTTACTGTTGGAACGCTTGGCGAGGGCGAAAACTTATGTGTGGTCCTCCTGTTTTATAGTTTTGTCGCGAGAGACGGACGAGTTGATTGACGCCAGGCTTATGCCTACTCCACGATGAGCAGAAGAGATCCCGGCTGGGAAACAGCCGAGACATAGGCTAGCGCACAAGGTGGGAGCGTTTAAGTCATGTCCACGCATTCAAGGGCCTGCCTCAAGGTCGATGCTGACCCGTTCGGAGCTTTCGATACTCGTTGGGCCTATGTCTAAGCTCTCGCTTTTGGTCTGGCATGCTTCTGGAGCTGAGCGTACTGGTCTGTGTTCAGGTTGAGGAAAACGCCTCCTTGTTCTGATGCAACGGCGAGATCAAGCGCCTGCCGTATCTCCAAGTTCAGCAAACCGCCGCCCCGTCCAACAAGCGCAATCACCTCCTCTGCCGATGTCAGAGTCAGGGAGCGGGGCAGCGGTGTTTGAAGATCTTCTTCCGCAAAAAAGCGACAACGCCAGCGGTCGCCCCAACGGTAAAACGTCATATAAACGTGATGTTGAATGTCCGGGGCGGCAACAGAAGAAGGATGGGTGACGAAAGGCAAGATCTTCGCCAGGGACAATCCTTCGGTGAGAGCCCCGGATACCGTGTTCCGCGATGGACTCGTGGAAAAAAGCAGAGGCATTTCTATTACCCCTCCCTCTGCGGCTGTGATTTGGGAATCGAGCAGCCACTGCGGAGCCACAAGAAGATCCGCATCGAGCCAGTTATGCGACATTCCAGAGATCTGCGTTGGGAGCAAGGCATAATCGCCCTCGCCATGAAGTCTCAGTCCTGGAGCAATCCTGCCGTGCAGGTCGCGGCACATGTCGAAGTCAGCAGGCCATCGGAAGTACACGTATATCGTCTCGGTCCCTCTATAGCATGTCTGCGAAATGAGCGCATATCGCATCAATTCGTCATACTCGTTGTCGAGGACCAAGAAAGTGAAGGCGGCGATACCCTCTGCTCCTTTCATTTCGACTGCTAGAACTCCAGAGGCATGTCCAGTTGCTACCGCCCAGCCACAATCTGATTGCCGGTTCGCCCATTCTTCAAGCTGAACCAGATCGTTGGTGGCCCTAGTGATCATGGCTACCACGCCCATCGCGTACTTTGAGCGAGCGTAGATGGGAAAAATCTGCCAGCCGCGTTGGGCGGCACTTCGTACGGAGAGAGGCACTGCACTGGTGCTCTGCGGATCGATAGAGGAAGACTTCCTGGCAACGGTGGCCATCTGACCGTCGCCGGGGTGATGGATGATTGGATACTGCATTTGCTGCTCCTTTCAGAAACAGAAAAGCCGCCCCATGCAGGGCGGCGGTTGGGTAGTATTGGTTCGTGTTTAGTGAAGCTCTCTGCCTATGATTTCGGGCAGGCTGTCATGATTGCAATTGTCATAACCGATTGTCCCGATGACTGGAGTTTCAGCGCGTTCTGTCTCTCGATGAGGGCCGGTGGAAGATCATTGATGATTGTGGTTGCACGATCCCTCATTGACGAACGATCGGCAAATCTACATATGATAAAGGACGTTATCATATATATATTATGGACATGGCTACTCATGACTTGGCGGCCGCACACAAGCACTGCATCGCCCATCGGGCCGAGATCGAAGCCAGTGAGATCTGCGGGTGCTTCTACTGTCTGAGCACTTTTGCGCCGACGGCCATCGTGGAATGGATCGACGACGGCCAAACAGCGCTCTGCCCAAGGTGCCCGGTGGACGCAGTCTTAGGGTCAGCGTCCGGATTTCCCATCACGCGCGAGTTTCTTGAGCTTATGCACGAGCGGTGGTTCTGACAATGGCTACCCCCCTTCCATCCACGCCCTTGTCCTACCGCACAGTTCGGGGCTGAGCGGCCTCCCGGCGCTCTTCCAGTCCGTGCCTCAAAATGGCCGACGATTCTGGGAGTTCTTCACCGTCAACATCCGCAACCCGAACACCCGCCGCGCCTACTTCAAAGCCGTCGAGGGCTTCGCCGCCTGGTGTGAGGAGAAAGGCCTGGGGAATCTGTCCGGCGTGACGCCGATGCACGTCGCGGCGTATGTCGAGCAGCTCGGCCGCACGCACTCGAAGCCGACCGTCAAACAGCACCTCGCCGCGATCCGGATGCTCTTCGATTGGCTGGTGACGGGGCACATCATGGAGAGCAATCCGGCCCATGCGGTGCGGGGACCGAAGCACAGCGTCCGGAAGGGTAAGACCTCCGTGCTCTCGGCCGAGGAGATGCATGAGCTGCTGGCCGCGATCGACACCACTTCCCTGCTCGGGCTCCGTGATCGCGCCCTGATCGCTCTGATGGGCTACACCTTCGCCCGCGTCGGGGCGGCCATCGGAATGAAGGTCGAGGACTTTTACGTGCAGAAGCGCCGCGGCTGGGTGCGGCTCCACGAGAAGGGCGGCAAGGTGACCGAGCTTCCCTGCCATCACAACCTGGACCAATATCTAGAGGAGTGGATTGCGGCGTCCGGGCTCGGCACCGAACCCGAGGCCCCGCTCTTCCCTACCCTGCGCCATGGCCGGCTGACCGATCGCACTCCCCTGCCCCAGGCCAATGTGCACATGATGATCCAGCGGCGGGCACGAGCTGCAGGACTGCGCACCAAGATCAGCGCCCACAGCTTCCGCGCCACCGGGATCACCACCTACCTGCAGAACGGCGGCAAGCTCGAGATCGCCCAGCAGATGGCCGGCCATGAATCCGCGCGGACCACCGGACTCTATGACCGGCGCAATGATGCAGATTGCCCTCGATGAGGTGGAGCGGATTGCATTCTGAAGCACGGTTCGCTCGTAAAACGCTGTCACAATTACCATCGCGCCGGAGGCGTACGTGGCGATTTGAACTTAGTCAAAACCCCGTTTTTCGCGCCCTACGCCGTTCCATCGGGATCTCTGCTTAGGGGGTAATCTCCAGATTGACGACCACTCTCCCCCTATCGCCAATCTGGTACCGTTGCAGTGAGAAGCTGCTAAACGTAGGGAGATTCAGGACCAGAAGTAAGTGGAACAGACTTCGTTTTACGGCGACCTCAGAGGATCGATAACGATATGTCGCTTATCGCTATCGATCCTCATCTGCAGGCTTAGGTGCTCAACTACTGAACGATCAGCGTCACCGTTGCCACATGTTGGACGGTACCGCTGGTTCCCGTAATGGTGATCGGATAAGAGCCGGATGCGACCTTACCCAAGCTCGCATTTGAGCTGCAGCCGCCCGTAGCGAATCCGCCGATGGCGAGCATCAGTAGTAAGCAAAGTCGCTGTGCAATTCGCTTACGCGAGTAGCGCAAACCTACCAGCGGCAAAATCAGCAGTGCCAAAGACCAAGGTGGAACGCCCTTGGACGAATTGCTAGCGACCGTGGATACAGTGCTAACCGTTACGGATACCGTTTGAGCTCCACTCGTGCTGGAGAGAGTGGTGGGGCTCACAGTGGCAGCTGCACCAGTCGGCAGACCTGTAACGGCAAAGCTCACAGTGCCTGGATACGAGCCGCCCGAGGGTGCGACCGCGAGCGTATACGTAGCCGAACTTCCAGAAGACACCGACAGCGTTGACGCGCCGAACACCTGCATTGTGAAGTCGAGGCCAGTAACTGTGAAACTCTGCGTCACGGATGTTGCGGCAGCGAAACTCGTATTTCCTGCCTGCGAAGCGGTGATCGAGCATGTACCAGCCGCAATCAACGTAAGCGTGCTGCCGGATACGCTGCACACACTTGAAGTGGTGGACGTGTATGAGACAGTCAGGCCCGAGCTTGCAGTCGCAGTCAGCGTTAGCGGCGAACTGGCAAGAGTTGTATTCGGGAGAGCGGCGAAGGTAATCGTCTGTGTAGTCGCCGTTACCGCGAAGCTCTGTGTCACAGGTGTCGCTGCGGCATAGCTGGTGTTTCCTGGCTGGGACGCCGTGACGGTGCAGGTTCCTGCTGTGACGAAGGTGATTTTGCCGCCCGTCACGGTGCACACAGATTGTGTCGTTGAGGCATAGCTGACAGTCAGCCCAGAGCTTGCAGTCGCGTTCAGTGCCGGTGGAGTGCTTGTAAAGGCTGTGGTCGGGAGAACCCCAAAGGTGATCGTCTGCGCGATGGGCCCGGAAAGTGCGGTCGTACCGGAGATGCTGCTGGCGTAGTCAGAATCTCCCGAGTAAGCTGCGTCCACGAGATGCTGGCCTACGCCTACAGGAGCGATGTTCGTTACTGTGGCTGTAACCTGCTGCGTTCGTAGCGACGTTAACGAAGTGATCGAGTTGAGATTCTTATTCGTGGTGGCCAGGTCCGGGATGCCGTCTCCATTCCAGTCACCAGCGACGATCGACGAGGGTTCAGCCCCGGCTGGCAAAGGAATAGGGACCGCAGCACCAAACGTGCCGTCTCCATTGCCTGGCAAGGTGTAGACGGTGGAGACATCTTGAAACAGCAACGCGATGTCGGGCTTTCCATCGCCATTGAAGTCGGCGACGGCGATGCCTTGAGGGGTGGGACTGATGATTGGCGGGGCGCTCACTGTTGCACGGAATGTGCCGTCCCCATTGCCCAGCAGCGTCGTTGTGCCATCTGCGGCGAATGCAAAGATGTCCGGCTTGCCGTCCTGATTGAAGTCACCGACCGCGAGGTATGTCAGGTAATCTGGCGTCGATACTGCGGGCAGAGTCTTGAACGTTCCATCTCCGGTCCCGATTAAGACCACGATTGAGCTCGGAGCCTCTCCGTTTACGAAGGCAAGGTCGGGGATGCCGTCGCCGTTGAAGTCGGCTGCAACCAGGTCTGCGGGTAAGGCGATGCCAGACACCACGACGGTGGACGCATTGAATGTGCCGTCACCATTACCGAGCAGGATAGAAATGGAGCCGCTGCTGGAGTTCGAATTTTCGACGGCCAGATCCTCGATGCCGTCACCGTTGAAGTCTGCTACAACGAGCAAGTAAGAGACTGAGGCGGTTTGCGAATTGAGGATTGCCGGAGCAAATGTTCCATCTCCATGGCCCAAAAAGACAGGGATCGTGCTGCTGTTTTCCATCACCACGGCCAGATCGGCATTGCCATCCCGATTGAAGTCTCCGACCACGGCCATCAACGGCCCACTGCCCTGGGAGGGAAGTTGCAGTGTATTGGGAGCCGCTTGAAAGGTGCCATCCCCTTTTCCCAGAAGAATGGTGATCGAATGGTCGAGCTCATTCAATACGGCCAGGTCCGGGATCCCATCTCCATTGAAATCGGCCCTCACAACGTAGGAGGGACCCTGGCCTACGGCCGGCGATTGAGCCGTGGTCATGCTGAAGGTCGTGGCGGCATTTTGCAAAGCAGCCTGCGCGAGTTGCTGGTTGCTGTTGGTCGAATCCATGAAAGATATGTTGCCGGTCGGTGCGATGGCTCCTTCCCCGGTGACGGTGGCCGTCAACGTGTAATTGCCGACACTGCCTGCCTGGGAGATGGTGGTGGTGGTGGGCAGCGATGAGGTCACCGTGAAATCAGATGGAGCGGATGCGCTTGCGGCGTTCCCGTTCGATGCCATGAAGACAGCCTTGATGCTGTGACTGCCGATGCCAGGGACGAATCGAAGAACCGCCGTTCCTGAACTGGTGATTTGCGCGCTGCCGAGCCTGTGGATCGAATCACAGTAAAGCGCTGTGGCATCGCAGAAGTTCACCTGCCCGGTCGTCAACGACGTTGAGCCTGTAGAGACGGTCGCGGTAGCTGTGACTGTTGTCCCCAGATTCACCGACGTGATCGGAGCTCCGCTCGCAGTGAGTGAGAGCGAGGTTGAGGTAACCGACTGTGGACCGACCACCGTTACAGGAACCGTGGTACTGGCCGTCAATCCGCAACAGGTTCCGGTGACGGTAACCGAGGAGGTACCTAGAGGAGCTGCGCTGCTTGCGCTCAGGGTCATTGTGCTGGTGATGTTGGTGGGATTGGGAGAAAACGAAGCGGTCACTCCGGAGGGTAGAGCGGATGCAACCAACGTTACGCCGGATGGCAACGGAGCCGGTGACGTGGCGTACAGAATAGCGGTCGCTGTCCCTCCCTGGTGAAGGGTGATGCCGGCGGACGTTGACGAGACAGAGAAGGTGGGCGCCAGCACGCTTAGCTGCAGGGGAGTGGTCGTCACAGCTGAACCTGATGTGCCAGTGATGGTGAGGTTGTACACCCCCACGAGCGCCGAACTGCCAGCCGTAATCGTCATGGTGCTGGATGTGGTGGTTGGATTCGGCGAAAATGATGCGGTCACGCCAGCAGGCAGACCCGCAATCGAAAAGGACACGCTGCCTGTGAACCCCAGATACTGGCTGCACCTCGAGTGGGATGGCAGTGGACGAGCCCTGGATGACATTACCCGCACCGCCGCCGCCGATCGTGAAAAAAGGTGCCTGTACGCTCAACGTACTTTCATGCGTTACGGTCTGATTGCCGGAGGTTCCGGTATAGGTTAGGGTGTACAGGCCTACCGGGGTAGTGGGTGAGGCTGTCACGGTCATCGTGCTGCTGCCGCTGGTTGGGTTGGGAGAAAAGGAAGCGGTCGCTCCGTTGGGCAGGCCGGAGACAGCGAGGTTGACCGCGCTGGTGAAACCGTTCTGCGGGTTGACCGTAACTGTTCCCGTCGCATTGCTCCCTTGTCCGACCTCGAACCCAATGCCGGGCACACTGAGGGTAAAGGTCGGGGCATAGACACCTATATAGAGGGTTGTGGTAGCTGTCAGAGCGCCGGAGGTGCCTGTAATCGTCAGCGCATACTGTCCGGGGGAAACGCTGCTCGATAAGGTCAGCGTCAGTGTATATCCAATGGCCGATGGCGTAAAAGCCGCTGTGACGCCGCTGGGAAGACCGCTGATTGAGAAGCTGATGCTGCCGTTGAAGCCCGTGGTCGAATTTACATCGATGAGGATGTTGGAGGTCGTGCCCTGTCCGAGGAAGACATTATTTCGATTGGGGCTAATAGTAAAACTTGGCGCAGCGATCACCAGGGTGACTGAAGTCGTGGAGGTCTGGCCGCCCGAGGTTCCAACGATGGTCAAAGGATACTGTCCCAAAGCAGTCGTGTTCGCCACGGTCAGGGTAAATTGACTTTGGCTTGCGACAGGGTTCTGCGAGAATGAGGCCGTGACGCCACTTGGAAGACCCGAAACCGACACACTGACATTCCCTGTAAACCCATACTCATCGGTGATGTAGAGCAATCCGCTCCAGGACATTCCCTGTCCCAACGAGACGGTAGATGCTGACACGTTCACAGTGAAGGTTGGCACGTAGACTCCAAGTGCAATCGTGGTCGTCGATGTATATGTGCCCAGAGTGCCTGTGACGGTCAGTGAGTATGTGCCTGGTACGACTGTGCTGCCGGCAATCAGGGTCAGCACGGATGCGCTCGATGCAGTGGGATTCGGGGAGAATGAGGCTGTCACGCCGCTGGGAAGACCTGAGACGCTCAGACTTACATTGCCAGTGAGACCATCGGCTCTAAGAGTGTTGACGTTGATCGTCCCCGACATTCCCTGGCCAAGGCTCAGGCTTCCTGTGCTGCTGAGCTCAAGCCCCGGCGCATTGATCGTCAGGGAGGCCGTAGTGCTCGCCGTGACGCCGCCCGATGTCCCGGTAATGGTGATGAGGGTTGTACCCGGCGTGGCGCTGGCGCTAACAGAAACATTGAGAGAGGCTTCGCTGGTGGTTGGGCTCCCTGTAAAGGTAGCTGTTACGCCGCTCGGCAATCCCGAGACGGCTAAGGCCACTGACCCGGTGAACCCATACTCGGGAACAACGGTGATCACTGATTCCCCGGTGCCGCCCTGATTGACATTGGGAACCAGAGAGATACCTCTGCCCGAAGAGACAGTCGTGGCCTTCAGAATGAAGCTCGGGGTCTGAACGGCGAGCGACACATTCGTAGATGCGGTTAGCGTATCGGAGGTGCCGGTGATCGTCATGCGGTCTGTTCCTACGCCTGTTGTGCTGGTGGAAGACACTGTCAGCGTGGATGCATTGCTTGCCGGGTTCGGAGAAAACGAAGCCATGACGCCTTCCGGCAGTTGTGAGGTCACAGCCAGATTCACCGGCCCTGAAAAGCCCCCGGCATCGGTCACGTTGATCGTCGTGGAAGCTGAGCCTCCCGGGTTTTCCGAGATCGTTCCCTGCGTGGCTGCGAGCCAGAAGCCGGGGATCTGCGGGCCGGCGAGATCATCGATCAGGCTCTGTCCTCCGGGACTTCCCCAGCCGGTGGTGAGGTCATAGCCAGGTACAGCGTTATAAAAAACGGGTTGGTTATCGGTATCGTCGTTTCCGCTGGTGATGTCGTGCAGGTCGTTTGCGGCGCCGGTTCCTTGAGCTAAGGCATAAAGGGGCGGGTTGAGAAAGCCGATGCCGCCGGCTGGTGCATTGTTCGCTTCAACCGCCTGTTGGTTCACCATTGCCATGAATCCCGCCCAGCGCGGGGCCGCAAAGCTGGTTCCTCCTGCGTCTCCGGAGCAGGTCCCGTTGGCGCAGAGGTAGTTGTCGAAGTCCCCTTCCATTGCGACATCCGGCACGTTGCGAAGCGTTGCGGAACCTCCGTTGGCCGAGCTACCCAGACCCGTCTGCCAGCCTGGTATCCCGAGTCCGTCCGGGCTTATCCCTCCTGCACTGCCGTTACCCTTATCGTTCCATACGACCTCTGAGCTCCAGCTTCCCCCGGCCGCGATGGTCGAGAGGGTCGTTGCCCCGACTGCCGTTACAAACTGATCTTCCTGGGGATAAAAATAGGGGCTGATGGCGGCATCGAAAGCGCCGTCGTCTCCGGAGGCAGTAAAGAAGCTCTGACCTTGCGCTGCCATCTCCTGAAAGAACGAGTCGTTTGCGGTCGGGCTATCCGGCAACCAGCTCCAGGAGCAACTGATCTGCTGTGCCTGATCTTCCGACACCATGGAGTTGAGGATGTCGGCATCCACTTCTCCGATGTAGACGCGCACCTGACTGAGCCCCGGTGCCATTCCGATTGCCTGAACGATGTCCAGTGTCTCTTCTGCATCGTCATCAGAACTGAAAGGTACGTATCCCGGAGCTCCCGTTTCACCATCCAGCAGGACCTCGTTTATAGGCACAGTGAAACTCTGACCAGCAGTGCTGAAGGTGCTTTCGACATCGCTTAGATCGAAGCCATTGAACTCGAACAGACCCACGGTCTGCCCGTCGCCTGTCAGCGTCGTTCCGCCGTAGTAGGCTGCCCGCATGTCACTCGCAAGGTAGGAGCCGCCAGGACCCGATCCATTCACGAAATTCGGATGCTGTCCGCTAACGGCTCTCTTCACCATCGGCTGCGGCAGCGAGTAATTGTTCAGGCCCGCGACACGCGCAACCGCTACACCAAGATTGAGAGATGGCTCTCTGTCCGGAGAGTAGAACGTGCGGTTCTCTGTCGGATGCTGGTACACATTCATGGAGACATGGAAAGCTCGGTTGATCTGTGCCACTGTGCCGCTCATAGGTACGATGAGCCGGTTAGCGGGGCTTTGCCCCACGACAAACCCATTGGACCTGGCGAACGCCACGACCGCCTGGTAGTCGTCCGCTGTAGGACCGAACTGCTGCGTAAACTGCCCCACGGTCAGGAAGTGACGATAGTCAGGATCCTTCGGATCGTACAAACGGCTCAGCAGACTGGTGAGCGCGGTCTGGTTCCGGAGCGGTAATACGATCGAAATATGAAGCTGTTGGTCCGCTGGCAGAGGGCTCAGCAGTGCCGCGCGCCCATCCGAAACCGCGGGCCGTACATGATGGTGAAGAACCTGGAGAGGCTGCTGGGCGAAGGACGAAATCCATCCGGCGAGGAGAAAGAATGTCAGGGGGACAACAAACGCCAGCCGACAAAGCCACTGGCTGCTGATGCCATGTTCTCTGCGATGTCCACATGCCGAAGTGTCCGACGAACCCGATACAGGCCAATCCCGGTGAATCCCTGCAATCATGCGCTTACCTGCCCCGTGCAATTCTGTTGTGGTTGTCCGGATAACGGTCTGGAGGTCTTTGCAGACATTATCGCAGGGTGCGGCCACGGAACGGGCGGTTTGAAGAAGCCTGTTGGGATGCAAGACTGATCGAGATCTTGCGCCGATTCGATGAATGGGCTGACTGACCAGGCGTTCCCAACTGAAGAAAACAGGGCCAAAGCGCTCATTCAGAGTTCTCGGTGGTCTTGAAGATCGACGTTCCTTTAAAACGGGGCGGTCTCAACGGGTCGACGCAACACTATCTGATTTGGAGGTGGTGTTGTGAGACAAGGGAGACGGTATGGGCTTTCTGCGGAGCAGAAGGCCGAGATATGGCAGCGTTGGAAGGTGGGCGAGTCGTTGCATGAGATTGGACGCGCGTTCGGCAAGGATCATGGCTCGATCCACTTTCTGTTATCGCAGCACGGCGGGATCGCTCCGGCAGTCCGCCGCCGTTCGCAGCGAACGCTCACCCTGGCCGAGCGGGAAGAGATCTCACGAGGGATAGCGTCCGGTTCGTCGATTCGTGAGATCGCCGGAGGACTCGGTCGAGCTGCGTCGACGGTAAGTCGAGAAGTCGCACGCCACGGCGGGCGGCCAGCGTATCGAGCCAGTGAAGCCGATCAGCAGGCGTGGACGTTGGCTCTGCGACCCAAGGCCTGCCGGCTTGCCAGGCACAGGAAGCTGCGCTTGATCGTGGCCAGTAAACTGGTCCAGAACTGGTCGCCACAGCAGATCTCCGGTTGGCTGAAGCGACGCTATCCCAGCAACGAGAGCATGCGCGTGTCCCACGAGACCCTCTACCGCAGTTTATTTATCCAGGCTCGAGGAGTGCTGAAAAAGGAGCTGATTCAGCACCTGCGGTCGAAGCGATTCATCCGTCGCTCCGTGCACGCTCGAGCTACAGGGCACTCCCAGGGTCAGATCGTCGATGCCATCTCCATCCGCGAGCGGCCGGCGGAGATCGAAGATCGCGCCATCCCCGGTCACTGGGAGGGCGATCTGCTGGCAGGCAGCAAGAACACTCACATCGCAACTCTGGTCGAACGGCATTCGCGTTTCGTCATCCTGGTCAAGGTCCCCAGCAAGGACACCGCGACCGTTGTCGCCGCGTTGAGCCGGCAGGTTCGTAAACTCCCCGCGTCGCTGCGACGGTCACTGACCTGGGATCGAGGACTAGAGCTGGCCAGTCACAAAAACTTCACCATCGCCACCAAGGTCAACGTCTACTTCTGCGATCCGCAGAGCCCCTGGCAGCGCGGCTCCAACGAGAACACCAACGGTCTGCTGCGCCAGTACTTCCCGAAGAAAACCGACCTGTCCGGCTACTCCCAGGCCGACCTCGACAAGGTGGCTCGCCAACTCAACCAACGCCCTCGAAAAACTTTGGACTTTGATACCCCTGCTAGTAAACTCCATGCCAGTGTTGCGTCGACCCGTTGAGACCGCCGGGGTTTTGAGCAACTACGACGTTGTGACTCTTCTCCGCAGCTTTTTCAATTCGCGATGAATCGCTTGCCGAGGTCCGGATTAGTACCGATAATGTATGGTCCGCCGCGTGACTGCAAGGATTAGTTCGGTCGAGAAGACAAGTCTGCGGCAATGTATTCGGCCTTTGATGGAGCCGCGTGCTCCTGGCCAGGATGAGTTCCGCTGCGTGTCTGTCCTTACAAGTCGGTCGGTCGTTATAGACCATTATCGGATCAGGTTTCAGACACGCCGTTGTGACTGTTCTTTCGTCCTTACTGTTCCTGTGCAGACCTTGGTGTGGGAAAGTCTGGTCGTCGTAGAGCGGTGCAAGTGGGAGCGGTCAGCGCTTCCAGCCTGCAGGCGTCCTTTCCGCTGCTAGCTCATGCTGCTGCGCATGCTCACTGCAGGCCGATACTCTTCTCCGGTGGAGAGCACAGCCCATGCGATACGTGCGAGCTTGTTCGCCATGGCGACGACCAGCACGTTGCGTGGTGCTCGTGCTTCGAGCGCGTTCATCCATGCTCCGATCGGGAAGCGATCTCGTTTTATGCGCATCGCGGCAGCGCGTGCTCCGTGGATCAGGACCTTGCGCAGGTAGATGTTGCCGCGCTTGCTGATGCCCAGCAGCTTGGCCTTGCCGCCGGTCGAGTACTGTCGCGGCACGAGCCCGAGCCACGCCGCAAAGTCTCGTCCCTTGCGGAACGCTGCGCCGTTGCCGATGGCGGCAACGATGGCCGTCGCGACGATAGGGCCGATGCCTGGGATCTGCCGGATGCGGCAGCAACCTGCGTCGCTGGCAGCGATCTGTTCGAGCTTGTCGGTCAGTTCGTCGATCTGCTGTTCGACGGTCTTCCACTCGTCCCACAGGATGCCGATCATGTTGCGCATCATCGGCGTCAACGCGTTCTCTGCGTTCTCGAGAACATCTGCCATCGCAGCCTTCAGCTTGGCCGGCTTCTGCGCAAAGACCATGCCACGCTCCAGCAGAAACGCTCGTATCTGGTTGATGACCGCAGTGCGCCGGGAGACAAGCCGGTCACGAATCCGGTGCATCGCCTGCAGGTCGAGCTGGTCATCGGTCTTGATCGGGACGAAGCGCATGTTCTTGCGCTCGACGGCCTCGGCGATAGCTTCCGCATCCACGAAGTCGTTCTTGTTGGACTTCACAAACGGCTTCACGAACTGCGCCGCGATCAGCCGCACGTCATGACCTTGCTGCCTCAAGGCTCGACCGAGAAAATGCGCTCCAGAGCAGGCTTCCAGACCGATCAGCGAAGTCTGCATGTTCGCCGTGAACGCCAGCAGTTGCTTCTGTGTGAACTTCTTCTTCACCAGCACCTTGCCCGATGCTCCCAGCGCAACAAGGTGAAACGTCGTCTTGCCCAGGTCGATGCCTACCGAACGAATCTGCATGTCGATGATCCTCCTCTGAAACCGCTGCTTACATCCTCCGCCTAAGCGGAGGGTTACAGCGGCGGACCATCTCATTAGTCGGCAAGTGTCCGCTGATCCCGCCGGTTTGGTCTGGTTTGACCACTTCAGGTCGAGTCACTCGCTGAGACGTGAATCGTGAGATTTGTGGAGTTCGTGGCGGATCAGCCGGAAGCTATCTGGCTCAGCTTGCGCTATCGGATCCGATGCACTGCGTGTTTTGAGCGCTCGGTCAGCGGGCCTTCGTGTTGCGCTCGAACCACAGCGCGAGCTGCTCCTCCGAGATCTCACCCGCCGCCAGACTCCAGAAGGTGAGAACTCGGTCCTCTTTCGTTGCAGTCAGTTCGAGACCGTTCAACTTCAGAAAGGTGACGGACACAGTGAATGCCGTGCGTTTATTTCCATCCACAAAGGGATGATTGGCGACAATTCCCTTGGCATAAGCGGCCGCAAATCTCGCCATGGAAACGTCTTCTTGCTCACAGTATGCGAAGAGATTCTTAGGACGCGCCAAGGCAGACTCCAGCAGCCCAAGGTCGCGCACGCCTTCCGGGCCGCCGTGGAGCATCAGGGCTTCCTCCTGCATCACCAGACACGACGTCCAGCCTGATCCAGACCGGCTCTTTCACTCAGCAAGTCTCTGCAGGACGTCCCGGTTTTCGCGCATGACCTCACGCGCCGCCTCCATCTGGGTAGCGAATTCCGTGTCTAAAGGAAGCAACCGAATGCCCTGGGAACCCTCGGTAATGTAGAGCGTGTCGCCCTTCTGCACATTGAGCTCGCGCCATCGTCTCCTTGGGCAGAATGATGCCTGCCGAGTTGCCGATTGCGATGATTTTAGCGGTCGTGGCCATGGAAAGCCCCCATTCAATCTCTATACTAACATAAGTTATAACATCACCCGCGCGCGCGGCGAACATCCTCACATGAAGACCGATACTTGCTGGCCGTTCAGCTTTTCCAACCCACCACCAACCCAACCTGGGTGCTCCACAAACCTCCTGCCGCTTCCTCAGGCTTACCACCAGCAACCGATCACTCCTGCTGACTTCCCCCATCCACTAAATTTGTGAACTCATAACCCAAAGGTCGTAGGTTCAAATCCTACCCCCGCAACCATTTAGCCGATAGGCCAACCCCAGATAACCCCAAATAACAGCACCCGGAAAAATTCCGAGGGGTTTCTGGTGTGTCTGCAGGGTCCTTTGCATGGTTATGCGCTCCTCAATACCATTTTGACGACTTTGCTGTTCGCCTCCCGTTTGGCGCCCATCAAAGCGTTCCCGTAGACATTCATCGTGGTCGAGACCTGAGCGTGCCGCATCAGCTTTTGCTGCACCCCCACCGGCGCTCCGGTATCGTCCAGCCACAAACGATAGGTGTGGCGGAAGGTATGCCAACCAACACTGGCATACTTCCCTGCTGCCTCCCACCGCTCCCGATGGAGCGGGAGACGCTTCCCGTTCGGGGTCGGGCTGCCGGTCAGGCACCAGATTCCGGCCTCGGCCCCGCACTTCGGCCATTCCACCAGGCAACATCCGGCGGGACGAATGTAGTCCTGCTGGATGGGAGCTGTGTGGAAGTGTCTCCTAGTGGCGGAACTGGGAAATACCAGTTCCGCCCCTAGTGACGGGGATTTTTCGCCGATCGGGATTTTGCGAGCCTGCTCTGTGGACTCGATTTTCCAAGCTAGAAGAACCGTCGCGAACTCCGGATCGAGCGGAAGCTCATCCTCGGAGTATTCCGTTTTCACGGTCTCGACTCGACCGTGAACAACCGCCCGAACGACGTGCAAGCTCGGGTTCTCGAAATCGATGTCCTGCCATTCGAGCGCCAGCACCTCTTCGGCCCGCAGACCAGTACACTGCGCCACCACTACCATCGTGCGGTACGGTTGCGGCAGCAGTTCAAGGATCTAGTAATACTGCTCGACGGTCAGGACAATCGGCTTTTTCTGCCGTTTGCTGATGCCTTTGATCTCGACCAGCTCCATCGGATTCCGCTGCCACTCGACTATCTCCCACAGCATGGCATTCTCATACAAACGATGCATGACTGCCTTGAAGTGGCCTTTGGTCTTCGGTGCGGCATCCATATTCTTCAGCCAGTCCTGAACCTGAAGCGGCTTCATCCGAGTGATGCGGGTGGTTCCCACTTCTCCCGAACACGCTTGATAACGCTCAGGTACGAAACGACGGTCGAATAGCTCAGTTCGCCCTCATTCTCGCACCGGTCACCGGGGCGGCGCTGCTTTTCACTCCATGCACCATTGGCCGCGTTGATGTTGATTGCGCCTGCCGAGCCGACTTTGTTGACGAAGAGGGCAAGGCTGGCCTTGGCGATGCTCGCACCGGTGATTGGAGAAGGCAAGCTGGAGAGGTCGAATTGGATGAGGCCTCGATAGGCACCGACACCGCCGACGTTGATTGTTGGAGAGGTGCCGAAGTTGCTGGCGTTGCCCTGGGCGAAGAAGGTGTCGCCAAGAGTGGGCAGAGTTTGGGCGGAGACGGCGGACGCAAGGGTGCCGGCAAGTGCGAATGCTGCCAAGGCGATGGATCGGTTCATGATTGTCTTCGATTTTGCAGGTTCTACGCAGCGCAGGGAATTGGCGATGCCTCACAAAACAGGTTTTACGGAAACGGGTCCGGGCGTGGCTATTCTCGCGCGAAGCGCTTCTAGAAAATCTGTACCGAGAGCGAGCCCTCGCAAGTGTCGAACGACTCCCCCTTATTGCCGCCTACATCCGGGCGCATCGCGTACAGGGTTACCGTATAGGGCGTATTTGCAGTAACCGACTGCGTCGTCTCTGTGGTCCAGGCGGGATAAGCAATATTTGCGCCCGAATAAGCAACCCCAAGATTCTCCAACAAACCGGCCGTAAGGAGGTCGTAGGCCTGCGTATAAGAGGTTGCCGGCACGAAATAGACCGTGTCGATGTAGCTACTGCCGGCGGATTCCAATAGGCAGTAGCCTCTTCCGAAGAATACAGCTGTTCCGCTGTTTGTCGGCGTAAACGAAAGGGTCGCAAAAGGATAAGCAGCGCCATTATAAGTCGATGAAGTAGTAATAGAAAGGTTCTGGGCGAAGGTTGTTCTTTGATACGTAATCACGCCCGCAGGTCCGATCGGGCCTTGCGGACCTTGGGGGCCTGCCGGCCCTGTCACCCCGGGAACTCCCTGAGGCCCCTTCGGGCCGGTTGCGCCTGTGCTCGTCAGGACAACCTCCAGAACGGCCGGGTGGCTGGTGCTGGAGCTCTCCTTGCTGTCGAAAAGCACTGAGGTATTCGGAGAGCCCGGGTCAGCCGAGATGATGATGCCCGAATTGGGGACTGTTCCGGCGACCCACTCCTTGACCAGGGCCGTCGCATCGACGGTAAGGTAGACATCCTCTGTATCGACCGCAAGCTGCGAGGTAACGGATACCCCGGGCGAGGGCGCGTTGGTCCCGTTGACCGTGGACTCGTTCCAGCTTCCGTTGGCCGCGTTGATGTCGATTGTGCCCGCCGCCCCGAGCTTGTTCACAAAGAGAACAATGGTGGCCTTGGCTATGTTTACGCTGGTGGTACCGGAGGGAAGCCCTGACATATCAAACTGGATCAGACCCTGGTATGGACCCGCTCCACCGACGTTGATGGTTGGCGAGGTGCTGAAGTTGCTGGCATTTCCAGGGGCAAAGAAGGTATCTCCGAGAGTGGGCAGAGTCTGGGCAGACATGCATGGCAGAATACCGGCGAACGCGAGGGTTGCCAGCGCAAGGGTTCGTTTCATGGCCTTCTCCAGTCTTTAAAGTTCTTGCGCAAAAGAAAGAACAGGCTGATGCCTGAAAGAACGAGCACGTCAGAGCCAGGTTCAGGAGCGAGGCTGCTTGCAGGAGTGGTGATATCGAGTGCCCATGCACTGTCACGCTGGCTCGGGGAGGCGTCGCAGAATGCACCGGGTGTGCCGAGGAACTCCGGGCAGGTGAAGTCACCATTGCCAACCTGGGTAAAAGAGTCGGCGAGGGTGGGCCCGATCGGGAGATTGTCATACTCGGTGAGCGCCACGATATAGGAGCCTGCGCTGAGAACGAGAGAGAGGTAGGCGTCGAAGCAGTTAAGAGTTGTGGGATCCATTCCGACCGTTCCGCAAGGCCCGTCATCGTTCATCACGAGGAAGTTCCCCACGCCATCGAACAGCGTAAGGACGGGGTCGAAGCCTCCTGCCGGAATCGTCGTTCCATCTGAGTTGACCCCACCCGCGTAGCCAAAGGTTTGAAGTGTGACGAGACCCGGCGAAGCCACACTGAAGTCGAAAGTCTGGACGTAGTCGTCGGAGGGGAAGTTTCCCTGATAGGAAAACTGATCGGCGCGAAGTCGACTGGATCCGGCCAGGAAGGCGATTATCACCAAAGGCAAACTATAGTAGCGCTTCATTTCTATCCCCTTTAGACCTGATTAAATCTCCTACTCAATCAAGGCTTCTCTTTCGCCGGATGTCCGAACGTATTGAGTGGCTATTTTGAATCATGAGCGGAAAATTCCGGTCAGGCCGGAGGCCACCAACTAGCGGCTTAGTCGTCCAAACGGACCGACAGCACACCGATACCCAAGCGTGTTTGCAGGGCCTGAACCGCCGATCTCGCTGCGCCTTGAAGCACATCCCTGGCTCCCTTATCCGTAATGCTTGCTGCGGCCTTGTGGATCGAGTCCACGATCGAAGCATCCGTAAGCAACTCGGAATACAGCCCTGAACTCTGCACAGACTCGCTCAGCTCCTCTCTGTGTGTCGTGGCCGAGATCCATCCAAGAGGAAACGGTGCGGACCCGCCTACAGAAAGGCATGCTGAATCTCTTCCATCAGGTTGTTTCAAGCAAATCTTGATTGCTCCCACTGCCATGGCTTCCCTCCGATGACCTGCTTTCTATCTATTCGTCACCCAAGGCAATCATGCTGAAACAATCCCCGCGATGTAATGATGGAATCCATAGGGAATGTCGATTTTTCTTAAATGGTGCTGATAGGGACGTTCATAATGGTGGTGTTGAGGGCGAAATAAAGGAGTTAGAGCGGTGATCTATCAGTTTGATCGCTTTCAGGTCGACGATATGAATTTCCGACTCAGTGCCGATGGCGAGGCTATCGCCCTGGAGCCGAAAGCACTCCGCCTCCTGCTCTATCTCATCCAGAACCACAATCGCCTAGTTCGCAAGCAGGACATCCTCAACGGAGTTTGGCAGGAGGCAAACGTTACGGAGGGCGCCCTCGCCCGTTGCGTCGGACTGTTGCGCAAAGCACTCGACGACGATAGGCGGGAGCCGCGGTTCATCGAGACCGTCCCAACCGTCGGCTACCGTTTCATCGCAGAAATCCGGCTTCTTAGGGAATCTTGTTACACCGCTGCCGCGGCAGGATCGGTCGCCCAACCCGAGCAGGACCATCCGGCAAAGAGACGTGGCCTTCTTCGCGTAGCCGTGATGATTGGCTGTACGGCCCTAATCGTCGCCGCCGTCGGGTGGCTGGTTCAAAAACGGCTGCACGCTGCCAAGGGAATTCATTCCCTGGCGGTTCTGCCTTTAGAGAACCTCTCCGGCGATCCCAGCCAGGACTACTTTGCCGACGGCATGACCGATGAACTTACTACGGAACTTGCCCGAATCCACGATCTTCGTGTCGTCTCACGAACCTCCGTCATGCAAGAGAAAGGAACTCACAAGCCGCTCCAACAGATCGCCAACGAGCTTTCGGTAGACGCCATCGTCGAAGGTTCGGTCGTTCGCTCGGGAGATAGAGTTCGCATCACTGCCCAGCTCATCGACACGAAAACCGATAAACACCTCTGGGCACAGAGCTTTGAAGGTCGCGCCACCGACATTCTCTCCTTGCAAGATAGTGTCGCCGCCGAGATCGCCTCCCAGGCACGCGCCGTGCTTACACCCGCCTCGCGTCAGTACCTTCGTGACAAAGGGATCGACCCTTCCGCCCACGACGCGTACTTGCGAGGCCGCTATTTCTTCCAGAAAGAAAACTTTCTTCGTAGTGAAGCTTACTTTCAGCAGGCCATCACCATCGAGCCAACGTACGCTTCCGCATACGCCGGCCTTGCCGATGCGTTGGATGCCGAACCTACTTTCGGGTTGGCTCGCATAGAAGATGCCGAGCAGAAGGCGCTCGCCGCAGCCAACCGCGCCATCGAGTTGGACCCCGAAAATGGCGAGGCCTATACCTCGCTCGGCAGCATTCAAACCCTCTACGAGTGGAACTGGCAGGAAGCGGAAAAAAACCTGAAGCGCGGTATTGAGCTCAACCCAAACAACTCTATGGCAGAGATGAAGTATGCTGCCTACCTGGATGCAGTGGGGCGTCGGGACGAAGCTGTGGCCCACATGCGGCGAGCGTTGGATCTGGACCCGCTCTCTTTCTTCATGACCCGGCGTCTTGGAGTCACACTTTACTTTGCACGCCGATACGACGAAGGCCTCGCATTACTCGAGCGCGCCGCAGAGATGGAACCGAATCGGTCCGGATCCTTCGACGGCTACATGGGTCTGATATATGAGCAAAAGGGAATGCATGACGAAGCCGTGGCCCACTATCTTACAGCGTTGCGTGACAATCGGCCCAAGCTCGATACGGCTAACCTAAGTTTGGCCTACAAACGCAACGGTTGGGACGCATATTGGCGCGCGCACCTCGAAGCATTTCGCCAGCATCAAAATGATGATAGGTGCGCGCCCTATGAGATGGGGGTCGACTATCTCCGACTAGGCGATCGCAATGAGACTTTCACTTACCTGAATCGTGCCATCGATCAGCATTGCTTCTACGTTACCTGGCTGCAAGTAGAACCAATACTCGACGATCTCCACGGAGACCCGCGCTACAACACTCTGCGTGCGCGATTAAATCTGGCGAAACCTTAGGTGAGCATTCACGGATTACATTGGCATGGCCTGTTCGTTCCGTCGGAAGTAGATGGGGTGGAGGAAGAAGGCACTCCCCCGGTGCCGCCCCACGGCAGGCGGCGCTATCAATTCGTGGCCAAGCCTGCGGGTTCGCGATGGTATCACTCGCACACCGCAGCCATGATGGATCTGCATCGGGGCGCCTACACCGGCCAGTTCGGGTTTTTCATGATCGATTCCGCGAATGACCCTGGACGCTACGACCAGGAAGTCTTTCTGGCGCTGCGTGGATGGCAATACTTTCTGTCTACGATGGATCAGGACGAGATGGCGGCGGATCCCAGGGACCCGATGCCCGAAAAACCCGCCACTCCAGACCTGCGTCCGAACGGGCTCGAAGTCAGCGCCATGAGCGGTGCACATTCAACTCCGAAGCAGCGGTCACACCTTTTTGCGTCACACTAAAAGGTGTGACACAAAAAGGTGTAATGAATAACCCGTTTGAATTTGGCCGCGAACTTGGGACTCAAGAGCTCGTCGATCGACACGATGAGATCGCTGAGGTGGTGCAGGCCATAGACCAGGGTGCTAAGTTGTTTCTAATTGGCCCCCGACGTTTCGGCAAAACTTCAATACTATAAGACGGCTGCGGACCGCTTAGCACAGACCCGGGCTGTCGTACTGCGATTCGACGCAGAGAGTTACCCTTCTATTGATCTATTGGTAACAAGTCTTATCGCTGAGGCTGCCAAGAGCTTAAAGGGGCCGGTCGAACGTGTGGGTAAGCAGACGCGCTCTTTCTTCTCGCGCCTCCGGCCGGAACTGACCTTCAATGTCACTCAAGACTCCTGGAGCGCGAAGCTCGGCCTAAACATCGCGTCTAACCTGGAGGGTCACGTAACGCTTCTGGTGGATGCACTGAACGGACTCGAAACTCTCGCGACAGCACAGCCGAAGAACCGGCCGGTTGGTCTTATCATTGACGAATTCCAAAAGGTCATCCAAATGGGCGGATCACAGGCTGAATCTCAGATCCGCGCGGTCATACAGCGGCATAAGCGTGTTGGGTATGTCTTCGCAGGGTCTAAAACTCGCATGCTCACTGCGATGACCATGAACATTGCCAGACCCTTCTACCGGCTTGGCACGGTGCGCTTTCTCGGTCCAGTCCCCCAGGCAGACTTCGAAAAATTTCTAACTGCTAAGTTTCAGGAAAGTGGATTTCGAATTGAATCTGCAACGGCAATACAGAAGATTCTCGAACTCGCGGAAAATGTGCCGTATAACGTACAGATGCTCGCGCACGCATGCTGGAACGAACTACGCTCCCGTCTTGCCAAACCAACCCCTGTCCTAAGTTCTGTTGTCGTCAAAGAGTCGATGGATCTCCTTGTAAAGCAATACGATCCGTTCTATACACAAACGTGGTCTGGGCTGACTTCGATCCAGAAAAAGGCTCTGATTGCGGTGATAGAAGAAGATGGATTGCGCCTACAGAGCCAAAAGGCCGCTGAATTTATTGGTAAGGGCTCTTCCACGGTGAAGCGGTCGCTTGACTTGCTCACCGACAAAGAGATCCTTCGCGAACAACAATTGACGGGCGGCGTTCAGCTGCGCTTCGAGGATCCTTTCTTTTCGCAATGGATCCGTGCGCTGCCGGCTAACGTTACGGGCTTTTTTACGATCACGCAAACGAAATAAGGCTAATTACTCATTTACGCTTCCCCGCGGATGCGCGAGTCGCCAGCCACGCTTACCCTGACCTACGATCTGCTCAGTACTCGACCTAGCCCGATTCCTGCTGAGCCTCAGAGCGCCAACACCTGCGATGTTTCGATAGTCGACATCCGCGGGAAAGACGACGCCGCAAGCTTCTCCGGATGGTGGTTCGTCGAAAGAATGGAAGTCAATCGCCCTCGTCCATCTGTCTCCAAATAGTTACCTCCGCTCACCTGGTTTCGATCACCATCAGACACGATCACGGATCGGTGAGAATTGGGTGGCTCGCTAGCGATGACGCCTAGTGTTCGCGGAAACCGTGGTTGTCGGCAATGTCGGGGACGTAGTTGACGAGAAGCCGACATCAGAGGACTAATCTGGGGACCTCTGCCGGGATTCGGCAGAGGTCGATAACCTTCAAAAAGTGCCGGTGGCAGAAAGGTTGGGGATGCCGAAGTTATTCAAAAATCGAGGGTGCCGAACAAGAGATGGCTGACGGGATGACCGTTTTCGGGGCAATCATTCTCCTGAGTCCGGAAAGCTGGCTCAATAAGTGGTTTGGCTGTCATCAACAGCCGAGAATCGAACGTGCCGATAACCCGGCATTACTGGCGGCTTACCTATCCAGGACTGCATCGGCCCGGTATCAACAACTAAGTTACAGTTAGCATTTTCGTGAAATTCGCCGCCGCTCCGTCCCAATCCAGAGGGGGTTCTATTCCCGAACGCTGCGGCGATTTACGGAGTCAGCGTAATCGTAACGCTGCTTGAGCCAGAGGCATAATTGGCGCCTCCTGCGTAACTGCCTGTAATCGTGTCTTGGCCGGTCGGTAAAGTGGACGTGGTGTAGCTGGCCTGGCCAGCGCTGTTGACGGGCACGGTAGCGAGCAACGTCGGTCCGTTATAGAACGACACCGATCCGTTGTCGTCGGGCGGCCCCGCACTCCACGACGCGACCGCGGCCTGGAAGGTGACAGATGTTCCGCTCTTCGCGTTCCATGTGGAAGGCGTCAATGAGACGTTGACTGGAGCAGGCGTGACGGTGAAGCTTTCAGCCTGCGCAGTTGCGGCCGCATAGTTGGTTTGCTGCGCGTAGCCGATGGTCACAGTGTGATTGCCGGCTGCAGGCTTCGCGATGGTGAACTGTGCATTGCCTCCACTGAGCGGAACGCTAACCTGCGAGCCTCCATCGAAGTTATAGGTAACGTTGCCCTGCGCCGAACCTGCGTTCGAGCTTACGTTGACGGTGCACTGGTAGTTGCCGCCGTAGGGGAACGACGAGTTCCAGCACGAGACGGACATGTTGACGGGAACAGGGCTGACGCTAAGAATCGTTGGCGCCGAAGAACCCGATGGATAGCTTTGATTTCCGGAGTAGACCGACGTGAGGGTGTGCGTTCCCGCGCTCAGGCCGGGCGAGATGTACCAATAGGCGCAGCCGTTGTCCCCGAGTGTGAGCGTAGTGAGCACCGTTGTGCCATCAACAATCTGGACCGTGCCGGTAGGCGTCGGCGCCTTACCTGCAACACAGACGGTTACATTGGTCGCGCCTGGATAAACCAGTTGAGTACTTGAGAATTGCTCCGTAATGGACGTGTCGTAGACGTTGAGCGTAAGCGACGCCGATGATGCCAGGTGATTGGCATCGCCCTGGTATTGCGCAGTGATGGAGAGCGTGCCCGAAGCCGTTGGCGTGAACGAGCAAGTGGCGATGCCCGAGTTGATTGTGGAAGTGCAAAGTGTCGTCGATCCGGAGAGAAAGACAACGATTCCGCCGGGTTGGACGGCACCGGTAACCGTTGCTGCGAGCACATCTGGTTTGCCTTGTACGGCCGGGTTGAGGCTGGCGGATAGCGCAACAGAAGATGCCGCTTTGTTGACAGTCAACTGCACGGTTTGCGTAACGGATTGGTAGTCTGCTGTGGCGGTAGGTGTGAACAGAACGGAGAGGGTCTGGACTCCCGCGCCGACCACAGTTCCGGCCGACGGCGAGTAAGTCAGTGTGCCACCGATCGAAGCAGATGCATCGAGCTGCATAGCGCCGAGCGTCGCGCCGTAAGTAATGGCAGCAGGCGTGGGCCACGTAACAACGGGTGTTGCCTTTCCTACAACCAGCGTCGCCGTTGTAGATGTGGACGACGTGTAACCGTCGCTGCTGCTGTAAGCCGCAGAGACGCTATGCGAGCCGGCGCTGAGACCGTTCACGACAGTGGATGCAGTCCCGTTTACGAGCGTGGCGCTGGAGGTGGAAGAGCCGACGGTGAAGACAACTGAGCCCGTAGGCGTGAGTGCAGCGCCAGTGACTGTGGCACTGAGGGTAACCGGCTGACCGAAGATTGGCGATGCGGGACTGAATGCGCCAAGCGTGGTGGTGGAGGTGGGCGTAGTGGCGGGACCGGTGAGAGTAAGGTTAACCGAAGGCGGTGTCGACAGCGCGGCATTGGAGAGGTTGCCGTTGAAGGTTATGGCGTCACTGGTGGTGGAATAGCTCGTCGGCGTGTACGTAGCGGTGAGTGCGCAGACGCCGCCGATCGCGAGTGTTCCGGAGCCACTGCTTGAGAGCGCACAGTCAGTAGATGCAGAAGGTGCGAGCGCGTAGTCGGTGGTATCCGTCTGCGTAAATGAACTGGCTGAGTAGAGCTCGTTGCCCGATTCGAGCAGGTTGACAGTTTGCGCCGTCGAGGACGCGGCGAACTGCAGATAGCCCTGAGTTCGCTCAAGTTTCAGCACCCCGCCGGCCGAGCCAGTGTAGAGGTTCCCTGCTGAATCTACAGCGAGCGCGGATGGGGCAAGGCTAGCAACCGTAAATGGAGCGCTGTTCGTGCTCGCGGGCACAGCGAGAATTGACACCGAATCGGAGATAAGCAAATTACCGGCCGCGTCCGTGAGAGCAACCGAAGGCGATACTGCGGGGCTCGAGACCGTGGTGCGCGTGGAAGTGGCGAAATTGAAGCGGTAAATGGCCGCCGCTCCGGGGTCGGCAACCAGCAGGTTTCCTGCGGGATCAATGGCCAGGCCAGCTGGGGAAACCAACGGCCCCAGCGCCAGCGTTTGCTGAGCTCCGGTGATCGGATCGATCCGATAGACAACTTGCGCCGCGGAATCCGAGACGTAGAGATTGTTCAGCGCATCGACAGCCACGCCAGAAGGTGAGGTGAAGCTGAACGGCAAGGGGGTACCCGTGCCGGTTGGCGAGATCTGGGTGACAGTTCCAGCCGAAGTGTCGGCGACATAGACGAATCCGCGTGGATCGATGGCGATTGCGCCTGGCGCAGCGAATGTGCCAAGAGCGGTTCCCACCGCGCTCGCACCTTGTGCCTGTGCGGCAGGCGTGAAGCGGAATACCTGTTTGGTATTCGAGTCGGAGACATAGATGTTGCCTGCGTTGTCAGAGGCAAGTCCCTTGACAGTGAGACTCGAGCCGAAGCTGGATTGAGCTGCTGGATCAAGGGTCGCGCCTGAACCAAGACCTACACCAGTGAGTCCAAGAATAGATGCATTCCCCTGCGCGCTGGTGACAGTAAGTGGCGTGGAACGCGCACCGGGCACGGCCGGCGTGAAGCTCGAGGTAAGCAGGCAGTCAGAGGTCGAGTCGGAGTTAGTGGTGCAAGCGGGAGTGGTCAGCGACCACTCGTTCGAAGTGTAGGCCAGTCCGTTGGCGGACGCGACCGTATCACCAGGAACAAAGTGGAATTCGACTGCTTGGCTGATTGTGCTTGCAGTTGCAGTGGCGGGCGACGCAAGACCGGTGACGACTTTGCGAATGCGCGCGTTCAATGTGTCGGAGATGTAGAGGTTTCCAAGCGTGTCAGTGCCGACACCAATGCCGTTGCCGCCATCGCCGATCACTGCCTGCAAGGCGGGACAGCCATCGCCGAAATTGTCGGTCGCCGTGGAGCAATTGCTGCCCGTATCGCCGGCGATGGGACGGATGTTTGCGGTGTGCGCGTCAAGCAACCAAGCGACGCCGTTACCGTCGGAGACATAGATATTGCCGCTCAGATCAATCGCCAGCTTTTGCGGGCTCATGCTGACGTTGGTCGCGAGAGTGGGATAGCCACCCGACGAAGTTCCGCCGCCGGCGATAGTGTAGATGTATCCGTTTTGCGCCGAAGTGATGCCGAGTGCTGCGAGGAGCGAATCGAGCGGAGAGCCGGTGCCGCAGGTGACGCAAACGACGCGGATCTTTCCGCCGCTGGAATCGGCGATGTAGACGTTCAGGTTCGCGTCAGTCATCACACCCTGCGGATTGTCGATGGTGGCCGAAGTCGCAAGACCGCCATCACCCGAACGACGATGCAGTTCCGGTGCCGGCAAACGTGTGGATGTTGCCGGCGATGTCGACGACGCGAATCTTGTTGTTCGAAGTGTCCGCGATGTAGACGTTGCCGACTGTATCGGCCCAGACGCCGCGCGGCCCGTTCACCTGCGCAGAGGTGGCCGGACCGCCGTCGCCGGAGCTGCCCGCCGTGCCCGTTCCAGCGACGAGATAAAGCAGGCCGGTGGAGGCGCTCACTTTGAACACTTCGTGGCTATCGTAGCCGGCGATGTAGATATTGCCCTGCTGCGTCAGAAGCGATGCCGCGCGGCTTGTCGAGAGTGACTTGCGTAGGCGGTGCAGCCAACCGTTGCGCTCGGCGCGCAGGCTGAACCGCTCGTCTTGCCGGCAAAATCGGTGATGACGCCGTTGGACGCGATGCGGCGCACTACGCTTGCCACCCCGTCCGTGAGGTACACGTTACCGAAGGGATCGGCGACAACGCTGCGCAGGTCGACTGAGCCGCCAAAGATGATGGACGTGGCCGGGCAACCATCGCCGAAGCTGTCTGTCTCGCTCGAGCAGTTGGCCGCTGCGCCGCCCGCGATGGTGGTCATGGTGTAGGGCAGTGGAATGGGATTGGCCGGCAGCGCAAGGATGTTTCCATTCGTCACGGTGAAAGTCATCGGTGCGGAAGCCGATCCTGCAAAACTGCCGCTGGCAGCCGTAGGTCGCCGTGACATTATCGGTGCCAACCGGCAGATCGATTCCCGCGGTGGCCACTGATGTATTCGGCGCCGATGAAGCGACAAGCGTGGCCGTCGTGGCCTGCGGAGTGCCATTGCCCGGTTGTGGTGTAGGTAAAGTGTAACAGTTCCCGTGGGCGCGCCAACCGAAGACGTGACGGTCGCTGTAAGTACGACTGGATGAGCGAGCGTGGTGGTCGTTGCATTCGCCGAAAGCGCGGTGCTGGTGAACGCAGGAGTGACCATCGCCGATTGCGTTGCGGAAACGGAGCCGTCGTTGGCAGCGTCGCCGCTATAAACTGCGTAGATGCTGTAGACATTCGTGCTGTAGGGCAGGCTAATGGTGGCTGTGGCTATTCCTGAACTGACCGGGGCACTCTGATAGACCGTGCTGTTCACAATGAACTCAGCGGTGCCCGTTGGATTGCTCCCGCTTATAGTTGCCGTGGCTGTGAACGAGGAGCCGAATGCGACGGAAGCAGGCACGCCGGACAAACTAGTGGTGGTGCCGCCAAGGCTGCCTGCGTTGACGGTAATGACGTAAGGTCCGAAGGTTGAGTACGCGGTTTGGCCTGCAGTAAGCGCGTAGTTGAAATCGCCGGAGTAAGTAGCCGTGAAGCTATGCACGCCAGGAGCCAGGCCGGTCAACGGAATGAAGAAAGTGTCCGTGGTTCCGGGAAGAGTGATTGTCGTAGCATCGCTCGTAAGAGAGTCCGTGAGCGTCACGGTGCCGGTCGGATATGCAGCTCCTCCGACAGCCGGCGTGAGGATTACGACAGCCGTTGCGTTCTCGCCTTCGGTGATGGTTTGTGGCACACCATTGGGACCGGTCAGCTCCGGCGCGATGTAGGTGAAACTGCACACAGGCGGATTGAGGTTGGTTGCGGCGATGTTATTGGTGACAGTGTCGCCGCTCCCGTTTACGAAACTCGCATAGTCAGAGACGAAATCACTCGAAACCTCGCCGGGCCCATAGCTCATCGCGGTTTCGGTGGGCGCGGGGCTGAATTCCGAAGCTGCAAACGCGTTGGGAAAGCTCACATTGTCAAGCGTTAGTTGGAGCGGATACACCGTGCTTCCGTCGCTGGTGCCGGTCAACTGCACCGTTCCCGCTGTGAGCACGGCGATGTTCTGCATCAGGATGTTTCGGAAATTGGGCGCAAGGCTTCCGGTAGTGCCTTCGTAATTTGGACTGAAGACAATTTCGGCCTTGTGGTCCTGGAAGCAGGAGTTCGAATACTGGATATTGGTGACCAGGCCACCGCGATCGAAGCCGGACTTGATGCGCAACCCTGTGGAGTTGCTATCGGCGGTGTCGTTGACCGAGCTCCCCGCTCCGGCAATGCCGTTGCCGGAGAGCATATTGCCATCGAAGAGAACGTTGCTTACACCAGCCTGCGTGTAGCTGCCGATCGACTCTCCATGGCCGGCGAAGAAACGGTTGTTCGTAACCGAAATGTTTGCAGCGGGCGCAGAACCTGCCGCCCCTACAGCAATATTGTCGTCGCCGTCAGAGATCCAGGATCGAGTGATGGTAAAGTTCTGCGCGTTGCCGGGATCAATGCCGTCCGTATTACGTGAGCTGGTCGGCGTAACGATTTTGATGTCCCATGCTGTGAAGTTGGAAACAGCACCCGTAGTAGAAATATGGAAAAGTGGCGAATTGCGCAGGGTGATCTTGTAGAGCGTGATGTTGCTCGAACCAGAATCCATCTGGATAAAACGCGGGTTCTGCTGATCGCCGCCATTGTTGGCAATGGACGACAGACCCCACCAGCTCTGCTCTGCGAAGCTTGACGGGAAGGCGTTGAGCAGCGGATCTCCGCCGCGACCATCGAGCTTGCCGAAGCCCATAATGCCCACGTTCGAGGCGCCGCTTGGAATATCGACGAGCGGCAAACAACTTGAGGTTGCGCTGTTGCTGTTGACGGTGCCGCACGTGTGTGTCCCCGGGGTGGTGTCGTAATCCTGCACGTTGCGCGAGAAAAACAACACCACGCCCGGATCCACCAGCAGCGTGACGTTTGACGGCATGGAAAGCGGACCGCTGAGAAATGCGTTGCTGCCTCCGCCGCCCTGCGAAAGCTCGACGGCGTGGCCCGTTCCTGCGCAGCTATTTAAGGCGGTCTGGATCCGCCCGCCATCGGGATTGCTCACCGAGGAATCCACCGACGCGGGAATGTCGTTGTTCACCATCGCGATGTTAGCCGTGAGCGCCATGCAGACTGCTGGAATCGATGGTTCGGTGACGCTGCGGCTGTCGCCAGTGGCGACGTATTGCTCGACGGTGAATGCGGCCGACCCGCTGGAGGGCGAGTAAGTGTTGGTTACACCCGCGTAGCTGACCGCGATGGTGTAATTGCCAGGCGCCAGCCCGGAGAGGGCAATGATCGCCTGGCCAGTTGCGTTCAGCGTTGGCGCACTCGAATAAACCACCGTGCTTCCCGATTGCATCACCGAATTGACCGTGACAGAGAGGGGGCTACCGCTCGGAGAGGCGATGCCAACGACCGTTACAGTAAACGTGGCTTCGGTTCCGCTGGATACGAACAGTGGATTGGCGGGCCCGACAATGGTCATGGAAGTCGGACCGGCAGGCACGACGTCACTAAAGCTGACCGATCCAATGGAGGGCGCCGCCAGGAACGAGAGCGCATCGGTATAAGCTGTGCCTGGATCCTGAGACACCGAAGAAGCCAGCGAAGCAGAAACTGGGCAGGCAAGGCCGGCTGGGAAGGGACTGTTCGACCCGAGGTTGCAGTTACTGCTCGACAGAGTGAATACACTGGGCTGCGTTTGCGCTGTGCCTGCCGCGGCCTGGTTGCCTGCGTTGGTAATTGTCGCTGCAATGCTCGTGAGAGGGCTCATACCGGAACCGATGGATCCGCCATTGCGCACCACGCGCGAAACGTTCATTTTCGTGGCGTCAGCACTATACAGATCGCCCATTCCATCGATGGAAATACCTGTGGGAGACTGCAATCCCGCCAGCACCGGCGTCGCTGAACCGCTTAGCGGAACCTCAATCACGGTCCCGCTGCTCTGATCCTGCACATAAACATCGCCAGCTGGATCAGTTGCGACAGCAACCGGAACTACGCCGGAGAGGATCGTGGTCTGGGCGTAGGTTCCGTTCGTGTTGGGTGCGAGCTTGTACACTGCGCCCGCGCCTTTGTCGGCGACAATCACATTTCCGAAACCATCTACCGCCAGGGACACTGGATTGGAAAAGCCGGTGGCCACCGTAATTTGAGGAAGGGCCGAATTGGGCTCAAGCGTAACCCGATAGACCGCGTTATTCTCCGGTGACCCCTGATTATCGGCAACATAAACATCGCCTGCACCATCGATCGCGACTCCCTGCGGGGCAGGCGTACCGCTGTTCAACGGTGTGTATGAGATTGTGGCAAGTGTGAAAGTTGCGGGGGCGCCAGCAGCCGCCGGGGCTCCGGTTACCTTCAGCTCTTCGATTGAAGGAGTGCCGCCGCCGACGGCAAACACATCGCCGAGTTGGTCGACGACGATCTGGCTTGGGTTCGACGGAAGTTGCGAAGAGATAGCTCCACCGGCTCCGCCCTGCACTGACTCGATGATTGATCCGCTGTTTGCATCCATCGCGTAGACGTTGCCCGCTCCATCAAGCGCTACGCCTTTGGGCACAATCCCGCTCAAAACTACATTCGTATTGGGGGCAACGGGTGTTGTTACTCCATTCGCCGTGGTCGATGCATTGTCGGCAACCAATATCGATCCAGGAATGTTACCGCCCAGCGCGATACTGCCGGACGCGTTCTGCCAACTCGCCGTCGGCAAAGTTACCGTGAGTGTCGCCGAACGCAGACCCACTGCCGAGGGAGTCGCGTCTACAGATACCAGGCAGTCGACAGAGTTATCGCTGTTCTGGGTGCAAGCGGGCGAGCCCGCAGTCATGTCAGGGGTCGAAGTCAGAGTGGCGGTAGCTACACTCACGATGCCAGTCGCGTTCTCCGGTAGATGTACTTCAAAGCTTTGAGCCAGCGGAACACCGAGCGACTGTTCAGCCAGGCCCTGCGCGAGAACCTTGCGGACAAGTTGGCCCGCCGTGCTGCTAGTGCCGTCATATAAATACAGATTGCCTGCGCCGTCGACGCCGACACTCAGTCCGTTGCTATTGCCGAACTCAGCGTTCGCCGCCGGACATGCATCGCTGTATGCGCTTAACGATTCTTGCCCCGAGCTTCCGCTGCAAAAACTGCCGGTCGCTACGTTGGACGATGCTTGCGAAACCAGCGTGCGTATGAAGCCCGAGTTCATGTCGAAGAGCAGAACGCGCGTCTTGTCGCCGATAAAGATGTTGCCCTGCGGGCTCACCGCCAGCTTGGTAGTTGAGGAGTCGAGCGGGGTCCGGCTGTTGCCGAGCGCCGGCGCGGCGGAAACGCCACCTGTAGTTCCACCGCCAGCCAACGAGTACACGAAGCCGGGCTGCGGGCTGGAAGAATTCATGCCTTGATTGTTTACTTCGATGGCATTCATCATTGCCTCGCCGGCTGCACCCGATCCATTCACAAACAGGACGCGCAAGAGCCCATGGCCCGCGTCGCTAAAGATCATGTTGCCGGCCGCGTCGACTCCCACGCCCTGCGCATCGCTGCTGCTCGCAAATACGGTTGCCGCGGTAAACAAGCAGCCGTCACCATCGCTGTCGGTGGCGATTCCGCCGCCGGCACAGGACGCACCATTGGTTGTTGCAGCCGTGCTGCCGCCCGCAACCGTGTACACATAGCCCGCGGTAAGAAATTTGGTAGTGCCGTTGTACCAGGATGAATTCTGTTCGAGCACGGCCCACAATGGATTGGTGACACCGTTGTACGTTTGCGGGCCAAGCACTACGCGCCATCGCTCGCTGGCAGTGTCGGCGTAGTAGACATTCCCGTAGGAATCTGCCGAGACGCCCCGCGGCTGATCCACCTCACCGAGTGAAGTGTTGCAGGCCGAGGAACTGCCACCGGCATTGACGAACGGCGATCCACTGAATCCTGCGTCGGGCAATGTGAAGGCAGGTGTATTGTCCACTCCCGCACCGCTCACCCCGCTCGATCCACTGGAGTAGGCGCAGCCGGCAACCAGGCCCAGATTGCCAATGGGAATTTGAATAGGATTCGCGGCGGACGGCGCGCCGCTTCCGCACAACGGCGATTCGTTGCGACAGATGATGTGAACGAAGTGGTCGTTATATCCGGCCAGAAGAACGTTGCCATAGGGATCGATGCCAACGCCGCGTGCATCGGCGATTGGAGTGGTGGGTGTTCCGGTTGCGGCAACACAGCCGTCGCCCGAAGAGTCTTGTTTAGTGGTGCAGGCTGTGCCACCACCCGCCACGAGGGTCATGATTCCGGAATTCGGATTGATGAGATGCAGTACCCCCTTGATGTCGTCATTCACCAGCACATTGCCATAGGGGTCCACAACCAGCCCGCTGTAAGCGCCCACGCCAAAGATGCTATTCACCGCGAGGCAGCCGTCGCCGAAAGCGTCGGTCGACACCACGCCTGCCGCGAGATTCGGACACTGTGTTCCGGCCGTAGCCGCCATCGGCGATGATCCGCCGATGGTTGTCATGGTGTAAGGGATAGCAACTGGCGCTTGCGCCGCCATGTTCGATACGGCCAGCAAACACACTACGGTTATGAGGGCAGATGTAATGCGTTGCATCGGCAGGGCCTCCGAGGTAATCGTTCCGCGCAATTGTCGCGCTCTGGTCAGTGCCCTGGGGCGGAACGAATGATGGTTGTTAAGTTGTGACCCTTCGGCTTGGCGTTGGGATTTTCGCCGCTTGCCGGCAAGGGCGAGTTGATAGATCTGCGGACGTACGATTACAGCAAAACCCAGAAAAACGAGGCCAATCAGGCCGGTGACGCACGTTGCATCCCAGAGCTGGAGTGCGACCAAGGTTCCGGCTGCGGCTCGAAGAAATGCCCGGCGGTCTGTTTGCATGCTTCGCATCCTGCTCAACAAGAGCTCCTGTTCGGACCTGGGGTTCATCGCGCTTCCTGGGGGTGGTTGCCGCGCTGCGGCGTCTGGACGCTCATGACCTTCAGGGCGCTACGGTCCCCGACGCATACCGTGGGAACATCCTGCCGGCCACGGGTGGATTCTGGGTCTCTGACATACTGAGAAACACGTCGAAGTTTCGAATTGTTCCGAACATTGTTCTAATCAGGCCCTACCGATGCGGCTGTCGCGACGCACCAAACTCATCTCACCCCTTTTCAGGGATCAGCACTTCGGATAACTTGGCAACGTAGCCAAATAATGAGCGGAATATTAGACTCACCAATCGGCGGTCGTCAACAGCTAAATTTCAATTGGGGAAGACTAGCGCTCAGGCGTCTACGCTAAACCCAATCATCTCTCGTCATGGGAGTGTAGACGAGGGGAAAACTACAGTCTCCTGGAAGAAGCCGGTTTACATCCGCAGGAGGATCGAATCATCATACTGGCCGCTATCACGACGTGTACCGGCTTTTCCTGTGAGCCTGATGTACGCTCTAGCAACTGCTGAAATGCAAGCCGGGCAAACTGCTCCGCGGGCTGCGCCAACGTCGTCGGCGGAGGATGGATTAAGCTTGCGAACTCCATATCGTCCATCCCAATAAACCCGATGTCGCTGAGAGCGATGTGGCTGTCACGCAAACTCGAAAGGATCGCAAGTGTGACCGAATAGTTCATCGAGAGGATGGCTGTCGCACGTTCACGATTCCTCTGCAAGGCGCACAGCTCCTTCCGGAGCTGCTCTGATTCATGCCAGACGATGGTCTCTACTTGCTTTCCCGCCGCTTCCATCGCCTCTTTGTACCCCTTGAAGCGGCTTTGCAGCGGTTGCAATTTGTACGGCGCATTGACCGCGACGATATGAGAATGCCGATGGCCCAGCAGGTGCTCGGTCGCCTCACGTGCGGCTTTGTAATTGTCCAGCAGCACCGAATCGACCGCACTACCTAGGGAGCGATCAAATGCGACGACCGATGTATCGCCAAGCAGAGCGGGTACCTGGGCAATGTTGGTCGCCGCGGCTGGGACCAGGATGATTCCATCCACCTGCGAGCGCTTGAGCGATGCCAGTTGCTCCTGCTGCAGCTTCGGTTCCTCCTGGTGAGTAAGTCGCATCACCGTGAAGCCGCTGATGCGAGCTTCGGCCTGAATCGTACGAATGGCATTGCCGAAAAACACATTGTTGACATGCGGAAACAACACCCCGAGAGTCTGAGTTCTACCGACTCTCAGGCTGCGAGCCAGAGTATTTGGCTCATATCCCAGCTGGGCAATCGCAACCTCGATCCGTCTAGCAACTTCCGGACTAACCGACCCGCCACCTCGCACGTGCCGTGAGACAGTCGATGCCCCCACGTTCGCCGAGCGCGCACGTCGATAATAGTAGGGGTTTACGTCATCCATACCCAACGAACAGCCTCCGGCTGACCGAGTCCACCTAAACCTTGCTCACGCGTCGGTAGTCTTCTAAGGCAAGTTGCTTCCGGTAGGTCATGCCCGTTTTTCAGAATGGCAACGTTGCCATACAATTCTTGCCGTATGTGCTAGGCGACACCGTGAGCGTGGCTCGACCTATATGTGATCTTCGGTTGCCATTTGTCTAAGGCCGCGAAGAATCCTTTAATTGATGCAAGGCCGCCTAGTCAGCGATGTACAACGCTGATAAACGGATTAGCCGCTAGGCATAGCACTCGAACTGAATATACGTCCGATTGTGATTGCGCGAAGGAGGGTCCGCGGAATCTGAGCGGCAGTGCAAGGGGGAAATATACTTCCTATTGGATGATTACATCGTATCATCACCTCGGGGGTCACTTGAGAGTCTCGCTCTTCATCACCTGCTACAACGACACGCTCTTTCCCGACACTGGAAAGGCAGTCGTTCGTGTCCTTGAACGTCTTGGTCATAGCGTCGAATTTCCGAGAGCCCAGACTTGCTGTGGTCAAATGCACTACAACACCGGCTATCAAGCAGAGGCGATGCCTCTCTTTGAACGCTTCGTTGAGCAGTTCCGCCAAGCTGAGGTCGTCGTCGTTCCATCTTCATCCTGCGTCGCAATGATGCGCGACCACTATCCCCTAATTGCCAACGAGATTGCGCGGAAGGATGGCCGGCCCGAACTCGTCCAAGAGGTCGAAGCCCTGCTTCCACGCATCTACGAGTTCTCTGAATTCCTAACGCAGAAACTAGGCCTTGAGGATGTGGGCGCCTATTTCCCGCACCGCGTTACTTATCACGCGAGCTGCCACGGCCTGCGCAACCTGCTCCTGGGCGACGGACCGAGACGACTCCTGCAAAAGGTCCGAGGCATAGATCTGGTTGAACTCACGGGGCTTGAAGAATGTTGCGGATTCGGCGGAACGTTCGCCATTAAGAACCCTGATGTCTCGAGCGCGATGTTGGCGGAAAAACTTAGCGCGGTACTCGACACCCAAGCCGAGATCTGCACTGCCTGCGACAATAGCTGCCTGATGCACATCCAGGGTGCGCTGCATCGCCAACAGACCGGGGTGCGCACCTTGCATCTTGCCGAGATTCTGGCCAGCGATGAAGCGGGGATGCAATGAGCGGGGCCGCGCTCGATCCACGCACCGCACCAACCTTCCCGATGGCGGCACACGCCGTGATGGGCGATTCGCAACTGCGCAAGAACCTGCGTCACGCGACCGATGTGATCCAGAACAAGCGCGGCATCGTTGTGGGCGAAATGCCCGACTGGCAGGAGCTTCGGGAATCTGGCAAACGCCTGCGCGAACATACCATGCAGCACCTTGACTTCTACCTTGAGTAGTTCGAGCGCAACTGCACTGCTGCCGGTGGCACCGTGCATTGGGCGCAGGATGCGGAAGAGGCCCGCGCCGCCGTCGTGAAGCTCGCGAAGGCCGCCAACGCACGCGAGGCCATCAAGATCAAATCGATGACCACCGAGGAGATCTTCCTCAACCCGGCGTTGAAGGCCGCGGGGATCGAGCCGTTTGAGACTGATTTAGCTGAGCTCATCATCCAGCTCGGTGACGATCAACCGTCGCACATCGTCGTTCCAGCGTTGCATAAGAATCGCCAACAGATCCGTGAGATCTTTGAGCGCGAGATGAA
Source organism: uncultured Acidobacteriaceae bacterium (assembly GCA_963821165.1). Lineage (GTDB taxonomy): Bacteria > Acidobacteriota > Terriglobia > Terriglobales > Acidobacteriaceae > Granulicella. Next base: position 871,517 of record CAWGCQ010000001.1, read on the forward strand.
TCTTCCGGAGCTCGGCCGCACCCCGGAAGCTCTCGCAGATGCTGCGCGTCTCTATCTTCGGCAGAAGTTCCTGACTGTTCCGACGGCCGTCAGCGGCGCCAACTTTCTCATCGCCGAAACTGGCGGTGTCTGCGTTGTGGAGAGCGAAGGCAACGGCCGCATGTGCCTTACTTTGCCTGAAACGCTCATCAGCATCGCCGGGATCGACAAGGTCATCCCCCGTTTCCAGGATCTCGAGGTTCTGCTTCAACTTCTGTCCCGGTCTGCTACGGGCGAACGTATGAACCCGTACAACTCCATCTGGACCGGGGTCCATCCCGGCGATGGGCCGAAGAACTTCCACGTCGTTCTGCTCGATAACGCGCGAACCAAGATTCTGGCCGACCCCGAAGGCCGCCAGACGCTGCACTGCATCCGTTGCGGCGCCTGCCAGAATGCCTGCCCGGTCTATCGGCAGACCGGGGGCCACGCCTATGGTTCCGTCTACGCTGGACCCATCGGCGCAATCCTCACACCGCAACTGCAACAGATGGAACACGCACAATCGTTGCCGTACGCATCCTCTCTCTGCGGCGCTTGCTACGAAGTTTGCCCCGTCAAGATCAACATCCCTCAAGTACTCATACACCTACGCAACAAGGTTGTCGTACAGAATGGCCCACTCACACCCGAGGCGCTCGCCATGCGAACCATGGCCTCGATCTTTCGCAGCGAAAGCAGCTTTCGCGCTGCGCAGCGCCTTGGCCTCATTGCCGAACTTCCGCTCGTTCGCAAGGACGGTCGAGGCGGGGGCTGGATCAGGTGGTTACCCGGGCTGTTAGGTGGCTGCACAGAGACCCGCGATCTTCAGGCGATGCCGAAGGAAACCTTTCGCGACTGGTTTGAGAAGCGTTCGATGCAGCAAGGAGACGGGCATGGGAGATAGCGTCTCGTCGCAATCGCGGGAGATCATCCTCTCGCGCATACGCGCGGCCACCTGCCGCGAGGGGGCTCGCTGCCTTCTGCGGAAAGCTCCTGGTCTGCGATTCCCCGTACCTACCGCAGCTCCAGCGACGAACCTGAGAGCGCCGTCCTTGCGCTACTCATCGATCGTCTGCATGACTACGACGCGCGGGTGCTTCGAGTCGTCCAGTCGGATGTGACCCGGGCAATCGCACAGATGCTCACCGCCCGTGGCGCGGACAGGTTGCTCGTTCCGGCGGGCTCCCCGGAAGCTTTGCTGCCTGAAGGTTTCACCTACGTCCGCGATGAGGAACTTTCCCCCGCCCTGCTTGACGAATGTTCGGGCGTCATCACCACCTGCACGCTCGCGATCGCCGAGACCGGAACGATCGTGCTTCAGAATGCGCCGGGACAGGGCAGAAGAGCCGCGTCTCTCGTACCCGATTATCACCTTTGCCTCATCGAAGCGGAGCGGGTCGTCGCCACGGTACCCGAAGCAATCCGCGCACTTCAACGAACCTCGACGCTTCCCACAACCCTGATCTCCGGTCCATCTGCGACGGCAGATATTGAAATGACCCGCATCAAGGGAGTTCACGGTCCGCGCTTTCTCGACGTCATTTTGATTGCATGACTCCACGAAGCTCCATGACAGGTTGCAGAGATATGAGTGCATCGGGGAGAGTGCTGCCGCTGCATCGATTCTGCTGCGGGGAATGAATGTGCTAGTGATGTTGGAGGCGCGCGACCCAGACGCTGGTGGGGCGGTGGGTTGCGGCGCTGGGGGGTTCGAGCGATGCGAGTTGGACGGCGAAGTTGCCGATGGTGGAACACTCAGTTCCAATACGAACAACTTGCAAGCCGGTTGCAGCGGCGGTGAGACGGTTGAGGAGCTCATTCTGGCTACCGCCTCCCATGATGTAGAGGCGGTGCAGATGCTTACCCGTGATGCTGGCGACATTGCGGAGGACTTCAGCGTAGCGGGCAGCGAGGCTATGGAAGAGGAAGGATGCGATTTCGGCAGCGTGGTCTGGCTTTGGGTCGAGTTCTGGAAGACCACGACGGCGGAGTTGCGCGTTGATGCGTTCCGGCATGTGGCCGGGAAGCAGCAGGTCGGGATCGTCGACTTCGAGGGTGAAGTCGAGGGGAACGACGGAGGCGGCGGCTTCGACTAGTTGCGGGACAATGAGAGGCTCGCTGCCAGACTGTGCGAGGCTATGATTCCAGGCTTCCATGCACTGGCGCAGGAGCCACATGCCGTTCACATTCTTGTGGAAGCAGAAGGTGTTGTCGACGCCGCGGAGGTTGGTGAAATTTTCAGCGCGCGCCTGAGGCGTGTTGATGGGAGAGGCGAGGACGGTACCGACCAATGACCACGTGCCGGAGCTTATGTAGGCCCAGTCGTCACCGGTATCCGGGATGGAGGCGATGGCGGAGGCTGTATCGTGGCAGGCAGGCGCGATGAGGCGGGTGTTGGAAAAGGCGGGGAGTTTGGCGAGAGGACCGGTGAGAGTACCGAGGCCGGTGCCAGGATCGACTAACTCGGGTGCGGCGACAAGCGGGGAGTTGAGCGCAGAGAAGATTTGCGGCGACCACTGTCCGTTGAGGTCGAGCATCTGGGTGTGGCTTGCGTTGGTGCGCTCGGAGACAGGGCGACCGCCCAGACGGTAGAGGATGTATTCGGGGAGGTTGAGCCAGGGGAGACGGCGTAGGTCGCGGACTGTCCGCGAAGAACTGGTACGCGGTGTTGATGCGGAGGAGCTGGATGCCGGTGATCTCGCGCATGGACTCGGCGGAGAGACAGTGGTGCAGCGAGGCTCGGCTGGACAGGGTGCGTTCGTCGCGGTAGCAGAAGGGATCGGCGATGGCGTTGCCGTGCGCGTCGAGGCGGACGTAATCTACGGCCCAGCCGTCGACGGCGATGGAACGAATGCCTTCAGTGGCAATCGAGGCGCAGTTGCGCATACCGTGTTCCAGTTCACTCAGGATGAGATGGATGTCCCAGCGAAGGCCGTCGGGTCGGATGTTCGCGTGGTTGGAGAAGCGGTGAATCAGCTGGATGCTCGGGTTGCTGCTCTTCCAGCGAAGCAGCGAGACCCGGCAACTCTCGGCTCCCAGATCGATGGCGACGAGGGCGCGCTGGTCCGCAGGAGAGAACGGAGTCTGATGTGTGTCGTCGGGGAGGACCTTACGGCTCATCGCAGGTAGGCCTCCGTGAGGCCGCCGTCGACGGGGATGAGATGGCCGGTGGTGACGGGGGCTTTGGGGCCGCCGATGAAGAGGATGGCTTCGGCGCAGTCTTTGGGGTCGATGGGGGTGTGGGTGAGCGTGCGCTTGGCATAGAAGGCGGCGAGGAGGTTGCGGAGGTCGTCGTCGCTGGCGGTGTCGGTGAAGGGGATGTTGTACTTGGCGAGCGAGGCCTTAACGCGGTCGCGCGGGAACATGGTGGAACCTTTGACGACGGTGGCGGGGCTGATGCCGTTGACGCGGAGCAGCGGAGCATAGGCTACGGCGAGCTCGCGGACGAGGTGGCTGAGAGCGGCCTTGGAGACGTCGTAGGCTTCGCTGCCGCGCTTGGGGACGACGGCATTGGCGGAGCTGGTGAGGACGACGCTGCCGCGCAGGCCCTGCTCATTGAAGATGCGCGAGGCTTCGTCGGCAAGGAGGTAGTTAGCCGTGACGTTCACCTCGAGGGTGAGGGCCCACTGCGCGTCGGAGATGATGCCGTCGGGCGAGGAAGGAAAGAGCGCTGCGGTGTTGATGAGGAGATCGATGCCGCCGAAGGCTACAACGGTGGCGGCGAGAGCGGCCTTGATGGCGTCGCGCTTGCGGATGTCGATCGCGACTGCGACGGCGCACTCCTTGCCGCCGATCGCGCGAACCTCTTCTGCGACTTGTTGAGCGGCTTCGAGTGACAGATCGGCGACGACGATGTGCGCTCCGCGCTGTGCGGCGAGAAGAGCGGTTTCGCGGCCGATGCCGCTGCCTCCGCCGACGATGAGAGCTATCTGACGGCTGAGCTCCTTCTCGGGTGGCTGGCGACGAATCTTGGCTTCCTCCAGCTTCCAGTACTCGATGCGGAAAGCCTCGCTGGGCGGGAGCGCGACGTAGTTCTGGTAGACGGAGAACTGGTCTGCTGAAGCCGCGGGGCCGGCCTGCGGAATGTCGGTGCAGGTGACGCCGGCGCCGAGCGAGCCTGCGCCCTGCATGACACCGATGGCGTTGATGTAGAACTCGCCGGTGATGCGGGACTCGGGCTTGTTCTTGCCGAAGCTGAACATGCCGACGCCGGGGATTAGGACGACGGTGGGGCTGGCGTCGCGGACGGCGGGCGAGTCTTTGAGGGCGTGCTTCTGGTAATACTCGGCGTACTCGGCGCGATAGGTTTCGAGCGCGGTATCGATGAGCTCCTTGAGCTCCGCGGGATCGCCGGCGGGATTCCACTTGATGAACATGGGGCGGATCTTGGTGCGGATGAAGTGGTCGGGGCAGCTGGTGCCGAGGTACGCGAGTTTTTCGGCGCTCTCCGAGTTGACGAAGCTGAGGACGTGTTCGGTGCCGGTGTAGGTTCCGATCCAACGCTGTTTGCGGGAGACGGCGCCGCGGACGACGGGCAGGATGGCAGCGGCGATGGCTTCGCGATCTTTGCGAGTTTCGGCGATGGAGCCGCCGAAGTGCTTGTGACCCGCAGTTGCAGCGTGGCGCTCGATCAACTGGCCGAGCTGATCGATGATGTTGATGGTGTTGAGGTAGCTTTCGCGCTGGGTGTTGCCCCAGGTGAAGAGGCCGTGGCCGCCGAGGACGACGCCGTCGCAGTTGGGGGTGTCGGCGACGATTTGCTTGAGCATCATGCCGAGCTCGAAGCCGGGCCGCTGCCAGGGGAGCCAGGCGAGCTTGTGGTTGAACTCCTTGTTGAACTCCTCCATCTTGAGCTTGCCGTTGGCCGACGCGGCGAGCGCGATGCCCCAGTCGGGGTGGAGGTGGTCGACGTGCGGGAACGGAAGGAAGCCGTGCAGGGGCGTGTCGATGGAGGCGGCGACGGGGTTGTTGCCGAATGTACAGAGGGGGTACATGTCGACCATCTCGTCTTCGAAGTCGACACCGCGATAGGCCGATTCGAGCGCGAGGAGCTTGTCGAGGTAGAGGGTGGCGAAGCCGGAGCGCTTGATGCTGCCGAGGTCGCCGCCGCTTCCCTTCACCCACAGGATCTTTTTGGTTTTGCCGTCGAGGGGGTCAACCTGGTCGAGCTTGGAGCTGGTGTTGCCGCCGCCGAAGTTGGTGATGCGGAGGTCGGAGCCGAGGAGGTTGGAGCGATAGCGCAACAACTCTGGTGCGTCGAGCTTCTCTGCAACGGATTCGTCCCAACGATCCTCAAGAAAGCGGAGGCCTGTTTGCGCTGTCATCTTGAATTCCTATTCCTTTCTACCGACTGACCCTCCCTATCATTCCATAGGTAGAGTCAATACAGCAACTATTCCCTATCTGAAAATACGACGGCGGAACATCACAAAAGGAGGCCTCAAGAATGCAAGGATCTGAGCGGTGCGTCGCCGGGAACGGTGATGCAGGCGCAGCAAATTTCAGCTGGAGAGAAGTGAGGCACGCGTCACCATTTTGTGGGTGACGTAGTTGTATGGTGGCACCATCTGGCCGCGCAAAAGCGAGAGTCCGAGGTGAACGAGGCTGGGGCCATAGGAGCTCGTTTCGTGCGAGACGGAGCCGATGAGCGGAGATTTGTCCTTCTGCATCTCGGCCATGGCTTCGGCGATGCAGTCCTGGCCAACGATGGCCACATGTTTTTCGCGCTTGTGTTCGCGGATGGCGTCAACGGCGCCGAGGGCGCTGGAGTCGGTGGCCGCCGCGATGAGGATGTGCTTGTCCTTGGGGTGGCGATCGAGGAAGTCGGAGATGAGCTTCCTGCTCTTATCGCGAAGGCCTCGGCCATCGATGCGGACGAAGAGCTCTACGGGCAGCTCGGGGCGGCCTTTGCGTATTCCCTCGAACGCGCCGGTGATTCTGCTCTGGACAAGCTGCCCGGCTTCAGGAAGGTCAAGGCCGATGACCCAATCTACTTTGCCGGCCCAATTGTTGATGGCATACTTGACGAGTTCTTCGCCGGCCTCAAGGCCCAGGCGGTAGTTATCGACGCCGAAGTAGGTTGCGTGGGGGTGCGGGATGTCGATTGCGATCAGGGGAATGCCGGCGCCCGCGATCTTGTCGCCAATGACGGGAGCCACTTCCTGTTCGACCTGAAATTCGATGACGAGGTCAACCTTGTTCTTGATGAACTCCTCAGCGTTGCGGACCGCGGTGGCTCCGTCATAGCAGTTATCGAGAATCAGCAGGTCGACGCCGACGGCAACGGCAGCGGCTTTGAGGCTCTCCGTGACTTCGACCGAGAATGGCATCTCGGCACTCTGGCCGCCGAATCCGAAGCGTAGCTTCTTTGGCCCGGTGACGTGGCGATAGGTTCCGTCGGAAGCTTGCGAGAGGTATCCGCGATGCACAAAGGTTTTGAGAACTCGGTAGACGGTGGTCTTGGAGATGCGGGTTTTGCGATGGATCGCTTCCAGGGTCATGGGCTCGTTCTCCGCCTGAAGAAGCTCGAGGATATCGAGCGACTTGGAGAGAACCGGGATCAGATAGAGCCGTTTTGTGGTTTTACGTGCTGCCATGGTCACCTGCCTGCATCTTGCTGAAGCTGCACCATTATGCAATAGATTTTAAGCGTTTCCCTAATGAATTTCGATTGGATGGGCACTTCGCATGATCTGCGGGAAGCTCACGCGTAACTTGCGACCGCTCCCGCGTTTCGGGTAGCGCGTTCGCGGGTGATGGTCTCAACGTAGCCGCTCTCGGCGAGCGCTTTGAGTGGGTCTTCAGGCAGACCGCGGGCCTTGCGCCACTCGCGGACGAGTGGACGGACGTCCTGCCAGAAGGCATCGCGGAAGCACTCCTCGGCCTCGACGAGGGAGCAACTCTGCTGCAGGGCGGAGAGACGCTCGCGGTCGATGAGAGCGGCCTTGGCGTAGAGCTCCTGAGCCGTGGCGACGCTCTGAATCATGGCCTCCATTTTGCCCTTCACGTTGTGGCTCTGATCGATCATGAAGGCGATGCTGGAGCGCCCGGCGGGGTCCGTGCTGAGGATCTCGTGGAAGATGCGGAAGACCTGGTAGGGATCGATGGAACCGAGGGTCAGGTCGTCGTCGGCGTACTTTCGGTCGTTGAAGTGGAAGCCGCCGAGGGCTCCGAGGTGGAGGAGCCAGGCGACGATCTGTTCGATATTGGTGCCCTGGTAATGGTGGCCGGTGTCGACGAGGACTTTGGCCTTGGGCCCCGAGCGGCGGGCGAGTTCGAGGGCCATGCCCCAATCGGCGATATCGGTGTGGTAGAAGCAGGGCTCAAAGGGCTTGTACTCGACGAGCATGCGTTGATCGTCAGCGAGCGCGGCATGGGTTGCGCTGAGCGCCTCTTCCATCCAGGCGATGCGGTTGCGCATGCTCTGGGTACCAGGATAGTTGGAGCCGTCGGCTATCCATAGAGAGACATCGCGGGACTTCAGTTCGCGGCTAATCTCTACTGAGTCGAGGAGATGATCGAGCGCCATTTGCCGGATCTTCGCGCTCGGATTGGCGATGGAGCCAAACTTATATTCCTGGCTCTGGAAGAGGTTCGGGTTTATTGACCCAGCCCTGATGCCGTACTTCTTCTCCAGCGATTGAATGGCGGGAAGGTCGGCCCTGCCACCCGGGAGGTCCCAGAGAACATGGAGGGCCACGGTGGGGCTCGCTCCTGTGAGGGCATTCACCTGACCGGCATCGGCGAACTTTTCGCCGACGGTGGTGGCGGCGGCCGCCTGCACAAACTTTCCGAAGCGAGTACCCGTATTCGAAAAGCCCCACGATGGAAGCTCAATCCGGAATTCATCCAGGGCTTTCCAGACCTTCTCCGATGCTTGGTCAACATTTCGCGGCATTGCGAACTCCCTAGACAAAGGTGCAATCTACAAAGTAGAAATATACTCTCTATTGAAATAACAAAGAATTTATTTTGCGATCTTTCTTCACAAACATTCTGCGACACGAAGAAGTCAGAGTTCAATAGAGAGTATATTTCCAACCGTGCATCCCGTCAGCTAGGATGGTACGCACTTGGGAAGAGCCATCCTGAATTGAATGAGGGCATGTGGGACCGAATCCTTTTATTGGCGTGATCTATCACTGGATTGGCGGGTTCGCCTCCGCCACAAACTTCATACCATTTCGTGGGATCAAGCGCTGGTCGTGGGAGATTTATTGGCTGATCCAGGGGTTTGCAGCGTGGATGATTGCGCCGATTGCTCTCGCGAGCATCTTTGTACCGAACCTGTCGTTCATTCTGCATTCAGCACCACGCTCCAGCATCTTTTATTCCTTGCTTTGGGGCGCCTTGTGGGGGGTCGGTGGCCTTACGTTTGGCCTCGCGATTCGATACCTGGGGATCGCGCTGGGTTACGCGATTGCCCTTGGCCTCTGTACCGCGTTCGGAACGCTGATTCCACCCATCTATGACGGCTCAATTCACGGAGTGATGCACTCGAACTCTGGACAGATCATTCTCGCGGGGGTGCTGCTGTGCCTGATCGCCGTCGCGGTGAATGGGTTGGCGGGGCTATCGAAGGAACGAGAGATTACGCCGGAGGAGAAGGCCGAGGCCGGGGAGCTGGACTTCTCATTTGGCAAGGGCATCGCGGTAGCAGTCTTCGCCGGGATCATGAGCTCCTTTTTCGCGTTTGGCCTGAAGGCCGGCGCGCCTATTGGCGACATCGCAAAGACGCAGCTGCTGGCACATCATGATCTCGACCTATGGCAGAATCTGCCGATCCTGATTGTTGTTCTGTGGGGTGGCTTCTTTACGAACTTTATCTGGTCTGTGATTTTGATTGTGAAGAATCGGTCGGCGCGACAGTTTATCGGAGCGCCGGGCGTGAATCCTATGCGCGCGGGAACGGTTTCGGGAGAGACGCTGGCGGCGTTTGATCCAACCGATACGGCGCAGTTTCAGCGGCTCACGTCGAGAACGCTGATCGCGAACTACTTGTTCGCGGGTCTGGCCGGGGTAATCTGGTATTTCCAGTTCTTCTTCTACTCGATGGGGCAGACGAAGATGGGCAAGTATGATTTTTCCAGCTGGACGCTGCACATGGCGTCGATCATTATCTTTGCCACGTTGTGGGGGCTGGCACTGAAAGAGTGGCGCGGAACCAGCCGTCGGACCAAACTCCTGGTCACGGCAGGGTTAGTGCTGCTGGTGAGTTCGACAATTGTTGTGGGCTACGGCAACTATCTAAAGGCGAATGAGACGACGCCTGTCGTGCACCTGTCACAGCGATAGGCCGCCTCCTCGGTTGGTAATTAGTTGGCGGCCTTGGCGATCTCTACCCCGAAGACGTAGGTGGGGCCAAACATATTGGACCGGAAGATGATCATCTTCTGGTCAGGCGTGAAGCGAACGTTGGGTTCGAGCGCGTAGTTATGCTTGGACATGTTCACCAGCTTCTCGGCCTTGAAGACGCGGGGCTGGATGAAGTCCTTCTGGTTGATGCCATCGGTCTGTCGGGGCATCTCGGGCCGAAACAGATAGATCCACTCTCCGTCGGGTGCATGGGCCACCTGACCGGGATCACCACCGTCGCCGGCGAACATTGTCTTGTCGGGGCTGACATTGAAGTGGATGGACCACTCATTGCGGGTCATGTGACGCCAGATCTGCTCTCCGGTCTTGAGGTCAAGCGAGGCGAGCCAGAAATCTTCGCCCTTGGGCGTCTGGAGGTCGTAATAGACCGTATCTCCATCCCATCCCCAGAATTCGTGTCCGGCAATCTCCATGAACATGGTGCGCTTATGCATGAGCCGGTTGTCGGTGCCATCGGTGTGAATCGTCCAGATACGGTCGACCTTCTGCCATGGCCCTTCGTGGCAGTACATCAGCACCGTCGGATCAGCTGGGAGAGAAGAGCAGGTGGTTGATCCAGTCGGTGGAGTGCAGGAGTTTGGTGACTTTACCGCTGCCGGTGAGGTCAATGGTGAAGAGCACAAGCGGGATGCGGGCGGCAAGGCGGCGCTCCATCATCTCGCCCTTGTTCGCGGCCTGGAGAAGGGGACTGGTCTGTGTGCCTTGTTCGCCTGGTGCGCCGGCGTGACCTCCGTTGTGCCCGAACTCTTTATTAGGGTCGTAAGCTTCGTCGTACGTGCCGGCGGCCAGCGTCTCGTCGGCATTGACGGTAGCGATATTGCCGTGCTCAGGAACCTTGGCGAGCATGGTCGTGACGCCGGTGTCGACGTTCGTCTTGTAGAGCTCGTTGTCTTCGGGCTTGATGTAAAAGACGCTCGGCGTCATGTGGCCAACGACGATGGTGTGCACTCTTCCCTTCACTACTGAACGTGTCTTAAGGGTCTTCATGTTCAGGACGGAGATGCCTTCAGGGGTGGTGTAAATCATCTCGCTGCCGTCGGGGGTGTAGGCGTTTACGTTGAAGTAGAAGCTGGCGGAGTCGGGCTCGTCGGTGAGGCGGATGACGCGATGGCCAGTGTCCTTGTCAATCCAGGTCTTGGGAGGATTTTTGATCTCCGCCTCGGTTGGCATGTTCTCTGGAGTTCGGGTGTCGCGATGAGCCTGTGAGTGGGCGACGGGAAGTATCACGGTAAGAACGAGTGAGAACAGCAAAGAACGTACGAGAACCTGACGCATCCGATCACTCCTGGGAGAGGAACTCTTGAAGCTCCGCTAGGTTAGCTCAAGACGTGCTGTGAGGTGAGTGGACCGCCCCTTGCGGGGAAGAAAGAGACCTCGGAAGCGACAATGCGCTTCCGAGGTTAGGAGGCTACTACAACATCGTTAGAAGGTGAGCCTGCCGGCGAACTGGAAGTCTCGTGGGTTATTTTGAGCGCCGGTGAGAGTTCCGAAGGCGTTGCCCGCAGCAGTTCCGGGTGCTCCCCAGGCGGCGGTGAGACCTGTGAGGGTGGGATGATTGGCGACGTTCAGGCAATCGACTTCAACGATGAAGTTCATCCGCGTGTGCGGAATGCCGAAGCTGCGGCGGAGACTGATGTCATCGTCCCAGTAGGAGGGTTGACGGAGGCCGAAGGGAGCGGCACGCGTGACATTTCCAATCAGGTTGTAGTTGGTGCTGAGATTGGTGCTTATGGTAGCTGGCGCCTTGAATGCATTCGGATTGATGTACTGAACGTCGAAGCTTTTCATCTTGCCATTCTCACGAACGGCGCCTGTGAAGTTGGGATTGAAGTCAGGCTCACACGTGCCGGCATTGGGCGAATTGCATCCGCCGTATGTGATCACCAAGGGCACGCCGCTGGTGAAACGATAGATGGTGGAGATCTGGAATCCACTTGCGAGCACACGCACCACAGTGCTGTTGTTTCCGATGTGGCCCTTGCCGAAAGGAAGGTCCCAGTATCCGTACATCGCTATGTTCTGCGGCGTATCCGTGAGAGTGTGAGCGCGATCGATACGGTTTTGCTTGAACGCTTTCGAAGTGCCTGAAACGGATCCTGCGGGGAGATCGTAGCCGCCGCGGTAGGTGCCATCATCGCCAATATTCGCGGACCAGGTGTAGTTGAGCGAATAAGAGAGGCCGTGCCACTGCCGCTGCGCGAGGGTGACCTCCATTGCGTTATAGCTGATGTTGGCGATGTTACCCCAGGTATCGGACACGCCCGAATACTGCGGGAAGGCCAACAGGGTCTGGGCGATGGTCGCCTTGGTGTTGGTTGCGGAGATGGATGCATACGGCAGCGTGTATCCGGGGAGATTGGCCTCGGCAATGGCAACGTTTGCGGGCGTTGCATTGGCTCCGAGCAGGGGCGCTTTGCCGGTGGAATCGGCTACGGCCCCGAGTGCGAGGAGGTACTTCGGATTAAGTTGTCCTGCCCAGTAGCCGCGGCCATTGGCGCCGCTGGCAAGAAGGAAGTGGCTTTTCGTTCCTGCGTAGTTGATGGTGAGCGTGAGGCTGTTGGTGAGGGCCTGTTGGACACCCGCGTTGTACATGGCGAACTCGGGAGCTCGGCCGGAGAGGTACGGGATCGGCAAACGCCACGGCGCCCGGTGTGACATAGGCGCCGGCACTATTAATGTAGTTGCCGGTTTCGAGAGTTTGAGTGGTTGCACTGGGCGTGGTCGGCGTGGGCAAGACGTAGCCGGGACCGCCGAAGCCAGTGTTGGCAATGCCATCCGTTGTGAAGGCTGCGCTGTTGTTCAAGAAATAGGACGGGCCGACTTGTGTTCCAGAGGTCGTCTCTGCTGGTGAGTTGGCCGTCACGTTGAAGCCCGTTGCTCCGGTGCCTGTTCCGGCACCGCCGCGGCCGCCAACACCGCCGCCGATGGAGTAGACCAGCGCGTAGCCTGCACGAATCACTGTCGTTGGCGTGACAGCATAGGCAAGAGAAAGCCTGGGGCCGAAGTTCTTATACCAGGTTTGTACCGGCGTACGGCAACCGCAGCTGACGCCAGGGCCGCCGTGGTTGCCGGCAAACTGCAGCATGCCCGAATTGCCCGTGATCGAATTGGTGAGCGCCGGGTTCAGGAAGCTCCAGCGATCCTGGACTTCGTGGAAGGGCGGGAAGTAATCCCAGCGCAGACCGATGTTGACAGTCAGCTTAGGCGTGACTTTCCAGTTGTCTTCCACATAAGGCGAGATGTCGTGATACCGGCCGCCGGTCTCCGCGACACTCTGAATCGCGATGCCAGACGAACCGGCAGCTCCGAGGAGATAGCTGGCGTAGGCGAACCCGGTGTTGGTGGTATTTAGCGAGGTGGAACCAGCGCCGAAGTTCGCGGTTGAGTTTGCAGTATATGGGATGGTGTAGATGCCGGAGTAACCGGTTTGCCCTGCCACATTATCTTCGAGCCACTGGAACTGGGCACCGATGGTGATATTGTGCTGACCCTTGGTGATGAGGAAGTTGTCCAGGAGCGTGTAAGTGTTGGGGACCGTGGTCTGGTTCGCACCGGCTGCACCGTTTTCCGTCCAGGGGGAGATCGCAGACGGATATGCAGTGGTGGTAGCGAATGTTGCGCCTGGGAACTCATCGGATGCCTGGCCCTCAGGGAGGTTCGTGATTCCCAGATCGGCAACCGCCCGATACGGCGATACGCCGTAGGTGAGTGAACCGACCGGCTGCGAGAACCTGTCGAAGGCGAATTTGAACTGGTTGGTCATGCTGTTGGAAATCTGCCAGGCATGCTCGATATCACTAATGGTGGGAATGATGGTTGCTGTTCCACCGTTGGTATACGGCAGCGGCAGAACCACGCCGCTGTTTCCCACCGTGAAGGGCACGTTCATTCGGGAGCCATATGCACCTACCAGCGAAAGACGCTGCTTCGGCGTCAGGTCATAATCCACTCGACCGGCTACCTCCCAGTTCTCATAGCCCGAAGGAACACCACCGTAGAAGTTATTCACGAGACCAGCGCTTGTTACCGGGGGCAGATAGCTTTCCATCTTTAAGGCGATCGGCGACTGCTCTGCCGTAGGAATTATATTGCCGGCGAAGGCGTCGCGGCAGAGCTTGCCGCCATTGGCGGCCGTGCAGGCAGCGGTCGTGGTGGGGTCATAAATTGGTACGGACAGTTCGCTGAAGTTGCCTTCCCGCATGAGAGTCGTGGGAACCGTAAGGAAGTTGGGATTGATACCGCTACGACCGTGATAGTGGTCATAGGAAACGTAGAAGAAACCCCTATGATGCGTAAACGGGATGGGACCGCCGCCGGAAGCGACGATCTCTGATTGATGCTCATCAGGCTTCGGTTCCTGAACTTTTTCACCTTCCGGATTCGTGTAGGTGGCATTTTTGGCAGCATAGCTCCATGCGTCGAACATGCGCGCGCGGACATAGGCTGCGAGGATCCCGTGATATTTCGAGCCGCCGCTCTTCAGCGTGAAGTTGACGAGGCCGGCGCCCTCATACTCAGCGTCTGGCGAGCTTGTGACGACCTGGAACTGGTCGATGGCTTCCACGGGGATGGAGTTTGATACGACGCGGTTGTCACCCTGCTGATTGATCGTGAAGTCGGGAACGCCGTCCACGTACACGGCAGCCAGGTAGTTACCCGTGCCACCGATGACGGGAGTGCGCGATCCGGTCGTTGTACCCGGTACGAGGGTGGCGAAAGCCGTGGGATCGCGTTGCTGACCGCTCATCTGGAGTGGCAGATTCTCGTAGGTCTTGTTTTCAAGCACGGCGCCCAGGGTCGCATTGGTAGTCTCCAACACCGGAGGCGCGAGGGTGACAGTCACTTCCTGCGACGACTCACCGATTTGCAGGGTGAGGTTCAGGCCAGTAAGCCTCAGGGCATCGATGGTGAAGTTCTTTTGAATCGCCTCGCTGAAGCCCTTGGCCTTGGCCTTCACGGTGTACACACCCGGAATAATCGGGGAGATCGTGTAGAGGCCGGCGCTCGAGGTCACGCGGGTCGTGGACACGCCGGTGGCATTGTTTGTGGCAGTCACGGTGGCGTCGGGTATAACGGCGCCGGTGGAATCGACAACAGATCCCTGAATGCCGGCTTCACCACCGGTCTGTGCGGCGAGCGGCAAGGCACATAGCGCGAAGAGGAAAAATGTGATCATCCAAACGCCGGCTGTCTTTATGTAGCTTCGGCCGGACTTGGAGTATTCGCAGCTGGTGTAGCCGCTGATGCTGCTTAGATTCATAGCTTCCTCCGAAGAGACCTTCTAAACGAAATTCATTTGCGAAATAGAACCTTATGAGCGAAGTTGCACGACTGTCAATAGAAAAATTATTTCCAAACGGTCACACGCGCAATAAAACCCCATATGAATCCGCATCGCTTTGTTTCAATACAAACTCGCGGTCTATCGACTGAGACAGGAAAGAATCTCGCTAACAACCAACAACTCCCGCCCATGCGAGGCGTCAGTAAGGGACGCAAAGAGATGGTGAGAAGATGGAAGTCTTGTAACAACACCACTCAAGTCAGACCTTTCAGCCGCCGTCGGTCACGGCAGTGGAGTCAAAGTGGAAGACCTCGCGCATCTCGCTCCACTTGTCTCCAGGTAGAGCGTCGGGCATAACCGCCTGCATCGGGTCCATGATGCTCCACCAGCGCTGGGTATCAACGCATGCCGACATCTTGCTCATGTCTTCGTCATAGTTCATTCCGTGATATTCGAAGTATGAAAACAAGAGACCATTGCGGAGAAAGATGCTGTAGTTGCTTATGTTGCACGATGCAATGGTTGCGAGCACGGCGGGCCACACCCGCTGGTGGTAGCGGATGTACGCCGCTTCATCCTCGGGCTTGAGCTGAATGATTTGCGCGACACGCCGCAATGAACTTCCTCCTGTTCCGAACATTAGCCCTCGACAGGGGCTCAGCGGTTTCATGAGCGAGTGCTGGAGCTCACCTTGATGCGTCAATGCTTGCTAACGAACGGCGATACGATTTTGCCCCGGGCGGAGAAGTCGTCCGCAACCGGGTCATTCGGAAGTGCCTTGAGGCCGGCGACCACGCTCTCCGCGTTCATGACGGCACCCGCTACAGTGGTATGCGTGTGGGGATCTCCGAAGAGTGGCTCTACGGCAGCCGGGCCCATGGCATCATATTTTTCGGCGGTGATTTCGTTTAGATCGATGAAGTCAGCGTGTTGGGCGGTGGCTACGTCCCGTGTCCATCCGCCGTAGGTAGATGCGCCACGAACAATCTTTCCATCCTGCCAGATCTTGCGGGGAATCAATGAGCAGAGAACGGGGATAGCGCCCTTGCTTTTTACACCGCGCACATACTGCGTCATGTACCAGCCAAAGGTATGCACGGTCTCCGGTCGACGCTGCACCGGGTTATAGATCACTTTTTCTTCGTCGCCGATTCCAGGGATTGAACCACGTGCGCGCGCAGTATCGTCGAGCGGCCCACTGTCATTATGACCAAACTGGATAAGGACAATGTCGCCGGGCTTGATAACTTTAAGCACCTGAGCCCAGTGGCCTTCGGTGATGTAGGTTCGCGAACTTCTGCCGCCGATGGCGAGATTGACGATGTTGACCTTATCGAGATTAAAGTATGGAGCAAGTTCATCACCCCAGCCCATTTGATTATTGGCGCCGTCACCGCGCCCATTGCGCACCGTTGAATCACCGATCAGCCAGATGGTAGGTATGCCCGGCTTGAGATGCTCAGGCAGTACAAGCTGGGCGTTCGCCCCGGGATCGGTATTCACCACGGACGCCGGTTGATCCATAACGGCCATGCGTTTCAGTTCGCTGGCCGCCAGTAGATAGGCGCCGACCCCGTAGTTATAACTCGAGCTCGGCAGATAATATGCGGGTTCAGCGCCGGTCTGCTGAATGCTTCCCAATCGGCCGTCGGCATAGACGTGATGCAGCATCCCTTGCCACGCTCGTTCGATGATGGGGCGGTACGTCTTCGCATCGAGGATGCCTCGATTCACTCCCCAGGTCATCGCATAGACCATCAGCGCCGAGCCTGACATCTCCGGCTCAGGGAAATCCTTAGGGTCAAGTAGCGCTGACGTCCATAGGCCATCGGGCTGCTGGAGTTCGGAGACGCGAACGGACATCTGCCGTAGTTGGTCGATATAAAACGGCCGGTTGGCGTCGTCTTGTGGCAGATATTCGAGCGTTCGCACGATGCCGCCCATGACCCAACCCTCGCCGCGCGACCAGAAGATCTTCTTTCCGTTGGGTTCGCGTTTGGTTTTGTAGGACTCGTCGCGCGCGTACAGATGCTCTTCCTTGTCATAGAGCAGGTCTGAAGTCTGCTGCCATTGCTTATCGAGATAATCGATATATTCGTGGTCGCCGGTTGCGGAGTACATTCTCGACCACACCGGGGGAGCCATGAACAGTGCGTCGCACCACCACCACGGGATTCTTGGATCGCCAGGCTTGAGCGTGTTCAGCTTCATCACGTCATCGAGGTCGCTGCGCGTTGGCGCAATCATCGCCTGGTCTTTCTTCCCATCGAGCAGATACAGCTCGAGGTACGTCTGGGCAACGCTTTGGTCGTCGGCGTTGGGCAACCTGCTGCGCAACGACCAATCGAACTTCTGCGACATCGCGGTCATGGCGTCGCGATATTTCGGATCGCCTGTCGACTCGGAAGCAGCCATAAAGCCGCTGTAAAGAACGCTCCACGTCCAGATGCGATCGAAGTACGGCTGCGATCTGGCGAGTTCCCAGTCGGCAACCTTGCGGGTCGCCTTATCGATGGCTGAGGGCGTCATTGCAGCCGACAGATCGGTAGCGAGAGGACCAGGGTCAGACGGCGCGTCTCCGAAGTGACGTGCCGTATCCTTGTCGATTCCCTGCTGTTGCGCAGGCGTGGGCAGCGGATACGACTGCGCATAGAGCGCGGTCCCGGTGACGGCGGCAAGGCAAAGGGCGAGCGTCCGTATCGAACGATTTATCTTCATAGGTCTTGGTCCTGCGTGGAGGCGTTCTTTGAGTTGGTTGCAGCGGAGGTCTGCGTCGCGCTGCTATGTGCCGGGATGCCTTGCACGTCAGCGTCATCGAACAGCGCGACAACGCTGCCATCTGCTGTCTTAATGGTCGCATTGGAGAATCTCCAATTATCGACATCGGATATATGACCGGCCGTAGCGGCGTTTATCTGAATGTTGCTGAAGCTGAAGTCATCCAGCCGCTTGTCAGGAAACGCATTGACTTCAAATGCTGTCCGGGCGCCCGTTGCCTTGAGGTTCCAGATGCGAACGTTGTGGAAGTCGGCTTCTCCCTGGGCCTGCGGAACAGGAGTTGCAAGAACCTTCCAGTACGCGGGGAAGGAGGTCATTCCAGCGGGGATCGTAGCGTAGCTGTAGCTAGGATTCCAGTTCATGGTGATTCTTAGCACGACCGGAACGTCTGTGAGTGTGATGTCGTGGATACGGATATTGTCTGCCCAGCCGCCACGCGTGTGAGCGGATTTGAAGAGGATACCGACCCCCACGTGAGACAGGCCGGTGAGTTTGTAAGCCTGGATATTTCGGAAGCCACCGGAGGTCTCACTGCCGACAGTAATGACGGCAGCTCCATCGCGCACGATCGAATTGCGAATCACAACATCCTCGGTGGGGCGATTCACTCGCAGACCGTCGGCATCACGGCCCGCCTTGAGGCAAAGAGCATCGTCATTGACGGAGATGTCCGCGTGTTCGACGAGCACGTGGCGCGAAGAGTCGATATCCACGCCGTCCGTGGAGGGACCGCGACCGCCTATGTTGTTGCGAATCGTGATCTCATGAACCCTTACATCGGTGGAATAGCAGATGTGCACTGTCCAGAAGCCGGAGCGCTTGAAGGTGAGTCCGCCGCCGAGCTGCACATGGTTGGACTCGAATATCTGGATGAGGCGCGGCCGCTGTGCATCGTAGTCCGCCGCCCAGCGAAGCCCCTGCGCATCATACTTCTTGCGCAGCGCCCAGTAGCTATCCCAGAAGACTTTTCCGTCGCCATCGATGGTTCCCTTCCCTTCGATCGTCACATGAGATTGCTTGTAGACGTTGACCAGCGCGGCGGGCCATGACATTTCAATGCCTGCGATTCGCGTTGGCATGACAGGGTAATCCGAGAGCCGCTGCGAGCCAAGCAGCGTCACATCCGTCCCGATCTGGAGTGTGACATGGCTCTTGATGAAGATGGAGCCGGAAAGGTATGTCCCCGGACTAAAGATGACCGTGCCACCGGATGGTGCGGCTGCATCGATCGCTCTTTGAATGGCCGGGGTATCGAGTGTCGTGCCATCACCTTTCGCCCCAAAGTCTTTGACATTGAAGGTTGCGGCAAAGCACGGAGGCGATATCAGCGCCGCCGCGAGGGAAAGAAGCACGAGAGGACGATTCATCTTGGCCCCGCACTGACGAGATGGATGGAGCCGAGAAGGCCTGAGGAGATGGGTTTGACCTTGTCGAGATCCTGCATCTGGAACCGGTCGCCATACTTCGCAATGAGAGGCGCGTAGTTATGCGGAGGCTGAGCAGACCAGGCGTTGAGGGCGGTGTTGTAGACGTGAATTTCGATCTTGTTCTGCCCAGGCTTGACGTACTTCGTCACGTCAAGAATGTACGGTGGGTGCCAGAGCGCACCCGCAATCTTTCCGTTGATCTCGATCAGTGCTGCTTCGCGAATGGGAGCGTCATAGTATGCGCGCATCCCTGGGCCGGTGTGGGTGACGAGCGGATCGGGCATGCCGTTGGACCCCACCGGCTCATTCTGTGACTTCGGGCCTGGCAATTTCAGCTGACGGCTTGCCGCCATCGATCGTCAGCAAGATCGCTTTTGAGTCGGAAGATTCTGGCGCCGCGAAGGTACGCTCATAGACCGCTTCGCCTGAGTAATGCAGAGTGGCGGGGTTGGCCGTCCAGTCTGTAAGAGTGTCCTCTTCATAGGCTTTGCCGGTAGAGACAAACTGGACTTGCCAGTGTTCGCTGAGGTCTATGAGTTGTTGAGAGGTAGCGAGCGAATAGGTTGGCGCAACATTCGGCTGTGTGTTTGAGAAGACGAAGACCCGGGCTTGATACGGCGCGAGGTTGATTGCTTGTGACCTTGCAGAAGCCGATGTCACAGCCGTCGTGTCCGGGTCCCACTGCTCGGCATACTTGAAGTTGCTGGCGAAGTTTGCCGTGGTACTGGATCGTTTGATTGCCAGTGTTGACAACGAGATAGATGTCGGCGAATGCGAGCGTACGCCGAATGAAACCGACCTCGCTGCGGGTGGTTGCATTCGCGTCAATGAGCTGAAGGTCCGGTTCAACTGCTGCGCTGCAAAGCCGCGCCGAGCTGCGATGGATCCGAAACAAACGTACGAACAGCAGAGTCAAAGAGCGGATGGCAGGTGGGTGCGGCGCCGTTGGCGGTTCGGGTACTACAAACGGCTGGAATACTTAGCGGCTTGCCCTCCGCGGAGAGAGATGGAATTCGGCCGAAAGCAATGGCCTTGCCGCCGTTCGCTACAAAGCTGCTGATCTTCTGCAACGTCTCGATAGGAAGGCGGTCGGTGGGCGGAAGCAAAAATATCCGGGAATGGATGCCGGCGCGGTTAACCGCATCAGCATCGGTGAAGTCGAGATTGTAGCCTGCAGCCAGCACGGCAGAGACAAGACTCGGCGCCACTAGCTTCTTCATCAGATCTGTGACGCTCACGTTCCCGGGTGAGAAGCTGGCCCACGCATCATCAGTGGGAAGAAGCAGGGTGACCTGGTTGGCCGGCCGCCCTTGGCGCATCAGGTAGCTGAGGCGCGTGATATATCGCGTCACATAGGGCATCACCGGGTGCCACGGATTGTGATCATTGAGAGCCGCCGCCGCGTAGAGCGACCAGCCGGGTTCACCTCACTTGAGGGGGCGAGTAAGGCCACCCGTGAAAGATGAACTGGTTCTCGCCCATGATGAGATCAATGTCGGCCTCGGCCTTCATATCCAGCGGAGTTGCACGAAACACTGGCGAGTGAAGCCATGTGAAGGTCTCACCAGACGTAATGTTGTGGCCGAACACATGGTTGGCTGACGTCGCCCAACGCAACGTCGAGAAGCTTCTCCACTGCGGGCCCTCGCCTTCGGCCAGGTTCACCAGATTCTGACTCGAGAAACTGACCGCGGGTGTGCCGTAGGTCTGGGAGCGAAACCGAGTGTGATGTTCGGCAGCCCAGTCTGTAATCTGCGCGAGGTAATTCTCGTTGACGAGCTCCGTGAGCGTCTTGCCGTAGTCGTGGCGTACGGTGTCCGCATCTAACGAGCCTCCGGCCACCAACTCACCGAGATGAGGGATGAGATCGTAGCCGCGACGTTTTAGAAACTCCGCGGGAAGATTCGGAGTCCAGTCCGCCCCGTATGCTTCGAGCGAGTCAGAAAATATTGCATAGGGTGGAGTATCGCCGAATGCGCTAACGAGCGGAGTGCCGACTGCTTCGAGATAGTGAGCGACCGCCTGATGGCTGAAGGGATCGAGGACGTAGCCCTCTGCTCCCACCGCGGCGCGCTTAACTTGCTGGCGAGTGTGGCTCGAAAGGAAGAAGAGAATCGTGCGCGGGTTATTCGATGCTGTGACGCTAACGGCGCCATGCGATAGTTGAACTTCGCGAGCCGATGCCGCATTCCAACTCCCAGGATCGCCGTCGGCTATCTGGGCGGAGATGAGGGACTCGCCCTCTCTCAAAGTCGGAGTTTGCAAAGTGGTCTTCCCCGGGGCAAGCAGAGCTTGAACAGCACGAAGGCGTCCAGCGGCTTCGGACAAGGTCGTCGAAGGACCTCCATAGGGCCAGCCGCTGCATAAGGTGAGGTCCACGCGTAGCCCCAGCTTGCGACCCTCGGCCTGCGCATAGGTTACGTCGTGCAACATTGCAGGAGAAAGAAAAGGTAGATTCTCGAGGCCGCGCGCCGGGTCGTTCAGCGCCTGAGGATAGACGAACGCAAGCTCAACCCCGCCGATGCCATCAGCCTTCATCTGCTCAAGCTCGTGAAGGATTTCCGGTCGCTGCACAGCCACACCGAACCACCACCAGCGAACCATCGGTCGCGCGTCATCGGGAGGAGCGACGAACGCTTGGTAGATTTTCGCAATTGTATCCGGCCCGGTGCTTGAGCGTTGTTGTGCGACTGAGCCCTGGCAAGTCGGAAGCACTAGGCAAGCAGCAAGGACCACCCACCAACCGGGCGCGGCGGGCGGCGCAGGCGGAGTTCCTGCGGCACTCGATTCATTTCGAACGCCCCGCGAACCTCGAAAGCCCGGCTTCATGCGACAAACTCCTGCGTAGGGATTTCTTCGGCACCTGCAAACTGTACGCATCCTTGGACGTGAGTGTCAATAGGAAAATAGTTTCCAATCTTTGCATCGATTCTGTATGATCTTTTCCGGCGCACGAATCAGGAGTGCCTTCCGCATGCATTCAATATCCCCAGGCCGCGACCTTCTCGTCAGTTTGCGCACGACCGTGTTGCTTTGTGCCGCGATCTGCTCGCTATCTACTGCTGGAAGGGCACAGACAGCCTGGCATTTTGCGTGCCCGGCGACCAAGCACACAAGCGGAACGATAGTTCTGTCTGGGGCGTCCCTCTATAGACAGCCAGCGCCCAGTCACACGGGTGAACCGTCATACGGGTTCGATCTGAATACATCTCCAGCCAGTTTTGACGCGGGATCATGCAGCAGCGCGAAGCCGTTCTTCTTTTCCATCGGGGCACGCGACGGGAACTATCGCGTAACGCTGGTGCTCGGTGGACCAGCTTCATCGATAGAGACCGTTCGCGCGGAGTCGCGACGTCTGTTTGTTGATCAGCTACCTGTCAAAGCTCGGGGTTCGCGGCGAGTCGTTTTCAATGTCAACGTTCGCACGCCGGACATTATTTCAACTGGCGGAGCAGCCACAGACGGCACCTCGGTCCAGGTGCATCTGAAGCCTCGAGAGATCGGCGCTCTTGATTGGGACCACAAACTCACGCTTGAGTTCAATGGTGACAATCCGAGCGTGCGTTCGATCTCGATTGAACCCGTCCATGACATTCCGACTCTTTACATTGCAGGAGACTCAACGGTTGTCGATCAGACGATGGAGCCGTGGGCTGCGTGGGGTCAGATGCTGCCGTCCTTCTTTGGACCGAAGATCGCAATTGCGAATGAAGCTGAGTCCGGCGAGACGATTCGCAGCTTTGTCTCTGAGCATCGCCTGCAGAAGATCATGTCTACGATGCGAGCCGGCGACTACCTGATGATTCAGTTTGGGCACAATGACCAAAAGCCCGGCAAGGAATACGTTCCGGCTGCGACCGATTTCACGACCTACCTCTTGCAGTACATCGCAGAGACACGCGCTCATCAGTCGACACCAATTCTGGTGACTCCGATGAACCGGCGCAACTTCGATGTTGATGGAAAGATCGTGCAGACGCTGGGGGAATATCCTGAGGCGATGCGCCAGGTCGCGAAGCAGAAGAGGCTGGCGCTGATTGACCTTAATGCTTTCAGCAAAACATTGTTCGAAGCTCTAGGTCCAGAGGGGACCCTGCATGCGTTTGTCCACTACCCTGCCAACACGTTTCCTGATCAGCCGGTCGCGTTAGCGGACAATACACACTTCACTTCCTATGGCGCGTATGAACTCGCCCGCGTGATCGTTCAGAGCATGAAGGACCAGAACCTGCCGCTGGCTCGCTATCTGCGCCCGGGGATAGCGCACTTCGATCCGGCACACCCGGACCCATTCTCGAAGTGGACGCTGCCACCGAGTCCAAGCTATTCCACCGAGACACCTTATGAAAGATAGTGCAACCAAAAAACTAGCGACTAATAGGCCTTCCATTTTCCTGGCATTGGCAATTGCATCGCGGCAGCGGATTCGCAGGAAGGATTATTGGGTGAAGATTACAAAGCAAGTGCTATGTCCACCGAGGGTCTCCAGCCCGTGGTTGAGAAACTTTCCTCTCGTCGCGAAGGGTCTGGTGATTCTTGCCCTAATACCTACAGGCATCAGTCAAGCGCAGTCTGTTGATTTGAGTGGAATAGCCCATGCGGCGTTTCGTGTGTCTGACGTGGCAAAGACCAGTCTGTTCTATCAGAAGCTGGGGTTTGATCAGGCATTTGCGTTCAGCCGCGACGGAAAGACATCTCAAGCCTTTATCAAGATCAACGATCGCCAATTCATCGAGCTATATCCGCTGACACCCGGGGACTCGCAGGTTGGGTTTATGCATCTTTGCTTTGAAGGGCAAGACCTGGTCGAGTTGAATGCGACTTATCGCCAGCGCGGCTTGAACCCGACCGAGGTAAAGAAAGCACACGCTGGCAACTTACTCTTCACAATGGTTGGGCCGGAGCACCAGAACATTGAATACACGCAATACATGCCAGGCTCGCTGCACTGGAATGATCGCGCCAAGCATCTCGGGAAACACCGCATCTCGAAGCAGCTCTTGGCAGTTGACCTGGCCATGCAGGATCCGGGCGCCGCAGAGACCTTCTATCTGGATAAACTCTCTTTCCATCCACGAAGCGCGAACGACAAGAGCTACTTATTACTTTCCGGCACATCTGGAGAGGCGGTTGAATTCAAATCGACGGATGATAAGACTGTGCCCGACATCGTGTTGCGGGTGCGCAGCGTACGTCGAACCGCCAGGATATTGCGAGATCGAGGCTTCTCTGTGAGGGTTCAGCGTGACGGAGTCCTCGTCAATGATCCGGATGGTATCCCGATCGAATTCTCTGCGGCTCCGCAATCGAATCCGTGAAGCAGGTAGCCTAGTCACTGCGGACCATCGTTAAGGCTATTGGAAAGGAGAAACGCCATGATTATCAAATCGACATCGACGAAGCGGCTGTTGACATAGCACAAAGATCGCAACTGACATAATTCTCCGAGCTGAGAATGCTCCTAAGATACAGCCCAAAAGTTGCGGCATCGTTTCGGTCGCGGCTTCCAGGGCGGCCCGCAATACCGGAGCAATGGGCTCGGCCTTTGTGAATCCACCTATGAGATCTGTTGTTCCCACGACCTTTGGGTTCTTCAACCCAATTCCAACCCACCGAAAGAAATCCCTGTATGTACTTTCAATAACTTAGTGCTCTTTGAAGCTCCCGGCTATGCCTTCTAACTCGCTGATAATACGATTGTTATATCACTCATAACCCAAAGGTCGCAGGTTCAAATCCTGCCCCCGCAACCATTTACGGGAATCCCAACTCATTCCCAACCCATCGAAACGGGCGCCCTTGAGCGCCCGTTTCCCGTTTTCGCCGGTTTCCGACGGGCGCTAGCCAGCCGATCGATGAGACAACAGGTTTTTCACGACCTTGCTGTTCGCTCGCCTCTGGTTCTCCATAGGCGGACCGCCATACTGCTGAGTCGTTGAGATTTGGGCGTGACGAAGTAGCTTCTGCTGGACGTCGATCAGGGTATCGGCACCGCTAAGCAGAGTCCGATAGGTATGCCGAAAGGTGTGCCATCCAACACTGCCGAAGCCGTTCTGGGTTGCAAGTAGACGGCGGTGATCGTGGACCGGGATGGCATATCGCTTTTCGCGCTTCTGATCCACTTCCGCGCAAGCCGTCCCCGGAGCCGCACCGCAGCTCGGACACGCAACGAGACACCATCCCGCGCGGCGGATGTAATCCTGCTGAATGGGAGAAGCATGGTAGGAACGTCCGGTTACAGAGCTTGGAAACAATAGGCCGGACCCTTTTGACTTCCGTTTGATGTCAAGAAGTACCGTTGCGAAGTCTGGGTCCAACGGCAGTTCGTCCTCCGAATATTCCGTCTTGACCGGGCCGATGCGCCCGTTGAATACCCCCTCCTCAACCTTCATGCAGAGTCGCTCAAAGTCTATCGCCTCCCATCGCAACGCAAGCAACTCGCCGGCGCGAAGTCCGGTGCATTGGTCGACCAGTATCATGTCTTGATAGCTTTCCGGAACCAGCCGCAGAACCAAAAAGAACTGCTCGATGGTGAGATCGATAGGCTTTCTGGATCGCTTGGAGATACCCCGTACTTCAACTAAGCCGATTGGATTTTCATGAAAATCCACCATGCTATAAAGCTTGGCTTTGTTGAAGAGTCGGTGAGCAAATGCCTTCAGGTGGCCTTTGGTTTTGGGTTTGAGATCCAGAGACTTGAGCCCGTTTTGAAAGCCGAGGGGCCTAAATTCATCGAGCCTGAAGACAGGTACCTACGTTTGACGCGCAACACACCTGCTGCAAACATTGCATGATGAAACTAAGAGACCTCTTGCTCACAGCCGTGATCATCGCTGGCATTGCGGATTTCGCGTTCTTCGGAATCGCCGTTTCGCGGTATGGAGGAGCTGTTCCAAGTGGTCCCATGTTTAGGTCTATACCTGCGAACGGACCTTACCTACTCGACAATCACGGCAGGTACACGGAGGTTGATCGGCGAACCTACACCCGCTTGGAGCTGCAGTCCCGCAGTTTGTTCGTAGTTTGGCCGCTTGCAGGTGTGTGTCTGTGGCTGCGCAAACGTAAGGGTTCTTGGTAAGCGTCTCCTGCTTGCAAGCTCTTGCGAAGTCAGCTTTTGTCCAAGTTCGATTTTGCCGCTGGGCGGGCTATCTGAACTTAGATGAAACCCCGGTTTGGAGGATCTAGCAGGTAACTGCCAGAGCGCAAGAAAACACGGACAGACTTCACTAAGGGGCTTGAGTGTACCGGTAGCTATCCCGATAGCTTGGAGATCGGCCTGATGATGTTTTGCAACGTTGAAGATGCTCTCGACGTCGTCTTCTTTTGAGAGTTCGGCTTCAATGGTGATCCCGGCTTACGAACGCTGGCTCACTTCACGGTCAGTTTCCTTTGCTGTGCGATCGAAGGTCTTCCTCGCTGCGTACCCGAATCGTGAACGAATCGGGTTTCAGATCGCTCTTCTGCTCGGAGGCAAGTAATGTCACCAAGGTCTTCGAGCCAGGCTCCAGCCTGGAGAATGGAAGCATAGCTGAATGAAGGCCGAAGCACGTTGCCTTCGTCGTTACCATCTCCGACGAATCGCCGGCCGTCCAGTGAACGTTAGCGGGTGCGGACAGGTCGACGCGCAGGTTTTTTCCAGGTGCAAGGAAAACCCTTCGCTGCCTTGTCGTCCAAATCTGAAAGTCAGCCGTAGTCTTCTGCTCGAGATAACGCTTCACTGTCTGGGTAGGAAGGTCCCAGATTGTGCGTTCCTGAAGAGACCGCAGCAGCTTGATGTACTCACTGTGGGCCCAGACGAGCGGCATGCCGGAGCCGGCGGGATGCCCGTTGAAGAGGAAACGGTCCGGGATGTCGCCCGCGTCCCACACCTGCTCCGGGATCATGCCTGCCTGGCTTGTTTGCCGAGCCATGGTACGGAGTAGTTCAAGGGCATAGTCGTAATTTCCAGCTGCAATCTCATAATGCGCGCGCTCGCCTGCCAGCAAGGGCCACACTCGTCCTACTCCGACCTTGCTGAATGGCCGGCCGTCGACCTTCTCGCCATACCCATCATCAGTTGATCGCACCCAGCCCGGGCCGGTTGCGGTATTCCGCTTCAAGGTGGCATCGAGAACCTTAACGGTATCCAGGATGCGCGGATCGTGTGCGCTGCGAAGGCCGAAACGCACCAGCGCAAGCGCATCCGGACTCACGATATCGACGGCCCGGGCGGTCTTCTTTCCATCTGGGTGGTTAGGCATCTTCACACGTAAATTCCCAACCCCTGGATGCTCCATGATGGTTGGTGGTGTTACGCGCATGTAATACCCGGCGACGCTATGCTGCTTTGCGAGCGTTGTGCCGGACGCATACAGCAATTCGTCGATCGCGTCGTACCAGGCGTCCGCGGTATCACGCAGAAAACCTGCGCCAACAGCATCACCGCCGGTGTCGGAGAAGTCGGCTGCTGCAAGCAGAGCTGCGATCTCGGTAGCAACGGTGTAGATGGAGTAACCCGGGGAGGCTTCCCATCTACCTTGCTGCGAGACGGGGCCGTGCTTCAGAAGGAAGCTGGCGGCGCCATGGACCATGGGGCCGGCATCGTAGCCATCCATGGAGTTGGCCTGGCGAATCTTGTCTGCCAGAAGGATGGGTAGGGCCATCCCGTCCATCTGAATCGCTCCCCAATGTTCCGTTCCGTCGAGCCACATATTCTGGCTCCAACCGCCGTGTTCGCCCTGCGTGCAGGAGAGATAGAACAGGCCCGAACGTGCAGACCGCGCGTCGCCGCTGGCCAGTTTTCCCATCGCGGTCTCGCACAGGTCGCGTGGCCAGAGCACGTGGTAGCCACCGATATCCTTATCCGAACGATCAAAGCCCCAGGGCAAAGACAAGCTCGCGATGAAGGCTCCCGGAAATCTCTTGGACTGATGTGTCTCCAGAACGGCCGTACTCGACGCGGTACATGTCCAGGTCGCTTCCGGAGAGGTCTTCTATGGGAGAGTATTCTGACTGCCTCTCCTCCCACTGCGTCCGGAACAGAGTCTGCGTTTTCTCGAAGTCGTCCAGCAGCCCTGCGCGGGCCTGCTGTCCCGATTCTGCCGAGTCCGATCCGCAGGCGATGGAAATCAGGAACTCGCCGTCGTTACCGCTATAGTCGATCTCTGCGGTCAGGCAGACATTTCCGTCTGGCTGCAAGGTTGGCGGTGGGAAGTGCCTTGAACTGCGATAGCTGCTTGAACCCGTCAGACGCCGTGCCTACATATCCGCACGTCATCTGCCGCGCAGGCGGCTGAACCACGGTCGCAAGAGCGCTGCGTGTACGTTGCGCAAACATGAGCGGCAACGCCCTTGTACGCGCCGATCCACGCAGTGTTCTTGTCACCATGGTCGCCCATGTGTGGCTCTTCGTAAAGGTAAAGCTTCAACGCGGCCTGAGGATTTGCCGGCGTGAAGCGAACGCGCATAATCAACGTGTCGCGTATAGGATCCGAAAGGATATCCTTCACCAGGGTGTAGCGTCCCGCTTTGCACTTCGACTCGACGTGGCACCCAGGCACCCCCGGCGCAAGCCAGGTGACTGTATGCACTGCGTCCCATTCTTCATCGGAAAAGAAGTCCTGCCCATCGCTGATCAGGAATCTCACAGAACGCGTATTCGCCTGGTCCACGTCGGGGAAGTAGATCTCGTTCAACGTCCCGTTGCCGATGGTGAACCATATGCGGCTTCGAGAAGACGCGGCCGTGCCGACCAGCGTCTTGGCGCCCGAACTCCAGGTAGGCTTCTCGCCCGGTTTTCCTTCCGCCCGAACCGGTGTACTGGGGCGGGTCGTGTCATGCTTTTCGATACCCTTATCCACGATGAACCCTCATTCGGCAGTACTGCAGACTGCAAGATCATCTCGTCGGAAAACAACTCTGGACGCTGCTGCTACTTCGGCGACCACTTCACGAATGGACTCACGTCCGGCATAAGCCATCACGCCCGCCGATAGCGCGGTGGCAGTGCACCAGGAGCAGAGCTGGCCGAATTCCGCGACCTGGCGAACCGCGTTGAACGCCGCAACCGAAGCGTCCATGCCCAGCTTTACACCGAGGAGCTTCCGGGCCGAGTTGTTTCGCCGGGCAAGAAGGCCAAGCGCGAGCGTTGTTCCGAAACTCGCGAGCCCAAGGAGTCCATCTGGAATGCCCATCGGATGCGCTGTCCTGGACATAGTGATTCGTTCCGAGTCGAAGACATGCAGCGGAGGATCGGGCAGTTCCGAGATCACATGCAACTGGTAGAACGCTACCGGAACAAGCGTGGCGATTGCGACGCACGATGCGGCGATCAGAAGCGGCCTGTCATCCACTCCGGGCGCCGGCATAGCAAAATGCCTGCTCATGACGCGTTCCGGTTCACGATCATCGCGGCACCTGCGACGGCGCACAAAGCCGCTGCTCCCACGGCGAACCAATTGCGATTGAGAACAATGAAGACTTCTGCACTCGTCATCGTCGAGCGGTCTGCAAATTTACCGCGCGCGCTATGCTTGCCCGGAACATAGTGATAAAGATTGTTAGGCGCCTCCGGATCCTTCGGCTCATTCGGAATCTGCTGCGATTTATATCCGGTCTTTCCGAGATAAATGTCGAGCAATCCCGGGATGACCTTTTGTCCAAGAATGGCCATGACCGTGGGGGCTCCCACCCAATACTCACGCCGGGGGTGTTTCGCGAAACCGGCTTCCACCACCACCTCCGCTGCCAGTTCAGGCTCGTAGATCGGAGGGACAGGTTGCGTGTCGTTAGGCATCCTGTTCTTCACCCAGTCAAACTGGGTCGTATTCATCGCTGGCATCTGCACGGCGGTTACGTTCACCTTGCTATTGTCGTGATGCAACTCGCAACGGAGAGAGTCGGTGAAGCCATTAATCGCGTGCTTGCAGGCACAATAGGCCGATTGCAGAGGGATCGAGCGGTAGGAAAGAGCAGAGCCGATCTGGATGATGCTGCCGCGATCCCGTGGCAGCATTCTTTTCAGCGCGGCCAAAGTGCCGTGAACGAAACCCAGATACAGAACATCGGTGACTCGTTTATAGTCCGCTGCCTCCATCTCCTTTACCGGGGAGAAGACACTCACCATAGCGTCGTTCACCCAAACATCAATCGGACCGAACGTCTCCTCAACCTTGTTCGCAGCGGCGTCCACCGCTTCGGCATCGGAGACATCGACCGGCAGAACAAGAGCCTCGCCTCCCAAAGCCTCACACTCTTCTTTCGCTGCTTCAAGCGCCTCTGGATTTCTCGCGATCAGACCGATGCGTGCACCGCGCTTTGCGAATCCGTGGGCGATTGCCCGCCCGAGGCCCGCCGAGGAGCCCGTAACAACCACAACGAGAGACCGCGACATAGAAGAGACCTAACGCTCCGAGCGAGCGCCCTTTCACCTTGTGTGATGCAACTTTTATTTCGTTGGCATCCCGGCAAGCGAATTGTGTCTCTTAGCAAGACATAAGGGGATAAGCGATGGCAATCGATGCCGAACGCCACGCACGCACGGTCGCGGACCTGCTCGCCTCACCGCATGACGCGCTGCTCTGCAGTGCAGCAACCGAAGTGCTTTTGCTCAGCGGTTACTGGCCCGTGATGTCTGCAAGTGTGGCGCTGTTCTCCTCAGACGGCGACGTAAAAGTCGTCCTTCCCGAAGATGAAGTGGAGCTGGCGAAGTGTACTTCCTCCGCGGAGTTGATTCCTTACAAGCCAGCTGGACTTCGTTCCCTGGATTCTCCCGTTGAGCGTCTCAGAGATCCACTGAACACCGCCCTCTCGTCCATGGGCCTGCAGCGAGCCAACATTGGCTTGCAACTTCACCATGGGGTACAGCCGTCCAGCTACGCGGTCTCGAATGAGTTCCGGACAGCACTGCCTTCGCTCGTCAAGGAGCTGCTGCCGGATGCTTCGATTGCGAGCTGCGATCGAATGCTGGAGACGATGAAGGCGGTGAAAACCGCAACCGAACTTGGGCTGCTGAGAGAAGCGTGTCGCGTTGCCTCCGACGGGTTTGCCGCGGCGTCCACGTCCATCGCTTCGGGCGCGCGCGAGACCGAGGTTGCCGCACGCATGCAATCAGCATTCGAACAATCACCCCATGCGCAGGGTCTGCAACGCAGCTATGGATACTTCTTCTGCATGTCGGGTCCCAACTCCGCCAAGGCGGCAGCGGCGTATGCGAGAACCAGGCAGCGCGTCATCGAGGAGGGTGACCTCGTGATGATTCACGCCAACACCTGCGCCGATGGCTACTGGACCGACATCACTCGAACCTTCACCGCGGGGTCGCCCACGACGCGGCAGCAGGACATTCGAGCGGCCATCGACGAAGCGCGCCAGGCGGGCCTGCGGGCGATTCGTCCGGGAGCAACCGGTGGCGACGTCGACCGGGCAGTCCGCGCGGTCATGGAAGAGCACGGATTCGGCGAAGCCTTCAAACACGCAGCCGGGCATGGAGTTGGCTTTGCCGCTGCAAATCCGAACGGACTCCCGCGCATTCATCCTGGCTCCCCCGATGTGCTCGAGGCCTGCATGACCTTCAATCTCGAGCCCGCCGCCTACTTCGATGGATATGGCGGCATGCGTCATTGCGATGTTGTCGCAGTCACCGCAGAAGGCCCAGACGTCCTTACCGATTTCTAGTTTCACGCTTTCGCATCGACCCGCACGTAGCGAACGGCCCACGGACTTACACAGTTCGAGCAAGACGCCAGAGCGAGCTCGTCGGTCTGCCTTCGGGTCACACGAAATCTGCGCAAGCATGCCACGCGCCGAGTAGGCCTGGTTTACCGACGTCAGGAATCCAGAACGATGGAGTTTTCTATGCATCAAATCGCGGTGTCGCTGCTGGCAATGGGCCTACCCGGCACCCCGGTAACTGTCTACAGTGCAAAAGAAAGGGCGCACATAGAGTGCGCCACTTGTTTGCGTGCATGCCCCAACCGCAGGTGCGGGGGAAAGCGATGGGTTAACCGCGAAGTGAACCGGATGCGAATCGGCGGCGCAGCATACCGGCAGCGCTTACGAGATCTGTGCCAGGCAGCAGCATGGAGGAAGGCTCAGGAGTGGTCGGCGTGGCGGGTCCGCCGTTCAGCGCGGCCTCACCGGTGCCGCCGTCCGAGTTTTGGATATCCGCAGCGAAGTAATTTCCGTCACTGTTCGTAACCAGATTCAGGTAGGAGATGTCGGAAGAGGAGGACGTAATGTCGAAAACGAGCGGTCCTGGATTGTTCGAGCCGGGGTTCGGGTCGTTGAAGTAATACTCAAATGTTCCGAATGAGGGTCCGTTCGTTGTGTCGTCGGTACCCAGAGCTTCGCCCGTCCAGATTGCGCCTACCGGGAAACTGATGGAGACGGGGTTGAATCCGGGGGTGAGGTTGAAGGCGAATCCCGGATGGTTGGTGCCATTTCCGGAACCAACAAAGGACGTGGCGCCGTCAACGAGGTTGACCTGAAGTTGAATCTCCGTACCGCTGATCTGGATCACATCGACATTGAAGCAGCAGATACCAAGAGTAGAGTCTGGGAAGGTAACTGGAGATGCTTTAGCGGCTGTGGCACCGGCCAGGAGACTGACAAAACAAATTGCAGTGGCTTTCTTAAACATCAGACTCCTAGTTGCATACTGAACCGTTAGTGGTGTAGCACGTCATGGGCCAAAACGCAGATTTTTTGGCGCGGTCACGACCGCTCCTTCGGCTAGCAAATCATGCAATTTTGGCGCATACGGACAAAAGGCTTGTGCCCGCAATGGCGGACGCCAATTCTGAGCTCGCGAATAGCCGTTGCAGGCGATAAATATTCCATTTGAGAATGCAGTTTCTTGCACACAGCACCAGCCGGGCTTCCTGAAAGGTGTCCTCTGGTGCGCCGTGTTACGCGTCTAGCAGGAGCAAAAGGATTGCTCACTCTGGGGCTCATACAACGGACTTCAGCAAACACCATTGCGGAACTTGGTTCCCTGCGGTCCTGTAGTCAATTGGCACTCGGCTTAACGGAAGTCCAGTGTGCACGAATCTTCGCAGGATCAATGGTTGTCCGCAGGTTCGCCTATCGGATATTTTTGTTTAACTGTGGCGATGGGACGGCCGAGAAACGGTCGAATCATCCATCGAAGGTGATGAGCAACCTTTGACACGAAAACCCGCAAAGAAATCGTTAGCAGATCCAGGGGATGCTCGCGGACCCAAAGGGATAAGAGTGGCCGCACTTGATCGAAATCCTGGAACGTGAATGCCTCGCTAACCAGAAACTGCAGATAAAATCTGCACCCTGCATCGGTGGAGGATTTGTAACGTGGATATGCTGCATTCATCTCGTCTGCAACGGCACGAAAGGATGCGAACATGCGAGGGCGGTTGCTCGACATTCTTGCCGAGACCACGCGATAGCCGGTTAGCTGCTCTGGCACGAGCCCAAAGTCAAAGCAACGCGCGATTCGATAGTAGAGTTGCATATCTTCGCAGCCGTGTACACCACGTTGAAGCAGTGTCGGATCATATCCGCCTGTTTGCAATAAAGCTTCGCGTCGAATCAGAGGCGAGCTGCCGTTACCGACGAAATTCCCCCGAAGCGCTTCATGAATTACGTCACCGAGGATGTGTTGCCCCCGAACACTGAACCGAATGAAATTCTGTTCGTCGATGACATCGAACCAGGTGTAAACAAGGCCAAGACGTTGACCGCCCGCAAGCATCACTTCTAGCTGTCTCTCAATCTTGGTAGGAGCCCACAGATCGTCGGCGTCGACGAACGCGATCAGATCTGACTGAGCTAGTTTCCACCCGGCGTTTCTGGCACCCGCTACTCCTGCGTTTTCCTGCGACACGAGATGGATACGACTATCACTAAGCGCGTGGTGGTTAACCATCGACGCCGTCCGATCGGTTGATCCATCGTCGACGACAATAATTTCGAGGTTCTTGTGTGTTTGGCTTCTGACGCTTCTCAGGGTAGCGTCAATCGTCGCTTCGGCATTGAAGGCAGGAATTACAACGCTCACCAGAGTTTCATTCATCATTCGATCCTGCCCGTCCCTCATTTGACAGCTGGCTCTTGTCGTGCGGTATGAAGTTGGGATCATCTCACATGGATTCGGTCGTAAGGCAGAAAGGGAGGAGGAATGGCCTTTTCGTCCAACTCGATACCGGGCATCATCCTCTGCCTATCGCCTTTCCGTCGACGCTGATTGAGAAGCATAAAGGCGACGTGCGGAGCAACTCGTAGCGGAAGCCAGACGCCTGAGCGCAAACCCCACCGAACCGCCTCGGTAAGATTGCCACCCCAAAAACTTAATCCGGAAAGGTACAGATTGAATTGGTAAGTCGATCGGCGAAAAACACTGGGTTCAATATCCGGTCTAAGTGTTCGCATTGATTCCATCACCCTGTGCTGAGACCTTGCCATGGTTTTGCACGCAGTGCTCATGCTGCCGGAACGCCTTCGATAGCCAACAAGGAGCTCCTTGACCACCGCGACCTCGTAACGCTCCGCGACACGCAGGGCCAATTCCCAATCTTCACATCCGCCAGCGTTGTTCGCCGCAAGCGCTTCGTTATACCCGCCAAGTTCCTGGATGCAATGCCGACGGAACAAGGGAACGCTTGCATTTCCAGTGAAATTGATCTGAAGAAGGTTCTCGAAGACATTGCCTGCGATGGTCCAGGGGGGCGACCGATCAAGGATGTCACTAGCCGCATCAATCCAAACCCACCACGAGTACACGAGGCCTGTCTGCTCACCGGCGAGTTGCAATTGCTGCACTTGGCGAGAAATCTTTTCGGGAACCCATAAGTCGTCTGCGTCGAGAGGTGCGATGAAATCGCCATTCGCCTCCGCCATACCTCGGTTGCGGGCGCGAGCAACGCCGCCGTTTCGCTGGGTGACAACATGGATGCGAGAATCCTGGGCAGCATACTGCGTGAGAATTTCGAGCGTCAGATCCGAGGAACCGTCATCAACTGCAATAATCTCAAGATGCCGGTATGTCTGGGTCAACGCCGATTCGATGGCCGCGCCAACATACTCGGCACCGTTGTATACCGGCAGGATCACCGAGACCAGTGGATCATAGACGGAGACGCTCATCTCGATGCCCTATAATAAGCCATATATGTAAGAAAACACGAGTATCTTGGCTGGCGCATCTAACCGAGCGGGAGCTGACAGCTGGTGATTACCTTGTGGCAGGTGTAAATCATATGTGTGTCCTGATCACAGGGGGCCTTGGCTTCATCGGCAGCCATACCGCACGGTTTTGCCACGAATCCGGTTTGGACGTTGTCATTCTGGACAACCTCAGCACTGGCCTAGCGGAAAATGCCCGATGGGGCACCTTTGTTCAAGGGGATATAGCCGACGTGGGGCTAGCGCGCTCCATCATCCGAGAGCATTCGGTAACTTCCGTCTTGCATCTGGCCGCGAGTGCCCACGTGGGGGACTCAATGGACCGACCGGACCTCTATTTTGACAACAACGTCAATGGAAGCCTCAGGATACTTGAGGCAATGATGGCGGAAGGGGTGAAGAAGCTCGTGTTTGCCTCGAGCTGCTCCGTCTATGGCAACTCCGCATCGCTATCCGCTCATGAAGAGGACATTGTGACGCCTGTAAGCCCATATGGCGAGTCCAAGCTGCAGACGGAACGAACACTTTCTTGGTACCGGAACGCCTATGGTTTGCGGTGGCTGGCGCTTCGTTATTTCAATGTGGCGGGCGCGAAGGATGAGTTGGGTGAAGACATTACCTCCTCTCGTCGCATCATTCCCCGAGTTGTTCACAGTGTGAGCGGCGGTACGACTAGTTTGGAAGTATTCGGCACAGAGTTCCCGACGATCGACGGAAGCGCAGTTCGCGACTTTGTGCATGTAGAAGATGTTGCGCGGGCCAATCTGAACGCACTTTGGTACGTTGAAGCGATGGGCACGGGAGAAGTCATCAATATAGGTTCGGGGACGGGTGCCTCGGTGTTTCAGATCATCGAAGAAGTCGCCAAGGAGGTTGGCCAACCTGTCACATACCTTACACGTCCTTCCCGCCCGGGTGACCCGGCGCACTCCGTCTCCGACATATCCAAGGCCCAGAAATTGTTGGGCTGGGAGCCAGTCGCTTCCTCCCTCCCCAACATTGTCGGTTCGGTCATACATTCTTGCCGCAGCAGGCTGAAGGTCTGATCCAATGAGTTTGTGCAGCGATTATGGATATGGCCTCGATGCGTTGCACATGGGATGCTCCTTCGATGGTCGACTTGCGGGTAAAGAGACCCTACGCGCAAGCCGGCTTACTGGTTCAGAGAAACAGCGATCATGAGTCTATCTGCCCCGATAGCCCACCGGACAACAAACCGCTTCCGATTAGGCGAGTTCTCTCTGTCGATTGAGCAGATCATTCTGCTGCTCGATCTCGCTCTGTACGTGGCGTTGCTGGCCTACGTAATACCTCGCCACGAACCGTGGGCAGACGAGGCGCAAGCGTGGGAACTTGCGAAAACCCTAAGCTTGAAGAGCCTCTTTGGGACCTACATTCACTATGAGTGCTCTCCCGGCCTATGGCACGGACTGTTGTGGATCCTCGCACGACTGCACGTAACCTACTACGGCATGCATTGGTTCACGGCCGCAATCGCCTTGATCTCCATGGCCATTCTGCTGTTCAAAGCGCCCTTTCCGCTGTATGTCAGGCTCCTGTTGCCGTTTACCTACTTCTTCGCATTTCAGTACGCGGTCGTGGCACGAAACTACGTCTTGTTTCCGACAATCCTATTTGCGCTAGCCTCCATTTGGCCCATTCGACGAGAGCATCCAATCGCGCTCGGTTTCCTCCTCGGATTATTAGCCAACGTCGCGCTGCACGGTACGGTCGTCGCCATCGGCCTCAGCCTGATCCTGCTGATCGAGTGGTACGGTACCCGGAATGTTGAACTGCAGTACCGCAGCAGGCGGCTGATCGCTGCTGTGTTGTTTTCCTCCATGCTGGCGGTCGCGCTTTGGAGCCTGTATCCCGCGCCCGACGCAGGATGGCTTGTGCCCGCCAGGCAAATGCCCTCCTCCATCTCCACCAGCGCTGCGTCGAATCACCCATGGCTACAACATCTCTCGTCTAGCTTCGCCTTTCTCATCGCAGCCCTGATTCGCCTGACGCACGTGCTTAGCTACGGGTTCACCGATAAATTTCCTCTGGGTATCGTGGCATGGGCGTTGCTCCTTTGGAGGCTGGGTCGTCAACACAGGTTGCAGTATTTTCTGCCAGTCATTCTTCTGGCGATCGTCTGCATGTGCAGCCTATTCAGCTTCTATCACGCAGGCCTGTTTTGGGTGACCTTCCTGTTTGTATGGTGGACAACCTGGCCCGACCCGCCCTCGGGATTCGGCAAAGGGAACCGGATGGAGGCTGCCCTCCTTCTTACGGTAGTTCTGTGCATTGTTGCCCAACTTGTGTGGGCAATCAACGCGA
The DNA here is from genome assembly GCA_963821165.1 of uncultured Acidobacteriaceae bacterium. Classification (GTDB taxonomy): domain Bacteria; phylum Acidobacteriota; class Terriglobia; order Terriglobales; family Acidobacteriaceae; genus Granulicella. The sequence continues at coordinate 908,864 of CAWGCQ010000001.1, forward strand.
TACGGTACGACGTTTCCATGCCGTATTCTTCAAATAGAGATGCTGCCGCCATCTTGCACAAATACCGGAGTCAAGGCTATCGCGTGGACGTCGCTGTTCCGCCCAAAGAAGAAGACAGTGGTCAGGCGGCGTTTTACATCACGGGCATCGAACCCTATTTTATTGCCGAACCGATCAGCAACAAGAGCCATAGATTCTGGTTCTGGGGTGGCGACGACGATGTGCGTGCGCAATATCTTGCCGACTCGTCACATCAGGCGGTAGCAGTCATCGTTCAAGAAGTAGACAACGATCAGGGTTCCCAAACGGAGGAGGACCGCCTGAAGGGGTACGGTTACCAGCGAGCGGACACGGTTTGCGGCCGAATCTATTACCCCGATGCGTATGCTCCTTTGGTTTGCGCTGCGTTTTATTTGCCGCCTGGACGACAGGGGCGCAACCAATGACAGTTGCGGTCATCATTCCCGTCTATAACTCCAGCAAGCTTTTGGGCGACACTCTCCTCGCCCTGTCGCTCGGAACAAGACTTCCAGACGAACTCATCGTGGTGGACGACGGATCTACCGACGAAAGCGCAGCCATCGCAGAAAGCTACGGCGCACGTGTCATCCGGATGTCGCAGAATGCGGGACCTGGAGCCTGTCGGAACCAAGGGGCGCTTGCTGCCGCTAGCGAAATCCTCATCTTCCTCGACGCCGATACCTGCGTGCATGCGAAAACAATTCAGCAGATGATGGATCGGCTTGCCTTCGGCAACCATCTGACCGGCGTCTTCGGATCCTACGACGACACGCCCCTCGATCCAAGCCCCTGTTCACAATTCCGCAATCTTGCTCATTGCTACGTTCATCGTTCTGCCAATCGCTCTGCGCTCACATTCTGGAGCGGCTGTGGCGCTGTCCGCCGCGACGCGTTTCTAGCGGTCAACGGATTTGATGAACGGTATACCAGGCCCAGTATCGAAGATATTGACTTGGGATACCGCATCACGGATCAAGGCGGTCATATCCTTTTGGATCCTGAAATTTACGTGACCCATACGAAGCACTGGACGATGCGGAGCGCTGTGATCACCGACGTCAGGGACCGGGGTATTCCATGGATGTTTCTTCTGCTTGGGCGCAGAAAGGTGCCCAACGATCTCAACATCACGCGACGGCACCGGGTCGCAGCCATTTTCACCGGGGTCGGCTTGTTTGGTCTCGCCGCAAGTTTCCATTCTTTGCAATGGCTTATCATTTCGGCCATCTCTAGCGTGCTAGCTTTATGCATGGATCTAGGCCTCCTTCGGTTCATCTACCGTAAACGGGGTATCCGCCTTCTCTTGGTCGCCATGGGAATGTTCCTCCTACAGAACATCTGCAAGCTGGTCGCAGCTGTGGGCGGAGCCGTGCTATTCACCTACCGCTCATTGCCATCGGGGAAAGCGAGCTGGGGCGAACACCGGTCATGCATCCTGGAGCAACGCCGCTCACAGAACGATGGATCACCATTTGTGTCGGCCCCCTTCCGCAGACCGACTTCCTTACCTCGCCCTTGATCTCCTTGCGCAGGTTTCCGCATCCCGTTAGCCACCAACCTCGCAGTCTCTCTGAAGCAGGTCGTCTACCATGAGGGAGATGGATAGGATCGGCAAACACGTCAAGTTGCAGCCTTGGATTGCACAACGGCCCTGGGAGCAGCGCCTGAGAAATCAATTCCAACTATGACCGATACCAGCCAGATGCGCGACGACAAGGATCAGAGTGGATCGTTGATGCGTCGAGCGTTGCCTCATCTCTCGAGCATCCTTCGCATTAATCCCACGCCGAAATGGGCAGCGCCCACCCTGGTCACCCTTGGCACCTTATCTTCGCTTGCAGAGGCTATTGGCATAACGCTCATTCCGCTCTTCTTCTATTCCGTCATGAATAAGCTCGATTCTCTGGCGTCGAGCGGCGGCCCGTTGGGCTTCGCGCTGCACCACCTCATCACGAGGTTTCACAGCTCACGAGAGATCGCTGCCGTCTTTGTCCTGCTCATTGTGATCCGCGGGGGTCTGGCCTATGCCTACGCCGTTTCCGCGTCTCACATTAGCGAGCAGATAAGCCAGACCACGCGAGATCGCGTCCACAGTTTGTACCTCCAACTACCCTACGGATTTGTGCGCCAACATGAGCAGGCGGAATTAGTGGAAATCCTTGGCCGCGAGGTGCCCCTGTTTGCTGGTGCCTATACCAGCCTCACCCGCATCCTCGTGAATGCGACGTTCATCCTAATGCTCGGAGCGCTGCTGGCGCTATTCTCTTGGAAGATCATGCTCTGTGCGGTGGCGGGCTCGCTCCTTCTGTCCTTTCTTCTTCGCCTTTTGTCATCACGCGCTCGCGCCATCGGCAGAGAGGTTCGGCGAGTGAATCGAGCGATGTGGGATCAGATGATCGTGACCCTCCAGGGCATGCGCATTATTCGTGCCTTTGGCCAGGAGCAAAGCCAGCAAGTCCGGTTCGAGAAATCTTCTGCCGAGGCTCGCATTGTCAACGTGAAGGAGTTGCAGCTTATCCTCCTCCTCGATCCCCTTACCGAAGTCGGCTACCTCGCGATCCTGGGCATCCTCATCATCGGAGCTCAATGGTGGGGGGTCACGTTCGCAACAACGGTGACCTGTGTAGCTCTGCTCTATCGGCTGCAACCGCACGTTCGCGAATTGGAGGGCACAAGGCTCAAACTGCTGCAGCTTGAGGCCCAGTTTCAGTCGATTCGGTCGATTCTCGAAGCGGGAGAAAAACAGGCTGATGCAGCCGGTGGTACCGGAATAGACTCGCTCAAGCACGGGTTACGCTTCGATGGCGTTACTTTCAGGTACCAGGCAGGCGGTTCGGCCATACTTGAAAACGTTACCTTCAGAATTCCTGCTGGTTGCACGACCGCCCTTGTGGGCGCCAGCGGTTCAGGTAAGACCACCATCGTGAACCTCCTGCTTCGGCTCTACGAGCCCGACCTCGGGACAATCTATGTCGACGATCGGCCACTGAACAGTTTGCGGCGCGAGGACTGGCTCAAAATCATCGCCGCTGCGGGCCAGGACGTCGAGCTGATCGAGGGCACGGTGCTCGACAACATCAAGATGGCGAACACCGATGCTTCGGATGGAGTCATTGCTTCTGCATTCGAGCTCGCAGAGCTATCGGAGTTATTTGATTCCTTGCCGGACGGGTACATGACTTGGGTGGGTCAACAAGGTATGCGCTTTTCCGGAGGCCAACGTCAGCGCATCGGGCTAGCCCGTGTCGCGATTCACAATGCCAAGTTCCTCATCCTTGATGAAGCAATGAGTGCAATGGATCTGGCGCTTCAACAGCGCGTGCGCCGTGCAATGGACAACTATTTTCGAGAATGCACAATCCTGCTGATCACGCACAGGGTCGAAACCATTCTGAACACTGATCACGTCATTTGTGTCGACCAAGGCCGGGTTGTCGGCGAAGGCGACCCGAAGAAAATGCTGCTGGACGAACAGAGCGCTCTATCAAAAGCCCTCTCAATGCATTGAACATGGGAAACCGGCATGTTTGAATACTTCGCAACTTGCTACTTCCAATCCGCTTCGGCCCAATGTAACGGCGATCTGGCTCATGCTCCCGCGAAGTCTGCTTTTGTCCAAGTTCGATTGCGTAATTACGCGATGTTGGCCGTGCTGCTGGGCTGCGGCTTACGCCGAGCGGAACTTACGCGGCTGACCGTGAACCATCTTCAGCAGCGGGATAATCACTGGGCCATCATCGACCTGTTTGGAAAGGGTGGACACGTCCGTACCGTTCCGGTACCCGACTGGGTCAAGGTCGCCATGGATTCATGGCTTGCTGTTGCATGTATTGAAACAGGAGTTGTCTTCCGTTGCGTCAGCAGAACTGGGCCACGTCTGGGGTAGCCGGCTCAGTGAGAAGGCGGTCTGGTGGGTCGTGCGCGAGTACGCCAAACTGGCGGGCATCGAGCATCTGGCTCCGCACGATCTCCGCCGGACTTGCGCCCGTTTGTGTCACTCCGCCGAAGGCGAACTTGAACAGATTCAGTTTTTACTCGGCCACCGGTCCGTAGAAACCACTGAACGATACCTCGGTTCCCGGCAGAGGTTGGTGCAGGCGGTCAACGATCACATCGGAATCGAACCGGAGGCAGGTCAAGATGCTTCCTTTGACTCGAACCAGTAGTAGAAGCATTATGGGGGTGACTACTGAATGGAGGGTGAGCGATGCCCGACAGGGAGCGGAACTTGCCGAACATTGACTACGACCGCGAGAAGGTGGAAGAAACGGTTTTGGCTCTGTTGTGGCTGACGCTTGATGGCGATCACCGGGCGTGGAAGAGCCACGATTGGGGTGTGCTGGATCGGCTGCACGAGCGGGGTTACATCTCCGACCCGAAGAGTAAGGCCAAGTCGGTGTTGCTGACCGACGAGGGCGAGCGGCGGGCGCGAGAGCTCTTCGAGCGTCACTTCAGAATTGACGCACAGCATGGATACCGTCCTCACTCTGACCACTAGTGCGGACGCCCAAACGTGGAAACGAACTTGCTCAAAAGCTGACTTTACAGGCGTCTCAACTAACTGCGATTACTCGTCCAGTACCTCCTTGAGATGTCTGGACTGAGGGCAAAACCTCTGAAGCAATCGCCGATGGCCTGTTTGAGGGTCAAGGTTTTTTAGATCGCTCATGACAGTCTCGTAGGTTTCGGCGTTTCTCGTCATCACCGCCCAGCTTTCATTGTGACTAACGTGTACGAAAAGGTCTCCCCGATTTGGGAAGATATACGCGTCCCAGGCGAACACAAAGCAAGGTAGAAGGAACGCGGCTAACTCAACCACTGCGCCATTACGGAACAGGTGACCCGGCGCAGCCTCAAGCGGACGATTTTCACCGAACCCGCGGCGCATCATGTCTACCATCGACCATCCGGTCTTTTCGAGTTGTGGACTGCCGATGTCAGAAAGCGTAATCCAAAGCAGAGCACCGTAAAACATGCTTTCGTCCTCGGCTCCAAGCATCGAGGCGAGTCTGGCGAAGTATGTCGCTCGCAAGGGCGTCTCTGGGAACCTAAGCTGAAGCGCATTTGCCTCGCGATCTTCGTAATAAGGTCGACCCCCATCATCGGTCTGGATTCCAGTAATCGACCCGTTCCTTGCGAGGTACGCTCCAACTTCGTCGTCAGTCAGTGCCGTCATTATTGATGTCTCCGTGGCATGCGCCATAGTAAACCCCGACCTCACACCGCGTGAGTCCCCAAAACGGGGTTTCATCTAAGTTCGAACAGGCTGCCCTGCGGCAAATTGAACTTGGTCAAAATCCGACTTCTAAGAAGGTCCGGAGATTGGCTCTGCGTTGTCCGCAGGTTCGGAACAACGTGACAACTGACGGTCAGGATCTCCGCGCACGGATCGGCCGTGTTTACGACATCGGTTCCCTTTTCCAAATTAAGGGTCGTGTAAGATTGCAGTTCCCTAACTTTGGCCTCTACTGCCGTCTTTTCATGCGGGTAGCTAGAAGTTCCCAGCCTGATGCAAGGGAGCGCTTCACCGAATCTCTGAGCTGAACTATTTGGGAGAGTACGTGAGTCATCGTCGATCGTCGCCTTCTTTGAGCACCCCGGGTCAACCCACGATGGAGGGGACAGGCACCGTGCGAAATCCTTTACCTAATCGTCGGTGGACTGCATCTCTAGTGGCATTCACCCTGTCCGTGCTCGCTTTAGGCCCGATATGTCCCGCGTCGAGCGCACAAACAACCGCCGCGAACGAATGGACCTGGTACGGTGGCACGACGTTGTTCGACACAGGAACGGTCGACGGGCCAGTAAATGGAACGATGGGCACACCCTCCCCCGGCAACACACCGGGAGGACGCACCAGCGCCGCCACATGGACCGATAAGAGTGGCAACCTCTGGCTGTTCAGCGGAGTACCGTACGAGGGGTATTACAACGATCTCTGGATGCTGAATTCCTCCACCGGAGAGTGGACCTGGGTTCATGGCAACAATGCTGCCGTCGCCGGAATTGTAGCGAGTGCCTTCGCTGGAGTGTACGGCACACTGGGAACCCCCTCTGCGGCGAATACGCCCGGGGGCCGACAGGCCGCGGTGACCTGGTCAGATGCCGCGGGCCATCTTTGGATGTTCGGAGGCTATGGACTCGACTCCGCGGACCAGGCTGGGTATCTCAACGATCTGTGGGAGTTCAATCCCTCCACGAATCAGTGGACATGGATGGGTGGCAGCAGTGCCATCACGTGCACGCTAGTCAGCTACGCAGTCCAGTGCGGTGAGCCAGGCGTGTATGGTGCTCAAGGCACAGCGGCGCCCAGCAACGTTCCTGGGAGTCGCGAGTATGCGGTCAGCTGGACCGACAACAACGGCAATTTCTGGCTATTTGGCGGATACGGGTACGACTCCAAAGGCACACTGAGCAACCTTAATGATTTATGGGAGTTCAATCCAACGACCAATGCATGGACCTGGGTTAGCGGCAGCAGTGAGGTCAATGAGCCAAACGGGCAGCCCGGCGTCTACGGTGTATTGGGAACGCCAGCCGGCGGCAATACGCCCGGCGCCCGTATGCAAGCCGTCGGATGGACGGACGCCAAGGGTAATGTGTGGCTCTTCGGAGGCTATGGCGTGGACTCCGCCGATGCGGTCGGCGAACTCAACGACTTCTGGATGTTCAATCCCGCCAGCGGCGAATGGGCCTGGATGGCCGGTGCCAATAACTTCGGAGGTCTTCAGGGAATAAGCTCCACTTTCGCCGGTTGGATGACGCCCGCGTCCGGCAACGAACCGGGTGGGCGACAGGCTTCGACAAGCTGGACCGACAGCGCTGGCAACTTCTGGCTTTATGGTGGCTTCGGCGTGGACTCGGCGGGAGTGGCGGGTGTACTCGATGACTTCTGGGAGTTCAACCCCGTCAGCAATCAGTGGGCGTGGATGGGTGGAAACGATACGTTTGCGCCGCACTCGAACGGCTCAATCGGGCAGTCCGCTGTTTACGGAACATTGCGAACACCCAGCTCTGCGAACTGGCCCGGTGGCCTGGAATATTCTTCGGGATGGATCGACAAGAGCGGCAATCTGTGGCTCTACGGTGGCTATGGATTCGACGTGAACGGGTCGCAGGCCGACTTCAACGATCTTTGGGTCTATCAGACGAGTGCGGCAAGCCTGCCCGTAACCGCCACGCCTTCGCTCTCCATCAGCACAGGGACCTATGCTGCCGGTCAAACGCTCGATATCTCCGATACAACGCCTGGAGCGACGATCGACTACTTCATCGCCGGATCGGTGGCGCCCACGCCGTACACCGGTCCCATCACCATCTCCTCCTCGGTGACCATCGACGCAGTCGCGGTAGCCCCAGGGCATGCGACCAGTGCTGTGGCGACGGCAACCTATTCCGTGCCCGCCGCCGGCAGCCCTACCTTCAGCCTGGCGCCCGGAACCTTCCCTTCAGCGCAGACCGTAACCCTTGCCGACACCACGCCCGGCGCAACCATCTACTACGCGATCAATGGGTTGCCCACCACCGCCTCCACTGTCTACACCGGACCCATCGCGGTCTCTGCTTCCGAGATCGTTGAAGCCATGGCGGTGGCCAACGGCTACGCGAACAGCGCAGTCGCCACTGCGAACTATACGATCTGGCCGGCTTCGGCAGCCAACGAATGGGCGTGGGTAGGCGGACTCAGCAGCGGCGCCGCGAACCAGCAATACGGCGTCCTTGGGACCCCTGCGATCGGTAACATACCGTGGGGCCGCTATCTTGCAACCAGCTGGACTGACAATAACGGAAGCTTCTGGTTGTTTGGCGGCAATGGTGGCTACGGCGGAAGGAACGATCTGTGGAAGTTCAATCCATCCACCCAGCAATGGGCATGGATGAGCGGCAGCATCGCCGTCAACTGCTCTGACCGGGCGCTAAGCATTAGCACGTGCAGCGAATCGCAGCCTGGAGCCTATGGCGCGCTCGGAAATCCTGCCGCTACAAACGTTCCCGGAGGACGCGTCAGCGCGTCGAGCTGGGTCGACAACAACGGAGACTTCTGGATCTTCGGTGGTGATGGTCTGGATGGCAACAGCACCGCTGGTGTCACCGTCCTGAACGACCTGTGGAAGTTCAACCCTTCCACAAACCAATGGACCTGGATGAGCGGAAGCAACAACGTCGGGAACAACTGCTTTACAGGAATTACTGTGTTCTGCGCGATGCCGAGCGTCTATGGATCATTGGGCAAGCCCGCTGCGGGAAACACACCTGGAAGCCGCCAGGATGCCATCACCTGGACCGATAACAAAGGGAACCTGTGGCTCTTTGGCGGCTGGTCATACGATGTCCCCAATCAAACCCAGTACTATTTCAACGAGCTTTGGGAGTACAACACCGGCACTAACCTGTGGACATGGATGGGTGGAAGCAGCACCAGGGACGGAAGCGCCTGCATCTACGATCCCAGCTCCGGCCTTTCGATTTGTGGCGAGCCCGGAACACCCGGAACCATCACTGCACCTTCCACCGGAAACCTTCCCGGAGGTCGCGCCGCCTCAACCAGCTGGATCGATCAAAACGGCAACCTCTGGCTCTTCAGTGGAAATGGCTTCGACATCAACGGCGGTTTTGGCGATCCCAACGACGTCTGGGAGTTCAACCCATCTACTCTGCAATGGGCATGGATGGGAGGCAATGACATGGTTCCAGGCTGTGACGAATACGAGTGCAGCTGGCCCAGCGTCCAGGGGACTCTGAACACTCCTGCTGCGGGAATCGGGCCTGCAGGGCGCGACCATGCCGCTAGCTGGGTCGACACCGAGGGAAATCTATGGGTGTATGGAGGGTCATGGAATGAACCCCTGTACCTTACTCAATTAGAAGAAGCGGACGACATGTGGGAGTTCAATCCTTCCGCGAACGAATGGGCTTGGATGGGCACCAGCGGGAATCCGTCGACAATCGCAGGTTCAGCCTACGGAACCCTTGGAGTTCCCGCGCCCGGCAACGGCCCGGGACCGCGATACGCGCCTTCCAGTTGGACCGACAGGGGCGGGAATTTCTGGCTCTTTGGCGGAGAGAACGCATTCGCCTCTACCCTCTATGAAAACGATCTTTGGAAGTACGTGCCCTCGGCGCCCGCGCCAGTTCCGAGCTTTGCCGTCGTGGACCTCAACAATCAACTGTTCAACCAGGTCACTACGTTTGAGCTCCAGGCAGGAACAAGTGGCACAACCACGGTCAACACCGTCGTTGCCGATGGCTTCAATAGCGCAGTCGCTTTGAGCATCAGCGGTTTGCCAAGCGGCATGACCGCAAGCTTCAGCCCCAATTCTCTCACCGGTTTCGGTACTTCACAAGTGTCATTCTCGGTCGGTTTGGACGTCCCTCAGGGTAACTACACCTTCCCGGTGACGGGAACGAGCGGGGGCATTACGGAAAATACCTCAGTCGCTCTCCAGGTCATCAGTGCTCCAGCGCCAAACTTTACGCTGGGAACTTCACCGCCTTCTCTTACTATCAACTCCGGCTCGTCGGGAACAGTGAAACTAACGGTGACGCCGCAGTACGGATTTAGCTCCGCCATCAGCTTTACCTGCTCCGACCCGACTTTGGGCGTGACCTGCTCCTTGAGCCCGGCTACCGTCACGCCTTCGGGAACCGCAGCTTCCACAGTAATGACCATCTCCGCCAGCTCACAATCGGCCGCGCTGCGACCCGCCCCGCATCCCTTCCTTGCATACACAATCTTCGCCTTGGGCTTATGCTTTGCTGTGCGAAAGAAGCGGCGCATCTCGCATCAGCTACTGCTGGTGGCCGCCATCGCGGCCCTCGGGCAAATCCTCGGCTGTGGCGGAGCAGGTGCGGGAGGCGGCAGCGGTGGCGGCGGTTCAGGAACGACGCCTGTCACTTCCACAGTGACCATCACCGCGACGTCTGCAAGCGTCATCCAGACCACAACAGTCTCCCTCACCGTGAACTAGTGTTTCAGCGCGGAACCGGTGTCCCATACCTCCCCCATCAGAAAGAGGCGTCGGGTCACTTTGACGGACGTGTTTCATTTTGCTGAGCCAGACTCGTTCTCGGAGGATGAACCAACTCAACCGATCTATCGGGAATTGAACGCGACCGAGTCCGATAGCATCAACCTGTCATCCGCAGTACGCGAAAAACGGGGATTTGGCCAAGTTCATTTAGCCGGAGAGACATTGGCAAACTTAGTCAAAAGCCGACTTTGCGGCTTGTTCGCCTAAACCCCCTACCAATGTCGATGAGTGCATTGGCGATTGTGTGCCAATTGAGAGGCGTAAAACGCGATACACCTTGTCCTCTGTAACGTAGCTATGCAGCCACTGGATATGGGGTCCCATATTCTTCAGGGTCTCAAGCGATTGGAGGGATACCACCCCCCGAGTTGTTCTTCCGTCAGCGATCCAGCACCCGGCATGTCGCGTTCAATGACGAATTGCGGTATGGTCCTGGATTTTAGCATCCGCACCGAATGATGGGTGCCCGTCAGTTCGCGCGTCATCGCCAATACGCGTTTCGAAGCACTCTTCGGCTGGAAACGTGCATCGGTCTGTTCTCACCCCTTTGAGAATTGAACTTTCCGCAAATGCGGGCGGTCTCAACGGGTCGATGTTACCGGTAATGCAGCGCTCTTGCTGGTTCGATATTCCGCGCACATCCTATCGCAGTCAGCAGCGCACATGCATCGTCACGCTTCAAATCCGGTAGACGTTGCCCATGGGCAAACTTCGCCAGCGGAGGGCAAATCTGCTCCAGCGCACGCCATGATCGATGGGGAAAGTAGCGAGCCTTCATTACCGAGATAAGCTCACCGTGTTGGCTTTCAGTAATTACTCCCGCACTGTGCGCGAGCGCTAACGATTCCCGAAGGCTAACCATTGGATCCGAGAGTGCTCTGTACGTGCCTGGCTCATAAGCGACCGCAACCTCGTCGTCCGCATCGAGAATCCCATCGCGGAACTGCTCAAAGATGCGTCCAATCCCCACCATGCCAAAGGTATGCGTCTCCGCTGCTCGAAGTGCGCCCATGCTCGAAGAGCCGAAAACCTTGATGCCGCGATCGAGTGCCCTGATGATTTCCTTTGGCGAGACTGCCAAATTTTGGAAGAATTCCCCATCGATGATTCCGATGAAGCGAATGCCGGCAGGCAAACGGTCGATGTCGCCCCGGCAAACGGGCGGAAGGAACTCCGCATCCAGCAGACGTTGGGCTTCCGCCGCCGGCATGGTCGGCCCCAGGAATACAACCGTATCATGCATGTTGCTGCCAGAACTCGACGGCGCGTGGGCCAACACGCCCGTGGTCGCTAGCCCACAACTCAATCCCGGGAACAATGACACGCACAACCGAATGGGTTGTGCAGTCAGGGGTGAAATCGACGACAATCGCTTCGGACAACCCCGCGGTCTCGAGCCGTTCCATTAGCCACTGGATATCTTGATTCAGGTCGGCGAAGCTGTGAGACTCGATCGCTTCAAGGGGGCGGCGAATCCGCGATTCACCGACAACCCAACTTTTGCGATTTACGACCGCAATCCGTTTTGTGTGGGGAGCAAAGGTTTCTTTGGGTGCGTTTGAGTCTACGATGTCTTCGCGAACGCTTTGAATGTCGACGCAACGCGACTGCGCGACTTCAGTAATTGCGCGGCGCAAGGCCACGTGAGCATTTGGGTTGCAGCCGAAGCCGGCATGCGCCATCGGAAAACCGAAGATGCTCTCATCGGCTACGGAAGCAACAAATGCCGGTACCTGAAGAGCGGAGGTTATATCCCGTACCCGCAAACATAAGCCGGCCTCGTTGAAAGCCCGGGACAGCTCATTATCCTCGGGTATTTCAACGCAAGGACAATGTTCGAGATCATCGCTATGACCTACTGAACTGCCTCCGAAGACCTGGCGCCTCGCCGCGGGCAAGAAGCTTGCGCCCAGTTCAGCAAAGCTCCAGGCGTCGCGTTCAATCAATTCGCAGAGCGCATGGTACACGGCTTCAAGGCGGTTATTCCCAGAAGCAAGCCCATTGCTGTCGTTTACTGTGAAGGGTGAACCATGGGGCACATCATTCCAGAGATATCCTGCCAAATGTGCGGGTACCCAGACGTCTTCTCCGGAAAACAGGTCTGTTCCGCGCACCCAACTGCACAGGTTTTCCGGTGTGAAATCTGCAAACAAAGCCTGGTTGATCTTCCAGGGGTCCAGGGTCCGGGCCTGTTGCGATAGCTGATGGTACGTAGCCTCAACGTAAGGCAACCTGGCCTTCAGTGCTGTTTGCCGCTCGATGGACTCCATCAGCGCTCCGACCTTCGCATCGATGGGCCGCAATCCTTTTCCGTTATAAACAGAGATGCCGTCGTCAGAAGATGGAACGATTGCGGAGTAGACAGGTATCCCGACTCGATCGAGGCCGGTAATGTCCGCTATGCGTGTAACACCTAATGCATTACCGATCTCTCTTAACCGTTCAAAGGTTTCCGAGGCGCCGATTACGCGATCTAATCCATCAACTTTTTGGCTACTCGGGTTTCTCGGACTCATGTGGAGTGCCAATGGATCTCCTGCGATTGAGGTTTCTTACGCTAATGGCGTGGCAATTTAACACGACAATATCAATACCATCGAGAATCCCTCTCAAAATCTCACCGAGGTTCTCTTGAGTCACATTCGGCCCCAACGAACGGGCCGCTTCCGCAATCGTCGGTAGCGAGCGATGCACGGCATCCCTCTGGGCTTCACTCAACGGTTCCAGAAAGTAAACAAACTTTTGCATAAGATCGCGGAATTCTTCACTACTTAGTCCCACCTCATCTAGAAACTCTTGTCTTGTCATGTGACCTCCTTCTTCATTCGATATTCATGCGACCAAGCAGGTTCTGAAAACGAGGGTCTGAATGCAGAGGCCTGAGCAGGGGATCCACATTCAAGTAAAGCAGGTCGGTATCTCGTCGAGCGTAGGCCATTTCCAAGAAATCCAATGACTTGCCATAATTTCTGAGAGAAGTGTAGTAGACCGCGGTCTGGTACGGAAAAGAATTTTGCGGATCGCCCCTTTCCGAAGCTTGCTTGAACGATTTCGCTGCACTGGTAAGGTCTCCGACCTGGGCATAGGCAATGCTCAGCATAATGGCTCTATCAGGCTCTGATCCGGGATCAACGGGTGCAGTCCGGAGAAGATGGATGCCATCCATCGGCCGCTTTAGCTCAATGTAATCAACGGCAAGCACTTCAATCCCCTGTTCAAAGTTCGGCGTTGTTTTGAGCTGCTCTTCCAGCAAGTGGGCCGACTCGGCCATTCGCCCCCCGCATTGCGCCACCCAGGCTCGCGTACTTTTCGTAAGTAGCGAGTTCGGATCGACCGCCTGCACGTAGGCCAACTGCGCCTGCGCTTCCGCGTCTCTGCCAAGGGGGACCAGTAGGTAAACGGCATACTGAATATGAGCGTTCAGATCGTTGGGGTTTAGTCCCAGCGCGCGCTGATAGTCGCTCTCTGCCCCTTTCCAGTCATAGTTCAACATGACTCGAGCGGAGGCCCGGGAGCCATACGCTTCACCCAGCGTGGGGTCCAGGGCAAGCGCCTGGTCGGTCGCTTTGAGGGCACTCCGTATCAGAAGAATCTGATTTCCAGAGCGATACGCGGCGAGCAGAATGTAGCTGTCGGCCAGACCCGCATAGGCCGGGGCGAATTGGGGATCCGCCGTTAGTGCCTTTTGAAATTCCGTGACAGCCGCAAGCAGATCCGCATCCGACCGCTTCGTTAGGCTGTACCGACCTTTAAGATACGCGTCATAGGCTGCCGAGTTGGTAGTGTATTGGCGTTTGAGCCGGGCCTTTATGTCAGGGCTCAAACGGACCTTGAGATGGTAGGCCACGTCTGTAGATATCTCGTTTTGGAGCTCCGCAAGATTGGAAATATCGCCCTCGTAGGTCTGACCCCATATTTGCGAACCGCTGCTTACATCGATGATTTCGATGGGAATGCGCACGTGGCCGCCGGCTTCGGAGATCGACCCGCTCACGACGGATCTCACCCTCAGTCGTCTGCCGGAATCACTGGGATCGTTACTTTGCGCAGAGTACCGTTCGGCGATACCAGCCGCTTTTACCTGCAAGCCGGGCATCCCAGCCAGGTCATTGGTGAGCGCTTCGGTGAACCCAAAGCCTACGTAATCGAGCGCACTGTCTCCGCTAGTATTGTGAAGCGGTAACACCGCCAGACTGGTTGCTTCAACTGGTCGAGCGCGCCACACCCAGGCGATCGTTCCCAGCAGCAGGCATACGATGGTCACACCCGCGGCCCAGGATTGCCATTTGCGTGTGGCGGGCCTCAGATTCGACAGAATATCGTCAAGTTTCCGAAATCGATCTTCCGGGCGCGTCGCCAAAGTGCGCTGGATGACGTTCGCCCAACGAACGGGGATCGGCTTGGCGGGAAGCTTCGCGCCTACTGCCTTCTCCGGAGAATTGCTCTCGGTGCGGACGGGGCGGGAGCCGGTGATCATTTCACACATCACCACGCCCAAAGCATATTGATCGGCCAGCGCGGTAACGTCTGCCCGTGAGCCGTTGCTCCGGCGCCATGTAATCGGGCGTACCTTGCCCACTGACCTCGTGCAAGCCGCCGTCTGGCGTGAGAACGTTCAATGCCAGTCCAAAATCTGTGATCACTGCGCGCAGTTTTCCGGGCCCGGCACTCACCAGCATGATGTTTTTGGATTTGAGGTCACGGTGAACAACGCCGAGAGAATGTGCGCTGTCCAATCCCTGGACTAACTGTTGCACGAGCTTGAAGGCGGCATCAGGTTCAAACGGGCCGTCGTGACGCAAATACTCGCTGAGCGTAGGCCCATCAAGGAACTCCATGCAAAGGAATATCCCCTTGTCGCCAGAGGCTGTTTCGTACGAAAACAGCTCGTGAATCCGACAAATATTGGGATGAGAGATGGCTCGGGCCTGTCGCACTTCACGCCGGAAACGCTCTACGATTTCAGGGTGCCGCACCAGGTCTGTGCGTATGGTCTTGAGGGCAACGCGTTCCTGCAGCTGGCTGTCCCAGGCCTCCCACACCTCCCCCATTCCGCCGCGGGCGATAAAACGAAGAATCTTGAAACGATTGAAGATGACCTTGTCGATCTGGAAGGCTCCACCGGGGTCCCAACCGGAACCTTCTCCCCCGAAAGAGGCTGTCGCGTTGTCCGACGCTTGCATTTGCGGAGCGGCAAAGAGCGGCTCCTCGAGGAAATTACCCATCGCGTCCCCTGCCGCAAGCAGTGCCTCCACGGCACGGCGCAGCTCGGGGGCGCCCTCGCATTCGCGATCAAGGAACAAGATTCGCTCCTCGCGCGATAAGGGCAGGGCCGCAGCGAAGATTTCCTCAGCCGGGTCTCCCTGAGTAGACATGTCACAACCCGTGAACTCGCGGAGATTATCTCCGACCGGGGGCGAATCTAGCAAGCAAAATGCGCCAGACGCTCACTGAGGCATGCGTCGCCAACCCGACATTGCGACAAGGTCGAGTTTGAAGGCAGTCCGCCGGCCTCGGCCGATCTGTCCCTCCGATCGTCCCGTGGCGTCCGGATGCCGATTTCACCGCTCCCGCCAAGTGCGAATATCATCAAACCACCATTTCTGCGTCGTTTGCGGTTCCTGTATGCTCCCGACCGCAAAAGCTGCTTACGCAAGGTAACCCGAGCGCCTCCGCGAAACTGCCTATGAATCTCCAACCACGATCGACTGCCCATCTCGTGCTAAAAGCCGACGGCGCGCAGCGCACGCTCCCGATCGACACGCTCCCTTTCAGCCTTGGAAGGAGTGAGGATTGCAGTCTGGTGATTGCCCATCCGCAGGTATCCCGTGAGCATGCCGTCATTGAGTGGGATGGCAGCAGATATACCCTTCGCGATCAGAGCAGCAGGCATGGCACCTTCGTCAACGGTGCACGCGTCACGAGGGCCACTCTGCACACGGGCGACTCGATTATGCTTGGTAGCCGGCAGAGCGTGTTGATATTTGAAGAGGCTAATGGTGGAGGAGAGGGATCACAGACCTTGCTCGCGCACCTGTCAAGGAGCTGGTCGAACCCGGCGGGGGACAGTGACCTGGAAAAGCTTTCTCTCTTTCTCCAGGCGGCGCAAAGCTTGAGTTCGATTGAAGCCAGCCAGGAAGTGCTGCGCACTATGCTCGAATACAGCATTCGACTCACCGGAGCAGAACGTGGCTTTGTCTTTCTGGGTGAGAGCGCTGAGACATTCCGGTTGGAGTGCGGACGGGACCGCGACGGAAACGAAATTGCCGGAGAACCAGCGATCTCGCGTTCCGTGGTGCGAGATGCGTCGCGATCTCAGGATGATTTCATTCTCACCGATATTACCGGGTCCATTGCCGCGGAGCGGCAGAGTATCGCGGCGAACGCAATTCGCAGCGTGATTGCGATCCCTCTGCGGGCGCAGGGTTCTCCCTCGCTGCTTGGGCTCCTCTATCTGGATAGTCACGACCGCAACCGGGATTTCACACGCGTCGGCAAAGAGATTCTTCACGCGATCGCGCGACAGGCGGCGACACTGCTGGAAAATCTGCGACTGATCGAGATGGAGCGCCAATCTGCACTGCTGCGCAAGGAACTGGAAATCGCAGCAGCCATCCAAAGCCAGATCATTCCCCAGAAACTTCCGGAGCTGGCGTATGTGCGCTTTTCTGCGCGAACGATTCCCTGCACCGGCGTGGGCGGGGATTTCTACGATGTGATTCCGCTTGCGGATGGGTTTGCGGGGATTGTCGCCGACGTCAGCGGCAAGGGAGTTCCGGCCGCGCTGCTCGCCTCCATGGTCCAGGGGATGTTTCAAGCACAGATGAGCCTCGGGGCGAATCGAGGTGTCACCCTGGTGGAATCCATCGCGTCGCTCAACGCGTTCGTCTGCTCCCGTACGCCGAGCGAAAAGTACGTTACGCTTGCTGCTCTTCGCTACGCGCAATCGGAATCGAGCGCCGCGACGATTGAAGTGGTCAACGCAGGCCATGTGCCGCCGATACTCATCCGAGCCGGCGGTGACATTGAAATTCTCGAAGATGGCGACATGCCGGTTGGGCTGTTCGGATTTGCACAATATCACGGGGTCCGCGTGACGCTGTCCATCGGTGACCGCATCGTGCTGCTGACAGACGGAATCACCGAGGCAGAAGCCGAAGACGGCGATCAGTTCGGAATGGAAAGGCTTGCGAAGCCGATGCTCGAGGCGGATCCTGTTGGCGCGCTGCTCAGAGCTGTCGACACATTCTGCAAAGGAAGCCCTGCACAAGACGACCGCACGATCTTGGCTGTCGAGAGAATTGCGTAGCGTTGAGCACGGGAGCCAAACTGCAGAAGGAAATCTATTCGTTCACTTGTCCGAGATAGCGGTCGAGCCAATCGAGAACGGCCTTCACAAGTTGTGGCCGCTGCTCCGTTACGTCGTGGGATGTCTCCAGAATAAGGTGCTGCTTATCTGCTGGCGGAGTTCCAAGCATCTTGAACATGGGGTCTTGCGCGAGATTTACGGAGAAGACGTAATCGTAGCGTCCATTCACCATGAGTACGGGCTTCTTCATGCGGGGAGCGAAGTCGGCCTGATCGCCACCCGGCGGCGGCGGGTCGAGGAAGTAACCGCCATCAAGAAAGATGGCCGTTTTGAGACGGTCCTGCAGCAGCGTCGCGTGGATCACTCCCTCGGCAGATCCCATGCTGACGCCGAGGTAGGCGAGCTTGCTGTTGTCGATGTCAGATCGTGTGGCTAGATAGTCGAGCGTGCGCGCGGCGTCCTTGTAGCGGTCGGTGGTCAGTTGGATCGCCTGAGAACCTCTGGGAAGTGAGTACTGCAGACGCCGCTCGTACGTGTCCTGATAGATGGGATACGCCACGGCGCGTCCGCTCTGGATTACGTAATCGAAGAACTCCAGATCGCCGAGGGCCGTTCCATTCTTGTTGTCGGCAATAAAATCGACGCGCGCGCTGGGAAAGAACAGCACTGTTTGATAGGGCGGCCGCACATGCTTGGGAAGGAACAGATACACGGCAATCCGCTCTCCGCGATAGCCCGTGTCGATGGTCACTTTCTCCTCACGCCAATCCGCCGTCTCGCTCACCACCCCCCCATCCACTGCATTCAACGGCGCGGTGGATGAAGCGTACATCACCTGGTAGGCGTGAAAGACCTCGTCCGAAGCCGGCTTGAATTTGGCAAAATCTCGAGCCTCTATCCGCTTGATCGGCGCCACTGCGGTTGGCGGCAGTGGCGCCGATGTTCTTGACACAACGGAAACCGTTCTCTTGCGAGCGGTCAAATGGCGACAGCGTCTCCGGACTGAAGTAGAAGTACGATGGAGACTTCCAGGAGCCACCCAGAATGAAACGGTTGTCATTGTCGTCCGCGTTGCTCACCCACTCGCGAACATTGCCCGCCATATCGTACGTCCCGAAGGGACCCACCCCCTTGTAGTCGCCAACGCGGGCTAGCGCGTTCCCAGGGATATTGCTTACGGGAACGATGTACCGCGCATCGCCCGGCGGCGCTGCCATGTACCACTGCGGAAGGGCGGGAAGGCTTTTCCCGACAAAGTTCGCATAGGCTGAGGCTTCAAACCAACTCACGCCGGAGACGGGGAGATCCGCCTGTCCCCTCCCCGTAGTGGCCCGCGACCCAGCCGGCCGGGCCTGGACGGTTGGTTGTGTCGTGAAACGCGGCAACTGCTTCGGCCCAGGGAATCTCGCGGCCATCGCGAACAAATTTCTCCGTCCAGTATTCCTTCTTCGCGTAACCGCCGCTATCGACAAACTTTTGATAATCGCGGTTGGTCACCTCGAGGCGATCGAGATAGAAGGGAGGAATTTTGTAAGGGCCGACGAAGCCGATGAAGTCAATCATCTCTGTCCACGTATCCGCGGGAACAGGCACCATGCCGGCAGGCGCAGCTCGCTGAGCGTCGAGCGCGAAGTTCATGGACTTCCTGGATGGCAGACCCTCTACAACCTCTCCTGCTGCGAGACTCGATATCTTCCAGCGAAAGAATCCCTTGGGGACCGTGATGCCGCTAAGCGGAGTATTGCCAAGCACACGCCACGGACCTTCCGGCGTCGCGTAGTCCTGCATCGCTATCGTCGCTGCCGCCGGCGAGGATGTGATCGAGCCCACTAGGGTATTCTGATCGGCTAACTGTTTAATGGCCGGATCGCCAGGCAGGTAGCTCTGCGCTTTTTCGAGCAGGCCAAATGCCGCGAGCGGCTTCCCTGCAGCGGTCAAACTCGCAATCTGCGGGATGGCGTCTTCACGCGCCCATTGCCGTTTGGACGAACGGTGAAAGAACCATACCGCCGCGAGAATTGTGAGAACGAGAGCAGCAACCGCGGCGAAGGCAATGGACCGAGATTGCCGTTTTGGCGCCAGGCCTTGCGCACTCGACGAGACCTGGGCCAAGAAGCGCCGACGCGTCGCGAACGATCTCCGCAGCTGACTGATAGCGATCGGCAGGATCTTTCTGCAGGCAGCGGTCAATGATTTGACTCGCGAGTTGTGGAGCGTCCGGTCGAAGCGTCCGCAGAGGTGTCGGAGGATCAGTAAGGATCGCATGCAGAATCGCGATATTATTGTCGCCTTCAAAGGGCGTTCGGCAGGTGAGCAACTGGAAGTAGATGACGCCGAGGCTCCAAAGGTCCGTGCGCGCATCTACTGGATTTCCCTGGGCCTGCTCGGGAGACATGTAGAGCGGAGTTCCGATGAGGAAGCCTGTCTCCAAGGAGGCTGTCGCGTCGGGAGCGAGCGGTGCGAGCAACTTGGCGATGCCGAAGTCGAGCACCTTGGGATGGCCTCTAGGCGTGACCATCACATTGGCCGGTTTGAGATCGCGGTGGATGACTCCCTGTTCGTGGGCTTCTTCGAGCGCTCCCGCAATCTCGAGGAGGATCGACGTTGCGCGCTCGACCGAGAGCTGGCCGGCTTTCGACGTCGCAGAGAGTGTCTGTCCGGGAACGCACTCCATGACGAGGTAGTCGATGCCATCCTGCTCGCCAACGTCGTATACGGCGGCGATGTGTGGGTGACTCAGCTTGGCAAGCGCAAGGGCTTCCTTGCGAAACCGCCGTCGGGATTCGTCATCCGTGACCAGGCCTGGAGAAAGAATCTTGATGGCCACCAAACGTTCCAGCTTTTCATCGCGCGCGCGATACACAGCACCCATGCCCCCGGAGCCGATGGCTTCCATGACGGTATAGCGCCCTAGCTTCTGTCCCGCGCTGAGAGTCTGCCCGACAAATTCAGGCGCATCCTCTTTCTTTGCACCAACAGGAGAATCGTCCAGGAAGTCCCCCATCTGTTGGTAGTCGCGGAGCAACCTCTCGACGTCGTCGCGCAGCTGGGACGATCCGCCACAGGCCTCTACCAGGTAAGCAGGACGCCGCTCGACGGGCATGTCAAGGGCGGCTTCAAAGATCTCCTCGGCGGATTGCTGCTGGTTGGCCATCGGTTGATCCGGGTTCGGCAGAAAACATGAGCGCCCGCGCTGCTCATGGAATGAATCTCACATTAAAACTGGCCTGGCGACGGTAGGATAATACCACAGGCAACAAGGAGTGACCCCCCATGACAGATGAGAAGGGCGAGGTAACCCAGCTGCTGAACGCGATGACCAAAGGTGATTCCGGCGCTGCGGAAAAGTTGTTGCCGCTGGTCTATACGGAGCTGCACCGGCTCGCCGCGTCGTATATGCGAAGAGAGCGGCCCGACCACACCCTGCAGGCCACAGCGCTCATCAACGAGGCGTACCTCAGGCTCGCCCGCGGAGAAGAAGAGTGGAACAATCGTGAGCATTTTATCGGGGTGGCTGCGAATGTGATGCGGCACGTGCTAGTAGATTACGCGCGTGCGCATAAGGCACAACATCGAGATGGCGGGCTGAAGAGAGTCGAGTTGCGCGAGGACCTGGCGGTCTCGGCGGAGAAGCTGGAGGAGGTCGTCGCTCTCGACGAGGCCCTGAAAGCTCTGACGAGTTTGCATCCGCGACAAGCCAAGGTCGTGGAATTGCGTTATTTCGGCGGATTGTCGCTGGAACAGATTGCTTCGCTCTTGGGGGCGTCGGAGCGGTCCGTGAAACGCGACTGGTCGCTTGCCCGGATCTGGCTGTATCGCGAGCTCCAGCAGGCCCCCAGCCCATCGGGTGGCGATCAATATAAATAATGAGGCTCAAAAAATAAAAACGAGAGCTCGTGGCACCTTTTCCTGGCGTCTCCGCCTTATTGAGTGAAGGCGTTTGTTGAGAAGCCTTCCAAAAGGAGAAGCTGTCATGTCTACACTGTCAATGTTGAAGATTCGCGCAGCCGCTACCGTCGCCGCCCTCGCTGTTGCCCTCGCCTCGCCGGCGGTTCATGCACAATTCATGCCCGAGCGGACACAAGTAGTTGTGCCCTTCGGATTCGAAGTCGGCTCAACTCACTTGGGCCCGGGCCGCTACATCCTCAGCAACGCGGGGGATGAAATCGTCTCGATCCAGGACGGAAAGCATTCTGTCCTTACCATGGCCACGTACGAAACGGGAACCAAGCCAGCCGCATCGAGCAAGGTGGTTTTCTATCGGTACGGCAACCACTATTTCCTTCGCGAGATTTGGAGGACGGGCGATCCAGAGTACGTTCGTTGCCAGGAATCCAAGGACGAACGAAGCATTCGACGCGAAATGCACAATAACAGTCGCGCGTCCATCTCGCCTGAATCAAACGTGGAAGTCGCTCTGATGCAGCTCCCTCGATAATGCCGGAACGCCCGCGGACTACGCCGCGGGCGTTCGCTCGCGCTCCTCACAGCCATAACCCAACCAAGAAAAGGAGTCTACGATCATGAGCGCCAATGTAAACATACGTCACGTCAAAGGAATAACGTTTCTCGAAGTTACCGGACGCATCACGCTTGGCGAAGGGGGTATCACCCTCCGAAATGCGATTCAAGATGCGCTCGATGCCGGGGCAAAAAAGCTCGTCGTCGATTTGAGCGGCGTGAACTATATGGATAGTTCTGGCCTGGGCGAACTGACGACTGCCTATACGTCCACAAGGGACAACGATTGCGAGCTCAAGCTGGTCGGTCTCACAAAGAGAATCGACGATCTGATGCAGATCACCAAGCTTGCCACTCTCTTCGACGTCCACTCCACGGAAGACCAAGCAGTGTGGTCTTTCGAAAACAGCGTTTCGGAAAGTTCGACCAATGTCACCATTGGTTCGTACCGATAGGTCGGCCAGAGCCCTGGAACCTCATGGAGGAAGCTCGAGGTGACAGGGCCCTGGGTCGTTCGCATTCTAACTGGCCCTTCATGCTCATAACTAATCACCAGTGAATCAGTCGTTCGACATCAGCTCGGAATCGAGGTTGCTCGAACGCCGGCGTCTTTACGGAACTATAGCGTTGTGGCCCTTTGCGGGCGCTCGTCAATAAAGGACAACTCACCAAAGTGCCCATCGAGGTTCGGATAACGACCGAGATGTCGGCCAGTGTCTCGAAATCTCATCGTCGCCTGGTTTGAGTTGGTACTGCGGAAACTCGGTCTGTTTTCCTAGAACGTCTAAAACCATCAGCAGACTGCCTTCGAACAGAACAATAGAACGCGGCAGGTGCACCCTCCCGAAAGAGCCACTCCCCAGGCTCGAGCTTCACATCGGCGATCGTAGGCGCCAACCGCGCGCATCCGGCTTCGTCAAGGCAAGCAAAGATGGCAGCTTTCCGTAACTCTTCTGGACTGAACATGAACTCGTCTCATAATCGGCGTAGAAACTGATGCCGCCTGTGCACCACAAAGTATCTATCGATCAGACGACGCGGGACCAGAAGACATCTCATTCCACGAAGGCGTCGGAATCGACTCATCTTCTTGGTGAATAATACCGCCAATGCACTCATCGAGGGCCTCAATCCCCCAACTGATCAGAATCTACTCTGTGTTACTGCCTTACACGGGCGGCAACATCGACGTCTCAAGAGCCCCAGCCTCGGCGGACCAAATCCGCAGGGTCCGATTGTTCGTAAATGCCATGTCGCGGCAGTGGTGAACCCCCTCGCCCAGGCCCGCTGAGTAATCGGTCTGCTGGCGAGAGTATAGATTCGAGTTGCCATGATCCGCGTCTGCTCGTTGAGCGGCGAAGCCTGATCGTCGTACCGAGATGCGCATTCTTGCCCGACCCGAAGATGGCTTCGGCGTTCTCACAGACCCTAAACCCTCAAATAAGGGCCTCCGAAAGGGCCGGAAGTTTTCCGTTGCTGGCCCTAGAAGGGGCCTGATCGCAACAGAGGAAAAGCAATACAAACGGAAACAGCAAAGTGCGCAAGCTTTGCTCAGCTACATCGGTGACCTTGATTAGGTCAGTTTTCAGACGCTGTCGGATTCAAATCCATACGATTCATACATAAGGGTTTATGCCAACGCACCACGTGGAGAACGTGATTTTGCGCCTCAGAGTGTTGCGAGTCCCCGCAACCATTTACGGGAACCAACCCAAAATCCCATCCCAATGAAACCGGGCGCTTTTCAGCGCCCGGTTCCTTTTTCGACGGTTTCCGGCGGCCGCTAGCCAGCCGACCCATGCGACAACAGGTTTTTCGCGACCTTGCTATTCGCCCGCCTCTGATTCTCCATAGGCGGACCGCCGTAGCCCTGAGTCGTTGAGATTTGGGCGTGACGAAGCGGCTGTTGCTGGATGTCGATCGGGGTGTCGTCGCCGCTCACCAGGGTTCGATAGGTATGCCGAAAGGTGTGCCATCCGACGCTTCCGAAGCTGTTCAGGGTCGCAAATTGACGACGTTCGTCATGGACCGGGAGGGTGAAGCGCTTTCCACGCATCTGATCCTCGGTGCACGCTTTCCCCGGAGCCGCACCACAACTCGGACACGGAACGAGACACCAGCCGGCGCGGCAGATATAGTCCTGCTGAATCGGAGAAGCATGGTAACAACGTCCAGTGGCGCGACTTGGGAACACCGGGCCGGACCCGCTTGGCTTCACGGAAACGTCCATGCTTAGGTGGCGACAACGGCGTTTTCGGGGAGTAATTCCAAGCTGGACCGGTAAGGCACGCTCAATGAGTGCGTTGGGACGGACCATCGTTGGGCTTCCGCGACGCGCCTGGAAAAATAAAACTGCTTACCGAGCATATTCTTCATACCGACCACCTGCTTGCGCGCATTCAGCGCAACGATGTTGGCTGATTTCTTGTCGCGATGATTCGCGGGGCTAATTTGCGGCAGCCTGCAGGGTAGAGAATTCTCGTATCCTCGCGATACGGGTCGTGCGCTTCGGGCCGCGTGCTGCCTGTCGCTTTAGCTGAGAACGCGCCCGCGATACCCGGGTCTTGATTGTGCTCTCCGCAACCCCCAGGTTGCGTGCTGCTTCGCTCGTCGTCAGCTCGTCGAGGTCACGCAGTTGAATTGCTGTACGGAACATGGGAGGAAGCTCACTTACGAGCTGCATAAGATCCGTCTGCAGTTCCGATGCGGCGCACTCATCTTCAGGGCTTGGCCTGACATCCACCAACTTGTCTGACAAGGCGCCTTCTTGATCCTGGGCCAAGGGTTCATCCAGAGAGACATGGGGTTGGCGCGGCCGTTTGCGCAGCAGGTTCAGAGCACTATTTGTAACAATGGAAGTCAGCCAGGTTGTCATCTTCGCATCGCCCTTGAACTGATCGAGATGCTTGTAGGCGGACAGAAAAGCGTCCTGGACGGCATCTTCTGCGTCGAACGAGTTTCCCAGGTAGCGATAGGCCCTTCTGTAAAACAAGGAGGAATGCTGCGAAACGGCGTTTTGAAGTTCTCCCAGGTTCCGTTCCAGGGTTTGCATGGTGGGTATCGGCCTATTTTCTATCTGCGACTGTAGTGTCTGCATATGGTTTCCATCTCCTGTTGCCAAGAGCGAGGTGCACGTCGCTTGCCAATCACCGTGGCATCGAGTCTCTGTTTCGTTTCAGCGATATACTTCGACCGAGGGATCGGTCAGCATCGTGCAGTCCGCGACACGTGTCATGTGTTTTTCGACACAACGTCCGCCGTTCGACAGACCTTAGGCCGGAGGCCACGAATGACATCTCAAAGTAGCCCGACAGTGTTTGTCATCGACGACGACGTGAGCGTGCGCGCGTCGATTGAGGGCCTCTTGAAGGCAGTGGGCGTGCGGTCGGAATCGTTTGAGACGGCGGAAGAGTTTCTGGACAAGAAGGAACCGGATGGGCCAAGTTGTCTTGTTCTGGACGTTTCTCTTCCTGGAGTGGGCGGCCTGGAACTTCAGCGAAAACTGGCGGACGCTGGAGTGCGCATTCCCATCATCTTCATTACCGGCCACGGTGATATTCCAATGACGGTAAAGGCCATCAAATCCGGTGCAGTGGAGTTCCTTACCAAGCCTTTTGACGACGAGAATCTATTGAATGCGATTCAGTTGGCCTTCGATCGCGATCGAGCCACTCGCCACCAGCGGGGTGAGCTCACCGAATTGCGACAGCGTTACGAGTCACTGACTGCGCGCGAGCGCCAGGTCATGGGCATGGTGGTCTCTGGAATGCTCAACAAGCAGGTCGCGTTTGATTTTGGGACCAGTGAAATCACTGTGAAGATCCAACGTGGACGCGTAATGGCGAAGATGCAGGCGGAATCGCTGGCCGATTTAGTGAGAATGGCGGCCAAGCTCGATCTACCCGTCAGCAGCAAGTGAGAGACCCCTCTCTTTGACATGCGATGCAGCCTGGGCCGGGTGCTCCGGCGTTGACCCACGTGTCATTTCGTGTCGCCCGAATGACAGCAGACGCCACGATCGAGGGCCGTCCATGGCCTGTAGCTTCTGATTCTAAAGAGAAAGCTGATTGGCATGCATCGTGCAAACACAAGGAGGTATATCGCCAGCTTTGGCGCACTGCCGATCAAGGCGAGCGCCATCCTGCTTGCAGCGAGAGGAAGCAGAAGAGGGAAACATGTGGATCGTCAAAGTCGCGCTGAACCGACCGTACACATTTATCGTTCTCGCGCTGTTGATCCTCCTCGCTGCGCCAGTCGTCATCCTGCGCACGCCCACCGACATCTTCCCCAGCATCAACATTCCGGTTGTCTCCGTCGGCTGGACCTACACGGGCCTCAATCCTGAAGAAGTCGAAGGGCGTCTCACGGAACCCTACGAGAAGGCACTCACAACGCTGGTCGACAACATTCAGCACATCGAGTCGACGAGCTATAACGGCGAAGCGGTGGTGAAGGTATTTCTGCAGCCCGGAGCATCGCTCGATACGGCCAATGCGCAGGTTACGGCCGCCTCGCAGTACATGTTGCGACAGCTTCCTCCCGGAACCCTGCCACCGCAGATCATTAATTTCTCGGCGTCGACCGTGCCCATTCTGCAGCTGGGAATCTCAGGAGAGGGGCTCTCCGAGGCGCAACTGAACGACTATGCGACGAACTATGTCCGCACGCAACTCATCACGGTGCCCGGGGCAACCGTGCCTTCGCCCTACGGCGGCAAGCAGCGCCAGATCACCGTCAACATGAACCAGATCGCGATGCAATCCAAAGGGATTGCCCCCGGCGATATCTTGACGGCGCTCGCGCAGCAGAGCGTGGTCATGCCTTCGGGCACCATCAAGATCGGGCAGTCGGAGTACGACGTTCGGACCAACGGCTCGCCGCGCACGGTGGAGGACCTTGCCAATATCCCCGTCAAGCAGGTGAATGGCACGACCATTTATCTGCGCGACGTCGCCAGCGTAAGTGACGGCTTCCAGGTCCAGACCAACATCGTGCGCGAGAACGGCCGCCGCGGCGTGCTGATCACCATCGATAAGAATGGCAGCGCATCGACGCTGAACGTGGTGAAGGGCATTCGCGCAATTCTGCCGCGCATCGCGAGCACGGTTCCTCCGCAACTAAAGATGACGCCGCTGGCGGACCAGAGCGTCTTCGTCCGCGGCGCTGTGGAGGGGGTCATCCGCGAGGCCGTGATTGCCGCCGCGCTCACAGCCATCATGATTCTCGTTTTTCTCGGCAGCTGGAGATCCACGCTGATCATCGCGATCTCGATTCCGTTATCGATTCTGACATCGCTCATCATTCTTGGCCTGATTGGCGAGACCATCAATACGATGACTCTCGGCGGATTGGCGCTGGCCGTCGGGATTCTGGTCGACGATGCTACTGTCACCATTGAGAACATTGAGCGCTTCCTCGAAGAAGGCCGCGACCTGCACGATGCCATCCTCGAGGGAGCATCGCAGATCTCGGTGCCCGCGCTGGTCTCGACCCTGTGCATCTGCATTGTGTTCCTGCCGATGTTTATGCTCGGCGGTGTGGCACGCTACCTCTTTGTGCCCTTGGCGGAGGCGGTCGTCTTCGCCATGCTCGCCAGCTACGTGCTGAGCCGAACACTCGTGCCGACGCTGGCGATGTATTTGCTGCGAGCCAAGGAGCATGGTGCGGTCGCAAAGGGTATCTTCGCGCGCTTCCAACAAGGATTCGAGCGAAACTTCGAACGCGTGCGGCTACGCTACCATTCGTTATTGCAGGGGCTCGTCTCTCGCCGGCGCATTTTCATTCCCTCGTTTCTGGGGCTTTGCGTCGTCACGTTTGCTCTGGTGCCATTCCTCGGCGAGGACTTCTTTCCTCGGACCGACAGCGGCCAGTTCATTCTGCATGTCCGGGCCCCTACGGGAATGCGGATTGAAGATACCGCGCGCCTGTTCGATCTGGTCGAGGACGAGATTCGCAAAGAGATCCCACCCGTGCAGATCAACAATATTCTCGACAACATCGGCCTGCCTTACAGCACCATGAACACGCAACATCTTACCGATGGCACGCTGGGCGCAGGAGATGGCGACATACTCGTGACACTGAAGCCCAATCACCGGCCCACCCCGGATTTTGTGCGGTCGCTTCGGCTCAATCTGCCACGAATGTTTCCTGGGGTGACGTTCTATACGCTGCCGGCCGACATCACCACGCAGATTCTGAATTTCGGATTGCCCGCGCCGATCGACATCCAGATCGAAGGCAACGACGTAAACGCAAGCAAGGCCCAGGCAGATAAGCTCCTCGCTCAGCTCGCCCGCGTTCCCGGCCTCACTGACCTTCGCATTCAACAGCCGTTCGACTATCCCACGCTTCAGGTGCACGTGGACCGCACCAAGGCGGCGCAGGGCGGATACAACGAAATGGACGTCTCCGATAGTTTGCTCAACACGCTGAGCGGCAGCTTCCAGCTCACGCCCATGTTCTTTCTCAACTGGAACAACATGGTGGCGTACGACATCGTGGCACAGACGCCGCAGTACAAGATGGACACCATGCAGGACCTCAGAAATGTTCCCATCAACCACGCTGTGCCGAGTACTCCGGCAGCGACCCCGCCGATGAATCCAGAGATTCTGAGCGACCTCGCCAGTGTCGGGCGCGGGCAGGAGATGGAGGCCGTGAATCATTACAACATTCGGCGCGTCGTCGATATCTATGCCAACGTGCAGGACCGCGACCTGGGAGGAGTAAGCAAGCAGGTTACGAAGATTCTCGATGCCGATGCAAAGGGGGTACCGCGCGGCACGTTCATCACGCTGAAGGGACAGGTAGACACGATGCGCAGTTCGTATCAGGGATTGCTGGGCGGTCTAATCTTCTCCATCGTTCTGGTGTATCTGCTGATCGTCGTAAACTTTCAGAGCTGGACCGATCCGTTCATCATCATTACGGCGCTGCCCGCGGCGCTGGCAGGCATCGTGCTGTTTCTCTTTCTCACCCGCACGGCGCTCAGTGTGCCTGCATTGATGGGCGCCATCATGTGCATGGGCGTGGCGACCGCCAACAGCATTCTTGTGGTCTCCTTCGCAACGCTTCGCTTGGAGGAGCACGGTGACGCCATTCGTGCTGCAGTTGAAGCGGGTACCACACGCTTTCGCCCGGTCATCATGACCGCACTCGCCATGATCATTGGCATGGTGCCCATGGCGCTCGGGCTGGGCGATGGCGGCGAGCAGAATGCGCCCCTGGGCCGCGCTGTCATAGGGGGATTGCTCTGCGCGACGGTTGCCACATTGCTGTTCGTTCCCAGCGTCTTCGCACTAATTCATGGGTCACGGCGGAGCAACGAGGCGATGCGGCAAGGGCCACCTCAAGAGGAGTACGCATGAGCGCCAACAGTCGAATGCTTGATGGGGAAACAAGATGAGCACACAGAATCACCAATTGCCGACGACCAACACCGACGGAGTTCCCGCGCACACGCAGCCGCCTCACGCCAATCCGCCGACAGAGAACCCCGGCGGACTTCGCACTCTGGCAATCATCGTTGCGGTTGTTCTGCTGTTGGCCGTTGTGTACGGACTTCACGTGCGTTCTGCCAGTGAGAAACGATTGACGGTCGCAACCGACGAAGCTGCTATCCCGACGGTCAGTGTCGACGCATCCGGTGGAGGGAACCAGGGCCGATGACCTCGCACTTCCAGGAAGCGTCCAGGCCTTCACGGATACGCCCATCTACTCACGCACCAATGGCTATCTGAAGATGTGGTACTTCGATATCGGCGCACACGTACACCAGGGCGATCTGCTCGCCGTGATCGAAACGCCGGAGATCGATCAGCAGTTGAACCAGTCCCGTGCCGAGCTGGAGCGCATGCAGGCCGTCGCCAATCTTGCGGGCGTCACCAGCAATCGCTGGCAGGTTTTGCTGTCCAAGCATGCCGTCTCGCAGCAGGAGGCGGACCAGACGCGAAGCAATTACATCGCCGCGCAGGCCGCAGTCGATGCCAGCAGTGCGAACGTTCGCCGTCTCGAGCAGCTGCAGAGTTACGAACGCATCATCGCTCCGTTCGATGGCATTATTACTCAGCGCAACACCGATATCGGCGACCTCATCACGGCCGGCTCCGGTTCCAGCAGTCCCCGCGAACTGTTTCACCTGGACGCGTCCAATCGTCTGCGCGTCTATGTCTCCATCCCGGAAGTCGATTCCGACTCGATCCACGACGGAGATGAAGCAACGCTGACCCAGGACGCCAATCCCAACCTAAAGATCAGCGGCAAGATCGTGCGCAATGCCGATGCCATCAATCAATCGACGCGCACGCTCACCGTGGAAGTGGATATCAACAACTCGAAAGGCCTGCTTCGCCCGGGAGCCTTCGTCTTCGTCCACTTCCATCTACCCGCCACAACTGGTTCGGTCACGATTCCATCCAACACCCTGCTGTTTCGCTCGGCAGGACTTCGCGTCGGCGTGGTCCGCAACAACCGCGTTCAGCTTGTTCCTATCACGATCGGTCAGGACTTCGGCAACGCCGTCGAGGTGACCTCGGGCCTTACCGCGGCGGACGAAGTAATCCTCGATCCCTCCGACTCGATTGAGAGCGGCATGGAAGTGCACTCCAAGACTGCGGCCACGGGAGGCCAGTCATGATCAACGCGCGCTGGCGGCGCTCCGCCACTCCATTTCTCGCCGCGACTCTCGGGCTGGCTCTTTCAGGATGCCGTGTCGGTCCGCAATACGTGCGTCCCTCCGTTCCAATGGCTCCCGCCTTTAAGGAGGCGCCACCGGAGGACTTCAAATCAGTCGATGGCTGGAAGCCCGCGCAGCCCAGCGACACCCAATTGAAAGGCGACTGGTGGACGCTCTTCAACGATCCGCAGCTGAACGCGCTGGAGGCGCAGATCGATCCAGCGAACCAGACGCTGAAGGAGGCGGAGGCGAACTTTCGCGTGGCCCGGGCCGCCGTGCGATTCAACCGGGCATCGGAGGCACCAACCATCGGGGCAGCTCCCAGCATCGGAGCCGTCCGCTTCTCTAACAATCAGCCCTACCTCAACACAGTTCCGCAACCCAACAATGGCGAAGGCGACTTTGAGCTTCCAATCGACCTGAACTACGAGATCGATCTCTGGGGACGCGTTCGCCGCACCGTCACTCAGTCACGTGAGATGGCTCAGGCCTCGGCCGCGGACCTCGCGACTTCGCGGCTTTCCCTGCACGCGGAGCTCGCACTCGATTATTTGGATCTGCGCTCGGCCGACGCCCAGCGCAGGCTTCTCAACGAAACGGTCAAGGCCTTTCAGAGCGCTCTGCAACTTACCGAGGATCGCTACAACGGTGGCGCCTCTCCGCTCTCGGACGTGACCCAGGCACGCACGCAGCTGCAGGCAGCGCAGGTGGAGGCTACTGATGTCGATATCCATCGCGCCGCGTATGAACATGCGATTGCTGTCCTGATTGGAAAGCCTCCAGCCGCGTTAACCCTGCAGCCCGACCCCATCACCATTGACCCTCCTAGGCTGCCCGCGATCCCAGGTATGCTGCCGTCGCAGTTGCTGGAACGTCGCCCGGATATCGCTTCCAGCGAGCGCAGTATGGCCGCGGCGAACGAGCAGATCGGCATTGCGCAGGCGGCCTACTATCCAACGCTATCGCTCTCGGGCACGGCAGGCTTCCTGGGAACGTCGGCGATCAACTGGTTTACATGGCCGAGCCGCTTCTTCGCCGTCGGCCCCGCGTTCTCCGAGACGCTCTATGACCACGGCCGCCGCCACGCCACCACCGACATCGCTCGTGCCCAGTACGACGACACCGTGGCCACCTACCGTCAAACCACGCTCACTGCATTCCAACAGGTCGAAGACAATCTCAACGCCCTGCGCAATCTCGAGATTGAAGCCGGCCAACAGCACGGCGCCACGGCCTCTGCGCAGCAGTCGCTCGACCTCTTCAATATCCGTTACGAGGATGGTGTCGATAGCTATCTCCAGGTAATTACCTGGCAGACCGCTCTGCTTGAAAACCAGCTCAATGACATCGCGATCACTCAGCGGCGCTTCGAAGCCAGCGTGCTGCTCGTCAAAGCGCTGGGCGGCGGTTGGGATGCATCTCAACTCCCGCAGCACCTGTAGCAGTATTCCTGGTGAAATTTTAAATACACGACACAACAGAAATGGGAGCAAGCCATGCCAACAGACGTATTGCAAAAAGATAAGGCAAGACTCGGATTGATAGGCCTCGGAATCATGGGAAGCCGCCTGACGCGGCGCCTGCACGCGGCCGGTTGGAATATTCAAGCATGGAACCGCAGCCCTGAGCCCACAAAGGAGCTGAGCCAGGCCGGCATCCCGATCGCGACGTCGCTTGCGGATCTTGTCGCCAATTCGGACGTAGTTCTGTCTTCGCTGGCAAACGACGCAGCCGTCGACTCGGTCTACCGTGACAGTGGAGGCGTCTTCTCTATGGCGAAGCGCGGCACCATCGTGCTTGAGATGAGTACAATCTCGCCGCAATTGTCCCACCTGCTCCACACCGATGCGTCCTCAGCCGGCATTCGCTTGCTTGATTTGGCGGTCTCCGGCTCAGCGCCGGCGGTTGAGGCGGGAACGATAACCCTGCTTGCAGGCGGAGACCAGAATACATTTGCCCAATGCATCCCCATTTATGAGGCCATTGCCAAGCAGTGGTTTCGAATGGGCGGTGGAGGTTCCGGCGTTCAAATGAAGCTGGTCGTGAATCTTCTGCTCGGCGTCGGAATGCAGGCGGTCGCGGAAGCGGTGTCGTTGGGTGAACATCTGCAGCTGGATAAAAAAGTTCTGTTGGATGTGCTGTCAAAGACTGCCGTGATTCCTCCGGCCCTTGTAGGGAAGTTCAAAAAGATCGAGACCGATGACTACTCGCCGCAATTTCCTTTGCGGCTTATGGCCAAGGACATGGATCTAATTGTGGAGACCGCAAAAACCGCCGGCGCCGACCTGCCTGCGGCGACTGCGACCAGGTCCGTGTTCGACGCAAATATAGAAGCGAGTGGAGATCTCGATTTGTCCGCCATCACATCCTTTGTGGTTCATCACAAGGCCGAACAATCAAATCTTCAGGTAATCACAGAGTTCAGATAGCAGATTCAAGGAGAACAAATGGAGACACCATCGATTCGAGTCGTTCGACCAGAGCAGTTTGATTCCGCTACAGCGCAAACGCCGGGGTCGAAGCGTACTGCCGCAATTTATCCGAAGGCCGGCATCGTTTCGCCCATGTGGGGAGGACTCTTCCTGGTTGAGCCCGGAGCTCGAACGGGAATACACCACCACGGAGAGCAGCACACGATCGCGTACGTGCTGAGCGGCACCTGCCAGGTGCGCTGGGGCGACCGGGGTGAGTTCGAGGCGACAGCACAGACTGGCGACTTCCTGTCCGTCCCTGCATGGCTTCCACACCAGGAGATCAATCCGTCACAGGAAGTGCCCTTCCGGTGGACCGTAGTCCGCAGTACCCCTGAGCCAATCGTTGTAAACCTGCCCGATGACTTTTGGGATGATGGCAATCGGATCGTGCCAGACCCGCGCGTTGGAGCGAACAGCACCACCTAAATTAAGATGGAAGGGAGCATAGAGATGACATATATACCTGATGAGAAGCGATACGACGGAGTTTCGTATAACCGGTGTGGGCGATCGGGAATCGTCCTGCCGCCGATATCGCTTGGGTTGTGGCAGAACTTCGGCGGGGTCAATGTCTTCGAGACGGGCCGCGCTGTCATTCGGCGCGCGTTCGATCGAGGGGTGACACACTTCGATCTGGCGAATAACTATGGGCCGCCCTACGGGTCAGCCGAGGAGAACTTCGGGGAGATTCTGAAGAAAGATTTCAGCGGCCACCGCAATGAGCTATTGATCTCGACAAAGGCCGGCTGGGATATGTGGCCTGGGCCTTATGGCCTGGGTGGATCACGCAAGTACATGCTCGCCTCCCTGGATGAGAGCCTGCAGCGCATGGGCCTCGACTACGTTGATATCTTTTATTCTCACCGGCCCACTGTCGATGTTCCACTGGAAGAGACCATGGGCGCGCTGGTACAGGCAGTGCGACAGGGCAAGGCTCTATACGTGGGAATCTCTTCCTACGGCCCCGAGCGGACACGCGAAGCCGCCGAGATTCTGAAGAGCGAAGGTGTTCCGCTGCTCATTCATCAACCGTCGTATTCCATGCTGAATCGTTGGGTCGAGAAGGAACTGCTTGGCGTTCTGGAGGAACTGGGCGTGGGCTGCATTGCATTCTCGCCGCTGGCTCAAGGGCTGCTGACTGATAAGTATCTCCATGGGGTGCCGGAGAGTTCGCGCGCTGAATCGGGAGGGTCGTTCGACAAAGAATTCCTGAGCGCGGAAAACATCGGACGCGTCAAGGCCCTCAACGAGATTGCGAAGGGACGTGGACAGTCTCTGGCGCAGATGGCGATTGCCTGGGTTCTGCGTGATAAAAGAGTGACCTCCGCGCTGATTGGAGCCCGCAGCGTGGAGCAGCTCAACAACTCACTCGATGCAACCACGAAGCTGCAGTTCACGGATGCTGAGCTGAAGGAGATTGACACATACGCAGTGGATGGAGCCATCGATTTATGGAGGAGCGCGCGGGAAGAAGCCGCGTAATGAGTGAAATGCATGATGCGCCCGGGGCATTACGGTCCGGGCGAATCTCCTTCGCGTGTTGATGAGGCCTAAGCCTGTGTCGCGCAGGTTCGAAGTGGAGTGCATAGCTGTGATGCTTTGGGGCAAGCTATTGTCTTAATTATCTCCAGCAGGGCATCTACGCTTAGAGCTTTTGGATAGAAAGCATCGGCGGCAACACCAGGGGGAACATCGTTTCCCGAGAACGCGCTGCTCATCGCGACAACACGGGTCGTAGGAAACTGCTGCTGCACCAGCGGCAGGAGCTCAAATCCGGACATTCGGGGCATATTGAGATCTGACAGAACCACGTCTGGAATTTTGACGCTCAAATCTTCCAGGGCGGCAACACCATCACGCGCGACCCGTACCGCATAGCCGGACAGCTCAAGAATGTCGGAGAGCAGGTCGCGGATTTGATCGTCGTCCTCGACGATCAGAATCGTTGGCTTCGTGGTTCTCATTGCGCCGCTCGGTTCGGGCAGTGTCACTGTTGCCTCCTCGTCACTACCGTCAAGCAACTAGAATTGCCAATTGTGGGATACAGCTTGCCTAATTAATGGCTTGCCGTGGGATGGGAGAGTTTGCTGCGGGCCGTGAGATGCCAAACTTTTGCATTTTCGCGATCAGGGTGGTGCGTTTCAGTCCGAGCTTTGCAGCGGCGCCGTCCGCGCCTCCGACCATCCATCGATGGTCTCTTAGCGTGCGAAGAATTAGATCGCGTTCGATGTCCTTCAGCGTTGACGGTGCACTTGAAGTCGAAACACTTTCTGGCTCGGCAGTTGGAAGAGGATTGGGAAGTACACCATCGTTTGAGAGAATGACAGCGCGCTCTATCAAGTTTTGCAGCTCGCGAATATTTCCCGGCCAAGGGTAAGAATAGAGCGCATCCATCGTCTGTTGAGGGATGTGGTCGACCTGTCTGCCCGTCCGTCTGACCGATAACTCGACAAAATGCTTGACCAACGCCGGTATGTCCTCGCATCTCGCACGCAACGCCGGAATACAGATTGGGAATACGTTCAAACGGTAGTAAAGATCGCTACGAAACTCACCTCGCCTTGTCATCTCTGGTAGATTGCGGTGTGTTGCGGCAATGACCCTGACATCGACCTGTTGCGTTCGGTTGCTACCCAGTCGTTCGAATTCCTGTTCCTGCAGTATGCGTAGGAGCTTGGGCTGCAAAGCCGGCGGAATATCGCCTACCTCGTCGAGAAAGAGCGTTCCTTTATCAGCCATTTCGAAGCGTCCGGGCTTTTGTGCAATCGCTCCGGTAAACGCGCCTCGTTCATGACCGAAAAGCTCACTCTCCAGCAGATCCAGAGGGATGGCGGCACAATTCAGCTTCACGAACGGGCGTCCGCACCGCGAGCTAAGATTGTGAATCGCGCGAGCGATCAACTCCTTGCCCGTGCCGGTTTCTCCCTGGATCAGTACGGTGGAACTGGTAGACGCTACTCGTTCTACCTGGTCGAGAACCGCTTCGAGCGCAGGGCTGTTGCCGATGAGCTGTTCGAATCGGCGCGGCCCGGAAGCCTTGTCCTTACACATAAAATCGTTGGATGTATTCATGGGAGAACCTCCAGCGTTCCTGTTGCGGATGGGCCCTATAGGCTCAGCGGGCAAGAGCTGCCCGAACACTTTCGAGAAGAAGCTCGTCATCGAATGGTTTCGGGAGAAACTCCACAGCGCCTGCTCTCATTGCATGAAGCCGCATCGCTTCATCGCCGTGTGCCGTGATGAAGATGGTTGGAATTGAGCATTTTTCAGCGTTGAGTCTTGCCTGCAAATCCAGCCCTGACATCCCCGCCATGCGGATGTCCGTGACGAGACACGCGGTTTGATGGTGATGGCCGGAGTCCAGGAATTCCTCAGCTGACGCGTAAGCTCGTGCCGGCAACCCCACCGACTTGAGAAGACCTTGCATCGCGGTGCGTATCAAGTCGTCGTCGTCGACAATTGCCACGAATTTCGTCGGTGATTGAGCAACCATGTACACAGCATGCGCCTTCGCCGAAGAGCGGGCAATCATACCTTGGTATGACGGCCGTCAGCCAACCAGCAGCATCACTCCTTCGCTTCGAGCGCCGACAGCGTGAAATGAAACCTTGCGCCTTGCGGAATATTCTTCTCCGCCCACAGCCGTCCCCCGTGTGACTCAACAATGGAGCGGCTGATCCGTAGCCCCATGCCGGTGCCGTGGAGTTTGGTCGTAAAGAAGGCATCAAAGATGCGGTTTGCCTGTTCTGCGGGAAGTCCTACGCCGGTATCGCTAACCGACACCATCACTTGTCCGTCTGTGGCCTGTTCCGAACTGATAAGCAATTCACGCGGTCCCTGCTGATCCGCCATTGCGTCGATGCTATTCATGGCGAGGTTCATCATCACCTGCTGCAACTGCACGCGATCTCCCATGATCCGCGGAAGATCTGCCGTCAGCTTCGTTCTGAGCGTGATCAGGGATCGAGATGTCTCCCCGCGCAGGAGAGCGATCATCTCCCGGATAATTTCGTTGATGTCCACCAACTCCCGCGGAGCGGTATCCTTTTTGAAGAGTAGCCGGATCCTGTTGATGATCTCGGCGGCCCGTGTTTGATCCTGAACGATTCTCATGGCGGCCGCGCGCGCTTCTTCTAGGTTCGGCGTATCCCCGGCGAGCCAACGCAGGCAAGTCCTGGCATTGGTCAGCGAAGCCGCGATCGGCTGATTCACCTCGTGTGCGACCGAGGCGGTGAGTTCGCCCATAGTCGTCACGCGGTTTGCGTGAGCAAGGTCCGCTTGTGCCTGGCGTAATCTCTCACGTTCTTTCTCGGCCTGCTTACGCTCGGTGACATCGATTCCGGTGCCCACAATTTCAACGAGATCACCCGATGGACCCAGAACCGGGTGTCCGATCACCTGAATACTTCTGATTTCGCCACCGGGATGAAAGATCCGGTAGCCTACCTGATAGTCGTCCCGGTCGCGAACTGCTCGCTCTAATTCTTCCGCAACAATAGGCTGATCTTCAGGATGAATGCGTTGAATAAATGTTTCGAACGGCGGCATACCATCTGCCGGGTCAAAACCAAGCAGGCGAAAGCACTCGTCGGACCAGTAGCGGTTTTCACCCGTAGCCGGGCTCCACGCCCAACTGCCGGTACGACTGAGTCTCTGCGCTTCTGCGAGGTATGCCTCGCTCTCGCGAAGCTTCATTTCCGCCCGCTTTGCAGAGCTGATGTCGGTCACGGCACCGACATACTCCGCAGCGCCGCCAGGCGATTGGGCGAGGGGGCGACCTATTCCGTACATGTATCGGGTGGTCCCTTCCGGCAGAACGATTCGGAAATGTGCCTCCACATTTCTCCCCGCGCTAATTGCATTGTCGAGCTCTTCCGCGGTGGTGCCTCGATCCTCCGGATGTATACGCTGAAAGAATTCATCGAGCGAAGGAATCTCGACCTCGTCCGGCGCGAGGCCGAACAGGCGACGGTGCTCCTTGGACGAGTGGATCATCTCTCGAGTGGCAATATTGCATGCCCAGGTGCCCGTCTGGCTCAGCCTCTGCCCTTCCGCCAAGTACGCTTCGCTGCAGCGCAGGGCCTCCTCGGCGCGTTTGCGGTCGGTAATGTCTGTCACGGCGCCCAGGTATTCGAGAATGCCGGGCGAGGGCCTCGAAGGGCGAGCCAGTGCAAGGATGTACTTGATTTCACCGTCCGGCATCAGCAGACGATGCTCAACACTAAAATCTATGCCCTCCTTGATTGCGTGGTCGAGGGCCCGCTGCACCGCATCTCTATCGTCGGGATGAATTCGCTGCATTACGAATTGCATTGTTGGCTTAATGCTTCGATCAAGTCCAAAGATCTTGTAGGTTTCCTCCGACCAGTAGATGTCTCCACTCGAAACGTTCCAGCCAAAGCTGCCTGTGTGGCTCAGCGTCTGGGCTTCGGCAAGTAGGCCTCACTGCGGCGAAGCGCTTCCTCGGCACGCTTGCGTTCCGCTCTCTCGTCGGCTTCACGCAGCGCACGGCGTATCGACGGCGCCAATCTCGATAGGCGAGTCTTCAAAACGTAATCCGTGGCGCCAATCTTGAGGGCTTCAATCGCAATCTCTTCGCCCAGCGCTCCGGAAACAAGGATGAACGGCATATCCGGACAGGATGCTCCTTGCGAGTCTCAACGCCGAAAGGCCGTCAAAGGAGGGAAGAGAGTAATCCGCCAGGATCAGATCCATGGCGCCCTGCTCAAGAGAAGCCTGGAATGCAGATTG
Source organism: uncultured Acidobacteriaceae bacterium (assembly GCA_963821165.1). GTDB lineage: Bacteria > Acidobacteriota > Terriglobia > Terriglobales > Acidobacteriaceae > Granulicella. The sequence goes on from CAWGCQ010000001.1 coordinate 947,588, forward strand.
TGTGTCGACCCGCGTCAGACTCGCACGCGAATGCCTTCTGCCTCGAGCGAACCCTGGATCAGCTCAGCATCGCGAGGATCGTCTTCCAGGGAAAGAATCCGCAATGGTTGGCGCATGCTCACTTCCTGACGGTTCCCGGTGGAGCTGCATTGATGATTGCCCAGAAGACGCCAAGCTCCTTGATTGCGTTGACAAACTCGTGGAAATCAACTGGCTTAACCACGTAGGCGTTCACGCCAAGTTTGTAGCTGGAGACCAGATCCCTTTCCTCGCGGGAGGAGGTAAGCACCACCACTGGAATCATCTTCAGAGTTGTCGTCGGACTTGACTTGGCGCAAGACCTCCAGCCCGTCTATTTTGGGCAGCTTAAGATCCAGAAGTATGACAGCAGGATGGTCGCTCGAGCGCGTGGTGTACTTCCCGCGGCGATACAGGTAATCCAGTGCTTCTTCGCCGTCACGAGTCACAACCACTTCATTTGCGAGGTTGTAGCCCTCCAGAGCGGTCATGGTCAGTTCCACATCGTTGGGGTCGTCCTCGACCATCAAAATACGTCCCAGGTTGTCCATAATTTCCTTTCAGGATTTCGGAACCGAGAAATAGAAAGGTTGCGCCTTGATCGACCGCGCCCTCGGCACGGACCTTGCCCCCGTGACGGTGAATAATCCGCTGAACGGTAGCCAGCCCTATGCCGGTGCCCTCGAATTCGTCTGCATGATGCAGGCGTTGAAACACACCAAACAGCTTGTCGACGTACTTCATATCGAAGCCGGTCCCGTTATCCCTGATAAACACGACTATTTCGCGTTCGCTCTCTTCAGCAGCAGCCGATCTCAATTTCGGCCCGCTCTCTTTGGCGCGTGAACTTGACTGCGTTGGACACAAGGTTAACAAGAACAATCCTCAACATCGAACGGTCCCCATGACATGGCGGGAGCATGCCGATCTTCCAGACAATTTCGCGGCCGACGGTATCCTGCTGCGCTTCGGTAACAACTTCCTTTACGAGTTGATCGAGATTCACCAGAGTCATTTGCGCGTCGGCGCGGCCTATCCTGGAGAACGCCAGAAGGTCGTCGATCAGGTTACCCATCCGCTTTGCTGACTCCAGAATCATCGCCATGTGCCGCTGACCTTTATCGTCCAGGGTGGAAGATGGATTTTTCTGGAGCAACTCGGCGAAACCCGCCACGTGTCGAAGAGGGGCACGCAGGTCATGAGAAACCGAATAGGCAAATGCCTCCAGCTCCTTATTCGCAGCCTGGAGTTCATCGCGAGCCCGCAGAAGTTCTGATTCCACACGCCGGCGTGTTGCACTGAACCCGGCGACAAGCAACGCAAACAGAATGTAAATCAGGTAATAGGGAAGGTCGGCAGGTGTCACACGGAAAGAGCCGAACGGCGGCGTAAAGTAGTAGTCGAAGGCCAGGCTCGAAAGTATAAGTGCAAGAATTGTCGGTCCGGTCCCTGCATACCACGCGGTCACTGCTATGGCGAAGAGGAAGAGCGGTAGCCCCACCCGCTCGATATGGTGGCTTACCATGAAGAGGCCAACCCCCAGAGCAATTGCGACGGACACAAGTGCAAGAGCGTAGCGCCTGATCATTGGCTGGATGCTTCGTATTTGGGTATACGCCCGGATCATAGCTCGCCCTAACCCAACCACGTTGATCGCATTTCTTGGCTGCCAACTATAGCGCGTTACATTCATTGGATCAAGTTATAGATCATGCGCCTCATGCGGCCGGTAGTTGTGAATCAAGCCCGAAGCAGGCACAATCCGTGGCGGGCGACTCGAAAACTACGAACAGCTTTGACCCTTCTGGACCCCACCGCAGCTGATGACAAATCGCCAATGAGCTCATCGAGGTCCGGATTGGTTCCGAGATATGTCGGCTTGTCGGAAGTAATCCGCCCGCGCCCGCAAAACGGTGTTTTCACCAACTTCGATGCGCTGGGCGTCTGGAGCGTGAACCTCGTCAAACCTGACTTTTCGGGGAAGCATTGCAAAGCATGCATCGACTTCTTTACTTGAATGTCACGAGCATCTTCTGTGGTATGTTGCCGCCGTGGTTATTCCCCCGCTTGTCCTTGCCGAGATGCAACAGCCACCCGCGATAATAAAGGGTGCAACCTCCGCCAATGATCTTTACATGGACTGTAAAGCCCAGATTGCGTTCTCAAATGGCCAGCAGCCTCCGAACCCAGCAGGCTTTTACAATTCCGGATTTTGTTTGGGGTTCATAGTCGGTCTGACAGATGGCCTTGTTTCACTGCACATGACATGTGCACCTGACCCTGATCCGACGGTTCTTGCCACCAAGTATCTCGACTACATGAGCCGAAACCCCAACATGTTTGTTCTGCCTATGACGTCCGGATTCGTTGGTGCGCTCCAGGAATCTTACCCGTGCGCAAAGAAGTAGAGGATTAGTGAATGAGGCGTTCTCTCGTCCACATCACGACTCAGTTGTTCCGCCAAGAGTAGAACGCGATGAACCGTTCACCCTAGCAAAAATAAAGTAGTTCCATGAAAAATCCCGATCGCATCTAGTTGGTCGCATTGAGCGACCGCACCTTCACTGATCCCACCACATTCCCTCTGGTAGTCCCAAACAGTGGCCCCTTGGTGGCCACAAAATCCCCTACCGCAATCGCCCCGAAATCAGCACTCGAGAATCCGTCATACATCGTGCTCGACCCTGTTTGCGCACTGATTGTCTGTACGATCGGCTGCGCTCCTGTGAACAATCCGGATAGACCATTGACGGATACAAATCCCGAAGCGGCATCCACGGCTGATACCATTCCGGCCACCTGAGACGACTCCAACAATATGCCGTCAGCATCAAAGGCGGCGCCCGACCCAGAAGCAACGCCCACAAATACCTCTTGACCGGCCGTTAGATTTCCCGCACTGCCAAACGAACCGCCCGCCACAGATGGATAGGTCACCGTCCCTACGCCATACGTCGTTGTCGGAGCGAGTGTGACCTCTGCGATCTGGCCAGCTGTCAAACCTGTTGCGCCGATTTGTTGCTGCACCAACATCTTTGCCACCGGCTCCGTGCCGGACTGATCCACACCGAGCACTAAACCCTTCACTTCTGCCGACCCGTTTGCACCGACATAACTCAAGGAGTTCAACGCTAACATACCTCCTCCAGGCAAGCTCACATCGGCTGAAACGATCTGGCCCACCGACACACAAGCCGCATTCGCACTTGCGCATGCTTTCACCGGATAGTTATAGGTCGTTCCTGTTCCGGTCGTCAGCATCAGCGAATCTCCAAGCGCGGTCGTCACCTCGACCTGCCCCGAGCTCACCGCAGTCACCGTGCCAAGCACATCGCCCAGGTCCAGATTCGTATTCCCCGGTAGCAGCGAAAAATTCGCCGAAGCGCCACTGGCCGTCGATACCGAGAGATCGCTCTGCAAAAGATCGGGGATGCTCAAATCCATCGCCAAGCCTGTGGTTGAGTTCGACGTCACGGTCAACGGAAACACCCCACTCGAAATCGTCAGACTCGCCTGACCGAGCGCAGGCACATAGGTGCATATCGCACCCACCGCGCAGCTTTGTCCATTCAGACTCAGTGGAACCGCGGTATTGTTCATCAGAGTCACCTGCGGATTCGCCAGCGTTACCGTCATGCTGGTGTACGTCGCCGACCCGATCACCTCCGACGACAGAAACCCTGTATCCGTTGCCAGTTGGGCGAGGTCCACCGTCACCGGCCTCGGCAAGATTGAGACGTTCCCCGGCTGCAGAACTGCACTCGCGATCTGCACCTGAAACGACAACACGGTCACCGCCGACGGAGGTGTGTCAGAGACTAAGAAGTTGACTGTAGCGCTTCCGCTCGATGTCGTTCCTGCATCCGTCGAGCTTCCCGCTCCGCAGCCGCTCAACATTCCAAGACTCAAGAACAAACCGGCAGTAACCCAACGTCGAAGATCGTTCATTGTCATCCTCCAGGCAGCCGATCACTCGGCCACACTCACGGTTGTACTAGTAATTCAGTGCTGCGAATGTAAGGAAGTGCCACCGTCCGTGTAAGGAAATGTAGCGATCCTGGAAGTGAACGTTAGTTGTCGGTACGTCGGTTTCCCGGGAGCACCACGGCTCACGCCAAGGATTTGTTTCTAGCGCGCAAGAAAGGGCCGCCACTGGCGGCCCTTACGCAGCGCAAAATTTTCGAACTACTGCTGCGGTGTGTTTACTGTCGTGCTCCCACTTGCGGTATTGCCGTTCGGCCCGGTCCCGGTTCCTGAGACCGTGGTTGTGCCATTGCCGTTATTGGTGGCCGACACAGTGCCGCTGGTGGTCTTGCCCCGCGGGCCTGTGGCGGATCCAGAAGCCGTCGTTGTAATCCCATTGTTTGCGACTGCACCGTTCGCGGTAGTCGTTCCGCCCTTAGCTCCGGTTACCGTTGCGGTGCCTGTGGCGCCGGTCATAGTCTTCTTTACCGTGGCAGTTCCAGTGGTCGTATTGCCACGGGCAGACGTTGCGGTTCCATTAGCCGTGACTGTATTGCCTTTGCGCGTTACCGAGCTGCTGGCCGTGCCGCCACGCGGTCCGGTTGCCGAGTGCTGCGCATAAGCTGTGCAAACACCAAACGATAGCGCAAGGATCAAAGCGGCGCTGCATGCATTCTTCATGGCGAATCTCCTTATGGGCCAGTTCTCCTGGCGAATCCAACGCTGCTGTCTGCAGAGTGGGTGCTTCTGATTGATGAAACACCGCGTCGCGCTGCCGGTTTCCGCCGCGGACACTTCCTGACAAAGCCTCAATGTGCGGCATAGGTCGCCCGCAACAGCCTGAGACCCTACAGCTTCGATACTCTATGTCGGTCACCTGCACCGCAATCGCCGCTGACAGTTCGTGACATTTAGCGAACCACAGTAGTCAATCGCGGCAGCGTGACGATCACGCTCAATCCATGTGGTTCGCGGTTCTCCGCTCTCACAGAACCACCGCTGCGCGCCGCTGCGCGCGCTGCTATGGAGAGCCCCAGCCCGCTACCACCTGGATGGTCCACCATAGTTCCAGGTACGCGATAGAACGGTGCAAACAGTCGCGACAACGCCTCGTCCGGCACCCCAGGGCCACTATCGTCCACACGCACCATTACCAATCCGCCAGGAACTTCGCTGAGCAGTACGTTGATTTCACCCGCTGCGGGACTGTACTGCAGCGCGTTCCGAACAATATTCTCGATGCAGCTGCGCAATGCTCCGCCATCCCCCTTCACAAAGAAAACATCTCCAGACGTGAGCGTCACCGTTTTGCCCGCGGCGCGTCCTTCGTACTTCGCGCTCTCAACAATGTCCTCAACCATCGCAGAAAGATTCACCTCCTGATAGGCCGATGCCTCTGGCGGCTCGCTCAATTCCAGACGGGTAAGCTCAAGAACCTGTCCGATCATAGCGTTCAGACGATCAAGGTCCGCCTGCATGGGCTCCAGGACATCCACCTCGCCGCGGCGCAGGAGCTCCAGTGAAACGCTGATGCGCGTGAGCGGCGATCTCAGTTCGTGCGAAATATCCGCCAGCATCTCCCTCTGCGTGCGAAGCAGCGTCTCAATCCGTTCCGCCATGCTGTCGAACGCAGCGCCCATTGCTGCAAGCTCATCCGTACGACCACGCATCGCGGGCAAGGTCCTCACAGCCAGATCTCCTGCGGCCATCCGCGCCGCAGCACTCTCCAGCACCCGGATCGGCCGTGTGATGTGCCTCGCGAGCAGCAGGCAGAAGAGCGCAACCAGCAATGTTCCCCCCAGCAACCGAGGCATGATCGAGTTGAAAAACGTCCCGTCGATGAAGCCATGTAGCGGATGCGCCTCCATCACGAAGATGTAGCCGGTTCCGGCTCCCGCAAGAGGGCTCGCCGCGGTCCAGTAGCGACCGAGATGCGCGACAGAATGGCCAGCTTGCTGAGCCTCTCGATAGACTCCCGCAGTGTGCTCCGGAACGCCGCCCCCTAACACATCTCTGCCTTGCGCATCGATCAAATGACCCTCTATGCCTGAGTTGGCCTGGATCGTCGCAAGGTACCGCGAGAGCGCGAGATTTCCGCCCGTCGTGTAAAAATCAACCGCGGAACTCGCGTACAGATCTTGCGACATTGCCATCCACCGGCGGCCAAACGGGCGTGAACCGGTAAGCGATGCCGCCAACAGAACCAGAAACGTTGACACGAGAATCGTCAGGCAAAACCACAGGAAAATCGTGACGTACAGTGAACGCGATCGAAGCCTCACGCAGGATCCTCCGCATCAACCGAGGACGCAACTTCAAGCTCTGCCAAATAGGTATATCCCGATCCTCGAACGTTGCGAATGCGCTCTTCGCCGGTGACTGACAACCCAAGCTTCTTGCGCAGATTGCTCATGTGATTATCAACGCTACGATCAAACATCCCCAGCGGCCTGCCCAGCGCCGTCTCTACCAGCGTGTCGCGCGATACCACCGTGCCCGCTAGCCGCACCAGGCACACCAGCAAATCAAACTCAGCGCCGGTTAGCGCGACGGCCTTTCCAGCAATAGTCGCCTCTCTCGTGCTCGGCCGCACGGTGAGATCGCCAGCCTGCAGAATCCCGCCGGGAGCCGCTACCGCCGTCTGCCGCTTCAGCACCGCACGCATCCGGGCCGTTAGTTCTCGCGGGTTGAAGGGCTTGGGGAGAAAATCATCGGCGCCCCCCTCGAGGCCTTCAATCCGATCAGCATCATCCCCTCGAGCGGTTAACATGACCACTGGAACGTCGGACTTGGCGCGAATCAGACGGAGAAGTTTCCGACCGTCGGCATCGGGCAGGGTGATGTCCAGTAGTACCAGCGCGTAGCGGCCGCTCAGCGCGGACTTCAAGCCAGACGCGCCATTATGGACGGCTTCCAGAAGGAAACCGTCCATGAGCAGCAGGCGGGCAAGGCTTTCTGCAAGCGCGACATCATCGTCGATGAGCAACACTGTAGGCAGAGCGTTCGACATACTAACTCCGTTTCGCCAAGCCTACAGGTTGTCGCCGAGCGTGAGAAGTCGCTCACCCATAGCAGCACCGAAACGTGCGCGGAGCTGGCTCAGCTTCTTCTGCTGCGAAGGCGTCAGGATCGCCAGAAGCTCCACGCGAAGCTTCTCACGCTCAACGAGCGCACCAGTATTCGCGTCGGCATACTTGGCCGCGATGGCCCGCGCCTGGGTGTCGTTGTAGGTGGTCATCTCCGCCATCTCTGCGCGCTCGGCCATAAGCTGTGTATGAAGCTGCTGCAAAACTGGTTGCTCCTGTTGGAGAATCGCTTTGGCCTGAACGCGTTGGTCCCACGTAAGGTCGAACCGCGACTCAACACGGCGGATCATCTTGGTGCCCTCCGGGTTGGAGGAAACGTCCTGCGCCAAAGCTACAGTCGACATCGCTGTAACAAGAAGGAAGAGGGTAAGAATCGTGCGTTTCATGAGTAGCTCCTGGTGTTGCAATGTCCGGGCATTTCCGCCTGGCACTATCTGTAACACCGCTTCGAAGCGAGTTCTGTGTGGAAGTGTAAAGACTGCAAGACGCATGACAGAACTGACCAGTGCCCGCTGATGCATTCAGTAAGCAAGCTCCCCGAAAGAGGCGGCAATTATACGGATGGCATTTCTGTCTTTGGGGCTTGGTCTTCTCTGCCCCACACCGATTGCAAGACAGCGATTCTATCCAGAGCTACGTCCTATACTCACTAAGTTGCCATCCGGCATTCGCACAAACTCTCGCCGCCTCTCTCTCCACGCGACGCCTTCACCGGCACAATGCTAGAACTGTAGACACATGGACCACACTGCCATCCCCGAACCCCTCGCGCAGGAATCTGCCGCGCCCCGGTCGCGCAGCCCTTACACCGTCACGGTCGCTCTGATCGCAATCAACGTTCTGGTCTTCCTGGCCATGGTGGCAAGTGGCATCTCCTTAACCCAGCCCACGCCTCTCGACGTATACAAGTGGGGCGGCGACTTCGGCCCCGCAACCGTTGGCGCACACCAGTGGTGGCGTCTCCTCACCTCCTGCTTTGTGCACTTCGGCATCATCCACATCGGCATGAACATGTACGTGCTCTACCTGATCGGGCCGTTCATCGAAGGCGTTTTCGGACGTATGCGCTACCTGCTCATCTACTTCATCGCAGGCCTGGCAGGCAGCATCGTCAGCGTATGGGTCCATCCGATGGCCGTCGGTGCAGGCGCATCGGGCGCCATCTTCGGACTCTATGGCGCCGTCTTCGGTTTCCTGCTGATAAAACGGCGGACGCTCCATCCAGCGGCGTTGAAGAGCATTGGCAGGTCGGCGGGAATCTTCATCCTGTACAACGTCGTCTACGGTTCCATCAGCGGAACGACAGACCTTTCCGCTCACCTGGGCGGCTTGCTCGCCGGATTTCTAGCAGGAATGGTGCTGGTGCGGCCGCAGCACACCGCCTGGTGACGTGTCCCGGCCAGACAGCCCCTATCTGACCCAACCTCAGAATCGCGTTTCCCACCTCTCGCTTCTGAGGACGTACATTCTCGCGTCCCTCTCAGCCAACGATCCTCCAGGGTGGTCGAAGTTGGTCAAAACGCTGGTTCTCGTCCATCACAAAGACGAATTGGGTTTAGCCGATCAGGCGCAATCCGGGACTGGACACCGGACGGTGTGGACGAAGGACCGGCTTGTGGCTTTCGGATGTCGCCGTGGTTTGTGAGGGCGAAATTGACAGTGGAACCCTGCGTGCGATCACGGATTATGCACAAAATGTACAAATCGTCGTCGAATTTACCGACGAAACTTCGCCTGATATGTGATATATCTTTTTTCACGCACCTATCATCAAGCCACAACACAAAGGCCATGGCCTTCGTGTAGGTCCCCTCTTCTCCTTACCCAGGCTTCGGAGGCTACATGACTTTTCTCAAATTTCCAGATAAACGCAATTTCCTTCTGGCGTTGGCATTCTTCGCGCTTTTTGCAACCGGGGGATGGGCTCAATCGACCGCCACATTGTCGGGAATCGTCACCGATCCGACCGGCGCGGCGGTCCCGCACGCTCAAGTTGTGGTGCATTCGTTGGCGACGGGGTTGGACCGGACCGTCACGACCGATGGCGCAGGCGCATACGTCGTTCCAGCCCTCCAGCCCGGGGACTACAAGCTGCAGGTCACGGCCCCGGGATTCAGTACAGACACGATTGAGAGGGTTACGCTGCAGGTCGCGCAAAGTCTCACCCTCAATCCGAAGCTCGCAATCGCTTCGGCGGGAGTGACGGTGCAGGTCGAAAGCAACGCCGCGTCGCGGATCGAGTCCAGCACGATCACGGTCGGTCAGGTCATTGGCCGGAACACGGTGCAGGAGTTGCCGCTCAATGGCCGTCATTTTCTCGATCTCACCGTGCTGACGCCAGGCGGGGTGGTGGCGCCGACTACAGGGAGCTTGACAGCAGCGAGCCGCGGGTTGGGCGCGAACTCGTTCATTACTGCGGGTAACCGCGAAGACTCTGTCAACTTTCAGATCAACGGCATCAACCTGAATGACATCAGCCAAAACCAGATCACCTTCCAGCCGTCAATTGACACGACCTCCGAGTTCAAGATCAACAACCAAACCTTCAGCGCCGAGTATGGCCGCAGCGATGGCTCCATCGTTACCGTTGCCACACGCTCCGGCACCGACCACTTCCATGGCGAGTTGTTCGACTACTTCCGCAATGACTGGCTCGACGCACGCAACTACTTCAACCGCAGCTACAACCCGAGCACTGGGCTTCCGCTGGTAGGGGATACGGGCGCCAAGGCTCCGCTGCAGCGCAACAACTTCGGCGGCTCGGTGGGCGGTCCGGTGTGGAAGAATCACACCTTCTTCTTCTTCAGCTACGAGGGTCTTCGCCAGCACCAGGGGATTCTGCAGAACAGCCCGGTATTCAGCGCGGCGCAGCAGGCAGCGTATGCTGCGAATGCTGCGAATGACCCAATTGCCGCGGCATTTGCGGCGCTGATTCCGCTGCCGAACAGCGGGACAACGCATGTGTCGTTTACTCCGGGACCCGTGCAGATCGATCAGTACACCGGAGACGTGCTGCAGCAGATTGGGCAGAATGATTCGCTGCATGGCTTCTACGCTTTCCAGAAAGATGTGCGCACCGAACCAGCGCTGCAGGGCGACACTCTGCCTGGGTGGGGCGACCATCGGGCTGCGCATCGACAGATCGGAACGCTGCAGTACGTACACATCTTCAATTCGAGTGTGACGAATGAAGCGCGCATCGGCTTCAACCGCATCTCGATTGCGTTCGAGCCGGCGAACTTGATCGACCCGGCCAGCATAGGGATCGTGGATGGGCTCACCGGCAATGTGGGTATTCCGCAGACGACGATCACGGATGTGGGCTTCACGGTCGGCGGTCCCTCCGGGTTCCCACAGGGTCGCAACACCACCACGGGCGTGTTGTCGGATACGGTGACGATGCTGAAGGGCAAACATCAGATCAAGTGGGGTGGTGAGTTCCGCCGCTATCTGCTGTACAGCTTCGCCGGAAACATCGGAAGCATGTCGCTGTCGAGCGTGAATCTCGCGAACGATGTGACGCCGGTGTTCAGCATCCAGCCCAACATCATCGACTACCGGATCTACGCAGATGCGGCGGCCGGATTCATCCAGGACAACTACCGGATTTTACCGGGGCTGACGCTTGAGGGCGGACTGCGATTTGAGTGGAACGGAACACCGGTCGAAGGCGAGAACCGGATCTCGATCTTCAACCCCGCGAACGTTACGCTGACCCAGGCTGGGACGAATGGGATTCCAGCGAACGGGGCGTACAAGCAGAACTACAACCTGGAGCCACGCGTAGGCTTCGCTTACGATCTATTCAATAACAACAAGACCGTGATCCGCGGCGCGTACGGCTTGCTGGTCGATCAGCCGGTGGCCGGCACGGTGAGCATCCTGACCGGGAACCCTCCCTTCACCACGGCGGTTTCCTACAGCAACAGCGCGGCGCCGATTCCTATGAATAACCTGTTTGCTTCGGCGAAGGCTGCTTCCGGATACGCACTGGGATGGGTGAACCCGAACTACCGCAATGCGTACATGGAGGACTTCAACCTCAATGTGCAGCAGGCATTGCCATGGAGCATGGTGGCGAAGCATCGGGTACTACGGTTCGACGGGTCATCACCTGCTGATTCGCACCGATCCCAACCAGGCCAACGGGCCCACGAACGATCCCAGCCCGCGGCCTTATCCGACCCTGGCGGCTGACAGCCCGATTGCTCCCGGCGCCAACATTGCCTCTAATATTGCGGAGGACAACAGCATCGGCTACTCGAACTACAACGCGACTGTGGGTCACGCTGTCGAAGGTGATGTCGAATGGCCTGCAGTTCGATGTGAACTATGCAGTGGGCGAAGTCGATGGACATCAACTCGCTCGGCTCGCAGGGGGGATCTGTGCTGCCGGACAGCAATAATCCTTCCGAGAACTATGGGCTGTCGGACTTCGATGTGCGACAACCGCTTCGCGGGCAACGCAATCTATGCGCTGCCGTTCAAGGGCAATCGGTGGGTCTCGGGATATCGGCTGGAGGGCATCTTCCAGTACCAGACCGGCAACCCGGTGAACATCGTGGCAAGCAGCGACGGCTTCAACGGCAACAGCGGCCTGATTCGTCCGAACCTGCTGCAGCCGATCACGCGGCACAAGCAGCAGATTGCTGGATCGGCCAACGTCAGCTACTTCGCAAATCCAGGCGGCCTGGCCTACGGTGGCGCGGTGTGCGACCTGACCAACGTGACACCGGCATGCGTCTACCAGATTGTTGGAACGCAGGCCAACGCAACGGGCGCAACAGCACCCAGTGCGTACACGGGACTCGGCGACATGCAGCGCAACCGCGGCACCGGGCCTGGATTCGCTGACCTCGATCTGTCCGGGGAGAAGCAGACGAACTTGTTCAAGGGACTCTCGCTTCATTCTGCGCGTCGATGCGTTCGACATTTTCAATCACCCCAACTTCGGTTCGCCGTCGAACAATGTGCAATCCGCGACCTTCGGCCAGATTACCGCCACGCGCTTTGCAACCAGTGATGGGGGATCGTCGCGCCAACTGCAGCTCAGCGCGAAGTTCGTGTTCTAGGGCGGTGCAGAAATGACGTGCGTTTCGTGGAGGGTCAGGGTGTCTGCGAGACGCACGTTTTTCCCGCGAAGATCGCTGCAGTTAAGCGCAACAGGCGTGCAGGTCAGGTAGAATCCGCGTGGACCTCACGATATGTTGAAACTAACGAAGAACCCAAATCTCACGGAGCAGGCTTACCAGAGCGTGAAGCGGCAGCTGCTCAACGGCTCATTTCCCGAAGGATCGAAGCTCACCGAAGAGTATCTGTCGAGTGCACTGGGCATCAGCAAGTCGCCGGTACGCGAGGCGCTGATGCGGCTTGAGAGCGAAGGCCTGATCATCATCGAGTCGCGGCGCGGCGCCTATGTGCGCAAGTTCTCGGCCAAGGAGGTGCACGACCTCTACGACGTGCGTGCCCTGCTGGAGGTGCATGCGGTGAGCAGCGCAAGAATCACGCCGGAGCTTGCTGGAGCAGATGGCGGCAAGCATCGAGCGGACACGGAACGAATCTCGACGCAGGCGACAAGCTGCGGCATATCGAGGAAGACATTCACTTCCATGGTCTGATCGCGCAGTCGACCGGAAACGACGGAGTTTGGCAGAGATCCTGGACAACATTCAGCAGAAGAGCCTGCTGTGCCGCATGGCGACGTTTTATCTCTCGGCCACAACCGCGCCGGCGAGCCACCAGAAGATCTACGCGGCGATGCGGGACGGAGACATTGAACAAGCGCAAGCGCGAGATGCACGACCACATTCTGTTTGTCCGCGACACGTTATTGCGGTCGATGGAGCAGATGGAGCTCGCAGTGGACCGAAGACAGAGGATGTGTTCGCGTAGGAGCATGGCGCGAACAGGGCAGGACGCGCTCGTCCTTGCAATTCGTTTGATCCAGAAGCATCAACGAAAGCTAGGAGGAGATTGATCATGCTTCGTCGTACGTTTCTTGCAACACTTCCGTTGGCCGCAGCGGGTTCGTCGACGCGATTGAGCGAAGGGCGCGCCGCTGGAAAGCCGGACGCAGCACAGACCGAAGGCGCGTCCGGCGAGCTACCGAAGTTTCAGGCCGCGGGCGAAGAGAAGTTCGATCGGCCGGATGTGCATGCAGGAGACCGCCCGGCGGGAGCAAGCTTTGCGTCGCGGTCGCCGGCACTGGGATGCTCGGGCGCCGCAGGCACAGCGCATCCGCTGGCGACCCAGGCGGCGATCGAGATGCTGAAGAAGGGCGGCTCAGCGGTGGATGCGGCGATCGCCGCGAATGCCGTGCTGGGCTTCGTCGAGCCGATCAGCTCGGGCCTGGGCGGCGATTGCTATGCGCTCCTCTGGGACCCGAAGGCCGAAGCAGTGATGGGCCTCGCCGGGTCGGGCCGCTCGCCGAAGTCGCTGACGCTGGAGATGGTGCGGGCGCGGGCAAAGAATGGAGTGATTCCGCCGCTGGGCGCGATTGCCGTGTCGACCCCGGGAGCACTGGACGCTTGGTGGACGCTGCATCAGCGCTACGGAAAGTTAAAGTGGGCAGAGCTGTTCGAGCCGGCCATTCACTATTGCGAGCACGGCGCTCCGGTGCCGCAGATTATCGGCTACTACATCAAGCGGAACATGGCGATCTTTCTGCGGCCCGGGTCGGGCGTCGAAGAGACCGCCAACGCGGTCCATACCTACCAGGTAATGGGCAAACCCGTAAACGAGTATGACGTCTTTCGCAATCCGGACCTGGCGAAGCACCTATCGCGATGATCGCCGAGGGTGGCCGCGACGTCTTCTACGACGGACCGATTGCGCAGACCATCGATGCGTACTTCAAGCGCATCGGCGGCTGGCTTTCTGTAGAAGATCTGCGCGAGCAGCACGCGGAGTGGGTGAAGCCGCTGGTGACGAACTATCGCGGCGTCGACGTCTACGCCATGGGCGCCAACACGCAGGGGCTCGCAACGCTGCAGATGCTGAACATGATCTCGCAGTTTGACGTGCGCGGAGATGGGGTTCCAGAGCGCGCAGGCGCTGCATGTGCAGATCGAGGCCAAGCGGCTGGCGTACGAAGATCGCGCGCGGTATTACGCAGACCCGCACTTTGCGAAGGTGCCGGTCGAGTGGCTCAACTCGATGGATTATGCGAAGGAGCGGGCGAAGCTCATCCGGCTCGACAGAATCCTCGAGCCCGTCTATCCAGGCCATGCGCCCAGCCATGGAGATACGACCTACTTCAGCATGGCGGACAAAGACGGCATGATGGTGTCGATGATCCAGTCGAACTTCCGCGGAATGGGCTCAGGCCTGGTGGCCGATGGGCTAGGCTTCATGTTCCAGGATCGCGGCGAATTGTTCTCGCTGCAAGGATGGGCATCCCAACATCTATGCGCCCGGCAAGCGACCGTTCCAGACGATTATTCCCGGGTTCGCGGTGAAGGACGGTGCACCGTGGCTGGCGTTCGGTGTGATGGGTGGCGATATGCAGCCCCAGGGACAGACGCAGATTATGCTCAATCGCGTGGACTACGGCCTGGATGTGCAGGCCGCCGGAGATAGTCCGCGCTGGCATCACGAAGGCTCGTCGCAGAGCATGGGCGAGGATCCGCCAGGCCTGGGGCCGAGAGGGCATTCTGCGCCTCGAAGCCGGTGTTCCCGAAGAGACGCGAAAGGCGCTGATCGCGATGGGATGGCCGATGGGCAGAAGCGATGGCGGGTTTGGCCGGTACGAGTGCGTGGAACTGCGCAAGCCCAATGGCGAGCGCGTGTACGCCGCGGCCAGCGAGATGCGCGCAGATGGCGTAGCTCTGGCATATTAGCGTACGTGAAAATGCGTTCCTAACTTGATTCCATCGCTTTTGTCTACGCGGCAGCCCTATCCTGACGCGAGCAATGGGCCTCGTTTCTACCGCAGCTCGAAGAGGTTCTTCCATGCCCCAGAGTCGTCGCGCCTTTCTTTGCACTTCTACCGCCGCCGGAATGATGCTGCCGAGCCTGGCTTTTGCGGCACCCACGGACACGACCATTCTTCCGAATGTCTTGGGTCCTCGTCCCGGCTACACTCCGCAGATAGGCACATTCATCTCTCAACTCACATGGATGCGCCAAGCGGTCACAGGGCCCGCAAAAGGCCTCACGCAGTCCCAACTCGACTGGCTCTTGGACAAGAACGCAAACTCCATCGGCGCACTCCTCCTGCATCTGGCAGCCACCGAGACTTACTATCAGATGAACACCTTCGATGGGATCAAGTGGGGCAGCTGGTCTCCCGAAATCAAGAAGCAGTGGGATCCAGCCATGGATCTCGGTGATAGCGGTCGAAGCACCATCAAGGGGCATCACCTGGACTTCTATCTTGCGCAGCTGAAGGAGGTCCGCGAGAGGTCATTGGCGGAGTTCAAGAAGCGTGACGACGCGTGGTTCATGGCGGTCGATCGAACCTGGTATTGGGGGCCGACCAATAACTTTTGCAAGTGGTTTCACGTCTGCGAACATGAATCCCATCATGCAGGGCAGATCGATCTTCTGATCAAGCGCACGCCAGGTTATCAAGCTCCAACAGGCTAGCGCGGGCATATTTGGGGTCCTGGCGTCTGAGTTGCGTAGCAAGCGGCGTTAGTCTAACCCGCGCTTCGTGTGGAGGACTCAGGAGAATGTGTCGGAACATTAAGATGCTATTCAACTTCGATCCACCGGTAACCCCAGATGAAATTCAAGCTGCGTCGCTTCAGTTCGTTAGGAAAATCGGCGGTTTCAAGAAGCCGTCGAAGGCTAACGAACACGCGTTCTTGTCCGCGGTCAATGCTATTGCAGGCCTTTCGGCAAACCATCTGAACACCCTTGAGACGAACTCTCCTCCTAAGAATCGAGAAGAAAAGGCGGCGTGCCTCAAAGCTCGAAGTTTGAATATATTTCGCGATCCCAAACGCTTGTCTTAGAACTGGTAAACGTGCTCATGTTGGCTGAGACGAGGGGGGAACGTGCAATGCAGCACTCGAAGGGTATCTCCCGCAAAGCCAACCGCTTGTGACCGCCCATATTTTCGGCAACCCCGATTTGGGGACTGGGATTGCGGCTCGGGCGCCGAGAGATCCCTCATAGCGACTCAGTTGGTGAATCATCGCGTTGCTCCTAAAGTAAGACTCTTTTGCGAACGTGCAGGTGGTCAGCATAATAACCACTAAAGTGGTTATTGCATGCACATAGTTCGTCTGTGAGGCTTAAAACGTGTAGGAACGGATGCGAGTGCAAGTTAGCCATCCGTGGGGAGTAGCCCGCTATGGCCACAAGAATCATGTTTGCGTCCGTCGCATTCTCACTGGCCTGTTATGCGGCCGTCGCCTACGAACCTGTCTTTGCGGCGCACACGTCGTCAGCGGTGCCGGTTGTGGTCGAGCTCTTTACCTCTGAGGGCTGCTCGTCATGCCCCCCAGCTGATGCCTTTCTACAGAGATTGCAATCCATGCAACCTGTTCCCGGAGCGAGACTGATTACTCTGAGTGAACACGTTACGTATTGGAATCAAGATGGATGGAAGGATCCCTACTCCTCTAACCAGTTGACCGATCGTCAAGCAGATTATGTCAGCAAATTTGGGCTTCCTTCAGCGTATACGCCGCAGTTCGTGGTGGATGGAACCGATGAGCTGAAACTCACTGACCCGGGCGAAGCACGTGCGGTCTTAGAAAAGGCCGTCAAAGATCAGATGATTCCAGTCACGATCACCTCGACTCATATTGACCCGGGGGGATTTGGCATTGTGCGTGGCCATATCGATATCGACGGCTCAACCGCCAAACAGCCTGCAGATGTCTTGGTAGCCGTGACCTTGCGCCAGGCGAGTTCTGACGTATCCGCCGGGGAAAACAAAGGAAGAACACTCACGGAGACTGAAGTCGTCCTTAACCTTGAGAAGATTGCGAAGACCACACCGGGCCACCCGTTCTCACGTGATTTCGAAGTGAAATTGAAGTCACACGAGGACCCCAACAATCTGGGTGTTGTAGTACTTGCACAAGCCGGCGGCACTGGAAAGATTGTGGGCGCGGCGTCCGCAGACGAAATCAGCCCGGTCCAGCCGAGCGTTTCGCCGGAGACTCATCAGTGAGTTAAGGCCCGCTGCGTGAGTTGTATTCAGCCGTTGCGGGCGGCACACTTGGAGCCACACGCAAACTTCTAACCTGGAGCATTCTTGAAGACCGAAATAGCGATAAGGAATTTTGGCTTCCGTGTCTATGGTGTGGGTGTGGCAGCGCTGGGATTGGCCTGCCTGGTGTTTGGTGACTTCGACCCAGGCCAGGCCGTACCTGGAAATTTTCCCGCCCGCACTCCATTGGCGTATTGCGCGGGTGCATTTATGGTCCTCGCGGCATCGGCCATTGAATGGCGCCGGACCAGGGTATGGGGTGCCGGTGCGCTCACCATGTACTACACCGTCTTTGTGCTCGCGCTGATGCACAGCCCCATGCTGCTTCGCGGCTATGGCGTATACGGTACATACGAAGACATCGCGATGCAGTTGGCGATCACGGTAAGCGCTCTGATCGTCTACGTCGGTAGCGCCCGGATGGATGGGGTGCTCGCCGAGCGTCTCACCCGGATCGGACGAATGGCGTTTGGAGTTTGTTCGGTGATATGGGGAGGAGCCCATTTTATGTACATGAACATGACCGCTCCTCTCGTCCCCAAATGGCTACCCCTTGGTCAAGTTTTCTGGGGATATCTAACCGGAGTCTGCTTCATCGCGGCCGGGCTCGCCATACTTACAGGAATCAGGGCCAGACTGGCTGCGATCCTCCTGACGGTCATGATTGCGGTCTTCGGCGTGCTGGCGAATGGACGAATGCTCGTCGCCGATCCGTCAAGCCATTTCAACTGGACGGAAAGCGCGTTGAACCTGGCGCTGCTTGGTTGCGCCTGGGTTGTTGCTGATTCGCTGACTACCTTCGACTCCTGGGCCGACCGCGCTGCGCGGGCTGAAGCCCTTTCATGCAGCGAAAGTGGTTAGATTCGTGAGCAACTTGACGCTGATATCCGCGACCACTAAGCTGCTGGCATGTCGAAGCGCGTCGCGTCCGGAATCCTGCCAGTGATCCGTATCGATCGCGATGCCGCGATGCCGTTGCATCGACAGATCTACGACGCGGTACGGACAGCGATTTCGGAAGGCCGCCTGCGACCGGGCCAACATATCCCTTCCAGCCGGCTGCTCGCGACCGAACTCGACGTGTCGCGGGTACCCGTTCTCGACGCGTACGCTCAACTGCTGGCTGAGGGCTACTTGACGGCACGGATAGGTTCTGGCACGGCAGTTTCAAGCCAACTACCAGACCGCTTTACTTCGATTGCTCCGGCTCAGAAAAAGGGACGCGCTGCTCACGAAGGCTCTCGAATCGTTGCGCAGAGAACTGCGACCCTTCCCTCGCATTTGATGATGCCCTGGACACGAAACTGGGGCGCCTTCGGTGTCGGGCAGGTGGCAGCAGACAGCTTTCCTCTGCAAACATGGTCCAATATCGTCGCTCGTCGCTCAAAGAACATGAGCGTGCGATCGTTTGGATATGGCGATCAAATGGGGTATCTTCCGCTCCGCCAAAGTATCGCAGCATACCTGCGGACGGCCCGATCCGTGTCATGTGACGCCGATCAGATTTTGATCGTTTCGGGATCTCAGCAAGCCCTGGAAATCTCCGCACAGGTGCTCGTTGATCCAGGGAACTCTGTCTGGGTCGAGGAGCCGGGGTACCGCTTTTCACGTGAGGTCTTTGCCTTAGCTGGAAGCAGGCTTGTCGCCGTCCCCGTCGACGATCAGGGTCTCAACGTGAGCGCAGGCATCAAGAAATGCCGAAGTGCTCGCGTCGCGATCGTGACGCCATCGCACCAATTTCCATTGGGAGTGACGATGAGCGCCTCGCGCAGGCTGCAGCTCCTGCAATGGGCCCAAGAGAATGGGTCATGGATCATCGAAGACGACTATGACAGTGAGTATCGCTACGAAAGCGCTCCAATCTCCTCGCTCCAGGGCCTCGACAATAACGAGCGCGTTATCTACATCGGAACGTTCAGCAAAGTATTGTTTCCCTCATTGCGCATCGGATATCTCGTTGTCCCTCGAGATCTGTTAGGTCATTTCGTGGCCACTCGACGTGCTACAGACCTTGGTTCGCCTTCTCTGACACAAGAGGTTTTAGCAGAGTTCATCAACGAAGGCCATTTTGAGCGCCATATCCGACGCATGCGAGTGCTCTACAAAGAGCGCAGAAGCGCGCTCGTTGAGTCTCTCAGAAATGATCTCGATGTCGCAGGTCAAGTGACCGGCGCTGAAGCGGGTCTGCATCTGACGCTTACTCTGCCTGGCATGAAATCTGATTATGACGTCGCACGCCGCGCCGCTTCGCAGAACTTGTGGATGTGGCCGCTCTCTTCGGCGTACATCGGTGGGGCGGCACTGAACGGATTGATCCTGGGCTTTGGAAGCACACAAGCCTCGGATATTCCCGCAGCGGTCCGCAAAATTCGTGGTGTCCTCTTGAACACGACTTCCTCATGCGCTTGAGGTACGGATGTTGAACACCGGGGAGTAGCGCGGATTCAGGAACCTGGCGTCTCGTCAGCTGATTGGAGCCTCATCGAGCGTCCGTCAAGTCGCTCAAGTGGTCGGAGAATCCTGGCGAGAATGGCTATTGCCAGCGACGACCTCTCCTGTGAAGCTAGCACTGTTTGTCCTGCATTCATGTGTGGCCCACGTAGCAAACTTCCTTGGACCCGACAGGACACTCAGTTCCACTTCAGCAGCATTGCGAGTGAATGTTGCTTCCTGGCTGGTACGCTTCCCGGTTTTTAGTCGACATATAGACAAACGTTTGTCTAATAACGATTCAATCGAAACATGCACCATTTTGAGACGTTCGGAGGCAATATGAAATCAAGTTGTTCCATGTTCAGGATTCTTGCGGTCGCTGTGGCCGGCATTCTGGCATCAGGCAGTACATTTGCTCAGAGTACGAACTCCGGCGATATCCGCGGCACGGTGACCGATTCCACTGGCGCGCTGATCCCCGGAGCTTCGGTCAAGGTGTTAAATCTCGACACGGGCGTGGCCAAAGACTATCCCACCAACAACGACGGCTTGTACGATACCAATTCCGTCGTGGTCGGAAGCTACAAGCTAACCTTTACTAAAGCTGGGTTTGAGACGTTAGTGCGTGGGCCCATTTCCGTTCAGGTCGGCATCACGGATGTCAACGCGAGTCTGAAAGTTGGCGCTTCAACCGTCGAAGTAACAGTCAACACCGACGTTCCTCTGCTCAACACCGAAAACGGAGAACAGTCTGCGACCCTCGAAGCCCACGACATGGAGCAACTGCCCAACGTGGGAGGGTCCAATGGCCCTGACTGGCAGAACTTCATGATCCTGCTTCCCGGAGCCTCTGGCACCTACAACAGCAGCATGAACCAGATGAACGCCTTTAATCCCGGCCAGGAAGTGTCGACCAACGGCAATCTTCCCTTCACCAATGTGCTCGCCGATGGTGCCACTACTACGCTCCCAAGCAGCCAGAACGCCAACCCAGCCTCGTTCGAAGATGTGCAAGAGCTCCAAGTCAATCTCTCTTCGTTCTCTGCGCAGTATGGCGTCGGCGGTCTCATCATCAACCAGATCACCAAGAGCGGTACCGACAAGTTCCACGGTGTTCTGTACGAGTACTTCCAGAACAGATCGCTGAATGCCGCCAACTATGGCTTTGGCAACGAAGAGCCGGTGCCCGCGCTCAACTATGATGACTTCGGCGGAACCTTCAGCGGCCCCATCCCGTTCCTCGGTCTGAGGAAAAAGGCGTTCTTCTTCTTCGGTTACGACCAGATCCATAACAACGCTGTCAGTTCCGGCTACCAGACCGTTCCGACCGCCGACGTCATGAGTGGCGACTTCAGCGCCAACTTCACGGCCAATCCAACAAACCCATACCTTATTTACGATCCCACGACACAAACCATTGCAACCGACGCGGAGGGCCACCCATATCCCATTCGTCAGAGCTTCCTCAGCGAGTATGGGTCGAACGCGATCCCCGCGGGCATGATCGATACGGTCTCGAACTCGTTCCAGCAGTTCTATCCCACAGAGTCAAACCACATCCCGTACGGTAACTTCGTGCCGAACGCAACGCTCAACAGCGCCGGCGTTCTCACCAACAACTTCTTCTCGCAATATCCGGTGCCTCGGCCATGGAAGAGGTATTTTGGCCGCCTGGATTACGCAATCACGCAAAATAACCGACTGACGCTCTCCGATACGCAGGGCGACGAAATTGAGAATGGTGCGAATCCTATTACGGAATGCCCAGTCGGTTGCCAGATCGGCGACGTCGACAACAATAATGCGCAGGTCACCGACGTTTGGAATATCAGCTCGAGTACCGTTAATGAAGCCAGATTCGGTTACACCGACCAGCTCAATTTCTTCCAGGACGCCGGTACGGGGCTGGGTTATCCCGCCAAGATTGGATGGCAGTTCGCCAAAGCGGACGTTCTTCCGTCAGTGCAGTTCCAGCGTAACAATCCCTACACGAACATTGGGCCTGCCACCAATGCGTCCTACAAGGAATTCGTCTTCGATCCTTCCGACGTCGTGACCATGATCCGCGGCAGACACGTCATCCACTTCGGTGGTGAGTTTGCCTTCTATCGCGACGACACAACCACCTGGGGCAACATCAACTCCGGAACATTGCAGTTCTCCGGCGTCTATACCGAGAATTGGACAGTCAACTCTCAGACAGGTGTGGCCTCATCCAACAGTAAGTCCGGCGAAGAGTACGCGGACTTCCTCCTTGGCTACGCTCAGAACTGGAATGCGAGTGTCTCGCCTGAATACGGTGTGCGTTTGAAGAAGCCACAGATGTTTGTTCAGGATGATTGGAAGATCAAGCCAAACCTAACCATCAACCTTGGGCTTCGCTATGAAATCAGCCATGGCTATAACGAGGTGACAGGCAACATGGATAGCTTCGATCCCACCGTTACGAACCCGGCAACCAACACGCTCGGCGCCTATTGGTACGGGGAAACCCACGCGAACGGCCGAACGTCTATGCAGGCCAACGTCTTCAGCACCGTCCTTCCGCGAGCGGGCTTCTCCTGGCTCTTGCACCCGAACACTACATTACGTGGCGGTTTCGGGCTTTATTCCTATAACTGGAGCACAGACAACTATGGCGGCGCTACCAATGCGGGCCTGGGCCAATCTGTCTCTTCCTCCGGCAGTGTCAACGACTCGTCGAACGGAATCTATCCAACGACCAAGTTCGATGGGCCCGGAACGCTCTTCCCCTTAGGCGGCGGCGCAATGACTGCGTTGCCATACACGAGCGCTTCGCAGGACCCCACCAGGTTCAACGGACAGAACGCGGGCTACATCGCCTATCACACGCCGATCCCGAAGATCTATCAGTGGAACCTCGGGATGGAGTGGCAGTTGAGCACCAACACGGTGGCAACGATGAGCTATGTCGGAAGCCACGGCTTTAACCTCACCTTCCCCACCAATCTCAATGCGGCGCCTCTCGACCAGCTCTCGTCCAGCGATCTCTCCGGTTGCGGCACTGGGTCAACAGTCGACTGCGTCGCGGCCTATCCCATCTATAAGCAGATCAACGGTAACCTCTACCAGGCAGTCTCAAACTACAACGCGTTGCAGGTCACCATCACCAAACGCCTGCAACACGGCTTCAGCTTCAGCGCCAACTACAGCTGGTCGCATTTCCTGGATGAGCAGGATTCGTCTGGATGGGGAACGCACGCTGGACCTCAGCCCTACCAATACGCAAGCTTGTTAACGACGGACAATTCAGGTAAGAACTACGGGCCATCCAACTTTGATGTGCGCAATGCCTTCAAGGGGTTTGTGGTCTACCAGCTACCCTTCGGCAAGGGCAGGGCGTTCCTCAACAAGAACTGGCTTGAAGATGTAGCGGTCGGTGGCTGGCAGGTCTCCGGCACCGTCATCGTGTCAGCGGGAAACCCATTCCAGGTGTATGCAACGGACTGTACCTACCAGCAAAGCTGTCCCGGTACACAGTTCCCCAGCTTCTCCGGACTCTCTACACGACCCGTCCATCGAGGGATCGCAGAGTGGTACAACCCATCCGCCTTCATCAACCCTGGAAACGGAAACTTCGGCAACGCGGGTAGAAATCCCTTGGTCGGCCCGGGATTCAACACCGTGAATATCTCGGCTCTCAAGGAGTTCCATTTGCCTTGGGAACGAATGGCCTTCTCCATTCGGTGTGATGCGCAAAACGCATTCAATCATCCGAGCTTCAGTCCTCCACAGGGCCAGCTGGCAGGAGACAGTGGTCCGGGCACCGAGTACACCTCCACCAGCAACGGGGGAAATCAGATCACCGGAATCCAGATCGGCGGAAGAACGCTGCAGCTAGGCGCTCGCCTCTCGTTCTAACGAGGTTTGACCGTAGTACCTCCTTAGAGACGGCGAGCACCTTCGCCGTCTCCTTTTTTTCGAACAAGTCTTGCGCCCTTAGGCCGCCCGCGGCGGAGCTCCACTGGACTCCCTCACCACCAACTGCGGCTCCACCTGGATCGTCGCCGGCAGATCCTCATGCGCCATCTTCCGCAGGAGTGCCGCCGCCGCCGTACTCCCCATCAACTTCAGCGGCTGCCGGATCGTCGTCAGACTCGGCAGACGATACGAAGCAGACTGAATGTCGTCGAATCCCACGATCGAAACATCATGCGGAACGCGGTACCCATAGTCGTGCAGCGCGCGGATGCATCCAATCGCCGAGATATCGTTGAAGCAGAGAATTGCAGTGAATTTTTGTTTGCCCTCCACCAGATGACGGACCCCCGGGTAGCTGATCTCGGGAGACGTCGAGTCCTTCGCCAGCTGAATCGTCAGGTGTTGATTCACCACCAGCCCCAGCTCCCGCGCCACCTTCATCGTCGCAGACCAGCGCAGCTCCGTATCGGTACTAATCGCCTGGCCCTTCATATACACGATCCTGCGATGCCCCAGATCGTACAAATGCCGCAGCGCCAGCCGCGCCGCGTGCTCATGATCAAGCACCACGTTGGTCACATCCGGCAACGTCGAATGGCCTGCGATCAAGACCGCCGGCAACGGCAACGGATTGTTGAGCTTCGTATCGATCGCCAGAATTCCGTCCACTCCTCGCGCCTGCAGCAGTGCAGGATATTCTTCGATCAGGCTCTGCATGTGCCGGTGATGGACGGTGAAATAGAAGTACCCTTCGTCCATTAACAAGTCGCCAATTCCGGACAGCACCTGCGAGTGATAACCCTCGCCCAGCACCGGAAGCAAGATCCCAATGCTGCGCATCGGCTTTCCGAGCAATGATCGTGCAATCATGTTCGGCTTGTAGTTGAACGCGATCGCCGCAGCTCGAATCCGTTCACGTGTCCCCTCAGGAATCGAACGTCCTGGCGTGTCGTTCAGCACATACGATATGGTCGACGGACTCAAGTGCAGGTGCGCAGCGATCTCTTTGAGACCCACCCGGCGGGGGCGAACTTCCACACTGGGCGTCGAGTCGTTCGCTTGAGGCTCTCGCATAGAGGCACCACCATGGCTATTCCCGTTAGCTCTCGGCCCTCGTTCTCGCTAGCCGCAATTCAGATCGATCCGCTTCAGCGCCACACCTGTACAGGCATCTCCACGTTGCTTGTGCGTCGTCCATCGACGTCGAATCGACCGGAAGGCACTTCCCTTGTCCGCTTAGATTTTCAGAACGGGAACTTAGCGGCAATATCCACTTACGTCGTTCCGATGCTGACCACCAGCAGAGGCCAGCGCAACGCTGCCGCGGAACGATGCGGAAAGCGGAGTGTGAGATGGAAGCAGATGGGGTCCTAAAAAGTCGGGCGGTCTCAACCACCGGAAATTGCCAAAAAGCTGACTTTCGGAAGGCGCTGAAAATTGCTCGATCATGACTCAGTTTCAAGCCTCGCGTTTTTCCATTCCCGACCTTCCCGGGAGCGATGTGGCGGACTAGACTGTTGGGGCCTTTGGGAGGATTTAGATGCGTTGGACAGCGGGCCCAATACGGACACTCACCCGCCAAACTGCCGAATTGTCAGACACGGTGCTTTCTAGATAGCGCCTGCCTGTTGGAGGTCCTTTTTCATCCCTTCCCAACTCCGGATGGATGAAGCCTCGGGCGATCCGGCGCCTCTCCAATGCGTCTCCAAATTGACCGCGTTGGCGTAGCCAATCGCATTGAGAGCCTTGAACTGCGCGGTCCAATCGATATAGCCGACATCCACCGGCGACCACACGATCTTGCCGGTCGAATCCTTCACCGCATTCTTTACATGGCAGTGATGAATGCGGTCTTTCGGCAGCGCGTCCCACCCGCCGGGATAAGCGTCAAGCTCGCCGCGCATAACGGCATTGCCCGGGTCCCAGTTGAGCCCCAGATTTCTCGAAGGGATACCAGCAAGTGTGGCTGCAGCCTCGCGGCCAGTCGCCGTATTGCATTCAAATTCATTTTCCAAAACCAGCATCACATTGCGCTTTGCAGCGAACTCTGCTGACTCCTGAAGCTTGGCATTGATGGCCTTCCGATACGGCGCTACGTCATCAATCCGCCAGAAATCGAAGCAGCGAACCTTGTTCGTCTTGAACTGTTTCGCCAGGGAGATTGACCGCTCCAGAACCTCCTGTTGCTTGTTGAACGTAG
The DNA here is from genome assembly GCA_963821165.1 of uncultured Acidobacteriaceae bacterium. GTDB lineage: Bacteria > Acidobacteriota > Terriglobia > Terriglobales > Acidobacteriaceae > Granulicella. The sequence goes on from CAWGCQ010000001.1 coordinate 973,395, forward strand.
TTTCATCCGCCCCGTGCAGGTCTTCCTTGGAGCCATATTGAGAGTGCGGCGCGCCGGGCCAGTCGACCTTGTACAGCGGACTGCTAATGTCGGTAACCTGCAGGTCGTACTTGGCAAGAATCTTCTGAGCCCTCGCGATTTCCTCGTCCGAAACCGCCTGCAGATTCTTTCCCCAGATCTCGCGCAGCTCTACCCAGTGCAGTCCGAACTGCTTGTTGATGACATAACACGCGTGATCGAAATCCTCGGAAACCTCATCGGAGATCACGCCTATCTTGAACTTCGATCCCCCCGCCCAGGCACGAAGCGGCAACAGTGCGGAAGCAGCAGTCGCAACGGAAAGCCCGGCAAATTGGCGTCTGGAAAATCTGTGCATGATCGAACCCCCTCAATGATTATCAGTGTGAGGAATGCGGACGCCATAAAGATGCGAACGTGCCTTAGGCGACCGCCCGCTGCACGCCCACCGCAACCACGAAGTAATTCGCAGGCCCCGCGCCCACGCTCTTCAGGCTATGTAGCACCGCCGAAGCAGTAAACACGACGTCGCCTGCATGCACAATCCCCCGTTGTCCATCACTATCGACTTGCAGCTCTCCCTCGCGAATCAACAGCAGCTCCGAGTGGGTGTGGCGATGCGGCGGATGCGGCATCTCTCCGGCAGGCAGCATCGTTTCGTGTACCTCGATGAACTCGCCGGTGGCAAGAGTCCCCTGCAGAACCGCGCGCGACACCATGCCGTTCGGCGCTGTCCTGACCGGTAACTTGTCATACGAAAACAACTCCGAGTGCAGCAGCCTCGGACCATCAGCCGCCGGCGCACCACTCTGCGCTTCAGTGGAGAGACTCCCAAGCGCGGCAAATGCCGACAACGTCAACGTTAACTCACGACGATTCATCTGGTTCACGATTCACACCTTCCCAACTAGCCGCATTCAGTTACGCCTGCTTCCGATAACCCATGCCTGCAAGCACGCCGCGCATATAGGCGAAGCTCGTGCTCACGCCAGGCATGGGATCGTCGGCGTGGATTTCGTACTCCAGGTCAACAAAGCCCCTGTACTTCGTCGCGATCAATGCCTCGAAGATGCCGCGTACCGGCATCACGCCTTCGCCTACGGCCACTTGGCTATCCTTTGCTGTTGCAACGGCAAGGTCCTTCATATGCATGTTGAATAGCCGAGCACCTGCCGCATGGACTGCCTGAACCGGATCCACGCCGGCACGCATGCAATGGCCCACATCGATGCAACAACCCATGCGCCGATCCATCGTCCGCACAACTTTCAAAACGTCCAAGGGCGAATGCCAGATCTTGTCCTCCGGTCCGTGGTTGTGAATCGCGAAGTACATGTCATACTCCTTCACAAACTTCTCAATACGCGGCAGCGTCTCTGGCGCAGGATCTCCGGCAACGATGACCCGGACGCCAGCCCGCTTGCAGTATTCGAACTTGCTGCGTATATCGCTATCTTCATCCTTCGGAAAGTAGATGGCTCCCGCTGCATGTAAAGTGATGCCCGCTGCAGCATAATCGGCAAGCGCTGCGGCTTCCTGGGTCGGATCCATCGGCAAGTGATCTTTTACGTCCTTAGCATTCAACCCAGTCAGATTCAGTTGCTTCATGTACGCGATCAGTTGCGCCCGCGTAAAGTTACGAAAGGTATAGCTGGCCAAACCGAGCTTGATGCCGCTTGCCCGCCCCTCCATGACATAGTTCTGCGCGACCGCGGACCCCGCACCGCTGCAGGAGATAGCCGCTGCAGCCAGCGCCCCACTACGAAGAAAATTTCGACGTGACCAATCGTAGTTCATGAAACTCCTCTCACTGATTACAGATTTGGCGCCCAGCCCTTTTCATACTCGCGTCCCCACATCTTCATCGCAGCTGGATCGCCCAGCACCTTGCCGTCCGCCGTGTCCAAATGCAATTCGCGGTTGACCTCCCAGGCAATATTCGAGAGCTGCAGCATCGTAACTGCGACGTTACCCTGCGCAACCGGCTGATGCAGTTTTTCTCCCTTTTGAATTGCGGCAATGAAATTCGCAAAGTGCGCATCCGTCATCGAATCGCGACCCACGAGATCAGCCGAACTGGTTGCGGTCTTGTCCGCCTTGAACTCGCTGAGCTTTTTGCCGTTCAGGTCGTAAATTTCATAGCCGTCGCGATCCAGGATGACACCACCCGTCGTGCCCATAATCTCGATGCCGCGGTCGCGATTGAAGTACTTCATGCCGTTGCAGCACTTTCCTTCCCACGAAATCATCGCGTCGTCATACGCAAAGCTCGTCACCATCGTGTCATAGAACTGCCAGTCATCTTTGAACTGATACCGCCCTGCCGTCGAGGTCACGCTGTTCGGGTACCCGACCCCTAGCGCCCATCTCGCCACATCGACCTCGTGTGTTCCATTATTCAGCGACTCGCCCGTGCCCCAGGTCTTAAACCAGTGCCAGTTGTAAGGCTGCACGTTATCCTTGTACTCCTGGCGCGGAGCAGGCCCCTGGAACAGGTCCCAATCCAATGTCGCCGGAACCGGCACAACCTTCCCGTACCCGATAGACTTGCGCACGTTGGAATACCAGGTCTTGGCGAAATAAGCGCGTCCGATCAGGCCATCGTGAATCCTGCCAACGATTTCAATGGTGTGCGGCGAGGAGCGTTGTTGCGAACCCATCTGCACCACCTTGCCATACTTTTTCTGCGCCTCAACCAGCAGCGCGCCCTCGGCAGGGTTGTGGGAGCAGGGTTTCTCAACATACACATTTTTCCCCGCCTCCAATGCAAGGATCGCCATCGGTGCGTGCCAGTGGTCGGGCGTCGCGATCGTAATCGCGTCAATCTCTTTCATCGCTAGAATGTTTCGAAAGTCCTTCTCTCCAACAGGTTCTTCCCCCATCATTTGCGTAGTGCTGCTCACATACTTCTTCAGAATATTGCTCTCGACATCGCACACATGCGAGATGCGCGCGCTGGCCTTGTTTGCCTCCAGTGCGGATAAGTGCGCATACGCGCGACTGTTCAGCCCGATCACGGCGAAATTCAAGCGATCATTGGAACCGAGAATCTGGGCATAGCTTTTCGCCGTGCTGCTGATGGCGACGGCTCCGGCCCCAAGGGTATGGATGAATTCACGACGTGTGATCATTGTTTCTCCGTAATGACTCGAGTTTCTTCTCGCCTGATTCAGCAAGTACCACAGCCGAAGATACCGATTTCTATATGAGACGGACAAGTCCGTCAACTTGTTGCTGGCGATCCCGCAGCTACTCACCCAACTTGGAAGTGAGCGGTTTGGCACGTGAGACCCTTTCAAGTTCGGATCCCGCAAGTAGAAATCCGCCCACACCATAGACATACCTCGCAGGCGGCTTGAAGACGCGAGGCTCGACTCATTTCAAACCTCGCCTATGCATTAATTGTGATTGGAGCATCGCAATGAGAGACGTTCACCCTAAGTCGGGCATCAAACGACCGTACCCACTTCAGGCTCGGAGTTCGCTCAAATGCATGTGGATCTCGCTTCACCGGACATACTCTCCCGCGCGCGTAAGATCAGGCTGTTCTTAATGGACGTTGACGGAACGCTCACCGATGGTGGCGTTTGCCTGATCTCCTCAACGACAGCGGCAGAACCCAATCCACCTGCCGTCATGGAGATGAAGGTCTTCGATGCGCACGATGGCCAGGGGTTGTCGCTCGCGCACACAATGGGGATCAAAACAGGCTTCATTACTGGCCGCTCCTCGCCGGCGGTCGCCAGACGTGCCGCCGAGCTGAAGGTCGACTATGTCCACCTGGGACAGGCAAAAAAGATGGCAGCCTTCGAACAATGCCTGCAGATGGCAGGTGTTCTTCCGGAAGAGGTCGCCTACTTGGGGGACGATCTTCCCGATATTCCGCTAGCCCTCCGCGCGGGTCTCGCAGTGTGCGTAGCCGACGGTGTGTCCGAACTGAAGGCCGTGTGTCACTTCATCACACAGCGAGAAGGTGGACGCGGTGCTGCCCGTGAAGTAGTGGAGCTCATCCTGAAGGCGCAAGGCCGATGGGACGAAGCCATACCCCAGGCTCTGGCTTAGATCCAAGCAGGCCAAAAAAGCTAACGAGCCGCAGAACTAACCCACGCGAAAATCACTCCTGCGGCTAGCGATTCCGAACCATCGCCAGCGCCGTCATGTCTTCCCGCATCTTCTTCTTGCGCCAGAACGCAAGCCGAGCCCAAGGCCCCCGTTCAAATCGATGCGCAGCCTCCAGCACCTCGTTGCAAACATCCGCCGCCGACTCCCGCTTCGAACTCCGCAGCACCTCCATCACCCGCTCGGCGCCAAACGGAACGTTCCCGCGCATGCTCTGCGTCACCCCTTTCGTAACAACCAACAGCATCGCCTCGGGCTCAAACGCCTGCATGGAAGCGTCGTAGATCAAATGCGTAAACAGGCCCAACGGCATTGCTATATCGGGCAGAAGCCGCGTCCCTTCAGAATCCCGAATGGCCGCCGTCTGGCCGCCGGCATTCACATACGCCAGCACCCCAAGCTGCACATCGTAGCAACCCACCAGCGTCGGTGCAAAACGAACCTCCTTTCCCGGCCCCGTGATTGCCAGGTTGATCGCCTGCACCAGCATCTCAGTACCTTCCATCAAGTTCACATCACCGGCACCGAACAGCTCGACGGCCTTCGCTCGAAACGCCTGCTGTGTGCGCAACGCAACCGGGTTGGCGTCGCGTCGTTTGCCTGAAATATCACTCAGTAGAAACACGACCCGTGAACCCACTCTCACCGCATCAAAAAAATCCCCTCCCGTGCGGTCAACATGGTACTGAGCATGCAGATCAAGCCCATCCACTAACCCCAACTCCGCTCGCTGCGGCTCTCGATCGGATGCAACCAACTTTGCATCGACACCAGACATAAAACCCTCCGCAAGTTTTGCGTTTGTGCGATTGTAGTCCGCCAGAGTGCGCCGTGGCCTTCCATCTCACCCGGCCCTCAGAATCACACGACTCTGAACTACCCTTGCAACTGGGGTAGCAGTCGCAGAGCGTTTTCGCGATACACCTTGCGCAGCACTTCCTCCGGTAGATCGAGCCCGTAAATGCACCAGCGCCCCTGCCCCGATGCGTGGGTCGGGTATTCAAAATACTCGTCCGCTGTCTCCAGAAACCGGTAGTACAGCCGATACATCTCCACCTCTGGCACCAGGTCCGAACCAAACAAAATCCTGTCCGCAAAACGCAGAAAGAACTTCCGCGCCGAATACGGCTGCCGTCCCAGCTCCGATGCCCGTGCACTGATGTCCACCATCACATTCGGGCAAGCCTCCAGCATCGCCGACGCCCGCTGCAGGTCTTCGCTGTTCTCCGCAATATGCGCCGCAACAAATGTCGTGCGCGGATGACGCTGAAACACGCGGTCCCTCTGTTCCAACAAATCATGTTTCCCATACTGGCTTCCATAGAAGCTCCAGTCAGGATGCGCAGCGAGCTCTTCGTAGCGCTCATTGTTCGCATCAATCGGAAGAAAGAACGCCTCCGGATCGCCAATGTGGACCATCACCGGAATCTCAAGTTCGCCGGCCCGATCAAAAATCGGCGCCAGACGCTCGTCGTCCACACGCACCAACTTTCCGCTCGCGTCACGCACCGTAAGCCCAAGGTCTTTCCATATCTTGAACCCCACTGCCCCATGCTTCACCAGCCGCTCCATGCGCTCTACGCTCAGCGCCACAAAATCGCCAAAATCACCCTCTACCCCCGTCCAATCCATCCATCCAATCGTCGAGAACCGCCGCGCATCGGCCGCTCGATAGCGGTCCATCATTGCCAGCGCCTCATCGCCCACCTTCATCGTGATGTTCACCACGTGCTCAATCCCGCACGCATCCATCACCTCCAGCACGCGCCCCGGTTCCTGCGCGTCCAGGTGGTTGTGATAATCAATCGCCGGAAACCGCGGCACCCGAATCTCCTGCCGCGAGGTCGTCAACATGCAGCGCGGATGAAACTCGCTGAGCGGCAGCGCTACCTCCGCCTTCGCAGAAACCATCGCTATGAATTTATCCTGCACACTCTGCTCCGGCATCCTGCTCTCCTCAATGCGCGCCCGCCCCGATATCCCCCCGAAACAACAAGGATCTCAAGATAAAACGTAATAAAAATATATATCTATATCGTTCGTTTTATCTTCCTTGAGCGTGTGAACCAGCCCTTCCGCGCGGGCGCGACCATCATCCATCCCGCTCACCGATTCCCGTCGCAACCTACACCAGCGTCAATTTGATATTGAGGCTGCGAATCGCCTCGGCCGTCTCCTTCGACAGGTTGCTGTCCGTGATCACGTGGTGAATGGACGTCGCATCCACAATCTTCGACATGCTGCGACGGTTGAACTTGGTCGAATCGCAAACCGCTACAACCATCGCCGACGCCTTCACCATCGCCCGATTGACCCGCGACTCCATCACATTCGGCGTCGTCAATCCAACCTCGAGATCGAAGCCATCCACTCCGAGAAACAGAATGTCCGCATGCATGTCATGCAGCATGTCCTCGGCCAGCGGCCCCACCAGCGAGAACGAATTCTTACGCAGTGAGCCGCCCGTCAGCAGGACCTCAAAGTCTGTGCCACTCAGCTCAGCCGCGATGTTGACGGCATTCGTAATAACCGTCAGCTGCGAGAACGCCTTCAGCGCGCGCGCAATCGCCGTCGTAGTCGTCCCGGAATCCAGCAGCACGCACTGCCCTTCCTGCACCAGCTCTGCCGCCGCGGCCGAGATCCTCTGCTTCTCGCCGGAATGGCGCCCTTCCTTCTCCCGCAGCGAAGGATCGGACAACGCCCCCGGTCCCGGCAGCAGCGCGCCTCCATGCGTCCGCTGCAACGCACCCCGCCGTTGCAGGTAATCCAGGTCCTTCCGAATCGTGATCCGCGAGATTCCCAGCGACTGCGAGAGTTCTTCTACCAGCACCCGGCCATGCTGCTGGGCCAGGCCGACAATATATTGCCGCCGTTCCTCGATCAGCATCTGCGACCCGCGTACCTGTTCCGCGCCCGCTGCCGTATCCCGACCCTTCGAAGCGATCATAGATTTCATAACCCTTCCACCCGCCTCTGCGATGTCCCCGCAGACTACAACGGAGCTTTCGCGAATGCAACGCCGAAATAAAAGGAAAGCCCTGCCTCAGAAATCTCAAATCCACGATTTCCCACTCAATGCCCATCCTATCGACTGCAAGCGGCCGCATACACCTCGATCAACAGGAGAGACCCATCTTCAACCGCCTGTTCAGCCGCCGCTCGAATCACCCACGGATGCGCCGAGCACACCGAAGTAATCCCGGCAGCCACTCCCTGCCTGCGCTTCGCCAGATGCCGCTGTAAAACGGAGGCCATGGATCTAATAAATCCTGAACTTCTGCACCACCCGATTGATCACGCCATCCGGGCTCGGAGAATCCGGCTTCAACTCATGCGCCACCGAACAATACAACCCCAGCATCTGCCCAAAGATCACATCCACCACCGGCCGATACGAATCTCCGATCGGCTCCTCTCCCGCATGTTCGCTCGCGTCATCGACGGCCACATAGGAATCGCAATACGGCGCGATCTCGCCCTTCGCCGCCGCCGTTCCCACCGCAACGCGCTCACCCACAATCCCCTTCTCGCCAATCTCCCGCAACAGATCGCTGGCATACTGCGCGCGCCGCTCGTCTCCCGAAACGAAACATACAAACAGCGTCTGCGTATCCAGTGCGGCCATCGGTCCATGACGCAGCCCCAGCACCGTCTCCGACATCGCCTGCACCTGCCCCGCCGTCATCTCGAGCACCTTCAGCGCCGACTCCTTCGCCACGCTCGCCAGCGCCCCGCCACCAATAAAACAAACCCGCGTATAACCGCGCGCCGCAATGCGATCGGCTTCATCGGCAGCGCGCGTCAACATGTGCTGACCCGCACGCACCAGCTGCTCCACCACGCCCGTGTACTCCTCAATCGACCACGCATTCGCCAAACACTGCCCCATCACCACCATGTTCGTAAACGAACTCGTCATTGCCAGGCTGCGATCATTCACCACGTCATCGAGCACCACCACACAGGCGCGCTTCGATGCCTTGCACACCTCCGTCATCCGCGCCTTCGCATTGCATGTCACGACAAGGTGTGCCACCTCGGGATACAGTTGAATCGCCTGCTCCAACACCGCAACCCCCTCCGGAGAATCTCCCGACCGTGAGAACGAGATCCACAAGTACTTCCGCCCCGGCACCACATACTCCGCAAGATTCGGCAGCAGGTCCGTACTCGCAACCGTCCATACCTCGCAGCCCCATTTCTGCCGAATCAATAACTCGAGCGCCTGCCCAATATAATCAGACGTCCCTGCCCCGATCAGCATCACAACCGGCCGTTGCTCCAGCTCCTCGCGCACTCCCACCGAGTCCAGAAAGTCACAAATCCGTCGCTGATCCTGTTGGAAGATCTTGAGCGTCGTCTCCCACGTCCGTGGCTGCTGAGCAATCTCTCGCGGCGTGAAGACAAGCCCCCTCGCCTTCTGCTCATCCTCAGGCAACGATGCAAAACTCGAAAGGGATGTCACGATCATGGTCCTCAGTGAGCTAAAATCGTCCGTCCAACGCCCAAAAAGCGAAGGTGAAAACAGAAACTAAAGATAAGCAATAATAACCGCAATACTCTTCTTTACGCAATAAAACAATACGAGGCCTTCCTGTGAATCCCCCGCATTCCAGCCCAACGGCCAAACCGCTCGACATCTCCATTGCCGGCGAGACCAACCTCGACCTCATCCTCTACGGCCTGCCCGCATCCCTGCCAACCGAACGCGAGTTGCTCGGCTCCAGCTTCAATCTCACCCTCGGCGGATCGTCTTCCATCCTGGCCCACAATCTTTCGTTCCTCGGCACCCGCGTCGGCTTCACCTCGCAGGTCGGCTCTGACGATATGGGCAACATCGCCTGCGCACGCCTAGCCGAAGCTGGCCTCGACACCTCCCACATCACCCGTAAAACCAGCACCGGCACCGGCGTGACCATCCTCCTCCCCCATGGCCGGGAACGACACATCCTCACCTACCCCGGCGTCATGGCGGAGATGACCGTCGCCGACCTCGATCTGCCCTACCTCAGCTCCGCGCGCCATTTCCATCTCTCGTCCCTCTTCCTTCAGACCGGTCTCCATCCCGGACTCCCCGATCTCTTCGATCAGCTCAGAAAATCCGGTCTTACCCTCTCGCTCGACACCAACGACGATCCATCCGGCAACTGGGACGGCGTCCTCAACACACTCCTCGACAACATAGACCTGCTCCTTCCGAACGAGGATGAAATTAAGAAAATAGCCGTCAAGTCGACGCTCGACGAAGCCCTCGATGCGCTCGCTCAGCGCGTCCCCCTCATCGTCGTCAAGTGCGGACCCCGTGGTTCCCTCGTCCAACAACGCACCGCGCACGGCATCCAGCGCGACTGGGCCGCCCCCCTCCCCGTCGACCCCATCGACACCATCGGCGCAGGCGACAGCTTCAACGCCGGCTTCCTCCACGCCTGGCTCCACGGTCACGACCCCCTCCGCAGCGCGGCCTTCGGCAACATCACCGCCGCGCTCTCCACCCTTCGCCCAGGAGGCACCGAAGCCTTCCGCGACACCAACCTTCGCACCACCTTCCTCCAGCAGGACACGCTACCGGGCCTTTGATCCGGAGCCTCAAAACCCATAAGATCGCCCTATGGCGGATGCACCTCTTCCACGGTCCGCTCCAGCACGCCCCACCGACCGTGCCCTCTCTCCCGACCCGCACACTCTCAGCAAGCGGCGTGCGCTCCTCGAGCTCGCCCTCGGCTATGGCCTTATCCTGCTCGTTCTCTGGACACCCCGTCCCTGGCAGCGCCCCCTCTATGCCGTCGCAGCACTCGTCATCGCGGTCATCTTCTGGCTCGGCTACACCACCCCAAAATCCATGGGCCTCCGCGCCGAGAATTTCTTCCGCTCTCTCTGGATCGTCTCCGCGGCCCTCTTCATCTCCGCCATCTCCATCTCCCTGGCGATCCACTTCCAGACGCTCCACCCCGTCCACGGTCCCGTCGGCTTCTTCAAGCGCTACTGGGGCTACGCGCTCTGGTCGTTCGTACAGCAGCTTCTTCTGCAGGACTTCTTCCTTCGCCGCCTGCGTCTGCTGCTGCCCAGCGCCCGACTCGCCGTCCTCGCCGCCGCCGCCATCTTCTCCATCGCGCACATCCCCAGCCCCGTGCTTATGCTCGTCACCTTCTTCATGGGACTCGCGGCCTGCCTGCTCTTCCTTCGCTACCGCAACCTCTACCCCCTCGCCATCGCCCACGCCATCCTCGGCATCACCATCGCGATCACCCTACCCAACTCGATCATCCACAACATGCGCGTCGGCCTCGGCTACCTCACCTACTCGCAGCACCACCACGATCACCGCAGCCACAACGACCTCAGCGCAGCCATAGTGACCAGGTAGCGTCCACCAGCGCATGTGTCACCCCCGACGCGCCCACCCGCCGCTGCTGACGCCACGCCCGACCATAAAAAATCCCCGCCAGCGCCGCCATCACAACATATCTCCAGTTGAAGTGCACCGCGCGCTTGTTGAAGTGCGCCAGCCCAAACAACGCCGCCGTCACCAGCAGCGCCGGCCATCGTCCCATCCTTCGCTCCAGCAGATTTTGCACCCACCCCCGAAAGAACAGCTCCTCCGGAATCGCGATGAACAGAAACGTGAACACCAGCGCTCCTGCCACCTGAAGTATGGAGGGCCAATGCGCATGGAAATGCAGAAACTCAAGTCCCAGCCCCACCGCAACCGCTATCGGCGCATAAAACAGATACTCCCGCGCCCCCACCACAAAATCCTGCAACCGCAAGCGCAGATCAAATCCCACTCCATCCAGTTCGCGCAGCACCAGCAAGCCATAAATCCCCGCATCCAGCAGCAGCATCTTGTTGAACGCCGTCAAATGCGGAGGCCACGCCCTCTCCAACCAGCGCAAGTCCACAGCCAGACCCAGCGCCGCCAGCACCAGCAACTCACGCCACGTCCCGCGCTGCTCCGGATCGGCCCGCTTTCCATCGAGCATCAACCCTGCCACCACCACCGGCACCAGCGCATACACCACCAGCCACGTCCACCGAAACATCCCGCCCGCCGAGCTCACCAGCGCATACGGCACGCACAGCGCCGCAGCCTGCATCGCCCGCGCCCACCCCGGCAACTGCTCCGACCTCCGCGCCACCCACTCGCCCGCAAATCCCACCACCAGCAGCGGCAGCAGTGTCAGGCAGGCCGCCACCACGATCTCCGCCACACCCAACGCGCTATATCCGCCAAGCCACGGCATGTTCTACGAAGCCAGCCTGCGGGGGACAAGAGCAATGCTGTTCGAGCCCCTTCCCCACAGCGCAACTCTTTCCCTCGGTGCCATCTTCAGGCGTCAACGACTGCCGAGCCTGATCGCGGAATTCGTTAATGCCAATGAAAAATTCGCGCATCATGACAACGAATAGATATTTACCCTTCGTCGTCAGTCTAATCACATCCGGGTTCGAAAAATCCAGCGCTCCGTTAGCAGCAAAGTAGGACAACTCCATCGGTAATCCAAGCTCGATAGCCAATCCAAACCGGTCGTGGAACTTTTTCCGCTCCAGCCCCGAGCCAAACAGATCCATCAGGAAGTGATATCGCATCTGGTTATGGTGACTATAGGATTTCGACCCCATCACCGGCCTTCGCCCAGCTCTCAATTGCTTCCGCATAGCCCTTCAATGAAAACGTGTTTACATAAATCGTCCCATCCAGATAACTGAATGCCCCCGAACCAATGCCCACATATTCCTCAGTGTCCACGATGTATTCATCGATCAAACCACCATTCTTCCGCGAAAACGCCCAACCCGTCGTCTGCTCAAAGTCCGCCGCCATCTCTTCCAGAATTAATTGGTAGTCCTCATACTCGCAATCGTACGTAACAACGCCAACCGTTTGCTTGAGGGACTTCACCACCGACGACGGACTCATCAGCGGATAGAACGTAATTTGATTTGCGCCCGACCCTTTCGCTAATTCGATATCTCTCAGCAGCACCTCTCTGGTTTGACCAGGAAAATTAAAGATGATGTCCACGTTGAGCGACTGGAACATTCCCTCCACACTGTGAATCCGTTTCAGTATCTGTTCGCCATCTCCGAATCGCTCCAGCCGGCTAACCTTGTGCAGCAGCGCGTTATCAAAACTCTGCACCCCCACCGACATCCGCTGAACCCTCCCAGCCAATCTCTCAGCCAGGGCCGGCTCCAATTGGTTGGGATTCGTCTCACAAGAAATGTCCCGCACCCCAAATAATTCCTTAGCCAGATCAATCGTCGTGATCAATTCGTCCAGCAGGATCGTCGGCGTCCCTCCGCCAAAATATAGAGACTGAAACCTGTACCCCAGCGCCGCCGTCATGCGCATCTCTTCGCGCAATGCGACAAAGTAACTTCTCGCCGCTGGCTCCTTGTACGCGAAGCGGTTGAAGGAACAATACGGACACAAAACGTCACAGAACGGAATATGGATATACAGCATGTACCGTCGGTCCGCCTGCGGCCCAGGCAAACCGATCTCGCCGCCCTCCTCCAGTTGAAACGCATCTCGCGTAACAAATCGAAGCAGCGGCGTAAGAATCTTTTCCGATAGCATCGCGCGGGCCCCCAGCCCTTCCATCAGACTGTCCGCCTCTCAAGTTGAAGCTTCTGTCGTTATTCGACCTGCCATGGATTCTGACAAGCTGTTCGTTCTAATCCTGACCGACTGCATGCTGTTTCTTCGTGACGCCCGTCACAGCAGCGCCGTAACCACCGCTTGTAGGGTTACAGCCAGCACGATGACGAAGGGAGTAGTTTGTGGACTCCGGTTCAAGTGTGTCGATCCAGGACATCCCGCGCAGAGCAACACTCCGTCTTCCATCGGCTCCCTACCTGCTCCAGCGTTTCTCCCTCGCACTCGTACACGACAGCCACACGGCTGAAGACTCTTACAATTCAGCCTGTTCACAGAGCCCTAAACGCGCAACCTGGCCATCCCGGCAAGCGCACAGGCGAGAGGAAGCATCATGAATTACCCCATCTGGGACGTATCCTTTGGCGCAGGTCTGCTCATAGCGCTCGTAGCTGGACTCCACGTGTTCGTCTCCCACTTCGCCGTCGGCGGCGGCCTATTCCTTGTCCTCACCGAGCGCAAGGCCCTCAAGACTAACGACCACGCCCTGCTCAAGTGGCTCAAATCCCACACCAAATTCTTCGTCCTTCTCACCGTAGTCTATGGAGCGGTCAGCGGCGTCGGCATCTGGTTCACCATCGGCCTCATCTCCCCCACCGCCACCAGCGACCTCATCCACATCTTCGTCTGGGGCTGGGCCATCGAGTGGGTCTTCTTCTTCCTCGAAATCACCGCCGCCCTCCTTTATCTCGCCGGCTGGGATAAACTAAGCCCCAAACTCCACCAGTGGTACGGTTGGATCTACTTCTGGGCCGCCTTCGCCAGCCTCGTCGTCATCAACGGCATCATCACCTTCATGCTCACCCCGGGCAGTTGGCTGGACGTCCACAAGTTCTGGATCGGCTTCTTCAACCCCACCTACTTCCCCTCCCTCCTGTTCCGCACCGCAATCTGCCTCGCGCTCGCCGGCATCTACGCTCTCATCACCGCAAGCGTGCAGAAAGACAAAGACCTCAAGGCCCGCATCGTTCGCTGGGGCGCTCTCTGGACCATCCCTTCCCTGCTCGCCCTCATCCCCTTCGGCTGGTGGTACATCCATGAGGTTCCAGCGGCGCTCTTCCTCAGCGCTCGCGGCCCCATGCCCACCGCCACTCACTACGCCCTCCTCGCGTGGAGCCTCCTGGCCGTCACCTTCGTCCTGATGCTACTGGCGCTCTTCACCCCGCGCCGCATGCACCTGACCTTCGCATTAGTCATCGGCCTCGTCGCTCTCGGCGCCATGGACTCCTTCGAGTTCGTCCGCGAAGACGTCCGCAAGCCCTTCGTCATCGAAAACTACCTCTACGACAACTCGCTCTACGCCGCGGCCATGCCCGGCGACGGCGGCTTCACCATCGACAACCTCAATGCCAAAGGCGTCCTGAACTCTGCAGCCTGGATCAATCAACGCACCATCACTCCCGAGAACCAAGTCGCCGTCGGCCACGAGATCTTCCGCGTCGAATGCCAGGCCTGCCACACCGCCAACAGTTACCGCGGCATCCATCAGCTCATCGCCCAGCGCCAGTGGGACGCCCCCACCACCCGCGCCATGCTCTCCGGCCTCTCCCTCATGCACAACGGCGTCATGCCGCCCTTCGCCGGAACCGACCCCGAACGCGATGCCCTCGCCGCCTACCTCAGCTCGCTCCAAACCGGCACGCCCACCCCCTCCACCGACGGCAAGACCGTCTTCACCAACAACTGCTCCATGTGCCACACCGACCACCCCAACGACCAGTTCTTCTCCGGCATCGTCACCGATCCCACCGCTGCGGCTGACTCCCTCAAGGACCTCACCAGCATCTTCCCGCTCATGCCCGATCTCAAGCTGAACGACGCCCAGCGCACCGCCCTCGTCCAGTACATCAATACCCAGCGCCCACCTGTGCAGCACGCCCAAGTCAGCCCCGCAGCCGAAGGAGGCAAATAACATGATCGACCCCAGCATGGTTCCCACCATCGACCCCAATCCGCTCCCAGCGCCCTACTGGCTCTTCAAGACGCTGCTGCTGGTCACCTTCCTCCTCCACATCATCGCCATGAACTTCATGCTCGGCGGAGCCTTCCTCGCCGTCGTCGCACGCTTCACCTCCAGGGGTAAGCATTTCCGCAATCGCATCTTCCTCGACCTCGGCAAGAAAATCCCCGTCTTCCTCGCCGCCACCATCACCATCGGCATCGCGCCGCTACTCTTCGTGCAGGCCATCTATGGCCAGTACTTCTATACCTCGACCATCCTCATTGCATGGCCCTGGTTTCTCCTCCTTGTCCTGCTCGTCATCGCCTACTATGGCTTCTACTTCGTCGCCTACAACGGCCAGCGCCGCCCCGGTCCAGCCGGCATCGTCCTTCTCTTCAGCCTGGTGCTGGTCCTGATCATCGGCTTCCTCCAGTCCACCAACGCCACCCTCATGCAGAACCCCACCCACTGGGCCGCCAAGTACTTCGCCTCCCCCACCGGCTGGAGCAACAACCTCTCTGATCCCACCCTCATCCCGCGCTACCTGCACTTCGTCACCTCGGCCATAGCCGTCGGCGGCATCCTGCTCGTCCTCCTCGCTCTCGCCCGTTGGGAAAAAGACCGCGAGTACGCCAACTACCTCTTCCAATACGGCGGCAAGTCCTTCATGTACGCCACTATGGCTCAGTTCGTCATCGGCAGCTGGTTCCTCGTAAGCATTCCCCGCGAGTTCCGCATGCTCTTCATGGGCGACAGCCCCCTCGCCTCCGTCCTCTTCCTTGTAGGCATCCTCGCCACCGTCGCCGCCATCTTCCTCATGTCCGACGCTCTGCGCAAGCAGAACATCCGCACCGCCGCCTACGGTGTTTCCGCACTCCTCACCGTCGTCATTCTCACCATGGTCATCATGCGCGACATCCTCCGCGACGCCTACCTCGAACCCTACTTCCACCCCCACGAATTCGCCGTCAAAACCCAGTGGGCCGTCCTTCCCGTCTTCCTCGTGCTCTTCATCGCCGGCGTCGGCCTCTGGCTCCTGATGCTCCAGCGCTACGGCCTCTTCAGCAGCAGCAAAGCGCTGCCCACCGATGCCGCAGTCCCCGAACCGGAAGCCAAGCTGGTCGGCTAAACCTTTCTTCCGAAAGCAGCGCAGGGAGCCTCAATGGCTCCCCTCGCTGTTTAACCCGCCTCAACCCCAAACCACAGATCACCCCAAACCACAGATCCGCCTGTAGCGCCGCGGCCTCCGCAAAAAAACTAAGAGCTAGAAGCTAAAAGCTAGAGGCTGCTTTTCTCAAGCCAACCGCCCAATCCCAATCCCGATCACATACGTCACCACACCCTCCAGCAGCCCCACCATCGTCATCTCCAGCCCGCTGCTCCACCACGACCGAATCGTGATCAGCGACTTCGCCGCGCCCACAGCAAAGTGCGCGGCCAGCGACACGATCGCCGCCACCACAATCGCCGGCACACCCTGCAGGAAGAAAAACGGAATCACCGGAATCAACGCGCCAACCGCCGTCGAAAGCGCGCCCGACACGGCCGAAACCCACGGCTTGCTCAGCCCCTCTTCACTCACATGCAGTCGTTCCCGGGCCAGCGCCTCCACCAGCTGCTCTTTCTTCTCCGCAATATGCCCCACAAAGTGGTCCGCATCTTCGGCCGACAACCCCCGCACCTGGAACGTCAGCGACAGCAACTCCCGCGCCTCAGCCTCATTGTTCTCCACCGCATCCCGCTCGCGCGCAAACTCCGCCTCATAGATCTCGCGTTCGCTCTTCGACGCCAGATACGCGCCCGACCCCATCGACAGCGCACTCGCAAACATCCCCGCCAGCCCCGCGATCAGTACAAATTTGCTGTTCCCCAGCGTCGCACCCGACACACCTGACACAATCCCGAAGATCGCGCCCAGCCCATCATTCACCCCGTAAATCGCATCGCCAATCCAGCTCGCCGCCTTGGGCTGCCCCTTCTCCCGCTGCGCCACCAGCTCATCCAGCGCCTGCTGAGCCGCCTCGGGCTCCAGCGGCTCCGCCGGCAGATGATGCCGGATCAACCCACCCAAAGTTAGATAGTGGTCTGCCTCATCCGAGATCACCTCTTTCAGAATTGCGATGCTCTCCTCGTCCCCCAACTCGCGAATCTGTTTTCCATAGCGCGCAATATCGCGACTCTCATCCAGCTCCAGCCGCCGCAACGCCAACTCCTGCCCACCCACCCGCGTCGCCAGCGATCCCGCCTCTCCCTCCTCCGGCCCATCGTACTTTGGAATCTCCGCGCCCAGCAACGTCAGCCGCGTCGCCCACAGATCCGCATGATGCTTCTCGGCCAGCGCCAGATTCCGTAGCGTGCGCCGCCGCTGCGGGTCGCTCTCCTGCTCGCTAAGCGCCTGATACGTGTGATATCCCCGCATCTCCGCCTGCCAGTTACTGGCCAGCGCCTCAATCAGATGTGCCGAATCCTTGCTAGTCATCCAGGCTCTCTCAGTCGATGCCCCATTCTCGCTTAACCCTTCGCGTTACGCTGTGACAGTCCGTTCACGCCCCAGCCTTCCCCAACCCCGCAACCCCGGCCCCCGACACCGACGACCGCTTCACCAGCCGCCTCACCTTCTGCGGCGACATCGCCAGCTTCTTCGCCACCCGCGAAATCTTGCACTCCTCCCGCATCCATACCCGCGGAATCACCAGCTGCGCAAACTGCTCCGTCACCTCCTGAAAACTCTTGCCTGTAATAATCCCCTGCGACCACGCCCGCAGCGTATCTTCGATCCCCACCACCTTCAGCAGTCGCGCCTTCAGCGTGTTCAGCTCCTCCACCGCATAATCCGCATCCTGAGGCTCCAACAGCGCCGACGCCGCATCCACGCAACGCTGCGCCAGCTCATAATCGTGAAAGAAATTATTCGCGGCCGTCTCTCCCAGCGCCACGTACGCATTCAGCAGCACCCGCTTGTTCTCCATCGACTGCGCCAGCGCCACCGCCTCCATGCAATGCTGCTTCGCCAGCCGCGCATACTGCGGAATCTCCTCAGCCGACCCCAGCAGCTCCTCCACCCGCGCATTCTCAATCATCCCCATCAGTGTGCAAGCCCTCGCCCGCAGCACCACATTATGATGTGCCTCCGCAATCTCCAGCGCCTGCGCCGCCTCACGCGCCGACATCCCCAAATCGCCAACATCCAGATGCAGATACCCCGCATTCAACAACGCCGATCCCAGTCCGCCATGCTCCCCATGCAGCATGCAGATCTCCTTCGCCCGCTCCAGTTCCAGAATCGCGCTCCGATACAGCTCCTGGTACTGCCGATGAAACTCCCTCAGACGCGACTCGCCAGACTTTCCACCGTCGCCCTTGCCCGTCTTCCGCGCCGCCGTCACGTCGATATGCTTCTTCAACTGCGCCGCCAGCAGCCGCTTCACAAAGCTCAAATTCGTTACCGCCCGCGCCAGGTTCGTATGGTTCGGATGGCTGATCTCATACAGCGCCACCGCGCGCTCAAAGTGCGTAACCGCCCGCGCATAGTCGCCATGCCGGCGCACAATCCGTCCCCGCGCGCTCTCGATATTCCCCAGCGCAATCCAGTGGTCCGTCTTCTTCAACACCTTTTCCGCCTCATTCAGCATCTGCAGCGCACCTGCACTATCGCCATTCTGAAACACAATCCACGCTTGTTGAATCTTGATAATCGCCACCAGCGCCTCTGTTCCCGGCATCGCATGCGCAATCTCGAGCGCCGCCGCCAGGTGGTCTCGCGCCATGTCGTAGTCAGCCTTCTTGCGGTGCGCGCGCGCCTTCCACAGATTCGCCAGCGCCTTCAACTCCGCATCGCGAAACACATCCTCCATCTGCAGCAGCCCACCCAATATACGAATCGCTCCATCCGCATCATTGGTCGAGAGCGCATAGAACGCCTCCGTCATCCTCACCCGCACATACGCCGCCACGCCCATCTGCTCCCGCTGCGCGGCCGTTAGCCCGTCCAGCCTCCCACGCAATAGCTGCGGATCGCGATACCCCACATCCACCCATTGCGCCAGCATCAACAACACCTCCGCCCCATGACGGTCATCCAACTCCAGCGACTTCCACGCCGGCTCCGCCCGGTCCAGCAGCTTAATTCCCTCGGCAATGCTCCGCCGCCGCAGGCAATCCATCATTGCCATCAGCCAATCGCGATCTGACTCCACCTTCCTTGCTCGCCGCACACTCTTCCCAGTCATTCCAACCTCCACAACGTCACCAGTCTCCAGTGCCCTCTACCTCTACGTCTGTGTTCTGGCACACTTCGTTCACTAGCACGATTCGTGCTACCCCACCTTGCGAATGTCTGCGCAATCCACTCTACTCCGAAGTAAGGCAACCACCCCATCCGAACCCCATTCGAACCAAGGAGCAGCAGATGACCAAACAACAGCAAATTCAGCAGATCGAAAACGACTGGAAGTCCCCCCGCTTCGCCGGCATCAAGCGCGGTTACACCGCTGAAGACGTCTACACGCTCCGTGGCTCGGTCCACATCGAATATTCCCTCGCCCGTTCCGGAGCAGATCGCCTCTGGAAGGAACTCCAGCAGCCTGGCCACATTGCCGCCCTCGGTGCGCTTACCGGCAACCAGGCCGTCCAGATGGCACAGGCCGGCCTCAAGGCCATCTACCTCTCCGGATGGCAGGTCGCAGCCGACGCCAACACCGGCGGCCAGATGTATCCCGACCAGAGCCTCTACCCCGTCAACAGCGTCCCCACCGTCGTCAAGGCCATCAACAACGCCCTCCTCCGGGCCGACCAGATCCATCACTCCGAAGAAGGAGACACCATGGACTGGATGCTGCCCATCGTCGCCGACGCCGAAGCAGGCTTCGGTGGCACCCTCAACGCCTTCGAACTCATGAAGTCCATGATCGAAGCCGGCGCCGCAGGCGTGCACTACGAAGACCAGCTCTCCTCCGCGAAAAAGTGCGGCCACATGGGAGGCAAGGTCCTCGTCCCCACCCGCGAAGCCGTTCAAAAACTCATCGCCGCGCGCCTCGCAGCCGACGTCCTCGGCGTTCCCACCCTCCTCGTAGCCCGCACCGACGCCAACGGCGCCCAACTCCTCACCTCCGACTGCGACCCCATCGACGCCCCCTTCGTCACCGGCGAGCGCACCGTCGAAGGCTTCTGCCGCATCAACGGTGGTATCGACTGCGCCATCGCCCGCGGCCTAGCCTACGCCCCCTACGCCGACATCATCTGGTGCGAGACCTCCGAACCCAACGTCGCCGAAGCCGAGAAGTTCGCCACCGCCATCCACGCCCAGTTCCCCGGCAAACTCCTCGCCTACAACTGCTCCCCGTCCTTCAACTGGCGCGCCAAACTCTCCGAACCCGAGATCCACGCCTTCCAGAAAAACCTCGCCGCCATGGGCTACAAGTTCCAGTTCGTCACCCTCGCCGGCTTCCACGCCCTCAACCTCTCCATGTTCGAGTTAGCCGAGGCCTACAAGCACGACGGCATGCTCGCCTACTCCCACCTCCAGCAGCGCGAGTTCGCCATCGCCGACCAGGGCTACGGCGCCGTCCGCCACCAGCGCTTCGTCGGCACCGCCTACTTCGACAAAGTCTCCACCACCATCTCCCACGGCGAAACCTCCACCAACGCCCTCCCCGGCTCCACCGAAGAAGAGCAATTCGAACCCGAACCCGTCCACGCTTAACCCGCCCGCAGGTGCGCCCCGATTTACGGGGCGCACCTGCACGTGCCTTTGCAGTTGCTAGTTTCACGCCGTCATCCTGAGCGCAGCGAAGGACCCCTGTAGTTGCTCTTGCTCTTGCCGTTGCCCTTGCCTTTCTTCGACAATTTCTAAAAGAAATTGTCATTCCGAGCGCAGCGAGGAACCTGCTGTCTCCCGTTCTTGTTCTGCCTTTCCTCCGCCCCGCCGCCCACCTCGGCCCGCAAGCCAAGGGTCACGTACTTCGGACCCACCCCAAATCCAACCCTTGCCGTCCGCGCGGGACTAAAATAAGCAGTGTGAAGAAGATCGCCGTCCTCGGCTCCACCGGCTCCATCGGCCAGAGCACCCTAAGCATCTGCGAGTCGCACCCCGACCGCTTCCACCCCATCGCGCTCGCCGCCGGCGCCAACCTCGACATCGCTCTTCGAGCAATGCCGCCGCTGGCGCCCCGAAGTCGTCTCGCGTAGCCACCGAGCCCCTCGCCGACCAGCTCCAAACCCGCCTCCAGCAAAACGGCATCACCGGCATCGAAGATCGTCCACGGCACCGCCGGCACGGTCCGCTTGCGCCACCCTCCCCGCCGTCGACTTCGTAGTAGCGGCCATCGTAGGTGTAGCCGGTCTCGAAGCCACCTACGCCGCGGTCCTCTCCGGCAAAACCGTCGGCCTCGCCAACAAGGAATGCCTCGTAGCCGCCGGCGACCTCATCCTCGCCGCCGCCCGCGAGCACAACGTCGACCTCCTCCCCATCGACTCCGAGCACAACGCCATCCACCAATGCCTCCGCGCCGGCACCGCCGCCGAAGTCAAACAAATCTGGCTCACGGCCTCCGGCGGCCCCTTCCGCAACACCCCGCTCGCCGACTTCGACCGCATCACCCCCGCGCAGGCCCTCAAGCACCCCACCTGGGTCATGGGCCAGCGCATCACCATCGACTCCGCCACCATGCTCAACAAGGGCCTCGAAATCATCGAAGCCTGCCGCCTCTTCAACCTTCCGCCCTCGCGCGTCAAGGTAACCGTCCACCCCCAATCCACCATCCATTCTCTGGTGGAGTACATTGACGGCAGCATCCTCGCCCAGATCTCGGTCACCGACATGCGCCTCCCCATCCTCTACGCCCTCTCCTGGCCCGACCGCATAGCGTCCGACCTCACCTTCGACATGGCGGCCCTGTCCCAACTCGACTTCCAGACCCCCGACCTCACCCGTTTTCCCTGCCTCCGCCTCGCCTACGAAGCCGCTGCAGCCTCGCAGAATCATTGCATTGCGCTCAATGCGGCCGACGAGATCGCCGTAGCCGCCTTCCTCAACGGTCAACTCTCCTTTAACGGCATCCCGCGTACAATCGAGAAGGTGCTGGCGCTAACCCCCTACCGTTCTCCTGCGTCCATCCCCGAGGTCCTCGCAGCCGACCTCCTGGCCCGCGAACAAGCTTCCGAGCTCGTCGCGAATTCTCAAGTATTTTCATCCTGAGCAAGGAAAGTTTTCGCCCATCCTGCCGATCTTCTCCCATAAGGTTCCCGCGTAGTCCGCATGCATATCTTCATCGTTGTCATTGAATTCGCTATCGTCCTGGGCTTCCTCGTCCTCATTCACGAGCTCGGCCATTTCATCGTTGCCAAGCTCTGCGGCGTTCGCGTCGAAACCTTCTCCATCGGCTTCGGTACCCGCCTCTTCGGCTTCCGTTACGGCGATACCGACTACCGCATCTCCCTCCTCCCCATCGGTGGCTTCGTCAAATTCGCCGGCGAACTCGGCGGAGACGGCAATCCCATGAGTGGCGCCGGCGCCGCAGCTCCCGCGCCCGACGACCTCACCTCCAAACCCCGCTGGCAGCGTGTCCTCATCGCCCTCGCCGGCCCCGTCTCCAACTTCCTCGTCGCCTTCGTCCTGCTCTTCCTCGTCGCCCACTATCACCACGAAGTCGACCAGTACCTTACCGGCCCCGCCATCGTCGACTACGTTCCCCAGGGATCCGCCGCAGCCACCGCCGGCATCGCCCCAGGCGACGTCATCACCCGCTTCAACCGCATCTCCAATCCCAACTGGGAACAGATCCTCGAAGAATCCGCCCTCAACCTCAACCGGCCCCTCCCCATCGCCTTCAACCACGCTGGCGAGACCCGCACCAGCACCCTCACCATCACCATTCCGCCCAACACCGAGTTTGGCGTCGACGACATCGCCAACGTCGGCCTCATCCCCCGCATGGATCCCGGCCCCATCAACGTCCTCACCGTAACCGGAGGCACCCCCGCCGAACGCGCCGGCCTCCAGGCCGGGGACCAGCTTCTCACCATCAACGGTCTTCAGCTCCACTCCGTCCCCGCGCTGCTCGCCTTCCTCAAGGACAACAAGGGCGCGCCCGACACGCTCGGCATCCTCCGCAAAGGCCAGCCCCTCACCCTTACCGCGGTTCCTGAAAAGATGGAGACCCCAGGCGCCGGCGATCAGTACCGCCTCGGCTTCACCTATCGCCCACCCCCGGCCGACGTCGAGCAGCTCCCCATCGGCGCAGCCGTGGAGCAGTCCCTCAAGGACAATCGCGACGGCTCCATGCTGATCCTCCGCGTCGTCAAGGGCCTCTTCACCCGCCACGTAGCCGTCAATCAGATGATGGGCCCGGTCGGCATGGCGCAGCAGATCGACATTGCCACCCAGATGGGAATCTGGCCACTGCTCAACCTGGTCAGCATCATCTCCCTCAACCTCGGCATCTTCAACCTGATGCCCTTCCCCCTGCTCGACGGCGGCATGATCCTCTTCCTCCTCGTAGAAAGCATCATGCGCCGCGATGTCAATCAGCAGTTCAAGGAAGTCGTCTACCAGGTAGCCTTCGTCTGCATCGTCCTGTTCGCCTTCTTCGTAATCTTCAACGACATCACCAAGCTGCACCTCCACTAAGAGAGGGGCTCGCTGCGAGCTTCTAGCTTCCAGCTCTTAGCTCCTGGCTAGTAGCTGCTCTTCTCCAGCTCCGCCACAATCTCCCTCGCCGCCGCCCGCGCCTCATCTTCCTTATCCACCGGAAAGCTGATCGCCCCCACGCGCGCATGTCCCCCGCCCCCATACCGTTCGCAGATCGCCGCAATATTCGCCAGCTCTACCGCAGGCCTTCGTCTGTCCACGGATTCGTCCCCACACTCACCTTGGTCCGGAAGCTCGACTTCGACAGCCCCACGTTATACGTCCCCTCAGGAAACAGATAGTACGGAATAAATTTGTTGTACCCCTCAGTCGGCTGGTCCGTAATATCAAAACGAATCACGCCGTTCTCACAAACTGCTCGCTTACGAATCAGCTCCAGCATCGCGAAATGCTGCTCCAGCAGCGGCCCCACCAGCTCCTGCACAAACGGCTGCTCCAGCACCTCCTGCAACGGCATCTCCGTCAGCAGCGGAATAAACTTCTTTGACACCGACTCGCCATTCTCGTCCGGCGCGCTCTCAATCACCATCGTCAGCTTCATCGCCGGCGCGGCCATCTCTACAGAAGCCTTCGCGCTCTCATACTTCGCACCATCCACAATGTCCGCCCAATAGATCAACTCCGCAAACGGCGTCATATCCATCCCGAACTTCGTCTCCGCCACGTGCGCAATCAAGCTCGTGCAGCTCGTATACGCCGGATCGAAGAACTGCCGCATCGTCTGCGACCCGTCCAGCTGCCCGCGCCGAAACGTCTCCTCATCCTTCACCGTCATAAACGCCGACAGGTGATGATCGAACCACCACGTCAGCTTCGGCGAAGCCGAGTACTTGAAGTCCACAATCGCATTCTCCCCCCGCGCCTCAAACCAAGCCTCTTCAAACAGCGACCCCGCGCGATGCACCAACCCCTGGTACGCATACTTCCACGCCGACCCGTCCGTCGCCTCCGCGCACTCCGTATGAAATCGCGTAAACATCGCCGCCGAACAAGCGCCGTCAAAACATTTATCGTGGTAAAAAACGCGGCAATTCACGTTGCGCCGTACCTCTTGCTTTCTTGAATCCCCACCCACAGAATATCCGACCCACGAAACCATCGCATTCCCCCACGCGTATCATCGTGAACATCCCTTCGCTCGACCGCGTACTCTCTTCTGAGGCCCCGCCCGCATGGATCTGACACCCCCGCAAAACCCCGGCGACTCCAGCACCCAAACCCCACCCTCGCCGTCCGCGCAGGACCTCCCAACGTCCCCGCTAGAAACACCAGACCCTAACTCTCGCCATCCGCACAGGATCTTCTTCGGTCCCTTCGGCCTCCGCGCCCTCTGGAGCCTTCTCATCTACTTCGCCCTCCTCGGCGTCATCGGCGGCACCGTCTTCGCCATCGGCCACGAGGTCTACCAGCACCACGAGCGCGCAGCGGCGGCCGCCGCTGCCAAAGCCGGCAAGCCCGCACCTCCACCCTCCAAGTCCATCTTCACCCCCCCAGACGGCAGCAAGCCCATACCCATGGTCACAATGATCACCGGCGAGCTCGCCATGTTCGCTCTCTTCTTCTTCGCCAGTTGGCTCATGGCCCTCATCGAACGCCGCAAGCTCTCCGCCTTCGGCCTGGGCGGCGCCCACCCTCTCCGCCGCCTCGTCATGGGCGCCTTCTGGGGAATCGCCTCCATCTCCCTGCTCATCCTCGCCCTGCACAGCCTCCACTTCCTCGTATTCGACTCCCGCCTCGACCACGGCCGCTCCATCCTCTTCTGGGGCGCCGTCCAGCTCTTCGCCTTCCTCCTCGTCGGTCTCACTGAGGAGTACACCATGCGCGGCTATCTCCAGTTCACCCTCACCCGCGGCCTCGTCTGCATCGGAAATCTCATCTCACGGCAGCACGCCCGCGCCATCGCCTTCTGGATCGCCGCCATCCTCACCTCCGCGCTTTTCCTCTCGGCCCACATCCATAACGCTGGAGAAAACTGGCTAGGACTCTTCCAGGTCTTCCTCGCCGGCCTGCTCTTCGTCGTCGCTCTGTGGCGCACCGGCTCGCTCTGGTGGGGCATCGGCTTTCACATGGCCTGGGACTGGGGCCAGTCCTTCCTCTACGGCGTCCGCGACAGCGGCATGCTCGATCAAGGCCGCCTCTTCGCCACCCACCCCACCGGCAATTCACTCTTCTCCGGAGGAACCGTAGGCCCCGAAGGCAGCGTCTTCGTCATCCCCATCATCCTCCTCGCCATGGTCGTCCTTTTCTTCACGCACCCCTCGCCGCAACCACCCCTCGAGCTCCCCGAGCCCCCACTCTCGCTATCCACCCAGGACTTTCCGATTCCCGACAGCCCTTCACCAGTAGCCTGACCACTAACCCCTTCGCCGGAGCCCACCATGCCCCTCAACCAGCCCGACCCGATTCAGCCCAACGTGACACCCCTCGCGCCCGACGCCCCAACCCCCAATTCGGTCCTCTTCGGCCGCTTCGGTCTTCGCGCCGGCTGGAGCATCCTCATCTTCGTCCCGCTCTTCGCTCTCCTCGCCGCCATCTTCATCTTCGGCGCGCTTGCGGCCGCCGGAAAGCTCCCGCAGATCATCGCCCACGCCCATTCGCACGCCTCAAGCGCAACCCCCCACGTCATCCCGGACATCCGCGCCCTCGACGCCTTCATGGCCGATATCCTCCAGTTCGCCGCCCTGGCCGTCGCCACCTTCGTTCTCTCGCGCATCGAGCGCCGCCACATCTTCGTCTACGGCATCGGCCGCAACCGCCTCTTCGACTTCCTTCCCGGCGCCTTCTGGGGACTCGCAACCCTCAGCCTTCTCGTCCTCATCCTCCACGCCACCCACCTCCTCGTCTTCGACGCGCGCGTACTCTACGGCGCGCCCGTCTTTCTCTCCGGCATCAAGTGGCTCGCCGCCTTCCTCGCCGTCGGCCTCTTTGAGGAGTACTTCAGCCGCGGCTTCCTCCAGTTCACTCTCACGCGCGGCGTCTACGGCCTCGCCGAAAAAATCTCTCTTCCGAACGCCCGCGCCATCGCCTTCACCATCGCGGCTTTCTTCATGTCTCTCTTGTTCAGCGCCGGCCACCTCCACAACGCGCGCGAAAATCCCATGGGCATCGTCATGACCTTCCTCGCCGCGGTCATCTTCAGCTATGCCCTCTGGCGTACCGGCTCGCTGTGGTGGGCCATCGGCTTCCACATGGCATGGGACTGGGCCCAGAGCTTCCTCTACGGCGTCCCCGACAGCGGCCAGATCTCCGCCGGCCGCCTCTTCCACACCCACCCCGCCGGCAATCCACTCCTCTCCGGTGGCATCGACGGCCCCGAAGGCAGCCTCTACGTCATCCCCATCATGCTCCTCGCCGCCCTCATCATCCGCTTCACCACCAGGCCCGGCACCCAGCCACCCCTCGAACCCGAATTCCTCCCCGCGGCAACGCCCGTCGAACCAAACCTCTAACGCCGCGTCACCGACCCCAACGCTCGCCGTCCGCGCAGGACCTAAAATCGCTCTAGACCATGTATCCCTCCGACCCCGAAAATCCTGACGACTCCGCAACCCTCCGCCACCGCACCACGCCAGCCGACCCCGAGTCCCCAACGCTCGCCGTCCGCGCAGGACCGCCGCCCGGCCTTCAAGCTGAACCGCCGCTTCCTCGCCCGTGTCGCCTTCACCTTCAGCATCCTGCTCGCCCTCTTCTTCATCACGCTCGCGATCATCGCCAACGCGCTCCGCCGCGACATGCACGCCAACCTCCTCGCCAGCCAGGGCCTCCTCGACGGCACCGTTCCCGTCGCCGGCCTCTCCGCGCCCGTCACCGTCACCCGCGACGCGCAGAACGTCCCCTCCATCCACGCCGCCAACCTCGACGACCTCCTCTTCGCCCAGGGCTACGTCACCGCCTCCGACCGCCTCTTCCAGATGGACTCCCTCCGCCGCCACGGCGCCGGAACGCTCGCCGAAATCCTCGG
The DNA here is from genome assembly GCA_963821165.1 of uncultured Acidobacteriaceae bacterium. Lineage (GTDB taxonomy): Bacteria > Acidobacteriota > Terriglobia > Terriglobales > Acidobacteriaceae > Granulicella. The sequence continues at coordinate 1,000,741 of CAWGCQ010000001.1, forward strand.
CCCCTCCCTCATCCAGCACGACCGCGAGCAGCGCATCCTCCAGCTCCGCGCCGCCGCCGACCGCGCCACCGCCGTCCTTCCCCCCGACCAGCTCCACGAACTCCAGGCCTACGCCAACGGCGTCAACGCCTACATCACCACCCACCAGAAAACCCTCCCCGTCGAGTTCCACATCCTCCGCTACATCCCCGAACCCTGGCATCCCCGCGACTCCATCCTCATCGGCATCGTCATGGCCCAGGACCTCTCCACCGACTTCCCCACCAAGCTCAACCGCGAACTCCTCTCCACCAGCCTCCCGCCCAACCTCGTTCCCGACCTCTACCCCGTAGGCTCCTGGCGAGATCACCCTCCCACCCAGCAACCCCCCGACCTAACAGCACCCTCCGCCCCCGTAGAGCAAATCCCCCTCGACCCCACCCAATCCTCCATCCACCCCCAACCCGGGTGCGACAAAATCTCGCACCACAAAACCGGGTGCCCCATGTCTGGAACTTCAGACATGGGTTTGCAGAATGCTGACCATCGCCCAGCAGCTCTTGAACCCGCACGCAATCCAACGCTAGCCGCAAGCGAAGCATCCGTACACGCGTCCCCTGCCGACCTCCTCCGTATCTTCTCCGACCTCCGCGCCCACCAGTGCAATGGCTGCCGCGACGGCTCCAACAACTGGGTCGTCGGCGGAGCCCACACCGCCACCGGCGCCCCACTCCTCTCCAACGACATGCACCTCGGCCTAACCGCCCCCGACATCTGGTACGAAGCCGCCCTCCACGCCGACGGCTCCACTCCGCTGAACGTAGAAGGCTTCACCCTCCCCGGCGTCCCCTTCGTCATCGTCGGCCGCAATCCCTACATCGCCTGGGGCTTCACCAACTCCGGCGCCGACGTCCAGGACGTCCTCATCGAGCACTTCCGCAAAAATGGCTCAACCACCGAATACGAACGCCCCGACCACACCTGGGCCCCCGTCCAACATCACACCGAGCTCATCCACGTCCGCGCCGGCCGCGACATCTCCCTCGACGTCCTCACCACCACCCACACCATCGGCGCCACCAGCATCCAGACCCCCATCATCTCCCCGCTCTACCCCTCCGAGCATCGCCCCCTCGCTCTCGCCTGGACCGTCTACGATCCCTCCACCCAGACCGCGCCCTTCCTCGCTATCAACACCGCCACCGACGCCGCCTCGCTCGTCGCCGCCTTCGCCAGCTTCAGCAGCGTCTCCCAAAACCTCGTCTATGCCGACGCCCACCACATCGGGTACCACCTCCTCGGCCGCATCCCCATCCGCGGTCCCGCCACCCAACACCCCCGCGCCACCCAACCCCTCCTCCTCCACCCCGCACCCTCCCAATCCCAATCCCAAGACGAGCAGGACGAGTCCGGCAACCAGCTCGCCTCCCCTAACCTCACCCCTCAAACAACCCCCAACTCCAGTGCCGGCGACAATCAGATACCCCAAGTCTTTAGCCTTGGGTCTACCATCGGCTCGCCCATCTCCCCCATCCCCGTCGACGCGCTCGACCTCTCGCAAGCCTGGTCCGGCTACATACCCTACGACGCGCTCCCCTCCGTACTCGACCCCACCTCCGGCATCATCGCCACCGCCAACGCCCGCATCACCCCTGCTGACTACCCCTATTACATCTCCAACAACTGGGCCGACCCCTACCGCGTCGAGCGCATCAACCACCTCCTCGAAGCCAGCATCACCGCCAACCATCCCCTCACCCCCGCCGACATGCTCCGCATCCAGATGGATGTCCACTCCGAGTTCGACCTCCTCGTAGCCCAGCGCCTCGCCTACGCCCTCGATCACAGCTCGCTAACCCACAAGGACGCCCGCCTCCTGCAAGCCGCCAACCTCCTGCGCGGCTGGAACGGCGACGTCTCCATCAACTCCTCCGCCGCGGCCATCACCTTCGCCGCCTATCACGAGATCTGGCCCATGCTCCTCGCGCCCCAAATCCGCGACTACGTCAACGCCCACTACCACGCAAGCTGGACGACATCCAGCTCGACCCGCATCCTCAACCTCTACACCTGGGGCGAAGACCGCACCGCACTCGAGCAGCTTCTCCAGAACACCCCAGCTCGCTGGCTCCCGCACGCTTTCCCCAACTGGAACGACTTCCTCACCACCGCCGTCGAACGCGGCCTCCAGCTTCATGAACGCGCCGCGCGATCTCTCCACGCTCACCTACGGTTCCCGTCACCCCATCGACATCGCTCACCCCATCTTCGGAAGCCACTCCCCCATCAGCACCATGCTCGGCGTCCCCACGGGCTCCGGCTTCCATCCCAACGGTGGCGACTTCACCACCATCAAAGCCGCAGGCCTCCACTTCGGCCCCAGCGAGCGCTTCACCGCCGACCTCGCCGACCCCGACAACACCCACGCCAACATCCCCACCGGCGAATCCGGCAACCCCGCCAGCCCCCACTTCTTAGACCAGTTCCAACCCTGGCTCCAGGGCACCACCTACACCCTCCCCCTAACCCACCCCGAAGCACAACACACCCTAACGCTAACTCCGCGGTGACGGCCTCGAGCTTCCGGCTTCCAGCTTCCAGCTTCTAGCTTCCAGCTTCTAGCTTCTAGCTTCTAGCTTCTAGCAGTTGATGGCTGCTCGTTGATCACGAGTTACCAGCATCAGCAAAAATCGCGTCATCCTGAGCGCAGCGAAGGACCCCTGCAGTTGCCTTTCCTGTTGACTTTGCTCTTGCCGTTGCTCTTGCCTTTGCTCTTGACTTTGCTCTTGCCGTTGCCGTTGCCGTTGCCTTTGCTGTTGCCGTTGCCGTTGCCATTGCTGTTACCGTTGCTGTTGCTGTTGCCGTTGCCGTTGCTCTTGCCTTTGCCGTTGCCGTTGCCGTTGCTCTTGCTGTTCTTAGGCAATTTCCGAAAGGAAATTGTCATTCCGAGCGCAGCGAGGAACCTGCTGTCTCCCGTTCTTGCTTTCGCCTTTATCTAGAAGCTAGCGGCTAGAAGCTAGAACCTTCTTTCGAATGTCACAATAACTCATGCCCAGCGGCCCCAACCCACGCCACCTCAAGCCGCTGCTCCTAATCCCCTTCACCGTCCTCCTAGTCCTACACCCCCTCCTAATCCACGGCCCCTCCTGCGGCCAGGACCTCGCCTTCCACATCCAAAGCTGGCTCGACGCCGCGCACCAACTCCGCCACGGCGCCCTCTACCCCCACTGGGACATCACCGCCGCCTGGAACGCCGGCGAACCCCGCTTCCTCTTCTACCCCCCCATCTCCTGGATGCTAGGCGCCCTCCTCACCCTCATCTTCCCCATCAACCTCTGCCCAACCATCTTCATCGCAATCGCCCTCCTCCTATCCGGCTTCACCTTCCACAAACTAGCCAGCGAGTTCGCCAGCCCCAACGCCGCCCTCATCGCCTCCACCCTCTACCTCGCCAACCCCTACATGCTCTTCACGGCCTTCGAGCGCAGCGCCCTACGCCGAACTCCTCGCCGCCGCCTGGATCCCCCTCCTCCTCCTCCCCCTCCTCCGCCCCGCCCCAACCAACCTTCCCTCCGCCCTACGCACCATCCGCAATATCGCGATCCCCCTCGCCCTCCTCTGGCTCACCAACGCCCCCGCCGCGGTCATCGGCAGCTACACTCTCGCCCTCCTCGCCACCCTCCGCGTCGGTCTCAGCCTTTGCTCTTGCCCTTCTGGCTGTCATTCCGAGCGCAGCGAGGAACCTGCTTCTCGCGCGCAGCGCGCCCGCTCTTCGCTCCATCTAGCGACAACCTACCTCGCCGGCAGCCCTCCTCGGCCTCACCCTCCCCGCCCTCTACCTCCTCCCCGCCGCCTACGAGCGCAAGTACATCCAGACAGCCATGGCCATCCTTCCCAACATGCGCTACCAGGACAACTTCCTCTTCACCCGCACCGCCGACGCCGCCCACAACGCCGTCAACCACACCATCAGCCTCCTTGCTACCCTCCTGCTCCTGGCCGCCCTCTCGCTGATCGCACTTTTCCTCACGTGCAAGAACCCCGTCATCCTGGGCGAAGCCCCTGAGCAAGCGCAGCGCGTCGAAGGGGCGCAGCCGAAGGGCCCCGAAGAGTTCCAAGCCGCCAACGCACCCCGGACCTTTCTGACCCCAACCCTCGCCCTCCTAACCCTCCTCATCGCCTTTCTCCTAACGCCCCTCTCCGCCCCCATCTGGCAACACCTCCCCAACCTCGCCTACCTCCAATTCCCCTGGCGCCTCCTAGCCCTCCTAACCCCGATCCTCGCCCTCACGCTAGCTCTCCTCTTCGACAGGCTCCCCCGCACATCAAAACTCTCGCCGTCCGCGCAGGGCTTCGCTTCTGAGACATGGGTTCGCAGCAAGCCAAGGCTCACCACCGCCCTCACCCTCCTCCTCCCGCTAGCCATCGCCGTCCCCGCCTACCGCCTCTTCCACCAGCCACCCGACCCCACCGACGACCCCACGCACCTGGCCCAACTCTTCGCCACCCACCACGGCTTTCCCCCCACCGACGAGTACACACCAACCCTCGCCGACAACGATCCCCTCCGCTCCAACAACCCCGCCTACTGGCTTCTCCCAATCACTGCGAACCCCAACACCCCCGCGCCCAACACCCAACCCACCGCCGCCGAACTCAACCCCACCCTCGACACCGACGACACCCCCATCCCCGACACCCAAACCCTCTCCACCCCAGCCCCCCACCACCTGACCCTCAATCTCACCCAACCCGCACTCCTCGTCCTCAACCTCCGCGACTACCCCAACTGGGACGTCACCGCGATCGCGCCCGACACCCTCTCCATCGAACACTATCCCCAACCCCACCGAGACGACGGCCTCATCACCATGCAGCTACCGCGCGGCCAACGCACCATCGACATCACCTGGCGCCGCACCCCCGACCAAAACCTCGGCCTCATCCTCTCCGCCCTCTCGCTGATCATTCTCGTTTTAGCCCTCTCCTTAAAAGTCCGTCATCCTGAGCGAAGCGAAGGACCCCTGTAGTTGCCGTTGTTGTTGCACTTGCTCTTGCCGCTGTCTGCTTTTCGCCGTCATCCTGAGGCGCAGCCGAAGGACCCCGCATTGGTCTTTGCAGTTGCAGTTGCCCTTAGCTAGAAGCTAAAAGCTAGAAGCGCTTTCGCCTTCCCCGCCAGCACATCCCCACCCTCCCAACTAACGTAGAATCTCCTCATGACCATGAACCCCGAAGTGCAAGACATCCTAACCTCCGGCGTCACCCTCACCGACGCAGCGCTCGAGCGCCTCCTCCCCTCGGCCACCACCGAACCCCACTCCATCCACCGCGCCATGCGCCACTCCACCTTCGCCGGCGGCAAGCGCCTCCGCCCCATCCTCTGCATGGAAGCCGCCCGCATGGTAGCCGGAACGGGCCACATCCCCGACGGCGCCGCCGACCTAGGCGCTGCCCTCGAAATGGCCCACACCTACTCCCTCATCCACGACGACCTCCCCGCCCTCGACAACGACGACCTCCGCCGCGGCCAGCCCACCTGCCACGTAGCCTTCGGAGAAGCCATCGCCATCCTCGCCGGCGACGCCCTCCAGAACCTCGCCTTCCAGGTCATCTCCAACCTCCCCGCTCCACCCGCCACCATCGTCGCCATCCTCCACGACTTCGCCCTCGCCATCGGCACCGGCGTAGGCGCCCCCTCTGCAATCCCACCCGGCATGATCGGCGGCCAGGTCGTCGACATCGAAGTCTGAACACCAAAAGCCCACCCCCGAGCTAGTCGAGCAAATCCATCGCGCCAAAACCGGAGCCCTCATCACCACCAGCATCGTCTGCGGCGGACTCTTAGGCATGGCAGCTAAATCGGGTGCCCCAGGTCTCGATTCTGAGACCTGGGTCTCCACAGACCTCACTCACACCGACATCCTCGCCCGCCTCCGTACCTTCGGCGAAAGCGCCGGCCTAGCCTTCCAAATCGTCGACGACATCCTCGACATGACCCAAACCTCCGCCGAGCTAGGCAAGACCGCCGGCAAAGACACCGCCTCCGACAAAGCCACCTGGCCCGCCGTCTACGGCATCGAGCAATCCAAGCACGACGCCGCCAACCTCATCGCCGATGCCTTCGCCGCCCTCGAACCCTTCGGCCCAGCCGCCACCCCCCTAAAATCCCTGGCCCACTACCTAGTCGACCGCACCCACTAAACTGATAGTTGTCAGTTGCCAGTTGTCAGTTCTTCGTTGAACTGCACCCACGACTGAGAACTGACAACTGACAACTGAGAACTGACAACTGACAACCATGCGATTACGTCCCCGCCACTACGTCCTCCTCGCCGTCATCCTCGGCCTCTTCATCTTCAACATCGTTCGCCATCGCCGCGACGAGAAGAACCTCCGCTCGCTCTCCAGACTCCCCCGCGCCCGTCGTCGTAACCAACCCGCGCAGCAACACCCCCGCCTGGGCCGCCTACGACCACGCCGCCGCCCTCCGCGACGATCCCGCCCCCACCTACGAGCCCGCTATCCAGGACCTCCAAAAACTCCTGCCCCTCGATCCCAACCAGAACGATGGCCACATCCAGGACATCCACAGCTGCCTCACCTGGCTAGGTGTCTACCGCCAGGGCGCCGCCCAATCTCAGTCCGACCACTCCATCAAAGCCATCGCAGCGCACCACATCGACAACTGCGTGAAGTACCACCAGGACACCAGCGCCTGACCAATCTAACCTGGGTGCCCCACATCTCGCTTCTGAGATGTGGGTTTCCACAAAACCCCAGGCGAGTCCCACCCTACGGCAGCGTCCCCCGAATCGCATCATCCAGCTCAATGTGGTTCTTCTCCAGCAAATCCCCCAGCGCATAATCCAGGCTGATCCGCGCCTTCATCCAGTTCGATCGCGCCGCAATCTCCGTCGACTTCGCCTGCGCCAGATACGCCTCATTCTGCAGCACCAGCCAAATCTGTCGACTGCCCCACCGACAACTTATCCTTCTCCGCATCCAGCAGCTGCGCCTGGTACTGCCTGCTCTGCGTCGCTGCCTCATACGCCGCCTGCGCCGTCTGCAACGCCACCACCGCCGTCTCCACATCCTCGCGAATCTGCTGTGCCACCTTCTCCGTCCGCGCCTGCACCTGCCGCAGCTGCACCGTGTCCCGAGCAGCATCCGCCTCCGCCACGCGGTTGCGCAGCGGCAGCGTCAACTGCAACCCCGCCTGGTAAATCGTCGACACCTTCAGCCCTCCCAGCGCCAGATCTTCCGGCGTCGTCGGCAACCCCGTCCCCGGCGACCCCAGCTGCTCATACGGCTGCTCACTCGCTCCCCGCGTCTCCGCATTCGCATACAGATTCAACTGCGGCCGCGCATTGTTGCGGCTCGCCTCCACGCTGATCTTCCCTGTCTCCACCTGCAACTTCGCCTGCTCCAGATCCGGCCTTCGCGACAACCCCTGCGTCCACCAGCTGCCGGCACATTCAAATCCTCCAGTTTGTCCGGCACCACAATCCGATCCGTCGGGACAATCTCGTCGAACTGCGCCGTGAACACCGGCGACGCCGTCCGCAGCAACTGGTTGCGCAGAATAATCTCTTCCTCCTTGTACAGCCCCTCCGCCTGGATCAGCGCAAACCGGCTCGAGCTCTCCAGCGCCTTCGCCTGCGTCAGATTGAATCGGCGCCAGCGTCCCCATCTGCTCCTGGTTCTCATAGTCCTCGCGCTGCTTGGTCGCCGCACGCAACGACTCCGCCTTCACCACCACATCCTCACCCAGCGACACCAGATCAAAATACAGCCGCGACGTCCCATAGATCGTCTCCATCACCTGCTGTTCAAACAGCAGTCGCGAGATCTTCTGGTCCACGCGCGCAATCCGCAGATAGCGCAGATTCACTCCCCGCCCAAACCCACGCAACAGCGGCTGCGTCAGCGTCACCGACGTGCTCGGCGTCGAAAACGGATTCAGCTGCGACGCCGATCCATACTCCACCGCCGACGCATTGTTCGCAATCGCCTCCAACTGCAGCCCCGTCGAAAACCCCTGCAGATACGCCACATTCGCCGCCACAAAATCCAGCGGCCCTGTGCCCGCCGTCGTCCCCGTCACCCGTCCCCGTCCCGGTCGTCGACGAACTACCCAGCGTCACCGTATCCGACCGCCTGAAATATCCCGCATCCCCAATCAGCTGCGGATCAAACAGCGGCACCGCCGGCCCCAGCGAATACGTAAACCCCGTCGACAACTCCGACAGCGACTGCTGCGTCTGCGTCGTCGCATTCAGCGACGTCAAATCCGTCACCGTCGGCGTCGTCGGATTGCTGTTCACCGTAGCCGCATTCAACAGCGGCGACCCCGGCCCGCCCACGCCATTCTGCGGCAGCTCCGTCGTGAAGTCGAGACCGCGCGTACTCCCGCCCCCCTTCGCCCGCACCAAATCCGTGCTCGCCAGCGTAAGGTTGTAGCGCTCCGTCTCCACGTCCAGGTTATTTTCCAGCGCCAGCGCAATCGCATCCTGCAGCGTCAGGTAAAGCTTCCCATCGCGAATCAACCCATCCAGCCGCGCCGAGCTCCCATCGAACAGCGGCGGCACCGTCGGCCTTCGAAACGGCCCGAGAAATCCCAGCACATCCGGCCGCAATCCCGTCACGCCCTCGCGCTGCGGCTCCACCTTCGTGTCCTCCGCATGCTGCAACTGCGGCTGCGGAGCATTCGGCGGCGGCACATGCCCATCCAGCGGCGAGATCTGCGGCTCCGCAGCCTGGCGGCACCGACCGCTCCGTCGGCGCCGGACTCAGCGCCGGCAGATTCTGCGGCGGCAGCGGCGGCGACGGCGACGGAGCCTGTCGCCGCGCAACCATCGCCCGCCACGAGCATCGCCGCAGCCGCCACACCTCTCAACCCCGCTCCGCCTAGCCCGCCTCATGGTTTACTCTCGCTGCTCTTCTGTTTACTCGGACCCTGCTGTTTCCCTTTGCCCCTCTGATTCTGCTGCCCCTGCTTCCCCTGCAGATTCTGGTCCGTAATATCCGCATTGCCATACTGCGTGCTTCCGCCCAGCGGCACATTCTGCGGCGGCGGAGCTCGTCTGCTGCGCCGCGCTCTTCGCCATATGCATCTGCACCGCCGCGCCCTCGACCACATCATCTGTCACATCCGTCACAATGATGTCGCCCGCCTTCAGCCCCGTCGTGATCTCCGTCTCGCTCCCGAAGTCGCGCCCAATCGTCACCGGCACCCACGTGAATCTTTCCATCCACCACGGTCGCTACCTGCGTCGTATTCCCGCGAATCGCAATCGCGTCTCCGGTAATCACCAGCGGCGCCTGCACCCCCGGCGCCGGCGGAAACGTCACCACCACGTACATCCCCGAGATCAGCTTGCCCGCCGAGTTATCAATCTGCAGCTCCGTCAGCATCGTCCGCGTATTCGCATCGATCGAGTCCGCCGTTCGCGTTACCTCCGCAAACAACGGCGCACCCTGGTACTCCTGCACCTCAATCGGCGCCTTCAATCCCACATGGATCGCCGGCGCATACCCCTCCGGCACCGACACCAATATCCGCAGCCGCTTCACATCCGAAATCCCAAACAGCGGCCCGCCCTGCCCCGGAGTCTGCGCCGACACAGCCGCCGTAGGCCCACTCCCCGAGCTCCCCGAGTTATTCGTCGCTCCCGCCTGCGTCGTTCCGCCCGCACTCGAGTTCTGCCCCTGCGGCGGCGGCGAATTCAACGCGCCCGAGCTCACCCCCGCCGCCGAAATCAGCGCGCCCACATCTACATCCCGCTCCGTAATCACGCCCGCAAACGGAGCCCGCACCTGCTCATAACTCTGCAGCGCCAACTGATGTTGCAAATTTGCATTGAACGCATCCACGTTCCTTTGCGCCGCCTGCACATTCGCCACCTGCGACGCGTAGTTCGCCTCCTGTGTATCCCCATCCTGCCGCGAGAACACCCCCTTCCGCACCAGCACCCGATATCTCTCCACCGTCACCGTGTTCAGCGCCAGTTGCGCCTTCTGCTGTTCCAGCTGCCGCTCTGCCTGGAACACCTGCTGCCGCGCCTGCGCCACCTGCGCATCCAGATCCGGCGCATCGATGATGGCCAGCAGCTGGTTCTCCTTCACATGATCGCCAATGTCCACAAACCGCTTCTGCAGATACCCATTCGCCCGCGCATACACGTACGCCTGCGTCAGTGGAATCGTCGTTCCCGGCACCGCAAGTCCCGCCTGGTTCTTCGGCTGGACCACCCTCATCGTCTCCACCACCGGCTTCGCGTTCTTCTCCTCCTGCGAGCGCTGGTCAATGTTCCTGTTGCGAAACAGCCGCGGCAGCCCGCCCGCCAGCAACCCCAACACCACCAGGATCACAAACGCAATCAGAAACCAATACAGCGGCCTCCGATTCTCCGGCCAGTGAATCCGCTCCTTCAGCGGCGGCCCATGATGCTTCTTACGACTCGAGTTCGTCTTCTCAAACTCTCTTCCCAGCCGCCGATCATCCGCGGCATTCGGATCGGCAAACTGCTCGCCAACTTTCCGCGGATCACCCTCCTCGGGCCATGGCAGCTCGCGCTTCGGATCAATCGGATCGTTCCTGTCATCGGCCATTAGGCTGGTTGCTCCTGACTTCCCTGCGAAGGATTCGGTGGCTGCTGGCCGTGCCCACTCAACACCGGGCCAGCCTCTTCATCAATCTCTTTCGAGTAATCCATCGGCGGATGCTTCTTCAGCAACGAGTAAATCGTCGGCACCAGAAACAGCGTGCCCATCGTCGCAAATAGCAGCCCGCCAATCACCGCTCGCCCCAGCGGCGCATTCTGTTCGCCGCCCTCGCCAAACGCCAGCGCCATCGGCAGCATGCCGATGATCATCGCCAGCGCCGTCATCAGCACCGGCCGCAGCCGCGTGTGCCCCGCATTCAGCGCCGCCTCGCGCCGGTCTTTCCCGGCCAATCTCTCATCGTTCGCAAACACCACCAGCAGAATCGAGTTCGCCGTCGCCACGCCAATCGTCATGATCGCGCCCATCAACGACGGCACGCTGAACGTCGTCTGCGTCAAAAACAGCATCCACAAAATCCCACAGAACGCACAAGGAATCGCCATCAAAATAATCAGCGGATCCAACCACGACTGAAAATTCACCGCCATCAGCAGATACACCAGCATGATCGCAAAAATAATTCCGACGCCCAGCCGCAGGAACGACTCGTTCATCGTCTGCACCTCGCCGCGCAGGTTCAACTGCGTCGTCTTCGGCAAACCCTTCTTCGTCTGGTCCATGATCTTCTCGATCTCGCTGGCCACCCCGCCCAGGTCTCTCTGGTCCACATCCGCATACACGTCATACACCGGCTGAATGTTGTAGTGATCGGCAATGATCGGCGACAGGTCCCGCCGAAAATCCGCCACGTTCCCCAGCAGCTGCGTCGTATTCCCGTTCGGCGACGTAATCGGCGTCCGCGCCAGCGTCTGCAAGCTGTCGAGCCGGTAAATCGGCGTCTGCGTCACAATCTGGTAGTTCACCTGCGTCTTCGGATTCAGCCAGTAATTCGGCGTCGTCTGCCCCGACCCCGTCAGCGAAATCAGCGTAGAATTCGCCACATCCGACTGCGTCAGCCCCACCTGCCTCGCCTTCGTCCGATCCGCATTAATCTGCATCGTCGGATAGTCCACCTCCTGGTGAAGGTGCACATCCACCGCTCCCGGAATCGCCGCAATCTGCCGCTGCAGCTTCGTCGCCAGCTCATAGTTCCCGGGGTCATGCCCAATCACCTGCAGATCAATCGGAGCCGGCAAACCAAAGTCCAGAATCTGGTTCGTCATGTTCGCCGGCGTAAAGAAAAACGTCGCATCCGGAAACTTCCGCCGCAGGTCATCGCGCAGCTTCCGCGTATACATCAGCGTGTCTTTCTTCCCCGGCTTCAGCGCAATCTGTATATCTCCATCCGAGTTCGAAATCGTCGAGGTCCCGCCGAACGCCAAATTAATTCCACTGTTCGGCAGCCCGATATTATCCAGGATCAGCTGAATCCGGTCCGCCGGAATCTGCGTCCGAATCTCCTTCTCCACCGCCGCGAAAAACTGCTCCGAATCTTCCAGCCTCAGCCCCGGCGGCGGATTCACATGCAGCTTCATCTGCCCCGAATCCACGTATGGAAAGAAGTCCTTCCCGATAAACAACGTCAGCGGCAAGCTCACCACCAACAGCAGCACAAACAATCCCAGCGTGATCGCCGCATGCTCCAGACACCAGTCCAACAAATCTTTATAGTGGTGCTGCATCTTCTCAAACTGGCGATCGAACTTCGCATGAATCCGCCACACAATGCTGCGCCGCTCCTCGCGCGCGCTCTCACCCGGGTCCTGGTACAGCGCAATCTCTTTTCCCAGCAGAAAATGCATCATCGTGGGCACCAGCGTGCGCGACAGAAAATAGCTCGCCAGCATCGCAAACGCCACCGCCTCCGCCAGCGGCGTAAACAGAAACTTCGCCGCGCCCGTCAGCAGCACCACCGGCACAAACACAATGCAGATCGACAACGTCGACACAAACGCCGGCGCCGCCACCTGCTGCGCCGAATGCAGAATCGCCTGCGTCAGCGGCCGCCGCTCCGCCATGTTCCGATGCGTGTTCTCAATCTCCACCGTCGCATCATCAACAAGAATGCCCACCGCCAGCGCCAGCCCACCCAGCGTCATCACGTTAATCGTCTCGCCCAGCGCGCTCAAAATAATCAGCGACGTCGCAATCGACAGCGGAATCGAGATACACACAATCAGCGTCGACCGCCACGATCCCAAAAACAGCAGGATCATCAACCCCGTCAGCAACGCCGCAATACACGCCTCGCGCACCACCTCGTTAATCGACGACCGCACAAAAATCGACTGGTCAAACAGCGGCGTCACCGTCAAATTTCCCAGCCCTGCCGTCAACTGCGGAATCATCGACTTCGTCTGCGACACAATATCCAGCGTCGACGTGTCGCCGTTCTTCAGCACCTCCAGCAACGCCGACCGCTTTCCGTCCTCGCGCACGATGTTCGTCTGCGTCGCAAACCCCATGTGCACCTGCGCCACATCCTTCACATACACCACCGCCCCATTCGCCGCGCGTATCGGAAGATCATTCAGCGCCGACAAATCATCCGGGCTCGAGTTCGTCTTCATCACGTACTCGCGATCGCCCATCCGCTCCGTGCCCGCCGGCAGAATTACGTTCTGCTGCGAAATCGCCGTCGACACGTCGCTAGCCGAAAGATGCCGCGCGAACAACAGGTTCGGATCCGTATCCACCATCACCTGCTTCACCTTGCCGCCCCACGGCAACGGCACGCTCGCCCCCTTCACATTCGCCAGCCGCGGCCGAATGAACTGCAGCCCATCGTCATACAGATCCGCCTCGCTCAGCCCCTGCCCGCTCAGCGCCAGCTCGACGATCGGCACCGACGACGCGTCATACTTGATCACAAACGGCGGATACGTCCCCTGCGGCAACACCCGCAATATCGTCTGCACAATCGACGTCACCTGCGCCAGCGCCTGCGACACCTGCACATTCGGCTGGAAGTACACCTTGATCACCGCGACACCCTGGTAGCTCTCGCTCTCCGTGTGCTCCATGTCGTTGACGGTCGTCGTCAACGCGCGCTCGCATACCGTCACCACGCGCCCTTCCATCTCGGTAGGCGTCAGTCCGGCATACGTCCACACAATCGTGATCACCGGAATATTGATGTTCGGGAAAATATCCTTGGGCGTCTCAATCGCCGACCCGATCCCCAGCAAGGCAATCAACATCGACAGCACAACGAAGGTGTAAGGGCGGCGAAGAGCTAGCCGGACAATCCACATAGACGCCTCAGGAGGGTTGTAGTGCGCTCAATAATGAGACGCACAAAACCCTCCCCGAGACTCCCGGCCCTCACTCTCCAAACATTTGCATCCGCCGCCTGTTCAGCCACATCAAAAACTATTCCCGAACCCTTCAGCCCCTCTCAGAAATTGAAGCTCGCCTGCAGATCAATGCTCCGATTCGACGCCGCCGAGTTGAAGAATCCTCCCGCCAGCGCAGTCGACTGCCCAAACAGCGGAGACTCCAGCACGCCAACTGGCGCCGCCAGGTTCACATGGTTGAACACATTGTGCGCCATCGCCGAAAACGTCACCGAGAAACGTCGTGGCACGGTCTGATCCAGCCGAGGCGGCCCATTGTTCCCGCTCAAACCACCCGGCCCCAACCCACCTCCCGGAGGCCCACCCGGTCCACCATGGCCGCCGCCAGGACCACCGGGCCCTCCCGGACCGCCGCCTTGCGATCCGCCCACCCCGCCCGCCACCCGCGGCCCAATCCCAAACGACTTGCTCACCCGCAGATTCATGCTGAACTGCGCCGGGCCCGTCCCCAGGTTGTAAGGAATCCTCGCCTCCGTCGCGCCCGGATTCAAATCGAAGTTGCCATACGCCGTGTCCATCGTGTCCGTGCTCGTCGCCGTCGCATACGCTGGCCGATCGTTGTATTGGTTGTCGCCATTCAGATCCTGCCCAATCGTAATGTTGAACGGCGTACCCGAATCCGCCACCAGAAACGGGCTAAACGAAATCCCCAACGGCGCCTGCTAATTTCCTCCCAGCAAAAACCTGCTGCTCACATCAAAATTCGCACGCCCATAATCCGCCCCGGGATTCGTCTGCTGCGAAGGAAAGTACGTAGGCCCCGACGTATCCGCCTTCGCCGAGTTCAGCACATAGAACCCGAACAGCGAAACCTTCTTCGCCCGCACCGTGTAGTTCAGCATCAACTGGTTCTGGTTATAAACGCCGCCCGACTGAAACTGATAAATATTCTCGTTGATCCCGTTCGGCCGCGTCCCCGTTCCCGTCGTCGGATCATACGTCCCGCACCTCATACGCGTTAATGTTGTCGCTCAGATACTGATGCACGCCCCGCGAATTGATATACGTCGCCGACACCGTCACATATTTCCCGAACGGATGATCCACCCCAACCGCCGCCTGCATATTCACCGACGCCTTCATATTCGGCGCCACTTGCGTAATCGTCGGCGCAGCCGTGCTCAGGTTCGCGAGCTCCGCAGGCGTCGGCGCATCCGTGGTGAAGTCCGGATTCTTCACCACATAATTCTGCTGATTCACGCCGTTCCCATGAATCGCATCCAGCACATACGTCGGCTCAAACCGGTCATAGAACCATCCATACCCCGCACGCAACACGGTATTTGGCTTCTTACCCGCCTTCGCTCCCGGCGCCCACGACAGCGAAAACCGCGGCGCCAAATCCGCATGATCACTGATCCGATTCTGTCCCTCAAACCGCAGCCCATAACTCAACGTCAAATTCGGCCGCACACTCCAGTCATCCTGAAAAAACAGCGCGCCATCAAACAAATTCACCGCCGCCGAAGGATTTCCGGCCGTCACGTCATACTCCGAAGGCGTCCCCGCCGCATAGGTCGTCAGCGATGAATAAATATAGTTTCCATTGAAACCACTCGTCGTCGAATTCACCTCATGCGTCAGCCGCAGCCGCGTTCCAAAGTTCAGCGTGTGCTTGCCCTCGGACGCCGTCACATAATCCTGCAGCTCATAATGGTCCTGGTTGTCGCGCACCATGCCCTGATTATTTCCGCCGCCCGTAAACGCGCCCTGCACCGTCTCCGTGGGCGTCGTCTCGTTCGCCACCTGGTTGTCGCGATCGCGCATGTATTGAAATCTCAGATCATTCGCCACCCGCGGATTCACAATCTGCGTGTCGCTCACCTGGATCGTGTTCTCGTGATTCGAAACGTTATACCCCTGGCTCTGCAGCGCAAATCCCGACACGCCACTATTCGTCTCTGTCTGCCGATCCAGCATGTATCGCACGCTCAGCGTATTCTTCGCGCCCAGCGGAAAATCAAATCGCGGACTCACATCCAGCCGCGTCTGCGGATTCGGCACCGCCGCCGTATAGTTCACCGGCGTCCCATTCGCCCCCAGCACCTCCGCATTAATAATCGAGTTCGACTGGTTATTCCGCGAGAACACGCTCGCAAACCACGAAGCATCCTTGCCCAATCCTCCACTCACGTTCCCCATCATGAACGTCGAATAGTACGAAGGCTCTTCCGTCACAAACGGATTCATCGAGTTGAACGCCTTCGTATTGCCGTTGACCATGAACGACCCATGAAGCTTGTTCGTTCCCGGCTTGGTCAGAATCTCAATTCGCCCATAGCCCAGCTTGTCGTACTGCGCCGAAAACGGATTGCGATTAATCCGAATCTCCAGGATCGAACTCTTCGGAGGCAGCTGCCCACCCGTAAATCCATCAATATAAATCTGCGCCCCGCTCGGCCCAGCCGACGGCCCCGCCAGCGCCGTCAACTCGTTCTGCAAATCATCCGGATCATCCGACAGCGCATCCAGATCCTTCCCCTTGATCACCAGCGCATTCGCATTCTCATCCGGACTCGTACTCAACCCCGTCGCCTCAGCCGTCACCTGCACATCGGTGCTAACGGAGATCTCCATCTTCACCACCGCGCTCGTGGTTTTCCCAGCCGTCACCATCACATCGTTCACCGTCGACGCCGCAAATCCCTTCGCCGCCACCCGCAGCTCATACCGCCCCGGCACCAGCCGCGAGATCGCGAACGCCCCCGCCGCATCACTCGTCAGCTTCCTCGCCCCACCGCTCCCACTCGACAGCACAATCGCCGCCTGACGGCACCAGCGCGCCATCCGGATCTGTCACCGTTCCCGCGATCGCACCTGTGGCTCCCTGTGCCAGCAAGGGCATCGTCCCCACCAGCAGCAGCAAACCCACAATCCACAAACTCAAAACCCACCGCATCGCACTCTTCATGATCAAAGCGCCGTCCTTTCGACGCTCCTCCAGAAGACCGCATCCCCAGCGCCGTGCCCCCTCATTGCGTCACGCTATGTAACGTTGTGTCACAACCCTCGTGACCATTCTTTACATCCTTTTTCCGCACAGCGCACGTCGCAGCGTTACCCTAGCCAGAGCATGGAAGACATCCTCCTCATCGACGACGACGTAGAGCTCTGCAACATGCTCACCGAGTATCTCGCCCGCTACGAACTCCGCGTCACCGCCGTCCATCGCGGCGACACCGGCCTCGAAGCCGCGCGCTCCCGCCCCTGGCCCATGATCCTCCTCGACGTCATGCTCCCCGGCATCGACGGCTTCGAAGTCCTCACCCGCCTCCGCACCACATCCACCGACAGCGTCCTCCTGCTCACCGCGCGCGGCGAAGACGTCGACCGCATCGTCGGCCTCGAGATGGGCGCAGACGACTACCTCGCCAAGCCCTTCAACGCCCGCGAACTCCTCGCCCGCATCCGCGCCATCCGCCGCCGCACCACCGCGCCCACGCCCGCCACCGAATCCTCCGCTCTCATCGTCGAAGACCTCGTTCTCGACCCCGCCGCGCGCACCGTTCGCCAGGACAACACCCTCATCGATCTCACCGACGTCGAGTTCACCCTCCTCGAAGTCCTCATGCGCTCCCCCGGCAAAGTCGTCGAGCGCGAAGCCCTCGCCGAATCCGTCCTCGGCCGCAAGTGGAACCCCTTCGATCGCTCACTCGACATGCACGTCAGCCGTCTCCGCCGCAAACTCGCCACCGATGCCACCGTCGATGACCGCGTCAAGACCGTCCGCGGCACCGGCTACCAGCTCGTACTTCGCCGCACCCTCGCCGGAGGCCGACCCTGAATGCGCAGCCTCTTCTGGAAAATCTTCGCCATCTTCTGGCTCGCCCAGAGCCTCATCTTCATCATCTCCACCACGCTCATCCTGCGCCAACACTTCCCCGGCCCCGCCGGCTCTGAAGCCTTCGACACCACACTGCACCACACCGCGACCCTCGCCCTCACCGACTTCGAAACCAGCGGCTGCACCGGCTTCCGCAACAGCACCACCCGCTTCGAACCCTCCGGCGCCGCCCTTCTCTCCAACAGCGGCCAACTCCTCTGCACCACTGAGAACGCACCCACGCTCCCCAGCATCTCCACCCCATTCCCCAACCGCGTAGACGGCCGCGTCATCGACAACCAATCCATCTGGCTAGTGCCCATTACCTCCTCCAACGGCACACGCTTCGAGTACATCTGGCTTCAACCGCCGTCCTCCAGGCAGCCCCCGCAACGCCGCTGGGCCTATCTCCACTTCGCCTTCCCGCAACTCCCCGTCGCCATCGCCGTCGGCGGCCTCACCACCTTCATCCTCGTCCTGCTCTTCACCCGCCCCCTCGTCCGCATGCGCAAAGCCGCACGCGCCCTCGCCCACGGCGACCTCACGGCACGCGTAGAACAATCACCCTCCGCAGCCTCGCAATCCAACTCCGACGAATTCCAGGGCCTAGTCCACGACTTCAACCACATGGCCGAACGCCTCGAGTCCCTCGTCGACGCCCAAAAGCTCCTCCTCCGCGACGTCTCCCACGAACTCCGCTCCCCGCTAGCCCGCCTCAGCGTAGCCTTAGAGCTCGCCCGCGAGGACGCTACATCCCAAACCGTCCATACCTCCGATACGGAGAGTACCTCTTCGTCGGCAGTTACACCCCAACTCGAACTCAATGACCACCTGAACCGCATCGAGCGCGAAGCCGCCAAGCTCAACCAGCTCATCGGCCAGCTCCTGACCCTCTCTTCCCTCGAAGCCCGCGAGAACACCTCCGCCTTTGAACCCGTCTCACTCAACCAGCTCTGCCGCCAGCTCCTCCCCGACGCCGAATACGAAGCCCGGCAGCGCGACTGCACCGTCACCCTCGTCGAAGAAAACCAATGCACCATCCGCGCCGACGCCGACCTCCTCTACCGCGCCATCGAAAACGTCGTCCGCAACGCCATCCGCTACACCGACCCCGGCACCGAAGTCTCCATTCGCGTCGCCGAATCCATCACAGACAACCGCCATTTCGCCGCCATCGAAGTCACCGACCACGGCCCCGGCATCCCCGAAGCCGAGCTCGCGCAAATCTTCCGCCCCTTCTACCGAGTCGACCAGGCCCGCAGCTCCCACACCGGAGGCTTCGGCGTAGGCCTCGCCATCACCGAGCGCGCCGTCCGCCTCCACGGCGGCACCATCCGCGCCACCAACCACCCCACCGGCGGCACCTCCATCCTCTTCCTCTTCCCCCTCGTCCCCGAAGCGGCCTGAGCCTACTTCGCTCCCACCGTCTCCACCGTACTCGTCTTACTCCGCACCGCAATCACCTGGATCTCCACCAGCCCCCACGGAGCCGCCAGCGCCGCTACCTGCACAGCCGCTCTCACCGGCTTGTTCGGCTGCTCCGCGGTCCCGAAGAACTTCGCATACGCCGCATTCAATCCTGCAAAATCCATCTTGCCCCCCTTCGCCGGATCGCCCGCCACAAAGCACTGCATCTCCACCACATCGCCCATCGTCAAACCCTGCGTCTTCAACAGCGCCTCAATCTTCGTCAGCACGCTTGTAGCCTGCGTCTCGGTATCGCCATACACCGCCGCAACTCCCTTCGCCTCATCCGCAGGAGTCACCGGGCTAGCCATCTGCCCCGAAAGATACAGCGTGTCCCCCGCCCAGATCGCCGCCGCAAACCGCTGCGACGCCACCGGCGTCCCCGCCGAATAAATCCGCTTCACCGCAGTCTGCGCCTGCACACCGCAGGCAACCACCATCGCCGCCAACGCCAACACCGCCGCTCGCATCTTCATCGCTTCTCTCCTGAAATAAAATTCCTTCCAACCACGCAAGTCTTCGAGTTCTCCGCAGGAACCCGTGGCGAAACTTTGCTGACGTTGCGTCCTTTGCGTCAAAGCTTTTCCAAAAGCAGTGCCTCAACTCTACCTCACCCCCTCTGCATCTCCAGCACACAACATTACGATCAAGCGTTCGGTCGCCCTTCTGCACACACAGTCCAAAGCCCTAACCACGCTGCGTAAGAATCGTCAGCCCCTCATCATCGCGCGGCGCCTGGAAGTACCCGCAAATCGCCCGAAACTCCGCCTCCGTCGTACTCGCGAAATACAACCCCTCCGGCTTACTCTCATTCCGCACCATTAACCGCCGCAAGCACTCTTCTTCATCCACATCAAGGAAATGAAGCACGACCCCACCTCCCGCAACCTCCGCCAGACCACGCACCCACGCGCGCTCCTCCACCCTGTTCCCCGCAAAATCCATTACCACCGACGTCCCCGCCCTCAACACATCCACGATCAGCGGTCCCATCACCGCTCGGCACCGCCGCGACCACTTCAAATAATCCTCAAACGAAGCAATCCCGTCAGACAACTCCGCAAGCCAAACATCTTCGCAAAACAAAACACCCCGATGCTCAGCAGCCAGCCTCCGCGCCAGCGTAGTCTTGCCAGCCGCCAGCCTGCCCGAAACAAAATGAAGAGTCCCTGCCTGCATGAAGAAGCACCGCCTGTCTCAAGGCTGCAACGTCCCCGCATACCCTGCCTTCACAATATTGGCTTGCACCGTCTCCAGCACCGCCTGCGACGGCATGCCCTTCGTCATCACTCCCTCGAAGAAATACCCCGTAGCCCAGTTGCTGTTATCGCCGCCAATCCCCAGGATGATCGCACCCTCCTGCTGCATCGGCTGATACCCACTCGGCAGCGGAATGATCCCCGTAGTCGTCAGGCCTCCACTCTGCGCGTTGCCCTGGTAGATCGCGTAGCTATGCTGACCATCGCTCGCACCCATGTCCGTCACAAACATCGTCCCGCTCGGCACCGCAAGATTGCCATAGATGCCATTCTCCATATCCAGCCCCGCGCCCAGGCTGCAAGGCGAGCCGTAGCACATCAAATTAATGGCATCCATGTGTCCTTTGTCGTTGTCGAGATTGTTGGTCTCCGCGTTGCCAAAATCAAAGCAGCACTTCGTGTTGATATCAAGCGCCGAAGTCACCATGTACACGCCCTCCGGCTGACCATGCACCGCAGTCCCTGTCGGCGTATCGTTGCGATACCCCATCCCCGGCACAATCGCAATCCCATAAACCTTGTGTCCACCCGCCATCGCCGGAAGCGCATTGGCCACCGCCGGCAAGTCATACCCATTCGGGCCCGGCCCCTTCGCCGCTCCGCCCGGAGGCGCCGGCGTCAGGTCATTATGATTCGCCGACTGGTCATAGATCTTCGTAATCGTGCAACTCGTATTCGCGCAGAACGTATCCTGCGTCGCCGCATTCGCATAACCATCCGGCAACAGCCCGATATCCGCAGTCGTCTTATCGGACGCCCGCGTCACCTGGTACAACGGTCCGCTATAACCCGCATACAACGCCCGCGTCGTACTCATCGCCGCCACGCACGGCGTCGACGACGCAAGCAAATCACACGGCTGCGGATTAGCCACCGCCGCTGGCGTCACCACTGGCACCGCCGCCGCGCATCCCATGTTCATCCCTAGTGCGGATAGAAGAACCGGCAACGATAAAATCTTTCCAAACCATGAGTTCCATTTCTTTGCCATAGAATGCCTGACTCCTTTGCTTGATCTGCCTTTCCTCCGGGTCGAAAGCCACTCGTCGAAACGCAGTTTTACCGCCAGTAAACGTTTAACCCGACTCCCATACATACTCCTCAACCCCGCCACATTGCAACACCGCACACCACAATCCTCACCCCCCTCACACTGCATCAGAGTCATAAGCAGAAAGCGGACTTCCCTTGCCCAACGAAATCGATGTGCTCATCCTCGGTGCCGGCATCTCCGGCCTCGTCGCCGCTCGAGCCCTAGCCGAGCGCGGCCTCCGCGTCTGCCTCCTCGAAGCCAGACCCCGCGTCGGCGGCCGCATCCTCTCCCAGAAAGTCGAGGGAGGCGGCATCGTCGAGCTAGGCGCCGAGTTCGTCCACGGCCGCGCCCCCGAGCTCTGGGCCCTCATCGACGAAGTCGGCGCAGCCACCGTCGAGCGCCACGGTTCCATGCTCCGCGAACAATCCCCCGGCACCCTCACCGCAGACGACCCCAACGACTACGCCATGTTCGAACCCCTCGAACGCCTCGAAAATTTCTCCGGCCACGACCAGACCCACGATCAGACCTTCGCCGACTGGCTTGCCGCCAGCAACGTCCCCCACCATCTCCGCCCCGCCCTCACCGGCTACGTCGAAGGCTTCAACGCCGCCGACGCAAATCGCATCAGCGTCCGCTCCCTCGGCACGCAGCAGAAGGCAGAAGACGCCATCGAAGGCGATCGCTCCTGGCGCCTCCCCGGCGGCTACTCCCAGCTCCCCGACTATCTCGCCGCCCGCATCAAAAACCTCGGCAGCGAAATCCGCCTCAACACCGTAGTCCGCAACATCCGCTGGAGTCCCGGCAAAGTTCTCGTCAAAACCACCGACGCCGAATTCTCCGCACCGCGCTGCCTCATCACCCTCCCGCTCCCGCTGCTCCAAAACGCCAACCGCCCTGGCGGAATCCAAATCACCCCCGAACCAGCCGCCATCGCCCACGCACGACGCCTCGCCATGGGCCACGCCGCCCGTTTCACCATGATTTTTCGAACCCCATACTGGCAATTAAGCCAGTTGCTCGACCACAAACTCTTGCTTAACATGAGCTTCTTGTTTGCCGCGGATCACATCCCGCCCGTGTGGTGGACATCCCACCCCGACCCCGACACCCTGCCCGCCCTCACCGGATGGGCAGGCGGCCCGCGCGCCTCAGCGCTCGAAGGAAAATCCGCCGACGAACTAGCCTCCGACGCCTGCGCCACGCTCGCGAAAATCTTCGCCCTCGACGACCATCTCGTCCGCTCTGCCCTCGTCGCCGCCCACGCGCACGACTGGGCCGCCGACCCCTTCGCGCAAGGCGCCTACAGCTACGTCCCCGCCGGTGCCATCGATGCCTCCACCGCGATGGCCCAGCCCGAAGCCAACACCCTCTTCTTCGCCGGCGAGCACACTGACGTCACCGGAAACTGGGGCACTGTCCACGCAGCCATTCGCAGCGGACTCCGCGCAGCCACACAGATCCTTGAGGAACGCGAAACGGGATAAAGGAGGTCGAGATGTCCTCTGAAATCAGCCGGGGTCTATGCAACTCCACCACTCCCGCCGGGCGTGCGCTGCTCTTCAAGGGACTCTTCCTTCTGCTGGTACTAAGCCTGCGCCTCCATTCGCCTGCCCAGAATTCCCTCACCCCAATCGACCTCCCCGACGCACCCTCAACACTTCGCGCCATCGTCGACGCCACCAACGTCCCACCCTCTCTCTCAAACAACGACATCCCCGCTCCCGCCTACGCCCCGCCGCAGGTTCCCAACCAGTCCGGCCCGCCGCGCTGGTGGAAATCCAGCAGCTTCGACCCCGACGCCAGGCCCACTCCCGGCTACACCGAACACTACCAGTGGCGCGGCCTCATCTGGCAAAGCGTCGAGTTCAACGTCGTCGAAAATGGCTTTCGCGTCTCCAGCGACCCCGTCATGCGCGACATCCTCGGCCACCGCCCCTTCTGGCACGATTGGCTCGCCTCCGCCAAGCAATTCAACATGCGCCGCTGGAACGATGGCGACCAGTTCATCGTCAACTACGTCGGCCATCCCATGCAGGGCGCGGTCTCTGCCTACATCGAAATCCAGAACAGTCCCACCGACCGCCGCCTGCAATGGGGCGACCCCGGTTATGGCAAGTCCCGCTTCAAAGGTTTCCTCTGGGCCATCGTCTACAGCACCCACTCCGAAATCAGTCCCGCAGGCGAGGCCGGCGTCGGCAACGAGGGCGGCTTCACCTACCCCACAAACTGCCTCTACCAGTCCTTCGATTTCCCAACCGGCGTCTGCCATCCAAACACCAAGTACACCAACAACACCGGCTGGGTCGACTTCATCATCACCCCCACCGTCGGCATGGTCTGGGTCACCGCCGAAGACCTCCTCGATCGCTACGTCACCAACCCGCTGGTGCTGCATCACCCCGACCGCTTCTGGCCTCTCGTAGTCCGCAGCGGCCTCAGCCCTTCGCGCTCTTTCGCCAACATGCTCCGCTGGAAGGTCCCTTGGTACCGCGACTATGAGCAGCCCATCCAGCAGCCCAATCGCGTCTACTTCTTCCCCTCCAAAGAAGTCGCCGAGTACCGTGCCATCCCCCGCGTCCAGCTCGCTCCCTTCTGGAACAACGTCAGCATCGCCACCAACACGCCCACCTGCTTCAACTGCCGCGAAACCACCATTGGCGGAGGCCTGCAAACCACCCTCAAGCTTCGCGGCTGGCTCGGCTTCGACACCGCCGTCAGCTATCACCCCAACGCCAGCCCGCTACCCAGCGACCGCGCCGGCGGCAACATGCTCACAGCCTTCTTCGGCCTCAGCGCCAGCAAGCAATGGCACTACTACGGCATCCACTTCGCCATGCGCCCCGGCATGGTGCAGTTCGACCAGGCCTATCTATACAGCCCGGTCCTTTACCAGGTCCTCACCTCACCTCCGCGCGTCGCAACCACCGGCGGCAACGCCGACGGCCTCCCCTACCCCGGCGTCACCGACGCCAACGGCACCCCACAGCAACCGGCCCTCGGCGCCATCCATCACTTCGCCTGGGACTGGCAGCTAGCCTTCGACTACCGCCTCACCCAACGCATCGGCTTTCGCATCGGCCTCGAAGACGCCATCGTCCGCTATCGCACCGACAAGGTCGATGACCCCGGCATCGGCGCACCGCCCTTTTTCAGTTGGCTCTCCAAACAGCAGTTCATCAACCGCGCTAACCCCATCCTGCAACTAGGCCCCGTCTTCAACTTCTAAGTCACGCCCGCATTCTCAAGCCAACTGCTCAACCCACTGCTTCCGCCACGCCGGCGCATCAAACGGATCCG
This sequence comes from uncultured Acidobacteriaceae bacterium, assembly GCA_963821165.1. GTDB lineage: Bacteria > Acidobacteriota > Terriglobia > Terriglobales > Acidobacteriaceae > Granulicella. Next base: position 1,025,563 of record CAWGCQ010000001.1, read on the forward strand.
CAAAATACTGCGTCTCGTGCACCACCTTCCCATCGCGAAACTCCATGATGCTCACCGTAAACGCCGGCTTCCCCTGGTACACAATCGTGTACTCGGTAACCCAAAGATCTTCTCTCCCAACCATCCGCCGCACCTTAAACCCCGAAGGCTTTCCCGGATGATGACTCCTTAGCGCCTGCAAATTCTTTCGCCCCAGAATCCGCTCACCCGACTGCGGATACTCACACACCGAATCCTCCGCATAGATCGCATGCTCCGCATCCGCATCCCCCGCAGCCGAAGCCGCCCAATGCGCCTCCAGCGCCCCCCGTATCGATTCTTCGTCCATACACCCTCCCCACGCTTTCGAGCTCCATCCTAATCCCCTCCGTCTTACGTGGCGAAACGTGGCAACCTCCGCGCCCTTTGCGTCAAAGCCTTTGCCGTTGCCTTTGCTTTTTGCCCTTGTCCTTGCCTTTCCTTCTGTCCTTCCCTCCGGGAATCTGCTTCTGCCGTTGCTCTTGCTTTTCTGGCTGTCATTCCGCAGCGCAGCGAAGGAATCTGCTTCTTCTTTTCTCGCCGCACCAACCTCCCAGGCCGCAAACATCCACCCAAAATAGACGCCCACCCTCCCACGCTTTATAAAGGATGGATGCCGAACCCGAATATCCACCGCATCACGACAGCAGCCCTCCTGTCCCTCCTCGCGACCGCAGCCGCACCACTCCTCGCCCAATCCAACGCGAACGTCCCGCTTGGCTCCATCGCCGCAGTCGAAGCCTCCGTCAGCGCCGCCAACATCCGCACCCAGGACAAGTTCATCTCCGACGACCTCTTCGAAGGCCGCTACCCCGGCCTCCGCGGCGGCGAGCTAGCCGCCAAATACATCGCCACCCAATTCGCCCTCTACGGCCTCGCCCCCGCCGGCGACAACGGCACCTACCTCCAGCAAGTCAACTTCGTCGGCATGAAAGTCATCCCCGACCAGACCACCTTCAGCCTCATCCCCGCCACCGGCCAGCCCGTCCTCCTCAAATTCGGCGACGACTTCGTAGTCTCCAACCAAACCCTCACCCCCACCACCACCCTCGACGCCCCCATCGTCTTCGTCGGCTACGGCGTCACCGCACCCGAGTACCACTGGGACGACTACGCCAACGTCGACGTCAAAGGCAAAGTCATCCTCTGCATCGTCGGCGACCCACCCTCCGACGACCCCAAATTCTTCGCCGGCAAGGCCCTCACCTACTACGGCCGCTGGACCTACAAATTCGAACAGGCCGCCCGCAAAGGAGCCATCGGCGCCCTCATCATCCATCGCACCGACCTCGCCAGCTACGGCTGGAACGTAGTCCACAACTCCAACTCCGGCGAAAAAACCTTCCTCCGCGACGACGCCAACCCCCGCCTCGCAAGCCGCAAGCTGGATCCAGCTCGACGTAGCCCGCAAGCTCTTCGCCCTACGCAACCTCGACCTCGACAAAGAATTCGAAGCCGCCGGCAAGCCCGGCTTCCACGCCATCGAACTCCCCGTCCGCCTCAAGGCCACCGTCACCAGCACCGTCCGCCCCTTCCAAAGCCCCAACGTCGTCGGCATGCTTCCAGGTTCCAATGCGAAGTTGGCTGCCAGAAGTCAACCGTGCGACTGGCCTATGTCGAGGTCCCGACCAGGCCGTCCTCTACACCGCCCACTACGACCACCTCGGCTTCGTCCCCGGCATGCCCGGCGACAACATCTACAACGGCGCCGCCGACAACGGCACCGGCGTCGCCATGCTCCTCGAGATGGCCCGCGCCTGGCGCCCAATCCGGCATCCACGCTCGCCCCACTCCGTCATCTTCGCCGCCGTCACCGCCGAAGAGCAAGGCCTCCTCGGCTCCGAATATCTAGGCCAGCATCCACCCATCCCCGCCTCGCCAGATCTCCCTCGACATCAACTACGACATGCTCCTCCCCCTCGGCGTGCAACAAGAAATCAACGTCAACGGTGCCCAGCGCACCACCTTCTACCCGAACGTCGAAGCCACCGCCAAGCGCTTCCACCTGACCATCGTCCCCGACCCCCGCCCCGAAGCCGGCGGCTACTATCGCAGCGACCACTTCAGCCTCTCCCGCGTAGGCATCCCCGCCTTCTCCGTCGACGCCGGCACTCTCTACGAAGGCCACGACGCGCGCCTGGGGCGTAGCCAAGGAGAAGGACTTCAACGACAACCACTACCACAACTTCTCCGACAACTTCGACCCCACCTGGGACTTCACCGGCGACGCCAACCTAGCCCGCTTCGGCATCGATCTAGGCTGGCAAGTCCTCAACGCCCCCCACCCCATCGAGTGGAACAAGGGCGACGAATTCGCCCCCGCTCGCCAAGCCAGCAAAACATCCCACTAGCCTCAACTCTTCGACCTCTCCACCAGCCTTCAACTCCACGGGCCTTCTCAAAGCCCTCACCTCGAAGGGGCACGACTTCAGTCGTGCCGAAAATGCCACCCACTCCATGTGGGCTTTAGCCCCCGAGGGATGCCTTCCTTCCACGGAGCTCGCGCAACCAGGGCAGCCCATCCGGGCCGCCCTTTTCCCTCACCGCGACCGCGTATTCGCCAACGCCCGCAAAATCGTCCGCGTGTTCTTGTTCATCTCCCGCCGCAGATACATGGTGATCGCAAACGACAGCACCAGGAAGAAAAGATCCACCCGCAAAATCGAATGCAGCAGACTAGCCAAACTCTCTGGAGGAAACATATACATGTGCATCCAGATAAAAACCACGACCGCAAGAACAGCCAGCACGCCAACCACAATGCGCGACGTCCTCTCCGATCGGTCAGCATCCGCCAACGCTTGTTGCACAAACGCGCGCTCCGCGTTGCTATTGTCAGGATTCGTAGATTCAGGGCTCATGCCAGTGTCCTCTCCTCGGTCAAATATTTGCGAAGCATAGTCACTCCGTAATGCAGGCGCGATTTCACCGTGCCCACCGGAATCTCCAAAATCGCCGCACTCTCTTCCAGCGATAAATCCTGCTGATACCGCAGCAGCAGCACCGCTCGGCTCGCCGGCGACACATGCTCAACCAACTCCAGAAACCCCTCATCCGGCGAACTCCCCCACGCCCGCGTCCCACGTAGTCAGCTGCTCCACCGGCGCATCCTCAAGCGGCTGCCATCGCCGCGCGCTCTTCATGTGCGCGAACGCAATCCGCGAAGCGATCCGAAACGTCCACGCCCGAAACACCGCCGGCTCGCGCAGATGCTTCAGCTTGCGAAAAATCTGCAGCGAAGTCTCCTGCAAAATGTCATCCGCCAACTCGGCCCCCGCAAGATAAATCACATACCGCCGCAACGGCGCATACGCATCCCGCAGAAGCTCCTCCAGCGCAGCCCGGTCGCCACTCTGCGCCAGCAGCACCAGCAGCGTTGTGGTCAGACGTCCCAGGCTCCATCGCTTCCCTTCTCGTCTGCATACTCAATAGAGACGCTTCCATCACGGAAAGTTCGGTCCAACAAACAATGTTGAACCCCTCCACCCCTCCCAAATCGCTAAACCGCGCTCCGCTCCAGGGCTCTGAAATAAGAGAGGCTTGAGCACGCAAGTTTAATCAAATGTGAAAGGTTCCGGGACTACACTCACCAAACCGCCTATCGCAACAAGTCCGCCGTAGCAACACTTTGCTATAGACGATGCGCACCGGTTTCTGATCCTTGGAGGACTTCCAAACCCAATGACTCCCTATGACCTGCTCGTAATAGGATCCGGCCCTGCCGGGCAACGTGCCGCAATCGCTGGCGTGAAAAGAGGAAAGCGAGTAGCGCTCGTGGAGTCGCGGAGTGCCCTGGGCGGCGTCTGCACAAACACCGGAACGATTCCGAGCAAAACTCTTCGAGAGGCCGTGCTCCATTTTTCCGGATACAAATACCGCTCCATTTACGGCCAGAACTATCGCGTCAAGGAAGCTGTTTCCATTTCAGACCTGACCTTCCGGGTAAACCATGTAGTCAACCGTGAAATCGAGGTGATTCAATCTCAACTCTCCCGCAACGGCGTTGACGTTCTCAGCGGCGCCGCCTCGTTTATTGACCCGACAACGATTCAAATCGAGGGACTGAAGGGCTCCTATGCGGTCGAAACAAAGAACGTCGTCATCGCCACAGGAACCAGGCCGGCGATCTCACCGAGAGTCCCGATCAATGGCCGCAACATTATTAACAGCGACCACATCTTAGACCTCCCGGAGTTGCCAAAGACGCTCATCGTCGTAGGCGGTGGCGTCATCGGTGTAGAGTATGCCTCCATGTTCGCCGCGCTCGGCATCCGGGTCACCCTGATTGAGAAACGGCCGGCCCTGCTGGAGTTTGCCGATCACGAGATCATCGAGACCCTGAGCTATCATTTGCGCGATAGCCGAGTCACGATTCGCCTCAACGAAGAAGTTGAGAGCGTTGAGGAACAAAAGGATGGAACCGTCGTCGCCAATCTTGAAAGCAAAAAAAGGATTTCCGGTGGAGCGCTCCTCTATGCTGTCGGACGTTCGGGCAATATCGATAGCCTGAATCTCGCCGCTGTCGGAATCAAAGCCGATTCACGAGGAAGAATCGCAGTCGACAAGGACTTCCGCACGACTATACCGAATGTTTTCGCCGTTGGCGATGTAATCGGTTTCCCGAGTCTGGCCTCTGTCTCCATGGAACAAGGACGTATCGCCGTTGCACGAATATACGAAGACGAAAACGTGCAATCAAACGCGGCCGCCTACCCGTATGGAATCTATACCGTCCCGGAGATCTCGTTCGTTGGAAAGACCGAGGAACAGCTTACCAACGAAGACGTCCCCTACGAAGTAGGCGTCGCATACTACCGTGAAATCGCAAGAGGGCAGATCAGCGGAGATACAACCGGTCGCCTGAAGCTGATCTTCCATCGGGACACCCATGCAATTTTGGGCGTTCACATCATTGGAGAGGGAGCTGCGGAGTTGATCCATATCGGCCAGGCCGTCATGATTTTGAATGGAACGGTCGACTACTTTGTCGACGCGGTCTTCAACTATCCAACTCTCGCAGAAGCTTACAAAGCCGCGGCATTCAATGGCATTAACCGCTTGGCAAATTTTAACTGATCCTCATGGAAGTGAGAGGAGCAGGTTCAAGCCAGAGGTGGAACTGAAGTTTCATCACAGCCCATCCTCCGCCCGGGACGATACAGTGAGAGGGACGCCTCTCTCGAAGCGTCCAACCCATGACCGACGCCGACCTCCTCCACCTCCTCCGCGACTGCTACACCCCCACCGGCCCCAACATCGTAGCCGCCGGCCTCGTCCGCTCCGCTACCCTCACCCCCGACCCCGACGCACCCGGCGCCAACATCCCCGGCCTGCCCCCACGATTCATCGCGCACATCACCCTTCACTCCCCCTCCACCGACGACACCGCCACACGCCCAGCTCCGCGCCCAGGTCGAAAATCGCCTGCTCGGCCTCCCCTCCATCTCCCGCGTCGAGGTCAACCTCCTCCCCGCCCTCTTCCCCATCCTCTAGAGCCCGCGCTACCCGAAACCCGGCTATAGACATCGCTTCGTAACCCGAAACCCAGCTATACTGCGCTCGAAACCCCGCTTAAAACTCCCAGGCTTCGCCCCAAACCTCATGTCCCGACGCAAGCCCGAACCCGCCATCCACCCCTTCGACCAGCTCCACGGCACCGACACCTCCGGCCTCATCCCCGGCTCCATCATCGCCCAGGGCACCACCACCAGCCCTTCCGAGCTCACCGCCTACTACGCCGTCGCCCCGTCTATCCTCCATGGTTTGTTAGACATCTGGCTCCAGCGCACGCGCCCGCAACCCATCGATCACACCGTCTTCCTCGACGTCGGCGCCGGCAAAGGCCGCGCCCTGCTCCTCGCCTCCCAGTTCCCCTTCCTCCGCGTCGAAGGCGTAGAGCTCAACGCCGACCTCGCCGCCATCGCCAATGCCAATATCTCCCTATGGCACAAGGACTTACAAGCCAACTCCCTCTCCCCCATCCACCTCCACCACGCCGACGCCACCACCCACCCCCTCCCCTCCGCACCCATCCTGGCCTTCCTCTTTCACCCCTTCGAACTCCCCCTCCTCCGCCGCTTTCTCCGCCACGTCGAAACCTCTATCTCCAACAATCCACACCCTTTCGACCTCCTCTACGTCAACGCCGAACACGACTCCTACCTCGACCGCCACCCCGCCTTCACCCGCCTCTGGACCGGCCTAGTCCCCATGTCCCAAGCCGACCACGCCGCCGACCGCGCCGCCATAGCCCAGCAAAAAGAGTACGGCTCCACAGGCGACGAACTCTGCGCCATCTACCGCTTTAAGGCCGCAGATCCGCAAGGCCAGCGAAATCACAATAATTCAATTCACAGTCCCTTCATGGAACTAACCCCCACCCACCCCCGTACTACAAACCAGACCTGATTCGCCCAGCTTTTCCCAATAAACTACGGGCAGCGTGCGAATAACGAACAAGGTGAGCGATAAAAGGTTGCATCGAACGGAACCGATCGCTAGTCTTATACGTAACAGGTTGTGTGCACAATACCCGGATGACCTCCCTCAAACTGAGCGAGCGACCGGCGGCTAAAGGATCCTGGTGAGCTCCCGGGACCGCACAAGCCTTCAAGTTAGACCCGCGACCGCGACGGCTGAGTCAAGATCTCAACACCGCCCGCACGGCAGACATTCACTGATATCAAACGCTTTATTAGAGCGCCGCAATCCCGGCATGCCCGGCCGCGCGCGCCAAAGGAGAAATACTATGTACCTCGCACTCATTGCACTCGCTTCCGCTTCCACCATCTTCGTCCCGAGCTTTATCGCCATCCGCGACCGTACCAACGCTGACTGGCACGCTCGCTTCTAAGCTTCAACCCTAACCAAACAAAGGCCGCGAGCATCGCGGCCTTTGTTGTTTCCCCTGAACTTCTTACCACCGAACCAGCAGCAGCCGCTCATTCTCAGCCTCGCCCTGCCCGATCGCAATCTCCGCATCCGCCCGCTCCATCACGCTCGCAAAACGGTCTCCCCACTCCACCATCACCAGCGCGTCCTGCGCCTCGGCCATCTCCCACAACCCAATCCCCTCAATCTCCCGCTCCTCCTCCAGCCGATACAAATCCAGATGAATCAGCCGCATCTTGCGCCCCTTGTATTCGTGCACCAGGGTAAACGTTGGGCTCGTAACCTCTGTAGAATCAGCACCTAGCGCGGCAGCCATCCCCCGCACCAGCGTCGTCTTCCCCATCCCCAAATCCCCCCGCAGCACCACCAGCTTCGGAGCCGGCAGCAACTCCGCAAGCAGCTCACCCAATCGCCAGCGTCCCATTCTCACTACGCGTCCGCAGCCGCTTTTCCCGACCCCACTCCTTCATCGCCCAACCCCGTTCGTCGCAGTTCCCGAGATCCACACCAGCCCATCCGCATCCTTCACCCGCGCCCGAAACGCCTCCCACAAGTGCCCCACCGTATCCGTAGCCAGCACCGTATGCTCATCCTGCGCCAGGCAAGCAAAATCCCCAGCCAGCCCGTGCAGAAACACCGCCGCCTCCACTGCATCGGCCACATTATCCCGCCCTTCGGAGCCGCATATTGCGCCAGCATCGCGCACACAATCCCCGTCAGAATATCCCCACTCCCACCCTTAGCCATCGACGGATTCCCAGTAGTATTCACCGCAATCCGCCCATCCGGATGCGCCACCAGCGTCCGCCAGCCCTTCAGCACCAGCGTCACGCCATGCTCCGTCGCAAACCGCGCGCCAACCCCACTCGATCCGCCTCCACTTCCTTCACACTCATCTCCACCAGCCGCGCCATCTCTCCCGGATGCGGCGTCAGCACAATCGTCCGCCCCTTCTTCGCCGCATCCTTCAGCATCGACGTCCTCCCTGCCAGCGCATTCAGCGCATCCGCATCGATCACCATCGGCAGCGTCACCCGCCCCACAAACGTTCGCACCCATTGCGGCGTCGTTCCCTCCTGCCCCAACCCCGGCCCAATCCCCACCACCGTCATGCCCTTCAGCAGGGCCTTAAGCGGCTCGTTCTCCAAGCTGGTCCAGCGCCAATCCACCCACCTCAAACCCTGACCCCTGCACCCTGGACGCTGAGCTCTGCTCCTCCAGCGGCGTCAGCATCAACTCCGGCGCAACCGCCGCCACAATCGGCAAAATCTCTCGCGGCACCGCAGCCGTCACCAGCCCAGCACCCGTGCGCAGCGCAGCCAAACTCGACATCGACGGCGCGCCCGCCTTGCCATACGCGCCCCCCACCAGCAACACATGCCCCAGCCGCCCCTTATTCCCATTGATCGCGCGCGGCGCCTCCGCAATCGCCTTCGAACTCCCTCCCCACGTCAGCCCAGTCGAAGACGCAATCGCCTCCACCGGCGTCCCAATATCGGCAACGACAACCGGCCCAAACGTCCCGACCGTCAGATGTCCAAACACATGCGCCAGCTTGGGAGCCGTAAACGTCACCACCGCATCCGCGCGAAACGCCCCCTCCGCCTTCTCCTCCACCGAATCCGCATCCCACCCACTCGGCAGATCGACCGCCACCACCGGCACATCGCTCCCCGCCAACAATCCCTGCGCCACAGCAGCCAGCCCGCGCAACCGGGGCCCCCGGCGAGCGTTCTCTGCTTGCTGGGGTGATAGCGGAGGCTTGAACCCTGTGCCCACGACGGCATCAATCACCAGCGCCGCACCCTCCAGCGCCGCCCGCAACCCAGGCTCATCTTCAACCTCCCGCACCTCGACCGAAATCGGGTGCCCCAGGTCTCGCTTTTGAGACCTCGGTTTCTTCGCAGTCGAAGGCTTACCCAACACTTTCCACGCCTGCGCCGCCTCCCCCTTCAGATCTCCAGCCTTCCCCAGCAGCGCCACCCGCACCCGCCGCCCAGCCTCCGCCAGTCGCAGTGCCGCAACCATCCCATCGCCGCCATTATTTCCCTTACCCGCCAGCACGACGACCAGCCCGTCCCCACCAAATCGCCGCAAGCAAAACCTGGCCACAGCCTCGCCTGCATGTTGCATCAGCGTACCAACCGGCACTCCGGCCTCAACCGACCGCCGGTCCGCCACACCCATCTCTTCTGCTGTCAGAATCTTCATCGTGAGCACTGCCTCATCCATCTACATCCACTAGGATGCAACAGTTCACGCGGTGTGCACACCCCTACTTCTGCGCGGCGCTACCCGTCCCCACCGAAGCCGTGTTCTCCGGCTTCGACTGCATAAAGTAATTCCGATCAGACATGGCCCGATAAAACTGCCCCGTCAGCTCCGCCGCCTTAGGACCGAACGTATCTCTTCCACCTTCCAGAAAGATCACCGTAACAATCCGTCCCGTCGGCGCATCGCCGTAGCTCACAAACCAGCCAAACCGCGTCCCGTTATCCGAGCACGTACCGGTCTTCCCGAACACCGGAAACTGACACAAAGTTCGTTCGCAGCGAGCGCGCCGTGCCATCCGAAAAGTCCACCGCGCCCTCCATACCCGGAAGAATCTGCGGAATCACATCCTTGATATCGAGGATGCCGTTTCACCTGCGGCTGAAAGTTCGCAACCTCGGCCTGCGTCGTCGGATGCTGCAGGTAATACAGCGTGCCGCCATTCGCAATCGCGCTCACCAGCGCACCCAGTTGCAGCGGCGTCATGCTGATGCTCTCGCCAAACGAGCACATCCGTCCCACGCCGCCATCAGCCGCCGGCAGCACCGTATCCGGATACACCCCCAGGTGCTCGCCCGGAATGTTATATCCCGCCAGCTCGCCCAGCCCAAACTCATTCGCATAGTGCTTCACGCGCTCAAAGCCCATCGAGCGCCCCAGCACCTCGAAGTACAAATTGATCGACCGCGCCAGCGCATGGGTCAGATCGACCGAATAGTGTCCGCCAAGGTTCACCGGCGTATCGGCCTTTACCAGGCCCTCCTTCAGCGCCGCCAGTGCCACCGCCACCTTGATCGTCGAGCAGGGCTCCGCGCCCGCGCTCAGCGCCAGCTTCTGATTCACCATCGCCAGGATGCGCCCGTCCGAAGGATCGATCGCCAGCACCGTCCCGTTCATGTTGCCCAGCGCCTCGACCGCAGCCGCACGCACCACCGGATCTTCGCCTGCCGTAACATCATTCGCGGTCAGCAGATTCTCATCCGTAAAGCTGCTCGCCGTAAACCGCTCCCCGTAATACCGAATCCGTCGTCGCGTGCCGCTCACCCTCACCATGGTTGCGTGCCCATAGGCGCGCGAACGACGCGCAACATGCGCCACCTCCGCATGCGCATACGCTGCCCCCGCCCGTGTGCGCCGAACACTGTGCGCCGCCAGCCGATGCGACGTGCTCGCCGACACCGTCTTGTGCCGATGCCGAGCCGGCGTAGTCGTCGCACGCGCTCTCAGCACGCCTGCAAGCATCAACAACACCATCACCAGCCCTGATATCCTGCGTCCCATCTCATCTCTTCTCTTCGAAAATTCAACTACCTGCTAACCTTCATGCCTTGCAGCCGTTCTGTCCGTGATTCCAAACACGCCCAAACGAAACGCCCGCGCCCTTCTGCATCGGACACACCGCCCCGTACTCAGGTGTCATCCATCGATCCATCGAATCCGTCTACTGCTTCCGCCGCAGAAAGGCTGGAATATCCAGCTCATCGTTCTCCGCAGCGGGTTCACTTGCGTACCCCGCAAACGACGGAATCCTCGGGTCCGGCCACGACTTCGTTGCCGGATCCTCCACAACCTTGGCAGCCTCCGCCACATCTTCCTTGGGCTTCCGGAAAAACTCATCGTCAAACACCGATGGCTTCACCGGTCCCTGCTCCGCAACCGGCTCCATCTCCACCGGCGCATGCTTCAAACACCTGCGGAATGTGTTCCACGACGACTGGAACCGGCGTCGTAAGCGCCGTCTCGGAAGGCGCCGCAGCCTTCGGCTCCTCGACCGCCTCTACATGAGACGGCCTGAAATGCTCAAAGTTGTCCGCTGGACGCGGCGTGTAGTCAATCCGCGGCGGCTCATGCCACGCCTGTTGCCGCGCCGTCTCGTAGTACGACGACACAGGATAGGATGGCCGTTGCACCGGCGCCTCAGCTACCGGCTCCGCAACAGCCGGCGCAGCGGGAACAGGGGGCGCCGTGGGAACTGGGGGCGCAGCCGCCGCCCTTGGCTGCGCGACCGCCCGACCGCCCAGCGCCTGCTCCACCTCGGCCTCGCTCGCAAACCGAATCGCCGGCCTCGGCGTCTGCGACCCAAAAATCAACGGCTTCGTCTCCTCCACAGGCTTCTCTTCCTGCGTAGACTTCGGAACCAGCGGCCGCGACACAACCTTTGGCGGCACGACCTCATGGTGCGCTGTCGGTAGCGCAGAAGCCGCCATCATGCGCTCCCGTCGCGCCGGCATCGCCTCGCGGAACCCGGTAGCGATCACCGTAAACTTCACCTCTTCGCCCAGCGACTCGTCCAGCACCGCGCCAAAGATAATGTTCGCGTCCTCGTGCGCCGCCTCCTGAATAATCGAGCTCGCCTCAATCACCTCGCTCAACTTCAGGCTGCTCGAGCCAGTGATATTAATCAGAATCCCGCGCGCTCCATCAATGGCTCCAGCCTCCAGCAACGGCGAAGCAATCGCGGCCCTCGCCGCCTCCTTCGACCGCTCCGGCCCCGACCGTACCGCCGTCCCCATCACCGAATAACCCATCCCCGCCATCGTCGTCTTCACGTCCGCAAAGTCGCGATTGATCACGCCGGGAATCGTGATGATGTCCGAAATTCCCTGCACGCCCTGGCGCAGAATGTCATCCGCGATCCGGAAGCTCTCAAAGAAGCCCGCGTCTTTCGCTGTCGTCAGCAGCTTGTCGTTCGGAATCACGATCAGCGTATCGACCGACTCCAGCAGCTCCTGCAAGCCGCGTTCCGCCTGCATCGCCCGCCGCTTGCCTTCGAACCCAAACGGCCGCGTCACGACAGCAATCGTCAACGCGCCCATCTCGCTCGCCAGCGACGCGATCACCGGCGCAGCCCCCGTGCCCGTCCCACCGCCCAGACCAGCCGTCACAAACACCAGGTCCGCGCCCTCGAGCGCCTCAATAATCTTGTCCGAATCCTCCAGCGCCGCCCGCCGCCCTACGTCCGGATTCGCTCCCGCGCCCAGTCCGCTCGTCAGCTTCACGCCCAGCTGCAGCTTTACCGGCGCATGCGATCCCTCCAGCGCCTGCACATCGGTGTTCGCCGCGATAAACTCAACGCCTTCGACATGCGCCTCAATCATGCGGTTGATGGCGTTGTTCCCGCCACCACCCACCCCGATTACCTTGATCCGCGCATTCCGCTGCGTCTCTTCGTGATACTGAATCCGCAGCGAATCCGGCTGCTTCTCGTCGAGCGAGTCTTGCGGAACGCCGGGCGTGTTTTCAGGCGGCATGGACATAAGCGTATCTCCTTCGGCGTTGGCGATTCACTTCTCTTCATTGTGCACGGCGAACGCCTCATTAGCATTCACGAAATCCGCCGTGCATCTAATTCGGTTACCGGCAGTCCAGTTCGTGCACCGGCTCTCCTGCTACCTGTTGCCTCAAACCTATCGCGACGACGGCAGATGAAACACTACCGACGCACCGATCGACTTCACGCCAACCGAGCTCGGCCCATCTACTGTTGCCCCGCTGCTGCCAAACCGGTTCATGTTCCCTAGGCCCAGCTCTACCGGCCGCAGGTCAAGCATCGGGAAGATCCGTATCGTTACGCCCACGAAGCCCTCATACATGATGAAGTTGTCTTCCAGCCGCGGCAGAGGCGTGGTCGTCGTGAGGCTCGCGCCGAACGGCAGCGTAGCATTGCTCCGCGCATACCCCGCGGACACCTGCACATAAGGAGTCAGCCACGAGATCGGCGTCCGAAACGAGCCCCTCGCTCCCAGCAGCACGTTATCCAAAACCGTCGAGTCCCCACCACCTGCGGAACTTGTCGCCGACTTATTCGAGTGCATCGTCCCGCCTCGCAAGTCCAACCCGAACCGCATCGGCCCGAAGTTGTGAAAGTCGTAATACGCACCCGCCTGAAATCCAGCCGGGTTTACTTTGCCGCCCGTGCTCGAGCACTGAGACGGCGCTGGTTCAAAGCACGTAATGCCACTCAACTGCGTCGCCTGGTACCCGATATAAACACCTGCCTGGGCATGTGCCGCTGCGGCCCACCCCAATCCAAACAAAACTACAGCCAACCTTGTGCAAAATCTCATATGATCCAGTCTACCGTCTCCAAGCGCCTTCCGGCCGCACCTCCCCAGCCTTAACCGCCGTTTTCGTGAGCCTTTGCCCTCTAATCCCTAATCCCTGTTCCCTAATCGCTGTCTTTAAAAACTGCCCGCAAAAATCGACTTCAGCTTCTGCGCCAGTCCCTGTTCTTCGCTGGCCTTGCGCACCTGGGTGCGGTGCGTGTATAGCAACATTCCAATCGCAACAGAGAACTCCGGCTTCGCCAGCTCCGGTGGCATGCGGCTCAACGGCACCGGATATCCAATGCGCGCTGGCACTCGTAGCAAGCTTTCCGCGTTATCCAGGAAGCCCACCAGGTGCGCTCCGCCGCCAGTAAACACGCAGCCCGCGCCCATCGCTTCCAGCACACCTCCAGTGCGAAGATTGTCGCGCAGCATCGTCAGCAACTCGCGCGCCCGCGGCTCCAGGATCTCCGCCAGAAACCGCTGCCGCACCATCCGCGCCGAGTGTCCGCCCACAGCCAGATCGCTGCCAATCTCAATCTCGTTCATCTGCGGAATCGATGTCACCACGCAGTTGCCATACATTCGCTTCAACTGCTCAGCCTCTTCCACGCTCACATGCAAACCCACGGCAAGATCATTCGTAAAGTGATCGCCGCCAATCGGCAGCACCGCCGTATGCGCCACGCTGCCTTCAAAGAACACCACCAGTTCCGTCGAACTCGCGCCAATATCCACCACGCAAACGCCCAGCTCGCGCTCGTCCGCCGACAGCACCGCCTCCGCCGCAGCAATTCCCTCAAACACCGTGTCCACCACCTCAAGCCCAGCCCGATTCGCGCACGTCACCGCGCTCTGCGACGCCGACCCCGAGCACGTCGACAGATGCAGACACACCTCCAGCCGATTCCCCACCATCCCCACCGGATCATGGATCCCGCCCTGGTCGTCCAAAATAAATTGTTGCGGCAACAGGTGAAGCACCTCGCGATCCGGTGCCAGTCCCACACTCCGCGCCCGGTCAATCGCCGACCGCACATCCTCCCGCGTAATCTCCTTCATCCGGCTGCCCATGCTGATGCCGCCCTGCGAGTTCATCCCGCGCACATGCGGCCCGCCAATCCCCACCACCGCCGTCTCAATCGGAGCCTTCGCACTCCGCTCCGCCGTCAGCGCCGCCGCGTTGATCGCCTTCGCCGCCGGCCCCAGATCCGAGATCACGCCCGCGCCGCATCCCGCGCGACACCTCGATCCCGTGCCCGCGATACCGCAGCACGCCATCTATCAACTCCGCCACCAGCACGCAGCTCTTCGAGCTTCCCGCGTCCAGCACCGTGATCAGGTTGTCCATCTTTGTGTTCATGGATTTGTACCTCTTGAATTCATGCCATCGTCCCTCTTGAATTCACCGCCATCATTCCTTTTGAATTCACGGCATCACTCTCTTTGACTTCACGGCGTCACTCCGCTCTTGCCAGCCGACTTACCGTTCTTCGCAACGTTCCCCGCCTTATGCTCTCTCGCCAGCTCAGCTCGATGCTCTGCCGCCAGCCGCGCAAACACCTTCTCATTCGCCGCGCTCATCCCCGACCCCGGCTTCGGCTTTCCAGCCACCGGCTTCGCCACCACCTTCTTCGCAGCCGGCCGACTCGCCTTCGCCGTCACCTTCGGCGCAGCCACAGGCTTCAGCCCGGCCCCGTTCAATGACACGGGCTTCGGCATCGCAGGCTTGGGCATCGCAGCATTCGAGAAGTCGGGCTTCGGCATCGGCTGCGTCGACGCAGCAATCGTCATCGCACGCAGGCTTCGGCACAACAGGCGTCGCCGCAGCACCGCTGAACACCGGCTTCGGTGCTGCAGGCTTCACCGCAACCGGCTTCGCTTCCGCAACCGGCTTCGCAGCCACAGGCGCAGCCCCGGCACTCTCCGCCGTGCCGGTTCCAATCGTCGCCGCATCGGCGTCGCCCTGCATCTCCAGCACAATCTGTCCTTCATACCGCATGTCCGCGGAAGCCAGCTTCGGATACTGTTGCTTCCACTCCGCCAGATGCTCCTGAAACTCCTGGTACCGTTGCAAAAACTGTTCCTCTCCAAAGTGCACCAGGATGTCAGAGCTTCCCGAAGTAATGAGCGCCTTCACGTCCTCAGGATCGGAAACATCCACCTCGCTCACCGCGTCCGACAGGTGCTGTCCCGAACCATCCAGGTCATGCATAAACTGCTCGTAGATCGCCATCTTCGCCGCGCGTTCCGAGATCGCCTCATCCGCCGACAATCCCGTCAGCACCGGAAACGAATAGTGCGGATCGCCCGGCGCATCCGCCGGCATATCCAGCAGCACACCGCTCGCATCCACCAACCCGATCTGCGACCCCTGCCGCACAAACGCCACCGGCGTCCGCTCCGTAATCTGCACCCGGAGAATGTTCGGCAACAACCGCATCACCGTCGCGTGCTCCACCCACGGCAACCGCTCCAGATCCGCCCGCCGCTCCGCCAGCGACACCCGAAAAATATTCCGCTCCAGATCAGCCGCCAAACACATTCAATATCTGATCCCGCGTCAGGTGCTCAGCCCCGGTAATCTGGATGTCGTCCGAGCTCGCCACCACAAACCGTGCATCGTGCATCAGGTACGACCGCGCCTCCGCAACTGCAACCGCAACTGCCCCCAGCAGCACAAACGCCACCACCCCCAGCACAATCCGTCCGCCCACACTGCGCGGCAGGGTGCGAAACCGCGCCCCCAGCTTCCCCCGCTGCGGAACATAATCAGACTCATCGGGATAGGAGCTGTCCGCCCCCGAATCCCCATAGCGATCTTTTCCATACCCGCGCTGCAGCGCCCCCGCAGGCGCCGGCCCCTTGCGCGTTCCCCGAGCCCCGGCCTCCCCAATCGCTACGGCCCCGAAGCATAGTTCTCCTCAGGCGCCGTCAGCACCGCCGAGCCCAGTCCGGATTCGTACCCGGACACGCGCTTCGCACCTGTCTTCTTCATCTCCGCAAGGCCCTGAGCAAGGCCGCGGAAGAATCGCCGTTCCCTCAACTATAACGGCGCCCACCCACCCCGCCGAAATACTAACCCCCGGGGGTACCCCATCAGGAACACCAACCCGCCCATTTCGACCTGCCCCGGCCACAGACCCAAGCGCACACCCCAACCCAAGGGCCAAAGGCCCGGCATATCACAGCCTGGGCCGAAGGCCTAGGAATCACCCCATCCCGAATTCCAGGGGCTGAAGGCCCGGCATATACCCGGTGGGGGCATCGCCCCCATCTCGAATCGCCATCACCGCAACGCGTCCAACAACATCGGCCCCGCCTGCGACACGCTCCCTGCCCCCAGCGTCAAAATCATCTCCCCTGGCCGCGCATCCTCCGCCAACCGCTCCACCGCCTCCGCCATCGACGCCGCATACATCACCCGCTTTCCACTCTTCTCCCGAATCGCCGCCGCCAGCGTCTCGCCCGTAATCCCCTCAATCGGCCGCTCGCTCGCCGCATAAATATCCAGCACCTGCACGGCATCCGCATCCCCAAACGCCCCCGCAAAGTCCTCCATCAAATCCCGAGTCCGCGTGATATCGATGCGGCTGGAACAACACCAGCACCCGTCCATACCCGCACTCCCGAGCAGCCTGCAGCGTAGCCCGAATCTCCGTCGGATGATGCCCATAATCATCGATCACGGTCACACCACGCTCCACCCCCCGCACCTGAAATCTCCGGTCTACCCCCCGAAAGGTCGCCAACCCCGCAGCAATCTTCTCCGGAGCCAGCCCCAGCTGCACCCCAATCGCCACCGCCGCCGTAGCATTCAGCACGTTATGCCGCCCCGGAACATGCAGCTCAAACGGCCCCAGCACCAACCCCCGAGCATTCACCTCAAACCGCGCATGCGCCCCCCCACCACCGTGGGTGCCCCAGGTCTCGCTTTTGAGACCTGGGTTCACCGGGTTCACGGGCAGCATCCGCAACCGAAAGTCCGCCTCCGCGCTAACCCCATACGTATAAACCCTCCGCCGCACCCGCGGCAGAATCCCGCGCAGCCGCGCATCATCCACGCAAGCCGTCACCGCCCCATAAAACGGCACCTTGTCCATGAACTCCACAAAGCAGTTCTCGACATCGCTCATATCCGCATACGAATCCATATGCTCGCGATCCAGATTCGTCACCACCGCCAAGATCGGCGACAGCATCAGAAAACTCCGATCACTCTCATCCGCTTCCGCCACCAGGTATTGGCTCTTCCCCAGCCGCGCATTCGACCCCATCGCATCCACGCGCCCGCCCACCACCACCGTGGGATCGAGCTCGCCCCCCGCCAGCACCGCCGCCACCATGCTCGTAGTCGTCGTCTTCCCATGCATCCCGGCAATCGCAATCCCATACTTCAGCCGCATCAACTCCGCCAGCATCTCCGCTCGCTGAATCACCGGAATCTTCCGCGCCCGCGCCTCCACCACCTCCGGATTATCCTTCGCCACCGCCGAACTGGTCACCACAACATCACTAGCCGCAGCATTCCCCGCCGCATGCCCCAAATAAATCACCGCCCCCAACCGCTCCAACCGCTCCGTAGTAGCCGACCCCTTCAAGTCCGACCCCGAAACCGCATACCCCATCGTCAGCAGGATCTCCGCGATCCCACTCATCCCAATCCCACCAATCCCAATAAAATGCACCCTCTGCGAAGGCGCAAACATACCATGTTCCGGCAAACTCATCCCTCCATTCTCCCTCATCCCGACGCTTAGCCGCTGCCGCTTTTACCCTTGCCTTTGCCCTTGCTCTTTTTGGTTGTCATCCCGCAGGGATCTGCTTCTTCTTTTGCCCTTGCCTTGCCGTTCTTTGACAATTTCTTTCGGAAATTGTCATTCCGAGCGCAGCGAGCGCCCGTTCTTGCCCTTGCCGTTCTTTCCGCCCTTCCCCAGGAACCCGCTTCCCCAGCAGCCTGACCAGCACCGACCCGTCCCCACAAGATTCCCGCTGGCAATCCCACCAACGATCTGTCATCCTGAGCGCAGCTTCGCGCCTTCCGCGAAGCGCAGCCGAAGGACCCCGAAGGTCTCCGCCCATGCTCCGCCGCCCAACCCTCTTCCACCTCGCCTCCCTCGCCTGCGCAACCGCGCTCTCACTCTCTTCCACCGCCTCAGTACAAGCACCCGCGCAGCATACTTCCAGCATCCCCTTCATCGGCTGCCCGTCCGACGGTCAGCTCGGCCCCCAACCCGCCCCGTCCGGCAATTCTCCCCATCAAAATTTTCCTCCAGAGATTTCGTCAAAGCTGGCCTATTACGAAGGCCCGGACCGCATTGGAACCGTCGCCCCGCGCGGATGGCATTGTTTTGCGCTGATAGGCTCTGACGGCGACTTCTTATACGTTGCGCCCGAATCAATCGACGCCGCCAAACTCCTCGACCACAAGCATTGGCACGGTTTCACAGGGCCAGCCATTCAGCTATCCGCAATCCTGGGCGATACCTCGGGACGCATGGAGGTTGCGCCCATCGTGGCCCGCGTCTTCCCGAAATACCGTAGCTATGTCGAGAGCATCATCGCCGAAGGATTCGAGCTCGCCAAAGACTTCCCTGTCGTCCCTTACCCGACAGACAAACTTCACTACGAAAACGATCACGTCGTCGATTTCACAACCCCACCCAACACGAAAGGTTTGGGAACGGCAAGCTGGCTGTTACCAGACAACCTGCCAATCTCTGGAATCGTCCTCTATGATCCGTCCCAAGACGGTGACCACGAAATGAATCAACTCTTTGTTCGCCTACCTCCAAGCATGCAAGAGCTAAGTCCTTTCATCGTCGACCTGGTGCGATCGAACTGGAACTCTCCGAAGCAATAACGCATTGACTAAGTACACCGTTACCGCCTCGTGCTATACAAACTCATGCGCCCCGCTCACCTCCTCCTAGCCGCCGCAACCCTCTGTGTCCCCGCATCCCTCCCATCCCACGCCTCCGCCCAGACCACCCAAACCCTCCTCGCCACCCCATCCACCGTAGCCTGGGGCTACTACTCCGCCCACGCCAAGCCCGTCCTCACCATCCACTCTGGCGACACCGTCATCATGCAAACCGCCTCCACCTGCGGCTCCCCCGAGCGCCTCGAGTCCGAAGGCGTCCACCCCGACGAAATCCCCACCTGGCTCGGCGATCTCTACACCAAAGTCCCGCAGTCCGACCGCGGCCCCGGCGGCCACATCCTCACCGGCCCCATCGCCATCGCCGAGGCCCAGCCCGGCGACGTCCTCGAAGTCCGCGTCCTCCACATCGACATCACCACCGACTTCGCCTGCAACGGCTTCGGCGCCGGCCGCGGCTTCCTCCCCGACGACTTCCCCTACGGCCGCACCAAGATCATCCCCCTCAACCGGACCCGCATGACCGCCGACTTCGCCCCGGGCGTAACCATCCCCCTCCACCCCTTCTTCGGCTCCATGGGCATCGCGCCACCCGAGTCCGCCGGCAAGTGGAACTCCGCGCCCCCCTGGATGCACGGCGGCAACATGGACAACAAGGAGCTCACCGCCGGTTCCACCATCTTCTACCCCGTCCACGCTCCCGGAGCCCTCTTTGAAGCCGGCGACGGCCACGCCGGCCAGGGCAACGGCGAAGTCGACATCACCGCCCTCGAAACCTTCCTCACCGGCACCTTCCAGTTCATCCTTCACAAGGGCGAAGCCACCCGCGAGCAGCTCCTCTGGCCCCGCGCCGAAACCCCCACCGAATACATCTCCATGGGCTTCTCCCCCGACCTCAAGACCGCCACCGAGATGGCCGTCCGCAACATGATCACCTTCCTCTCCACCCAAAACCCCGACCACCCCCACCTCTCCCGCGACGACGCCTACGCCCTCATCTCCACCGCCTGCGACGTAGACATCACCCAGCTAGTCGACACCAACGACGGCGTCCACGTCATCTGCCCCAAAGCCCTCTTCACCACCCCCAAATCCCCACCCAAACACTAAAGAACGTTTGTAAGCCGCCCAGTTCGACAAACCTCCGCTATCAGCGTTTCCCGGTACTGATGCTTCGCACGGATTCATCCAGTTGCATCCAATTTAGCTCAGGTGAAGGAGACGCAAATGCAGAAGCGCAAATTGGGTAAGAGCCTCGAAGTATCAGCAATCGGCTTGGGCTGCATGAGCATGACTTCGGCCTACGGGCCGGCCTCGGATCACGGCGAGATGATCAAGCTGATCCGGTCAGCCTACGATAAAGGCGTGACTTTCTTCGATACTGCGGAAGCGTACGGGCCGTTCGCAAATGAGGAATTGGTGGGAGAAGCTCTCGAGCCTTTCCGCGAGCAGGTCGTGATCGCTACGAAGTTTGGCTTCGACATCGATCCCACAACTGGGAAACGAGGCCCGGGAACGAATAGCCGACCGGAGCATATCAAGGCTGCCGCCGAGGCGTGCTTGAAGCGCCTTCGGACGGACTACATCGATATCTTCTACCAGCATCGCGTCGACCCGGATGTTGCGATTGAAGATGTAGCCGGGGCCATGAAGGGGCTGATTGCCGCGGGCAAGGTGAAGCACTTCGGCCTGTCAGAGGCCGGGGTGGACACGGTTCGTAAGGCGCACGTCGTTCAGCCAGTCACGGCGCTTCAAAGCGAATACTCGCTCTTCTGGCGTGGGCCGGAAGACGATGTGTTACCAGTGCTTGAAGAGCTTGGCATCGGCTTCGTGCCCTTTAGCCCTCTGGGTGCCGGCTTTCTCACCGGGCAAATCGACGAGAACACAAAGTTTGATCCCAGTGATTTCCGCAATCACGTGCCACGCTTTTCGCCGGAAGCACGCAAGTCAAATATGGTCCTCGTCCATGCTGTGCAAGCAGCAGCGGAGCGGAAGAGTGTCACGCCCGCACAGATTGCCTTAGCCTGGCTCCTAGCTCAGAAACCGTGGATCGTCCCCATACCTGGCACGACCAAGACAAGTCGGATGGAGGAGAACATCGGAGCCGCCGATGTCAATCTCACAACAGAAGACCTCAAGCAGATCGAGGAGGCTACGTCGAAGCTTTCGCTTGAGGGCGCTCGCCTGCCAGAGGCAATGTTGAAGATGACCGGGCGGTAGCTGAAAACGATTCTATCAGTCCTCATTAGTCGGCTTCTGTCGACCCACCCACGCATTTCCCGGCCAAACCGGGAACCCGACCCGCCGCCGGCCGCTCAGCAACCCATCGCCCGGTGCCCCATTCATGACATGTCCCATCGTCATGAGTGGGCCTCGGGCGCAGCGCGATTGCTCCCGCCCATCCAAGGGCCAAGGGCCCGATCCCATCACAGCCCAGGCCGAAGGCCTGGGTAACCGAACGCAACACCCTCAAGGGCTGAAAGCCCGCCCCAAGGGACCGGACACCACGTCGCCACCGACCTACACGCACCCCCTCGATCATGGGCCCCAACCAACCCTCAAGCGCCAACGGCGCGACATATACCAGCCTGGGGCAACGCCCCGGGTGCGCCGCAAACAAAAAGCCTTCCTTCCGCTCTGCCGAAGGCCGGAGTGAAGCCGCAGGCGTAACGACTGAATTGCCTTCCCTCCTGCCGCCACCGCTGCACCCCACCACCACGCGAAGCCCCTCGCCGTCCGCCCACCTAACAAGGAATATCCCCAAGCCGCCCCTGCATCCGGCGCAGCAGCGGTGAAATCGTCAACCCCTGCACCACCACCGAGAAGACGACCGTGATGTACGTCGCGGCCAGCAGCAGATTGCGCGTACCGGCTGCTTCCGTAGGCAGCGAAAGCGCAAGAGCAACCGCCAGTGCGCCGCGCAACCCTCCCCACGTCAACACCGCCACATTCCCGGTCACTCTCTGCCGGCAGACCGCGAGCGTCCGCACCACTGCCGTCACGCTCGCGTAGCGTGCCAGCAGCACCACCGGTATCGCGATCAATCCCGCCGTCAGCAACGAGTAGCTAAGCGGAAGCACAAGCAGCTCCAATCCAAGCAGCAGAAACAGAACGACATTCATAATGTCGTCGATCATCTCCCAGAAGCTTTCCAGGTGGTCGCGCGTTGTCGGCGACATCGCGAACCGCCGCGCCGTCCCACTCACCATCAGCCCGGCCGCAACCGCCTCCAGCGGACCCGAAAGATGAAGCTTGTCCGCAAGCACGTAGCCGCCCATCGCGAGCGCAAGAGTAAGCATCACCTCCACCCGATAGCTGTCCACCATCCGGATAAGACGATACGTAAGATACCCAAGCGCCAATCCCAGCGCGATACCACCGCCCGCCTCCACCAGCAACAACCCACCGAAGGCAGCCGGAGATGGCAGACCTCCATGTGCCGACTCACCTGTAGATGCGCCCAGAAGCGCCACGAAGATCACCGCGCCGATCCCGTCGTTGAACAACGACTCTCCCGCAAGTTGAACCTTAAGTTCAGCAGGCGCGCCGACACGCTGCAGCATATCCAAGACAGCGATCGGGTCCGTAGGCGAGATCAACGCGCCAAAGAGCAGTGCTTCCATCGTGCTGATGGGAATGCCAACCAGGTGCAGACCGGCTCGAAACAGGAGTCCCACGATGACCGTCGAAAGAGCGGTCGCGAAGATCGACAGGCTCAGCACAGAGACGCGCTCGCGCTCAAGTTCCCGCAGGTCGAGTTGCAGCGCTCCGGCAAACAGCAGGAACGCCAGCATACCGTGCAGCACAATCTGGTTGAAGTCAATTCCCGCCACCATCTGCTGAGCGCCCGCGCGAAACTCCGGAACGCTATGCCCGCCCACGATCAGCACGCACGCTGCCCCCAACGACAGCAACATCGTACCGACGCTGCTCGGCAGGCGAAGTACTCGATAACTGAGAAAGCTGAACAGGGCTCCAAGCGTGACCAAAGCACTGACCAGCGCGAACGAAGGCAACATGTCGGCTACTTCCACAATAGCCGATCAGCGCAGCTATAACTCCAGACCTCCCTCCCCTCGCCTCAGGCCTTTATGGCCAAAATCCCTGGAGGGAGGGAACGGGGTGACTCTGGGACAACCAGCCCGCCAACAATCGCGGGTAGTCCTTGAAACCTGGGCAAAGAAACCGCAACAAATCAGGTAAGTACGTGTCTAATCGTACTGAGAGCCCCGGATACGGAAACCAACGGCCGGACTCTCCTCGCCGCATCCACGCAACCTGCACAAACATTGCGACCAGCGGCTGGAAGGTAAGGAAACATGCAAGTCACAAGCGCAATTCGCAACTCTTTCGCAGCATTGGCATTCGGCGCCGCCTCACTCCTCATCGTGCCCGCCTTGCAGGCACAGGCAAACGGCCCCGACGGAGCCTACGCTGCTCCCGGCTATCCTGACGCCGGAAATCCGCAAGCCGAAAATCCGCAAGCCGGATATCCTCAAGCCGACCCCGCCCTCACAGCTGACGTCGCTCCTCCTGCCTACCCTGACTACGACCAGCCCCCCTGCCCCGGCGACGGCTACCTCTGGACCCCCGGCTACTGGGCTTGGGGCGGCGGCAACTACTACTGGGTCAACGGCGCCTGGGTGCTTCCTCCCTACTCCGGAGCCCTTTGGACCCCCGGCTACTGGGGCTTCTATGGTGGCTACTACGGCTGGTACCCCGGCTACTGGGGCCTCACCGTCGGCTACTACGGTGGTATCAACTACGGCTGGGGCTACTTCGGCGTCGGCTTCTACGGCGGCTACTGGAACGGCGGACACTTCTGGTACAACCGCGCCTACGGCCACTTCGGACCCGGCTTCCACGGCAACTACTATAACCACGCCTACGCCGGCTACAACGGCCGTCCCGGCGGAACCTCCTACGCCCACGTCACCTACAACGGCTCCGCTCACGGCGGCCAAAGCTACCGTGGCTCCGGCATCAACGGCGCCGCTCGCGGCGGCTACAACGGAGGCGCTCAAACCCACGCCACCTACAGCGGCGCTCAGAACCACGCGAACTACGGTGGCGGCAACTACAGCGGCGCCCAGAGCCACGGCACCTACAACGGCGCTCAAAGCCACGCCAACTATAGCGGCGGTAACTACGGTGGCGCTCAAAGCCACGGCAGCTACAGCGGCGGCGGCGCTCACTACGGCGGTGGTGGCGGCGGCGGCGGCGGAAGCCACGGCGGCGGCGGCGGCGGAAGCCACGGCGGCGGCGGTGGCGGCGGACACCACTAATCAGCGAACCTGCTGATCCCATTAACAAAGGGCTGAGGATCACTCCTCAGCCCTTCACTACTTACTACCCACTACCCACTTCTCCCAGCCAGCCGCAAAACCATCTCGGCAATTCGCTGCAGCGCTCCAGGCCGCGCCAGCGAACGCGCCTTCTCCGCCATCGCCGCCCGCCTCGGAGCATCGGTCAGCAACCCAACCAGCGCCCTCCGCAGCGACTCCGGCGTCACCTCCCGCTGCAGCAGCATCTCCGCCGCTCCCGCCTCCACGAGCACCTCCGCATTCTTTCGCTGGTGATCATCCGCCGCCCCCGCAAACGGCACCAGCAGCGACGGCTTCCCCGCCGCACACAACTCCGCCACCGTGCTCCCCGACCGCGCCAGCACCACATCCGCCGCCGCATACTGCTGCGGCATATCCATCAAAAACGCCTCCACCACCCATCGCGAAGCATCCGCCCCACTCTGTGCATACGCCGCCCGCGTAGCCTCCAAAGCCCGCGGCCCCGACTGGTGCACAATCGTCAATCCCGGCACCTCCTCCAGCAGCCGCGCCGCAATCAACGGCATCGTCTCGTTGAACACCAGCGCCCCATTACTCCCCGCCGTCACCAGCAATCGCGGCGCCGCACCCACCGCGCGCTCCGGCAACGAAAAAATCTCCGGCCGCACCGGAACGCCCGTCACCTCTGCATTGCGAAAGTACTTCGCCGTCTGCCCAAAGTTCACCGCCGCCGCACTCACCCGTTTCCCCACCACCCGATTCGTCATCCCCGGCACCGCATTCGGCTCATACGCCAGCGTAGGAATCCCCAACAGCAGTGCCGCAATCATCGCCGGCCCGCTCGCATACCCACCCACACCCACCACCACCTGCGGCCTGAACTCCCGCAGCAACGACATGCACCGCAACACCCCCACCGGCAGATCCCCCATCGTGCGCAGCCGCGTCGCCAAACTCACATTCTTCAACTGCCCCGACCGCACCAGCTCCAGCCGAAATCCCGCCTCCGGCACCAGCCGCGTCTCCAACCCCCGCGCCGTCCCCACGAACCGCACCTCGGCCCCATGCACGTCGCGCAGCTCCCGCCCAATCGCCAGCGCCGGCATAACATGCCCGCCCGTCCCCCCACCAGCGATCATCACCCGCAACGCGCCGTCTTTCTCTAATCCCTGTTCCCTAATCCCTAATCCCTGCTCCATCAATCGATCTCGCGCGTCACATTCAACAGCACGCCCATACAAGCCAGCGTCACAAACACACTCGTGCCGCCCGAAGAAATAAACGGCAGCGGAATCCCCTTCGTCGGCAACAGCGCCAGCACCACGCTCATGTTGAAGAACGCCTGCACCAAAATGATCGACGTTAACCCAAACGCCAGGAACCGCGCAAACGGATCGGTCGAGAGGAACGCCGCCTTCAGTCCGCGATACCCCAGAATGCAGAACGCCGCCAGCACGCAGATAGCGCCAATCAACCCCAGCTCTTCAGAGATATTCGCAAAGATAAAATCCGTGTGCGGCTCCGGCAGATAGAAAAGTTTCTGCCGACCCTCCATCAATCCCAGCCCGCGAATCCCGCCAGTCCCCACCGCAATCAGCGACTGCATAATATGAAATCCCGCGCCCTTAGGATCGGCCTCAGGATGCAGAAACACCAGCATGCGCTTGGCTCTCCACGCCACATGAAACAGCATGTAATACAACACCGGCGAAGCCGCCGCCGCGCCCACCAGGATCCACTTCATCTGCATCCCTGCCAGGAACAGCATCAGCACCATCACCGCGGCGCACACCAACGCCGTACCTAAATCGGGCTCCAGCAAAATCAGTCCGACAAACAGCAGCGGAGGAACCACCGCCGGTAGAATCGTCTCCTTCACGTTGTCGATCGTATGAATCCGCGTCTGCAGAAACCACGCCAGGAACACCACGATCACAGGCTTCGCCAGCTCCGATGGCTCCAGCGTTCCCAACCCCGGAAACCGCACCCACCGATGCGCGCCATTCATACCGCCCCACGCAAACACCGCCAGCAACAACAGCCCCGTAATCCCCATCAGCGGAAAAATCAATTTCGGATTGTTGTACTTCCGATAATCCACGCGCATCAGGATGAACAGCGCCACCATTCCCGCCAGCGCAAACCCTGCCTGCTTCAACACGTACGCATACGGCGACCCCAGCGTAGCCTTCGCAATCACCGCCGAAGCCGAAAACACCGACACCAATCCGAACAGCACCAGCAGCAGCACCGTCCCGAACAACCATTTATCGACGCCTACCCGCTTCGCCATCTGCGATGCACCTAATCCCTAATCCCTGTTCCCTACGGGGTCCCCGGCGAGCGTTCCTTGCTCGCTGGGGTGTCTAATCCCTGTACTAGTTCCTTGAACACCCGTCCACGCTGCTCATAATTCTCAAACTGATCAAAGCTCGCACACGCAGGAGCCATCAGCACCGTATCGCCAGCAACTGCCGCCGCCTGCGCCAACGCCACAGCGCGCTCCAGCGTCTCCGCTCTCTCTATCTTCACGACCCCATCGAGCTGGCGCTCAATCTTTTCTGCCGCTGAACCAATCGTGATAACCGTCTTCACCCGCTCGCGCAGCAGCGGCTCCAGCACCCTATAATCCGACCCCTTGTCCTTCCCGCCCAGGATCAAATGAATTCCGCCCGCAAACGCCTCCACCGCCTTCATCGTAGCGTCCACATTCGTAGCCTTCGAATCGTTGTAATACGTCACCCCTCCCACCTCGCGCACAAACTCCAGCCGATGCTCCACTGCCTTGAACGCCCGCACCGCAGCGCGAATCGTCTCGCTCTCCACCCCCGCCAGCCGAGCCGCGCACACCGCCGCCAGCACGTTCTCCACGTTATGCGCCCCAGCCAGCGGAATCTCCGCCACCGGCATCACCGGCTCCGCCTTCGCCCCCTCGCGCGGTACAAACAACACCGACTCGCCATGCACAAACGCTCCCTGCTTCATCGGCCGCCGCCCACTGAACCAGAACACCTGAGCCTTCGTCTTCGCCGCAATCAGCTGCGTATGTTTGTCCTCTCCATTCAGGATCAGAAAATCTTCCGCCGTCTGAAACTCCGTAATCCGAGCCTTCAGCCCCGCATACACCTCAAACGTTCCGTGCCGATCCAGGTGGTCCGGCGTAATATTCAGCACCAGCGCAATCTTTGGCTTGAACGTCTCCACCGTCTCCAGCTGAAAGCTCGAAACCTCCAGCACGCTCCAGCTCTCCGCCACACTCTCCTCCACCATCGCCGTCACCGGCCGCCCAATATTCCCGCCCACCAGCGTCGGCCGCCCCGCCGCCTTCAAAATCTCCCCAATCAGCGTAGTTGTCGTCGTCTTACCATTCGACCCCGTAACCCCAATCACCTCGCCCTTCAAATACTCGAACCCCAGCTCCAGCTCGCCGATAATATGCGCCCCCATCGCCCGCACCTGCTTCAGCTCCGGCGTCGACATCGGCACACCCGGACTCACCACAATCAAATCCTGCCGCCGAAACGTCAGCAGCCCATGGCTCCCCGCCTCCACCATGAACCCCTGCTCCAGCAACTCCGACAGCTCCGCAATCAGCATCGCCGGCCGCGCATCGCTAACCGTAACGCGCGCCCCCAGCGTCTTCAAAAACCGCGCCGCCGCCAACCCGCTCTTCCCCAGCCCAACCACCAACACGCGCTTGTTTTTCAACTCCAACATGCTTCTCGCCTCTTCTAAACTCCACACTCTATTCTCTACGCTCTGCGCTATCTACGCCCTGTGTTCTCTACGCTGCTGCTCTGTCTCAACGTTCGGCCTTATCACCGCAACGCTAGCGCCAACGGCGCATCCCCATCACAGCCTGGGGCGAAGCCCCAGGTATCCATCCGCCCAAACCCAGAGGGCTGAAAGCCCGAACTAATCCCTAATCCCTGTTCCCTAATCCCTGCTCTTCTCACCTCAGCTTCAGCGTCGTCAGCGCAAACAGCGCAAACACCAGCGCGGCAATCCAGAACCGCGTAATCACCTTCGACTCCGACCATCCCATCAACTCAAAATGATGATGCAGCGGCGCCATCTTGAAAATCCGCTTCCCATTCCGCAGCTTATAACTCCCCACCTGCAGAATCACACTCAATATCTCCAGCACAAACACCCCGCCGATAAACGGCAGCAGCAGCTCCTGCTTAATAATCACCGCCACCGTCCCAATCACCCCACCCAGCGCCAGCGACCCCACATCCCCCATAAACACCTCGGCCGGATGCGCGTTGTACCAAAGAAACCCGATGCTAGCCCCCACCATCGCCCCGCAGAAGATCGTCAGCTCGCTCACCATCGGCATACGCTGCAGCTCAAGGTAATCCGCGAACACCACATGGCCGCTCACATACGTCAGCACCGTCAGCGCGCCGGCGGCAATAATCGTGCACCCAATCGCCAGCCCATCCAATCCATCGGTCAGGTTCACCGCATTACTCGAGCCCGTAATCACCAGCATCACAAACAGCACAAACGGCACCACCACCAGCCAATGCATGTGTGGAATATGCCCCATCCACTCCCAGATCAAATCCGGCCGAAACCTCTTGACGAACGGCACCATCAGCCGCGTCGAATACGCATGCTCGCCGCGCATCGCCAGCAACACCACGGCAATCGCTCCGCTAACCAGAAACTGCAGCGCCAGCTTCTGCCACGACGTCAGCCCCAGGTTCCGCTTCTTCACCACCTTGATGTAATCATCCGCAAACCCGATCCCGCCAAACGCAACCGTCGCAAACATCACCAGCCACACATAAGGATTCGTCAGGTTCGCCCACAGCAGCGTCGGCACCAAAATTGAAATGCAGATCAGCACTCCGCCCATCGTCGGCGTGCCGCCCTTTTTCTGATGGCTCTGCGGCCCATCTTCGCGGATGAACTGCCCGATCTGAAACTCCCGCAGCCGCTCGATGACGAACGGCCCAATCAGCAGCCCGATCAGCATCGCCGTCATGCTCGCAAACGCGCAGCGAAACGTCACATAGCGGAAGATCCGGAACACCGGAAAGTATGGA
Organism: uncultured Acidobacteriaceae bacterium; assembly: GCA_963821165.1. GTDB lineage: Bacteria > Acidobacteriota > Terriglobia > Terriglobales > Acidobacteriaceae > Granulicella. Next base: position 1,055,012 of record CAWGCQ010000001.1, read on the forward strand.
AACAGCTTTTGATAGAGCAACCAATAGAGCAACGGATCTTGCCTCGTCTGTGTTGTCGAACCGGATCGTGCGGCCGCAGTCCTTCGCTAATCTTACCGCTCAGTCTTGTGCTTCTTGTGTGATTCACCCACCGAACCTGCGCCGGGGAATCTTCCTCTGTACACTCGTCCCGCCCTCACAGTCCGCACGCGCAGAACCTCCAGCGCCCGCTCCAGCTTCACCCCGCGCGACGCCTTCAGCAGCACCACATCCCCCTCCCGCAGATTCTCCCGCAACCACTCCCCCGCCAGCTCCGGCGTCTCCACAAACTCCGCCGCGACGCCCACCGTTCGCGCCCCCGCCACCAGCTCCCGCGCCAACCCCCGCACCCCCACCACCACATCCACCCCTTCCATCGCCTCCCCGCAAGCCTCATGCAGCCGACCACCCTCCGGCCCCAGCTCCAGCATCTCCCCCGCCACCACAATCCGCCGCTTCGCCTCCGTCTTCTTCAGCGCCTCCACCATCCCCTCCAGCGCCCGCGGATTCGAGTTATACGTGTCGTTCACAATCTCCGCCCCACCCCACTCCACCAAATTCCCGCGCTTCTCCGTCGGCCGCATCCGCTCCAACGCACCAATCGCATCGAACTGCTCCACACCACTCGAACGCCCCACCGCATACGCCGCCAGCGCATTCATTACGTTGTGCCGCCCCGGCATATGTAGAATCACCGGCCAAAGCATTGGCCGCGCGCCCGCCACCAGCTCAAACTCCGTCCCCCGCAGCCCATGATCGTCAATCTGCACCGCCCGCACCGCGGCCTTCTCGCTCGTCCCAAACAAAACAGCGCGCTCCCCCATCCCCTTACCAAACTCCCGCACCCGCTCATCATCCGCATTCAGAAACGCAATCCCATCCGCCGGCAGAGCCTCCACCAGCTCATACTTCGCGCGCGCAATTCCCTCAATCCCATCCTCAAAAAACTCCAAATGCACCGGGCCCACGTTACTCACCACCGCCCAATCCGGCTCCGCAATCTTCGCCAGCGCCCGAATCTCCCCCGCATGATTCATCCCCATCTCGAGCACCGCCACCTCGTGCTCCGGCTCCAGCCGCAGCAGCGTCAGCGGCAATCCGAAGTGGTTGTTATAGTTCCCCTCCGTCTTCAACACCCTAAACTTCGTAGCCAGCACCGCCGCCACACACTCCTTCGTCGTCGTCTTCCCCGCCGACCCGGTCACCCCGATCACGCGCCCACCCCACTCCCTCCGCACCCGCTGCGCCAACATCTGCATCGAGTGCAGCACACAATCCGACGCGCTCTCCGGAACCCGCAACAGCCGCGCCTCATCCACCAGCGCAGGCTTCAGCCACCGCATGCTCACGACAGCCGCCACCGCCCCATCCGCCAGCGCCGTCTCAACAAAATCATGCCCATCCACGCGCTCTCCGCGCACCGCAAAAAACAATTCCCCCGCGCCAATCGTCCGCGAGTCAATCGAGTACCCCACCGCCTCCGCGCTCGTATCAAACTCACCCTCAGCATGAATCCAATCCGCAATCTGTCCCAGCGTCAATTTCATCGGCCAATCTCCCGCAAGACCCTCTCCGCCTCTTCCACATCATCGAAGTGCACCACCCCATCCGCAAACGTCTGCGTCTTCTCATGCCCCTTCCCCGCCAGCAGCACAATATCCCCCACCCGCGCCGCACGAATCGCCACCCCAATCGCCGCCCGCCGATCCACCTCCACCAAACACTCCGCCGACGTCTCCTCGCACTCCCACCAAAACCTCGTCAATGATCGTCACAGGATCCTCACTGCGCGGATTATCGCTCGTCACCACCACCAAATCACTGCCCTCGCGCCGCAACCCGTCCCATCTTCGGCCGCTTCGTCTTATCTCGATCCCCACCACACCCAAACATCGTAATCACTCGCCCACCCTCGCCTCACCAGGTCTCGCGCGCAAGCCGAATCAAATTCTCCAGCGCATCATCGGTGTGCGCATAATCCACCACCACCGTAAATCCAGCTCGCGGATCCGCCACCACCTCAAACCGTCCCGGCACCAGGCCGAATCGTCGCCGCACACCGCACCGACCTCATCCAGCGTCAATCCTCGCGCAACAGCCGCCGCCATCGCCGCCAGCCAAATTGTCAACATTGAACCGTCCCGATCAGCGGCGACCGAACCTCTCGCACGCCCACCGGCGTCACCAGCTCAAACGCCGCACCCCGCGCGCTCAGCACCACATTCCTACGCCAGAAAACTCGGCTCACTCTCCGACGCCGTCGCGATGCCCATACGTCCAAACCGTCTCCACCCCGCGCGCAGCAGCCTTCATCACCGCCCCGTACGCGATCATCCGCATTGATCACCGCCACCCTCGGCGCCCCGGCACCCACCCCCTCAAACAGCCGCGCCTTCGCCGCACGCATACTTCTCCATCGTCCCGTGATAATCCAAATGATCCTGCGTCAGGTTCGTAAACATCGCCACATCCACCGGAATCCCCCACACCCGCTCCTGCTCCAGCGCGTGGCTACTCATCTCCATCACCACCTCCGTGCACCCCGCCCGCACGCCCTCCGCAAACACCGCCAGCACATCCCGGCTCTCTGGAGTCGTATGTTCGCTCTCCCGCACGACATCGCCCACATGCGTCTCAATCGTCCCCAGCAGCACGCACTTCCTGCCAACACTCCTCAGCATCTGTTCCAGCAGAAACGCCGTAGTCGTCTTCCCGTTCGTCCCCGTCACCGCGCTGACCTTCAGCTTCTTCTCCGGCTCCCCAAACACCGCTGAGCTAATCTCCGCGAGCGCCCGCCGTCCTCCATTCGTCTCGCGATCCACCAACGCCAGCGCCAACTCCGGCTGCTGCGCGCGCAGATCCACAAACCTCTCCAGCGAGTCCGTCACAACCGCCGCCGCACCCTTGCGAATCGCCGCGTCGATAAACTGGTTCCCATCCGCAGTCCCACCGCGCATCGCCACAAACACATCCCCCGCGCTCACCTTGCGCGAGTCATACTGCACGCCGCGCACCTGCACATCCCCCCGCCCGGCAGTCTCCACCACGCTAACCGCCGCCACCGCATCACTCCATTGCATGCTTAAGATTCTAGGCCCCCGAACCCGTGGCGCAACTTGGCTTACTTCGCGCCCTTTGCGTCAAGGCCTTTGCCTTTGTCTTTAATTCTCGCCACCGCCTAGCGCGTAAACCGCACCACGATCTCCGTCCCCAGCGGCACCATCGTGCCCGCCAGCGGAGCCTGGTCCTGCGCCAGCCCACTGCCCAGCGTCCGCACCCTCAACCGAAGTCCCCCCAAACGCTCCACCACCGTTCGCAGATCGTCGCCATGAAAGTCCGGCACAGCCACCCGCTGCCCCGGATCGACCACCACCGCCCCATTGTCCCGCACCTGCACCGGCGGCCGAATCACCGGCGCCGCCACATTCTCGTCACTCGCCGCCACGGTCGCAACCCCAGGCGCGCCTCCACGCTTATGGAACGCAGCCAGCACCTTGTCCGGCAGCGCCGCCAACCCAGCCGGCTTCGGCTTGTCCTTCGCCGCCTCCTCGAACGCCTCGTCCGCGCTGCGATTCTCCGCCATCGCCGCCGCATTCGCCGGCTGCCGCAGCGGATCATCCGGAGGCAGATTGTTCACCTCGTCGTACACCGAATTCAAATCCCCCAGATGCTGGTCCGGCACATCGTCCGGCTCCACCGTGTTCTCTGCTTCCTTCATTTGCTGCTCGGTCTTCAGCGCCTGATCATGCGGCACGCCCAGGTACTCCAGCACCTCCTGCGCCACCTCGCGAAACACCGGCGCGCTCACCTCCGCGCCATACAGAATCCCCACCGTCGGCTGATCGATCACCACCGTCACCGAGATCGCCGGGTGATTCACCGGCGCAAATCCCGCAAAGCTCGCCACCACCTTGGTGTGCGAGTACGTGTGCGTCACCGGGTCAACCTTCTGCGCCGTGCCCGTCTTACCCGCCGAGCTGTATCCGTTCAACTGCGCTGCCTTGCCCGTTCCGTCGGTCACCACGCCCGCCATCATCTGCCGCATCTCTTGCGCCGTTTGCTCCTTGATCACCCTATGCGCTCCATCCGGCAACGTCGCAGGCAACGCCGACTCCGGGCGGAACGGATCGGCCCCCATGTGCTGCTCACCCCTCAGCGCATCACTCGACTGCAACAAGATATGCGGCGGCAGATACACGCCTCCATTCGCAATCGCCGACACCATCGACACCAGCTGCACCGGCGTCACCGCCACCTCCTGCCCAATCGCGATCGACAGAATGCTCGTCGATCCCCACTTCCGCGGCGGCGCCAGCAACCCGCGCGTCTCACTCGGCAACTCCACCCCGCTCCGGTCGCCAAACCCAAATCCCTTGATGTACTTGTAGAACGTCTGCGGACCAACCTTCAGCGCCATCTTGGCCGCGCCCACGTCGCTCGAGTGCTCCAGCGCATACTGCACCGTCACCACCCCAAACCGGTCCGTCTTGTCATCATGCAGCGTGCGCCCAAACATCGTCATCGCACCAAACTGGCAGTCCACCATGTCCGTCGGCTTCACGTTCGCCGCATCCAGCGCAGCCGAATACGTCACCAGCTTGAACGTCGACCCCGGCTCATACACATCGCTCACCGCCAGGTCCGTCAAATCCTGCGGATCCACGTGCAACGCATCATTCGGATTGAAGCGCGGACTCACCGCCAGCGCCAGGATCTGCCCCGTATTCGGATCCTGCACCACGATCGTGCCATGCGAAGCCTTCACCTTCGCCATCTGCTTATCCAGCGCCTCTTCGGCCATGTGCTGGATATTCGCGTCAATCGTCAGCTGCAGATTCTCGCCCGGAATCGGATCGCTCTCATCCGACCCCAGCACATGCCGCTTCGCATCGATCGCCGTATACTCATGCCCTGGCTCTCCATGCAGCTCATCATCGAACTTCGCCTCGAGCCCACCCAGCCCGTTGTCGTCCGTGCCCACATACCCCAGCACATGCGCGCCTAAATCTCCATTCGGATAAAACCGCTTGAACTCCTTCTGAAAATAAATCCCCTTCAGATTCAGCTGCTGCACCCGCGCCGCAATCTCCGGAGTCACCTTGCGCGCCACCCACGCAAAATGCTTCGACGCATTGAACCTCGCGTCAATCTCTTTCTCCCGCGTAAACCCATCCAGAGGATCCGCATGCACAATCTTGGCCAGCAGCGCCGCATCATCCGCACGATTGTCGCCAAGCTCGCTCGGCACCGCATAGATGCTGTCCACCAGCACCGTCATCGCCAGCGGATGCATGTTGCGGTCATACAGCACGCCCCGGTGCGGCGCCACCTCAAACGTTCGCTGCTGCTGCTGCTTTGCCCGATCCACCCACAAGCTGTGCTGCACCACCTGCAGCCACGTCAGCCGCACCGCAATCGCGCCCGCCCAGAAACAGAAAATCATCGCAACGTAGACAAACCGCACCCGGCGTATGGGTGCGGTAAGCTTCTGACGCGACGTCTCATTCATCCTGGAATTCCTGTTCCCGTATCAAATTCTCCGCGACGCCGAGCCATCGCAGCCACCTAGTTGCCCGACAGTTTTCCGGTCAGCACCGGGATCCGCGCCTGCGCCATCACAGCCGTCGTGCCCGTCATCCCATCTGCCCGCACCACCTGTCCCGGCTGCGGTGTGCCGAGCCCGAGCTGCGTCGCAATCCTGTCAATTCGCCCTGGATCGCTCAGCTGCGCCTCCGTCAGCTCCAGTTGCCGATTCTTCTCCTGCAGCTGCGCCACCGCCGTCTTCTGCGCCTCTACTCGATAGCCCACTTCAATCGCCGAGAAGTGCTGCCACACATACACCATCGTCAGCAGAAAAAACATCGTCATCGCAATCGTGAAGCTGCGCATCTCCTTGCGCCGCTCCGGATCATCCGCCTTCACAATCCGGCTGTTGTCGATGTGCTTGGCGAAGAACATCTCCGGCGTCGGCCCACGGCGCCGCGCACGCTGCTGTTCAAACAGCTCGCGATTCCGCTCCGCCACGCTCGCCCCACGGCGCACGCTCGGCCTCGCCTGGATCTCCGCCATCTCTTGTCCGCCCATTGCCATCGTCGCCATCGCGCATCCTCCGCCTTGCTATCTCAATCTCTTCATCTCTTCCACCCACTCGCTCTGCGCTTTGTTGGCGCAAGCACAACCCGGGCCGGGGTTGCTGATGGGGGAAGGGACTTTTTCGTACATTGGTTGTCTTTCGCCTGAAAGCACGGCAGGACAACCCCGGCCCGATCTCTAAAACTTTTTCTTCGTTCTCACTTCACGCTGCGCCAGCCGCTCCGCCGCTCTCAACTTTGCGCTTCTCGATCGCGGATTCCGCAGCGCCTCTTGTTCCGTCGCCGTCACCGGCTTCTTCGTCAAAATCTCCAACTCACCCAGCCTCGCGCTCTCGCGAAAGCTGTCCTTCACCAGCCGGTCTTCCAGCGAGTGGAAGCTGATCATCACCACTCGCCCGCCCGGCTTCAGCAAAGATCCCGCGCTTTTCAGCAGCGATTGAATCTCTCCCAGCTCATCATTCACTCGAATTCGAAGTGCCTGGAAAGTCCTGGTCGCCGGATGAATATGTTCGCCTTTTATTGGCGGGGCAACGGCCGATATCACTCGAGCAAGTTCTGCTGTCGTCGATAACGGCCGCGCCCGCACAATAGCTCTGGCGATTCTCCGCGACCTCCTTTCCTCTCCGAATTCGTAAATCAGGTTCGCGAGATCTTCTTCGTCCGCCTGATTTACCACTTGTTCGGCTGTCTAGTCCTTTGCGCGTATCCATCCGCATATCCAAAGGACCTTCAGACTCGGAAACTAAATCCTCTCTGCGCCTCGTCCAGCTGCATGCTGCTCACGCCAAAGTCCGCAAGCAATCCATCCAGCGTGCCCGGCTTCACCACTTCGGCGATCTCCGAAAACGGCCGCCCCACAAACTCAACCGCAGGCATTTCCGTTCCAATCTCCCCGGCCAATCCCGCCAGCCGAGCCTTCGCCAACTCCATCGCCTGCTCATCGCGGTCAAAGCAGATCAACCTGCCCGACCCGCCAAGCCTCTTGGCTATCGCCAAAGAGTGGCCGCCGAATCCGAGCGTCGCATCAACCACCATGCCGCCCGAGCGCACATTCAGAAAGTTCAAACTCTCTTCCAAAAGAACCGGTACATGTTGCGGTTCAGCCATTCCTTCCGCCTCATGCGCCCCACTCAGGGGCTTTCAAACCTAAATTCCTGCCGCTCCCAGCGCATCCATATCTGCGTCCGTCAGCGGCTCCTCCATCAGCTGTGCCCTGTGCTTCGCATCGTCCGCGACCGCCAGGTACGCCTGCATTCCCAGTACAGCCACATCGCCGGCCAGCGTCGCGTCTGTGCGCAGCAACTGCGGAATCAACAACCTTCCCTGCGCATCCATCTCCACAACCTGCCCGTAATAGTTCGTTACATTCAGAAACTTCTTCTTCGCAGCGCTCGAAGGTGCCTTCGCCAGCGCATCCTCAATCCGTTCCCATTCCTTCATCGGGTACAGCTCAGCCCGCTTCCCGTCCTTGCTCGTAATAAAAAACTGCGGCCCATACAGCTCATCCACCAGGCGCTTGAAGTCAGCCGGAATCTTCAACCGGCCCTTCTCATCGATCCGTGTTGGGTGATTGCCGCGAAACATTCCAAATCCTCATTCCCAATTCCGAACCAAAATCCCGAAGGGTACCTGCCCGAAGACTCTCTTCCAGTACTCCCTATGCCGTACTATCGACACAGAGTTGGTCTTACTTGAGCTTCTTTGACCACTTTGCTCCACTTCGTTCCACTAAGAATGTAGCGTAGAGCGCTGGATAGCAAGTGAAATCTCAGGGTTACGTCCCCCGTTTTCCGCAGGAAATGTGGAAAATCCACCCTATAGTAGTTTTACAGAACCACACCCCTACATCTTGTGTTATCTCGAATGATTCGCCCCCACCTGGGTACTTGCCAGCCGCTTTCAGCTTGTTGTAAGCGAAATAAAAGCGAAAGTGCCCTACCCTGCCCCTTCCCCACCGTAACTCACATCCTGGTCTGTCCGCCGCTTCTTCAGAATCCACACCAGGTACACCAGCACCGCCACGTTGATCACCATCAGCCCCACCTTGTAGGGCGAGTACTTGTGCGCCAACTCATAAATCTCCCACGGCAATCCCAACGCCGTCAGGATCGTTGTGAAATATTCCGCCCAGCGTTTCTCCAGCATCAGCCCCGTCCCTTCCACCACGCACACCATGGCATACAGGAACGACAGGATCCCCGCCTTCTTAAGCTCATGCGGATCGATTAGCCCCACCTGCCCCATCAATATCCCGACAAAGTGCCGCTCCGGATCGATCTTCAGCGCATCGATCACATGCATCACCACGTCGCTGATGTTCTTGTTCATCAAATCCAGCGCGCCCGCTCCCACCGCCGTAAAAAAGATCGCCTTACTCAGCTTGAACAATCCCACCAGCAGCAACCCGCGCTCATGGCCCACGCGCGCCAGCGCCACCTTGATCCGCGATTGGGAACCTCTCTCGTGCATTCGTCCTCGCAACTCCCTTTGCCTGGCCATGCTCTCGCTCCAGTTGACGGTCACCCTGCTCCATTGTCAATGGACGCGAACCTTCCCTGCGTACCCCCGCCTGAAGCGGCTTCCCGTCATTCGTGTGATTCGGCTTGAAGCATTAGCAGGCTCACCAAACTATTCCTTGCCCGTTGTCCATCCCCTCAAAGCCTCACTGTGATTTCTCCCCATTTGCAATTCATCTCCACTACCTTCTTTCACGGCACCACAATCCACTTGGAACTCAGCCACGTAGTTAGGATGTGCGTCTCCGCGGACAGCGACACCCAGCATGGGCTTCATTTCGAACCTCAGTCTTCAGCAACACCACTTGAAAGGGAAAACCACAATGAAGAAGTCTCTGATCACCCTCATGGCAGGCGCTGCGCTTGCTATCACCTCGCTCGCGGCCACCGCCCAGATGAAGGACCCCACCGTCGGCGGCGCCGAAATGTTCCCGACCAAGAACATCGTCGAGAACGCCGTCAACTCGCCCATCCACAAGACCCTCGTCGCCGCCGTCAAGGCCGCCGGCCTGGTCGACACGCTCGAAGGCTCCGGCCCCTTCACCGTCTTCGCCCCCACCGACGACGCCTTCGCCAAGCTCCCCGCCGGCACCGTCGACAACCTCCTCAAGCCCGAGAACCACGCCACTCTCGTAAAGATCCTCACCTACCACGTAGTCCCCGGCCGCATTAGCACCAAGGACCTCAAAGAGTGGATCAAGAAGGGTCACGGCACCTACAGCGCCAAGACCGTTGAAGGCGGCATGCTCACCTTCACCGAGGACATGGGCAAGATCAAGATCACCGACGAGAAGGGCGGCTCCGCCTGGATCACCACCCCCAACGTCTACCAGTCCAACGGCGTAATCCAGGTCATCAACGCCGTCCTCATGCCCAACTAACATCCTTCCAGTCCCAGCAACGATGGCGTCCTCCAGGACGCCATCGTTCCTTCTACACCGATCGGCTCCGTTGTTGCCCTTGCCCTTGCTTTTGCCCTTGCTTTTGCCCTTGCTTTTGCCCTTGCCCTTGCCCTTGCCCTTGCTTTTGCTTTTCTTATGACAATTTCTTTCAGAAATTGTCATTCCGAGCGAAGCGAGGAACCTGCTGTCTCCCGTTCTTCTCCACTCCACCCGCTACACTCACAAAGAATGCGCCTCCACTTCCAAACGGAACAGCGGCTGCCCTACCCCATCGAGCTGGTCTTCGCCTTCTTCGCCGACCCCGCCAATCTCCCCCGCCTCATGCCCACCTGGCAGCACGCGCGCATCGAGCACGCCACACGATTCCCGCCGCCTCCACCCCCCCAACCCTTCCCCAACTCCGACCGCATCACCGCCGGCTCCGGCACGCGCCTCACCCTCACCATGCGCCCCTTCCCCTTCTCTCCCATCCGCCTCACCTGGGAAGCCCTCATCGAAGACTTTCGCTGGCTCGAAGGCTTCTGCGACCTCCAGCTCCGCGGCCCCTTCCGCTACTGGCGCCACTGCCACACCGTAGAGCCCCACCGCAGCGGCACCCTCCTCCACGACGAAGTAGAGTACGAACTCCCCCTCGGCCCCCTCAACCCTCTCGCCGACAAACTCTTCGTCCACCGCCAGCTAGCCGCCACCTTCAACCACCGCCAACGCCGCACCCTCGAGCTGCTGGCCATCGAAGCCGCCCACCAATCCCTCTAATCCCACCAGACCCGCACCCGTTGTACGTGGCGAAACTTCGCAAACGTAGCGCCCGTCGCGTCAAATCTCTTGCTCTTGCGGTTGCTCTTGCCGTTGCTTTTCTTTCTGTCATTCCCCCCCAGCCTCCCGGGAGCCTGCTTCTGCCCTAGCCTTAGCCTGTGGCCTTAGCCTTGGCCTTAGCTAGAAGCTAGAAGCTAAGAGCTAAATCCTCCACCTCGCAACAACCCAACTCCCACCGTCCGCGCAGGACCTAGACCGCAGCAACCGCCCGCTTCAGAAACGGCCGCACCCTCTTCATCGCCGCCTCAGCCGTCAGCCCATACTTCGCGCGCAGCGCCTCCACCTTCCCATGCTCAATGAACGCATCCGGCCACCCCACCCGCACCACCGGCACCTCCACAGACTGCGCATTCAAGCACTCCAGCACCGCTGACCCGAACCCACCCGCCAGCACATGGTCCTCCATCGTCACCAGCAACTCGCATCGCGAACCATACCGCACAACACACTCCTCATCGATCGGCTTAGCGAACCGCGCATTGATCACCGCAACGCTGTGCCCCTCAGCCTCGAGCATCTTCGCCAACCGCTCCGCCTCCGCCACCATATTCCCCAGCGCAAACATCGCGCACACGTCGCGCCCATCCCGCAGCACCTGAGCCTTGCCAATCTCCAGCGCCATCGGCCGAGCCTTCACCTCCACGCCAGTCCCCGTCCCTCGCGGATACCGAATCGCGCTCGGCCCCTCATGCTCCAGCGCCGTCAGCATCATGTCCTGCAGCTCGTCCTCATCCATAGGATCCATGTGCACTAAATTCGGCACGCCCCGCAAATAACTAATATCGAACAGCCCATGATGCGTAGGCCCATCATCGCCACTCAATCCCGCCGCGGTCCATGCAGAACACCACCGGCAAATTCTGCAGCGCAACATCATGCACCACCTGGTCAAACGCCCGCTGCAAAAACGTAGAGTAGATCGCACAGAATGGCCGATACCCCTTCGTCGCCATCCCCGCCGCAAACAACACCGCATGCTCCTCGGCAATCCCCACATCGAAGTACCGCTTCGGATGATGCGGCCGAAACAAATCCAGCGCCGTCCCATTCGGCATCGCCGCCGTAATCGCGACCACCTTGTCATTCTCATCCGCCAGCTTCGTCAAACTCTCCGCAAACATCTCCGAGTACGTCTTCTGCCCCGTCGGCTTCGTCTCTCCCGTCTCCGGATCGTAAGGCCCCAGCCCATGAAACTTCTTCTGCTTCTCCAGCGCCGGCTGAAACCCGCGCCCCTTCTGCGTCAACGCATGCAGCACCACCGGCCGCTTCTGCTTCTTCAGAAACTTGAACGTCTCAATCAGCATCGGCAGATTGTGCCCATCCACCGGGCCATAGTAGTTCAGCCCAAACTCCTCAAAGATCATGCCGCGACCCACAATGCCCTTCGCCGCTTCTTCCGCCTTGCGCGCAATATGCCGGGCAGCCTTGCCGCCAAACTTCTCCACCAGCAACGCCGCGCGGTCATGCAGGTTCACATATGTCGGATTCGTAGCAATCTTGTGGAAGTACTCCGCAATCGCTCCCACATTCTTATCAATCGACCACTCGTTATCATTCAGCACAATGATCATCCGCTTCGTCGACGCCATATTATTCAGCGCCTCAAAGCTGATCCCATTCGTAAACGCCGCATCCCCCGCCAGCGCCACAATATGCTCATCCCCGCCGCTCATATCCCGAGCCACCGCCATGCCCAGCGCCGCACTCAGCGCCGTCCCCGCATGCCCCGCCCCAAAGCTGTCATGCTCGCTCTCTGTCCGCAACATAAAGCCATTCAGGCCCCCCGGCTGCCGAATCGTCTCAAACTGGCTCTCGCGCCCCGTCAGCAGCTTGTGCACATAGCTCTGGTGGCTCACATCAAAAACAAAACTGTCATGCGGTGTATTGAACACATAATGCATCGCGATGGTAAGTTCCACCACCCCAAGGTTCGGCCCGATATGCCCACCCGTCTTCGCGACCCCTACAATCAGCCGCTCGCGGATCTCCTCCGCCAGCCGCTCCAGCTCCACAAGGCTTAGCTTCTTCACATCCCCCGGTGCCTTGATCTTACTTAAGTATTCGCTCATATTCGAAACCCGTGGGGCCCTTGTCCTCATGCCTATAGGACGCAATCCGTATCCCTCCAGTGTACCAATCCCAGCGCAATTCCTACCGCCCGCATCCACGTCGCTCTCCGAACCATTGCTCCCATCGATGCCGCCCCTCTCGGAATCTGCTTCTGCCTTTGCCTTTCTGGTTGTCATCCCGCAGGGATCTGCTGTTGCACTTGCCCTTGCTTTTCTTTCTGTCATTCCCTCTGAGAATCTGCTGTTGCACTTGTCTTTGTTCGCCGCAAATCTCAGGCTTCACATCCAGCGCGAAGCACCTCGTCCCCCGCAGTCGCCCTCTAATCCACACAGGACCGCAAGACTAGGTTTACTATGGTGCGCATGAAACGCCTCTCCCCCGCTCTCGGCCTCGCATCTCTTGCACTTCTCTCCGCCGCCCTCTTCACTCCCACGCCGCCCACGCCCAGACCGAGCCCGTCACGCTTCCCCTCTGGCCGCACGGCACCCCCGAACCTCCCCGCACCACCGAGCCAGAAACCGACACCACCAAGCCCACCGACAACTTCATCAGCGGCCATCGCGTCACCCGCCTCACCAACGTCACCGTCCCCACGCTCACCGTCTATCCGCCGCACGGCCAGAACACCGGCGCCGCGGTCCTCGTCTTCCCCGGCGGCGGCTACCGCGTCGTCGTGATGGATGGCGAAGGCACCGACGCCTGCCACTGGCTCAACTCCATCGGCATCACCTGCATCCTCGTCAAATACCGAGTAGCCCAGCCCGCAGGCGACGCCGGCCACTATCCCGCCGACCCCGACGACCTCGAAGACGCGCAGCAGGCCATGCGCCTCACGCGCGCCCACGCCGCCGACTGGCACATCGACCCCACCCACATCGGCGTCATGGGCTTCTCCGCCGGCGCCAACCTCGCCGTCCTCCTCTGCACCCACCCCAACGACGACCACATCGCCTCCACCCCCGCCGCCGCTGACGCCAACACCCACATCAGCGCCCGCGCCGACTTCGCCATCATCGTCTACCCCGCCTACCTCGCCATCCCCCCTGACAATAAGGAGCTCAACCCCGTCTACGCCCCCAACGAATTCACTCCCGCCACCTTCCTCATCCAGGCCGAAAACGATCGCAGCTATGGCCGCAACGCCCTCGTCTACTACGGCGCTCTTCTCGACGCCCACATCCCCGCCGAGCTCCACTACTACGCCACCGGCGGCCACGGCTTCGGCATGCACCCGCCCAACGCCCCCGAGGAACACTGGCCCAAACTCGCCACCGCCTGGCTCCGTTCCATCAACATCCTCCCACCCCGCGAAGGCCACCACGGCAACGAAACACCCAGCGGCGCTCCCACCCCCTGCCCCACGCCTCAGCCGCCCGGCCCCGGCCGTCCCTCCTCGACACCCCCCATCAACCCACCAACCCCCACCGCCGCCGCCTCAGCCACCACCCAACCCAACCCCAACTGCTGGTCCACCCAACCCTAACGACCGCTGTTGCCTTTGCTGTTGCTGTTGCCCTTGCCTTTCTTTCTGTCATTCCCTCCGGGAATCTGCTTCTCGCCTTTGCCGTTGCCTTTCTGGCTGTCATCCCGCAGGGATCTGCTTCTTCTTTTGCCCTTGCCCTTGCCTTTGCCCTTGCCTTTCTGGCTGTCATCCCGCAGGGATCCGCTTCTTCTTTTGCCCTTGCCCTTGCCTTTGCCCTTGCCTTTCTGGCTGTCATCCCGCAGGGATCTGCTTCTTCTTTTGCCCTTGCCCTTCCCCTTGCCTTTCTTTCTGTAATTCCCTCCGGGAATCTGCTGTTTGCCTTTCCCGTCGCGCCGACATCCCCAGCACCCAAGGCGCGACATATAACAGCCTAGGTATGAGTCCAAAACAAGCCCCTTCCACCCTGCCGGAGGCCGGAGTGAAGCCGCAGGCGAAACGACCAAATTGCCTTCCTCTGTCCCGCCGCCAACTCCCCAGCCGCCGTATCGACCCGCCGTCCTCTTACAACAAAAATAAATCTCACAAAACACCCCCAAAAACAGCCCAAAATCCGCATGTCAACCCCCCACCACCCACCAAACCTCACAAAACCCGCGCCCCCACTGCCGATTTCTCTCCAACCCACTTGGCATACTTACCCCACCCAACCCGCTACAATTTAACTAGACGCCTCGGAACAGGAACCCGAACCCAACTCCTGCCATAACCCCAATGATTGCCCTGCTTTGCCCCTAATGTCTCGGGAATCAGCCGGTTAGAGGACATACATCCCTAACCCCAATAGTTGCCCTACTTTACCGATAAGTCATGCGATTACAGCCACTTACCAGACCCAAGAAGCCTAACCCGTTTCTTTGCCCTACTTTGACCGTAACCCGTTTTGCTGCCCCACTTTAGCCAAAACGAGTCCCGTAACTCGCTGATTCTAATGATAGGTTACTAAGTAGTACCGGGGGGGGAGGGGGTACCCTACGCCTCCGCCCCCTCCAGCACCACCTCACTCGCCGGCTCGGTCCCAAACTCGCCCTCCCACTTGGCGATCACCACGCTAGCCAAACAGTTCCCCACAACATTCACCGTCGTCCGAGCCATATCCATCAACGCGTCAATCCCCAGAATCACAAAGATCGGCTCCATCGGCAGATGGAACTGTGAAGCCGTCGCCAGCAGCACCACCAGCATCGCCCGAGGAACTCCCGCGACGCCCTTGCTGGTCAGCATCAGCGTCAACATCATCACCACCTGTTGCCCCACCGTCAGGTGCATCCCCGCAGCCTGAGCCACGAAAGATACTCGCCACCGCAAGATACAGCGTCGACCCATCCAGGTTGAAGCTGTATCCCGCCGGAATCACGAACGCCACAATCCGCCGCGGAACTCCCAACGCCTCCATCTGCTCCATCGCACTCGGCAGCGCCGCCTCGCTCGTCGACGTAGCAAACGCAATCGTCGCCGGCTCCGTCACAGCCCGCAGAAACCGCAACACAGGAACACGAAACAACAGCGCAACCGGCAGCAGTACGCACACGCCAAACACCACCAGCGCGCCATACAGCGTCGCCAGCAGCTTGGTCAGATTCACCAGCACGCCCAACCCCATATTCCCCACGGTGTACGCCATCGCCGCTCCCACCGCCACCGGCGCAAAGTACATCACCACATTCGTAAACCGGAACATCACCTCGCTCAGGCTCTCGCAAAGCCTCAGCACCGGAGCCCGCTTCGCCTCACTCACCGTAGCCAGCGCAATCCCGAACAGCACCGCGAACACCACCACCTGCAGCACCTGTCCCTCGGCAATGCTCTTCGCCAGGTTCTCCGGAAACACATGCAGCAGCACCTCATCCCATCGAGTAGCCACCGGAGCCGCCACAGAATTGGGTGCCCCAGGTCTCGCTTCTGAGACCTGGGTTTGTGTAACCGACGAACTCAACCCAACACCAGCCTTCGTCAGATTGATCGCCACCAACCCAACCGCGAGCGCCAGCGTCGTCACCACCTCGAAGTACACCAGCGCCTTCAACCCCATTCTTCCAACGCTCTTCAGATCGCCATGCCCCGCAATCCCCACAATCAACGTCGCCAGAATCAACGGCGCCACAATCGTCCGAATCAACCTCAGAAAAATATCCGACAGCACCCTCAACTGCACCGCAACATGCGGCGCATCGAACCCCAACTCCGCGCCCGCCACCATCGCCACAAAGATCCACGGCGTAAGACTCTTCCGCCGCCACGCAAACACCATCAGCAGCAACACTCCAACCCATCGCACCGCCATCGCCGCCGCATGCGGTGCATGCATCGCTCCCATCACGACTCCGATGCCCAGCACGACCGCACCCGCAGCCGTCACCAACATCTCGCCCTTCGCCAACCTTTGTGCCATGGCCCGAAGCATATCAGCCGCGTCCCTCCCAGACGTACAATTCTCCTCATGAGTCGACTAGCCCTCGCCCTTCTGCTCACCACCACAATCGCCGCTCCCGTCCCGCTGCACGCGCAGAACATACCACCAGCCACCACCGTCAGTCCCTCCAGCATTCCAGCCGTCCCGCCGCCCACCAAAGCAGCCAAGTCCCCCTTCACCTACACGCCCCTGCACATGCCGAATCTGCCACCTGGCGTTCTCGAGCTGCTCAAACTCGAAGGCCAGTTCTCCGCCGCCGTAACCGAAGGCGGAGGCAAGGCCTTCAGCTCCTGGTTCGCCGACGACGGCATCACCCTCAACAACGGCCAGCCCGCCGTCCTCGGCCGCTCCGCCATCGCCTCCATCGCCAACTGGGATCCAGCCACCTACAAGCTAAGCTGGTACGCGGAAGGCGCTCAGATGGGCCCCTCCAACGACAGCAGGCTTCACCTGGGGACACTACGACGCGACCACCATCGACAAGGAACGGCAAGTCCACCACCGCCAGCGGCCGCTACATCACCTTCTGGAAGAAGGTCCACGGCGAATGGAAGGTAGCCCTTGACGCCAGCGCCAACGAACCTCCACCCACCAACGGCATGCCCACTCCATGAGCTCCCCCGCAATCCACCCGCACACCCGCATGGGTCACGTTCACCTCCGCGTCGCCAACCTCGACCGCGCCCTCGCCTTCTACAACGGCGTCCTCGGCTTCGACATCACCCAACGCATGGGCGACTCCGCAGCCTTCCTCTCCGCCGGCGGTTACCACCACCACATCGGCCTCAACACCTGGGAGTCTCTCGGCGGCCAGCCGCCCGCACCCGGCACCACCGGCCTCTACCACCTCGCCATCCTCTATCCCACGCGCGCAGCCTTGGCCGACGCTCTCCGCCGCCTCATCACCGCCAACATCCCACTCGACGGCGCCGCCGACCACGGCGTAAGCGAAGCCCTCTACCTCCACGACCCTGACCACAACGGCGTAGAACTCTACTGGGATCGCCCCGAATCCGAATGGCCCCGAGACCCCAAAGGCAACCTCACCATGTACACTCACCCGCTCGATCTCAAGGGCCTGCTAGCCACCCACGAACCCTAACCGCCTACGCCAGCGTGTTCCCGCCATTCACCGAAATCTTCTGCCCCGTTATAAACGCCGCATCATCGCTGGCCAGAAACGCCACCACGCGACCCACCTCTTCCGGCATTCCCATCCGTCCCAGCGCAACCCCGCGCGTATACTCGAGCTTCTCTTCCTCGGTAGCTTCAAACGCCCGCTCCGTAGGAATCCATCCCGGCGCAACCAGGTTCACCGTAATTCCAGAAGCTCCCAGCTCTCTCGCCCACGACCGCGTCTGTCCCAACTGCGCTGCCTTCGCCGCAACATAATTCGCAAACCGCGGATTCCCCAACTCCACCACCTCGCTGCCAATCTGGATCACCCGCCCAAACCCACGCGCTCGCATCCCAGGCAACACCGCCTTCACCAGCAGCAGCGGAGACTTCACAAAGAACTCCATCTGGTCCAGGTAAGCCTGCCACGTCTGCTCTTCAATCGACAGCAGCGGTTGATGTCCCGTAGCGTTCACCACCAACACCTCAACCGCACCCAGCGCAGTCTCGACATCCTTCACCAGCCGCGCAACCTCAGCCTCATCCCGAACATCCCCCTGAAACGCCTGCGCAACCAATCCCCGCGCACGCAGCCCAGCACAAAGCTCCTCGGCACGCGCGGCACGCTCAAAATAATTCACCGCTACGCGATGCCCAGACTCGGCCAGCGCAACCGCCATCGCCGCGCCCAATCCCCGCGAAGCTCCCGTAACCAGCGCAACTCGTCCACTCATACTGACAGCATAATCCCCTACTGCTTCACGGAGCTCAACTGCTCATCCTGGTACACACGCACATAATCCACCAGCATCTCCACGGTTGCGGGAGTCGTTGCCGCAGGCGGTCCTGGCCAATCTCCACCCATTGCGAGGTTCAGCATGAAGAAATATCGCCCATCATCGAACGGCCAGATCGCGCCCGATGGCAGATCGGCTCGCGTGTACGTCGCGTATGGATGCTCTGGATCATCCACGTAATACTGCACTTTTCCTGGCGACCAGATCATTCCATAAGTGTGAAACGCTGCGGCAAACTCCGCGTCCTGCGGCAGCGTTGCTACTGTCGTCAGCGGAGTGCCCGTGAATCCAATCCCATGCACTGAGCCGTGAATCTTTCCCGGCTCCTTGCCGATGTTCTCCATGATGTCGAGCTCGCCGCACGCTGGCCAATGACGCTCGTCGACGTCATCGCCAAGCATCCAAAATGCTGGCCAAACTCCTGGGCCTGAAGGAATCTGGATCCGCGCCTCGATGCGACCATACTGAAAGCTCTGCAATCCCTTAGTCGTCATGCGCGCTGAAGTCCACTTGCCTGCAGCATCGCGCCGCGCGACGATGTGCAGATATCCATCCGTCACGACCACGTTCGGCTGCGCAGCGTTACAAGGAGCGACGTTCGATCCTGGCGCGCAATAGGTCTCGAGTTCGTGGTTTCCCCAGCCGTTTCCGCCAGTCTCGAAGGTCCAGTTGGCTGGATCGGGAAGGGCGTTTGGACCGGAGAACTCGTCGGACCAGACGAGGTGTTCGGCGCGGGTTTGCGCGTGGACGATGCTGGCGGAAGCCAGGCAGAGAAGGAGGGCGAGAGATCGCTTCACAGGTTGGACCGCGTTTCCGATGGGCTTCGCCCATGCGTTTTGCCGACTTCCCATCTTGCCTGAACGTCGCAATCGGCGGCAAAATTTTGCCTGACTGCGAAGCTCGATTCGTCCGGTTGAACGCTTGCCAGTGGTCCCCCCTCCCCCTGTTTACCACTTAGTAACCCATCCCTGGAATCAGCGAGTTACGCGACTCAGTGTCGCTAAAGTGGCCTATCGAAATGGCTTACAGTCAAAGTAGCAGAAACAAACCACTTAGCCTTTATAAGCTCTGTAAGTGGCTGTCACGCCAGGGGTTACGGGTAAAGTAGCCTATTCATTCAAGTTAGGCTTTTTGAGCTTCTAACCTGATGATGGCGGACACTTTACGGGTAAAGTAGCAGAAACTAAGGAGTTAAACGTGCTTTCTGGCGACCCACCGCCGGCGAAGCACTTTTGATCCCTGTGTTTATTGTAGCGTGCGCGTCAAGGGGAGCCGGAGCGAGGTCCGTTTGCCGGTTCTTAAGCAAGAATCGATTCGCGCCTGTTCTTGCGTGCATTTGCCGTGGATGCCTTGAGGGAGGACAGGGTTTTGCCAGTCGCTTTGGGCGAAGTCACTTTCACTCGCGCGTCCAGATTCAGGCGGCCGGCGAACTGAATCAGTTTCGTAATGCTGATGCGGGCGATCCTTCCCCGGAGCAGGTTGCTCACGTCCGGCTGGTGCGCCTTCAGTGTCGTGACCAGGTAAGCCTGCGTAAATCCCTTCTGCTCGATGTGCTGAACGAGCGCCTGCCAGATCTCCGCCTTGATCTTCATCTCCAGCGTCTCCGCAGGAGAGGAACCGAGATCGTCGAAGATGTCGCCTCTGGTGATGTGCCCCGGCTTATTGTTTGCGCTTTTCACGTTTTCGCTCCTCCAGAATCCTTTGTTTTACCTGCGACAAGCGGCTCTCGGCAGTACGGAACTGCGGGTACTTTCTGGCGACCCACCACGGGGTGAAGCACTTTTGATCGCTGTCTTTTTATCGTGACATCACGGGCGCCGAGCATTGTGATGGAACGCTAGGGGCTTCGGTTCTTGGCATTTTCGTTTTCGATGGGGAGGTTTCAATGAGACGCGGTAACCATGTCAGCTAATCGTTTGCATGCTCCGCGGCAGCGCTCTTAATATCACTCACCAAAGAATCAAGATTTTCGAAATCATAGAGTTTGACATTGTTATCGCGCAGAAGCGACTCTACGAAGCGCCGTGAATTGTCATTCAACTCTTCTGGAAACGTCCCTATAACATTCAAGGCTAACGCCCCGTGCGCGGGATCCGGATTGTCGTAAAGGACCTTGCCCTCAACAGCCTTTTCGGCAACTTTAGAAATTAGCTCCCGGAGATCGAGATTAAACTGCACCGCTGTTATGAGGTTGAAGCGCCCATTTTGATAGCCATAGGGAGCTCGGAAGGGTTCGTCAAAGAATGGGAAATTGACTCTCACCCCGTGCTGCACCAAAGAACGAACACCGGCTGCCTGAAGGCTTTCACCGAGGCGTACGTCAACTCTCTTTCTTCGATGGGTGGTGAGTGGGGAAACAAGCTCATGAAAGAGACTATCGATCGCAGCGTTGACGTCGTCGGTCGCAATCGGTCGAGGCGGTGACATCTGCACAAGATTCGCTCGCCTAGCCGCAAAGTCCGAAAATTGTTCTGGAGATTCGAAATGCTCTCTAGCAAGACGATTCTGTAGCGATGATTTCAGGAAATCGATATGCAGCCAATCCTGTTTCCCAAAAAACTGCTTTATGCGGGCATTAGTCTTTAAGAGTCTGGCATGCACCTTACCGGTGTCCTCAAGTAAAACTACGCCAATGTTGACTGCCTCTAGTCTGGAAATGTCGGGCAGGAACTGCACAAGAGAATAGTAACCGTTATGCTCCATTGCCATCTCCCAGTTGCAAATCTAGCTGTGGTGAAAGGATAGTTTCGATGTTGGTCGCGAGAAAATGTGCTCTACCGCAAATCAGGTTTATCCATGCCAAACGGACTTCGTTAGACACACCCCATTCATGGGGAACACGCGAAACAATGTCGTTTGCTACTGCTGAGCGAAACGTACCGAGCTTTTGAGCACATGACTGAATCACATCTTTCCGTAGGTGATCTCGGAATTCTGGAAACAAGCCGTACACTCTCTCGTCCTTTACGTACTCAATGTAGGGCAGTCGCTTTGTTAACTCATCTCCACATGTAAACGCGTGGCTGAAGTCCATTGCAACCAGCCTATAAGGCTTTCTTCTCGAAATCTCCCTCACGAATAAGACGTTATCGAAGTTACGGCGTTTGCCGTCAGGTGCATATCTGTCACAGTTGCGGAACCATGTATCTAAGATAATCAATTCGGTAATCGTTTCCGAATTGGAGAGCTTCAGGAGTTCATCTCCATCGCCGCCCCACGTTACAGCATTTCTTTCTGCTCTTGTAATAAAGCTCGAACCGGGTTGAATTCGTTGACCATCCTTAATGGGAATTTCATCGGACGGTTGGACGATCAAGATTGACCAATCTAATGTAGGTGCGCCAAGCCATTCAGCGAGAGATGAGCCGACAAACTCGCAAGCAAGACAATGCGGTCCTTCTGGATTACCAAGACCCTTAAGATAACCAAGGCCGAGATCCGTTTCTACCAGGGCCGTGCAGAGTGACGTAGGGAAATACTTTGCAAAGCGTCGAAAGGCTGTCGGCGTCCATCCAGAACCATTAAGTGGCATCCATCTCCCCAGACCACAGTCAGGGGAGTATAGCAAAAAAGAGGGCCTTCCGAGGAAGGCCCTCTCCGCTAATAGGTTACTCGGCGGCCATTTCTTCTTGTTCGCCTTCCATGCGCATCTGTTCCAGCTCGCGCTCCTCGGCTTCGATCGCCGCGGTGACTTCCTGCTGGACCTGGGCTGCCGCTTCTTCGAGCTCCGGTGAGAGCTGAACGTTGCGGTAGTAGGCCATGCCGGTGCCGGCGGGAATCAAGCGGCCGACGATGACGTTCTCCTTGAGGCCGCGCAGCGTGTCGACGCTTCCGTTGATGGAAGCCTCGGTCAGCACGCGGGTGGTCTCCTGGAAGCTCGCCGCCGAGATGAAGCTGTCGGTGGAGAGCGACGCCTTGGTGATGCCGAGGAGCAGCGGACGACCGATTGCCGGACGACCACCCTCCATCAACACGCGCTGGTTCTCGGCGTTGAAGCGGAAGCGATCGATCTGCTGCTCGAGCAGGAAGTTGGTGTCGCCGACTTCCTCGACCTTCACCCAACGAAGCATCTGGCGGACGATGGTCTCGATGTGCTTGTCCGAGATGGACACGCCCTGGAGACGATAGACCTCCTGAATTTCGTTGACGAGATACTGCTGGAGCTCGCGCTCGCCCAGCACCTCGAGGATGTCGTGCGGGTTACGCGGTCCGTCGATGAGTGCATCGCCGGCGCGCAGCCGCTCGCCTTCCTGAACGTTGACGTACACACCGCGAGGAACGCTGTACTCCTCTTCCTGGCCGTTGTCCGCGGTGACGTACACCTTGCGCTGACCCTTGCTGACATCGCCGAAGCGAACGACGCCATCGATCTTCGAGATGATCGCCGGGTCACGTGTCTTACGCGCTTCAAAGAGTTCAACCACGCGCGGCAGACCGCCGGTGATGTCCTTGGTACGCGTTGTCTCACGCGGGATCTTCGCGAGAATATCTCCCGGGAAGACCTCGTCGCCATCCTGCACCATGAGGTGAGCACGCGATGGCATGAGGTACCGCTTGGTGCCCTTGGCGCTCTTGATGATGATGGCAGGCTGACGCTTCTCGTCCGACGGAGTCGCCGACCACGAGGCGCGAGAGGCCTGTGACTTCGTCGATCTCTTCGTTGAGCGTGAGGCCTTCCTGCAGGTCCTTGAACTGCACCGTTCCGGCAATCTCGGTGAGGATGGAGAAGGTGTAAGGATCCCACTCGCCGATCACGTCGCCGAGCTTGACATCCTGGCCGTCCTCTACGCGCAGCTTCGCGCCGTAGACGATGGCGTAACGCTCCTTCTCGCGACCCTTCGCGTCGATGACGGCGATGGAGCCGTTGCGGTTGAAGGCAACCAGTCCACCTTCCTTCGAGCGAACCGTGACGAGATTGATGAAGTGGATCTTGCCCGCGTTCTTGGCTTCAAGGTGCGAGGTATCCTGCACACGCGACGCTGTTCCGCCGATGTGGAAGGTACGCATGGTGAGCTGGGTTCCAGGCTCGCCGATGGACTGCGCCGCGATGACGCCGACAGCCTCGCCCATCTCAACCATCTTGCCCGAGCCAAGGTTACGGCCGTAGCACAGGATGCAGCATCCGCGCTTGGACTCGCAGGTGAGCACCGAGCGAATCTTCACGCGCTCGATACCCGCGGCCTGTACAGCGGAGGCCTTCTCTTCGTCGATCTCGTCGTTGATCTCGACGATCACCTTGCCCTCGAAGTCCTTGAGCTTCTCGAGTGAGACGCGGCCAATGATGCGGTCGCGCAGGGGCTCGATCGTCTCGCCGGCTTCGATGATCGGGGTAACGTAGATGCCTTCCACCGTGCCGCAATCGAGCTCGGAGATGATGACATCCTGCGCCACGTCGACCAGACGACGCGTGAGGTAGCCAGAGTCAGCGGTCTTGAGTGCGGTGTCGGCGAGACCCTTACGCGCGCCGTGCGTCGAGATGAAGTACTGCAGAACGGTGAGGCCTTCGCGGAAGTTCGCCGTGATGGGCGTCTCGATGATTTCGCCGCTCGGCTTCGCCATCAAACCACGCATACCGCTCAGCTGACGAATCTGCTGCTTCGAACCACGGGCGCCGGAATCGGCCATGATGTAGATCGGGTTCATGGCTCCTTCCTTGTCCGCGCGCTTCATGTTGTTGAACATCTCGTCGGCAACGCGCTCGGTAACGCCAGACCACATCTGCGTAACCTTGTTGGAGCGCTCGAGGTTGGTGATCGAGCCGTCAAGATACTGCTGCTGCATCGCGATGACCTGCTTTTCAGCATCGTGCACCAGCGTGTACTTCGAGTCCGGAATGACCATGTCGTCGAGGCCGACGGAGAGGCCGGAGCGCGTCGCGTACTGGAAGCCGAGCTCCTTGATCTTGTCGAGCGCCTTGACGGTCACTTCGAGGCCGAGGTTGAGGTAGAGGTAGTTGATCAGCTGACCAATGCCCTTCTTCTTCATCAGGCCATTGACGAACGGCATGCCCTCGGGCAGCGCGTCGTTGAGGATGGCGCGGCCGACGGTGGTGTTGATGAACTGCTTGTGGAACTCCACTGGCTCGGTGTGCAGGATGTCCTGATCGTCGTAGGCGACGGTCATATCGAGCACGGGGCCGGTGTAGCGCAGGCGAATCGGCGTGAGGGTCTCGACCTGCTTGGCTTCGAGGGCCATCAGCACCTCTTCGATGTTTGCGAAGACGCGACCTTCACCCTTGGCGCCGAGCTTGGCCTTGGTGAGGTAGTAGAGGCCGAGCACGAGATCCTGCGTCGGCACGGTGATCGGGTGACCACTGGCCGGCGAGAGGATGTTGTGCGAAGCGAGCATCAGGACCGAAGCTTCAATCTGCGCTTCGGGCGAGAGCGGGATGTGGACGGCCATCTGGTCGCCGTCGAAATCGGCGTTGAAGGCGGTGCAGACCAGCGGATGAATCTTGATGGCCTTGCCTTCGACGAGGACCGGCTCAAACGCCTGGATGCCCAGACGATGGAGCGTCGGTGCGCGGTTCAGCAGCACCGGGTGGTCCTTGATGACCTCTTCGAGGATGTCCCAGACGATCGAATCCTGCTGCTCCACCATCTCCTTGGCCTGCTTGATGGTGGTACAGTGGCCGGTCTGCTCGAGACGGTGATAGATGAACGGCTTGAACAGCTCGAGCGCCATCTTCTTGGGCAGGCCGCACTGGTGCAGCTTGAGCTCGGGGCCGACGACGATGACCGAACGGCCAGAGTAGTCGACGCGCTTGCCGAGCAGGTTCTGACGGAAGCGGCCCTGCTTGCCCTTCAGCGTATCGGAGAGCGACTTCAGCGGACGGTTGTTCGCACCGCGCAGCACGCGGCCACGGCGGCCGTTGTCGAACAGCGCGTCGACGGCCTCCTGCAGCATGCGCTTCTCGTTGCGGACGATGACCTCAGGGGCGTGCAGGTCCATCAGCTTCTTGAGGCGGTTGTTGCGGTTGATCACGCGGCGATAGAGATCGTTGAGATCGGACGTAGCAAAGCGTCCGCCATCCAGCGGCACCAGCGGGCGCAGCTCGGGCGGGATCACCGGGATCACGTCCAGGATCATCCACTGCGGCTTGTTGTCCGAGCGGCGGAAGGCCTCAACGACCTTGAGGCGCTTGGCGTACTTGAGCTTCTTCTGCAGCGAGGTCTCGGTCTTCATGCGCTCGCGCATCTCGATGGCGAGCTCGTTGACTTCAACGCGCTTGAGGAGTTCCTTGATGGCCTCGGCGCCCATCATGGCCTTGAAGCCGGAGGGGCGATACTGCTGGTCGAGCTCGCGGAAGCGGTTCTCGTCCTTGATGACCTCGCGCTCCTTGACGGGCGCGTCGCCTGGATCGACCACGACGTAGCTCTCGAAGTAGAGGACGGCTTCGAGCTCACGCAGGGAGATGTCGAGCAGGTGGCCGATGCGCGACGGCAGGCCCTTGAAGAACCAGACGTGCGAGCAGGGGCTGGCGAGCTCGATGTGGCCGAGGCGTTCGCGGCGAACCTTCGAGAGCGTGACTTCGACGCCGCACTTGTCGCAGATGACGCCGCGGTGCTTCATGCGCTTGTACTTGCCGCACAGGCACTCCCAGTCGGTGATGGGTCCAAAGATGCGCGCGCAGAACAGGCCATCGCGTTCGGGCTTGAACGTGCGGTAGTTGATCGTCTCCGGCTTGGTGACTTCACCATGCGACCACGAGCGAATCTTCTCGGGCGACGCGAGCTGGATCTTGATCGAGTCAAAGTCCGTAATCGGACTGGTTGTTTCAAAGGGGCTGGAGCGGAACATATTTTTCTCTCCGTAATTCATTGGCGCAGTGCTTAGCTCGATACCAACTTTGTGATTCACTCTTCAACTTCAAGAGCCGGTGTTGCGAGCTTCGCTGCTGTTCTTCGTTCTGTTGCCTTCGAGATGATCCAACCGTGGCCTCATCCCTTCAATCTCTACTCGCCCTCTGCTGCCGGCTCCTGCCATTACACAAGCCCGGAGCCGACAACAGCGACGATCACTAACCAAGCACTAATCCGCGACAGCGAGCTCAGGCAGCGGCACAACCTCTTCGGCCTCCGCTGTCTTCTTGACCAGCTCGACGTCGAGGCAGAGCGACTGCAGCTCGCGGATGAGAACGTTGAACGACTCCGGCACGCCGGGCTCGATCGCTGCCTCGCCCTTGACGATGGCCTCGTAGATCTTGGTACGGCCATAGACGTCATCGGACTTCGCGGTCAACAGCTCCTGCAGGATGTACGCGGCGCCATAAGCCTCAAGCGCCCACACTTCCATCTCACCGAAGCGCTGTCCGCCGAACTGCGCCTTACCACCCAGCGGCTGCTGCGTGATGAGCGAGTACGGTCCGATCGAGCGTGCGTGGATCTTGTCGTCGACCAGGTGAGAGAGCTTGAGCATGTAGATGTAGCCGACCGTGACAGGCTGTTCGAAAGGCTCGCCCGTCATGCCGTCGTACATCTCGCTCTTGCCCGAGCTCGGGAGTCCGGCCGCTGCAAGCAGCGCCTTGATCTCGCGTCTCCTTGGCGCCGTCGAACACCGCCGTTCCAAACCAGATGCCGCGCTTCATGCCGGCAGCGACGCGAAGTCGTCTGCTCGTCATCGAGGGCGAGGAGCTGGTTGAGAGCCGCCGTGTTCTTGAACGCGTCCTTGAAGATCTCCTTCACTTCGCTGGCCTTGTTGTGCTGTTCAGCGAGTGCGGCAACCTTCGCGCCGAGCTCATGAGCAGCCCAGCCAAGATGCGTCTCGAGAATCTGACCGACGTTCATACGCGAAGGCACGCCGAGCGGATTGAGCACGATCTCCACCGGAGTTCCATCGGGCAGGTACGGCATGTCCTCTTCCGGAAGAATGCGCGCGATCACGCCCTTGTTACCGTGGCGTCCGGCCATCTTGTCGCCGACCGACAGCTTGCGCTTCATCGCGATGTACACCTTCACCATCTTGATGACGCCGGGCGAAAGTTCATCGCCCTTCTGCATCTTGCCGATCTTCTCGTTGGTGATCTTGCGCAGCACATCGATCTGGCGCGAGGTCATCTCCTCGATCTCGTCGATCTGCTCGTTGACGCGCGGGTCCTTGTCGGCGTAGCGAATACGCTTCAGGTTGCGCGTCGAGATCAGCTCGATGATGTCGCGGTTCAGAATGTCGCCCTTGGTCAGCAGCTTCTTGTTGGTGCGCTCGTCGTGCAGGTCAGCGAGGACTTCCTTCTCGCCGAGAATGTTCTCAAGCCGCTTGAGGCGCTCGTCGGTGAGAATACGAATCTCGTCGGCGAGGTTACGCTCCAGCTTCTCGATCATCTCCTGCTCAATCTGCAACGCGCGCTGGTCCTTTTCCTGACCCTTGCGCGAGAAGATGCGAACGTCGACGACCGTGCCTTCGATGCCCGGAGGGCACGTCAAGCGAGGCGTCGCGAACGTCGCCGGCCTTCTCACCGAAGATGGCGCGCAGCAACTTCTCTTCCGGCGTCAGCTGGGTTTCGCCCTTGGGCGTTACCTTGCCGACGAGGATGTCGTTGTGGCCAATCTTCGCGCCGATGCGGATGATGCCCGACTCGTCCAGATCACGCAGAGCGTGCTCGGAGACGTTCGGAATATCGCGCGTGATCTCTTCCGGTCCAAGCTTCGTGTCGCGCGCTTCGATCTCGAACTCCTCGATGTGGATCGAGGTGTAGTAGTCCTCGCGGACCAGCTTCTCCGAGATCAGGATCGCGTCCTCAAAGTTGTACCCGCGCCACGGCATGAAGGCCACCAGCACGTTGCGGCCGAGACCAAGCTCGCCCTGCTCCGTGCACGGACCGTCTGCAATCACCTGGCCCTTGATCACGCGATCACCCTTGCGAACAACCGGCTTCTGGTTGATGCAGGTGTTCTGGTTGGAGCGCTTGAACTTGGTCAGCTGATAGATGTCCGAACCAACCTCGCGCGACAACTGCGTCGGATGATGCTCGCCTTCGACGCGCACGATGATGCGCTCGGAGTCGACCGAATCGATGATGCCGTTGCGCTTGGCCAGGATCACAGCGCCTGAGTCGCGCGCGGTGACGCCTTCCATACCGGTGCCGACGAAGGGAGCTTCGGCGACGAGCAAGCGGCACGGACTGACGCTGCATGTTCGCGCCCATCAGCGCGCGGTTGGCATCGTCATGCTCGAGGAACGGAACCAGCGACGCGGCGACCGAGACGAGCTGCTTGGGGCTGACGTCGACGTAATCGACCTCACCCTTCGGCACCAGCACAAAGTTGCCAGCCTTACGCGCATTGACGAGGTCCTCAACGATGTTGAGGTTCTCATCGAGGCCGATGTTGGCCTGCGCGATGGTGTGACGATCCTCTTCCCAAGCCGACAGATAGAACGAGAAGGGCTCCAGATCCATCGTGCGCTTGCCGTCCTTCTTCAGCTGCTTGTTCAGCTTGACCGACTCCGAAATCTCGAGGAAGTCGCCCTGGCGCAGACCGGACTCGCCGGCGTTGGTGACGGCAACGTAGTCCAGGACCACGCCGTCCTTCACCTTGCGGTAGGGGCTCTCGATGAAGCCGTACTCGTTGATGCGCGCAAAGCACGACAGCGACGAGATGAGGCCAATGTTCGGACCTTCCGGCGTCTCGATCGGGCAGATGCGGCCGTAGTGCGTCGGATGGACGTCGCGGACTTCGAAGCCAGCGCGCTCACGCGACAGACCACCGGGCCCAAGGGCCGACAGGCGGCGCTTGTGCGTGATCTCGGACAGGGGATTGGTCTGATCCATGAACTGCGACAGCTGCGAGGATCCGAAGAACTCGCGGATGGCGGCCATCACGGGCTTGGCGTTGATCAGGTCGTGCGGCATCGCCGTCGACATCTCCTGATACACGCTCATCTTTTCCTTGATCGCGCGCTCCATGCGCACGAGGCCGATGCGGAACTGATTCTCCATCAGTTCGCCGACCGCACGCACGCGGCGGTTGCCAAGGTGATCGATGTCGTCCACCACGCCAATGTTCTTGCGCAGCTTCAGCAGGTAGCGAATCGTGCCGTAGAAGTCCTCGGACGTCAGCGTGCGCTTGTCGAGCCCGCTGGGATCCTGGTTCTCATACAGCTTGATGTTGAACTTCAGACGGCCGACGCGCGAGAAGTCGTACTTGCGCGGATCGAAGAACATGCCTTCGAAGAGCGCGGTCGCGGTGTCGAGCGTCGGTGGGTCGCCGGGGCGCAGCTTGCGGTAGATCTCGATCAGCGCCTCTTCAGGCTTGCGCACGGAGTCGCGCCGCAGCGTGTTCGAGATGATGTTGCCCACATCGTCGCGCTCCGGGAAGAAGACCTGCAGGTTGGTTACGCCGCTCTGGATGATCTTGTGCAGCTTGTCGGCGGTGAGCTCGGCGTTGGCCTCGTACAGCAGCTCGCCGGTGCCCATGTCGATCACGTCGGCCGCAATCATCGCGCCATCGAACTCGCTGGGCTCAACCTCAACTTCGTGTATGCCGGCAGCGCGAACGTGCTTGATCGACGACGGGCCAATCTTCTTGCCCGCAG
Source organism: uncultured Acidobacteriaceae bacterium (assembly GCA_963821165.1). Taxonomy (GTDB): domain Bacteria; phylum Acidobacteriota; class Terriglobia; order Terriglobales; family Acidobacteriaceae; genus Granulicella. The sequence goes on from CAWGCQ010000001.1 coordinate 1,084,761, forward strand.
CCACCAGCTCTTCCTTCTTCGCACCGTGCAACGCAACCGCCGAGCGCGTGCCAACCAGGTGCGTCGGCGTCTCTTCCGGCGTTACCGCCCAGAACAGCTTGCCGTCCTTCACCGTGATGGTATCGACCACGTAGAACGTCTTGAGGATTTCTTCGTCGGTACGCAGGCCGAGGGCGCGCAGGAAGATGGTGCCCAGGAACTTGCGCTTGCGATCGATGCGGACGTAGAGGGTGTTCTTCTGGTCGTACTCGAACTCCACCCAGCTGCCGCGGTACGGAATGATCTTGCCGAGGAAGTAGGTGCGGTTGTTCGCCGTCTCAAAGAAGACGCCAGGCGAACGGTGCAACTGCGACACGATGACGCGCTCGGTACCGTTGACGATGAAGGTGCCGTTGGCGCTCATCAGCGGGATGTCGCCGAAGAAGACTTCCTGCTCCTTCATGTCGCGCAGGGTCTTCACGCCCGTCTCCGGGTCCTTGTCGTAGATCTTCAGGCGGATGGTCACCTTCAGCGGCGCAGAGTACGTCATGCCGCGCTCTTCGCACTCGGCCTGGTCGTACTTCAGCTGGAGGCCAACTGGATCGCCGCACTTGGTGCAGAAGTCAGGGGTGTTCTTGTTGTAGGTTCCGCAAAACTTGCAAAGTACATCGCCCGGGTGGAACGGGTCGGTGATCACCATGTGACCGCAGCTCGTACATGCGGTGCGGAGGTGGTTCAGGCCCTTCAGGTAGCCGCACTTGCACTCCCAGTTGCCGATCGAGTAATCGACAAACTCAAGCTCGGATACGTTACGGAAATCAGTGATGGGGAAGACGGAGGTGAAGACCGACTGCAGGCCATTGTCCTCGCGTTCGCGGGGCAGCTTGTCCATCTGCAGGAAGCGCTCATAGCTGCGCCGCTGGACCTCAATCAGGTTGGGGATCTGGATGCTCGTCGGAATCTTGGAAAAATCCAGTCGGGTACGGATCGCGCGCATTTCGGTGGGGTTTGTTTTCGACATGCTCTCTCCTGTTGCTCGGCCAGCCTCTTGGGGCGCTGGCCTTCTGCTTGGCTCGAGGCCCTCCGGAGTGCGCCCGCTTGGAGCTGCGACCCTCGGAAGGGAGAAACCACCGCATATGCGGCGCCTCTCATTGGACTTGATGTGCGCCTGTTCCGGTGCTGCCTCTCCTCGCAGAAGTGGCACCTGAAGCGCGTAGTACAGAAACCCCAGCGAAGCATTCTGCGGGGTGGAAACCTGGGTCGTGCCGCCGCCTTACGTACACAAGGCAAACTCTGTTACAACTGCCATACAGCGCTTGGCCGCGATAAAGCTCATGGGCCCGGCTGAACTTGAAACTGAACTTGCTAGAACCCGCCCGACGTCACAAACGCGCTGTTTTCGCCAAAGACGGCGAATGCGCCCTGCGGGACAGTGTGCCCGGAGAGCGCGCATACGCTATTCGTGAGTGAGTTGGTACAGAAACGGTGGATAATCGCCGCCCTTTGATCCCGCACGCCGTACGGGGCTCAACGTTTGCCGCTTGTCGCACGTTTGCATCTTGCGGACCCGCCGCTCGAACCACAAGATGGCCGGCTCCATAACCTGCTTCGCAGTGCCAGGATGAACCGGATAAAACCACTAGTCCACTAGTCTATGAGTAATTAGATGCCAGTTAGATTCCGTTAGATTCTAAGCTTTCGAGCTCCGCAGAAAAACGTTGCGCCGAGGCAGCTGCGGCAGTCTCCCATTAGAGAGAATAGCGCAGATCCGCCCCGGCTGCAACCGGGGGATTTCAACAGGCCTAAGCCCGCTCCCCCGCAAACTGCCGGCCGTATGAACTTCAACGGTCGAAGAGCTCTTACTTGATCTCGACGGTCGCAACGCCATCAAACTTCTTCGCGATGGCTGCCGCGTCTTCCTTCGAAATGTTCTCCTTCAACGCCTTGGGCGCGCCGTCGACCAGGTCCTTGGCTTCCTTCAGCCCAAGAGCGGTGACTTCGCGTACGGCCTTGATGGTGTTGATCTTGTTCGCGCCCGCATCCTTAAGGATGACGGTGAACTCGGTCTTCTCTTCCACCGGCGCAGCCGCTGCCGCACCGCCGCCCGCAGGAGCCGCAGCAACCGCAGCCGCTGCCGAAACGCCGAGGCGCTCCTCAAGCTTCTTCACCAACTCCGACGCCTCAAGCAGGCTGAGGCTAACGATCTGATCTTCCAACTGCTGAATGTCCGCCATGTTTCTATCTCCGTGTACTGCAAATTTCAAAACTTTTGTGCCGCTATACTGCTGATTCAACTCACCTAAGGCCTTCTTCCGCCCCAGGCTGCCGCCCCTTCAGTGGGTTTCCGTTGCGCCAGACTGCGCACCCGCTGAAGATTGCGACGAAACTTGGTTACCCTTCGACCGGCTCGGCCGCCGCTTCGCCAGCCTGCGTCGCCGTGCCATTCTCCGGCTGCGCCGCGCCCGAAGGCTGCTCGCCGGCCGCCGACTCCTCGACATGCGCCGCTTCCGCTACCGTAGCTTCCGCCGCCGGAGCCGCTTCTGCCGCCGGTGCCGCTTCTGCTACAGGTGCTTCTGCCGCGGGGGTTTCGGCAACCGGAGCAGCCTTCGCCGCCGGTGCGCCAAACTTGCCCTGCTCCGCCGCCATGTTCACGACGACCGCCAGGTTCCGTCCGGTGGCATTGATGACCGTAGCCAAACGCTGTGCCGGCGACTGGATCAGGAACAGCAGCTTCGAGAACAGCTCTTCCTTGCCCGGCAGCTTGGCCAGCGAGTCAATCTCGGCAACCGTAATCACCTTGCCGTCGACGATGCCGAGCTTGAACGTGTACTCGGCGTTGTCCTTAACCCAGGTGGACAGCGCCTTCGCCAGCGCCACCGGGTCGCCCGAGGTGTATGCAACCGAGTTCACGCCCTTCAGGCCCTGCAGCGCGGCCTCAACCTTGGTGCCCTCGGCGGACTTCGCCGCCAGCTTGTTCTTCACCACGTGATAGCTGCCGCCCGCCTCGCGGATTACCCTGCGCAGCTCAAAGTCCTTCGAGGCCGTCAGCCCCTTGAACGTGCCGATGATGGCCGACGTCGAGCTCTCCAGCTCGCTCGCCAGCATTTTTACCTTCTCGTTCTTCTTCGCCTTGGTCAATGCCATAAAAACTTAGCCTCTAGCTTCTAGCTTCTAGCTCTTAGCTGAATCCAGCTCGTCGCCGCTAGCTCATCTGTATCTCACCGGGCCTACTGCTCCGCGGGAGGAAAAACTCAATCCCTGACCAGTCCTTAGCTAGTAGCTAGAAGCTAGAAGCTAGAGGCTGCTCTTATTTCGTCGCCACATCCGCAACAGCCGCTTCAAGCTCAATGCCAGGGCCCATCGTCGAGCTCAGCACGATCCGCTTGATGTACTTGCCCTTGGCCGCCGAAGGCTTCGCCTTCACCACCGAGGAGATCACCGTCAGCGCATTCTCCTGCAGCTTCTCCGGGCTGAACGACAGCTTGCCAACCGGCACATGCACCAGCGCGGTCTTGTCGGCGCGGAACTCAACCTTACCGGCCTTGATCTCGCGAATCGCCGCAGCCACATCCGTGGTCACGGTGCCCGTCTTCGGGTTCGGCATCAGGCCGCGCGGTCCGAGGACCTTACCCAGACGTCCAACCGAACGCATCATGTCCGGCGTAGCAATCAGGGCGTCGAAGTCGGTCCAGTTCTCTTTCTGGATCTTCTCGACCAGCTCCTCGCCGCCGAAGAACTCAGCGCCGGCAGCCTCAGCCTCTTTGACCTTGTCGCCCGAGGCGATGACAGCCACAACCTTGCGACTTGCCGCCCAGCCCGTGGGGCAGAACCACCGTCCCGCGAACCATCTGGTCAGCGTGACGCGTATCGACACCCAGCCGCATGGTCAGATCGACAGTCTCGTCGAACTTGGCGTACTTGGCCTTCTGCAACAGGGGAATCGCATCGCCGATCGTATAAGGACGCTGGCTCCACAAGCGCGCGCGCCTTCGTAATATTCTTGGATAGCTTCTTTGCCATTATTTCCTCGTCTCCCACCCCGTACCTAACGCCTTTCCGGCGAAGGCCTTGCACTGTTCCGCAAGGGCGTGGTCCCGACTAGTCTGCATAGGAGTGCAGACAACCTTCTAAGTATGCCGGATTTTGAGCTTCGCGTCAATGACACCCCTCCAACCCGTTCTGAGGGTAAGTTGGACGAGGAGCTAGCTGGGAGCGACCTGGGTCATGGCAGTTGCCCGAATAGGTGCTCTATGATCTTGTCGAGCGAACATGGTTTACCAAATTTCCCCTTAGGGACAATCCGATGTTGTGGCTTTTCTGTCTTTTTGCCTTGAGCGTTGCCCTTGGTATGCTTGGCAACTTTCATCTTCTGGATATCGGGCAACGGCTGCCCCGGAGCACCGCCGAACCAGAGATAGTGGTGAAGTTCCAGTTTCGAAGTGACAAAGATCCAGATGATGCAGCCGCTTGGCTTCTCCATCAGCTTGAGGCTGGCCTTGATATTGGCTGCCTTGCCGCCTACGGAGGTAGTTTTGAATTGAATATGCCTGACAATCTTCTTGCAGCTCATCACTAGGTCGTAACCGCCTGCGTCGAACTCCGAGCGTAGCACCTCCACGTCGGTTATTCGGCGCTGCCACAGCAGCCGCAAAGCTTCGCCCACAAATACGTGCTCGACGGTCCGCTCGCGCAGCGTCGAGTGAATGTAGTTTGAGGTTTCCTCGTCAGCCAAATTGTCCATAACCTGCCGACCTCCTACGAGTGATTAAGAGGCAATTACAACACGCGTGCCCCTCTATCGTGCAGAACGGCCTCTTGAACAGCCTTCGTTACACGATCACGCATCTCGACATGCCGCATAAATGCACCGCGAGTACATGGCGGGCAAAATAGCGATCCCATGCTTTCGTCTTTTCCCAAACCCCAATACTTTGGCGAGCGCAGACAAACGACTACACGCTCGCCGACCTCAGCTTGAGGAAAAAGGACGGACTGTGCCCAATCAAGGCAAACCCTGGAGGACGGGAGCGCAGCAAGCATAGGCCAGTCGTCGAATGACTTTGACTTATACGCACCGATATTCAGTGTTGCAACGGTTGAGCGCGCTTGTTCGTAACTTATACCGAACTGACCAACGATCCTATTAAGCCATCTGTAGGCTGAGGGGTGTTCTTTCTCTTCTGGGAGATCGCATTCGCCAGTTCGCTGACGCGCATAATAATGCCTCCCTTTCTCGTCCGCGCAATGCGCGGGATCGTCTGGATCAAGGCCGGGGGACAGAAACAGAAGTACGACGGGGGCGGTACGAAGACGGCCACGATAAGCTTGAGGCAAACAATCAGGGGCAAAATTGTGTTTTATTCGCTGAAGCACTCGCCGATCCGCCGGGTGCTCAAAGGCGTCGTCTGGTATTTCAGACCAAAATTGAAAAATGTCTCGGCTCAAAGAGACCTCTTCCTGATAGGCTGGATTGCCTTCGCGTTGAAAATTGAATCGCTGTCAGGAGAATGATATGAACGACCCCAAAAAGTCCGCCGAAGCTGTGAAGCAAATCCAAGAACTTCAAAAGAAGATCCAAGGTCACGCGACGAGAATATCGCAGATCGAAAACGAGAAGAAAGTTAGGATGGGTATTTTTGATCAGCAAATCAAATCTGAACAGAATCAGATCAATCAGCATAAAGCGAAGATCGAAGAATTTAAGCGCCAGATTTGATCCGTGGATAGTGTCAAATGACGCGAGCTTTCCTACTTACCAAGCCCGCCTCACCCCCACACTCTCCCCAGCTCCAGCACGAACCCCGTCACCGGCCCATCTCCCTCGACCGCACTCCCACCCTCCAGCACCTCAGCCTCGCGCCCCGGCCGATACACCTCCACCGTCTTCCGCGAAGGATCAATCAACCAGGCCACCTCCGCGCCATTCGCAATCCACATCCGCATCTTGGCCTGCAACTCTGCAAGCCGGTCGCTCTCCGACCGCACCTCGATGACAAACTCCGGGCAGATCGGCGCAAAGCTCTTCCGATCAGCCTCTGTCAATGCGTTCCACCGCTCCCAGCTAACCCAATGCGCATCCGCCGCGCGAACCGAGCCGTCGGGCAGACGAAATCCAGCATTCGAACCAAAGACTTTGCCACGGCCATCCTGCCGGGCCCAGATATTTAGTTCGGTGGCGACATCCGTTTCAATCCCTCCGCCCTCCGACCCACTCGGCGACATCACGATAAGCTCTCCATTTGCATCGCGCTCTACACGCAGGGGATCATTCGCCGCGCAAAACCGCATCAGCTCTTCGTCCGTCATCGGGTGCTCAGGACGGATGCGTACCGGCAATTCGACTTCGAGAGCGAAGTTCATGAAAATATACTACTACCCTTTCGATTTGAATATACTTTCAAGGGTATATTCAATTCATGGCTCGCAATCTAGACGACTTCATCAAGTCCCTTCCGGCCGCAGAGCGCCGCGTCATCAAAAAACGCGCCGCGGAACTGATCGCCGAAGAGATGACCCTGCAGGAGCTGCGCCGCGCCCGCGAGATGACCCAGGTCAGGATGGCAAAAAAGCTCGGCGTCGCGCAGAAACAAATCTCCGAAATCGAAAAGCGTACGGACATGCACATCTCGACGCTGCGCCGCTCCATCGAAGCCATGGGCGGAACGCTCGCGCTGGTCGCCGAGTTCCCCGACCGCAAACCGGTAAAACTCACCGGCATCAAGGCAAAGGTCGCCTGACCGCCCAGCCAACTACCCCCACACTCTCCCCAACTCCAGCACAAACCCCGCGACCGGCCCATCTCCCTCGACCGCACTCCCACCCTCCAGCACCTCAGCCTCGCGCCCCGGCCGATACACCTCCACCGCTTTGCGCGACGGATCGACCAACCACGCCACCTCCGCTCCATTCGCAACCCACAACCGCATCTTGGCTTGTAACTCGGGCAAGCTGTCGCTCGGCGAGCGCAGCTCGATCACAAACTCCGGGCAGATCGGCGCAAACCCCTCTTGCTCTTCCTTGGTTAGCGCATTCCACCGCGGCCACGCAATCCAAGCCGCGTCCGGGCTGCGCATGGAACCATCCGGCAGCGTAAATCCCGCATTCGAATCGAACGTCGGGCCAGAGTTCGTCTCCCTCGCCCACAAAGCCAGTTGAAGATTCAGCTCTGAATTCGTTCGGCCCGTTCCCGTACCACTCGGCGACATCAAAATGAGCTCTCCGTTCGCATCGCGCTCCACGCGCACCATCTCGTTCGCCGCGCAGAAGCGCATCAGCTCTTCATCCGTCATCGGACGTTCGAACCGTAACCGCACCGGTTGATCGATCTCTGGCAGAGCCACATTCATAGCAACAGCTTACTCTCGCTGACATCTCCCATTCACTAAAATCAGCATCAGAGGAATTACGCTGTCTTATCGGACGCAGCACCGCGCCACAACCACCGGCCCCGACATCCAACACATACAAGGAGACAACAGCAATGCAAATGGGAATGGTAGGCCTGGGACGAATGGGCATGAACATGGTGCAGCGGCTCATCAAAGCTGGGCACCAGTGCGTCGGCTTCGACAGCAATCAGGACACCATCGACACGCTCACCAAGATGGGCGGCTCGGGCGCTACCACGCCTCAAGACTTCGTGCAGAAGCTCGCGACACCTCGAGTGATCTGGCTCATGGTCCCGGCCGCGGTGGTCGACAACGTCATCGCCAACCTCCTCCCCCACCTCCAGCCCGACGACATCCTCATCGACGGCGGCAACTCCTTCTACCAGGACGACATTCGCCGCGCTGAATTCCTCAAGCCCAAGTCCATCCACTACATGGACGTCGGCACCAGCGGCGGCGTCTGGGGCGCCGACCGCGGCTATTGCCTCATGATCGGCGGCCCAGACGCTGCCTTCGCACGCTGCGAGCCGATCTTCCAGGCGCTGGCCCCCGGCATCGACGAAGCCCCCCGCACTCCCGGCCGCGAGAAGATCGGCGGCACGGCCGAGCATGGCTATCTCCACTGCGGCCCCCACGGCGCCGGCCACTTCGTCAAGATGGTCCACAACGGCATCGAGTACGGCATGATGGCCTCCTACGCCGAGGGCCTCAACATCCTCCACCACGCCAACGCCGGCAAGACCAAGCAGGTCGACGACGCCGAAACTACCCCGCTGCGCGATCCCCGAACACTACCAGTACGACCTCAACCTCACCGACGTCACCGAAGTGTGGCGGCGCGGCAGCGTGATCTCCTCCTGGCTGCTCGATCTCGCAGCTGCTTCGCTGCTCGAAAGTCCAGACCTAAGTAAATTCGCCGGCCGCGTCTCCGACTCCGGCGAAGGCCGCTGGACCGTCAAAGCCGCCATCGACGAATCCGTTCCCGCCCCCGTCCTCAGCGCCGCCCTCTTCGATCGCTTCAGCTCCCGCGGCGAAGCCGACTTCGGCGACAAACTCCTCTCCGCCCTCCGTTACGAGTTCGGTGGCCACCAGGAAAAGAAGTAGTCTCCGTCCTGAACTCGCCAAATTGCAGGGGGAAGAGCCCAAAGCTCTTCCCCTTGTCGATTCATGCCCCGATCATCAATGAAAGCCAGCGAAATAAAAGACAGGCCACGGGTTGCCCAGCTCTGTAATTTATTTCCGTTGTGTTCAATTTTGACCAACGCCCCAGACTTAAAATGCATAATCCTCGATCAGGAGTCGCATCTCTGCAGCTTCTGCGGCGGCAAGGTCACCCACGCCATCGCGCTGGCCATCCAACCCAAAATCGCGCCCAGCGAACCGAGACCCCTAGCCACGGAATCTCGCGCACCCGCAGCTGAATATCCCAGCCAGTCCCTCAGCGCACGCCGCGCTTAGAGCTCTCTGCTCTTCCGCAAACGTTCGCCTATTTCGGCCACCGCTGCATCACCTTCCCCGACGCATCCAGAAACTCCATCTCCGGGCTTCCATCCCCCGCTACCTTCAACACAATCCGGTTGTGCCCGGCAGCATCCGCCAGCCGCAGCGACGACCCCTTGTCCTCATCCCTCCCCAAATACGCGCGCGGATGCAACACGATCGGGTACTTCACGAGTAACTCGGTCATCGCCTTCTTCGCGGCTGCCACCTGCTCCGGCGTGTCTCGCGGCATTGTCTTCACCTTCTCGAACGCCGCCAGCACCTCCGGCGTAATCAGCGCTGCGCCGTTATCCGAAATCTGAATCCCCGCATGGTGCTCATCCCCGTCCTGCCCTGCGTCCAGACTCATCGTCTGGTCCTGCTCATACTCGTCGAAGCTCAAGTGCCCGAACGCATGCGCAACCCCATCGCTCCCCGCATACCCTCCAAAGATCAACCCGCCATTCTCCGTTCCCTCGTCGTTCATAAACAGCATCCCAGCCTCACCCGCACGATCCGCACGCGACCCCTCTTTGCCCTTGAAGAACGTCCCCGGAAACTTCGCCTTGTCCGCAATCACCAGCCGCGGGGTTCCATCCGGCTCCACAACATTGATTCGCTGCACGGTAATCTCGTCGAACGCAGCATTCCGCACGCTCTCCTCTGCGTGCACCGGATGAAGAATTGACACGCCATTCCTCAAGCCCAACACCACCGCTGCCGCAAACACCATCGTCAACACGCCTGAGTACACCGCCAGAAACCGTGGATGCGAAAACAATCTCATAAGTCCAATCTCCTATTCGATAAATCTATCCTGATTCCCCCTCCCCTCTTCTCAACTTTCGTGGATACTGTTACTTACCCATGCGAGTCGAGCCCTTCGCGCAGCCAAACCCGCAGCGCCTTCTTTACCCCGACGCATTCCCACCTGCGCCGCGGCGCGGCCTCGCGCACTATATGGAGCTCGCCCTCGCCTTCCTCGTTCTGCTCCTCTTCTCCTGGTTGGGCATCAAGCTCTCGAACTCCTCCGAAGGTGTCGCCACCATCTGGTTCACCAACGGGATGCTCTTCGCCCTCATCATCCTTCGCCCCCGCAACCTCTGGATCCAGTACTTCGCCATTGGCCTCTGCGCCGATACGCTCGCCGACGTCCTCTACGGCGATCGGTTCGCTCTCGCCTTCGGTGTCTCTGTCGCCAACTCCGTCGAGGTCATCCTCTCTGTCCTGGTTCTCACCTACGTCTTCGGCCATCCCTTCAACCTCTCCCGCCGCCGGCCCCTGGTAGGCTTCCTCTTCATCGCCGTGATCGGCGCCACCGCCGTCACCAGCGCGCTCGGCGCTTCCTGGACACTGGTGTTCGTCAAAGCCGGCCCTTGGCTCACTCTCTTCCGGACCTGGTGGCTCGGCGACATGCTGGGGATGTCCATCATGGCGCCCCTGGTCTTCATCCTCCTTCGCCCCGGCTTCTTCCACATGCTGCACCGTCGCCGAGTGCTCGACACCCTTGGCCTTCTCCTCATCCCCGCCCTCGCGACTCTCGCCGTCTTCACCGATAGCCACGATCCACTCATCTTCCTTATCGTCCCCGCGCTGCTGGTGGTCGTCTTCCGCCTCGGATTCCCAGGCACGGTCCTGGCCGTCTGCGTCGTCGCCCTCATCTCCATCCCGCTTACCATCCACGGCTACGGCCCGCTCATGCTGGTCGCCGATCACCGCATGCTCCACCGCATCGTCGACGTCCAGATCTTCCTGGCCGTCGCCCTCTTCACCTGCTTCCTCGTGGCCACTTTGCTTGAAGAGCGCAAGGAGCTCGAAGTCTCCCTTCTGCAAAGCGAAGCCCGCTATCGGCTCCTGGCCTCGCTCGACGGCCTCACCGGCCTGGCCAACCGCCGCAGCTTCGACGAGCGCCTCCAGGAGGAATGGGGCCGCGCCCTGGTCGCCAACCAACCCCTCTCGCTGCTCATGATCGACGTCGATCTCTTCAAGAAGTACAACGACCTCTTCGGCCACATCAACGGCGACAACTGCCTCCGCCAGATCGCCAACGTTATCGCCGACGCCGTCCACCTCACCTCCGGCGAAGCCTCGCGCTTCGGTGGCGAGGAGTTCGCCGTCATCCTGCCCAACACCGACAGTGTCTGCGCTATGGCCGCCGCCGAAAGCCTGCGCGCCGCCGTCGCCGAGATTCGCCTACCCCACCCCGGCAGCCCCTGGCACCTGCAGACCATCAGCATCGGCGTCGCCGTCGCGGTGCCGGAGGTCGGGCAATCCCCCGTCTCCCTTCTCAACGCCTCCGACAGCGCCCTCTATCTCGCCAAGCTCCTCGGCCGCAATCGCGTCGAATCCAACCTCTCCCATAGCGCCATCCAGCTCGAACCCCGCGAACCAGAGCTGACCTCCGCCCCCCCAGGCATAGCCTAAAGAACAGCTTCTAGCTGGTAGCTTTTAGCTCTCGCCTTTGCCTTTCAGCTAGAAGCTAAGAGCTAAAGGCTAGAAGCCAATAGCCCCTTTCCACCCCAAAAATCCCCCTTGACACGCTTCCAATGACCGCCTACTCTCATCTCCATTGAGGCGAAGAAATGGCGAAACTAAAACCCGCTCCCAGCACCCTCTTTCCCATCCTCAACCCCCACCCCGGCCCTCGCCTGCTCGGCATCGCGCGCCTCGCCGCCGAGTCCACCCATGCCGACGACGGCCACCAGATCGAATTCCGCACGATCCAGTCCCGCACCATCCTCAACCGGTCTGTCTCCAAACGTCAGCTCAAGCACTACCTGGACCATCAACCCCTACCGCGGCTGCGAGTTCGGCTGCAAGTACTGCTATCGCCCGCTACACCCACGAGTTCCTCCAGCCTGCCCCGATCAATACCCCGCCGCCAGGCGCCATCGACATCCCGCAACAGCCCTGGGCCCGCGCCTTCGAGCACGAGATCTACCTCAAGGAAAACGCCGCGTGGCTGCTCGAACAGGAGCTCCGCAACGTTGACCCAACCGAAGAGATTGCGATCGGGACTGCCACCGATCCGTATCAACCGATCGAACGCCGCGTCGGCATCACCCGCTCTCTCCTCGAAGTCTTCGCCCGCCAGAAGGGCCTGCGCATCGGCATCATCACCAAGTCCTCGCTCATCACCCGCGACATCGATCTCCTGCAGCAGATCGCGAAGAACAACACGCTCGTCATTCACATCACCATCACCACCACCGACGCGGCGCTAGCCCGCAAGCTCGAGCCCCGCGCACCCCGCCCCGACCTCCGCTTCGCCGCCCTCCGCAAGCTCTGCATCGCGGGCCTCAACGCCGGAGTCCTCTGCTCCCCACTCCTCCCCGGCATCAACGACAGCGTAGCCTCCATCGATGCGGTGGCCGCGCGCGCCGCTGCCAACGGAGCCTGCTTCCTCGGCGCCAACCCCCTCTTCCTCAAATCCTGCTCCCGCCCCACCTGGCTCGCCTTCATCCGCGAACACCTTCCCCACCTCGCCGACGACTACAACCGCCGCTTTGCCAAAGCCGACTTCGTCGACGCCACCTACCGCAACCGCATGGCCACGCTGGTCCGCCAGATCTGCCGCAAGCACCACCTCTACGAGCGCCAGTCCGAAGCCCACCTTACCCAGGAGCTCTCTTCCCCACAAGCCAGCAGCAAAGAACCTTCAGCCCGCAAACCACCCATCCCCGTGCGTCCCGAACCGCTCCAACCCAGCCTCTTCGCCACCGGCTAGCGATACACCAACTGCGCCGTAGCCCAAGCCGCATACGACATCCACGCCACCAGCGGCACCAGACACCACCCAGCCGCCTGCGTCCGGCGCCACGCATACACCACTACCGGCACTGCGACCGCCAGCGTCACAAGATTTCCGACCAATCCATCAAACAGGTTGCTGAACCCACTCGTATACAGCGGATACAACAAGCAAAGAAACGCGAGAAGACTCACCCACTCCGCTCGATGCTGCTCTGTGTGCGTGTGCGCCCGCTTTAGCAGCGACCACCGCGCTACGCCCATCCCCGCAAACAACACCAGCCAGATCGTCCCCACCACCCACCCCGGCGGCAGACCCGTCTGCGGCTCGCCCGCACGCTCTAACCCCAAACCAAAGATCGCCCCGTTCACCACCAGCGGCGTGCCCACGAACACCGCCAGGTTCGCCGCCAGCCCTGCAACCACCGGCCGCTCTTTCCGAACGTCGACCCATTGCCCGCACGGCATCGCGTAACTCCTCATTCCCCCCCCGAATCGATAGATGCCGAATTTATCATCCGAGGTATGCCAGGATCTCTTCCCGCCTCGGCATCGACGGCGCCGTTCCCGCTCGCGTCACCGAAATCCCCGCCGTCGCACACCCAAACCGCGCCGCCTCCAGCACCGGCCGCCCCTCACTCAGCGCCGCCGCAAACCCGCCGCAGAACGCATCGCCAGCCCCGGTCGTCTCGAGCACCGGGCCCGCATTAAACGCCTCCACTAACTGCGCCGCCTCTCCCTCGACGCACACCAGCGCCCCCTGCGCACCGAGCGTCACAATCACGCACTTCGCTCCGCGCCGCATCAACACTCTCGCGGCCGCCTCAGCCTGTGCCTTCGTCTCCACCGGCAGCCCCGTCAGCAGCGCCGCCTCGCTCTCATTCGGAATCAGAAAATCCGCGAGCCCCAGCATCGCGTCACTCAACGCCTGCGCCGGAGCCGGATTCAATATCGTCCGCACGCCAGCCTCGCGCGCCAGCCGCAATCCGCACTCCACCGTATCGAGCGGCAGCTCCAACTGCGTCAGCAAAACTCCCGCCGATCGAATCGCCTCGCCCGCCGCCTCCACATCCTTCGGCCGCAGCGTAAAGCAAGCTCCCGGCACCACGATGATCGCGTTCTCGCCCTTCACCTCATCAATCAAAATCACCGCCGAGCCCGTCGGCGTCGCGCAGTTCTCCGTCAGCGACGCATCAATCCCATCGGCCGCCCACGTATCCCTCGCCAGCCTCCCAAACGCGTCGTCGCCCAGCCGCGAAAGCATCTGCACCGCCGCACCCGCGCGCGCCGCCGCCACGGCCTGGTTCGACCCCTTACCGCCCGGCCCCAGCGCAAACCCGCTCCCCATCAGCGTCTCGCCCCACGCCGGCAGCCGCGCCGCACGAAACGCCACATCCGCCACAAAGCTTCCCAGCACCAGAATCTTCTTCGCCATACTTTCTATCTCTCCGACCTCAACCAGCATACGCACGAGCAATCAGCACCAGCGCCAGCAGGTACGACACCACCATCGCCGCCAGATATCCCTTCGCCTTGTTGTTCGCGCCCTTGAACTCCTTCCACGCAAACACGCCCCACAGGCAAGCCACCATCGGCGACGCCTGCCCGATCGCATACGAGATCGCCACGCCCACCAGACTCGCCGCCACAAAATTAAACACCGTGCCCAGCCCCCAGATCGCGCCGCCCAGCAACCCCAGCGCATGATATCCAGCCGGCGCGCGAAAATAATCCCCCGCCGCCACCGGACTCCCGACAATCGGCCGCCGCATCAGAATCGTGTTGAAGAAGAAGCAGCACACAAACGCTCCACCCGTCAGAAACACCGCCGTCGTATACGGAGTCAGCGTGTTCCCGTGCGTCATCGCGCGCGTCACAAACGGCGCAAAGATCCCCATCAGAAATCCCGAGATCACGCACACCCACACGCCCTTCTTCGACACCGCCTCCGCACCCGACCGCAACGCCCCATACGACTTCCCCACCAGCACCACCGCCACCACTGCCATCAGCACGCCCGCGCCCAGCAGCACCGCATTGCCGCGCGGCTGCAGCGCATAGCTCAGCACCACACCCTCCACCAGCGCAATCCCAATCGAGATCGGAAACGCCACCGCCAGCCCCACAATCTCAATCCCCGCAATCAACAGCACATTCGCAATGTTGAAGATGAACCCACCCAGCGCCGCATACAACAAATTCAAATCGTCGGCCGAGTGCAGATTCGCCAGGAACGCCGTCGGCCCACCCGCATAGCTGCCCATCGTGAACGCCAGCACCAGCGCAATCAAAAAAATCCCCAGCGCATAATCCCAGTAGTACAGCTCGAAGCGATAGTTCTTCGTGCCCTTGAACGTATTCGCAAACGAACCCCAGCAGATGGTGCTAAGAATCGTCATCAGCAGCGCCACACCAAACGTGGACGGAACAAACATCGGCAACCTCCGTGCGAATCCTCGCACCACTACGCCCGCAAATCAACCAGCCTGTCGCGAAGCAACCATTATGCCCGACACGCCGCGTCACTTGCCGGATACCGTTCAGATCAAGCTTTCACCCGGATGCTCTCACCCCACCTGTGGCAAGATAGTAGCCAACGAACGAGTCGGCGTTCCTTCACGGCGAAAAACCAACCCGACGCAGCCTGCACTTCTCCCATGCGCCTCTGGATAGCCCTCACCCCAGCAGCACTCGCGGAGACCGCTCTCATGGATCATCCCCCACAAGATCACCCCCATCAGGAGCTCCTCGATCCCGTCTTCGGCAAGCTCTCTCCCGACGCCCCTCCCGAGCTCGCAACCTTCGCCTTCCTCATCGGCAGCTGGCAATGCAACGCCCGCATCAAATCCACCAGCGGCGATTGGCAGCGACTCGAGGCCCAGTGGCTCGGCCGCTTCATCCTCGACGGCCACGCCATCGCCGACGAGTACCGCATGACCACCCTCTCCGGCGAACTCATCGTCCTCGGCATGAACGTCCGCACCTACGACGCCGCCGCCCACACCTGGAACATCCAGTGGCTCAACGCGCTCACCGGCACCTGGACCGACCTCGTCTCACAGGAACTCGGCGGCGTCCTCATCCACCGCAACAACGGCAGCTCTTCTTCCATCAGCTACGCTTTCAAAGAACCCACCGCCGCCCACCCGCTTCACCCGCGCTACCTACACCACGCACTCCCCCACCCACTTCACCTGGAAAGGCGATCAGTCCACCGACGCCCACATCTGGACCGACTTCATGCTGGTCGAGTGCTACCGCAATCACTAGCAGCGTGCTATCGAACTCACAAATCCCCACGCTTGTTCGCCACGTCGCCGGCGTACGCATTCTCCAGCGGCAGGGCATATCCGAAACGTCGTCCCGTGCGACACCGCATCCGTGCTGCTCTCCAACTCAATCGTTCCCGAGTGCCCCGCAATAAACTGCTTCGCCACCCACAGCCCGATCCCCGTACCAATCGATCCGCGCGTCGTAAAGAATGGTTCGAACACGCGCTGAAGATTCTCCGCAGGAATGCCTTGTCCGTTGTCCTCGATCGTCAGCACTACTGCCTCCCGCTCGCCGCACCACCCATCCTCTGTCGTCACCCGAAGCGTTCCTCCCGGCATCATCGCGTACATCGCATTCGTAACCAGATTGGAGATCACCTGCATCAGCTCTCCCTTGCGTACCACCACCACCTGCCCCGACGCGAAGCGTGTCTCCACCTTCACCCCCGCCTCTCGCAGCTTCGAGCTGTAGATCTTCAGCACCTCGCCCACCAGCTCCGTCAACGAAACCATCGCCGCCGAATTCTGCTCGCGATAGAACCCCAGCGTCTGCTTCGCAATATGCGATAGCCGCACCAGCTCGCTCTCCGCCGTATTCAGATACGACATCACCTCAACGTCGGACGAGTTGGACCGCGCCAGGTAGATCAAATTCAAGACAGCTTCCAGCGGATTATTGATCTCGTGCGCAATCGACGCCGCCATCCTCCCACTCGCGGAAAGCTTCTCCGCCTGCACCAGCGATTGCTCCATCCGCTTGCGCTGCGTCACATCGCGCAACACCTTCGACGCCCCCACTACCTCTCCCGACGCATTCCGCAACGGCGAGATCGACAGCGACACATTCAGCCGCCTCCCGTCCTTCGCCACTCGCACCGTCTCGTAGTGCTCAATCCGCTCGCCCGCACGAATCTTCCGCAGGATCACCGTCTCCTCCGGGTGCAGGTCCTCCGGAACCAGCGTCAAAATCGATGCCCCCAGCATCTCCTCCTCGCTATAGCCGAACGTCCGCTCCGCCGCCCGATTCCAGCTCATGATCCTCCCATCGAGATCTTTGCTCAGAATCGCATCATCGGCAGACTCCACAATCGCCGCCAGCCTCGCCCGGGCAGTCTCCATCTGCCGCTGGTCCGTAATGTCCCGCGCAATCTTCGAAATGCCAATCACGTTCTCGTGACTGTCGCGCACCGGAGAGATGGTCAACGACACAAAGATCCTTCGCCCGTCCTTCCTCACCCGCTCCGTCTCAAAATGCGCAATCTGCTCCCCAGCCCTCACCTTGCTCAGAATGAACGGCTCCTGGTATTCCAGCTCCGCAGGAATCAACTTCAGAATCGATTGCCCAATGATCTCCTCCGGCTGGTATCCGAAGATCCTGGTAGCCGCCGGATTCCAGCTCGTAACGATTCCATCCAGGTTCTTCGCAATGATCGCGTCTTCCGAAGAATGAACAATCGCCTCCAGCAACGAGGCCGGTCCGTCCACCCCGAGACCGCGGGCCGCGTAACCTCGTTGGAATGTATTCGAAATATCCATGAGTCCGTCTTGAATCCTCGCGACCCAACGCGCCTGCTCGCATCACGAAAAGCATCGCACGATTTTGATCGCATCCACTAAGATGCGTCTGCGCCGCCCCGCAGTCGCCCACCCCATATCCAAAATCGAACTCGATCCCCCCAATCCGCGCCCAATACAAAAAGGGCGCAGTCGGATCGCGAGGGAAACCCTCCACAATCCTTCTGCGCCCTTGAGTCTTCTAAAATTCGCTCTTACGCGACGACTTCGATGCCCATCGACCGCGCCGTGCCGCGAATGCTCTTCGCCGCTGACTCGACCGAGGCCGCATTCATGTCCGGCATCTTCTGCTTCGCGATCTCCAGGATCTGCTTCTCGGTCACCTTGCCAACCTTGTCCTTGTTCGGCGTGCCCGAGCCCTTCGGAATGCCCGCCGCCTTCAGCAGCAGCACCGGCGCCGGCGGCGTCTTCGTGATGAACGTGAACGTGCGGTCCGCGTACACCGTGATGACGACCGGAATCGTCAGGCCCGCCATCGACGGGTCCTTGCTGGTGCGCTCGTTGAACTGCTTGCAGAACTCCATGATGTTGACCTGCGCCTGACCAAGCGCGGGTCCAACCGGCGGTGCCGGCGTCGCCTTGGCGGCAATGATCTGGAGCTTAACGTATCCCTGAACCTTCTTCGGTGCCATGTTCGTAATCCTTCTTCCATGTTGCGGGCGACCTGCGTATGCAGCCGCGCCTCGCATAAATTTTGTACTGCCGGTACTACGAGGAGTTAGAAGGTCCGGTGAAGCGCCCGGGCTGTGACTCCCAAAACTTGTCTGTACCTTGCTCGCCAAGCGAGCGGTCTTTGCTACCTGTCTACTGCTACTCTCTAGTCGCTGCCGCTTACTCCTCGACCTTCTCCACATTCGCAAACGAAACCTCGGTAGGCGTTGGCCGGCCAAAGATCGACACCATCACCTTGAGCGTCTGCTTGTCTTCGTTGACGTCATCGACCGCGCCATTGAAGTTGTTGAACGGCCCATCGGTAATCCGAACCTGCTCGCCCTTCGTAAACTTGAGCTTGAGCTTCGGCTTCTCCTTGGTCACGTCGCTGCGATTCAACATCGCGTTGACCTCGGCCTCGGACAGCGCATTGGGCTGATCGCCCGTCTGCAGAAATCCCGTAACCCGCGGCGTGTTCTTCACCACGTGCCACATATCGTTGTCCAGCGCCATCTCCACGAACACATAGCCGGGCAGGAACACGCGATCGATCGTGTACTTCTTGCCGTTGCGCAGCTCGGTCGTCGGCTCGGTCGGAATCTCGATGCGCCCGACTTTATCTTCCAGGTGATACGCGGCGACGCGGCTCTGCAGCGACTCCTTCACCTTGCGCTCGAACCCCGAGTACGCGTGAATGATGTACCACTTGAAGTTCTCGTTCACCGGCGCCGCGGCAGCAACGTCGCCGCCCACAGCCTCGCCTTCGGTCGCAACCTCAGGGTCAACCGCAACGTCGCTCTCCAGCGCCTCATCGGCTCCGACCGGTACGACCTGCTCTTCGTCGTGCTTCAACTCATCTGCCATGGTTTTACTTTCCTTCAAACCCAATCTTGTCCTCTCGACCGGACCATGACGGCCTAACCGTCATGCGCAGTGGAGAGTCTCAGCTTTTCGCCGCGCCGGGCCTAGTGCTTGGTCAGATGCACGAACATCTTGTCGATGCCCGAGCCAAGGACCAGGTCCACCAGCTCAAAGTACGCAGCAAACAAAAACACCGTGATGATCACCACGATCGTCGTCGACTGCACTTCGGCCCGCGACGGCGTGTGGACCTTGCTCATCTCCTGGCGCGTTTCCTTCAGAAACTCAATGAGTCGTTGCGGGCCCTGCGGTCACCCGCTGCAATGCGCTCTGTTCGTTTGTCTCAACTACGGCGGCCTTCGCCATGGATGTACTCCTGAAACTGCTGCTGCGTTCGGTCTACTCACGTTCAAAAGTCTGGCAGGGGCGCTCGGATTCGAACCGAGAAGTTCGGTTTTGGAGACCGACAGTTTAACCGTTGAGCTTACGCCCCTGTAAAGCAGCTAGTAGCTTCTAGCCATTAGCTTCTAGCTAAACCGCTCCCCGAGGGGCCTTGTTCTGAGCTAGAAGCCAGGAGCTGGACGGCTGCGTTCGCTACTTGGTCTCTTTATGCGCCGTGTGCTTCCGGCACGTGTTGCAAAACTTGGAGAACTCCAACCGTCCCGTGGTTGTCTTCTTGTTCTTGGTCGTCGAATAGTTCCGGTTCTTGCAATCCGGACACTGCAGGGTAATGATCTCGCGCATGGTTACTTCCTCTCTAGTGTGGCCAGCCACCTCGGCTGGCAAGCAGCTTGTCTCGTGATTGGAGTCTTAACTCCGCCCACCTGACACGCCGCGACGCAGGGTTAAGGTCCCTGCAACCTGTATTCCTGAATTGTTGAAACGGGATAGCCCAAACGGGCATAGCAAAGCGGTCAGGCACACGCTCGTCCTCCTCTATTATCCACGAAATCCCTAATTAATAAAAGACGGAAGAACTTTGCCGCTCTCGGCCCGTTTCCATTCAATTATGGAATCAGGGCCTAGCAGGCGTTTAGCCGCCTCATCCGCAATAGATTGAGCCTTCTCGATTGAGGGCCAAATTCCAGCCCCAGTCTCCACGCTGCTTCCGTTCCCGGTGCGACGGATCATAAGACCTATACCGCCAGACCAGTCGCCGATCATGAAATCCAGCGATTCGCCTTCCTGCTCAGCGCGGCCCGTAAGGATTACGCGTGTCATATGATTACACTTCCCCCGCGGGTCGCCGCGCGCTTCATTTGATATGCTCCCGCAGAATCGCATCCACCCGCGACTGCCACCCAGGCCCCGAGCTCCGAAATGCCTCCACCACGTCCGGCGACAGCCGAATCGACACCGGCACCTTCTTCGGAGCCTTCTGCTCCCCGCGCTTGCGGTTCGTCAGTGCCCGCCGAAGCCCCTCGGGCAATTCGCTAAAAGACATCGACCTTGCAAACGAAGCGCGCGTCCACTCAGGATTCTCCTTTGTCGGCGCCGATTTACTGGTTCTCTTCATAACGATTTTGCTCCTCCTTGGTCGCCTTCCTAAGACTAACTGCCCGCACATTGGCCCCATCTTCGACAAAGATCAAAGAGTAAAGTCGCGCACCCAGGAATCCGATCGCCTGCATTCGCAGCTCTCCATAGTCCTCGCGGTCATCAACAAAAAATGTCGCCCACTCGAAATCAATCTCTTCAGCACGCGCCAGCGAAATGCCATGCTGCTTCTTATTGATCGCATCTTTCTTTGGGTCGAACGTAATTGCCACACCTGATTGTATACACAATTACGAGCGTCCACGAAACAAAAGCGGCGAGCCGAAGCTCGCCGCCCGTTTTCTGGACCCTGGGCCCTGAGCCCTGGACCCTCTTACTTCCAGTCTCTGTTACTTCACGATCTCGCAGATCGTGCCAGCGCCCACAGTCCTGCCGCCTTCGCGGATCGCGAAGCGCAGGCCCTTCTCCATGGCCACAGGCGTATGCAGCGTGATCTCGAGCGCGATGTTATCGCCCGGCATCACCATCTCGGTGCCCTCCGGCAGCTTCGCCGAACCCGTGACGTCCGTGGTCCGGAAGTAAAACTGCGGACGATAGCCGTTGAAGAACGGCGTGTGACGACCGCCTTCTTCCTTGCTCAGGACGTAGACCTCGCCCTTGAACGCGGTGTGCGGCGTAATCGATCCCGGCTTCGCCAGCACCATGCCGCGCTCCACATCTTCCTTCGCGATGCCGCGCAGCAGGAGACCGGCGTTATCGCCCGCCATACCTTCGTCCAGCTGCTTCTTGAACATCTCGACGCCCGTGCACAACCGTCTGCTGCGTGTCGCGGAAGCCAACGATCGAGCAGGCCTCGCCAACCTTCATCTTGCCGCGCTCGATACGGCCGGTCACAACCGTGCCGCGACCCGAGATCGAGAAGATGTCCTCGATCGGCATCAGGAACGGCAGGTCCACCAGGCGGTCCGGCTGCGGAATGTACTTGTCCACCGCCGCCATCAGCTCGTCGATCTTGGCCTCCCACTGCGCTTCGCCATTCAGCGCGCCGAGCGCCGAACCACGGATCATCGGGAACGTCGTCGCCCGGGAAGTCGTACTTCGACAGCAGCTCGCGGACTTCCATCTCGACCAGCTCGATCAGCTCTTCGTCCTCAACCGCATCGCACTTGTTCAGGAACACAACGATGTACGGCACGCCAACCTGGCGCGCCAGCAGCACATGCTCCTTGGTCTGCGGCATCGGGCCGTCGGTGGCCGCAACCACGAGGATCGCGCCGTCCATCTGCGCCGCACCCGTGATCATGTTCTTGATGTAATCCGCGTGGCCCGGGCAATCGACGTGCGCATAATGACGGTTCGGCCGTCTCATACTCCACGTGCGAAGTCGAGATCGTGATGCCGCGCTCGCGCTCTTCCGGAGCGTTATCGATCGTGTCGAACGAACGAAACGCGTTCTTCGGATTATGCTTCGACAGCACCTTCGTGATCGCCGCCGTCAGCGTCGTCTTGCCGTGATCGATATGCCCGATCGTCCCTACGTTTACGTGCGGCTTGCTGCGATCAAATTTTTCCTTCGCCATGACTACTCACTTTCCTCTCGGTTATCGAAAACAAGTCTGTGTTGCAAAACTCTCGCAAAAAATCCAGCCAGCTCAACCTTCCAGCCCGGCCCTTACGCGCGTTCCGCTGTTCCTAGTAATACGCGTAGATCTTGAAATGTTTGTCACGAAGCTCCAGTTCCACCTTCTCCACCGACGCCAGGTAGAACTCGCGAATCTGTCCCTGGTCGCCATTCGACAGCTTCGCATACTGCGCCGCCGTCCCCGCGCCCAGCTTGCCGCCCTGCAGCACCGTCTCAAAGTGGCGAATCCGCACACCAGCGCGCTCCACCGACTTCAGAAACTTCTCCACACTTGCCGGCGCAAACGCGCTCGCAATCGCCTGCTTCACCTCGGCAAACGTGGTTGCGTCCACAATGTCCATTGCCGGGCGCTCATACAGAGCGGTCGTGCGGTCTACCTGAAACTGGGGTTGCGCCATCGTTTTACGTCCGTCCTTCAAAGCTTCAAAATCTGGAGCGGGAGACGGGAATCGAACCCGCGACCAACAGCTTGGAAGGCTGTGACTCTACCACTGAGTTACTCCCGCACAGTTCAGCTTCTAGCCGTTAGCTTCTAGCTAAAAACGCGCAGCCTCTAACCCGTACCGTCCGCCGCTCTTGCCTTAGCTAGAAGCTAGAGCAAAGCTCTTCAAAATTCTGGAGCTGATGATGGGGCTTGAACCCATGACCTCTCCCTTACCAAGGGAGTGCTCTACCACTGAGCTACATCAGCCTTCCTGACTCTTCCGCTCCTCAAGCCGCGCGCGCATGTTCGCGATCACGACCCGAAACGCAAAGAGCCCTAAAAACAAGATCGGCAGCCATCGAATCTCGACGTCCCGATCCGCAATCCCCACATACCTGGACGAATACCCATGCATGTGAATTACCGCCGCCGGATCAATCGTGAACCACGACAGCAAGCCTAAGACTACCAAAACTCCGAGTGCAACAAACATCCGACCTCGATCCGCCGCCGGGTTGAGTGACCGTTCCATCTTCACTCACTCCATCTCACTACTCACTGCTCACTACTCACTCAAAAAATGGTGCACAGGGGAGGATTCGAACCTCCGTAGCGCGATAGACGTGGCAGATTTACAGTCTGCTGCCATTAACCACTCGGCCACCTGTGCCCTTTGCTCTACGCCAGCAACTCTTCCCGCAACCCATCCCGCTTCCGCAGATCGCTCGCGCGTCTCAAATTCCGCACGAAACTCTCGCGCGAAATCCTCTGCCGGAGTTGTCGATGGCGAACGCTGCAAGACTGGAACAACTGGCAGGTACAACCAACTTCTTCTTCATTCACTGCTGCCCCAGAAAATCTGGAGCTGGCGAAGGGATTTGAACCCCCGACCGCCTGATTACAAATCAGGTGCTCTACCAGCTGAGCTACGCCAGCCCGATAGCCGGGCCCCCTCGAATCTCTTCGCTTGAATTCCTCAGCTCGAAGCTCTCCGGGCGGTGCGCCAAAACCCCTCAAGACACTCTCTGCCCAACTGGGTTCTAACAGTAAACGGCGCTCGTCAAAACACCCGAGCGCAGCTTTCACTTTACCATAGCCCGCACCCGCGCGAAACCCGCGGCCGCCCTATCATCGGCTGTCTTCCTCCCTTGTGACCGAAGTCATATCGCCCCATCGCCCCCCGTCACTACAGTCAGCAGTAGAAGGAAGCCCATGTCCACCGCTACCGCTCCCCGCCCCACTGCCGCGCCCGCCAAAAAGGCCTTCGTCCGCCGCCACACCCTCGACAACTCCCAGCGCATCCGCCACACCGTCCAGATCGCCTTCCTCGCGCTCAACGCCTGGCTCGGCCTCAAGTTCTACCTGTGGGTCCGCTACTACGAAACCAACGGCCTGTCCCGTTACGTCGACCGCCCCGCCGGCGTCGAAGGCTGGCTGCCCATCGCCGGCCTCATGAACCTCAAGTACTTCCTGTCGACCCACCACGTGTCCAGAATCCATCCCGCAGCGATGGTGCTCCTCGTCGTCTTCCTGCTCTCGAGCTGGCTGCTCAAAAAATCCTTCTGCTCCTGGCTCTGCCCCGTCGGCACGGTGTCCGAATACCTCTGGCACCTCGGCCAAAAACTCTTCCACCGCAGCCTCATCCTTCCCCGCTGGCTCGACATCCCGTTGCGCAGCCTCAAGTACCTGCTCCTCGCCTTCTTCGTCTACGTAGTCGCCACACTCGACGCCGACGGCCTCCAGCAATTCCTTCTCGCGCCCTTCGGCATCATCGCCGACGTCAAGATGCTCAACTTCTTCCGCCACATGGGCCTCATCGGCATCGCCGTCCTGCTCACCCTGGTGCTGCTCTCCGTGATGATCCAGAACGTCTGGTGCCGATTCCTCTGCCCCTACGGCGCTCTCATGGGCCTCGTCTCCATCCTCAGCCCGGTAAAAATCCGTCGCGATCAGGCCGCCTGCATCGACTGCAACAAGTGCAACAAGGCCTGCCCGTCGCACCTCCCCGTCGCCCAGCTCGTCACCATCCGCTCGGCCGAGTGCACCGGCTGCCTCAGCTGCATCGCCGCCTGCCCCGCCGAAAACGCCCTCAACTTCGCCCTTCCCCCCAACCGCTCCACCCACCGCACCGCCGACGCCTTCTTCGCCAACTCCGGATCCAGCCTCGCCGCGCGATCCCTCGCTCTCTCCAACGCCCGCTGGCGCAACCGCGCTCTGCAACCCCGCACGGTCGTCATCGTCCTCGCCATCCTCTTCTTCGGACTCATCACCGCGGCCCGCATCACCCACCACTGGCAGACCAACCTCCCCCGCTCCGTCTACCAGCAGCTAGTCCCCCACGCCGACGACTACAACCACTAGAGTCAAACCACCTGCGACACTCCCGCCGTCCGCGCAGGATCCCACCGCCGGGAGATCTCCCCAATCTCCCGGCGCCCCCAACCCAAATCGCCGCACAAGAACTCAGCCGTTGCTTTAGCTAAAAGCTAGAAGCTAGTTCTTCAGCATCGCCGCCAAATCCTTCTCCGGCGTAGTAATGGCCATCAGGTTGTAGTTCTCCTCCAGCAGCGCCAGCACTCCCGGCGACAGAAACGCCGGCAGCGTCGGCCCAATCCGCAGATTCCTCACCCCCAGGTACAGCAGCGTCAGCACCACCGCAATCGCCTTCTGCTCATACCACGACAGCACCATCGACAGCGGCAGATCATTCACCCCGCACTCCAGCGCCTTCGCCAGCGCCAGCGTCACCTGCACCGCCGAGTAGGCATCGTTGCACTGCCCCATATCCATCAACCGCGGCAACCCCGCAACCTCGCCAAACTCCAGCTTGTTGAACCGGTACTTCCCGCATGCCAGCGTCAGAATCGCGCAGTCTTCCGGCACCGCCTTGGCCAGCTCCGCGTAGTAGCTTCGCTGCGACCGCGCACCATCACACCCGGCAATCAAGAACAGGTGCCGCAGCGCGCCCGACTTCATCGCCCCCACCACCTCGTCTGCCATCCCCAGGACCGCCTCGTGCCCGAACCCGACCGTAATCTCCTCATCGTAGCCATTCTCCACAAACCCCCGAGCAGCCAGCGCCGCCTCAATCACCGGCGCAAACTGCGTTCCCTCCACATGCTGTACGCCCGGCCAGTTCACCGCGCTCGACGTAAAGATTCGATCGTTATACGTCTCCTTCGGCTGTTGCATGCAATTCGACGTCATCAGGATCGCCCCTGGAAACGCGTCAAACTCCTTCGCCTGGTCTATCCATGAGCCGCCATAGTTCCCGGCCAGGTGCGCAAACGCCTTCAGCTTCGGATACCCATGCGCGGGCAGCATCTCGCCATGCGTATACACCTGGATGCCTGTGCCCTCCGTCTGCATCAGCAACGCATAAAGGTCGTGCAGGTCATGCCCTGAAACCAATATTGCCTTGCCCTTACGAGCGCCCAGCCGCACCTTCGTCGGCTGCGGATGCCCAAACGTGTCCGTATGCGCCTTGTCCAAAATCTCCATCACCCGATAATTCAACTCGCCCACACTAAGCGCCATCGCCAACAGTTCGGCAACACTTTGTCCGTGGCGAGTAAGAAAGCACAAAACCTCGTGGATCTTCCCAAAGGTCTCCGGATCGCCAGCGCCCAGCGCCAGCGCGTGCGCCGCATACGCCGCCACGCCCTTCACCCCATACAGCACCAGCTCCTGCAGATTCGCAATCTCCTTGCTCTCATAAAGAATCCGCGCGGGCAGCATGACCGTCCGTCCCTGCGCAATCAGCCCCTCCACGGTGTCAGCCGGTATCCACGCCGCCGGGCCGCCAAACTGCTGCGCCGCAATGCCACTCTCGCCGGCCGCGCGCTCATACACGCACCGCGCCGCTGCCCGCATCGCCACGGCCTCGTAAATCAGCGCCACCAGCCGATCCTGATCGAGGTTCACGTTGGTCAGCGTCGCAGACACTGCCTGGATCACAAACCCGTCCACCTCGGGATCGCACACCCGCAGCCGCGGATCGGTTGCGCCCAGCAATCGCGCATGGTGGGCATACACAGAAATCCCCTTCACCACATGCGCCAGCAGATCATGCAGCGCCGCCGTGGTCTCATCCTTGCCGCACACACCGTGTATCTGGCAGCCCACACCCGCTGATGTCTGCTCACATTGATAACAAAACATTGCTCTTTTCCTCCTGGATCCCGTCGACTGCTTCCGTCTACCCAACCACCCTAACCATCGCGCCCCAGGCCGCGCTGCGACGCCCGTCACATATCCGACCCGCCCCACCCGAAATTTCCACCGGCAAAAATATTTCGTTTCGTGTGATTTCAATCGCAGCGGTAACCGCGCAACCCCGCTAAGTTCGATCCAAGGGAGCCCACATGACGTCCATTGAAACCTTCACACCCAAAACCCACAGCGCCGCCGAGCAGTTAGCCGCCACCCCAACCGTTCGTGAAATCGCCCTCCACCAACCCACCGCCATCCGTGTATTCGAGCACCTTGGTATCGACTACTGCTGCGGTGGCAATCGTTCCCTCGCCGACGCCTGCGCCGCCGTCAACCTCGACACTCGCGCTGTCGTTCTCGCCCTCCAGTTCGCCGCCGGCCGCCCAACCCTCCCCGTGCCCGACTGGGGCAAGGCCTCCCTCGAGCTCCTCTGCGCCCACATCGTCGTCAAGCACCACGCCTACGCCCGCCGTGAGCTCCCTCGCCTCCTCGAACTCGCCAACACCGTCCTGGCACGCCACGGCGAGAACCACGCCGAACTCGCCGACATCCATGCCGCCCTCACGCAGCTCGAGATCGAAATCAACGAACACCTCGCCAAGGAAGAGTCCGTCCTCTTCCCCTACATCGTCTCGCTCGAGCGCTCCCTTACCTCGCCCGACGCAGACCCCGTCAGCTGCTATGGCTTCCTCCCCGACCCCGTCGCCGTCCTCTCGCACGATCACGAAGAAGCCGGCGCCTTGCTTTCCCAGATCCGCCAGCTAAGCCACAACTTCACCCCGCCCCTCGGCGTCTGCCTCAGCTACCGCATCTTCTACACCGGCCTCCAGGAGCTCGAGCACGACCTTCGCCAGCACATGCACCTGGAAAACAACATCCTCTTTCCCCGCGCCGTAAAGCTCGAAGCCGCCACCGCCTTCGCCGTAGCCTAACCAGACCGCAGACGATAGCCACACACAGCCCCACCCGAACGCAAACCAGCGCCCGGGTGGGAACGGCTATACTCCTATCCACAGTGTTGACGACCCGCAGATTCCGTCAGATCGCGCTCACCGCCCTGCTCTTCGCAGTAATCGCGGGCCTGCTGTTTCTCCTGCTCGCACCCCACGCCGGCCACGCAAACGGCCATCTCTTCCCATGGCTCTGCTTCACTCCGTTCCTGCTCTTCGCCGCAGCAGACTTCCGTCGCACCCTCCCCATCACCGGATCGACCGTTGATAAACAAACGTCTCCTGCACTAGCTCTGCTCTCCCGCTTTCAACTCCCTCCACCCGCGCACACCTCCTAAGACACCCACAGAAAATTTCATCCGCCCTGGGCATCGCTCCGGACGGGTCCTCGTGTGTTTGCGCGTGAAGCTCCCCGGAGCAATGGAGGTCGCATCTTGATCAATTCTGGTATCGCACTCGGTTTTTGGCTCTTCGCTGCTTTGATCGCCATAGTCTTTTTCTGGAAGCGCTGGCGTTACCGCCGCAACAAAGCCCGCGGCAAGCGGCGTCTCGGCTACTACCCCAACGCTGCGACACTCGGGAATGCACTCCAGGTCCTGCAGATCCTCACAGCCCCACACACCGAATACGTCCTCGAGCAAAAACTTGCCGAACCAGCTGAGGACGAGGATTCTGGCGGCCCGGACGATCCCACAGCCCATCTGCACCGTCAGGCTCGACGAATCCGAGAGGGCAGGCCGCCCGAACCCATGACAGCGCTTCTACCCCGCACATCCCAAAAAAATTCTCCCTAGCAACCCGCGATGTCGGAGTCGAAGATGGAAGCGCTTCGCCAAGCCCAGGGACTCAGAGCCGCGAATTCAACCCTTCACCGTGCGCGTAGCACCGCAGGACTGGTAGCATGGCACCCATGGACACGGTTTCACCCGCACCCATGCATCCCTCCGGCAATCGCCACCCTGCACCCTCCCCACGCAAAGGCTCATGCGCAAACGCACGCTGATTCCCCTGCTCATCGCCATCGTTCTGCTCTGCGCCCTGGGAGCCATGCTCTATCTCCGCGCCAACGCTCCGCCGGAAGCCGCGCGCCTGCTCCCCGAGTCCGACGCCATCGTCTACATCAACCTCAAGGCCATCCGCTCCGTCACCCACTTCGACCAGTCCCCCATCGAGCGCAGCCCCGACTTCCAGCACTTCATCGACGCCACCGGCATCGTCCCCGAGCGCGACCTCGACTCCGTCGCCCTCGCCCTCCACCGCATGCCCGACCCCAACGGCCCCAACGGCCCCGTCGCCTACTCCGAGGTCTTCATCGGCCGCTTCGACGGCGTGCGCCTCGCCCAGTACCTCCACTCCATCGCCTCTTCGCGAGGAGACCTACACCGGCCGCACCATCTACACCATCCCCGTCGGCGATTCAGGCCGCCACCTCCGCATCGCGCAGCTCGGCTACGACATCCTCGCCGCCTCCAACATGCCCACCCCCGAGCAGATCCACTCCATGCTCGACCGCTCCCGCGCCGGCGCCGTCTCCACCCCCGGCTCCTCGCTCCTCGCCGCCCGCTACCACGACGTCCCCCTGCTCTCCGAAGCCTGGGGCATCGGCCACATCGGCCTGCCCTTCCATCCGACAGCACTGACCCCGACTACATCTCCGTCTTCGGCCTCCAGCTCCCGCTCCGCACCGACACCGACTTCGTAGCCAGCCTCCGCTACACCGCCGCCGCCCACGTCCTCTCCGGCGGCGCCGTCCACCTGCGCATCGAAGAGATCGCCCCCGACCCCGCCGCCGCCGCCAGCACCGTCGACACCCTCACCAACCTGCTCAACGTGCTCCGCGGCTTCGCCGCCGAGCAGGCCGCCACACCAGCAGCCCGCCAGCCCCACCACCGACGCCAGCAATGCCATCCTCAACTCCGTCACGCTCACCCACCACGACAGCCGCGTCCTCCTCAACGCCACCGCCAGCCTCGACCAGCTAAAAGCCCTCACCACCACCCACGACCCAGCCACAACCCCCCTGGCCCCCTCATCGCTCGAGACCACGCACTAGCTCCCATCGCCCGCCCCAGACACTCCCCATGCGACTCAAACGGCTCCCCGCTGCGTCCAAGTAATCGAACCCTGTAGCACCCGCTACAATCATCCGTCTGCATGCTGCTTCCGTTGCTGCTGCCTGTGTTCTCGTTGTTCGTTCTGTCATACCCTCCGGGAATCTGCCTGTTGCCGTTGCTCGCACTACCGCGACTGACCCACTACTCACTACCCACGCGATCGCCTCCAAGGACTCCCATGACCCGCGGACCACCCTCCTCGCTCTCGCCCTCTGCGCCTCCGCCGCCTTCGCCCAGAAGCTCCCGCCCGCGCCCCCTCCCCCGCTCCTCACCGGCCAGGCCGCCTACACCGACTGGGACCAGCAGCATCCCGGCGTGCGCCACAAGATCACCGTCGCCGACCTCCCCGCGCCCAACCCCGCCGAAGCCGTCGACAACGGCCCCAACGTCGTCCCCCGCCCCATCAACGCCTGGCCCATCGCCCCCGCCGGCTTCAACGTCACGCTCTACGCCGGCGGCGACTCCACGCCCCTCGCAGCGCTCCGCCTCGGGCGAGCACATGAAGCTCTCCAGCGGCACCTTCACCCAGCCCCGCTTCATCACCACCGCGCCCAACGGCGATCTCTTCCTCGCCGACTCCGGCGCCGGCACCATCTTCATCCTCCGCGGCGTCGCCCCCAACGGCAACGCCGCCACCATCGAAAAATTCGCCACCGGCCTCGACCACCCCTTCGGCATCGCCTTCTATCCCTCCGGCCCCAACCCCCAGTACGTCTACATCGGCAACGCCACCACCATCCAGCGCTTCCCCTACAAATCCGGCGATCTCCACGCCACCGCCACGCCTGAGACCATCGTCCCCGACATCCCCGGCTACGCCCAGCTCCGCGGCGGCGGCCACTGGACCCGCGACGTCGTCTTCACCAAGGACGACAAGTACCTGCTCGTCTCCGTCGGCTCCGGCTCCAACGTCGACGACCCCGACACCCACCCCCGCGAGTTCCACCGCGCCGACATCCTCGAGTACACCCCCGACGGCAAGTTCGTCGAGGTCTACGCCAACGGCCTCCGCAACTGCGTCGGCGAGGCCATCAACCCCACCACCGGCTCGCTCTGGTGCTCCACCAACGAGCGCGACAACCTCGGCAACCACCTCGTCCCCGACTACGTCACCTCCGTCCCGCAAGGCAGCTTCTTCGGCTGGCCCTGGTACTACATGGGCGGCCACCAGGATCCGCGCCTGCCCCAGCCCTGCGCCAACGGCACCGGCCCCAACCCCGGCCTCACCGCGCCGCTCACCGCAGCCCAGGCCAAAGACTGCAAGCGCGTCGACATGTCCGCCAAAGTCCGCACCCCCGACGTCCTCGTCCAGCCCCACATGGCCTCGCTGGAGATGACCTTCTACCCCGACACCGCCACCACCGCCAAGCACCACGGAGCCTTCCCGCCTCCTACGACGGCGATGCCTTCGCCGCCGAGCACGGCTCCTGGAACCGCGCCAACCGCGCCGGCTACGAAGTCATCTTCATCCCCATGAAAGACGGCCACGCCACCGGCGAGTACGACGACTTCCTCACCGGCTTCGTCACCCCCGACGGCCAGGTCTGGGGCCGGCCCGTCGGCGTCACCGTAGGCAACGACGGCAGCCTCTACGTCACCGACGACGGCAGCCGCTCCGTCTGGCACGTCACCTACCTCAGCAAGTAATTCGCAATCAACTAATTCGCGCACCAAGCCAATCCCGCATCAAGCAAACGGCGTCAGCAAACCCTGGCGCCGTTGGCCGTCGCCTTGCTCTGTCCGCCTGACCGAAATCTCCGTCATCCTGAACGCAGTGAAGGACCCCGTTAGTGGCCGTTGCCGTTGCCTTTCTTTCTGTCATTCCCTCCGGGAATCTGCTTCTTCTCTACCACCATCCCCGCACTCGATGAACCACCCCAATATTCCAGCGAGGTCACGGCGAAATATTTCGCGCCTCCACTTCCCAAACCCCACCGCACTGCCTTATACCAGCAGTATGTTGAAGCGTGCCGCCCGTCTCCTCGCGACCCTCCCACTCGCGCTGGCTCTCATTGCGAACGCGGCACCCACCTCACAAACACCCGCCCTCCAGGTCTTCCAGCAATGGCTGGACGCCTTCAATTCGGCCAACTCAGCCCGCATCACCGCCTTCTGGCAAAAATACGCGCGCAGCGGAGCCGACGACCGTGTTGCCGGCGACCTGCGCCTGCGCGCCATGACCCAGGGCATGACCATCTACCGTGTCGAGGAAAACACCGACACACACCTGGTCGTGTTGATGAAGGAAAATCGCGGCGTCTACTCCGAATCCACGCTCGATCTCGCCTCCGTCGACCCGCCCGTGATCGCCGGCATGATGGGCCACCCAGTACCACCACCCGAAGGTTCTGCCAATCCCGCAGCCAGCGACGACCAGCTTGCCGATCGCGTGCTCCAGCATGTTGCCGAGATGAAGGGCCCAGACGCCTTCTCAGGCGCAGTCCTCATCGCACACAACGGCAAGATCGTGCTCGATCATGCATGGGGCATCGCCGACGAGGCCGACCACACCGCCAACACGGTAGACACGCAGTTCTGCCTCGGCTCCATGAACAAGATGTTCACGGCAGTGGCCATCCTTCAGCTTGTAGGTCAGGGCAAGCTTGCACTGGATAAGCCAATCGCCACCTACTGGCGCGACTATCCCAACCACGACCTCGCCTCGCGTGTCACCATCCGCGAGTTGCTCAGCCATACCGGCGGCACCGGAGACATCTTCACTCCGGAGTATGAAGCCCACCGCGAAGAGACGCGAACCCTCGCAGACTACGTCAAGCTCTTCGGAAACCGGCCCGTCGCCTTTGAACCAGGCACGCGCTCGGAATACTCCAACTACGGTTTCATCCTCCTCGGGCGACTCATCGAGCTCGTAAGCGGCGAGTCGTATCAGAACTACGTTCAGCAGCACATCTATCATCCTGCAGGCATGACCCACACCGACTCGCGCCCTCGCGCCGACCACGTGCCAACCCGCGCCATCGGCTACACCCGCGACAAGACCGGACTGGTGCCCAACACCGACGGCATGCCCTGGTCTGGCACCTCAGCCGGAGGCGGATACTCCACCGTCCGCGATCTCCTGCTCTTCGCCCAGGCCCTGCAATCCGGCAAGTTGTTAGCCCCTGAACTTCTGCACGAGGCCACACAACCCGGTCCCATGCACCCCAACTACGGCATGGGCTTCTACGCGCTCCCCAACGGGGCCTACGGCCACGGCGGCGGCGCACCCGGAATCAACGGCGAGCTCCACATCCTGCCCCACAACGGCTACGTGTTCGTCGCCCTCGCCAACCGAGACCCACGCATGGCCTCCGATATGGTCGACTTCATGACCTCAATCCTGCCAACCCACGAATCGCCTTAAATAGCCGTTCCGTATCAGCAGCCCCCGCAACAAAAAAGCGCACCGGCGCTCATCAGCCACCGGTGCGCCCTCCCGCCAACTTACGCCTTCGAGTAGTCCATCCCATCCAGATCCGCAACCAATCCCGGCCCAGTCGGCTTCCAGCCCAGCTTCTTCCGCGTGATCGCGCTGGACGACGGCATATCCATCCCCGCGAACATCGCCAGCCAGCCAAAGTGCGCCTCAACGTCTTCCTGCCGAATGCTCTTCACCGGCACATTGAGCCCGCGCCCCACCGCCTCGGCAATCGCCTTCATCGCCACGCCTTCCTCGGCCACCGCGTGGTAAATCGCTCCGGCCTCCGCCTTCTCCAGCGCCAGCCGATACAGCCGCGCCGTGTCCGCAACCGGCGCCGCCGGCCAGCGGTTTGCGCCGTCGCCGATGTAACCCGACACGCCCTTCTCCCGCGCCAGCGCCACAAGATACGTCACCAGCCCCTGCTTGCGCGTGTCATGAATCTGCGCCAGCCGCACCACCGACGCGTTCACCCCGCGCGCCACCAAGTCCTTTAACAGCACTTCTGACTCCGCCCGCGGATTCCACGTGATCGTCCCGCTCTCCTCCGTCGACGGCTTGCCATCCACATTCACCGCCAGCGCCGTCCCCGACGTCACCACGAACGGCCGCTTCGACCCGACCAGCACCTCGCCCATCGCCTCAATCGCCTTGCGATCGTCCTCCGTAACCTTCTGCACATTCGAGAAGTCGTGGTTGAACGCCAGATGCACGACGCCCTCTGCCTTGGCCGCTCCCTCGCGCAGGCTGTCGAGGTCCTCGAGATTCCCGTACTGCACCTCGGCCCCAGCCGCCCGCAGCTGCTCCGCGCCAGCCTCCGACCGCGTCAACCCCAGCACCGAGTGCCCCGCCGCAATCAGCTCCGGCACCAGCTTCGAACCAATGAATCCCGTCGCTCCCGTCACAAAAACTCGCATAATAATCTCCTTCGAACTCCCAAATGTCCGGCCAATCCCGCGCCGTCACTACACTAGATGACATCCATTCTCGGACGATCTATACTGAAAGTCCGTATGATTAGTCCGATCGTCCCGTCCGTCTCAACTCCCGCCGCCGGCACCGTCTCCCCAGCCATCCACGCCGCTCCCCAGCGCATGGATCCGCTCTCCGAGGTCCTCGCCCTCATGAAGCCCCAGCTCTACGTGGCTGGCGGCTTCGCCATGCTGCGCGATCTCGCTCTCCGATTCGTGCCGCACCACGGCATCAAGTGCTACGCCATGCTCGCCGGCCAGTGCTGGCTCGCTGTCGAAGGCGTCCCCGACCCCGTCCTGCTCCGCGCCGGCGACTGCTTCCTCCTCCCTCGCGGCCTCCCCTTCCGCCTCGCCACCGACCTCTCGCTCGAACCTGTTCTCTTCTTTGACGCCTGCGCGCAGCCCGGCATGCTCAGCGAAACCCCCGGCCCCTCCGACACCGCACCCTACATCGCAGGCGGCCACTTCGCGCTCACCGGCGGCCACGCCGAGATGATCCTGCAATCGCTTCCGCCCATCGTCCACATCCGCCGCGAGTCCGACAAAGCCGCCATGCGCTGGTCCCTCGAACGCATGCGCGAGGAGCTACGCAACCCCCAACCCGGCGCTTCCCTCATCGCGCAACAACTCGCCTACATGATGCTCGTCCAGGCCCTCCGCCTGCACCTCGCCAACGCCGACGCCAGCGCCACCCCGGGCTGGCTCTCTGCCCTCTCCGACAAGCACATGAGCCTCGCCATCACCAGCATCCACAACGACCCCGGCCGCCCCTGGACCCTTCAGTCCCTGGCCGAACGCGTCGGGCATGTCGCGCTCCGTCTTCGCGCTTCGCTTCCGCGATATCGTCGGCGCTACGCCCATGGAATACCTCACCCGCTGGCGCATGCTCCTCGCCGCCGATCGATTGAAGAACTCAACAGAGGGCCTCTCCGAGATTGCGCAGTCGCTGGGCTACGAATCCGAAAGCGCCTTCGGCAAAGCCTTCCGCCGCGTCATGGGCTGCGCCCCCAGGCAGTACGCCCGCTCCACTCCTGCATAGCAGGAGGTCGCGCCCGCGGCGCAGATCTAACGCTGACTTTTGGTGAGACGCTAGCGCCCGCCGGCCGGCACGCCACCGATCTGCGCCATCGTGGTGCGCAGATACTTGTGCGGATTCACCGGTGTCCCCCGTACCCGAACCTCGTAATGCAGGTTCGGCCCGGTCACTCGCGTGCCGCTATGTCCAACATAACCAATCACTTCGCCCTTCACCACCATCTGCCCGGCAATCACGTTGAACCCCGACAGATGCGCATACACCGTCACAATCCCGTTCCCGTGATCGATCTGGATCTCGCGCCCATACCCGGTCCCCATCCCTGCCTTAATCACCCGCCCGCCAGCAGGAGCATGCACCGGCGTCCCATCCGGCCCACCAATGTCCACGCCCTCGTGAAACTCCCCTTCGCCATTGCCTAAAACTGGATCTTCACGCTCGCCGAACCCGCTGGTGATCGGTCCCATGACCGGCCACATGTCCGGCACATTGGCGCCAACGCTCGCGTCAAACGACGCGAAATCACTCAGCACACCGCGAACGCCAAGGTTCTGATTCACAGGCTGCGGCGCAGTCAGTCCTTCCATTGCCGTGTCTTTCAGCGCATAGATACGTATCCAGCGACTTGTAATAGCTGTCATCGTTGAAGTTCGCCGCATCGTCCTTCAACGGCGCCTTCGCCGCGTCCAGCGCCGCCGACTTCGGCAGATGAGACCCGTGAATATGCGTCAACTTCCCAGCCGTCAGCCCGTAAATCGCCGAAACCTCCACCGCCAGCGATCCCAGACTCGCCGCCTGAACATCCTTCTCGTGAGCCTGTTTCTCCAGGCCCGCATAGTCTTTGCGCGTCATCGCCAACTCATCGCGCATGTGATTAATCGACTCGGCCTTCACCAGCATTCGCGTATACGACCCCGCCATGCCCGCAATCGAAAACATCCCCACCACCGCAGCCGCGACGAACATCGTTACGTAACGCATCGGGATGCCGACGCGTTCCACCGTGCCATCCTCATGCTGCGTTACATAAACAATAAAGCGTTTCCGCAATGCTTCTTCCTGCCTAAACCAGATTCGCGACAACCGTACGCGTCTTCTCTCCCACGCTGAAACAATACTCCCGAATGCAACGTAAGGCTGTGATTGAAATCGCTTTTTCTGCGACTATTTTGCGATCAGCATCGAGCAGGAAACCCGGAAGAGCCCCATACGTCCACCCGATGAACGTCTTTCCATCTTAACGAAGCCATCGCCTCAGAGCAACCATTGCGGCCATTCCACCAATCCTCCTCCGGCACACAGCCCGTAGATTTACTCTGGAATCTGTGCCTTATCCCTCCCATCGCCGCCCCGTGCAAAATCCCTACGGCGAACTACGCATCATCGACCGCATCCGCGCCCGCACCAGCCCCTCAAACGCGGTTCGCCTCGGCATCGGCGACGACTGCGCCATCCTCAAACCACCCCCCGGCCACGAACTCCTCGTCACCACCGACTTCTCGCTCGAAGATCGCCACTTTCGCCGCAACTGGCATAGCCCCGCCTCCATCGGCCATCGCA
This sequence comes from uncultured Acidobacteriaceae bacterium, assembly GCA_963821165.1. Lineage (GTDB taxonomy): Bacteria > Acidobacteriota > Terriglobia > Terriglobales > Acidobacteriaceae > Granulicella. The sequence continues at coordinate 1,121,540 of CAWGCQ010000001.1, forward strand.
CGCTCGCCCGCGGCCTCAGCGATCTCGCCGCCATGGGAGCCAAGCCCCTCGCCGCTTTTCTCTCCCTCGCCCTGCCAAAATCCATCGCCCGCAATCCCCGCTGGCTCGACGGCTTCCTCGATGGCCTGCTCGCGCTCGCCGCCGCCCACAACGTCCCACTCGCCGGCGGCGACACCGCGCAATCGCCCTCCGAAGCACATCCTCGCCGACATCGTCCTCATCGGCTCCGCCCCCGCCGGCCGCGCGCTCCGCCGTGCGGGAGCCCACCCCGGCGACCTCCTCTACGTCACCGGCGCCCTCGGCGGCGCCGCAGCCGAACTCACCGCCCTCGCCGCTTCTCCCCGCAAATTTCGCAACGCAACGTCTACGCAGGACCACCCCCACCTCTTCCCCCAACCGCGCCTGGCCGTCGGCCAAACCCTCCTCCGCCGCCGCCTCGCCACCGCCTGCATCGACCTCAGCGACGGCCTCTCCACCGACCTCGCTCACCTCTGCACCGCCTCCAACGTCGCCGCCGAACTCGACCTCGCCGCACTCCCTCTCCACCCCCTCGCCGCCACACTCGACGAGCGCGCCCAGATCACCGCGCTCCTCCACGGCGGCGAAGACTACGAGCTGCTCTTCACCGCGCGCCCTCCACCAAGAATCCCGCGCTCCATCGCCAGCGTCCCCATCACCCGCATCGGCCGTATCCTCAAACCGCAACGCAATCGACCGCAGATGACCATCCTCAGCGACACCGACCGCTTCGAGCTTCAACCCCACGGCTGGGAACACTTCACATGAGGCTCGAAACCTTCCCCCAAACCTGGACCGCGCGCATCCTCACCGGACCCCCGCTCATCGCTCCTGCGCGCCAGTTCGTCTACCCGCAGCACATCCCCGGCGAAGAAGACGCCATGAACCGCGGCGCTCTTCTGCTCGACGTAAAACCCGCGGCCGGCGCGAACTTTCTCGCCACCTGTGCTCTCGGCTTCCGCGACCTCGCGCTCCCCACCGGCATCTTCGCCTGCCCGCACCCCGACCACCTCCTCGCCCTCGCCGGCGGCTACGCTTATGTCATCGACACGCTCGCCCCCGAGCACTGCGTCCACCTTCCCCTCCGCCCCGTCACCCAGATCCTCCCCGCGCCTTCCGCCGGCGTCATCCTCCTCGCCGGCTTCCACAACGTTCTCGCCATCGACGCCAACGGCCTTCGCTGGCAAAGCGCGCGTCTCAGCTGGGAAGGCATCACCCTCACCCACGCCGAGCGCCCACCACCTATACGGCACCGGCTGGAACCTCCACACCGACCGCGAAGTCCCCTTCACCGTCGACCTCATCACCGGCGAGCACACCGGCGGCGGCTTCACTTCCTGACCACCAACTTTGCTACGCTACCCCTATCGCTGATCACGAGGTGCCTTCTTGCTGGACGTCCATCCTCCCCACGAGCCCATGCACGGTTGGCGCGACTTCTTTCTTCACCTCACAACCATCACCATCGGACTGCTCATCGCCCTCTCGCTCGAAGGCCTCGTCGAGTGGCAACACCATCGCCATCTCGTTCATGACGCCGAAGCCAGCCTCCACGCCGAGATCAAGGGCAATGCAGAAAACATAGACGGTATCCTCGCCGACGTGCACAAGCGGCAGGCCGAGCTGAAACACGACGTATATGTTCTCAACTACATCGCCGCCAACGGAAAATATCCCGAAGACAAGCAAATGTCAGTGAATTTTCAGATCGTCGCCTTCCAGGGCGTAGCGTGGAAGACCGCCCAGTCCACCGGCGCGCTCGCTTACATGCCGTACGACCTCGCCCAGGACTACTCCAGCATCTACATGCAGCAGGATATCGTCACGGTCGCACAGCAGCAGGCCGCGCGCGACTCCGTCCTTGCCATCGGTCCCTTCATCAACGATCCCAACGACTCCATGCCCTCTCGCGAGGAAGCCAAAAGCATCGTCGAGAAGATTGAAGTCGTCCAGGGGCAACTGATTCTCGTCGAGTCCTTCATGCAGGGACTCGCGAGCGGCTACAAAGACTTCCTCGCCAACCATCCCCACTAGTCCACGCCGGCCTGTCTACGCCACGCGATAAAAACTCAGCGCCGCATCGCCCTGCTCCAGCACCCGCGTCCGTCTCCAGCACCGAGTACCGCGCCTCCAGCGGCTGCTTGCGCGCATGCTCCGCCACCACCACCGCTCCATCCGCAAGCACCGCCGCATGATGCCGCGCCAGAAACTTCAGCGTCTCTTCATACTCCTCCGCATCCTCATACGGCGGATCCAGAAACACAATCTCCGCCGCGCGCTCCTTCGCCAGCAGCGATTGCAGCAGCTTCTCCACGCCGCGATCTTCCAGCGCGAAGCCGCCAGCAATCTTCAGCGCGGACAGATTCGCGCGAATCGCCGCCACCGCCGGCCGCGCGCTCTCCGCGAACCACACAAACTCCGCGCCCCGGCTGATCGCCTCAATCCCCACCGCTCCCGAGCCCGCATACAAATCCACAAACCGCGAACCCTCCACCAGCGGCCCCAGCACATTGAACATCGTCTCCCGCAGCCGGTCGCTCGTGGGCCGCGTCGTCACACCACGCGGCGCCTGCAACAACCTCGATCGATACTCTCCCGCAATGACTCGCATCGTCTGAGCATATCGCGCGCCCCACACGCCCACGCTGAATCACTGTCCTTACCCTCGCCGTCCGCGCAGGACCGCAGGACCTACAATAGAGCCATGCTGCGTTCGTCCATCGCCATCGGCAGGTTCATGAATGTCGATCTGCGCGTTCACATCTCGTTCCTGTTTCTGCTCGTCATCTCCGTGGTCTTCTCCGTCGTCGAAAATGGCGGCGCCACCCGCGGCGTAGCGCTGTGGCTGGCGATGTGCTCCGCCGTGCTCGTTCGCGAAGTCGCACGCTCCATCGCAGCAACCTACGTTGGTCTTCGTCTGCGCGCGCTCTTTCTTCTCCCCATCGGCGGCCTCATGGCCTTCTCCACCTCCACGCAGGACGCCAACGCACAAGAAGCCAACACCCGCCTCCTGATGCTCACCGGCCCCATCGCCAACTTCACCGTCGGCCTGCTGCTGCTCGGCACCAGCTATGGCCTCGAGCCGCACGTCTCTCTGCTCGCGCAGCCCTGGATCTCCACCAGCCACATCCTGCGCAGCCTCGTCTGGATGCAGATCATCCTCGGCATGGTCAGCCTGCTGCCGATGCCTGTAGTCCCCGCCAGCGCTCCCCAGCCCGAAACGCCAGCCAGACGCCAAGCCCGCAAAGTCCGGCGTCTCCAGCATGCTGCACTTTCCCTCGTTCGGCCTCGGCACCGGCCTGGCCCTCGCCATGATCGTCGCCGGCTTCATCCTCATGAACCTCTGGCTGGTCATCCTCGGCGGCTTCATGATGCTCGGCGCGCAACTCTCCAGCGCCCACACCGTCTCCACCACCGACGCCGAAACCATCCTCGTCCGCGAAGTCATGCTCACCGAGTACACTCTGCTCTCCAGCTCCGACACCCTGCAGGGCGCGCTCGATCGCTCCGTCCACAGCGGCCAGGACGTCTTCCCCGTCGTCCGCGGCGACCGCCTCGTCGGCTCCATCGCCCGCCAGACCATCGCCGAGCGCCTCGTCTCCGAAGGCGACAGCTACCTGCAGGGCATCATGACCCGCAGCCTGCAACTCGCCAGCCCCACCGACAAGCTCGTCGAAGCCCTTCGCCGCGCCGCCCTGCTCGGCGCCAGCGAGTTCATCCCCGTCGTCGAAGACGGCGCCATGATCGGCATCCTCACGCCGCAAAGCCTCTCCCGCGCCGTGCAGCAGATCAAGCTCATGCGCCCCACCACCTCGCAGGCTCCGCGAGAACATCCGTGATTGACGCACGCATGCAGACACCGACTGAACCGCTGAGCCCGATCGAAGCCGCTGCGACACCGACAATCCTCTCGCCCCCGGCCTCTACCTCGTCGCAACCCCCATCGGCAACCTCGAAGACATCACCCTCCGCGCCCTCCGCGTCCTCCGCTCCGTCGACCGCATCGCCTGCGAAGACACCCGCCAGACCGCCAAGCTGCTAGGCCACTTCGGCATCCGCACGCCAACCGTCAGCTACCACACCCACAACGAAAACTCCCGCGCCAGCGAGCTAATCGAAGCCCTCAAAGCCGGCGGCCGCATCGCCGTAGTCTCCGACGCAGGCATGCCCGGCATCGCCGACCCCGGCGCCACCATCGCCGCTGAAGCCATCGCCGCCGGCGTCACCGTCTACCCCATCCCCGGCGCCAACGCCGCGCTCAGCGCCCTCATCGCCAGCGGCCTCCCCGCCGAGCGCTTCGCCTTCCACGGCTTCCTCCCCAGCAAAGAAGGCCAGCGCCGCACCACCCTCGAAGCCCTCCGCAACGCACCATCGCCCACGCCACCGAACCCACCACCCACATCTTCTACGAAACCCCGCACCGCATCCTCGACGCCCTCGCCGACATCGTCGACCTCTTCGGCCCGCACCAGCGCATCGTCCTCGCCCGCGAGCTCACCAAGCTCCACGAAGAGTTCCTCCGCGGCACCGCCGCCGAACTCCTCGCCAACCCTCCGCGCCCGCCCCTCCATCCGCGGCGAGATGGTCCTCCTCATCGACGGCACCCCCACCGCCTGTCCCACCGCCAGCGCAGCCACGCACCCCACCACGCTCGCCGACGAAGTCGCAGCCCTCATGCACTCCGAATCTCTATCCGAAAAAGACGCCCTCAAGCGAGTAGCCAAATCCCGCAACATCGGCAAAAGCGAAGCCTACCGCGAATGGCAGCGCTCCCAACCCCGCAAACGCTAAGCTCTATTTTCAGCGCCAACGGCGCGGTTCTATCACAGCCTGGGCCGAAGGCCCAGGTTCCGACCCCGCCACGATATCGAGGGCTGAAAGCCCCGACCTATCGCCGCGATCAGTCTCTACCGCCCCTTGACCCGATCGTAGTCATACCGATCGCTCGTCGTCCCCAGCGCCTCGTTATACAGCACCATCGCCCCCACAGCCTCTTTCAACTGGTCATCAAACCGATGCAGCGCGCGCAGATGATCGGCCGTCGCCGGAATCTCCAGCTTGCTGGTCTTGAAAAACTTCTGATACCCGCGATCCACCAGCCGCGCAATCTCTCCGCCCAGCACCCATCCGCCCTTGGTCAGCAACACGCACCGGAGCATCCTTCTCCGGGCTCGGCGCAATCTCCGCCGCGCACCCATCCTTGCTCACCCGGTACGCCCCTGCCGCTCGATTTGAACCCTCCGTCGCCGGAGACACATCAAACTTTTCGTTACCCAGCGTGGCCAGCACTTCATCAAACGTAGGAACCGCTTTCGTCTTTGCCATGGTCGCCAGTTCCACTTTCTCTGCACGAGCCGCCCTCACGCACCATGCGAGACCACGGCTAACCTGTACTAACTGTCGCACATCCGCTCGCGACGATTCAACGAACCAGATCCAGCTCCACGCGTTACACTCAACAACTCGATCGCAGAACCCTCCGCACACCTCATGACCACCAACGTCGCAAAAGCCGCTCGGCATCAGCCTCCTCGAACGCATCGGCAACACGCCGCTGCTCCGCCTCGACCGCTCACCGCGCATCTCCCCGGCATCCAGCTCCTCGGCAAAGTCGAGTGGGTCAACCCCGGCGGCAGCATCAAGGACCGCGCCGCCTCCTCCATCGTCCAGGCGGCGCAGCGCGAAGGCAAACTCACCCCCGGCAAAACCCTCCTCGACGCCACCAGCGGCAACACCGGCATCGCCTACGCCATGCTCGGCTCCGCCATGGGCTTTCCCGTCACCCTCTGCATGCCCTCCAACGTCTCGCCCCGAGCGCAAAAACATCCTCGCCGCCTACGGCGCAAACATCGTCTGGACCGACCCCGCCGACGGCTCCGACGGCGCCATCCGCAAGGCCCGCGAACTCGCCGCCAGCCGAACCCGAAAAATACTTCTACGCCGACCAGTACGGCAACGACAACAACTGGCTCGCCCACTACCACGGCACCGCCAACGAAATCTGGCAGCAGACCGAAGGCCGCATCACCCACTTCGTCGCCGGCCTCGGCACCAGCGGCACCTTCATGGGCACCACCCGCCGCCTGCACGAGCTCAACCCGCGCATCCAGTGCATCTCCATGCAGCCCGACTCGCCCTTCAACGGCTTCGAAGGCCTCAAGCACATGGCCACCGCCATCGTCCCGCCCATCTACGACCCCACCCTCGCCGACCGCAACATCGACATGCCCACCGAGCGCGCCTACCTCATGGCCAAGCGCCTCGGCAAAACCCAGGGCCTGCTCGTCGGCGTCTCCGCAGCCGGAGCCGTCGCCGCCTCCCTCGACATCGCCGAAGAAGAAGCCCGCAGCCGGCCGCGAAGCCGTCATCGTCACCATCCTCTGCGACTCCGCCGACAAATACCTAAGCGAACGCTTCTGGACCGAAAAAATCGACGGCGAAGCTCGAGGAATGCGCAACCATGAGCCTCATCCTCTCTCAGCCGCTCTACGACGAACTCCGCGCCCACGGCGAAGAGACCTACCCCCACGAGTGCTGCGGCATCCTCCTCGGCAAATCCGACCGACGGACAACCTCACCGTCCACCACACTCGTCCGCGCCGGCAACACCCGCACCGACACCGCCCACAACCGCTACAACATCGCCCCCCAGGAGCTGATCACCGCCCAGCGCGAGGCCCGCAAGCTGGGCCTCGACATCGTCGGCTTCTACCACTCCCACCCCGACCACCCCGCGCAGTGGTCCCCCACCGACTTCGCCGAAGCCCACTGGTTCGGCTGCGCCTACGTCATCACCGCCGTCGAAAAGGGCCAAGCCGCAGATCACCAACTAGCTTCCTCCTCACCGGCACCACCGAAGAAGACAAAGCCTTCCTCGACCAGCCCATCGAGATCCGAATAACGCCAACTCAGTCGCCGATCAAGATCGCGCAATCAGGAGATAATCAGCCATGAAGATCCACATCCCCACCCCGCTGCGCGCCTACACCGACAAGCAGGAGACCGTCTCGGTCCACGGCAGCCACCGTCGCCGAAGCCCTCGCCGCGCTCGTCGCCGCGCTACCCCGACCTGCAGCAGCACCTCTTCACCCCCGACGGCAAGCTGCGCTCCTTCGTCAACGTCTACCTCAACGACGACGACATCCGCTACCTCCCCGCCAAGGAAGACACGCCCGTCGACTCACCGACGAGCTCACCATCATCCCCTCCATCGCCGGCGGCAGGTAAACTGGTAGCAAGGACAGCCCGCGTCGCCACGCGCCGAATCTTTCCTCCCGCGCCGCGCATCTCCAATACTCAGAACTTTTTCGCCAGGAACCCTATGCCAGCCACTCTCGACCAAGCCCGCCCTCCCCAAGCTCACCAACGAGGAGATCGCCCGCTACTCCCGCCACCTCATCCTGCCCGAGGTCGGCATGGAAGGCCAGCAGAAGCTCAAGGCCGCGAAGGTCCTCTGCGTCGGCACCGGCGGCCTCGGCGCGCCGCTCGCGCTCTATCTCGCCGCCGCCGGCGTCGGCACCATCGGCCTGGTCGACTTCGACGTCGTCGACGAATCCAACCTGCAGCGCCAGATCATCCACTCCGCAGTCCACCGTCGGCAAGCTCAAGGTCGACTCCGCCGAGATCATGCTCAAGGGCCTCAACAAGAACACCAACATCATCAAGCACAACACCATGCTCACCAGCGCCAACGCGCTCGAGATCTTCAAGGACTACGACGTCATCGCCGACGGCACCGACAACTTCCAGACCCGCTACCTCGTCAACGACGCCTGCGTGCTCACCGGCAAGCCCAACGCCTACGGCAGCATCTTCCGCTTCGAAGGCCAGGCCTCCGTCTTCGCCACCGAAGAAGGCCCCTGCTACCGCTGCCTCTACCCCGAGCCGCCACCGCCAGGCCTCGTCCCCTCCTGCGCCGAAGGCGGCGTCCTCGGCATCCTCCCCGGCCTCGTCGGCGTCATCCAGGCCACCGAAGTCATCAAGCTGATTCTCGGCATCGGCGAACCCCTCATCGGCCGCCTGCTGCTCGTCGACGCGCTCGGCATGAGCTTCCGCACCATGAAGCTGCGCAAGAATCCCGACTGCCCCATGTGCGGCACCCACGAGATCAAAGAGCTCATCGACTACGACCAGTTCTGCGGCATCCCCAAGCCCACCGAAGCCGGCCCGCTCGAGGTCGCTCCCACGGCGCCGTCGCCGATCTCCCCGTCGTCGACGGCATCCCGCAGATGTCCGTCGAGCAGCTCAAAGCCCGCATCGACGCAAGGCACCGCGCCCTTCATCCTCGACGTCCGCGAGCCCCACGAGTACCAGATCGTCGACATCGGCGCACCGCTGATCCCCGTCGGCGATCTCCCCAACCAGCTCCACCGCCTCACCTTCCCCAAGACCACCGAGATCGTCGTCCACTGCAAGTCCGGAGCCCGCAGCCAACGCGCCGCCCTCTTCCTCAAAGAGCAGGGCTACACCAACGTCAGCAACCTCGCCGGCGGCATCCTCGCCTGGGCCGACCGCATCGACAAAACCCTCCCCAAGTACTAACGAAACCAGCGCCAACGGCGCGTCCCATCACAGCCCAGGGCAACGCCCTGGGTTCGTGCGTTAAACAAACCAGAGGGCTGACGGCCCGACCCATCGCTTCTGCCGACCGCCAGGCACCCCCAACCTGCTACAACAATCCCATGACCACCGACCCCGCACAGGACGAATCGCAACATCCGCGCCGCCCGCGCCCACTCCAACCGCTCCATCGCCCGCCGCAACCTCCTCGGCGTAGCCGACTCCCTCGCCGAAAACTTCGTCGCCATCATCGGCGACGGCACCTTCGTCCCCACCCGCGCCGCCTACCTCAGCCTCTTCAAGCAGGACTTCGACAACCCCAAAACCTCTCTCCGCTACGAGCGCATCCCCGACCGCATCCAGCTCTCCACCTCCAGCCCCCAGGCCGCCGAACAAGGCCACTGGATCGGCACCGACGCCGCTGGCAAAACCGCCTACACCGGCACCTACACCGCCATGTGGCGACGCACACCCACACGGCTGGAAGCTCCGCTCCGAACTCTACGTCACCCTCACCACAGCGACTAGTCACTGCCTAATCCGTATCCCGATCATCCACCACCAAAATCTGCAAACACAGCGGCGGCTCCAGCATAAAGTCGAACGTCGCCATCTCCGCCATCGCCTCCTTCAGCCACGAGCTCATACAAGGCTCCGTCGTCACCACGAACGGCAGCCGGTCCCCCGCAAACCCGCGATGCTGCAGGATCGAATCAATGTTCGCTCCCACCTTCGCCAGCGCACCCGCAATCGCCGCCACAATTCCCGGCCGATCGGCCACCACGAACCGCAGATAATGCGGCGCCACCACATCGCCGACCACCTTCATCTTCTTCGCCGGCAGCCGCACCTGCACGCTGCCCTCGGCAATCGCGCGCACATCGCTCATCACCGCAACCGCCGTCGGATGACCGCCCGCGCCATGCCCGCTGAACACCACATCGCCGCCGAACCGCCCGCTCGTCACCACCATATTCTGCGTCCCATGCGACCACGCAATCGGCGACGTCTTCGGCACCAGCATCGGCCCCACGCTCGCGCTCACCACGCCCTCCACCAGCTCCGCGCGCGACACCTGCCGCACCGTGCACCCCAGCTCCTTCGCATACGCAAAGTCCACCGCCGTGATCGTCGCAATCGTCTGCGTCGGCACCTGCTCCGGATCAATCTCCGCATGCAGCGCCAGCCGCGCCAGAATGCACAGCTTCGCCCGCGCATCGAACCCATCCACATCCGCCGACGGATCCGCCTCCGCATAGCCCGCAGTCTGCGCCTTCGCCAGCACCTCGCCGTACTCGGCGCCGCTCTCCATCGAGCTCAAAATAAAATTGCACGTCCCATTCACAATCCCGCTGATGCGCGTAATCACGTCGCCGCTCAGCCCCTGCGCAATCCCCGGAATCACCGGCACGCCGCCCGCCACCGCCGCTCCATACAGCAGCTGCACACCCTTGCTCCGCAGCCAGCGCAAACAGCTCCGCGCCGCGATACGCAATCAGCTGCTTGTTCGCCGTCACCACGTGCTTGCCCGCGTTCAGCGCCGCGCGAATCCAGCTCTCCGCCGGATCCAGCCCGCCCATCAACTCCACCACCACATCCACATCCGTCGGCCTCAAGCACATCCTCCACGCGCTCGGTCCACACCGCATCCTCCGTCACAAACTTCGCCCGCGCATGCGTCCGCTTGCGCTCCACGCCGCGATTGAACACATGCGTAATCCGAACCCGCTCATCCCCATGCGCCGCCAGCACCTCCGCAAACGCACTGCCCACCGTCCCAAATCCCAACAACCCAACGCGCACAACGTCTCTCGTCAGCCATCAGTACTCCACCTTCGCTCGGGCTCTCAATCCACGCCGCAAAAGCTCTTCCACGCCTCCTCCGGACACACATTCACTTCCATCGGAATCGTACGCTCGCCGAGCGGCTTCTTCATCTCCTCATACAGAAACGCGTCATCGAATCCCAGCCTTCGCCGCATCGGCCGCCGTGCTCCCGTAGTAGATCGCTGCTGCACCGCGCCCAGTAGATCGCCGCCAGACACATCGGACAAGGCTCGCAGCTCGTATACACATCGCAACCCTCCAGCTGAAACGTCCCCAGCGCCGTACACGCATTGCGAATCGCCGTCACCTCCGCATGCGCCGTCGGATCATTCGATCGCCGTCACCTGGTTCACGCCCGTCGCAATCACCTTGCCATCTTTCACGATCACAGCGCCAAACGGCCCACCCCGCCCGCTGGTCACGTTCTCGATCGCCAGCGCAATCGCCTGCTGCATAAACTCAGGATTCGTCCCCATCCAACCTCCGGCTACTCCCCGAATATCGAGTAGAAGCGCCTTCTCTACGCTCTACTGTCTACCCTCTACTGTCTGTTTTTGCTCTAATCAGCATCATGGTACACGCTCTCCGCTCCCGTCGCGTCATCACGCCCCACGGCGAACAGGATGCCACGGTAGTCATCGAAGACGGCATCATCACCGCAGTCCACAAGAATTCGCATCTCACCTCTCGCATCTCGAACCTCCCCACCGAAGACCTCGGCTCGCTCGCTCTCCTCCCCGGCCTCATCGACGTCCACACCCACATCAACGAGCCCGGCCGCACCGAGTGGGAAGGCTTCGCCACCGCCACGCGCGCCGCAGCCGCCGGCGGCTTCACCACCCTCATCGACATGCCGCTCAACTGCCTCCCCGAGACCACCAACGTCGCCGCCCTCGAACTCAAGCGCGAAGCCGCAGCCACCGGCGGCCCCAACAACACCCCGCAATGCATGATCGACTACGCCTTCTGGGGCGGCTGCGTCGACGACAACCAGCGCGACCTCGAACCTCTCGCCCTCGCCGGCGTCGCCGGCTTCAAAAGCTTCCTCATCTACCCCGGCTGCGACGGCTTCACCGCCATCGACAAACAAAACCTCATCCGCGCCCTCCCCCACATCGCCCGCACCGGCCTCCCGCTCCTCGTCCACGCCGAGCTCGACCCCTCCATCAACGCCGCCGTCGCCCACCTCAACGCCACCAACGCCGACTGGCGCAAATACTCCACCTACCTCGCCTCCCGCCCCGACGAAGCCGAGCTCGACGCCATCGAGATGCTCCTCGAACTCTGCCGCGAAGCCCGCGACCGAGGCCAACCCTTCCACCTCCACATCGTGCACCTCTCCACTGCACGCGCGCTCCCGCTGCATCGCCGCCGCAAAGCGCGAAGGCCTTCCCGTCACCGTCGAAACCTGCCCCCACTTCCTCCACCTCACCGCCGAAACCATCAGAAATCCCGACGGCGCCACCCTCTTCAAGTCCGCGCCCGCCATCCGCAGCGCGGCCAACCGCGAAGCAACTCTGGCAAGCCCTCATCGACGGCACCATCGACCTCATCGCCACCGACCACTCCCCCTGCCCGCCGCACATGAAGCGCATGCGAGCCCACGCAACCCGGCGAAGAGCCCGGCCGCTTCGACCTCGCCTGGGGCGGCATCCCCTCGCTCTCCACCGCCATCTCCGTTCTCTGGACCGAGTGCCTCCGCCGCGAACTCTCGCTCTCGCAACTCGCCCACTGGACCTCCGCCGCACCCGCACGCCTCGCCGGCCTCGCCACCCACGTCGGCTCCATCGAACCCGGCAAGCACGCCAACCTCGTCGCCTTCGACCCCGACGCCATCTTCACCCTCACCCCCGACATGCTCCACTACCGCCACAAGATCTCCCCCTACCTCGGCGAAACCCTCCGCGGCCAAGTCCACTCCACCTGGCTCCGCGGCCAAACAAGTCTTCACCCGCACCAACACCGACGCCGACACCTTCCCCGCCCCACCCCAACGGCCGCGAGCACGCGCTATCCTGCTTCCCTCACCGCACGAGTAGTCGCCTCCGACTGATGACCGAAACGCGAAATGCACCAACTCGATCCTCGCCGCCTGGAACGCCCTCGACGCCCCGACCGCCGCCGCGACCATCCTCCCCTGCAACGGCTCCCACGCCTGGGCCGATCAGCTCGCCGCGCTCCGCCCCTTCGCCACCCCCTTCGACCTCACCTGCACCGCCGACATCATCTGGCGCTCCCTCCCCGAACGCCGACTGGCAACAAGCCTTCGACTCCCACCCCCGCATCGGCGAGCACCACGCCAAATCCGCCACCGCCGCAAGCCTGCACTGCTCCAGCCACCGAACAATCCGCCGCGCAACTCAACCGCCGACACCGCAAGCCGCACTAGCCGCCGCCAACCGCGCCTACGAAGAAAAATTCGGCCGCATCTTCATCGTCTGCGCCACCGGCAAATCCGCCGACAGAGATGCTCGCCATCCTGCAACAGCGCCTCACCAACGACCCCGCCACCGAACTCCGCGAAGCCGCCGAGCAACAACGCCAGATCACCCAACTCCGCCTCCGCAAGTGGCTCGCGTCCTGATAGTCTCTCTCTACGCTCTACCCTCTATCCTCTACACTCTGCCTTATGGGTCTTTCCACACACATCCTCGACACCGCGCTCGGCCGCCCCGCCGCCAACGTCGCCCTCACCCTCTCGCAGCTCGACGGCGAAACCTGGCACGACATCGCAACGGCCACCACCGACGCCGACGGCCGCTGCAAAACCCTCCTCGGCGACCACCCTCTCGCAAGCCGCAACCTACAAGCTCCGCTTCCACACCGCGCCCTACTTCCACGCGCTGCAACCTGCCCAGCCTCTACCCCTACGTCGAAATCGTCTTCACCATCACCGACCCCACCCAGCACTACCACATCCCCCTCCTGCTCACCGCCAACGGCTACACCACCTACAGAGGCAGCTAAGCACTAACTCCTACTCAGACTGAGAACGCACTAGGACCCACATGCCCGCAAAACTCCACACCAACCGCTACGGCAAATCGCGCGTCCGCCTCATGCGCCTCACCAAGCACTTCGCCCACCACGACCTCGACGAGTGGACCGTCCAGCTCCTCCTCACCGGCGACTTCGACACCGCGCACACCCTCGGCGACAACTCCAAAATCCTCCCCACCGACACGATGAAGAACACCGTCTACTTCGTCGCGCGCGAATCCAAAGCCGACAGCATGGAAGCCTACGCCCAGGAGCTCATCGACTACATCCTCACCCGCAACCCCCAGGTCACCTCCGCCGAAGTCGTCATCGAATCCACCCTCTGGAAGCGCCTCACCGTCGACGGCAAGCCCTTCCCCACCGCCTTCATGCGCGGCTCCGACGAGCGCCAGACCACCACCGTCTCGCGCGCACCAAAACCAGCCCTTCACCATCACCTCCGGCCTCGACCACCTCACCCTCCTCAAGACCTCGCACTCCGCCTTCACCGGCTACATCAAGGACGCCCTCACCACCCTCCCCGAAACCACCGACCGCCTCTTCGGCACCGCCCTCAAAGCCGAGTGGACCTACACCCCCGAAGCCATCGCCAGCGCCGCCGCCTCGCCCGACCGCCATCGACTTCAACAAGGTCCGCACCCACCTCCGCGAAGCCCTGCTCTCCACCTTCGCCAAACACGACTCCCTCTCCGTGCAGCAAACCCTCTTCGCCATGGCCGAAGCCGCACTCGACCACACCACCCTCATCGACGAGATCTATCTCCTCATGCCCAACAAGCACAACCTCCTCGTCGACCTCAGCCGCTTCGGCCAGCAAAACCCCAACCACATCTTCGTCCCCACCGACGAACCCCACGGCACCATCGAAGCCACCATCCGCCGCTCGTAGTCCGCCACTACACCGGGTGCCCCGGTCTCGCCTTTGAGACCTGGGTTCACAGAGTGCCGGGTGCCCATCCGTACGCGCTCTGCGAACGGGTGGGATGCGAATCCCCGCGACCTCACCCATCTCGCACTAGAATGATCTCGACATGCCTCACACCGCCGAATCCCTCGCCGCCCGCGCCACCACCATCATCGCCCGCTGCCGCGAGCTCGCCGGCATCACCGACATCCCCGACGAAACCACCCGCCTCTTCCTCTCGCCCGCCACCCGCGACGCCCACACCCTGCTCGAGTGGTGGATCCGCCAGGCCAACCTCGCACGCCCGCACCGACGACGCCGGCAACCTCCGCGCCACCCGCCGCTCCGCACACGCCGACGCCCCCACCTTCGTCCTCTTCTCCCACATCGACACCGTCACCAACGCCGGCGCCTTCGACGGCCCACTCGGCGTCCTCCTCGCCCTCGCCGCCATCGAGCAACTCGGCGCCACGCCGCTGCCCTTCCACATCGAGCTCATCGCCTTCTCCGAAGAAGAGGGCGTCCGCTTCGGCTTCCCCTTCCTCTCCTCACTCGCCACCACCGGCCAGCTCACCCCCGAACACCTCGCCCGCACCGACGCCGACGGCATCACCGTCGCCGAAGCCATCCGCAACTTCGGCCTCGACCCCGCCAACATCCCCACCACCTGCCCGCTCGCACCCAACACCTTCGCCGCCGTCGAAGTCCACATCGAGCAAGGCCCCGTCCTCGACAAGTGCGACTCCTCCCTCGCCGTAGTCGAAGCCATCGTCGGCCAGTCGCGCCTCGAGCTCACCTTCGAAGGCCACGCCAACCACGCCGGCACCACCCCCATGTCCCTGCGCCAGCGACGCCCTCGCCGCCGCCGCCCAATGGATCGTCGAAGTCGAGCGCTACGCCGCCAACTACACCCAGCTCGTCGCCACCGTCGGCCGCATCTCCACCGCAGCCCGGCGCCATCAACGTCATCCCCGGCACCGTCCGCACCTCGCTCGACATCCGCCACCCCAAGGACGAATCCCGCCACGCCGCCATCGCCCACCTGCTCACGAAAGCCGAAGCCGCCGGAGCCCTCCGCGGCGTCCGCGTCCACGCCGTCGTCCAGTCCGAGCAGCGCGCCGTCCCCATGGACCGCGACCTCACCCTCAAGCTCCACAAAGCCGCCGAGCGCGCCGGCTTCGACGCCCAACCCATCTTCTCCGGCGCCGGCCACGACGCCATGATCCTGGCCACCGCCGTCCCCACCACCATGCTCTTCCTCCGCTCCCCCAACGGCCTCTCCCACCACCCCAACGAAGACGTCCGCCCCGAAGACGTAGAAGCCGCGCTAGCCACCCTCCTAAACCTCCTCCTCCACCTCCACCCCCACAAGCACTAGCCTTACTTCGCGAAACGTAGCGCTTCCCTTTGCGCCCTTTGCGTCAAAGCCCTTGTCTTGCTCTTGCCGTTGGCCTTGCCTTTCTTTCTGTCATTCCCTTCGGGAATCTGCTTCTGCCCTTGCCTTAGCTAAAGGCTAGAAGCTAAGAGCCGCTTTTCCTCTACACTCTATCCCCTATCCTCTACACTCTGTTCTATGCACAACCTCGGCCAAACGCGCAGCGCAAACCGTCGCGACCACCTGCTCCTCACCCCGGACACCTTCGTCCGCACGCCACTCCCCGGCCTCACCAACGGCCTCGCCATCGTGCACATCGCCCCACCCACCGGCGCAGCCTTCACCATGATGACCCTCGAGCTCGCCCCCAACGGCAAGCTCATCCAGGGCCCATCCCAGCGCTTCCTCTACGTCCTCGAAGGCGAGCTCAAGCTCGACGAGCCCGGCAAGCACATCCCCCACGACCTCGCCCCCGGCAGCTACGCCTACTTCCCCACCGGCTACCCCCACACCCTCACCGCCACTCACACCCTCGCGCGTAGCCGTCATCGACAAACCCTTCCTCCCCCTCGACCCCCTCTACCTCAACGACCCCGCCGCCAGCCCCGACCCCTGGTTCCTCCTCGGCAGCGAGCCCGACGTCGCCCCCATCGCCCTCAACGGCGACCCCGGCCTACAAGTCCGCAACCTCCTCCCCGACTCCCACATCTTCGACTTCGCCGTGCAACACCATGACCTACGCCCCCGGCGCCGCGCTCTCGCAGGTCGAAATCCACTACATGGAGCACGGCCTCCTCATGCTCGAAGGCGGCGGCATCTACCGCCTCGGCGACAGCTGGTACCCCACCACCGCCGGCGACTTCATCTGGATGTCCGCCTACTGCCCCCAATGGTTCGGCGCCATCGGCAAAGTCCCCGCAAAATACCTAATCTACAAAGACTTCAACCGCCACCCGCTCGGCTAAATGAAAACTCCCTTTGCAGCCTTGCTCCTGCTCACGCTCTCGCCGTCAAAACCGACGATTCCATCAGTCCTCATTGGAACTTGGAAAGTAGGCCACGCATATGACACGCAGGGCCCAACCGATCTCGATGAGCAGCAGGAATTAAAGATCGAGAAGCTGAAGATTGAAATCTCGTCCGACGCCATCAAGGTCTGCGGAAAGACCATTCCAATCAAGAACGCAACTCTTTCCGTTATGACTTACGATCAATTCGCGACAAGATACCGTATGGGAGCAAATCGGATTGGTTTGTTTTATGGCGGCAGGATCACTGAGCTAGCAATCAATTCCTTTGAACTGACACACGCTTGCGGTGAGTTCTCCGATCCAGGAACAGACGTCATTTTCGACGAGCACAACCATTTCGCGATTCAAGTGGACAATGCGTACTACGAATTGAAAAGAATCAAGTAGACATTCATGACCCTCACCATCAACACCGACCGCCTCCTCCGCGAGCTCCACCACCTCGCCACCCTCACCGACTGCCCGCCCACCACCGACACCACCCTCCCCGCGCCCACTACCGCCGTCACCCGCATCGTCTTCACCCCCCGCGACCTCGAAGCCCGCGCCTACATCGCCTCCCTCGCCGAAGCCGCAGGCTTCACCCTCCGCGTCGACGCCATCGGCAACACCTTCATCCGCTTCCCCGGCTCCGACCCCAACCTCCCCGCCGTCGGCACCGGCTCCCACACCGACGCCATCCCCCACGCCGGCATGTACGACGGCACCGTCGGCGTCCTCGGCGGCCTCGAAGCCATGCGCTCCCTCAAAGAGTCCGGCTTCACCCCCACGCGCTCCATCGAACTCCTCATGTTCACCTCCGAAGAACCCACCCGCTTCGGCATCGGCTGCATCGGCTCCCGCCTCCTCGGCAACTCCATCTCCCCGCCACCGCCGACACCCTCCCCGACCGTCTCCCGGAAACCGACCCGCACCGCGCCCCACGGGCCTCACCCTCCACGACGTCCGCACCGCCGCCGGCTTCACCGCCCCGCTCTCCACCGTCCCGCTCCCGCCCAACTACTACCACGCCTGGGTCGAGCTCCACATCGAGCAAGGCCCCCTGCTCGAACGCGACGGCATCCCCCTCGGCATCGTCACCAACATCGCCGCCCCCGCCAGCTACCGCTACGAGATCACCGGCTTCGGCGGCCACGCCGGCGCCCTCCTCATGCCCGACCGCCGCGACGCCCTCTGCGCCGCCGCCGAGCTCATCCTCTCCGTCGAACGCCACACCCTCGCCGCCAACGCCGCCAAATCATCCGGCCAGTCCGGCGTAGACTCCGTCGCCACCGTCGGCACCGTCGCCGTCCACCCCGGCGCCGTCAACTCCGTCCCCTCCCGCGTCACCCTCACGCTCGACATCCGCGACACCGACGTAGCCCGCCGCGACCAGATCATGTCCGCCGTCCACGCCGACATCGACGCCATCGAATCCCGCCGCCGACGTCACCATCACCGAGCAGCAGATCAACGCCGACGTCCCCGCCATCAGCGACCCCCACATCCTCGCCACCCTCGAAGCCATCTGCAACTCCGAGTCCATCCCCTACAAAAAAATGGTCGCCCGTGCCTACCACGACACTAACTTCATCGCCCCCATCGCGCCCGTCGCCATGCTCTTCATCCCCTGCCGCAACGGCGTCTCCCACCGCCCCGACGAGTACGCCACCCCCGAATCCATCGCCCTCGGCACCCGCGTCCTCGCCCTCGCCCTCGCCCAGCCTTGCCCAAGAGGGTTACCCCTCCTAGCCCTCCCGCCGCACTACAGCTACACTACTCACACCTACCGACGACCACGACCGCTCACCCACCGCACTCACTACTCACTACTCCTACTCCTTACTCACTGCCCCTATGATCCAATCCCTCAATCCGGCCAATGGAAAGCTTCTCCGCAGCTTCGATCCACTCACACCTGAAGCCCTCAACGCCAAGCTCGCCCTCGCCGCGAGCGCCGCCAAGACCTACCCCAGCGAGACCCTCGACCAGCGCATCTTCTGGATGCGCCGCCTCGCCGCGCTCCTCGAAGCCGACATCGAAGAGCTCGCCGCCACCATGACCGCCGAGATGGGCAAGACCCTCGTCTCCGCCCGCGCCGAAGTCTCCAAGTGCGCCGCCGTCTGCCGCTACTACGCCGACAACGCCGCCCGCATCCTCGCCCCCGAGCGCATCGCCACCGAGCACGCCGAGAGCCTACGTCCGCTACGACCCCCTCGGCGTCATCCTCGCCGTCATGCCCTGGAACTTCCCCCTCTGGCAGGTCTTCCGCTTCCTCGCCCCCGCGCTCATGGCCGGCAACATCGGCCTGCTCAAGCACGCCTCCAACGTCCCGCAGTGCGCCCTCGCCATCGAAGCCCTCGTCCGCCGCGCCGGCTTCCCCCGCGGCGCCTTCCAGACCCTCCTCATCGAAGCCCGCCAGGTCGAGCACCTCCTCACCGACCCTCGCGTCGCCGCCGTCACCGTCACCGGCTCCGAGGCCGCCGGCCGCGCCATCGCCGCCCAGGCCGGCTGGCTCATCAAGAAGTCCGTCCTCGAGCTCGGCGGCTCCGACCCCTTCATCGTCCTGCCCTCCGCCGACCTCGACGCCGCCATCGACAACGCCATCCAGGCCCGCTGCATCAACAACGGCCAAAGCTGCATCGCCGCCAAGCGCTTCATCGTCCACGACAGCATCTACGCCGAGTTCGAAAAACGCTTCGTCGCCGGCATGGCCGCCCTCCGCATCGGCGACCCCATGCTCGAAACCACCGACATCGGCCCGCTCGCCACTCCGCAGGTCCTCGAAGACCTCCTCGAGCAGGTCACCCGCGCCCGCGAGTCCGGCGGCCGCGTCCTCACCGGCGGCCCCGCGCCTTCGTCGAAGACGGCAACTTCGGCAACTACTTCCAGCCCACCGTCATCGCCGGCGTCATGCGCAACGCCCCCATCTCCCAGGAAGAGATCTTCGGCCCCGTCGCTCTGCTCTTCCGCGTCGCGCTCCCTCGACGAAGCCATCGCAGCTCGCCAACGACACGCCCTTCGGCCTGGCCGCCAGCGCCTGGACCACCGACGACGCCGAGCAGCAGCGCCTCGCCGTCGAGCTCCAATGCGGCGCCGTCTTCTTCAACACCCCCGTCGCCAGCGACCCGCGCCTACCCTTCGGCGGCATCAAGCGCTCCGGCTACGGCCGCGAGCTCTCCGCCGCCGGCATGCGCGAGTTCCTCAACGCCAAGACCGTCGTCGTCGCCGAACTCGCCGCCGAAACCCACCCCACGCCCCCTGCAAACTCGCAAGCCAAACCCAAAGCCGAGCCAAACGCCGAACCCCGCTCCGACAAGCCCAGCGAGTTCCACCACATCGCCGAGCAGCTACGCGAATTTGAACCCCCCAGGACCTCCTCCCCAGCTGCAGGACCCGACAATCCAACGCCCCTCTCGGCCACTTCCGTCCAGACGGAGACAATCCCCTCAGAATCAATTCCACCCGACCCAGCTCCTCCTCAACTCAACCCCGAGGAGCCCAACAAGGACGGCAACACCCCACCCGCCAGGCGGCTCCACGCCTCGGCCTGCGCTAACCACCCGCAATCCCAACCGTGCGTAGCCTATCGCCTTCGCCTCTCGCTAAAAGTTAGAAGCTAAAAGCTAGGAGCTAGAACGTAAACGACGTCTGCAGCGTAATCCGTCGCAACGCGCTCGTCGTCGTATAGGGCTGTCCATAAATCTGCGTCGACTGCCCAAAGTTCGACGACGACAACACTCCCTGCGGTGTCGACAGATCCTCATTGTTGAACAGGTTCTGCACCTGCACGCCGAACGCCAGGTTATAGCGCTTGCCAGTGCTCACCGGCCCAAACGGCCCGCCCCCGTGACCGTGATCGCCATGATGGCCCTCACCGCCGCCGCCGGGCCCACCCCCAGGACCTCCGCCCGCATTCGCCGGCCGCGTCGACGCTCCAAACCCAAACGTCTTCGTCAATCGCAAATTGAACGTAAACAGCGATGGCCCCGTGCAGTAGTTGATCGGCACCACCGGCGCTCCGCTCACAATTCCCGGCTGCGCAAACGTGCCGCAACCCGGCAATCGTCTTGATCGTGCTTCCATTCGGCGCCACGCCCGTCACCAGGTCGGGGCGGTCGTTGTAAGAACGTGTCACCGTTGTTATCGCTGCCCGTCGTAATGTTGTACGGGTTCCGCTCTGCGCCATGATGAACGGGCTGAACTGGAAGAACTTCGGCAGCATAATCGACCCCGCCAGAAACATCCTGTTCTTCACATCGAACGTCGTGCGTCCATAATCCGCCGCAATATTTCCCGGCGTAGAAATATCCGACGTCGCGCCCGACGTATCGCCATGCGCCGAGTTCAGCGAGTAGTACCCGAACAGCGAAATCGCCTTCGACGTCTGCACATTCGCCCATGCACAATCAGCTGGTTCTGATGGAACACGCCCTCGCTGAAGTACTGATACTGCGCCGTGCTCGCGCTCGGATCGGCAAAGTTGTAGCCAATATTCTGCGTCGCCAACTGGTGCACACCCTGCGAGTGCAGATAGTTCACCGAGATCGTTCCATTGCGCCCCACCTGCTGATCCGCGCCCACCGGCAAACTCCACAATGTACGGCGACGCGAAGATTCGATCGCCGTCGTGTACGTTGTCTGCGCCATCGCCGTCGCGCCGCACGCCGCAATCAGATTCGTCGCACTCGGGTTGCAGCTCGTCCCCGGATTCGCCACCGTGTACACCGTCGTGTTCACGCCGTTCTCTTCCTCCGTCGTCAGCACATTCGCTTGCGCAAACCGCGTGTAGAACATGCCGAATCCACCGCGCACCACCGTCTTCGGCGCACCCTTGCCGCTGAACAATCCGTAGCTGAACGCCACCCGCGGCGCAATATCGTGGTGTTCGGCAAGATGGTTCTGCGTCTCGTAGCGAAGCCCATAGCTGCACCGTCAGATTCTTCCTCGCCTTCCAGTCCGTCTCCGCATACAGCCCGAGGTCCGCGCAGCGTGTCCCCGATCTTGTGATTGTTCACCACGTTAATCCGAAACTGGTTCGGCGTTCCCGCGGTGTAATCCCCGTACGTCGCATACGTGAACGAGCCGTTGGTCAAATTCTCCGTGTTCTCCGCCTCGCGTATCGCCCGCAGGCGTCCGCCAAAACGAATAAAGTTCTTCTTCAGCTGCATCGAGTTGTAGCTCTGCACCTCAAAGTGGTCCTGGTGATCGCTCAAGCCCCTGCTGCGCAGTAGCCGCCGCCCGTGAAGGCTCCCGACACACCCACCGCCGGCGCCGTGCTCAGCGGCGTTACCGTCGACTATGCTCGCGCTCATACTCAAACCGCGTCTCGCTGATCAAATGCGAGTTCCACGTCTCCGTGTCGCTCATCTGCAGAATGTTGCTCAACGACTCGTGTTGTAGGCCGTCGATGGCAGATGTCAGATTGTTCACGCCATCGTTCTTCGCCGAGTTGTTCACGTACTGATACCGCGTCGTCAGAACATTCTTCGCGCCCAGCGACAGATCCAGCCGCGGATTGATATCGCCGCGCGATCTGCGGAAAGTACGTCGACACCTGGTACGGCGTCTGCACGCACGTCGCATCGCCCGGCGCGCAAAGTGTCGTCGAACCCGCCGCCGGCGCCAGAATAATTGCGTTCGTAAACTCGTCCGACTCAATATCTGCGATAGCTTCCGCCAACGTTGTACGACGCGATCTTGTTCAGCGGCCCCGTCAGATTTCCAAACCCGAAAATCGTGTGATACGGCGGCTGATACCCCGTCGCCAGCGGATTGCCGGAATTGAACTGCGACGCGTTTCCATTCATCTGGAAGTTGCCATGCAGCTTGTCCGTTCCCGGCTTCGTGAACACCTCCACGCGCCCATACCCCAGCTGGTCATACTCCGCCGAAAACGGATTCTGATTAATCCGAATCTCGCGAATCGACGACTTCGGCGGCAGCTGCCCGCCCGTAAATCCGTCCACATAAATCTGCCCGCCATTCGGCCCCGCCGCCGGCCCGGCCAGCGCCGTCAACTCGTCCGACAACTCATCCGGATCATCCGACAGCGCATCCAGGTCCTTGCCCGTCAGCACGATCGCGCTCTGGTTCGAATCCGGATCCACACTCAACTGCACCGAGTTCGCCTGCACCGTCACCACCTGCGACTGCACTCCGATCTGCAGCTTCGCATTCAGCGTCATCCCGTTCGCCCCGCCGATCTCCAGCCCCGAAGCGCGGTGTACGTCGCAAACCCCGGCATCGTCACCGTCACCGTATACGTCCCCGGACTCACCACCGCGCTGTACGATCCGTCCGACCCCGACGTCGCCTTCACCGCCGGCCCGTGCCCCGTACAGCGTAACCGTCGCACCCGGAATCAACGCGCCATCCGGATCCGTCACCACGCCATGCACCCGCGTCTTCCCCGCCTGAAGCCCCGCAGCGCTCGCCGGCTGGCGCTGTCGCCGGTGCCTGCGCAGTCGTCTGCGCTCCAGCCCCAACGCCCCAGCCACCAGCACGCCCGCCAACCCTGCTCCCAGCCATCCGGACATCCTCTTCTTGCCCAATCCATCAACCAGCATTCTCACTCCTGAACTCCTGAACTCTCGAAAACCATCTCGCACGCTCACACACAAGAACCGGCGACTTCCCATGTCACGGAAAAACATCCTCTGCCCTCCCGCCTCATCACGCACGCTGGTCCTGCCCGCGGCGCTCATCCAATACCCAAAACCCTTGCCGGCTCGGCTACCGCTGTCCGCCGCCTTCCGGCGCACCGCCGCCTTCGCCGCCCTGATCCCCTCCGCCCAGGCTCCACGGCGACAAGCGTCATCGTCTGCCCGCTCGGCGACGCCCGCAGAATCGGATCCACGCCCGCCAGCAGCGTCACCGCCATCGGCGTCTCCGTATCCGACGCTCGGCGAAGTCGCCACAATCATCACCGCATCGCCCACCTTCAACCCCGCCAGCGTCTCCGTCGGCAGCCGCGACAGCATCTGCGACAGATCCAACCCCGCACTCCGCTCGCGCGCCGCCCCATCCCCACCCGGACCTCCAGGCCCCCTACCGCCCGCACCAGCCATACCGCCCCGCACCGGCTGTACCTGCCGCACCAGCTGTACCGCCCTTCATCCGCGCCGCCACCCGCTCCGCCAGCATCGGAGGAATCCGCCGCACATCGCTATTCGCCCCCACCGCCACCGTCACCATCTTCTTCGTCGCCAGGTCCTTCAGCGTCACCGTCCCCGCCGTCGCATCCATCGACGCAATCAGCCCCGAGTAGTTCTTGAACATCCCCGTCACCAGCTCATCGGCCGTAATCGTGCTCCCATCAGCCGACTTCGTCCCCCGCACCCGCAGCTGATCGCCCTTGTGAATCTCCGCAATCGTGCTCACCTTCGCATCGGCAAACCGCACCGAATTCGCCCGCGTACCGCCGCATCATCGTCTGCGGCGTCACCATCACCGTCACCGTCTTCAACCCGCTCGCAATCACAATCGTTCCCGTCGCCGGATCCACCGACTTCACAATCCCGCCCCCACCCTTGCTCCACGCCGCTTCCTCCGCCTGGTGCGTCGCCGCAATCGCCCCCGCCTTCATCAAGATCACGCGCGTAGCCGTCAGCCCCAGCCCCGCCCGCATCCCCCATCACCAGCACCCGATCCCCCACCGCCACATCGCTCAGCGTCCCCGCCGTCGCCGACTTCAAATCCTTGCTCCCCGGCGCCACCACCAGCACCTTCACCGCATCCGGAACGGTCACCACCACATCCTGCCCCGCCGCCGTCGTCAGCGTCAGCCCCGTCGCGCTGGTCGACTTCACCGTCCCCGCCGACCGCTGCCCCGCCGGAGCCTGCGCCACCGCCGTCGCCATCGGAAACACAAGCGCGCCCGCAACCGACAGCGCTGCCATCATCATCCAGACTCTTGCCAACTTCATGAATCGCATCTGTCTCCAACCTCCTCGCATCGCGTTCATCGCTCTTGTGATGCGGGGAAATAACCGTTCAGCCAATCCAGCCGTGTCAAATTCCCGAGCTCATTTCAGCCCAAACAGCCGCAGCCGCGACCGCCAGGAATACGCAGGCACTGTTCTGGATACGAATGGACCCCACAAAAGTTTCTCTGGAAATACGTTTTCCCTACTGCATCGCATCCAGACAAACCCGCGCCATCCACTCATTTATCAGCTATTTATCCCACTCCCACGGCGCCTACGGCAGCGCCGCCCCATCCGCCACCGGCAGATCCAAGGTGCGACGGATACTTCGCCGACCCAAACATCGACACCGTCTCCGCCTTATACGCCGACGCCGGCGCCGTCATGATGTTCTCCACATACGTCTGCGGATTCCGGTCATACAGCGGAAACCAGCTCGACTGCACCTCCACCATCATCCGGTGCCCCTTCAAAAACGTGTGGTCCACCCCATGCAGACTCCACTTGTACTCCGCCACCTCGCCCGGCTTCACCGGCTCCGGCTGCGTAAAGCTCTTCCGATAGCGCCCGCGCAAAATCTCCTCGGCCACCATCAACTCATACCCACCCTTGTTCCCCTCGCCCGACGTCGCCTCGCCCATCTCCGGCGACGTCACACCCTGCGCGTCCTCCGGATACACATCAATCAGCTTCACAATCCAATCCGTATCCGTGCCCGTAGTCGCGCCAAACAAATCCGCCACCACATCGCCCGTAACCGTCACATCGCCCGTCAGCACCGGCGTCTCAAAGTTCGCAAGGTCCTTCCGCCCGCTAACAAACCGCTGGTCCTCCACCAGCCACGTCCGCCACGTCGACCCCTCGCCATACGTCGACTGAATCGGCCGATGCCGATACGGCACCGGATCCGCCGGATCGGCCACATACGCCGCCGCCTTCACGTCATAGTCGCCGTTCGGCGCCACGAAACTCAGCTTGTGATCCGGCTCCAGATACAGCCGCTCCTCGTGATACCCCACCTTCGGCGGCCAGATCGCATACGTGTGCCACTGGTTCTCGCCCGTCCGGAAGCTGGCCGTATCCTCCAGATCAAACCCCGGCTTGCCCTTCAGATACATCTCAAAGAACGGAGCCTCATAGTGCGCGCGATAGTACGCACCCGTCTTCTCTCCACCAAACGTAATCGTCCCAAACTTCCCACCCAACTCATCCCCCGGCCCACGCGCCCATCCACCATGATTCCACGGCCCCAGCACCATCCAAACCTTATGCAGCGGCTCATTCGGCTTCTCATGCGCGCGCAACGCCGCATACTCCGCCTGCGTCCCCCACATATCTTCCTGGTCCCAATACCCGCCCACCTCCAGCGTAGGAACCTCCGGCCGCTTCAGATGCGGCTCCACCGCCATGTCCTGCCAGAACTTCACATAACTCGGCTCCGTGAGAAAAACCTTCGCCGTCGGCAGATCCGTCATCCCCGCCGCTGCGCCGCGCCCGCAAAGTTCCACATGCTCCAGAAAGAAGTTGTACTGATCTTCCTTCGAGCTCTGCGCGCACATCGGTCTTCTGCGCCTCCAGCTCCTGCACATAATCAAACCCATACGTCTCGCGGAACGCCCCGTTATGGAAGAAGTCGTCGCCAATCCAGATATTGGTCATCGGAGCCTGCGGGCTGATCGCCTTCACCGCCGGATTCGCATCGATCCCCGCCATCATCGCCAGGAACCCCGGATAGCTGATCCCCATCACGCCCAACCTTGCCATCATTGTTCGGCACATTCTTCAGCAGCCAGTCGATCGTGTCATTCGTATCCGTCGTCTCATCCACATCGTTCTTCGTCGTATGCGCCACAATCGGCCGATTCATCACAAACGTCCCGCCCGACTCATACCGCCCGCGAATATCCTGCGCGACAAAGATGTACCCACTCGCCGCCAGCTCCGGCTTCCCCAGCTTCACCGCAACATCGGTATACCCATCCACCCCATACGGCGTCCGCGTCATCAGGAACGGCAGCGCCGCCCCACTCTTCTCGCTCCCCACCGGCCGCAGAATCACCGTATGCAGCGTCACCCCATCGCGCATCGGAATCATCACCTCCGACCGCACATACTCCGGCCCGTGATACTCCTTCAGCACCGCCGCCATCCGAGCCTGCCGCGCCGCCGCCTCATCCTCAGCCTTCGCCGGAGCCGGCGCAGCCGTCTGTGTAGTCGCGTTAGGAATCGTCGTCGAAGCCGGCGCCGTCTGCGCAAAGCTCCAACACCACCCAGCATCCCCACCAACCCAAGACACACCGCCAGCTTCATCAAGCGCATCGCACACTCTCCCGATCGACTATCTAACTCCCTGCTTCCCTACTCCCTAATCCCTGTCTCTCTACGTAAGATTTCCCGGAGGCGCCGTCATCACACAAAAAGTTATTCCGCGAATGCGCTCCATCGCAGAACGGCCGCTTCTCGCTCATCCCGCACCGGCACAGACTAATCGCAGGCTTGCCCGTCAAATCCCACTCCCGCCCATCCGCATCCTTCAGCACGATGTGCCCTTCCACCCGCAGCGGCCCATTCGGCCGTACCGTAATACAAACTGTCTCATCTGCCATAACCAACTCCTCCATACAAACCTCAAGCATAGCAGCGCCACCAAACCCCGAGAAACCGCAAGCACCCACCCACGTCGAAGCCTGACTTCCTCCCCCAGAACCATCCCGCCATTTTGTATAACCTACCCCTAGCGAGTTGGAGGACCCATGCCAAACACCCAGACACTCATCTCCCAGGCCTACGCAGCCTTCAACCAGCGAAACATCGACGCCGCCCTAACGCTCATGACCGAGAACATCAGCTGGCCCAAGGCATCCGAGGGCGGTCGAGTAGTAGGGAAAGCAGAGATCCGATCCTACTGGACCCGTCAGTGGCAGGAGTTTGACCCCCATGTCGACCCCATCGAAATAATCGACTGCGAAGACGGCAGGACTGAAGTCCGCGTTCACCAGCTGGTGAAGAGTCTCGGCGGCGAAGTCCTTTCCGACAGCGAAGTATGGCACGTCTACACGATCGCCAACGGCCTCATCGCGCGCATGGACCTCAAGGAGAGCGAAGCGGCCTCACCCCAAACCCCATCCGCAGCCTTCTCCCGCCACTAACCTGCGGCGCGCGCACGCTCGCCCAAACCGCCCCCGACTAAAACTCCACCATCACCTCATCCACATAACACCATCCCCACCCTCCCCCGGCTCCACCGACCGCATCACCGGATGCTTGGTCGCATGAAAGTGCTTGGTCGCATGCTTGTTCTTCGACGAGTCACAGCACCCCACATTCCCGCAAATCAGGCACTCCCTCAAGTGCACCCACGTATCGCCCATCGCAATGCACTCCGGGCAGCCCTTCGCATAGCTGGCCTTCACGCTCGGTACCGGCTTCAAATGCTCAAAATGATGGCACGCCATAGACCCTCCTCCAACCACAAAACGAAATCATAGCCCCACATTCGCAACCCGCTCCACCCCGCTCATTCTCAACCCTCCAGGCAAGACTTCTGCGCCGCCAGCAGTTCGCGAATCCCGGCCTCCGCCACATCCAGCATCTCGTCCAGCTGCTTCCGCGTGTACGTCCCTTTCTCCGCGGTAGCCTGCGTCTCCACCAGCCCGCCGCCGCGACGTCATCACCACGTTCATATCCACCTCCGCGCGCGAGTCCTCCTCGTACGCCAGATCCAGCAGCACCCGCCCATCCACCACTCCCACACTCGTAGCCGCCACCATCTCCCGCAGCGGAGACTCCTTCAGACGTCCCCGCCTCCACCAGCTTCCCCAGCGCCAGCGCCAGCGCCGTACAAGCTCCCGTAATCGCCGCCGTCCGCGTCCCCCCATCGGCCTGCAGCACATCGCAATCCAGAATCACCGTCCGCTCCCCCAGCAGCTTCATGTCCACCACGCTGCGCAGACTCCGCCCGATCAGCCGCTGAATCTCATGCGTCCGCCCGCCAATCTTGCCCTTCTCCGCCTCCCGCGGCGACCGCGTCAGCGTCGCCCGCGGCAGCATCCCATACTCCGCCGTCACCCACCCGCGCCCCGAGTTCCGCATCCATCCCGGCACCCCATTCTCCACCGTCGCATTGCACAACACCCGCGTATGCCCCACTTCAATCAGCACCGACCCCTCCGCCGTCGCCACAAATCCCGGCGTCAACTTCAGCTCCCGCGCCTCATGCGCCCCTCGTCCACCACTCCGATACAGCTCCGCAACCTCAACCTTTGTCATATCGCCCATTATAGGAACCCCGCCCGCCCTCTGCTCGCGCCCGCCCCGAATCCTCCACGTGCACCTGATCACATCCATCTCATAATCGCCTGTGCTACTGTGCACCCATAGTCCAAGTTCCATCTCGGGAATTTTTTCCGGGAATTCCTGATCTTTGGGCCAAATCTGTCGATAGAGGTAAGAGCAACCGTAACCATCGCGACCCAATCGTTCCACTCTGGAACGCGATAGGACACTCAAACCAAAACACCTCACCCCGGAGATCACCATGCAGGCTCAACCGCAGAGCAATCTGGCCGCACGGATTCCCTCACCGCTCGCTGTACCGCGAGCCTCAGCCAGGCCTGCTCCCAAGACGCAATCAGCGCACCGCCTCCGGCGCCCTCCGTCGCCGAAACCGCCGGCCTCGCCCACGACGCCGGAAACCTCCTCGCCGCGCTCGGCCTCTACTGCGATCTCCTCAACGTCCCCGGCGTTCTGCGCCCGGAGCACCAGCACTACGCCACCGAGCTCCGCCTCATCTCCGACCGCAGCTCCCGCCTCATCCGCCGCCTGTTGGCTGCAGCCCCCGCCAGCACCCAGGAACCGTCGCACCCGATCGACGCCGCATCTCTGCTTCCGCCCAGTTTGCTGGAACGCCGCAACACGCGAGCCTCCGACGCCCACGCCCACACCTCCAACCACGCGGCCCTGTTACTCAGCCTCACGCCGGTCCTCCGGCGCATCGCCGCCGGCGCGGCCGAGGTCACCGTCACCTGCCAGATCTCGCTTCCGCCCCTGCCCTTCCCCTCCGAGATCATCGAGCGCATCACCGTCAACCTGGTGCGCAATGCAGCCGAGGCCATTCGCCGCAATCAGGTCTGCGCCGCGTGCGTTCCCCTTGGCCCCGCCGGCCAGATCCGTGTCGCCCTCGCCGTCATCGACGACCGCCTGCAGCTCACCGTCGAAGACAACGGCCCCGGCATGTCCCCAACCTACGTCGAAGCCTACCTTCACCCCGAGCCGCTCCCGCTCGGCGCCAGCCACG
Organism: uncultured Acidobacteriaceae bacterium; assembly: GCA_963821165.1. Lineage (GTDB taxonomy): Bacteria > Acidobacteriota > Terriglobia > Terriglobales > Acidobacteriaceae > Granulicella. The sequence continues at coordinate 1,151,457 of CAWGCQ010000001.1, forward strand.
GCCTCGGTCATCGCATCGTCCACGAGTTAACCAACGCCAGCGGCGGCCAACTCTCCATTCGAGTCCTCCCCGGCCATGGCACTGCCTTCTGTCTCAAGTGGCCCCTCCGCGCCGCCTTATCCGCAGAGCCCTGCCTTTCCATCCCCCAAAGTCTCACCACCTAAGCACCGCCGAGGACCCTTCACGTGCTCACCCCGAAACCCTACCCATCCGACACCAGCGCCTCGCTTCCAACCACCCTCCACAGCGCCCGTGCGTCCGCCACCATCTCCTGGCCTCAGTACGACTCGACCTTCTCCGCCACACGCGGCACCGGCGCCGATCGCCTCCCACCCCTCCGCGTCCTGGTCGTCGACGACGACAGCCCCATCCGCAACGCCTGCTCCGAAATCGCCACCAGCCTCGGCTTCGCCACCCAGTCGGCAGACTCCGTCTCCACCGCGCGCCTCGCCCTCCAGCACTGCTCCATCGATATCCTCCTGCTCGATCTGAAGCTTCCCGGCGGCGGCGGCCTCTCGCTGCTCGAAGACATCCGCGCCCACCATCCGCAGACCATCGTCATCGTGATGACCGCCTTCGCCACCGTCAACTCTGCGGTCGAGTCCATGCGCACCGGCGCCGGCGACTATCTCACCAAGCCCTTTACCCTCGAAGAGCTCTCCAACACCCTCGATCGCGCCGCCCAGCGCCGCGCCTTTGATGTCGAGTCCCGCCTGCTCCGCGACCGCCTCCGCACCGGCGCCTCCATGGGCAACATCGTCGGCAACTCGCCCCCCATGGAGAAGCTCTATCGCATCCTCTCCAAGGTCGCCGGAACCACGCATCCCGTGCTCATCGTCGGCGAGTCCGGCACCGGCAAAGAACTCGTCGCCCGCTCCATCCATAGCAACGGACCTAACGAGCAACAAGCCCTTCCTTCCAGTCGACTGCGGCTCCCTCGCCCCCGCCATGATCGAAGGCGAACTCTTCGGCTACGCCAAAGGCGCCAATCCCGGCACCACCCGCGCCAAGGTCGGCCTGCTCGCCGCCGCCGACGGTGGCACCCTCTTCCTCGACGAAATCGGCGAACTCCCCCTCGATCTTCAAGGCCGCCTGCACCGCGCCCTCCAGGACAAAATCGTTACTCCCGTCGGCTCCGATCAGGGCGTCCCCTTGACCGCCCGCGTCCTCGCCTCCACCACCCGCGACCTCACCCAGCTCGTCGAGACCGGCCGCTTCCGCAAAGACCTCTACTTTCGTCTCAACGTCGTCACTCTCCGCATCCCCGCCCTGCGCGAGCGCCGCGGCGACATCCCCCTCCTCGCCGCCCACATCCTCGAACGCATGAAAGGCGAGCACGGCCTCGCCTACACCTTCGCCGACGAAGCCCTCCACCTCCTCATGGAGTACGACTGGCCCGGCAACGTCCGCGAACTCGAGCGCGCCATCGAGCGCGCCTGCTCCCTCTCCAGCGGCCCCATCCTCCACCTCGGCGACTTCCCCACCCAGATGCAGGACTTCCAGTTCCACGCCCAGCACAATCTCCAACTCAACCAGGCAGCGGCCAGCGATGCCGCCACCCTCTCCGCCTCAGCCGAAACCCTCGCCGTACAGTCCATCGCCGAGCTCGAAAAGCAGGCCATCCTCACCACCATCACCCAGCTCAACGGCGACAAGCTCACCGCCGCCCGCCTGCTCGGCATCGGCAAAACCACCCTCTACCGCAAGCTCAAGGAATACGGCTTTGGCGAGGAGCTTGCATGACGCACTCTCAGTCCACCCCTGGAGTCCCGCCGCCGACAGCCCTCCTGCTCGTCGCCCCTGAATCCGCCGCCCAGCCCATCGCCGAAGCCCTCCGTTCCGACCTCCGCGCCGAAGTCGAGACCACCCCCAGCCGCCGCGCCGCAGTCGCCACGCTGCGCCGCAAGGAGTTCGCCCTCATCCTCGTCGACGAGAGCCTGGCCTCCGATGACTTGGCCAGCGCAGCCCTGCTCTACCAGCACGCCGGCAGCGCCCTCATGATCGAGCTCAATCTCGCGCTGTCCAGCGCGGCGCGCGTCGTCCGCCAGGCCCGCAGCGCGCTCAACCGCCGCTCCCAGGAGCTCGCGACAGCCCGCGCCGCCGCCGCCGCGCTCCTGCACAGCGAGCTCAACACCGCCCTCGCCGGCGTCCTGCTCGAATCCGAACTGGCCCTCCGCGACGCATCCCCGGCCCAGGCCCCCCGCCTGCGCCACCTGGTTCAGCTCGCCGGCGATCTGCGCGACAGGCTCCGCGCCTAACTCCCGTTTCTCGCTAGCGATAGCCGGTCGCGCGATCAACGCACATCGCGTGCGACCCTCCCGAAGCCCTATGTACAATTTCATCTGATCGCAACGACCATGCGCTGTACCCCAAAGGTATCGTTGAGCATCAATACCTTTGGGACTACGAATCAGCTCGACCGCACGAGGAGAACCATGAAAATCACCCCTGGAAAACTTGCAGGCCTGAAGGCCGTCTCCAACCAGCGCAACGTCATCGCCGCTGCCGCCATGGATCAGCGCGGATCCCTCCAGAAGTCCCTCGCCAAAGAGCGCGGCGCCGCCGCCGACGGCCACGATCTCGAAGTCTTCAAGACCCTCGTCACCGAAGTCCTCACCCACTACGCCTCCGCCATCCTCCTCGACCCCGAGTACGGCCTGCCCGCCGCCAAGCACCGCAACGGCAAAGGCCTCCTGCTCGCCTACGAGAAGACCGGCTACGACGCCACCACCCACGGCCGCCTTCCCGACCTGCTCGACCTCTGGAGCGTTCGCCGCCTCGCCGAAGCCGGCGCCGACTGCATCAAGATCCTGCTCTACTACACCCCCTTCGACCAGCCCCACATCAACGACATCAAGCACGCCTGGGTCGAACGCATCGGCGACGAGTGCCGCGCCCACGACATCCCCTTCTTCCTCGAGTGCGTCGGCTACGACGAGCACGGCATCGACGAAAAAGCGATCGAATACGCCCGCAAGAAGCCCGCCGTCGTCTCCGGCTCCATGAAGGAGTTCTCCAAGCCCCGCTACGGCGTGGACGTCCTCAAGGTCGAAGTCCCCATCAACATGGAGTTCGTCGCCGGCACCCACGCCAACAAGGGCGAAAACGCCTACACCCGCGCCGAAGCCCTCAACTTCTTCCGCGCCGCCGCCGCCGAGACCACCCTGCCCTTCATCTACCTCTCCGCCGGCGTCTCCAACCCCGTCTTCATCGAGACCCTCGAGCTCGCCGCCGAATCCGGCGTAGCCTTCAACGGCGTCCTCTGCGGCCGCGCCACCTGGAAAGACGGCATCGCCATCTACGCCAAACAAGGCGCCGACGCCTTCCGCAAATGGCTCGAAACCACCGGCGTAGAAAACATCCAGAACGTCAACAAGGCCCTCGAAGCCGCCACCCCCTGGACCTCAAAAGTCACCCCCGCCTAGCTCGGCAACCTCCACGCATTTCGGGGGCGAGTACACTGAGCGCAACATGCTCCGTGCACTCGCCCTCTCTCTTTACCAGTGCTTTTGCCTTTGCCTTTCTTAGACAATTTCGGAAAGAAATTGTCATTCCGACCGAAGCGAGGAACCTGCTGTCTCCCGTTCTTGCTTTCCGCAACCTCCCCACGCCCGGCCACATTGCCATCCACCCGCCGCTCGAATACCCTAACCGCAAGCATGCGCAGCACTCTCCTCCTCGCCACAGCTCTCGCCCTGACCGCATCCCTCCCCGCCCAAACCTGCCTCGCTCAAACCATCGATGTTTCAACGCAAAACTTCGCGGCGCAGGCGGAGCCAGATCTCTACCGCGAGGCAATCACACTCCACAACGCCGACCTCACCCGTGATCTCACGAAGGCGCCATCCGGCCTCGAGCACGATCTCTTCGCTGGCGTCCTCGCCAACCGCACCAGCCAATTCGACGAATCCCTTCGCCTCCTTACCCCCATCTCGCTCACCACCGACGTCCCCCGCAACCTCATGGCGCTCGCGTTAGGCGCCCTCGCCGACGACTACCTCAAAACCTTCCACTACGCCCAGGCCAGCGCCCTTTACACCCGCCTCCTCGGCGACTTCGCCGATGTCCTTCCCCCCGTCCTCCTCAAGGACGATCAGGACGACGCCGACACCATCAAGCTCCTCCTCAACGCCCCTCCCCAAACCATCGACATCACAACCCCCATCGACATCCCCACAAAATCCGATCACCTCAAGTCCATCACCGCCGCCCTCACCGTCCACAACATCACCACCCCCTGGATCCTCGACACCGGCGCCAACTTCTCGGTAGTCTCCGAGTCCTTCGCCCGCCAGCTAGGCCTCACCCTCAGCACCGGCATCGCCCACACGCAAGGTGCCACCGGCGCAGAAAACCCCCTCCGCATCGCCATCCTCGACACCCTCCCCATCGGCACCGCCGCCGTCCATAACGTCGTCCTGCTCGTCCTTCCCGACGCCAACCTCACCATCCCGTCCGGCCGCAAGTCCTACGTCATCCCCGCCATCCTCGGCTACCCCGTCTTCCAGGCCCTCGGCATCATCCGCTTCACCCACGACCACCACTTCCAGGCCGGCCCCATGCTCCCCCTCACCGGCGACTCCTCCCCCATCTACATGGAGAAACTCAACGTCCTCTTCTCCGCCCGCACCCACAACCTCTCCCGCCCCTTCCTATTCGACTCCGGCGCCGACGCCACCACCTTCTTCGTCCCCTACTACCGCGAGTTCGCCACCGACTTCCTCCACCAGAAGGAAGGCACCCGCAACGGCTACGGCGCCGGCGGCACCTCCACCGACCACGTCTACATCCTCGACCACGTAGACCTCGAGCTAGCCAACCGCATCATCGACCTCCAGCACGTCGCCGTCTTCAAATCTCCGCAGAACACCCTCTCCGACGAATACGAAGGCTCCCTCGGCCGCGACTTCATCAACGACCTCGACACCCTAACCCTCGACCTAACCCACGACCGCGTCTACCCCGGCAAACCCCGCAACTAGTCCTTGCCGTTGCTGTTGCCGCTTGCCGTTGCCGTTGCCGTTGCTGTTGCCTTTGCCGTTCTTTGACAATTTCCTAAAGAAATTGTCATTCCGAGCGCAGCGAGCGAACCTGCTTCCTCCCGTTCTTGCCTTCGCCCCCTTCCACCAGGCACTACACAGCAGCGCCACCTTGCCAATCCCCGCAATCCCCCATACTCTTGCTGAAACCCTCATGCGACTACCCCTCCGAGCTTTTGCCGCCCTCGTCCTTCTCCCGCCTCTCGCCTCTCCCCTCGTCGCTTCAGCGCAAACCTACACCCCAAAAACCATCCGCATCGACGCACCCGCCAGCGTCGACACCACGGAAGCTCTTCACATCCTCGCCCTTCCCACCAGCGCGCCCATCACCAAACAGCAGATCGAAACCGCACTGCAACGCCTCGCCGACACCGGCCTCTTCTCCGACGTCGGCTACACCGTCAACTCCGAGGCCCTTGTCATCAAGCTCACCCCCTCGGCCAGCAGCCAGCTCCAGCCCGTCCACTTCTCCAACTTCGTTTGGTGGCAGCCCGCAGAGCTCGAGTCCCTCCTAGAAGCCAGCGTCCCCGGCTATCACGGCAAACTTCCTCTCGCCGGCACCCTCACCGACCAGGTCAAGGCCGCGCTAGTCTCCCTTCTCCATGCCAAGGGTGTCGATGCAACGGTAGACGCGCACGAAAGCGGCTTCGCGGCCGACTCCGTAACCCTCAGCATCGTCAGCCCCTCCATCGTGATCGGCAACCTCGAACTCCAAAACGCTCTCCCTGCGCTTCTTCCCCAGCTCAAGAAAGTTCAGGACCGCCTCCACGGCCAGGACTTCGACATCGCCGAAGCCACCAAATCCGTTCAGGACAGCGTCAACGACATCTACCACGACGCTGGCTATCTCGCAGTCGACACCAGCGCCCCCACGACCTCCGCACCCCGCAAAGACATGCTCACCTACGCCGTCGATCTCTCTTCCACCATCACGCCCGGCGAGGTCTATCACGTCACCAGCATTTCCATCCACGCGGAGCCGCCCGTCTCCGAGGCGGACCTCGCAAAAGCCGCCAACATCAACCCAGGTGACGTCGCCTCACCTGCCGCTCAGCGCCTCGCCGCTGGCGAGATGCAACTCGTCTACCAGAACCAGGGCTACTTCGCCGCCAAAGCTCTCATCGCCGTTCATGAGGACAACCAGGCCCACACCATCGAGTACACCTGCACCTTCGTCCCCGGCCAGATCTACCACTTCGCCTCCATCGACACCTCCGCTCTTCCCGCCGACCAGCAGGCCGCCTTCGCCCGCGCCTTCACCATCGCTCCCGGTGCCATCGCCAACAACGATCTGACAGCCGCCGTCTCACGGGCTCTCCGGTCCGGCCCCAACCCCACTCCAGTCGCTATCACCTTGCAACCAGACAACAAGACCCACACTGTAAAAATCATCCTCAAACCAGGCCGCGCCCACGCCTGACAACCCATCTCTCCCACCGGAGCCACCGCTTGCGACCCATCCGAGTTCTTGCCGCCCTCCTCCTTCTCGCGCCTCTCGCCGCGCCCCTAGCCGCGCACGCCCAGTACTCCATCGCCAGCGTCACCTACAAACACCCCGGCCCCTATACCACTCCCGAGCTCGCCGCCGTCTCCGGCCTCGAAGCCGGCCAGCTCCTCACCCAAAACTCCCTCGGCAACGCAGCCCAGCATCTCCTCGACACCGGCCTCTTCTCCGACGCCACCATCGACTACACCGGCACCGGCATGCGCCGCGGCATCGTCGTCGATCTCAAACCCATCCCCCTCGACAAACTCCTCCCCGCCAGCTTCGAAAACTTCATCTGGTTCACCCCCGACGAGCTCACCGCCGGCATCCACGCCCACGTCCCCCTCTACCGCGGCGTAGCCTCCGACGCCGGCACCCTCCCCGACGACATCCAGGCCGCCCTCCAGCAAATGCTCGCCGCCAAAGGCATCACCGCCACCCTCTCCCACGAAATCATCGAGCCCACCAACCTTCATCCCCAACTCGCCGTCAACTTCAGAGTCGATTCACCCCACATCGTCCTCGGCAAAACCGACATCACCGGCATCCCCGATGCGCTCAAGCCAGACACACTGCAGTTGCTGCAGCGTATCGACGGCAAACTCTACAACGAAGGCCTCATCGGCATCACCGTCGAAGACGCCATTCTCATCGCCCGCACGCAGCGCCGGCTACCTCAACGCCAAACTCCAGGACATCCAGCGTTCTCCCACGCTCGTCGCCCAACGGCATTGCCGTCAACTACACTGCGACCTTCGTGCCCGGCGACGCCTACAAAGTCTCCACCATCACCTGGAACCCCACGCCCATTTACTCAGCCGCCGACTTCGCCCGCGACGCCAAACTCCACCCCGGCGACCCCGCCAATGATTCCGCCCTCCGCCAAACCGAAGCCCCCATCTCCAAGGCCTATCTCCTGCAGGGCTACCTCGACGTCTACATCCTCCCCCACCCCGTCTTCGACGCCACCGCCCACACCGTCGCCTACACCCTCGAACCCATCCCCGGCGAAATCTACCGCCTCAAGGCCGTCAACGTCACCGGCCTCTCCCCCCAAGCCCTCCAGCAATTCAACGCCGACTGGCCCATGAAACCCGGCGACCCCTACAGCGACCAGGCCGTCAACGCCTTCCTCATCAAGCACGTAGCCCAGCCCCTCTTTCGCCCCTACGGCGCCGGCTTCAAAGCCGTAGGCGACCCCGCCACCCACCAGGTCGACCTAACCCTGACCTTCGTAGCCAGCGGCGGCCCCTCCTACTAGCCACTCCGCCCGCCAGCTATTGGGTGCCCCCTGCTTGACGGCCCCATCGTCATGACCTGGCAGCAGAATCCGGGTGCCCCATATCTCGATTTTGAGATGTGGGCATCGCGCGTCAGCGCGACCGCTTCGCCCATCTCCCTGGCACCGCAACCGAGCCCCATCCACTACTCCATACTCCCTAATCCCTAATCCCTAATCCCTAATCCCTAATCCCTGCATTTAGAACCCCGACGGCCTATCCCCCGCCACGCCAAACGCCCCCTCCATCGCCATCCCCGCCTCCACAATCGTCCCCTCATCGAACAACCGCCCCACCAGCGTCACCCCGTGCGGCACTCTTCGCGGCGTCGCAAACTTCATCACCGGATGCAACGGATCAGGAGCCCAGTCACTGCGCGCCTCACTCACCTCCACAAACCCCGCCCGCAGCGTCAGCGAAGGATGCCCCGTGAAATTCGTAATCACCAGGAACTCATCGCGCAGACTAGGCACCAGCAGCAAATCCACGCTGCTCATCACGCGCTCCATCTCCATCGCCACCATCCGCCGCATCCGATCCGCCTGCACAAAGTCCACCGCACTCAAAAACCGCGCCTGCCGAAACGTATTCGGCCACGCATCCGGCACCTGCATCTTCAACTCGTCGACCTGATGATTCAGCGTGATCTCCTCAAACGCCGCCGCACTCTCCGCAAACAAAATAATGTTCAGCGAATCATAAGGCCAATCCGGCAGCGACACCTCCACCAACTCCATCCCCAGCTTCTTCACCGTCGCCATCGCCGCACGATCAACATCCGTAGCCGGAGCCACCTTCATCCACTCCGGAAAATACCCCACTCGCAGCCCCTTCACACTCTTCCCCGCATCAAACGTCAGCCCCGCCGGAATACAAGCCACATCCTTCTCATCCGGCCCCTTGATTACCTCCAGCACCAGCATCGTGTCCTCAACCCCGCGCGCCATCACCCCCAACTTGTCGCACGTCCAGCTCAAGCGTCATCGCCCCGGTCCGAGGCACGCGCCCAAACGTAGGCCGCAACCCCGTCACGCCATCCCGCATACTCGGCGACACAATCGACCCCTGCGTCTCCGACCCAATCGCAAACCCCACCAGCCCCGCCGCCACCGCGGCACCCGGCCCCGCACTACTCCCCGACGCCCCCTCATCCAGATTCCACGGATTCTTCGTCTGCCCCCCAAACCAGACATCATTCAACGCCAGCGCCCCCAAACTCAACTTCGCCACCAGCACCGCCCCCGCCTCATTCAACCGCGCCGTCACAGTCGCATCCTCTACCGGCACACGATCGCGAAACGGCTCCGCCCCCCAGGTCGTCCGAATCCCCGCCGTATCCAGCAAATCCTTCGCCCCCCACGGAATCCCATGCAGCGGCCCGCGATACTTCCCACGCCGCAATCTCCTTATCCGCCGCCCGAGCCTGCTCCATCGCATGCTCCCGCGTCAGCGTAATCACGCAATTCAACTCCTTGTTGAACCGCTCCAGCCTCTCCAGATAAATCCCCGTCAACCGCTCCGAAGTAATCTGCTTCGTCTCAATCCACTTCGACAAGCTGCGCCACCGGAGCAAACGCAATGTCCTCATCCTTCGAAGGCAGCGTCACCACCTTGGGGCGAGAAGGACGGTCAGTGTTCTTAATGACCGTACTACCCGTTCCGGCCGCCACGCCCTGCACCTTCGGCATCAGCGGATTCCAAACCGTAGCCGGCACCACGTCATACCCAATCGCCAGCTTCCGAGGCCCCACCCGCCTCTCATACACCGCCGCCATACTCTGCCGCCAGTTCCCCGCAGCCTCCGCCAAATCCTTCCCCGACATCTCCACCTGCACCAGCTTCTCCGCCTGCACAAACGTCTCCACCGACACCTCCGGCCCCGTCACCGGCGAAGTCCCAAACGCCCCCGGAGCCCCCGGCGTACTAGGCACCTGCGGCCCCTCTGGAACCTGCCGCCCTCCCCGCCAGCCCCTTCGCCACCATCGCCGCCGCCACCAACCCCATCGAACCCTTCGCCAGAAACTCCCTACGCGAACGCGCCATCCCTAATCCTCCGCAACCCTCTTCAGAAATAAACCGTGCAGCCAGATATATCACCCCGAACCGCATCGCCTTGGCCCTTGCCTTTCTTTCTGTCATTCCCTCCGGGAATCGGCTTCTGTCTTCCCTTCCCTCACCGCAAAATTTCCCGCTTCCCCCTGTAGAATCCCCCTCCGCCCGTTCGACGATAAAGTGAAGGCAGCCAATCCGGGCCGCCCCAGACCGTCTCAGGAGAAAACATCATGCCCCAGTACCTGGTCGCAATCCACCACCCCGACAACTACGACCCCTCCACCGAAGACAACGCCATGATCGAAGACATCCGCGCCCTCAACAAAGAAATGATCGCAGCAGGCGTCCGCCTCTTCGCCGGTGGCCTCTCCTCGGCCAGCCACGCCAAATCACTGCGCAAGCGGTCCGAGAACAAGGTCATCGTCACCGACGGCCCCTACCTCGAGGCCAAGGAACACATCGGCGGCTTCTGGATCCTCGAAGCCCCCGACACCGAACAAGCCCTCGAGTGGGGTCGAAAAGCCGTCCTCGCCTGCCGCGCCCCCGTCGAGGTACGCGAATTCCTCACCATGCCAAAAAAATAACTTCCTCAAAAACAGCCCAAAATCCGCATGTCAACCCCCCGCCACCCGCCATAATCGCCAAAACCCCTGTCAACACTGGCGATTTCTCCTCCAAACAGTTGGCATAGTACCCCCCGCCAACCCTCTACAATGGAAGTAGACCTCCAATCTCCCGACACACCACGGGTCGCGGAAGCGCCCCCGCCGCCCAAAAACACCGCTAACTTCAATCCTTGCCAGACTTTGCCCGTAAAGACTCTGGATAGAATCCTTTACAGTCAAAAGTGCTTCTTCGAAGGCGGGATACTTTGCCATCTAACTCCCCTGAATAGAAGACTTTACGCAGATTCCAGCCCGAAGAGGGGGGAGGGGGGGGCAGGCTCCCCACAAACAAAAAGGGCCGGGATCGCTCCCGGCCCTTCTCACAATCCCAAGCCCTAAGCGTTAGCGGCTTCCGCCTCAGCCTTCGCGGTATCCGCTTCGGCCTTGGCCACTTCGTTCTCGGCATCCTTGGCCGCCTTCAGAGCCGCAACATCGCGCTCCTTCTTGGCCTCGGCAGAGTTCCGGCCCAGCTCATCGGCCATCTTCTCCGTGGTGAACGCCTCAATGACGTCGCCAACCTTGATGTCCTTGAAGCCCGGCCAGATCGATACCGCACTCCACGCCCTGAGCGCACCTCGGACACATCGTCCTTGAACCGCTTGAGCGATGGAGATCTTGCCCTTCCAGACCTCTTCGCCGTCACGCAGCACGCGCACCTGGTTGTCGCGCGTGATCAGCCCATCGGTCACCGGCAGCCGGCAATCTGGCCAACCTTGGTGATCTTGAAGACGTTGAGCACCGTCGCGCGGCCAGCGTAGTTCTCCTTGAACACCGGCTCCAGCAGTCCGTACATCGCCTTCGTAATCTGGTCCTGCAGCTCGTAGATGATCGAGTGCAGCCGGATCTCGACGTTCTCGCGCTCCGCAACTTCGGTAGCCTTGCGGTCCGGCCGAACGTTGAACCCGATGACGACCGCATTCGAAGCCGACGCCAGCAGAATGTCCGACTCGGTGATCGCGCCAACGCCCGAGTGCAGCACCTTCACCCGCACCTTCTCGGTCGACATCCGCTGCAGCGAATCGGCCAGCACCTCGACCGAACCCTGCACATCGCCCTTGAGGATGAGGTTGAGGTCCTTGACGCCCGCCTGCTTGATCTGCTCCGCAAGCCCTTCGAGCGACACGCGCGAGCTCTTCGCCAGCTGCGCCTCGCGCTCCTTCATCTTGCGGTACTGCGCAATGCCCTTGGCCTTGTCGCGGTCCGCCATCACCAGGAACGTATCGCCCGCATCCGGCATGCACTCCAGGCCCAGGATCTCGACCGGAGTCGACGGCCCAGCTTCCTTGATCTCCGTGCCGCGATCGTTGAACATCGCGCGCACCTTGCCGAACGTGTTGCCGACGATGTAGCTGTCGCCCGTGCGCAGCGTTCCGTTCTGCACCAGGATCGACGCCACCGCACCGCGTCCGCGATCCAGCTTGGCTTCGATGACCGTACCAACTGCCGGACGTTCCGGCGTCGCCTTCTGCTCGTTGCACATCGGCAACCAGGCAGATCATCTCTTCCAGCTGGTCGAGATTCAGCCGCTTCTTGGCCGACACCTCCACGAACTCCGTGTCGCCGCCCATCGACGTAGCCTGCACGCCGCGAGCCGCCAGCTGGTTCATCACCCGGCTGGGATCAGCCTCCGGCTTATCGATCTTGTTCACCGCCACGATGATCGGCACCTTCGCCGCCTTCGCGTGGTCGATGGCCTCCAGCGTCTGCGGCATCACGCCGTCATCGGCCGCAACCACGACCACGACGATGTCCGTGATCTTCGCTCCGCGAGCACGCATGCGCGTAAACGCCTCGTGACCCGGAGTATCGAGGAACACGATCTCGCGCCCGAACGCCGGAGAATCCGGCTTGGTGATCTTCACCTTGTACGCGCCGATGTGCTGCGTGATTCCGCCAGCCTCACCCGCCGCAACATCGGTCGACCGGATCGCATCCAGCAACGACGTCTTACCGTGATCGACGTGGCCCATGATCGTAACCACCGGCGCACGCACCACCTCGACCATGTTGGACGTATCTTCCAACAAGCCTTCGATGGCCTCGTTCTCCAACTGCTCTTCGACCGAGATGACGGTAGCGTCCGCGCCGAACTGGCGCGCACACTTCCTTCACCAGCTCGCCGTCCAGCGACTGGTTCACCGTCACCATCACGCCCTTCATCAGCAGCGTGGCGATCAGGTCCTTACCGCGAACGTCCAGCTTCTCGGCCAGGTCCTTCACCGAGATGCCTTCGGTCACCGTGATCGTCTTGGTGATCGGCACATCGCCCTGCGGGATCTGCGGCCCGCCAAAGCGCGGCACGCTGTAACCCTTGAGCGCGACTTCCTTGTTCTTCTCGTAGCGCGGAGCGCCACGGCCGCGCTGTCCCGCGCGAACCGGACGGCTCGGTCCCGGAGCCTCGCCCGGAGCAGGCATCAACCCGCCCGGAGCAGCTCCTGGCCGATTCCCAAACCCAGGTCGTGCCGCGCCAAACCCCGGTCGCGGAGCAAATCCCGGTCCTCCCGGACCACCGCCCGGTCCTCCCGGAAACGTCCGCGTCGGATGCATCGGCCGGCGAGCGCCCGGTGCCATCCCGGACCGATCGCGAGCCCGGCGCTCCAGGACCTCCCGGAGCGATTCGACCCGCCCTGATACCCAGGACGTCGGCCGCTGGAAGATAGGTGTCCGCGGTCCACCCGGAGGCGGCGGCGGCGCACTGTACGTCGGACGCGGTCCCGTCTGCGGCATCACCACGCGCCGCGGCGCAGGCGCATTCGCCGCCGGTGCCGCAGGAGCCGCCGCAACCGGCGCTGCCGGAGCAACAGGCTCCGCAACCGGCTGCGGCCACAGGACTGGAGCCGCAACTGGAGCTGGTGCCGCAGGCGCAACCGCCGCTGGCTTCACCACCACCGGCTCAGCCGGAGGCACCGCCACAACAGCCGGAGGCGTCGTCACCGACAGGCGGCCGAGCCACCACCGGTCCACGTCACCGGACGGCTCGCAATCGCGGGCGGAGGAACCACATAGTTCGGCGCCGCCGGCCGCGGAATCGGCACAATCCGCCGCGGAGCTGGAGCCGCAGGCGCAGCAGCCGCCGCAACCGGCGCCGCTGGTGCAGGCGCAGCGACATGCGCTGCCGGCGCTGCTGCCGGCGCTGCCACCGCAGGCCGTCGCCACAACCGGCGGACGATTCGCCGGAGGGGCCACCGTCACCGCTGGCCGCGCAGGAGGCGCCATGCGCGCGGCCGTCTCCGCCTGCTTGCGCTCCAGGATCGCCTTCAGCGCATCGCCCGGCTTCGAGACGTGCGACAGATCGAACTTGGGCTTGGTCTCCACAGGCGCCTACGCGGGGCGCAGCCGTGCGCGCTCCCCGGTTGAAGTAGCCGCGCACCTTCTCGGCCTCATCCTCTTCGATGGAGCTCGAATGCGTCTTCTTCTCGGTGACGCCAACCGCCGTCAGAGCATCCAGAATGGACTTGCTCTTGACCTCTAACTCACGTGCAAGATCGTTGATTCGAACTTTGCTCATCTATCCCTTTGTACGGGCTGGCGTTATCCGCTCGGCCCTTTTCAGTTCCACTGCGCACTTAGCTGTTCATATCAGCCTCAATCGAAGTGGAGTTCGTTCAAGGCTATTATCCCTTGAAACTGTTAACTTTTCAGCCGTCTGGCTGCGTATTTCTCACGGTGCAAGCCTTTGGCTGTAGCTCGAAAACCTGCGAACCGCGCACGCTTAGTCACGGTCGCGCTCGCCGTCGTCGATTCCTTCATCGGAGACTTCCTGGGCCTGATCGACCAGTTCGTCCACGGTGTCGTTATCCAGCTCAATGCCCGCTTCGCGAGCGTCATTGTCGTCATTCGCGTCGATATCCGAAGACTCGTCCTCGGCGTCCGCGATGTCCTCGGTTGAAAATTCGCTGACTTCTTCCGCTGAGCCCGCATCGGCAGCCTGCCCAGCAAGAATCTCTTCCGGCGTATTGGTCATGGAATGCACCTCGTCTCCCGCCTCATCGGATGCAGCAGCCGCGGCAATGGCTTCTTCGCCTACAACCAGAGCTGGCTCGGACGGCACGGGAACCGGACGCTCCTCGCCCTCTTCGTACTGCCCGAAGTAGTGCCGAACCGCGACGGCGATCTTCTCGACCGTCTTCTCGCCGATGCCCGGAATCTCGCTCAGCTCCTCGGCGGTCATGTCGGCCAGCGCTTCGACGGTCGTAATGCCGGCCGCAATCAGCTTCTCCATCACCGAGTCGCCCAGCTCCGTAACCTGCTCGATCGGCGTCGAAGGTCCGCCGCCCATGGCCTGCATCTGCTGCTCGACCTCCTGGCGCTTCTCCTCTTCGCTCTTGATGTCGATCTTCCACTGCAGCAGCTTGGCGGCCAGACGAACATTCTGCCCCTTCTTGCCGATCGCCAGCGACAGCTGCGTGTCGTCGACGATGACCTCAAGCTGCTTCTCGGCCAGGTCCGTGATCGACACGCGCGAGACCTTCGCCGGCTGCAGCGCCTTCTCCGCAAACGTCGTGATCTCGTCCGAGTACTCGATGATGTCGATCTTCTCGCCGCGCAGCTCGCGGATAATCGACTGCACGCGCATGCCCTTCATGCCCACGCAGGCGCCAACCGGATCGACGTCCTTGTCGCGGCTCATCACCGCAATCTTGCTGCGCTCACCCGCCTCGCGGGCGATCGCGCGAATCGTCACCGTGCCGTCGTAGATCTCGGGCACTTCGGACTGGAACAGCGATCTGCACCAGCGCCGGAGCCGCGCGCGACACGATCACCTGCGGTCCCTTGGCCGCGCGATCCACGCGCAGCAGCACCACGCGCACGCGCTCGCCCACGGCAAACTGCTCCAGCCGCGACTGCTCGCGCTTCGGCATCCGCGCCTCGGTCTTGCCCAGGTCGAAGATCACGTCCATCGGCTCCAGCCGCTTCACGGTCGCGGTCAGAATCTCGCCGGCGCGGTGCGCGTACTCGTTGAACACGGTGTCGCGCTCGGCCTCGCGCACCTTCTGGAAGATCACCTGCTTGGCCATCTGCGCGGCAATGCGGCCCAGCGGCGTGGTGTCCTTGTAGAAGCGCAGCTCTCCGCCCACCTCAACCTCAGGCGCCAGCTCGCGAGCCTGCTCCAGCGTCAGCTGGTTGTCCGGGTCTTCGACCAGCTCCGGCGTCTCGACCACGGTCTTGAACACGTAGGCGCGGATCTCGCCGGTCTCGCGGTCCATCTCGCCGCGCATGTTCTCGACCGTCTTGTAATACTTGCGGGTCGCGAGCGCGATGGCATCCTCAACCGCGCTCACCACGATCTCCGGGTCAATCCCCTTCTCGCGGCCCAAAATCTCAATCGACTGATACAAAGCACTTGCCATGTCGTCTCTCACTTCTTTCGGCGATCGTCTTACTGCCGATGATTCAAATTCTCTTACGTCTGAACTCTTCCGTTCTAAATCTCCGCGACCAGGTTCGCCTTCTCAACATTCGCCAGCGAAATCTCGACCGTTTGCGCTGTCAGCGTCTTCTTCGCCTTCCCCTTCTGCTTCACTGCAGAGAGGTCGAGCGTAATCGTCTTTCCATCAAACGCCAGTCAATCTGCCTGTGAAGTGGCGATTGTTGTCAACCGCCGTAAAGGTCTGCACCTTCGCCAGGCTGCCGCGAAAGCGCTCATAATCCGCCGCCTTCAACAGCTTCCGTTCCAGCCCCGGAGAACTGACCTCCAGCGTGTACTCGGCGCCGGGAATCAGATCTTCCACATCCAGCACCGTTCCGAAGTCGCGCGCAAAATTCGCGCAATCCTCGTGCGTCACGCCAGAGAGCGTTTCGACCGGAACACCCTTGGGCAGGCCTGCTTCTTCATTGGATGCCGCATCGGCCGCAAACTTGGCTCGCGCCTCCGCATTCTTCTCCAGAAATACCCGCAGCGTCCGATGCTTCGCCCCGCCCGTGAACTCCAGGTCCACCAGGTCGAGCTGGTGCGAGGCCGCAACGCGGTCAGCCGTGGCGCGAATTGTCTCCATCTGCAAAGCCATAGTGCTTACGGCAACTTCCCGTCTTGTCGTGCTTGGATTGAGCGGCTGCTGTCACCCTCCGCCAACCGGACTTTAGAGCAAACAAAAAGTGGGCTCTCGCCCACTCCTCTCTTCCGCCACTTTCCGGTTTGTTCACGGATACCAGCCGCTTGCCACACGACTGCTTCAGCGGCAGAACAAATTCGTCTGCTACAGGGATTTTAGGCCAACTCCCGCGAAAGTTCAACTCTCGGCCTCTCCAGTGCAACAATAGAGAAGTATGATCCCCACTCAGATCCCCGAAGCGCTCACGTTCGACGACGTGCTGCTCGTCCCCGCCTACTCTGACGTCGTTCCGACCCAGGTCAGCACCCAGACCCAGCTGACCAAGAAAATCATCCTTGCCACCCCGCTGATGTCCGCCGCCATGGACACCGTCACCGAGTCGCGCCTGGCCATCGCCATGGCCCAGCAGGGCGGCCTGGGCGTCGTGCACCGCAACCTGACCATCGAGCAGCAGGCCGGCGAGATCGACAAGGTCAAGCGCTCCGAGAGCGGCATGATCGTCGATCCCGTCACCATCGAGCCCGAGCGCCCCATCTCTGACGCCCTCGAAGTCATGCGCCGCTTCAAGATCTCCGGCGTACCCGTCACCAAGAAGGGCAAGCTCGTCGGCATCCTCACCAACCGCGATCTGCGCTTCGTCTCCCGCACCGACATCCCCATCGACGACGTGATGACCAAGACCAACCTCATCACCGTTCCCGTCGGAACGACGCTCGAGCAGGCCGAGCAGATCCTCCACCAGCATCGCGTGGAGAAGCTGCTGGTCGTCAACGACGCCTACGAGCTCAAGGGCCTCATCACCGTCAAGGACATCCAGAAGAAGTTGAAGTATCCCAACGCCAGCAAGGACGAGCAGGGCCGCCTTCGCGTCGCCGGCGCCATCGGCGCTACGGGCGACTTCCTCGAGCGCGCCGCCGAACTCGTCAGATACCGCGTCGACGCCCTCGCCATCGACTCCTCCCACGGCCACTCCTCCCGCGTCCTCGAAGCGGTCGCCGAGTGCAAAAAGCGCTTCCCCGAAGTCGACCTCCTCGCCGGCAACGTCGCCACCTACGAAGGCACCATGGCCCTCATCGACGCCGGCGCTGACGCCGTCAAAGTCGGCATCGGTCCCGGCTCCATCTGCACCACCCGCATGGTCACCGGCGCAGGCATGCCGCAGATCACCGCCATCGCCGAGTCCTACCGCGCCGCCAAAGTCAGCGCGGCATCTCCATCATCGCCGACGGCGGCATCAAGTACTCCGGCGACATCACCAAGGCCATCGCCGCCGGCGCCAGCGTCTGCATGATGGGCTCGCTCTTCGCCGGCGTCGACGAAAGCCCCGGCGAGACCATCCTCTACCAGGGCCGCAGCTTCAAAACCTATCGCGGCATGGGCAGCCTCAGCGCCATGGCGCAGGGTGCCGGCGAACGCTACTTCCAGAGCAAGAGCGACATTGGATGAATTCGCGTCAGCTGATCGCCCCTCCATCACCGCCCGCGAGGGCAGCGGCAACCGCCTCGCCAAGTTCGTCCCCGAAGGCATCGAGGGACGCGTGCCCCACCGCGGACCGCTCGAGGCCATGGTCTACCAGCTCGTCGGCGGCCTGCGCTCCGGCATGGGCTATCTCGGCTGCGCAACCATCGAGGAGCTGCAGGAGAAGGCAAAGTTCATTCGCATCTCCGGCGCCGGCCTCCGCGAAAGCCACGTCCACGACGTCGTCATCACCCGCGAAGCTCCCAACTACCACGTGGAATAGCGCTCTCCGAAGCGCTTCAGCGACTTGGTATCATCCCAGAACGATTCATCTGGGAGATCCATGCGCAATCAACGCTCACAGCACCTTTTCTTGTCCACGCGCTCTAGCGCAGGTCTCCTCGCGGCCGCCTCACATTCTCGCCGCCGCACAAGCGCCCGCAACGCCCCACGTATTCTTCCGTGTAAAGCTGGCCGACTCCGCTCCCGGCCCAGTCAGCGGACGCCTGCTCGTCTTCCTCAAGAAGGGCACCGGCGACAAAGAGGTCAACATCCAGGAGTTCCGTCCCGGCGAGACCTCCGTCGCCGCCCAGGAAGTCCATGACCTCACGCCCGGCGCCTCCGTGGATTTCTACGCCGACGCCATCGCCTATCCCAACGCATTCTCCACTCTCCCCGCCGGCGACTACGAAGTCCAGGCCGTCCTCGACACCGACCACACCTACAACTACTCCGGCCGCACGCCATCCGACTGGGTCACCCCCGTGATCACTCTGGCCAAATGGACACCCGGCAGCTCCGAACCCACGCTCACGCTCGATGGTCACCCCACCGACAACCCGATGCGCGCCCAGGCCATCGCCAAAGCTCACGAGCAGGTAAAGCCCGGCGTGATCGAGGAGCAGGAGATGCTCAGCCCGCTGCTCACCCGCTTCTCCGGAAACCCAACCTCCATCAAAGCCTGGGTCGTCCTGCCCCCGGACTACGAGCAGAACCCAACGCAGCACTATCCCACCGTCTACTACACCCACGGCTTCGGCGGCGGCCTGGAATACAACCTCGTCCAGGCCACCATGATCCGCGGCCGCATGGACGCAGGCACCATGCCGCCCATGATCTGGGTCATGCTCGATGAATCCTGCCCGCAAGGCACCCACGAGTTCGCCGACTCCGTAAACAACGGCCCCTGGGGCACCGCCCTCACCACCGAGTTCATCCCCATGCTCGAGCAGAAATACCGCATGGACGCCAAGCCCACCGGCCGCTTCCTCAACGGCCACTCCAGCGGCGGCTGGGCCACGCTGCAACTCGCAGATCAACTTCCCGCAAGTCTTCGGCGGCACCTGGTCCACCTCACCCGACCCCAGCGACTTCCACAACTTCACCGGCCCCGATCTCTACGCACCCCACGCGAACGTCTACCACCGGCCCGACGGAACGCCCTACCCGATCATGCGCATGGACGGCAAAGTCGTCGCAACGCTCGAGCAGTTCAGCAAGATCGAAGCAGTCCTCGGCCCCTACGGCGGCCAGATCACCTCCTTCGATTGGGTCTTCTCGCCGCGCTCCAAGAGCGGCGCTCCCATGCCCATGTTCGACCGCGTCACCGGCGACGTAAACCCAACTGTCGTCGCCTACTGGCATGACCATTACGACCTCGCCCACCTCGTCGAAGAAAAATGGCCCACGCAATCGGCTCTTCTCAAGGGCCGCATCCATCTCTTCGTCGGCACCGCCGACACCTTCTACCTCGACGGCTCAGCTCACCTGTTCGACGCGCGCCTGGCCAAGCTCGGCGCGGATGCCCATTTCACCTACATCCCCGACCGCACGCACATGAACCTATACGCCGTCGGCAAGGATCGCTACGGCCTCTTCGATCAGATTGCAACCGAGATGTATGCGGTAGCTCGACCCGGGGTCAAGTGGAAAAGGGCCAATTAGCCGAGCGAGCAGATTCCCACGCTCGCTCTTTCATTTGGCCCATCCGTGAAGCTAACGAACGTTGAAACTGATGACCCCCGGCCGGCTCGATCCCTCCGGGACATGCGTGTCACGGACCATGGCTTCGAAGCGATGCAGCGTCGTAAATCCGTTTCGCTCATACAAGATGGCGCGCCGGCAGGTTGGCCTCGGTCACCGTAAGCGAGAGTTGACGCACCCCGCGCTTCGCACCCTCGCGCGCACAGTGCTCCAGCATCATCTGCCCCAGTCCGTGTCCGCGCAGCGACGGCGTAATGCAGATCTGCGTGATGTGGTCGACATCGCTGCGCACCTGGAGCAAAGCAGCACCGCCTCGATGCCAGGCGACCGCTGCGCCGTGTCGCTGCCCCCATTTGTGTCCGCCGGCGCCGTCGCGTCCCGCAGCACCCACGAGTTCTCCGGGTCGAACACGCCGCAGCCCGGAAATCGAATGATGTTGTGCAGAAAACGCTGCGCCCCGTGCAGCGTTCGATACTGATCGTTGATGCCTGCGTCCATGTGGTTGGCATAGCAACGATGGATCAGCTGCGCCGTTCCCTCGTAAAACTCCGGCTGCCACGCCTGCAGAATCAAACTCCTCGCCCGGATGCAGCGAAGCCAGATCGGTATCCATGCGCGAGGGATGAGCTTCGAGATCGCGCAGCATAAAGCAGCGCGGAAAGCTCACAAATCCGCGCGCCTGAAACGTCTCGCACAGCGCCCCATCCGGGAACATCAGCAGCTGCGACTCAATTCGATCGACCCCGGGCGTAGCCTGCACCAGCTCCAGCAGATGATGCAGCAGTGTGTCGCAGATAGGGTTGACCGTGGACTCGCGTCTCGCCGAACGCGTAGACGTCCCCAATCACTGCCTTCGCTCCCTCGCAGACGCAGAAGGCGTACCCCACGATGTGTCCCGCCTGGAGCGCAACAAAGCCGGGAAGAATGCGGCTGTCCAGGTAATCCAGCAGCATGTTCGAGGCGCGGCCATAGTCCCAGTGCAAACGCCGCTGCCAGCGCTCGGCTTCGTCGCGCAGCAATGGCCTCAGCTGCGCCGCGGAGAAGTGGCGAAGGTCCAGGATCTCGAGTTGCGCAAAGTGACTCAGCGATTGGCTCAACAGCGCTCGACCTCAACTTCCTAACTCCTAACTTCGAGGATAGACCTTGTACACCGATAGCCCCTGTGCCTGGTAAAGCAGCAGTGGCTGCGTAAATCTCCCCTTCAGATAATTCTCTAACAAGGGCTCGTCGCGCGTCGGAAACACCACCAGGTGTTCGCCCGCCGGAACACCGTCCTCGGTATAGCTCACGATCTGCTGATCGCGATAAAAAGCCAGCCCATAGACCAGATCGCGGCGTACGTCGAACTCTGCGACCACGTTCGCGTTCGGATCAGCTTGCTGAATCTCCCGCGCCAGCGGACGAGCGGAGTAGTTCAGGTCCAGCAGCCGGCCGTTTCTACCGAGCAGAAAATATAGCAGGACGACCAGCGGAATCATCGTCACCAGGCGCAGCGACCGGACGCCGAACCGGCGCGTCGCCAGGATCACCAGCAATGCGGCCGCGATGCCCAGCACAATCGCCCAGGTCAGAATCCCCGGCGCGGGAATCAGCCGCTGGTACACCATGTACTGCGGGCAAAGAATCAGTACGAAGGTAAGAAATCCAGTCAGCACCGCGTGCGTATACAGCAGCCAGTTCGAGATGCCCTGCCTTCGAATCCGAAACAGATAGTCGCCCGTAAGAATCGCCAGCGGCGGAATCGAAGGAAGAATGTAGCCCGGAAGTTTGGAATCGGAGAAGGAGAAGAAAATGATCGGAAACAGCGCCCACAGCACCAGGAACTCCGGGAAGGCGTCGCCGGCACGAACGTGGCCCACGTAGCGCTGCGGCTTGAACCGAACCTTCCACTCGGCAATCGACGTCGCCAGGCCATCGATCAGCGCGCGGAAAGACAGCGCCGTCCACGGCATCATCCCCAGGATCAGCACGATCAGATAGTAGTAGAACGGCTGGTGATGATGGTAGAGATTGGTCGTGTAGCGCTCGAGATTGTGCTTCCAGAAAAACTCATTCAAGAAATGTAGGATTGCGGCGCTGCACCGCGATGTACCACGGCAGCACCATCACCAGGTAGAGCACGATGCCCGGAATCCAGATCGTGCGGCGCAGGGCCGACCACTCGCGGCGCAGACCTAGAAACAGGCAGATGATCGACAGCGCAAGAAACGGCGCTACCGGACCCTTTGCCAGCGTGGCCGCGGCGCCGAAAAAGTAAAGATCGAACAGCCAGAACTTCTTGCCCGTCTCATACCACGCATACCAGCCCAGCATGCCGATACAGAATGGCGCGGCCAGCTGCATGTCCGTCGACGCGCCGCGCGAGAACGCGAACATCGCGACGGCCGACACCATAATGAGCGCGGCATCGAGATGTCCTCCCGGCCGGAAACGCTTGAGATGCAGGAAGGCCAGAATGATCAGGGCCAGCGCTCCCGTGGCCGAAGCCAATCGCGCCGTCCAGTCGTAGACCCCAAGCTCGCGATAGTAGCCCATCGCCCGCCAGTAGTAGAGCGCCGGCTTCTCCAGCCACGGCTTGCCATACAGTATCGGCGTCACCGTGCCGCCCATCAGGCATTGGTACGACGCCTGTAGCGCCGCGGTCCGCAGGCTGCTCGGCATGATGCTGGCATGCAGCGCATCGCACGTTGCGGTATGTGCGTCGAGCATCTCGCGCGCAATCTGCGCATAGCGCGGCTCGTCCGCTCCCACCAGCCCCAGCTGGTCGCCACCAAAGATCGGAATCAGCCCGTAGAACAGAAAGTATCCAACGAACAGCAGCAGAACAACGAACTCAGTCGCGGTATAGCCAAGCTGCGTGTGGCGCATCCAGTGCACGATGCCCTTCGCACCACCCGTGCGCACCGCTGACGATGCTGCGGCGGCGCTTGTGTCCGAAGGCGCGAGCGCGGATTGGGGGAGGTCCGTCAAAGTGTTATCAGTGAAATCAGCTGCACCGCGCGAACTCGTTCTGGCCGAAGCCCTTGCAGGTCTAGTTGAACCGCCTGCTGCATATTCGCGAAGCGAAACCTAGGCTAACAGAATCGAAGGCAGTGTTGGAGCCTCGATCGTTGCAGCTTCGTTCCGCAGGGGTAAACAGGCCTCACGCATGTGCGCAACAATACGCCGCGTCACTTCCGCCAGCGTCCCTTCCATACTGCACCCGCTTGCATTGCGGTGCCCACCGCCCGCCAAAACTCTCAGCAATTACCGACACGTCCAGCGCCCGCCGGCTTCGCAGACTCAACCGGAATTGATTCTGCTCCGGCAGCTCGCGGAGAAAAGCAGCCGCCTCCACCCCCGCAATGCCGATCAGGTGATTCGCCACGCCCTCGCAGTCCTCCACGCTCGCACCCACACGCTCCATCTCCTCCAGCGTCACATGGCTCCACGAGACCGCACCATCAATCTGGATGTTGCTGAGCGCAATCCCCAGCAGCCGCACCTTGCTCGGCGGGTTGCGAAAAATAAACGTCCGCGGCGATGCGATTTGGATTGGCGCCACTCTGCACCAGGTGTTCCGCCATCGCAAAGGTGGAAGCACTCGTACTCGGGTAGTTGAAGGAGCCCGTGTCGGTAAGAATCGCGGCGTACAGGCATTCGGCCATCGAACGGGTGATCGGAACTCCCGCAGCAATCGCAAGATCGTAGATCATGCAACCGACTGCGGCGGCCTCCGGATCAATCCAGTTGAAATCGGCAAACTCCCGGCCGCTGCGATGATGATCAATATTGATGGTCAGCGCCGGACGACGCCGCCTCAAACTCGGCCCGATCAATGCTGCTGCGCTCAATCGAATCGCATTCCAGAAAGATGGCCGCATCCGCCTGCGGAAAGGTGCGATGTAACTCGCTCCTTGCCATCCAGAAACTGAAAGTTCGCTGGAATCGGATCCACAAAGCACACCGTCGCCCGCTTCCCCATCGCCTCCAACAGATGCATCAACCCCAGCGCGGAGCCAATCGCGTCCCCATCCGGACGGAGATGCGAGCTGATCACGAAGCTGTTACGTTCGCGGATAAGCTCAAGCAAGGCGGTGATCGAGGCCTGATTTTTCATAGCAGACAAATTACGCGGAACAGCTCACTAAGCCGGCCCGGTTGGTTTCGTTGTCTCCTTCGCGCCTTTACCGGCAAGTTTATTGCGACGTTTTTCCATGCGCCCCAGCAGCTCGTCCATGCGTGAATTGATCTTCTCCGAGCGATCGATTGCAAACGTGATCTCGGGCACGTGGCGCACGTTCATGCGTTGACGAATCTCGGTGCGGATATAAGCCGCGCGCCGCCATCAACCCCTCCAGCGTCGACAGCTCTTCCTGCTCCGTACCCACCACCGCGATAAACACGCGACAACTCTTCCCGCCCGGCGCCAAAACCACCTCGGTCACATGACAAGGCGCAATGCGCGGATCGGATAATTCGCCTTCCAGCATGGCTGTAATCTCTTCGGCAAAGGTGTTGACGACGCGACCGCGGTGATACGTTCTGGCTCGTTGCTCGGGCATAGTTGACTCTACAGGTTAGCACCCTTGAGGCACCGAAACGCATAGCATCTTCTTTTAATCCTCCAGCGACGTATCGCTTTCGATATAGCTGTCCAGAATCTCGCAACCCAGGCCCACAGCCAGGCGCCGAGCCGCCGCTTCCACCTCGCGCAACTGCCCACTCAGATAGGCCGTTGAGCTCGAAATTGCCACCACCCCCAGCGTTGCCCGGTTCCAGAGCAGTGCATCGTCGAGCTCCGCAACGGAGATATTAAACCCGTGCCGCAGCTTGTCCTTCAGCGACCGCACCACCTGGCGACGGTCCTTGAGCGACTGTGCATGTTCAATCGCGAGTTCCAGGGTCAGTGTCGCAATGGGCATCATTCACTCCGCCAAGCGATTAGCGCCGCGCAGGAGCCGTCGACTTGCGCTCCACAAACGTCGGCAGCACAAGAATAGACTCCGACCCATGCGCCGCCGCGTCGCTTGCCTTCGGATGGCGTATCCGCTGCAGAAGAGCCGTCGCCGCCGCCCTCCCCATCTCCTGCATCGGCTGCCGCACCGTAGTCAGCGGAGGATTATTCGTCGCTGCCCCAACCACGTCATCGAAGCCCAGCACGGACACGCCCGTTGGCACGTCCACCCCGGCCTCGCGCAGGGCCACAATCGCTCCCATCGCGGAAAGATCGTTGAAAGCGAAGATCGCGCTGAAGGGCACACCCGCGCCCAGCAGCTTGTGCGTCGCCACGCGCCCCGGCTCCGGCGTCGGATCATCGCCTTCCAACGCAACCACCAGGTGCGGCTCAATTGGGATCTTCATCTCCGCAGCGACCCGTGTAATCGCCTGCCAGCGAATCTCCGTGTCCGAACTGAAGCTCTGCCCCTTAATGAACGCAATCCTGCGGTGCCCCAGCCGCTGCAGATGCTCAAGCGCATAGCGTGCCGCAAGATTATGATCCAGCTCAATGTTTAGAATCCAGGGCAGACGAAGGTGTCCCGACACCGCCACAATCGGCACCGGCAGCTCAACATCCAGCGCCGAGTCCACCGCAATGATGCCTTCAACCGCACGCGAAAGCAGCAGCGCAGGATAGTCGCGCAGCAGTTCCTCGCGATGATGGTGGCTCACCACGAAGTAAAAGAAGCCGCTGACCAGCAGCACATCTTCAATCCCGCTCAGCACCGCCGCCGAATAGCCGCCGCTGATCTCCGGCACCATCACGCCGATCGTCTGCGACCGCCGGCTGCGCAGCCCGCGCGCCAGCGGGCTCGCCTTGTAGTTCATCTCGGCCGCAGCCGCCAGCACACGCTTCTGCGTCGCCGCCGAGATGCGGTGCGTGTTTCCAGAGTTGTTGATTACCCGCGAAACCGTGGTCTGCGAGAGACCCAGGTGCTTGGCCAACTCCTTCAGGCTGCGTCCGGAACTTAAATGTTTTACCGCGTTGATTTTATGTTCATCCGTCATAGAAGCAAATCGATCAGGGCCTCGCAAAAAACACTCAGGTTCAACTCTAAATGCATTGCGCGCACCCGTAACGCAAAGGGCGCGCCGCAGCGCGCCCTCTGCCGTTCATCGTGGTTGGTTTAGAACGAGAAACGTGCCTGGAAGCTGATCGTGCGCGCTCCCAATGCATTCGTATCCTGTCCGAAGTTGGTGGAGTTGATGTTATTCGATACGCTGGTCGGATTCAGGTTCAGGTTGTTGAACAAGTTGAAGAAATCGGCGCGAATCTCAAGTTTCGCGTCGTCACCAATCACCCGCGCCCTCGGGAAACCGAAAGACTTGGTGATCGAAGCATCCACATCCTGGTAATGCGGGCCATTGAACGAGTTACGAGCAAGGCCTGGAGGTGGAGGAAGTGCAGCAGCCGTCGACGGGAAGGAACCCGTCATCGCCCCTTCAAAGTTTGGCACGTTGAAGAACTTGTTCGAATACGCAACCACCGTGTTCGCGTTGCCGTTCACAGTCGCAAGCGTCTCGTTCTGCGCAGCAATGACCGCTGCGTAGTTGCCATAGTTGCTACCCTTCTCGAACTGCGCGTTGCTGGTAGAAGTTCCAGCCCCGCCGAGATATTGCGGACGAAGGTTGTAGTAACCGCAGTTGGAGCAGTAAAGCGATTGCCCCGTCCCATAGTTCGGCGTCCAGGGGAAGCCAGTGTGAACGTTGTAGATGCCGCTGATCGACCATCCGCCAATGGTCTTCTCCATCCACCCATGATCGCCTTTGAAGATAACCGGCTGCCATAGACCGAACGCCTTGAAGGACTTTCCAACGTTGAAGTCAGAACGGCCCCACGCATACGACGGATTCGCTGGATAGTACGGATCCTCTTCGTACGGTCCCGATCCATTGTCCATGCTCTTGGCCCACATGAATTGCGCATCCGCTTGGAAATGATGAGAGAACGGGTGCTTCAATTCGGCCAGCATGGCATTGTTGTTTGAGGAACCGGTGTTTGGATAGAAGTCCACACCTGTGAGCAGCGGATTCAATTGCAGGCCCTTAGCCAGCGCCGCCGCGTTTTCGTTCAGTTGTTGAATCATGTGGTGAGAAGAACTTCCCTGATATCCAAGCGAACCTACAATCTGGTGACCGAAGTCATACTCGGTATCGACAGAATAGTGCTCGGTATAGGCCGTCGGAAGTCCACCGGTCGTATTCCCTACTGCCGTCACGTTTCCATTGCCTGCAACTGGCAGGTTGCCGGGGGTGTACTGCGTGATGGTTGCAGGATTCGAAGCAAACCCCGTCAGCGACGTCGGGCTGCTCGAAATGCCATACAAAATATTCGGGTTGATGTCGCTCGGTGACGCGCTGCTGAAGTTGTAGTAGCCCTGGACAGGAGGGTTGTAATCCACGTTCGCCGAGATCGCGATCTCTTCCTGGTTGAAGTTCAATCCGTAACCACCGCGGACCACGAGCCTGTTATGGAACATCTCCGGGCTCCAGTTCAATCCGAACTGAGGACCAAAGTTGCCCTTCTGCGGCGCCCACAGATTCCCACCCACATGAACGGCGAGATCTGTAAGTTCGTCCGCGCCTGCACCGAATACAACTCTGCTCAGGTTGTTCTGCGTGGTGTAAAGCCCTCCGAACCAGGAGTAGCGTACGCCCGCATGGAGCGTCAGATTCGGACGTATCTTCCAGTCGTCCTGGATAAACGCGCCAAACAGGTTTTCGCGATTGTCCTGCCGAACGCCGCCCGGGAACCCGGTTGCCGTATCAAAGCTTCCAGCTTCCACGCTCGGAGCATCATTCAGGAAATCCCAGATGTTGTAAAAGTTATAGTTCGGACGCCCAATCGGATCGTTGAGATAATGCAGGTTGGTGAATTCGCCACCAAACTTGATCGTGTGCTGTCCGGCAACTTTCGTCACAACATCCTGGTAGCCGTACGTCCACTGATCCAAATGGCTGCCCAGCGAAGAGCCGAACTGGTTGATCTGAATCGAGCCAATCTGATCAACCTGGTCCTGCGGCAATCCAACCGGCTGCTGCGGATTATCCGTGATCTCATTCCACCGCCAGCCAGCTGCATTCGCACGAGCCTCGTTCAGCAGGCTAGGCGTAAAGGTGCGATTCCAGATCACAGAGAACGCGTCGTTGACCTGG
This sequence comes from uncultured Acidobacteriaceae bacterium, assembly GCA_963821165.1. Classification (GTDB taxonomy): domain Bacteria; phylum Acidobacteriota; class Terriglobia; order Terriglobales; family Acidobacteriaceae; genus Granulicella. The sequence continues at coordinate 1,179,609 of CAWGCQ010000001.1, forward strand.
TTGTGATGGAACAGGTTATAGGCGCGCGATCCACCGTTATAGTCTGTGTTTCCCTGCGGCACCCAGTAGATCGCAAACGCCACGTGGTCTTTCTTCGTTACATCCGCGTCCAAACGGCCGTTGTATTGATGGTAGTAGGAGGTGTACGGGCTGGTCGTAGCATAATCCGCGATGTCTGCAACATCGCTCAACCCGCTACCGACACCAGGATTATTCGAGGTGCCAGTTGCGGTTGGATCCTGTGTGCCCAGGGGCGTCGTGAGCGGCGAACCGATATTCAGGCCCGCGCCCGCGATCGTGTTGCAATTTACACCTTCCACAAGGCCGATATTTACGCACGCCTCGTTCGCCGTGATAATTCCAGTCGCGACGACGCCCGCGCCTGGGAACGTGAGGTACTTCGAGGAGATGCTGCCCGCAGGTCCGAGAGCATCAAACGCCGTCGTGTCGTACCATCCCGTTCCAGTCGTGGTCGTGCTTTGCGGTGAGGTTTCATAGTCGAAGAAGGCAAACACTCGATTCTTCCAGATGGGGCCACCCACGCTGCCACCGTACTGATTGAACCGTGCATTATCTCTCTGCGGCGTGCCGCCACCACTGTACCGCTGGTAGGCGTTCAGGCCCGGGCGATGCAGACCGAAGAACAGGCTGCCGTGAATCTGATTCGTGCCGCTCTTCGATGTAACCATCGTCTGCGCACCGCTGAACCGGCCGTTCTCAGCGTCATAGTCGTTGGTCACAATCCTGATGTTGGCAATCGAGTCAGGGTCCGGCGTGATGACGGTTGTTCCGCCCCACACCGCGCTTACCGTGCTGATACCGTCAATGCTGATGCCATTGGTTTCATACTGACCACCATTGGCATTCACCTGCGGTCCATTCTCCGTCGGTGCCTGGCCGCCATTGCCTGAGCCACCTGGACCCTGCGTACCCGGAGTGCTGAATACACCGCCGCCCGCCTGCTGCGATCCATCATTGATTGCCCCCGGCGCCAGCTGACTCAGCGTGAACGGATCACGGTTGAACGAGGGCAAGTGCTGAATCTGGTTATCGGTGATCGTGCCACCAACATTCGGGGTCTCGGTGTCGATCGCCGAAACCGTCGAAGCATTCACCGTAATCTGTTGGGTCGTACCCGCAATCGACAGCTGCACCGTCAGCGAGTTCGCCTGCTCGGGAATGAATGTCAGGTCTGACAGCACCTTCTGCTCGAACCCTGCACGGTCCACCGTGAGCGTGAACGTGTCAGCCGGCAGTGCGTTGAAATTAAACACACCCGTGGCGTTGCTCGTCCGGACAACCGTTTCATTCGTCGAATTGTTCTTAAGCGTGAGCGTGGCGCCTGGAATAACAGCACCCGTGGGGTCGGTGACGACGCCCTGCACTGAGGTACGGAACTGGGCATGAGCAATGTTCGTTGCAAACATCGCGGCGAGAAGAACCAGTGCCGAGAAGACGGAATAACGAAGCCAACCGCGAAGCGAAAAGGCTCCCTGGACGGTCGTGCTCGGACTGGATAAGCATGGACGTGCGTGCGGCATAGTGCCTCCGAAAGTGTTCCTATAAGTTGCTGGTAACTGGCCTTGCACAATCGTTTGCACACTTTGCGCAAACGATTGTGCAACGGACGAATTTTTAGCAGCGTCGAACCATCCCTGTCAAGCACTCAGGTTGCACCGGTAACACGATGTAAATTTCAGCACTTGTCCCGCCTCAGATCCCTTACCCGCAAAGCACCATCCCCTTCGCCACTTCCACCGCTCACTTCTTACCGTTTCGGCGTTTCCCAGCTCCTCGGATCATGCTCACTTCGCGGAACCTCTCCCTCGCGACCCCGCCCCCAGCAGCGCGATGATCGCACTACCCACCGCGCTCCCCTGCCCCGAGCATGCGTCCCACCCCGGCCCCGCCGAAAACGCCCCATTATTCCCCTGCGTGATGTCCCGGAAGGCACTCTTTGCCCCCGCCGCGTACAACGCCGGATTCACAAATCCCGCAGCCACGCCATTCTTCTGGTTCGCCAGCGCAATCAGTCCGGCCCACAGCGGCGCCACTGCGCTAGTCCCTCCGATCACCGCCGTCTGCGCCATCAACGCGAACCTCATAGCCCGTCGAAGGATCGGCATCGCCGGCCACGTCCGGCACGCCGCGCCCACCCCCCGCCGTCGTCGGTGCCGGCACCTTCGAGTTCTGCTGCCACGTCGGCAGCGCAAACAGCGTGCTCACACCGCCGCCCGTTGCGCCTTCGCCGCTCGCCAACTCATTCCATACCACCTCACTCGTGATCGTCGTCCCCGACCCCTCGAGCGTCGTCCCGCCGCACGCCAGAACATACGGGCTCGACGCCGGAAAATCCACGTGGTTAGCGGTTCCGGTCACCCCATCCGTAGACCCATCGTCCCCGCAAGCCACGGCAATCGTGACGCCCACCGCAGCCGCCGCCTGGCAAGCCGCATTCAGCGCCGTCCACGCCTGCGTCGTCCAGCTCGACTCTGGCCCTCCCCAGCTGATCGAGATCACGCTCGGCTTATTCGTCGTGTCATGCACCGCCGTCGTCACCGCATCAATGAATCCCTGATCCGTATTCGGCGAAAAATACACCGCGACCTTCGCCCCCGTAGCAATCGAAGCGCTCACCTCGATGTCCAGCATCACCTCTCCATCCGCACCGTTCGCTGTCCCGGGAGTGTTCTTTCCACCGTCCACCGAAACCGCCGTAATCGCCGGCGCCGCCAGCCCCAGCGACTGAAAGTACGCCGTCACGTCGGCCTCGCGATAGCCGCCGCCCAGCTCGATCAGCCCAATCGTCTGCCCGCTCGCCGTCGCTCCCGCAGGAAATCCATACAGCGCGCCCACCTGCACCGGCGTATACGAGACATTCACCGCACTCGGCTTTGCGATCCGAAAGTGCGCCCTCGCCTGGGGCCGATTGTCCAGATCCGAGCACCGCCACAACATGTCCCGCCAACTCTTCCGGAAGATAGATCGCCCCCTCGCGCACGCGAAACGTCCCCGCCGCCGACGTCTGCGTTTGCAGCGTCACGCCGAACGCCTTCTGCATGTTCGCAACACTGCCGGTCAATTCGCACCGTGCCGGCGTCCGTCCTGTACCGCAGGCTCCACGGTTAAGCCAAACTCCTTCGCGAACGCAGCCACCAGCTGCACCGACGTAGGACTCGCTCCATGGCGGATCGCAAACTCTTCGCGCGTCAGCCGCTCAGGCGCCGATCCCTCTGGCATCTCAAACGGCGTCTTCGGCGCCAGAATCACCGACACCGTAATCTGCCCCGCCGCCGTCGGAGGTTCTGCTGCGGTTTTCGCCGCGGGCAAGGCTTCCGCTGCGAATGCCTTTCTCTCACTGCCCGCCAGGGGCACTCGATGCTGCGCTGCAAAGCGTGGTGCGGTGTCCATAAAACTCTCCTTGGGGTGAACTTCTCTCCGTAAGATGCCACTTCCCCCACCCACGCCAACTACCCCTGCAACGATTCACACAGGACGCTCCGCAACCGCGAAAGCTAAGATACTACGCATGGTTCTTACCGCGATCCAATCCGCACTGCGCGAGCACAACCTCGACGGCTGGCTCTTTTACGACCACCACCACCGCGACCCCATCGCCTACCGCATCCTCGGCCTCGACGAGGACAGCTTCGTCTCGCGGCGCTGGTTTTATTTCATCCCCGCAGAAGGCGAACCGCGCAAACTCGTGCACCGCATCGAGGCCGGCAAGCTCGACTCCCTCCCCGGCACCAGGGACGCCTACTCTTCCTGGCAGGAACTCGAACAGAAACTCGAAGCCATGCTCGACGGCGCAGACACCATCGCCATGCAATACTCCCCGCGCAACGCCATCATGTATGTCGCCATGGTCGACGCAGGCACCGTAGAGCTCATCCGCTCCATGGGCAAGCAAGTCGTCAGCTCCGCAGACCTCGTCAGCGTCTTCGAGGCCGTCCTCACCGAGCATCAGATCGCCACCCACTTCGAAGCCCAGCGCCGCCTCGACGCCGTCCTCGCCGCCGGCTGGAAATTCATCGGCGAAAGCGTCCGCGCCAACACCCCCATCACCGAGTTCGATGTAGTCGAGTTCCTCCTCGCCGGAATACAAAAGGCCGGCCTCTGGACCGACCACGGCCCCAACTGCAGCGCCGGCCCCAACTCCGCCGACTCTCACTACGAGCCCACCCGCGAAACCTCCCGCACCATCCGCACCGGCGACTTCATCCTCATCGACATCTGGGCCAAGCTCGCCGCCGCCGGCGAACCCGACCAGCCCGACCCCACCGCCATCTGGTACGACATCACCTGGACCGGCGTCGTCGGCCGCGATCCCTCCCCGCGCGAGCAGCTCATCTTCAACACCGTTCGCGACGCCCGCGATGCCGCCATCGAGGCCGTCCAGCGCGCCTACGCCCAGGGCCGCCCCATCGCCGGCTGGGAGGCCGACGACGCTGCCCGCGCCGTCATCCGCGACGCCGGCTTCGGCGACTTCTTCACCCACCGCACCGGCCACAATATCGCCGTCATCCTCCACGGCAACGGCGCGCACCTCGACAACCTCGAGACCCACGACGAGCGCCTGCTTCTCCCCAACACCTGCTTCTCCGTCGAGCCCGGCATCTACTTCCCCGGCGAGTTCGGCATCCGCAGCGAGGTCAACATGATCACCCGCCGCCAACCCCCGAACACGCCGGCAGCGCCATCGTCACCGGCCCCATCCAGCGTGAACTGCTCCGAATCTGAACCCCTCCCCGTTATCCCCCGTTTTTAGAATTGACGATAGAATCAAGAACGATGGCCTCACCTACGCAGCCCCAAGTTACTCAACCCCTCCCCGGCGAGAAATCCATGTTCCCCGTAATGGTCCTTCTCGCAGGCTGGCTCATTCCCGGCGCCGGCCATTTCCTCATCGGCAAGTGGGTGCGCGCGCTCCTGCTCTTCGCCGCCATCCTCACCATGTACCTCACCGGCCTCGCCCTTGCTGGCCAACTCTACACGCCCAACACCGGCGACCTTCTCGATATGCTCGGCTTCGTCGGTCAGCTCGGCACCGGCCTGCTCTACGTCTTCGCCCGCATCTTCGGCTGGGGATCGACCTCGGTGCTCACCGCCCTCGGCGACTACGGCACCAAGTTCCTGACTGTCGCCGGCCTGCTCAACATCATCGCCGCCGTCGACGCTCACTCGCTCGCCAACGGCAGAAAGGCCTCGCTCTGATGCTGACGCACTTCTCCGCCATGCTCATCTTCGCGCTCTGCGTCTCAGTGGTCTTCGGCATCACCCAGCGTGCCGCCCCCAAAATGATGATCCGCTTCGGAGCCCTCTGCTTCGTCCTGCTCGTCGGCGCAGTCATCGTCGCCAGCTGGGCAATGTACTTCATCAAGCACTAGCTCTTCGCCTGACTAAAACGGGTTCGGCGTAGAACTATTCGGGTTAGTCGACCCAGTCGTACCATTCGCCCCATTGGTCCCCGTCGTGCCATTCGATCCATTAATCGAAGAGTTCGGCTGGCCGGTAACCCCGTTCTGCCCAAAGCTGCTCGCCGATTGCGACCCCATGCCGCTTCCCGGCGCCCCGCTGCCCGTCATCCCGCCACCCGTAACGTTCACGCCCTTCTTCAGCATCTCGATCCGCGGGTCGTACCAGAACTCCCACGACTCATACGTAGTCTGCGCGTTCGGCTCGGTAATCGACGTGCCGCTCTTCGACGTCCCCACCCCCACAATCACGCCCAGGCTTCCAATCGATGAGTCCGAACTCGAACTGCTACCCGTCCCCGTGCCATTCGTTCCCGTTGCCCCATTCGTGCCAGTCGTCCCGCTGCTGTCCGAGCTTCCCGTCGTCGATGTCCCCAGCCCACTCGGTCCACTCCCCGTACCAATCGTCGCGCCCCCGAACCCCGAGTTCAGCGCGTTCGTCGAGTTGACGTTCGTAGATCCACCCGCAATCCCCGCCCCCACTCCCACGCCGCCAGCCGACTGCATCCCCGCCGCCGATCCTAAACTCGCCGCAATGCCACCCAGCTCCTGCCCGAAAAACACATGAATCTTGGTCTTCTGCTCGCCCAGGTGAATCAGCTTGTAATCCGCCTTCCCGGTCAGCGGATCAACATACACATGGCGCAGAAACCGCACGTTGTTGGTGTTCTCCAGCACCTTGATCGATGCCGGATACTGCCCCGGAAACTTCCGCTGATAGAGCTGAATGGCGCGAACATACTGCTCCATCCGGTGCTGGCTCTCTATCTCCTTGTCGCGCTGCAACTGCCGCGCCACCACCGGCGCAGCCACCGCCAGCGCAATCAACACCAGCGCCACCATCACCACCACCGCCAGCAGCATGAAACCCTCTTCACCTGCCCTGCGCGGCCGCGGCTGCCCTCAGCCTGCCTGCAATCGAGTTGAATCGGCCAGTTCATAAAGCAACGAAAGCTCGCACACCCACACAATTTAGACGCTACCGAATCTCGAATCTCGCATCTCGCGTCCGAAATCTCAACGCCCAGTCAGCGGCAGCGTCTGGGTGTCCTTGTTCACCAGGTCTTCCACCTGGATATTGGTCGTCCCAATGGTCACAATCCGATACTTGCGCGCCACAATGTCACCCTCGGACGCCAGGTACACATCCTCGCCCTGCAGCAGGAACGCCTGCCGCCGCCCATTCACCCGCACCGCCGTCCCAAAGTACTTGAGGTTGATCGGCGGAGGCGGAGGCGGCCCAACCGGCATCGGCGGCATCACCGGCAGCACAACCCCCGGCCGCGCCTTCGGAACATTCGTCGGAATCACCATCGGCGGCGCCGAGATCGCCGAGAAAATGTTTCGCCCTGTCCCCGAATACACCAGGCTCTCCGTCCTCAGCATCGCCGACTCATCCAGCGTCGGATCAAGGCTCGACGACGTGCTCGCCATCCTCGTCGCCGCAACTCCCGGCGCCGGCCCCTCGCCTCTCCGCGCATTCCCCGCAGGAACCACCGTGCTCTCCGTCTCCGCGCTTTCGCTCGACCGCGTCACCACCGGCGCAGTCACCACTGGCGCCGTCGCCGCCGGATTCGGCGATCCGCCAAAGAAACTGTCGTACGCATACACCACAAACACCAGCAGCAGCACCCCAAAGATGGAGACCACCACAATCGTCTTCTTGTCTCTCGCAGGAGCTGCGCTCACGGTCGGCCTCCCGTCACGCTGTCACCGTTCCCAGCGTCGCTCGCCGTAGCTGCCGGCACCTCGTCAGAAATCTCACCCGCGTTCGCCGGCCGCAGATACGTCGTCAGCCGTATGCGCAGATTCACCTGCCCCGTCTGTTGCCCCGTCAGGTTGATGCCATTGATCACAAAGAAAAGCTTGTCCCGCTCGACCGCGTTGATAAACTCCACAATCGGCCGATAATCCCCCGACACACTCGCATCAATGCTCATCTGCATCAGGCTGTTGTTGCCCGAGAGCTGCGGGGTATACGCATACTGCGCATGCGTCCAGCGCACGCCAGCCTTGCGCGTCAACGCACCAATCTCCGCAAGCACCTGCGAATTCGCATACGGCAGCCGCGTCTCATAAAACGCATTCGCATCATGCGTCGACGCCACCAGCTTCGTGTCCAACCCCCGCAACGGCTTCGCCGAAATCTGCGCCGCAATCAACTGCACCCGCTGTTGATCCAGCGCATCCGCGTTGTTCGCGCTCAATCCCTGCCAAAGAAAAATCAGGTGCACGATCAAATAAAGAACCAGCAACCCCAGCACCGCGACCCCAGCAAGGTGCAGGTTCAACGCAGTCATCAACGAGCGCGCGCGCGCAGTCAATCGCGGCACCATCCGCTCTGGCACCGAGCTGTTTGGCGGCGGCGTAACCATCGCAGTCAGGCTCATCGCACGCCTGCCTTCCGTGGAACCGCCGGAGCCGGTTTCCGTGCCGCGCCATGATGCTTTGCACTCCGCCACCCCGCCGTGCGGGCTCGCCCGCATCCGCAGCCCCGGCTTTCTTGACCGTTTTCGCCGTCGTATACGACTCACCCGGCGGCAGCGGGTTATAGTTCGCCAGAATCTCGAACTCCACCCCCACAGGAGCCAGGCTGTTCGCCGCAACATTGTTGTTCTGCGATCCCGTCTCCTTCGCCTGCGTAGCCTCGCCCGTCAACCGCGGCGCCAGAAATCGCTTCGACCGCTCCAGGTTCCTCACCAGCTGCACTGCCCGATCGCGATCACCCGACACCCGCAGCCGAATCATCACATCGCCATCACTGGTCGGCTCCGGCTCAATCGACGTCACCTGCACACCCGTCGGCAGAACCGTCTCCAGATCCATCATGATCGCGGTCCACGAAAAACTCTTGCGCAAAAACAGTGCATTGAGAAAATGCGCGCGCGCCAGCACCGCCGCGTTCTCCGGCTCGCGCATCCGCTGCTCATTCTTGCGCTTCTCATCTTGAGCCGCCACCACCTTCGCGTGCACCGCATTGATCTGCGCCTGCGCAACATCCAGCTTCTTCTGCATCACGTGCGAAGCCACCAGCGCGCCCACCGCCAGCGCTGCTAGCACCGCCATAAAAATCCGCAGCCGCAGAAAGATTGGCCGAAGCTCAATAAACGGCCGTGTAGCGAGATTGACAGTTATCCGCATCAGCCTCGCAGCGCCCCCACCACACCCGACAGCCACGCCCGCGGCGCCATCGCAGTCACCGCCTCCGGCAACAGCGCGCCCGTCTCCACCATCTCCCGCACCCGCAATCCGTCTTCCTCGCCTACGCCCGACGCCTTCAAAATCCGCCCCAGCCGCTCCGCCCCCAACGAACCCGCGCTTAGCACCTCCGTCGGCGCCACTGCCAGGGTGTCCTCAAAGTAAGCCGCGGCCACACTCACCGCCTGCGCAATCTCAGCCGACAGCGGCACCGGCTGCAAATCCGACGCCCCCACATTCCCCTGCCCCGCCAGATAAACATCCGGCAGCTTCATCCCCGTAATGCTGCCCGGATCCTGCACCGCCGCCTCGTCCTGCACCTGGTCTGCATAAGGATTTCGCCCATGCTCCGGCAGCGCCTCCTGCGCCGCCCACTCCCCAGCCGTCTCATGACGTCGACCAACGGCAGACGGCACCGCACCCGCCAGCGGCGTCGACGTGGTCACCGAATGCTCCTGCAAATCCACGCTCCGATGCAGCAGCAGAACCCCGCCCCGCACAATCGCCGCCGTCACCCCATTCGGATTCGCATTCACCAGCAGCGCAGGCTCCGCATCGTCCACCGCCGCCAAACACGCAAGCGTGCTCGGCAGCACGCATCCCGGCTCAAATCCCGCCTCCCGCGCCGCCGTCTCATACTCGCTCAGCACGTCCCGCGGAATCGCCACCGCCAGCACCCGCACCACACCCTTGCCGGTGCTCATCGTCTGGTACGTCACCATCGCCTCATCCGCATCGAACGGCAACAGCTTCTTCAGCCGAAACCGCACCAGCGGCAGCGCCTCAGTCTCGCGACTCGGCAGAGCCTCAAAGTCCAGCAGCAGCACCCGCACCGCCGAGTCCGGAATCACCAGCGTCAAATTCGCATCCCGCGCGTTCGCCCGTTCGCCAATCTGCTCCAGCGCCCGCGAATCGCCGCCGTCACCGCCACCCGGTCCACAACATTGCCCGGCTTCAGACTAGGCGCCACCGCCCCCTCTGCCAACGCCACCCTCGCCACCGCAGCCAACGGCGAAGCAGCGTCCGCAGAGCGCGCCGCCACTACGCCCTGCGGCATAATCTCGCACGCCACACGTGGGCGGATTCCGGAAGCTTTGGGAAGTAAGATTCATCGAGCTCTAACTAGAGTACCCTGCAAAGGTTAAGGAGGTCATTCTCAGACGTTGGACGTTCCATTCCACGCCTCGTTTCGCGAAATCGACGCAATCCTACCTACTGTCCCCTCTGCAAAGTCTTTGAAGGGGCACGACTCCAGTCGTGCCGAAAAAGGCCACAAAATGCATCCGGGCTTTGGCCCCTGAGGTTAAACTTTGGATTTGTGGAGAGCGCCCCTACCGCCCCTGCTCAATGAACGTAACCTTGTTAATCTCCCGCAGCGTCGTAATCCCCGCCCGCACCCGCTCCAAAGCCGAGTCCCGCAGGAACGACATCCCCTTCTCTTTCGCCTTCTTCCGAATCTCCGACCCCGGCCGCTTCTCCAGCAGCATCTCCCGAATCTCGTCATCCAGCTCCAGCAGCTCATGAATCGCCGACCGCCCGCGATACCCCGTCCCGCCGCACTCAATGCACCCCGGCCCCTCCTTGAACACCACGTCCCGCCACTCCGACGGCACCAGCCCGTTCAACTCCATCTCCGCATCCGTGTAGCTGCACGTCCTTCACGCAGAAATCGCACACCTGCCGCACCAGCCGCTGCGCCAGAATGCAGTTCAGCGCGGACACAAAGTTGTAAGGCTCCACGCCCATGTTCAGAAACCGCCCCAGCACATCCACCACGTTGTTCGCGTGCACCGTCGTGAACACCAGATGCCCCGTCAGCGCCGAGTTGATCGCAATCTGCGCCGTCTCCGCATCGCGGATTTCGCCCACCAGGATCTTGTCCGGATCGTGACGCAAAATCGACCGCAGTCCACGCGCAAACGTCAGACCCTTCTTCTCATTCACCGGAATCTGCGTGATGCCGCGAATCTGGTACTCGACCGGATCCTCGATCGTGATGATCTTATCCTCTTCACTCTTGATCTCATTCAGCGCCGCATACAAGGTCGTCGTCTTACCCGAACCCGTTGGCCCCGTCACCAGCACCATCCCGTACGGCTCCTTGATGTACCGGCGAAACCGCGTCAGGTCCTTCTCCGCAAACCCCACCACATCGAGCGAAAGCTGCTTGAACTTCTCCGACATCGACTCTTTATCCAGCACGCGCAGCACCGCATTCTCGCCATGGACGGTCGGCATAATGCTCACGCGGAAGTCGATCAATCTCCCCTTGTACCGCACCCGGAAGCGTCCGTCCTGCGGTACGCGCCGCTCGGCAATATCCAACTCGCTCATTACCTTGATGCGCGACAGAATCGTCTGGTGATGCTCGCGCGCAATCGGCGCCATCGCCTGCTGCAGCACACCGTCAATGCGGTACTTCACCAGCAGCGAATCGTCATACGTCTCCAGATGAATATCCGAAGCTCGCCGCTCCAGCGCCGTAAAAATCGTCGTGTCCACCAGCCGGATGATCGGCGAAATATCATCGTCCGCCGTCAGCTTCTCAATCGAGATATTCTCTTCAGCGTTCTCCTCGTTCGAGAGCACATCGAACGCCAGCCCCTCGCTCGCCTCATCCAACACGCGCTGCGACTGCTCGTTCTTCTTCAGCAGATCCGTGATCTGGCTAAGCGTAGCCACGCGCGTCACAATCCGCGCCCCCAGCAGCCCCGCAATCTCGTCAATCACCATCAGCTTCGACGGATCGGCCACCGCAATCGCCAGTCGCCCCTCGCTCTGCTCCAGCGGCACAAAGTTATAGCGGAACATCATGTCCACCGGCACCGACTTGAACAACTCCACCTGGATCTTGAAGTTCTTCAGATCGACAAACTCAGCGTGATAGCGCCGCGCCAGCATCTGCGCCCGCTCCACCTCACTAAGCGCCTCATTGCTATACGGAACCGCGACAGGAATTGTACTGGCCATAGCTATTCAGACTCCTACGTGCTGCCGTTGTTACCAAATACAGGAAACTTCACCAGACTTGCGGATACCCTCATCGGCCGTCACCAAGTCAAGACCATGCACCAACGCCGTCGCGGCGATGATCCGATCGGACGGGTCTCTCGGAAACCGCGGACCGAATGTCATGCTCCGCTCGGCAACCGCCGAGTCAATGGGCAGAACCAACGCCTCGTCCTCCGTCGCGCGAAGAAAATCGATCATGGGACCACGAACATCGATCCTTCGTTTTGACACCATCATCGCAATCTCCCAAAGCGTCTTATCGGATATCGCAACGCCGTCCTTTGCTCGCGCTGAACGCACTGCGTCCACTGCTCCCACGCTGAGAAACTCCGGTTGCAGAGCGAGCCATACAACCACTTGCGTGTCCAGCAAGATCACTTCACCAGCTCTTTGGCTGGGAGATCATACTTAGCGGCTTTTGCTTCGAAGAATTCCTCCCACTCCTCGTCGGTATAGAGCGGCGCAGTGATGTCTCCGACAATCTTCGCTTTTCCCGCATAAAAACCGAAAATCGGATCCTCCCCTTCGAAAGGTGCGGGCACGAGGCAAGCTACTGGCTTCCCATTCTTCGTGATGGTAAGGGGTGTGCGCTTCATTTGAACTTCGTCCATCAAAGCAAGACACTTCGCCTTGAATTCACCTGCGGCAATCGTCCGGGGCTTCATTACTCACCTCACTATGGTCATCATACTATAGTCATGAAGACTACCCGCCAACCCCATTCAAACTAAATATCGGCAAATACAGCGCAATCAACACAACCACCACAACCAAACCCATCCCAATCAGAATAATCGGCTCGACCATGCTCATGATCGCGGCCAGCGACGTCTGCACATCTTCCTCAAAAAACTCCGCCACCGAGTTCAGCATCTGCGGCAGCGCGCCCGTGCTCTCCCCCACCTCAATCATCTCAATCGACAGCTCCGGAAACACCCCCGTCCGCTCCAGGCTCAGCGCCAGCCCCTTACCCTCACGCACCGTATCCACCGACACCCGCACCGCCTTCGCAATCGACCGCGACTCAATCGACCGCGCCGCCGTCTCCAGGCTCGGCACCAGCGGCAATCCGCCCGTCAGCAGCGTAGCCAGCGTCCGCGAAAACAGTCCCACCTGGTACTTCAGCCACACCGTCCCCAGAATCGGCGTCTTGATCCGAACCCGATCAATCAAATCCGCCCCAGCCTCGCTCTTGCTCCACCGCACCACCAGCCAGCCAATCAGCACCAGCACCGGCGCCACATACAGCCCATAGTGCTGCGCATTTTGCCCCAGAGTCAGCAGCCACAGCGTCAGCGTCGGCAGCTTCGTCCCCAGCTGCGCATACAGCGACGCAAACCGAGGCACCACAAAGGTAATCAGGAAGGTAAACAGCCCAATCACCATCACAATCAAAAACGCCGGATAAATCAGCGACGCCCGCAGCTTCTTCCGAAACGTCAGCGCCACCCGTTGGAAGTCTAGATACCGCTGCAGCACCTCTTCCAGGTTGCCCGACCGCTCGCCCGCCAGCAAAGTCGTCGTATACACCAGCGGCACAGTCCCCTGCGCCTCAAACGCCGCCGAGATCGACTCGCCCGTCTTCACCCGCCCGCCAACATCCTCCAGCTGCGCCCGAAAGCTCGACATCCTTCTGCCGCTTCGCCAGCAGATCCAGCGAGCTCAAAATCGGCAAACCCGCCCGAATCAGCGTCAAAAACTGCTGGTTGAAGATCAAAAATATATCCAGCTTGACCTTCTTCTTCGCCGACCTCCCCAGCGTCGACCGCGGCTTGACCGAATACACCAGGTATCCCGCCTGCGTAAACCTCGACCGCAGTTCCTCAGCCGTCGCCGCCGCGTGCGTCTGCTCCTGCATACGGCCACGTTCATCGGCGAGTTTGACAATAAATTCGTTCATGCACGCAGTTCAGCTCTAAGACGGAGGACTCTCTGCCATCTTAGACGTTCAACCCGCCATTTCGCCTCGGTCCCACAAACCACCCGCAATCTAGCCCTTCGAGCGCGCCGAACCCTTCTTCGCCGCCGCCCCTCGCCCATCCCCGTTCTTCGCACTCCCCACTCGCGCCTTATTTCCAGACTTCGCTACCCCGTCCCCATTGCCCACCGCCCGGCCGGCCTTCACCGGCGCCCCCACCGAACTCTCGCCATCGGCAGCCATCGTCTCTACCGGGTGGCTGTACAAATTCAAATACAGCTCTTTCGTAATCTGGTAACAGTCGCAAGACGCCGCCTCCAGCTCCGCGCGGTCCAGAATCTTCACCTTCCCCCGTTGATACTTGATCAGCCCCTGGCGCTGCAGCACGCCCGCAATCAACGTGACCGTCGTCCGCCGCGCGCCCAGCATCATCGCCAGGAACTCCTGCGTAAAATTCAGCGTGTCGCTGTGTGTCCGATCCTGCGCCATCAGCAGCCACCGCGCCAGCCGCTCTTCGTTGTCGTGCAGCCGATTGCATCCCGCCAACTGGCTCAAACTTACCGCCTGCTCCTGCACAAACTCCAGCACGCGCTCGCGTACCTCTTCGTTCTCGCGGAACACGGTCGTCAGGTCTGCAAAACGTATCCGCAGCGCCGTCGCTTCCAGCTGAATAAAGCAGCTGGTCGACACCTTCGCCGGCCCCAACAGGTGAAAGCTCCCCACCACCCCTTCCCGCCCAATCAGCCCCACCTCTGCCATCCCCCCGTTCTCCATCATCGCCACCACCGACGCGATCCCCGACGTCATGAAGTACGCATACGGAGGAACAACGCCCGGCTCATACAACACCTTCCGCAGCGGTAAATCCACCTCCGCGCACAGCCGCACCAACGCGTTTCGACTCTCTCGCGATAGCGACTCTAGAAAAAGATTGTTGTGTTTCAAGGCGTTGCGCACTCCTTCACGTCCGTTCGCAAGGGAGTCCGCAGGAAAGTTCAGCGGCTTTCACGCACCGGGGTCAGAAACCGTCTATTAATCTCAACGGGTAGTGTGACCATACTCTCTATTCCAAAATCCGGTCTGTACTTAAGACCACAATAGAATGTTCGACAACGAACAGACACGCGCCCCCCAAAAGGCCTACCGTGGATTCCTCTTGTTGCAAATCCAGCACGCCGGATGCCGCTATGCCTACTCCCGCCTCCGTGCTTGTTTTTGGCCGGGACTACCAGCTCGTCCACACTCGCAGCCTCATCCTCGAGAAGGCCGGCTTCCGCGTTCGCACCGCCTCCAGTCTCCCCGACATCCAGCAGCTGCTCTCCGAGCCCACCATGGACCTCATGCTGCTCTGCCACTCGCTCTCCACCCAGGAGTGCAACGAAGCTCTGCTCCTCACCCACGAGCGCTGGCCCCATATCCAAACCATCGCCCTCGTCTCCGGCTCCTCAGACTGTGGCTCCCAATCCACCGATGGCGTCATGGAAGCAACCGACGGCCCAGCCAAGCTGATCAGCGCCGTCCGCAAACATATCAACTAGACACCTCAACTAGCCCCCTCCCGCCAGGCCAAACGCAAAAAGGCCCCGCCACATTCGGCGGGGCCTTCTTCATCTCTATCCTTAGTTCATTACACGCTGAAGCTCGAACCGCAACCGCAAGTCGACTTCACCTGGGGATTATCGAACTTGAATCCGGCAGCCTCGAGCGTCTCCACATAGTCCACCGTGCAACCGTTCAGGTACATCGCGCTGGTCGCGTCCACAAACACCTTCAGGTCGTCGAACTTCGCAATCTTGTCCATCATCCCAGCCGCGTTCTCAAACGACATCGAGTACTGGAATCCCGAACACCCGCCGCCCGCAACACCAATCCGCAGCCCAGCCGGGACCGGATCCTGCGTCGCCATGATCTCCTTCACCTTCGCAATCGCGGCCGGCGTAAGCACAACAGGCGTCGACGGCGCGGCAGGCGCATTCACAACTTCTACAGTGGGGGTAACGGCGCTAGTTGCCATAAAGGTATCTCTCCTCAGAAATCTCAGGTCGATTCGGCTCAGACCTTCTCACCAGTCTAGCCCCGGCCGCCGCTCGCAGCAAGCCACAACCAGTCCCAAATTGGATGTTCCTGTGCCTCCGTGGATTCTTTACCGGGCTAGCCCCACCGAAAATCGTTCCGGCCTTGAATTCAACCGCCCCACCCGGATTCAACCGCGTACCATCAAGCCATGCGATTCTTGGAAGCCCTCGCAACCGCCTTCTTTCGCACCTTCGGCATCACGCAGCCCAGCGACCAGCAACTCCGCCGCGCTGTCTGGTTCCTTTTTGGGCTTCTGGCTCTCATCGTGTTCACGATCGGAACCGCGACTATCATAGTTTTCCACATTATGTAAACTAAAGTTTATAAGCCCGATGAACCAAGGTAAGTTACCATAAAATGTTAGGAACAAAGCACTTTTGGGCGTATTCTTTGGTTGCCGGCCCCGCCTTATCGTCGGGTTCACCCAACTGTGATCCTGGCAATATCTCGGACCAGGACATCAAATTTTTTCTGGGGAACACCATGAATACTCTTCATATCGCAGCCGTCATCTGGGGCATATGTGTTACCTGTTTTGTTGGTCTGATGGTCTACCGTGGAACCCTCACGCAACACGAAACAGATCAACTTTTTCTCAGCGAGACCGCTCTTCCTATAGCTCAGGAAGAGAACGAAGAGATCATCCGCCGCGTTAACTTCATCCAGCCTTTCTGTGCTGGTGCCGGTGGCGTCGCTGCCCTCATGTCCGTGCTCGTTTTCGGAATCTGGGTCGCTCAGATGGTCGCAAAGTCGCATTCCTAGGTTTAGATGTCTGACGACTGCCCACCTAAGCATGGGCTTCCGCACAACCATCGCCTGTTGAAGTCCAGTAGCCTACTCCCCGTGAGTAGGCTTTTTCGTCTCCCCAGGCAGTAGGCTTTTTCGTCTCCCTCAGCACGATTGTTCCCCATCACCTTCCTCGGCTTAGCCCCTTCAGAATTTCCACAACAACGCACAATGTCCGCGTCCCAACTGTCTCCATGCGATACAGTATTTGCAGGTCCTCCTCACAAAACTCATTCTGCAGGTGAACGCCATGTCGTCATCCTCCCGATTTCCTTCCCTGGAATCTTCCCGCCGTTCTTTCCTGCGCATGGCCGGCCTGGCCGCCACGCTCCCTCTCGTATCCGAGGCCCACTTCGCCCGCGCAGCGCAACAAGCCGCGCATCCCAAACCTGTCGACGGCGAGTTCCCCCATCCCACCAACCCCAACGCCGTCATGATCAACGCCAACGAGAATCCTCTCGGCCCCTGTGACGCCGCTCTCGCCGCCATCACCTCCATCGCGCGCACCGGCGGACGCTACGATTCCACCGGCATCGAAGACGAGCTCACCTCCCAGCTCGCCGCCGAGTTCGGCCTCCCCGCCAATCACATCGCCATCTACGCAGGATCCAGCGAGCCCCTCCAGTTCGTCACCCTGGCCTTCACCTCGCCCACCCGGAGCTACGTCACCGCCGACCCCAGCTATGAGGCCGGAATGGTCGCCGCCAAAGCCGCCGGCGCAAAGATCGTCAAGGTCCCCCTCACCCCCACCTACGCCCACGACGTCCGTGCGATGATCGCTGCCGATCCCAATGTGGGCGTAATTTACATCTGCAGCCCCAACAATCCCACCGGCACGCTGACACCAAAGGATGACATCCTTTGGGCACTCGACCATAAACCAGCCGGCTCCATCCTCCTCGTCGACGAGGCCTACATCCACATCAGCGGTTCACCCTTCGGTAATCGATCAGGTCGCCCTCGGCAAGGACATCATCGTCCTCCGCACCTTCTCCAAGATCTACGGCATGGCCGGTATCCGCTGCGGCGTCGCCTTCGGACGCCCCGACCTCCTCCAGAAACTCAGCACCTACGGCCGCAACCCCCTCCCCGTCACCGCGCTGGCCGCCGCCTCGGCCAGCCTCAAGCAGCCCGACCTCGTCGTCACCCGCCGCAAGATCATCGCCGATACCCGCGCCTCCACCTTCGTCTGGCTCGACACCAAGGGCTACAAATACATCCCCTCCTACTCCAACTGCTTCATGATCGATACCGGCCGCCCCGGCCGCCAGGTCATCGCCGCCATGCGCCAGCAGGACGTCTACATCGGCCGCACCTGGCCCATCTGGCCAACCTACGTCCGCATCACCGTAGGCACCCCCCACGAGATGGAAGTCTTCCAGACCGCCTTCGCCAAAGTCATGAGCAGCCCCACCTCCGCGTAGGAGTGGGGCTCAGCCCCTCGCCTTATTCCTTCAGCGCGAACGTGTACATCTCTCCCGAACTGGCCAGGTTCTTGCCCGTATTCATCGTCATGGGCGGAAGGAAGCCATACTCTCCCGGCACCAGCGGCGCCGTCACCGTAATGATGTACGTCCTTGGAGCGACCCGCTTCGCCTGAAACTCCACCGTATCCCGCTCGGCCCCGCTCGATTGGTGAAAAACCCCGCCAGTCATCGATCGAAACTCCCGCCCATCCTTATGCTCGTGCAGGTGCAGTAGCTGATAGTTGCCCAGCATCCTGCCCCTCGAACGTGTAAATCGCAAACTCAACCGGAGTGTTCAGCGTCAGCTTGCTGGTCGGCCCCGTAAGGTGCCCATTCAAATCTTGTTTCACAATGCCGTCCGTAAAGACGCTCTTAAGCACACCGCCCGTCTTGAAATTCACGTTCTCGCTCTCGATATTCACCCACTGTCCAGTCTTGTCTTTGAAGTAGACGCCAACATCGGTAACTCCCGGCAGCGGCGGAGGCGGTGCCGCGATCACGATCGTAGTAGGCACGCGCGCGCCGGCCCATTCGGGTTGGCATTCTTCATCAGCATGGCGCCGACTTCCTTGTCCGTAATTCCCGCCTGCTTCAGCGCAATGAGAGCATCCGCGCTCGTGTCGTAGTGACCCGCCGACGCATTGATGGTCTGAACAATCAGATCTTCACTCAGCCCTGACTTTGACAGCTTCACAACAGAAGCGTTATCCAGCGCCTGCTGCGCATAGCAAAGCTGTCCGGCAAGAAGCAGACACATTGCTGCAAGAACGAGACGAGGCTTCACGAACATAATTTCTCCACGCGAGGAAAGATTAAAACCAAGTTGGAACAGATGGTCAATGTGTCGAGAAGTGTAGCAAGGAAACGCAGCTCGACCGCAGCGCCGTTTCACGCCGCCGCGTACCGCCCCAGCTCCTTCACCATCCCGCAATGCGGCGCCAGCGATCGCACCGCTCGATCCGCCATCCTCTCATCCGCATACCGCAGCTCCACGTAGAACACATACTCCCACGGCTTCCCCGGCACCGGTCGAGACTCAATCTTCGTCAAGTCAACACCCGCATCGCGCAGCTGCTCCAACGCCGCCACCAGCGTTCCCGGCCGATGCTCCACCGCGAACGCCAGCGTCAGCTTATTCGCCACCGCAAGCCCGGCAGGCCGCGCATCCACATCGCGCCGCAGCAGATGAAACCGCGTGTAATTCTGCGCATGATCTTCGATCCCCTCCACCAGGACTTCCGCTCCATACTCCTTCGCCGCCAGTGCGGGAGCCACGCCCGCCGTATCCCGCAGCCCCGCCTCCATCAGATGCTTCACACTGCCAGCCGTGTCGTAAAACGGCACTGTCTTCGCCTGCTTGAACTCCCCCAGAAACTTCCGGCACTGCGACAGCGCCACCGGATGCGACAGCACACTGCGAATCTCCTCCAGCCTCACCCCCGGCGCGGCAATCAAATTGTGCCGAATCCGCAACAAGCTCTCGCCATCAATCCTCACCGGATTCGCCAGCAGCAGATCGTAGTGCTCCGCCACCGATCCATGCAGGCTGTTCTCAATCGGCAACATCGCCGCGTCCACCCGCTGCGTCAGCACCGCGTCGATCACCTCAGCCGACACGCTGCACGGCACTACCTCCACCTCGCCCAGCATCTCCACCGCCGCCATGTGGCTGTTCGATCCGCGCTCTCCCTGGATCGCAATCCGACCTAATGCCGCGCGAGTTGTCCGCTCGTTCAAATTTCCTTCACTCACCATGCAACTCCTACACCGCCATAAAGATTCTCCCACGCACAGGACAACCTCGCCTCACCACCCGGCAACTTACCATAACGAACGCTGCGATGCTGTCGGCGGGACTCTCTTGTGGCCGAACTGGCCGCACGATATTCAGGAGCGCGCTAATGCTTTGGACGATCACTGTCATCTTGGTAATTCTTTGGCTTCTCGGCCTCGTGAGCGGGTATACGATCGGCGGCTGGATCCATCTTCTGCTGGTTCTCGCCATTATCGTTCTGATCTTCAACCTGCTGTCGGGTAGGCGAGCACTCTAAGCCAACCCTCAGCCACTGAAACCAAGCCGCGACCAGGCGTAACCCATGTCCTGGCCGCACAACGTTACACAAGCAGAACCTAATTTCTAACCTCCTGCTTGAGAAAGGAACGGGCTATGAGCACTGGAACTGAAAGCAAACTGAAGGGCAAATACGACGAAGTCGCCGGCAAGGTAAAGCAGTCCGTCGGCGAAGCCACCCACAACAGCAAGATTGCCAACGAGGGCACAGCGCAACAGGTCAAAGGCCAGGCCGAGCAAGCCTGGGGCTCTGTCAAATCAGCAGCAAACGATACCGCTGCCGAAGCTCGCGTTCGCGCCAATGAGTCCCGCGCCATCCACGAAAATGAGATGAACACAAGAGCCCACGACGTTCGCAAGTCCGTCGCGTCGACCGCTCAGAACGTCAAAAACAAAATTCAGGACAGCGTCGACGACTACCGCGCGAAGCACAACCGCTAAATCCAACCCAGCTCGACGTTAAACGAAGAGGCCCGCACCCGCGGGCCTCTTCGTTTTGCGCTCCAACCTCTACCGCCGGTGCAACACGTCCGCAGCCACCGACACAAAGAACACCACCGAGATAATCCCGTTCAACGTGAAGAACGCAGCATTCATCCGCGTCAAATCGCGCGGGCTGATAATCATGTGCTCATACGCCAGCAGCACCACCACCACGCACATCCCCACCAGCGCAATCACGCCCAACCCAAACACATGCAGCATCACAAACAGCAGCACCACCACGCCCAGGTGCATCGCCCGCGCAATCCAGAACGCGCGCTCCAGCCCAAACGCCGCTGGCACGCTGAACAGCCCCACCCTGCGGTCATAGCTCAAAGTCCTGGCACGCATACAGCACATCGAACCCGCCCACCCACAGAATCACAATCGCCGTCAGCAGCGCAGCCCGCGGCGCAAACGTTCCGCGCACCGCAATCCACGCCGCCGCCGGCGCAATGCCCAGCGCCAGTCCCAGCACCAGGTGCGACCACCGCGTCACCCGCTTCATGTAGCTGTACGCCAGCACCACCGCCAGCGCGAACGGCGCACACTCCAGCGTCAGCCGATTCAGCAGCGCCGCTCCCACCAGAAACACGCACGCCGCCACAATCGTGAACACCAGCACAAATCCAGACGACAGCTGTCCCGCCGGAATCGCCCGCATCGCCGTCCGCGGATTCTCCGCATCCAGCCGCGCATCCACCAGCCGATTGAACGCCATCGCCGCCGACCGCGCCGACACCATGCACAGCACGATCAGCCCCAGCACCCGCAGCGTCGGCCACCCATTCGCCGCCAGCACCGCGCCCGTCAACGCAAACGGCAGCGCAAAGATCGAGTGCTCCCACTTGATCATCTCCAGCGTAACGCGCGTACTGCGAAGAACGTTTTCCATCTCTACTCTATCGTAAATCGCCACAGGCCTTGGCAATGTTCCGTCCACACCGCCACGTGGACCCTGGACCCTCGCCTCACTTGTACCGCTTCCGAATCTTGTACACGACCGAGAACACGCCCGACTCATCGCGCGTCGCCACAATCGAATCCTGCGTCATTCAACTGGTACTGCACCTGGATCAGCTGTTGCGCCGTCTCATTCACGTTCGTCGCAAACACCAGCGTCACCTGCTTGGACAGCGGCTCCGACACCGTAATCCGCGCCGACGAATTACCCAGCGTGCCAATAAACGCCGGATCGATCTTCACCGAACCCGCGCCAAACAGCTTACCCACGCGGTTCGCCACCGTCGCATTCAGACGCTCCGCCCAGCAGCGCACTCGTCGTCGGATCCGCGCCAATCTGCGTCTGCTGCTCCTGGTAGAGCTGCGCCTCCTCCTGCGTGCGTCCCAGCGCCAGCAGGTTGAAGATATCCGCCTCCGTCAACGGCGGCTCCGACCGATACGTCGGCTTCAGGTTCGTCATCGTTCCATGCACGCCGATCGTCAGGTCGTAGTTCTCCACCCGCGCCGTCGCGTCCAGGTCGATCGTCGGATCAATCCGCACCGGGTTGCTGAAGTAAATCGTTCCCCGCTCCAGCTCATACTTCGTCCCCAGGTACGTCGCGCTTCCATCCGTAATCTGGATCCGCCCCAGCACGCTCGGCACCGCCATCGTCCCGCGCACCGTCAAGTTCACCGACCCCGCCAGCTTCGCATACGAGTTCTGAAAATCCAGCTGCGGCGAGCTCGTAATATGCACATCCAGCCGAATCTTGTTCAGCGCCGAATTCGGATCCGGCGGCGCCTGCACCCCTCCCGCAGCCGACAACGCCGCAAAGTCCACATCCGCGCCCACACCAAATCTCGTCACCAGCACGTTCCCCGACAGCAGCATCGACTGCGGCTGTCCCTGCAGCCGGAAGCTCGCATTCGCCGTCGCGCTCAGCCCGTTGTAGCGCACCCGCACCACATCGCCGGTCGCGGTAAGGTCGGCGAACAGGCCCTTCTGATACGCCAGGTAGCCGCCAATCTTCAACTGCCCGCCGCCCGTCATCGCCGTCATGTTCTGCACGTCCAGCCGGTCTTCGTTGAACACCAGCGTCCCGTTCAGACTGCTCAGCCCATTCGCGACCCCCTCAATCGACAGGTTCACATTCTGGAACTGCACATCGCCCGGTGAGCGTCGGCTTCTTCATCCGCCCATCGGCAGCCACGTTGAACGTCACCTTGCCCGAAGTAATCAAGTCCGGATCGAACGTACTCGCCAACGCCATGCTGACGCTGCCATTCGCATGCATGGCCATCTCGTCCACCGCGCGGATTCGCATCGCCGAAGACAACCGCCGTCCCATACACAAGCAGGTCCGTGTCCTGCCCCGTCACATGGATCTGATCCAGCGTCACCGTGCCATTGCGCAAGCTCGCACGCGCCGGCTCCGCCGCCTTCAGCTCCACCCCCTGCAGCTTGAGGTCGAATCTCATCAAACTCGGCCGACCCCACCATCACCTTCGGCGTCTTCGCCGGCCCCGACACATTAATCGTTCCCGCAATCGCCGAGCTCCCCTTGAACGATCCCGGCGCCATCAGCGTAATCACATTCGCAATGTCCAGCCCGCTCACCGTCAGCTTCGCCTTCGTCTCATAGTCGCCCACCAGCGACGTCTCACCGCTCGCATTCACCTGCGCACCCACCAGCTTCGACTGCAGCTCGTAGTTCAACGTCGACCCCGTACTGTCCGCCTTCGCCTCCAGATCACCCAGCGGCTTGCCCTGCACAGAAATCTTCTCCAGCGTCAGTCGCGCATGCAGATCCGGCTCCTGCAACGTCCCATTCGCAATCGCCGTAAACGAAAGCACGCCATCCGCATCCGGCTCTGCCTTGCGAATCGTATCGAACTTCGATAGCTGCAGATTGTTCCCCGTCACCTGCCCGCGAATCTGCTTCGTGCCGAGGTTGTACCCCGCGCTCCCCGTGATCGAAAGTCCATGCGCCTCCAGCAGCACCTTGGTAAGGCTCACCTGCTGCCCCTCAGCCGCAACATTCGACCGCAATCTTCTGGTAGCTCTCCCCATACGCCACACCGTTGGTCAGCGTCACCATGCCCCCGCCAATGATGCTGTGAATCGTCCCGCTCGCGCTCAGATCCAGATTCACCGTCCCCGTCACCGGAACCTTCGACTGCACTCCCGCAATCTGCAACACATCCGTTGCCTGCCCATTCGCCAGCTTCGCCGACGCATCAATCGCCATCTCCTTGTCCCACACGATACGTCGCCACCCCACGCACCATCTCGCGATACGGCTTCACCGTCCCCACCAGATTCAGCACCGCCGTCCCGCGCTCAATCGTCGACGACACCACCGTCACGCCCCCGTTCGGCGAGTACTCCGCATTCGCCACCACCGAGTCGATATGAACATCCGGTATCTCGCTTCCGAATTCGCTCGCCTGCAGCTCCAAATCATTCGCCGTCAGATGGCCCTTCACATCCAGATTGCGTATCGCGCCCTTCGCCGTGCCCACAAAATTCGCATTCCCATGCAGCACCACAGGAATCGCCGCCGTGCCCTTCCTCCCATTGCCTTCAAACTCCAGCGTCTGCAACAGCTGATCGAACTCACCCAGGTCCCGCGTCTCCAGATTCACCTGCAGGTTCGTCAGCGGGTCTCCCACGTTCACCCCCAGCACCCCATTCGCTGCCAGCGAAGCCGACGGACTCCGCAGCGTCAGCTGCTGCAATATTCACCACCTCGATCCGGCCGTCGTAATGCCCCACCACCTCTCCGCTCACCGGCACATTCGATAGCGCTCCCTTCCGCTTCACTCCCGTCGGAGCGAAGATCAGATGCGCCTGCACCTGCACGGTGTCAGAAATATCCTTCTCCGGTCCGCCCCACTCCACCGTCGTCGGCCCCGTGACGGCGGTATCGAATCCCAAATCGCCATAGCCTGCCGTCGCCGTCACATCCATGATCGTGCGCAGCGGTATGCGCTCCACCACCACCGTCAGATACGCATGCGCGGTCTGCACCGGTGCCGACTTCAACGAAGTGATCGGAGCCTTCGCCCCAATACTCTTCGCTCCCGAGTTCACCGTCGTTCGCCGCCGCCACCGTCGTCGGAGAGCTCGCCGCCGAATCCGGCGAAGCCTCGCCCAGCCAGTTCTCAATCTTCAACTGCCCCTTCGCATCGCCACCGCCCGGCAGATATCCGCTCAGCGCAGTGAACAGCAACTCCGTCGGCGTAATGTGCAAATCCGCTCCGCCATTGATGTCATGCAGCCGCACGTTTTCGTCGCGATACCCCAGGTTGTGCACCTTCATCGAGCCCACCAGCAGGTATCCCGCCGCGACAGTTCGGATCCGGTGGCAACACCTTCGCGCTCGGCGGAATCTTCTTGTGCCCTTGCCAGAAGTGTGGATTCCGCTGCGCCACCTGCGGCGTCACCGCGCAGCTGTGGCCATGCACCGTCAGATCAAGCGTTCCCGCCTTCAGCCCCTCCACATCGGTCAGATATCCCAGCTGCTTCACGTCCACATTTCCCGTCACCGAAGCCTGCCACTGCGGGCTGGCAAAGTGCTGCACCAGCGCATTCCCAGTCAGATGCGTAGTCGACCCGGCGTCGGGAGTCGTCGAAAAATCCAGACTCTTCAGCGCAAACATATCGCGCCCCAGCTCCGCCGTCAGGTGTATCTTCGATTGCACCTCTTTCTCGTTGCCCAGCTTCGTCTGCAGATCCGCCAGGTCAATCGTCGCGCCATACTCATCCTTGCGGCGCACATAATGCACCTCCGCACTCACATCCTTCGCCGCAACATTGAACGGAATTGCCCGATCATTTACCACCGCCAGTCCATCCACCAGCTCAACCTTGCGCGCCTGCAAATCCAGCAGCGTGTCCTCCACCGACTCGCTGCTCGTCCTCGGATGCTTCGGCACCGGCGCGTTGCTGTGTCCGTTCTTGTCCATGATCAAGTGAAAGCGCGGCTGCTCCACCCGCAGATACCGCAAGCTGATCCGCGACTGCGGCCCCAGCCCGCGAATATGCGTCAGCACCATGTTGAGGTGCAGCCGCAAAAAAATCTTCGTCGCCGACAAGTACGGCATCTCACCCGGCGCCTCAGTCCCGTGAATCACCAACCCGTCCGCCTCAATCGCCAGGTGCCACAAGTTGAACGACAGATGCTTCAACTCCACGCGCCCACCTGTAGCATTCTCCAGCGTGCTCACCACCTCGCCGCCCACGCGACGCTGAAAATCCGCCGTGCCCGTATACCACGTAGCAATCAGCGCCAGCACCGCCGCCATGCCCACCAGCAACAGCCCGCACCACGCCAGCCCGCGCAAGAACCTGTGCCTCTTTTTCGGGCGCGGCATCTCCTGCGACTCAGTCTTCACCTGCTCTTCCGGCGGCCGCACGTTCGCATCGTCGCTCTTCGGATCGTCGCTCATCGCACCTCCTCCCCCGGATGCAGCACCACCACATTGCCCTGCGCCCGCAGACTCGTCAACCAATCATCCAGCAGCTTCGACACCCTCTGCTGCAGCAGCACCTCCTGGATTCGCTTCGAGATCGTCCGCAACGGCGGAGCCTCTACACCGTGCGCGGCATACTCCGGCAGCAACGTCTTCGTGTAGTACTCCTGGATCTCCGCCGGCAATATTCGTATGCCCATGCGGAAGCGCTGCTCAATAAATGCCAGCACCTCCATTCGCTGCCGCCACAGGCTGGTCAAACTCTCGTCGGTAAATCCCTGCGTCGCCAGGAACTTGTTCCAGCCTTCCTCCGTCTCGCAGTGATACTTCGCGCACGTCGGCAGCGACTTCCGCAGCGTATCCAGATCCCTGCTCGCCGCCTCCTGCGTCACCCCATAGCCCGGCTGCAACTGCGCCTGCTGCAAGATCAAATCCCGATTGATCAGCCGCTCAATCGCCTCATCCCGATTGAAGGGCCCCTTGTCTTCGCCATAATTCAGCAACGCCGCAAACCGCCGCTCCCGGTCCACATCACTGTCCAGGATCAGCTGGCCGTTCACAATCGCCACCACCCGATCCACCTCGTCTCCCTGCGCCGGCGGCATTCCCGGCAGCGACGGCTCCACCACCGTCGTCGGCCCTGCCTGCGACTGCGCCACCGAAGGCACCGATCCTGCAGGCAACGCCGGCAACGCAGGCGCCGCCGTAGCCCCCGTCGGCACCGGAGGCGCATTCTGCGCCACACCTCGCGGCACCCACACCAACAGCGCGCACAGCAGCAGCATCCATCTGCCCCTCCGCCCGCTCTCGAGTTGTGCCACGCGTCGCATCATCGCTTAGAAGCTCTGTCCAATACTGAAGAAGAAGTTGAAGTGACTCGCCTGCCCCACATACGGCGCAGCGCCCGTGTAGTCGTCAAACACCGGATAAATTGGCGGATTCAAGTTATAGCTGAAGTCCACGCGAATCGGCCCCACCGGCGTCCCGTAGCGCAATCCCAGCCCCACCGCATGCGAATAATAATTGAAGTTGCAGGTGCCCACCGCTTCGGATGCATTGCCTCCCGCAGCCGCCAGCGGCCCCGCCAAATCTCTGCACTGCGCCTTGTCCGGCTGATGAAAATGTTCAATGCTGTTGAACATCTCTGGACGGATACTCAAACGCATTGCCCATATCCCAGAACAGCACAAACGAAATGCTGTCGCCCACCAGCGGCAGCGTTGGCGGAGGCATGCGCAGTTCAAACGTATTCACCACCGCTCCTCCTCCGCCCACCGGATACCCGGTCGTACCATCGCGCGGCCCTCCATCATTGATCCCGAACCCGCGATGCGACGTCGCTCCGCCCACATACAACCGCTCCGGCAGCGGCACCGCATTGCACGTCGGATTGGTATACAGCAGGTCTCCAGCGCACGCCGTCGGGGGCACCCCAATTTGGTCGCCAGCGTTATACGCATTCGGATTCGGCCCCCACGACTTCTCAAATCCAATCCGCAGGTTCCGCGCAAACACATACTTCCGCTTCCCGAACGTGTAATACGTCGACTTCGTGCCGTCCAGCTTGTTGAAGCTAACCTCTGATCCGAACTGCGACGACGCAAGAAACTCCGTCAACGAAAAATAGTTGCCCTTGCCCGCATTCAGTGGGCTCGGGTCCCGCGTGTCATGGATCTACGTCACCTGCGGCCCTCCCACAATCACCGGCTCCGATAACTGCGGAATCAAGTTCGGCGTGATCGCCAGCGAGTTCGGATCCACCGACACCCGCCGATACTCAAAGTCGTAAATAAACGTGTCCGCCCGCTTCACCTTCTGCACCAGCCGCAGATCGCCCTGCAGCGTCGACGACGCGAACGTCGTAATGTTCTGCACATTCGAGTAGCCGCCTGAAACCGATCCCGTCAGCTTCCTGTTCCCGAACAGCTGCGGCACATTGAAGCTCAGCGTCGCCACCTCTTCCAGCAACCCATACTCCGAATGCAGCGTCAGCGAGTTGCTGCGTCCCGC
This sequence comes from uncultured Acidobacteriaceae bacterium, assembly GCA_963821165.1. Taxonomy (GTDB): domain Bacteria; phylum Acidobacteriota; class Terriglobia; order Terriglobales; family Acidobacteriaceae; genus Granulicella. The sequence goes on from CAWGCQ010000001.1 coordinate 1,207,524, forward strand.
GCAGATTGATCCGCGACACATCCAGCGACACCCGCGGACTCACTCCCGCCTTCCCATTCTGCGCCGCCGTTCGCTCCCTGCGTCTCGCCCGAATCACAAGCGTCGGCGTCCCCGTCTGCGCCTCGATCCCAAACCCGTACGTAACATCCCACCGCTTCGCCTCCGTCACCTGCACCAGCACATTCTTCTCCGGCGCATTCCCCGCCGGATTCTGCACCGCCGCATTCACCTCGCTGAACAGCGCCAGGTTGTAAAGATTTCTCTGCGTCTGCAACAGCGCCGTCTGGTCCAGCGGATCGCCCGCATGCACCAATATCTGCCCCTGCACCACCTTCGGCCGCGTATGCACAATCCCCGACAGCAGCACCTTCTCCACCAACACCCGCTGCCCTTCGCTCACCGTCAGCTCCACATCGGTTCGCGCCTCATCCTTCTGCTCCTTCGCCTGCGCCAGTCTCCACCCGCGCCTGGTCGAACCCGTGCGCCAGGTAGTAGCTCAGAATCGCGTCGCGATCTCCCGACAGCGTAATCAGCGAAAACGGCTGTCCCGTCTTCGAGCTCAGCAGCCCCATCACCTCCTTCCTCCGCTCCGGCGACAACCCCCGTCAGCTCCACATTGCCAAACTTCTGCTGCGGCCCCTCTGCGATCGTGTACACCACCGCGAATCTGCGCCTCTTTCAGCGGCTCCCCATGCGGCCCATCGTCTCACGTCCTTCACATCCGACGTCACCTTCACCTCGCTCGAATCCGTTCGCGCGATACAGCGCCTCAATCGAGTTCACATCCGCCGCCACCAGCTGCGCGCTGTACCGTCCGCTGCGCTGGTACGCGTCCGCCTTCTTCACCCGCAGCACATCCTCCAGCGTGCTGTTGTCGAAGTACTTGTTCCCCTCCAGCTTCACCTCCGTCACCTTGTGCTTCTTGCCCGGGTCCACCGTGTACACCACCTGCACCTGCCGCCGTCCCCTCGCCCTGCAACTCCACCTTGTCCGTCACGTCGAAGTACCCGCTCTGCTGCAGGTAGTCCTTGATGTTGAACGCCCCTTCATTCAGCAGATCGATATCGATCGCGCCCTCTTCATACATCGGCACCAGCAGCTTCAGCCGCGCCTTCGACAGCTTCACCCCATTCACCACCACCTTCACCACCGGCCCCTGGTTCGCCGAGAAGTCGTAGTCCACCTGCCGCCGCGGCGCCGCATACGTCTGACGTCTGCAGACTGATCGTCCCCTCCAGCCGATCCTGCTTCTGGTAGTACTTCCGCACGCCCGACAGCGCATTGCTCATCGTCTCCCGCGTCACCTTCAGATCGCACACCCGCCCAAACAACCTGTCCCACGACGTCGTCAGCCAGCTGCAATTCAGCTTCCCCTTCTTCCGAAACGTCGCCACGTCAATCCCCGGATCCGTTCCCTCCAACGTCCACCCCTCCCACCCGCGCCTGCGGCCCCGTGTCGATCGTGAACGTCGCATTCACCTGCCGCTCCGCATCGTCCACCTTCGTCGCCAGCGCCACCTTCGGAATATAAAATCCGTTCTCCGCCAGCGACTCCTTCACCGCCTCCACCGCCGTCGCCAGCGCTCCATCCGTGAACGGCGTCCCCGGATCCAGCCGCGTCGCAAACTCCAGCAGCGACGCCAGCCGCTCGTTCTTCACCCCGGCAATCGTCACCCGCCCCACAAAATACTGCGGCTGTCCCGAATACACCAGCGCCACACCCATTCCCCTCCGCGCACCACACTCACGCTGATATTCACGATACAGCCCCGACGCAAACAGCCGCCGCATATCCGCCCGCACCTTGTCCGGATCCAGCGGCTCGCCCACCTTCTGCTTCAGCTCCGAAACAATCGCGTTCTTCTCGCCAAACGTCACGCCCGCAAACCGCACCGCCGTCACCGTCGTCCCCGCCTTCGACCACAAGCTCGGCTGCAACGCTGGCAGCGCGTTGATCACCTGTGCGCCTTGATCGCCCGCAGTCCGCTGTCCTGGCGGCGCAACCGTGTCCACCGTCTGCGCCCGCAGCGCCAATCCCGCGCATCCCAGCATCAGCAGCATCGCCCAACGCACCCACCCCCGGCGGCGCATTCCAGCTTCAACCCCCAGCAGGCGCGCGGAGAGTCGCTTCATCTCGCGCTCGCTCAACCACTCGCTCCGCGCCAACGCCGCTTTCCTCTCAACCTTCAAATTCGCAAATTCGAAAGCCGCCCTCTCTCTCGTCAATCTCTCATCCTGCGGCGGCCCCGTCCTCGCAGGCCTCAAACACACGGCTTTCACCTGATCCCGTATAGCTTTCATTTTACAGATGCAATCCACCTCCCGCGGGTTCGCTCCACCCTTCCCCGACCTCCCTCGCAGATTCCCCTCCAACCGTATACTTCCCTCATGCCTGCGTTCACCACCCACGACCCTCAACCCGCCCCGAACGCAGCCACCGCAATCCGCCCATCCCCAACTCCGTCCCAGACCCCATCTCCGATCACGACCGCTACTCCCGCCAAATCCTCTTCTCCCGGCATCGGCCACACCGGCCAGCAACTCCTCGCCCGCGCCCACGTCGCCATCGTCGGCGTCGGCGCCACCGGAGCCGCCACCGCCACCCTCCTCGCCCGCGCCGGCGTCGGCACCCTCACCCTCATCGACCGCGACTTCGTCGAGCCCTCCAACCTCCAGCGCCAGATGCTCTTCGACGAAGCCGACGCCCGCGACTCCCTCCCCAAAGCCGAAGCCGCCCGCCGCCACATCGCCCTCTTCAACTCCACCATCCACGTCCACGCCCACATCGCCGACCTCGTCCCCGCCAACATCCCCGACTCCTCCTCCCCGCCGACCTCGTCCTCGACGCCACCGACAACTTCGAAACCCGCTACCTCATCAACGACTCGCGTCCAGCAACCAGCCCCTGGATCTACGCCGCCGCCATCGGCGCCTACGCCGCCACCATGAACATCCTCCCCAAACTCGACGAGTCTGTCATCCAGAAGTCCAGCGCTCAGCCCGCAGTCGAGACCTCTGACTTGCGAAGAACCTGCATCTACCTCTACCCCTACCCCTACCCCTCCGACCGCCTGCCTCGCCTGCATCTTCCCCTCCGCCCCCACCGGCCACGTCGACACCTGCGACACCGCCGGCATCCTCTCCACCGCCGTCAACCTCGCCGCCTCCATCCAGGTCACCGAAGCCCTCAAGTTCCTCACCCACCAACCCCACCTCATGCGCCGCACCCTCCTCTCCTTCGATCTCTGGGCAAACGACCCGCTCCGAGATCAACACCGGCACCCCTCGCGCAGACTGCGACGTCTGCGACCAGCGCATCTTCCGCCACCTCGCCGGAGACCAGGCCGCCCCCACATCACCCTCTGCGGCCGCAACTCCGTCCAGATCCACGAGCACCACCGCCCCGTCGACCTCGCCGCCATGCGCGAACCCGCCTCCAGCCCCTACGGCGACCGTAAGCGCCAACGACCTCCTCCTCCGCTTCACCTACGACCCCTACACCCTCACCGTCTTCCCCGACGGCCGCGCCCTCATCCAGGGCACCACCGACATCAGGCCTCGCCCGCTCCCTCTACGCCCGCTTCATCGGCTCCTAACCACCACTCCGGGTGCCCCACATCTCGCTTTTGAGATGTGGGTTTCCACCGCTCCACGCGTACACTTACATCAGCCCCAACCACTCACCCCACGCACCTTACCCCGGAATCTTTCCACCGGACAACCCTCGGGCTCATTCACCAGTCCAAGCTCTTGAAACCTTTGTCTTTCGCGCAGCGTTACAGACTAGAGTCAAGCAACGCTGCGCCGTTCGATCTAAGACCAAGAGCGGACAAATCATCTATGGATCTCCAAGGCCTACCGAGAATGCAGACGAAACCGAACCCCGGCTTCTTCAAGCGGAATCGCTCCAATCGCCGGCGAAGCCGAAGCCATCGAGCGCGCCAAGAACGGCGACCCCGAGGCCTTCTGCCAAGCTCTACGCGCTCCACAAGCGCCGCGTCTACACCCTCTGCCTGCGCATGCTCGGCAACGTCTCCGAAGCCGAGGACATGACCCAGGAGGCCTTCCTCCATCTCTTCCGCAAGCTCGGCAGCTTCCGCGGCGAGTGCGCCTTCTCCACCTGGCTCCATCGCCTCACCGTCAACCTCGTCCTCATGCATCTGCGCAAGAAGGGCCTGCAGCTCGTCTCTCTCGAAGAGACCATCAACCCCTCCGAAGAAGACGCGCCCAAGCGCGACTTCGGCTCCCGCGACACCATGCTCTCGGGTTCGGTCGACCGCGTCACCCTCGAGCGCGCCGTCGCCTCTGCTTCCTCCCGGCTACCGCATGGTCTTCGTCCTCCACGACGTCGAAGGCTTCGAGCACAACGAGATCGCCACCATGCTCGAATGCTCCACCGGCAACAGCAAGTCCCAGCTCCACAAGGCCCGCCTCAAGCTCCGCGAACTCCTTCGCGAATCCCAGGCGCTTCAACCGCTCGACACCGCACCAGAGCCGTTGGCGAAAAGAGCCCGCAGGCCAGAAGGTGATTGCCTGATGAAAGACCTCGCTACAGCCAATCTCGACAAGATGACCCCCGCAGAGTTTGAGGAATATCTTCCCGAGCTCTTCGAATCCGGCGGCGGCTCCATCAGCAAGGACCCCCGCTTCGCCAACTTCTTCGCCGCCCATCCCGACTGCGCAGGCCCTCGTCCGCGATCTAGAAACCATCGCCGAGCAGGCCAAGAGCCTCTTCGAACCCAGCAGCGACGGCACCGGCCCCGAACCCAGCGACGCCGTCTGGTCCAACATCGCCAGCAAGCTAAAAAAAGAACCCCCGACCAAAAGAAAAAACTAGCCACCCTCCAACCAATTCCCTTCGCACCGCAGCCCTAAGCCCGCGCGCACGAAGGGAATTCGTCGTTTCACGGCTCGGACTCCCTCACTGCGCCGCGGCCATTTGACTCAACACGTCACGAATCGCGGCAGGCGAGATTCTCATCACCCCGGTGAACGGTGAATTCAGCGAAACAATAATGAAGACCGCCGCCGAAACAGCCATGGCGCAAACAACCAACGTCGTGATCACATTCGGCAAGCGCGGAGCAAACACCCCGAAACTGAAAAAAATGATTACCAGCCAAGCCGTGACGACTGACAAAAGCGGTACCGACATCGCCGGCTCTTCCGATTTGAGAAACATAAACCAGTAGGACTTTCTCAAGCTAAGAGTAGCTTCCATCATCTCGGCCTTTATCGCGGCCTGCTGTGGATTCTTAGGCGCAAGCAGTTGCAGGTGCTCATAAAAGGTTTCGCTGTTGGCCAACGGCATAAGTTTCACCGACTGCATTTCGTTCTTCGGCCATATTCGATCGACAACGGCCTCTATATAAGCGCGAACTTCAACCCGAAGCTCCTGCGTCTCAGGACCGTAAGCAATCAACAACCCGTTGATGAACATCACCTGCGCAGACAACTGCGCCACTTCTGTTTTTTGCCCGTCGTAATACGTCTTGCCCGAAGACACCAGCATCCCCAGCACCAGGCTCGTCATGGTCACAACCAGCCCAATCGCGAGCCGGATCGTGTCTTTCGATTCCGCGTTGAAACGTTCGTCCGGCCTGAATACGCGCACGACCATCCCGGCAAATGCGCCTCCGACGACAAGCGCGAACACAAGAAGACTTATCTCCAGAGCATGCATAGACGTTCGCTTCCCTCAGGCAGTGGCTGTACCGCACCGTCGCCGCATCGGTCGCAGGACAAACTTAATCCCACCATCATCGTGCCATTCCAGGCACCAAACAACTGTCAGAACTTCCAGCCATCGCCGCATTCGAGCCTCGCCGACATCGCAGCCACAATCGAAGCGACCCACCGGCAACCTCCCCTCGCCGCTAACCGCCGGGGCTGTCAGTTTTGCCAGTATCGACCAACCAAAGCGTCGGCTAAATTGCTCCGTAGTCATTCGGGGAAATCCCATAATCCGCCGGCCGTTGTGCAAAATTTGCAGCCGCTTCTCGTCGCTTCGCAGCATCGACGTTGTTCGTCGCGGGTCCTTCACCTAACCATGCCCTGATCGGATATCTGTGAACTTCAATAGGTCGTACCTTTCATCACTCCTGGTTCTCTCCGCTGCACTAAGCCCTTCGCTCCTGGCTCAAACCTCAGCCACGGCCGACCGCGCAGAGCTAGTCCCCCCCGCGTCTGTCACGGACTCCTCATCCAGCACAACCCTCAACCTTTCCTCCGTGCCCGAAGCTCCGGTCCCCGCGTCTGGCAGCAAGCAGCCCGCTCCCGAAACCTCCACCAAGCCTTTTTCCGCGGTCGGTATCGACGTAAAGGTCGGCACGGGCGGTATTGGATTTGATATTGCCACTCCCCTCGCGCGTAAGTGGAATTTGCGCGGCAGCGGATACTTCTTCAAATACAATGTCAGCATCACGGAGAACTACGTTACCTACAGCAGCGATCTCCAGCTCGCCTCCGGAGCGCTTAGCCTCGACTGGTACCCGTTCAACGGCAAGTTCCGCCTCAGCGGGGGACTCATCGCCTACAACGCCAATGACATCACCGGCACCGCCACCCTCAATCCGAATCAAAGCTTCACCCTCAACGGCACCACCTATTACGCCAGCCTGACCGACCCGCCCCACGCCACCGGCACCCTCTATCTGGGCAATAAAGTCGGTCCTGTCTTCAGCTTCGGCTGGGGAAACATCGTCCCCAGAAAGGCCAGCAAACACTTCAGTGTTCCCGTCGAAATCGGCTTCGCCTACGTGGGCTATCCCAACGTTGACCTCAACTTCGTCGGTACCATCTGCAATGAATATGGCACAGCCTGCCAGGACGCCGAGAGCAACCCCACCTTTCAGTCAGATCTAGCAGCCCAACGCAGCAAGTACCGTGACGACCTCTCAGCCTTGAGGTTCTACCCCATCGTCTCGATCGGCTTCGGCTACAAATTCTAGATACCGAGCTCTGCAGGCACACGCGGCAAGCCAACCGATCACCGCACACCCCCAATCTCTCCTCTTGCCACAACTTCCGCCCCGCGCTACCATAAATCGCGATGAACCTGCGCCCCACCACCGGCCGATTTAGCTATTGCTACTGGTATCCCCAGCGGCCCGGCGGCCTTGCGCACTTCTCTGATCCCACCTAAAAGAGAACCCAAGCCATCCACCGAGCCGCAGCCCACAGGGTCTGCGGTTTTTCTTTTGCCCCCAACAAACTTTGCTTCACCGAAATCCCCACGGAGACGACAATGACTACAGCAATCCTTGACCTGCACCAAACCCAAACCGGCCACCAGTCCATGCCCGCCAAACCCAAACCCGCCACCGTTGACCGCATCGTCCTCACCGGCTTCATGGGATCCGGCAAAACCACCGCCGGCGCCCTCCTCGCCGAGCGCCTCGGCTGGCGCTTCCTCGATCTCGACCGCGAGATCGAAGCCCGCCACCAGCGCTCCGTCCCCGAAATCTTCGCCGAATACGGCGAAGCCCACTTCCGCCACCTCGAGTCCGCCACCCTCGCCGCCCTCCTCGGCCAGCGTCGCGCCGTCATCGCCCTCGGCGGCGGAGCCCCCGAAGAGCTCGGCAATCGCCTCCTCCTCGAACAGACGCCCCACACCGCCGTCATCTACCTCGCCGCCGACTTCGACACCCTCGTAACCCGCTGCGCCAACCAGGCCGCCGACCCCGCCGCCACCGTCCGCCCCAACCTCGCCGACCTCAACCTCGCCGAGCGCCGCTTCCGCCTCCGCCGCCCCCACTACGAACGCATCGCCGCCCACACCATCCACACCGGCCAGCTCACCCTCAATCAGACCGTCGAAGCCGTCCTAACCGCCATCCGCCAGCCCCGGAGTCCCCGCTAACCCCGGGGGCCTCTATCCCCTATCCTCTGTCCCCTGTCCCGCTGCGATATCCTCACCTTAATGCGCCGCGCCCTGCTCCTCGCCCTCACCATCCTCTTCGCCCTCTCTTCCGCGCAAGCGCAAACCAACCCAACGCCCGTCTACGGCTACAAGGTCATCGCCACCTTCCCGCACTCCACCAGCTCCTACACCGAAGGCTTCTTCTACCTCAACGGCCTCTTCTACGAAGGCACCGGCATCAAGGGCCACTCACAAATCCTCGTCTACGATCCCACCGGCCACGTAAAGCAGCACCTCGACCTCGCCCCGCAATACTTCGGCGAAGGCATCGTCAACTGGGGCCCCAACCTATACGAGTGGACCTGGCAAGCCCACACCGGCTTCGTCTACAACCGCGCCACGCTGCATCCCCTCGCCCGCTTCACCTACACCGGCGAAGGCTGGGGCATGACCCAGGACGGCACCCACATCCTCACCGACGACGGCACCGCCACCATCCGCTTCCGCGACCCCAAAGACTTCCACGAAGTCCGCAACATCACCGTCACCGACCAGGGCTCTCCCGTCACCAACCTCAACGAGCTCGAGTACATCCACGGCGAAATCTACGCCAACGTCTGGCACACCAACCGCATCGCCCGCATCTCACCCCGCGACGGCCACGTCATCGCCTGGATCGATCTCACCGGCCTTCTCCCCTACGTCATGCACCTCGACGACGAAGCCGTCCTCAACGGCATCGCCTACGACGCCCAGCACGATCGCCTCTTCGTCACCGGCAAAGAGTGGCCCACCATCTTCCAGATCAAGCTCATCCCTCCCTCCCACCGCTAGCAGACCTCTGCATTGACGGCGAAGGCCTGTCCCATCCCATGAGCAGACCTCTGCATTGACGGCGAAGCCCGCCCCATCCGACACGGCAACCTCGGCAGCCAGGGCCCACGGCCATCCGACACGGCACCTCAGCATTAAGGGCCGACGGCCCGTCCCATCACAGCCTGGGCCGCAGGCCCAGGTTATGCGCCGTGAACCCGCCAAGAGCTGAAGGCCCGCACCATCCCCCGCACGGGTCTACCGCGAACCCCGCTCGCTATCTACAACCAGCCAGCCCGGTTGCGCCCCACCGCATCCAAGTGAGAGCATCCAGTACAACCATCCAGGGGAGCGTGCCCGCTGTCGCTGCAGCCTTACAACTCCAATCCCGCCGACGATCACGCGAAGCAGGTCTCCACCGTCCGCGGCTACATCCTCTTCGCCTTCGCGCTCGCTCTCGGCCTCGCGCTCGCCTGGCGTCTCCGCCAGGTCCTCGAGATCGTCTACGTCAGCGCGCTCTTCGCCGTCGTCCTCATGCCGCTCGTGCAGCACATCATGCGCCTGCACATCCGCAACTGGTCTCCCTCCCGCCCACTCGCCATCGTCACTCTGGTTCTCTCCGTCTTCTTCGCTCTCACGCTCTTCCTCATCGTCGCGCCTCCCGCCGGTCATGCACGACATCCAGCACTTCGCCACCGACCTCCCCGCCCGCATCCCCTCCGTCATCGCCAAGATCAAGCACCTCCCCCTCGCCGACAAGTTCGGCGTCGACTCCCTCGCCCAGAAAAGCGAAGGCGCCATCGCCTCCACCGCGCAGTATCTCTTCGCCACCGCTCCCCTCTGGCTCGCCCACATCTTCGACCTCTTCACCGCCTTCATCCTCTGCATCTACTTCATGCTCGAAGGCGAGTACGTCTACTGCTTCTTCCTCTCGCTTCTTCTCCGACCGACTCCCGCGACCGCCTCGCCAACACCCTCGTCGTCGCCGAAGTCCGCATGAGCAGCTGGCTCGTCGGCCAGGTCGCACTCATGCTCATCCTCGGCGTCTGCAGCACCATCGTCTTCGGCCTCCTGCACGTCCGTTACTTCGTCCTCCTCGGCGTCCTCATGGGCCTGTTCAACATCATTCCCATCGCCGGCGGAGTCATCACCATCCTCCTCGCCGCCGGCGTCGCCGCCACCGACTCCTGGACCAAGATGGCCGGCGTCCTCATCTTCTACGTCATCTACGTCCAACTTCGAGAACGCCTTCCTCACCCCCCGCATCATGCGCACCAGCGTCAACCTCATGGGCCTCTCCGTCCTCGTCGCCCTGCTCGTCGGCACCGCCCTCGCCGGCGTCGTCGGAGCCCTCGTCGCCGTCCCCACCGCCGCCCTCATCGCCGTCATCGTCGACGAGTACATCATCCAGAGAGACGCCGCCGAAGCTGCCCAGGCCGCCGCCGAAGCTGCCTCCGCCGCCTACAACGAATCCGCCGCAGCCGCAGCCTCCGCCGACAAAACCACCGCCGACGCCGCAGCCACCTCCGCCGCAAATTCCGCCGCCGCAGCCTCCCAGGCCGCTGACAAAGCATCCAGTTAACCGCTCCTCTGCCCTTGTCGTTGCTTTTGCCCTTGCCCTTGCCTTTCTGGCTGTCATTCCGAAGGAATCTGCTTCAACCGCCCTTCCAGCCTTTAGCTAGAAGCTCCTTCTCCCCACCTTGAAACTTCCCCCCGAAATACCTCATCTTTTATGTAACCTGATGAGGAGGGTCGCACGTCTCCAACCATATGCAGCTAGCTCTGGATGCATCCATCGCCAACGTCCCCGCCACCGAGCACACCGCCTCGGAGCTGGACGACATGGATACCCTCGTCCGCAACTACCGGCCACGCCTCCTGCGCTTCGTCGCCTTCTCCGTCGGCGACGCAGACCTCGCCGAGTCCATCACCCAGGACTGCTTTCTCAAGGCCTACAACGCTCGCGACCGTTTCCGCGGCGACTGCTCCATCAGCACCTGGCTCACCTCCATCGCCGTCAACCTCATCCGCGACCACCAGCGCCTGCTCAAGTTCCGCTTCTGGCGTCAGGCCCGCGCCACCGCCATCGACATCACCGACGCCTCCAACTTCCTCCCCAGCCCCGAAAGCTCTCCCGAATCCCGCCTCCTCGTCAAAGAGAAGGCCTCCCAGGTCTACGCCGCCCTGCAGAATCTCTCTCCCAACCAGCGCACCGTCTTCCTCATGCGCTTCTCTGAAGAGCTCGAGTTATCCGAGATCGCCACCATCACCAACATCCCCGTCAACACCGTCAAGACGCACCTCCACCGCGCCCTGAAATCTGTGCGCACCCAGGTTCGCGCCGCCCAATCCGCCACTCCCGAGCAGACTCTCAACCCGCAACCGCGCCGCCGAGCCCGCAACCCGCAAGCCCAACGCAGCATCTGCCTCACCTGAAACCATTGCATCCCATCCTGCCGGAGAAACCCTATGAACTCCCATCCGGACCACCTCGCCTCCATCCCCGCCGAGTCTTTCGCCGCCCGCCTCACGCCCGACCACCTCACGCCCGACCAGATCGACGACCACCTCATCGGCGACCTCGCCCCCGCCCCAGCCGCTCACCTCGACGCCTGCTCCCTCTGCGCCGAGCGCGTTGCCCTCGCCCGCTCGCCCATCGCCAGCTTCCAGCAAGTCTCCACCGCCTGGAGCGAGCGCCGCTCCGCCACGCTCCCCATCCCCATTCCCGCCGAACAGCGCTCCAGCTGGCAGCGCCACACCGCCTGGGCGACCGCCACGCTCTCCATGGCCCTCGGCTTCGCGTTCATCAACGCGACCCACCAGTTCTCCATCCTCAACACCCAGCCCGCGCCCGTGGCCACAGCCCAGTTGACTCCCGCTCAGCAACCAGCCCCCGCGCCCAAAACTTCCGTGCTCACGGCGACCGCGAGCGTAGCCCCGGCACCACACGTCGTCCGTCTCGCGGCCCGCATCTCCGCCGACAATCACATGCTTCAGGCCATCGACGCCTCGCTCGACCCCTCGAGCGATTCCCCCGCGGCCCTGGGCCTCACGCCCGCACCCGCACCCAACACCGGGACCCTGACTTCCATTCAGGACTAATTCAACCTAACTGAGGACGCTTGACGCACAACCTCACATCTCGACGCACCGTCGCCGGGCGCTTTGACCTGCTGGTCGCCAAGCCGGCCGCCAAGCTGGCCGGTACGTCGTTGTGTCTGCTCCTGGCTCTCGCCTCCGCGCCCCTCCTGGCCCAGCACGGCGGCGGCGGCCATTCCATGGGAGGCGGCGGCATGATGGGCGGCCGCGCCTCCAACATGAACCCCGGCCACTTCGATCGCCCCGGCATCGATTCCCGCGGCCTGCCTCGCATGGGTCTCCAGTTAGGCCTCGGCGGCCGCTGGTGGGATAACCACGGCACCGCCAAAAAACTCAACCTCTCCTCCGATCAGCAGCGCCGCATGGACGGCATCTTCGAAGCCAACAAGCCCACCCTCATCAACCTCTACACCAACCTCCAGCGCGAAGAGATCAACCTCGGCAGCCTCTCCAACGCCGACCTTCGCGACGAAACCAAGGTCTTCGCCGCCATCGACCGCGTCTCCCAGGCCCGCAGCGACCTGGAAAAGGAATACGCCCACACCTTCCTCCAGATCCGCCAACAACTAGACCCCCAGCAACTAGAAACCCTCGACAAACAAATCGCCAGCTCCCGCTAGGCCGTCTCTTTGCCGCCACGGACCAAGCGACAACTGCACTACAACTGACAACTCCCAGGCCACTCACTCCACCCCAAACGTCCAGGTCGTAACACTCTCGTACATCTCCCCCACCTTCAACTCCGCGCTAGGAAAATTCGCATGATTCGGCGCATCCGGAAACGCCTGCGTCTCCAAACAAAATCCACTCCGCTGCACATACGCCACGTCCGACTTCCCCACCAGCGTCCCATCCAGAAAATTCCCCGAATAAAACTGGATCGCCGGCTCCGTAGTCTCCACCGTCAACGTCCTTCCTGACTTCGGCGCATACACCTTCGCCGCCAACCTCAACTCTCCAGCCTTCCCCCGCACCACCCAGTTATGGTCATACCCGCGTCCATACCGCAGCTGATCATTCTCCACGTTAATCCGCGCCCCAATCACCGTAGCCTCGCGAAAATCAAACGGCGTCCCCGCCACGCTGGCAATCTCTCCCGTAGGAATCGCCGCCGCATCCGCCACCGGCGTATAAGCATCCGCCTCCAGCGTCAACACCTCGCCCAGAATCGTTCCCGAAGCCTCTCCATCCAGGTTGAAGTACGCATGATTCGTAAGGTTCACCACCGTGTCCTGATTGCTCCGTGCCGAGTACTGCAATCCGCACCACACTCCCCTTCAGCGTGTACCGCACCGTCACCGCCAGCGCTCCCGGAAACCCCTGGTCGCCATCCGGACTCACCAGCGTAAACTCCACGCCATCCGCCACCACATCGCCCTCCCAGTTGCGCTGATCGAATCCCTCAACGCCTCCATGCAGCATATTCACGCCGTCATTAATCGTCGTCTGCACCGTCTTCCCGTCGAGCACAAACCGCCCCTTCGCAATCCGATTCGCATACCGCCCCGCAATCACCCCAAAGTACGCATTCGTGTTCTCCACATACGGCTTCAGCTCGCCATACCCCAGCGTCACGTCGCCCGACTCCCCATCGCGGTCCTTCGTGATCAGCCCCACCACTCGCGCGCCATACGTAATCAGCCGCAGCTGCATCTCATCACTCGTCAGCACATACAGCGTCACAACGCCGCCATCCGCCAGCGTCCCAAATCTCTCAGCCTTAACCTGCGTTCCGAACCCGTCGCTCATAGACTCCCAGCATAGAGCAGTCCCCGAAACTCCGCATCACGCGTCTGCGAATCTCACACCTCACTGCCACGCACACACCAACCGCCCGCCCTTCCCGGCCAAACTCAATCGATCCGTACGACCCGCCAGATACCGCGCGCCGATCTCGTTCGTGTCCATATCTTCAATCTCCCGAAACCCCGCCAGCTCCGCCGCCATCTCTTCCGGAGTGAAGAACAGCTGAAACGGCTCGCCAATCCTCGCAACCCTCGCCGCCAGCCAATCCCGTCCCTCCTGCTCCTCCTGCGGCAGCGCATGTCGCGGCAGTGCATAATCCATTACCACGCCGCTGCCCTCAGGAAAATCCCCAATCCAATCCAGCGTCCCTCGAAACGCAGCATGCGACAGATACAGCACCACCCCCAGCCACGCAAACATCGTTGGCGTTGAAACATCCAGCCCCGCATCCTCGAGCTCCGCCGCCAGACTCTGGCGCTCAAAGTCCACCGGCACATACTGCACGTGCTCCACCTCCGGCAAGCCGCTCTCCTTCACCAGCCAGCGCTTCCACGCCTGTGTCGCCGGATGGTCGACCTCGAACACCCTCACCCCGGCATGCGGATTGCGATGCGCAAACGTATCCAGCCCCGCGCCCAGCAGCACATACTGCTGCGCCCCGCGTCCCACCGCCTCCGCCAGCTTGTCCTCGGCAAACCTGCTGCGCGACACCATCCACGCCCGCAGCCCCAGCGAGGATCGTTCGTTGAACGTCCCCGCTGCCTCGTCCAGTGCCGCTGCATACGTCTTGCGCAGCAGCGGCACGGCAATCGGATCATCCAGCACCCGCGGCTCGGCGTCATAGAGCTGGTGCGTGGCCCTGCGAATCGCCACCCCCAGCGCTGTCCTCGATGGCTTTCCTGCGTCCAGCACGCACCTCTGCAGACCGCCGCAGCGAGCAAGCCCGCCCAGGGGTCTCCCCCAATTCTACAAAGGCATTCCCCAGCTGTGCGCAAACCGCCGCCCACGCGCCTCACACGCACACCAACCCCGCCGCCGTTGCCCCATAGCGCAACGCCTCTATCACCCGTCCCATGGACCAGGCCCGCGCCGGAGCCCGCCGCTCCGGCTACCCCTACCCTCTACAATCCCTCTACATCAGGTGAATGATCATGTCGCGAATAAAAAAGCCCAGGATCACCGCAGTCAGTAGACCAATCGTCCACAGCGTGGCGACCAGCAACGGCCGGAGCTTAAGCAGCTTCCGCTGAATATCGCTCTGCTGCTGAGACTCCACAGTCACAGCATCATTTAGAAAGATCTGGTCTTCCTCATACCGTGTCAGCGTTCCACGATACCCAAGCAGCACCAGCAGCACGATCCCGACAGCTCCCCACGCAATGACTAAGTAACGGAGTGCTTCCATACAACACCTCAAGACTCGATATTGAGCCGTCCTGATACCGAGCAAGTCTGGTCTTCCCGGGCTCGGAAGGTAGGAGAGGCGGTTCGACAGCATAATAGTCCCGTTCATCAACGTTTGGCAGTGCGTAACTTGCGAAATCGATTACTTTTTTCGATTACCGCCCTGCCTCCGGCGACCTTGCCGCCGACCGCGCTCATTCCACAGGCCCAGATCCTCACACCGCAGGCACGGCCCCCGCGCCCGGATCTGCCGGACCCGCTCCAGCACCGCCGCCTACCGGCGCCGCCGTTCCGCACCACGAGCAGAATCGCTGATCCAGTGTCACCGGCTGCCCGCACTTCGGACACCGCGGCGACATCGGCTGCCGCAGCGCAAAGTACAGCAGGAACCCGAACAGGTGCGGAAACAGCGCCGCAATCAGCGCCCACAACACCGGCCGCATCGCCCGCCGCTTCGCATCCGCATACACATACCCCACGCACAACAGCCACACCGCCATGAACGCGCCCATCGCCAGCCCGCCGACCGCGCCAATCGCAATGCTTCCAAACCACGGCATATGCCACGTCCCGCTATCCCCCCAATGCGGAAACATACACCCAGCCACCGTCCCCAGCACCACGATCGCGCACATCCAAACCACCGCAGCAACCTTCACGCCCTTCGGCACCACTTCCATAAATTTGTTCATATCGTCCTTCCTTCCCTAAACCGACTCGCCAGACCGCTTCGCCGACAACAACGGCAGCAGCGGAAACAACAACAGCAACCCAAACGACGGCAAAATCCAAAGCGCCATCAACCCGTGATGCACCTCAACCGACGGTAGGCCAAAGAACCCCGCAGCCCAGCGTCCAACCCGCAAATCCACGACCGTTCCCAGCACCGTCAGCACCAGCGCCACAACACTCAGCCTCACCCATCGCCGCCGCGTCTCCAACTCCTCCGCCCGCGCGCGCACCGCAGCCATCACTCGCGCATTCAGCCCCGGCCCCGCCTCAAACGAAAACCCCTTCAACCCCGCAACCGCCCTCCGGCTAGCGCTCAAATACTCCGCACACGCCGCGCACGAACCCACATGCTCCGCCAGCGCGCGCTCGTCCTCGAGCGTCCCAGCACCAGCCAGCCCGCGGTCAATCCTCTCCTCGAAATCCAAATGCCTCTCAGCGCTCATGCTTCTCCTCCATCTGCGACCGCAACGCCGCCAGCCCGCGATAAATCCTCGCCGCCACCGTAGGCACCGGCGCCTTCACCACCGCCGCAATCTCCTGCAGCGACAAGTCCTCCAGAAACCGCAACACCAGTGCCTCTCGCTGAACTCCCTGCAACCCTTGCAGCGCCGACGCCAGCCGCTCCGCATCTTCGGTCCGCGCCGCCGCCGCAAACGGAGACAGCCCTTCCGACGCCGGCGCCGCCACCGCCGCCCGCCCATCCTCCTCTGCGTCGAGGCTCACCTCGCGCCGCCGCCTCAAAAAATCCATCGCCAGATGCCGCGCCACGGTAAACAGCCATGGCTCAAACCGCGAGCGCCCATCGTAGCTCCGCCCCCGCTCCATCACCCGCAGCCACGTCTCCTGCACCACGTCGTCCACCCCATCCCGACGCCCCAGCACATACACCAAATACCGCACCAGCCGGTCCTGATACTCCTCCACCAGCATCTGCAGCACCGCGACATCGCGCTCGCGAAGCCCGCGCGCAATCTCCCGCGTATCGCCACTCACCGTGCTCGCCAATGCCATATCGTATCCGTACATACGCGGTGTATACGCACCACCACCCCCAAATTACGCATCCCCTCAAAAATATCCGCCAACCGTCGCCGTTGCTCTTGCCTTTGCCTTTGCTCTTGCCTTTGCCTTTGCTCTTGCCTTTGCCTTTGCTCTTGCCGTTGCCGTTGCCGTTGCCGTTCTTCGACAATTTCTGAAAGAAATTGTCATTCCGAGCGCAGCGAGGAACCTGCTGTCTCCCGTTCTTCTCCGGCTGCCCCATCCGTACGCGCTCTTGCAAACGGGCCGGACCGCACAATCCGGGTGCCCCATGTCTCGCTTTTGAGACATGGGTTGGCTACGGCCCTCGTCCGCGCAGGACGACGTATGCTGGATACCGACGCGAAACCGGCCACCCGCCGCCGCTCGCCAACCCACCAGGAGTCCCCGCCGTGCGCCTGTCCCCCACCGCCCTCCGCCTCACCGTACTAGCCGCCCTCACCCTTCCCGCCCTCGCCCAAACCGCCCAACCCCACTGGGTAGCCACCTGGGGCACCGCGCCCGTCGCCCACCCCAACGACCACAAAGCCTTCACCCTCCCCACCACCCTCCGCGAGATCGTTCACGTCTCGCTAGGCGGCTCCACCCTCCGCGTCGTCCTCACCAACGAGCAAGGCGTCACCCCCCTGGTCATCGACGAATCCGCCGTAGCCCTCCCCGCACCAGCGGGCTCCATCCAGCCCAACTCCTCCGTCCCCCTCACCTTCAACGGCCATCCCGCCATCACCATCCCTCAGGGCTCCATCGCAGTCTCCGACCCCATCCCCTTCAACCTCGCCCCACTCTCCGACCTCGCCATCTCCCTCTCCGTAGCCGGTCAGTCCATCCCCACCCTCACCGGGCACGACCTCTCCCTCGAAACCAACTACACCGCCACCTTCGACCAGGTCATCGCACTCACCCTCAAGGACGCCACCCCCATGGACCACTGGATTTTCATCAAGGGTGTCGAAGTCGAAGCGCCCCCAGCCGCTCCCCCAGCCGGCACCATCGTAGCCTTCGGCGACAGCATCACCGACGGCTGGCACAGCACCTCCGGCACCAACCAAACCTGGCCCGACCTCCTCGCCGCCCGCCTCCATGCCAATCCCGCCACCGCCAACCTCGCCGTCATCAACGAAGGCATCAGCGGCAATCGCGTCCTCAACGACGGCTGGGGCCCCAACGCCCTCTCCCGCTTCGACTAGCGACGTCCTCGCCCCCTCCGGCGTCAAGTACGTCATCCTCTTCGAAAGCATCAACGACATAGGCCACGCCTACGACCCTAAAAAGCCCTACGACATCGTCTCCGCCGACGACCTCATCACCGGCCTCACCCAGCTCGCAACCCGCGCCCATGCCCACCACATCAAGGTCATCGGAGCCACCCTCACCCCCTACATGGGCGCCGCCTACTCCTCACCCGCCGGCGACGCCGTCCGCAACGCCGTCAACCAATGGATCCGCACCACCAATCAACTAGACGGCGTCATCGACTTCGACAAAGCCACCCGCGACCCCGCGAACCCCTCCGTCTTCGCCCCCGCCGCCGACTCCGGCGACCACCTCCACCCAGGTGACAACGGCTTCCACACCATGGCCAACTCCATCGACCTATCCCTCTTCACCAAATAACCACGCAACGATCGCCTTCGCCGTTGCCTTTGCTTTTCTTTGACAATTTCTAAAGAAATTGTCATTCCGAGCTCAGCGAGTAACCTGCTGTCTCCCGTTCTTCCTTCGGCCTAATGCTCTCCCCAATCCCGCCGATAAACAACCAGTAATCCCCAGATGAAGAGATAGGGGCGAACCGAATATCCTCCTCGGCCCGCCCCTGATTTTTCCCGCTTCCGTTTCGCGTTACTTCAGCTCCAGCCCCGCAAAAAAATACCCAATCTCGAACGCCGCAGTATCCGCCGCGTCCGAACCATGAATCGCGTTCTCCCCAATCGACTCCGCAAACATCTTGCGAATCGTTCCTTCTTCCGCCTTCGCCGGATCGGTCGCGCCCATCAACTTGCGCAGATCGGCAATCGCGTTGTCCTTCTCCAGCACCATCGGAACAATAGGCCCCGAGCTCATGAACTCCGTCAGCTCACCAAAAAACGGCCGCGCCGAGTGCACATGATAAAACCCCTCGGCCTGCGCCTTCGAAATCGAAATCTTCTTGATCGAAACAATCTTGAATCCCGCCTTCACAATTTCGGCGAGAATAGCGCCGGCATCGCCCTTCTTCACGGCGTCCGGCTTAATGATGCTAAAAGTGCGCTCTGACACGTAAATCTCCTTAATTAGACTGCCCTACCAGTGTACCGCCCTTGAAGGCTTGGCCTTGCCACCAAGACCCGTCATCCTGACCCTCGAGCGCAGTGAAGGGGAAGGACCAGTGTAGTTGCTGTTGCCTATGCCTATCGCCTATGCCTTTGCTGTTGCTGTTGCCTGCTTGCTGTTGCCTTTGCTGTTGCCTTTGCTGTTGCCTTTGCTGTTGCCTTTGCTGTTGCCTTTGCTGTTGCCTTTGCTGTTGCTGTTGCTTTTGCTGTTCTTTGACAATTTCTTTCAGAAATTGTCATTCCGAGCGCAGCGAGGAACCTGCTTCTCGCTCGCGCAGCGAGCGCCCGTTCTGGCCACCAGGCCGCAGAAATCTGCCCGCGCCCTTGCCTTCACCGCCGCCTTTCGCTAAAAGCTAGAAGCTAGCAGCTAAAAGCTGCGCCGCCCACGGAGCCCTCATGCCCCCCACCACCAAAGCCCGCCTCCACCACGCCATCCCCATCTTCCGCGTAGCCAACCTCGCCACCAGCCTCGACTACTACACCCGCATCCTCGGTTTCACCATCCCTTGGCAGCTCCCCTACTACGCCTCCGTCCGCCGAGGCACCTGTTCCCTCATGCTCTGCGAAGGCGGCCAGGGAAACCCCGGCACCTGGATCTGGTCCCCCTGCTCCGACGTCGACGCCCTCTACAAAGAACTCAAAGCCGCCGGCGCCAACATCCTCCAGGGCCCCACCAACTTCCCCTGGGAATCCCGCGAAATCCAAATCCTAGACCCCGACAACCACCGCCTGCGCTTCGCCGCCGACCTAAAGCCAGGCGAACCCATGGGCACCTTCATCGACTAGCGCCTTCTCTACGCTCTACACTCTACCCTCTACACTCTGCCTCAATAGCGCCAGCTACTGAGGTCCGCGCCCACCGGCGCAGTCTTCTCCATCCGCTCCACAATCTGCCCCACATACATCTGGTTGTAGTGCATCCGCGAATACGCATTCGGCTTCGTAGGATCGCCATTCCAGCAATGCTCCGCCCGAGGCCCATACTTCACCTCGCCCTCGTAAGGAACCCCATACCCTGGCGTCCCTGTCTTATCCAGAAAATCCTGCATCAGGTACACCGCGTTATTCAAAAAGTAAGTGTCATCCGACCCAACATAGATATGCAGCTTTCCCTGCAGCTTCGGCCCCAACGTAGTCCAGTCCCTCTGCAAAATCGCATCCAGATCGTAATGCTCCCGCCAATACGCCGCAGTCTGATGATCGATCACGCCCGTAGTCTTATCGAAGATCGGCTGCGGATACCCATCCTTCCCCTCGCGGCGAATACACGGCCTGCCAGATATCAAACTGGTCGCCCGACCGCCCGTGATCCCCCAGCGCCGCTTCATACGCAATGTTGTCGCGCATCGAAATCAGCGTCTGTCCCAGATAATTCCGCATCGCCGGCTGCTCCACGCGCTTGTTCGCACCCTGCGCATAAAACATGTTGTCGTCGTTATACAAATCCCGCGTCATGAACGCATGAAAGTCCACCGGATCAGGGCAAGCCACAAACGCCCCGTTATAGTGGTCCGGATAAAACATCTGCACCGCCAGCGACTCCCACCCGCCCGTAGACCCGCCATACAAAAACCGCGCCCAGCCCGCTCCAATCGCGCGAAACTTCTTCTCAATCGCCGGAATCAATTCCGTCTCAATCGCATCCCCATAAGGCCCAACATTCGCCGAGTTCACCGCATAGCTATCGTCGTAATAAGGATTCGCATGCTGCAGCTTCACAATCAGCATCCGCGGAGTCCCCGGCTTTATCCACTCCAGATAATTCTTGTAAGCCTCCTCCTGCATGAATCCGGTTGTACCCCGCAAGATGAAACCGTTCCGAGTACACCGGCTTCAAATTCGGATCAGGCGGCTCCGTCCGAAAATCATCAAAGTCCGACACGTAATGATCCTCCGCCACAATCAGCGGAAACCGCGCCTCCGGATGTTCATCGAACCCCCAAGGCACCATCACCACCGCCGACAGATACACCGGCCGCCCCCAGAACTTCGTCAGCAGCGCACTCTGAATCCTGATGTGCCGAATGTACTTCGTGTCCGCCTCCGGCTTAATCTCCGGCATCACCTGGTCCATCACCATCTGCAACTTCGCACCCGGCCCCACATGCACCTTCACCGGCTTCGAATACAAATTCCCCGGCGCAATATTCCACTGCTTCCCCTCGCCCCGGTCCGCCGACAACTTCACCACCGACCCATCCCAGCGATGGAACGTCTCATAAACATTCAGCACCGCCTGCACCGTGTAATCCCCCGTCGGCACGTCGCTCAATTTCGCCCTCGGATATCCATCCGCCTTCTCTCCCACGACCACAACCTGCCCCGGCTTCATCCCGTCCACCGTCACGCCAAACACCTGCTGCGACAGCATCGTATCGTTGATCTGCATCCGAGGCTCCTCACTCGGATCATTCGACAGCAACACCATCAGCCGTCCATCCAGCGCCTTCCCCGACACCGCCGCCGGAAACCGCACCGAAACCGTCTGCGCACACCCAACCGCAGACACGCCCACCAACACCACAACCGCAACCAAACCCATCCACATTTTGCGCATACCGGAGTATAGAACCTCATCCATTACCCACCCCACCCCCACACACCGCAAACTCGCGCATAAAATGCTCTATACGCTTCCCGAGCGCGACGCAGTCCGCAACCCAGAACGCGTCTTCGGGCGGCTTCGTCCGTCCAAGGAGAGATGATGCGTCGCACCGCATGGATATGGGCCGTCGGTTCCGCAGCCTGGACCTTCGACGCCATCGTCAACCTCTACTACCGCAACCGCCCCCACGCGGAGCTAGCCTTTATGGTAGCCGTGATGTTCGCCATCGCCTGGGCCTACTACTCCCGCCAGCAAACCCGTTAAAGGCAGACAGTAGACAGATAGACAGTAGACAGCGAAGAGAGACAGCCCATACCCCGCGCCCTACCTGTCTACTGTCTACTCTCTGCTGTCTGCCTCTTCACTTCCCCATCACCCGCTGCATGGTCTCGCCAATCTCCGCCGGCGACTTCACCACATGAATCCCGGCAGCCGACATCGCAGCCATCTTGCTCTCCGCCGTCCCCTCGCCGCCAGAGATAATCGCGCCCGCATGCCCCATCCGTCGTCCCGGAGGAGCCGTCTGCCCGGCAATAAATCCCACCACCGGCTTCTTCACATTCTGCTTGATGTACTCCGCCGCAGCCTCTTCCGCCGACCCGCCAATCTCGCCAATCATAATGATCGCTTCGGTATCCGGATCATCATTCAGCAGCTTCAGCGCGTCGATATGCGTAGTCCCAATAATCGGATCGCCGCCAATCCCAATGGCAGTCGACTGCCCAATCCCCCGCTGCGTCAACTGGTACACCGCCTCATACGTCAGCGTGCCCGACTTCGACACAATCCCCACCGACCCTTCTTTATGAATCCGCCCCGGCATAATCCCGATCTTCGCCTTGCCCGGCGAAATCACCCCCGGACAATTCGGCCCAATCAGCCGCGACTTCGAATCCTTCACAATCTCCCACACCTTCACCATATCCAGCACCGGAATCCCCTCGGTAATGCAAACGATCAGCGGCATCCCCGCAGCCGTCGCCTCCAGAATCCCATCCGCAGCCGCCGGCGGCGGAACGAAGATCACGGTAGCATTCGCGCCCGTCTCCCGCATCGCCTCTTCGACGGTGTTGAACACCGGCCACCCCTCAAACGTAGTCCCGCCCTTCCCCGGCGTAACGCCCCCCACCACCTTCGTGCCATACTCCGCGCAGCCCTTAGCATGAAACGATCCCTCACGCCCAGTAATCCCCTGCACAATAAGCCGCGTTCCCTTACCAACCAATACCGACATAGTTTCTAGCTCCTAGCTTCTAGCTCCGACCTTAGCCATAAATGAATTGAGCATTTTGCCGACTTCAACGCTCAACCGTTCTGCCTCGTCCAAACGAGCTGCCTTCCCAAAATTCAATCTTCTTGCAATCACGAGTTGCGCCTGCACTTCATAATTCGACCCCTGCGCCATACCCAAAAATTGCCTGAACTCTCCCGGAGTACAACGTCCCCGGCCTTCTGCAATATTGCTTGCAACTGCTACGGACGCCCTTCGCAACTGTGAACTCAATCCGTACATCTCTTTCGCCGGCAGATCCTCAGAGTAGCCGTAAACGGCTAAGCTCAATTCAATAGCCCGCTGCCAAACCGTCAAATCCTCGAACGCTTGCGCCATGGAAACCTCTCATGATGGCCGAATGATCCAAGATCCTACTCAAATACAACTTTTCTTCGTTGTGCAAATCCTAGAAGCTAGAAGCTAGAAGCTAGAAGCTAGAAGCTAGAAGCTAGAAGCTAGAAGCTAGAAGCTAGAAGCTAGAAGCTAGAAGCTAGAAGCTAGAAGCTAGAAGCTAGAAGCTAGAAGCTAGAAGCTCAATCTTCCCTCCGCAAACTATTCTTCGCCGCCGCCACCGCCATATCCGCCGCTTCCTTCATCGTCGATCCAATCTGCACCTTCATTCCCGACTCCGCAATAATCTCGCGCCCCTCTTCAACATTCGTCCCTTCAAGCCGCAAGATAATCGGCAACTGAACATTAAGCTTTTTCGCCGCAGCTCACAACAGCAGTAGCCAGCACATCCACGCGCAAAATCCCGCCAAAAATATTAATGAAGATCGCCTTCACGTTCGGATCCGAAAGCAAAATCCCAAACGCATTCTCAATCTGCTCCTGGTTCGCCCCGCCGCCCACATCCAGAAAGTTCGCCGGCGCCCCGCCCGCATACTTGAATAATGTCCATCGTCGCCATCGCCAACCCCGCGCCATTCACCATGCACGCAATCGACCCATCCAGCTTGATGTAATTCAGCGCAAACTTGCTGGCTTCGACCTCCAGCGGATCTTCCTCCGAAATATCGCGCAGCTCCTTCAAATCCTTGTGCCGGAACATCGCGTTATCGTCGAAGTTCATCTTGCAATCCAGCGCCAGCAGCTTCCCGTCCTTCGTCGTAATAAATGGATTGATCTCCATCAGCAACGAATCGGTATCCATGAACGCCTTGTACATTCCCATCATGAACTCGCACCGCCTCGCGAGATCTGCGACGGCGCCAGCCCCAGCTTGAACGCCAGCTTCCGCGCCTGGTACGGCTGAAACCCGATCGCCGGATCCACATACTCCTTGAAGATCTTCTCCGGCGTATCGTGCGCCACCTCTTCAATCTCCATGCCGCCCGCCTGCGACGCCATGAACACCACCTGCGCCGACGCACGATCCAGCACCAATCCCAAATAAAGTTCCCGATCGATCGCCGACCCGGCCTCAATCAGCAGCCGCTGCACCTTCTGCCCATGCGGCCCCGTCTGGTGCGTCACCAGCTGCATCCCCAAAATTGCCTTCGACGCCGCAGCCGCCTCCGCCAGCGATTTCGCCAGCTTTACCCCGCCACCCTTCCCGCGCCCGCCAGCATGAATCTGCGCCTTCACCACCACCACCGCAGTTCCCGTCCGAGAACAACTGCTTGGCCGCCGTGTCCGCCTCTTCCAGCGTGGTCGCCATCTCCCCGTTGGGAACCGCCACTCCATACTTGCGCAGAATCTCTTTCCCTTGGTACTCGTGGATCTTCATGCGGACTCCAGCCTTACGTTTTCATAGGACGGTTTGTGATCCCACCATCGGGATCATCCTAGCGACTCGCCTCAAACACTAGCAAATACAAATGCCGATAATCGGTGAGGCTGCGCGATCTCAGGCACCGCACCGTTTAGCTGACTGATCACTCAGCTAAACAGAAAATTTGCTACCTCAAACCCGGCTATAGACGTCGATTCGTAACACCAACCGCAGCTATAACGACACGATTTGATAGGCTCAGAAGCGCAATGCCTATCCAGAACGAGCTCCGCAGAATCCTCGAACAACGCGAAACCCTCTCGCGCTCCGAGGCCTCCGCGCTCATGGAAAGCATCCTCGCCGGCCAGGCCAGCGACATCGAACTAGCCGCCCTCCTCGGCGCCCTCGCCGCCCGCGGCGAGACCTCCGCCGAAATCGCCGGCTTCGCCAGCACCCTCCGCATCGCCGCTAACCAACTTCCCCTCAACGACTTAGAGCGCTCAGAATTAGTCGACACCTGCGGCACCGGAGGCGACGCCAGCGGCAGCTTCAACATCTCCACCGCCGCCGCCCTCGTCGCCGCCGCCGCCGGCGTCCGCGTAGCCAAGCACGGCAATCGCGCCATCACCTCCGCCTGCGGCTCAGCCGACGTCCTCGAAGCCCTCGGCATCCCCATCCACCTCTCTCCCGCCCAAGCCGCCCAAACCCTCCGCACCCACCGCTTCGTCTTCCTCCTCGCCCCCTCGCATCACCCTCAATTGAAAGCGGTTATGCCAGTCCGCCGAGCCCTCGGCGTGCGCTCCATCCTGCACATCCTCGGCCCTCTCCTCAACCCCGCCGGAGCCCGCCGCCAGGTCATGGGCGTCTACCAGTCCCGTCTAGTCCCCTTAGTCGCTAACACCATGATTCAACTGGACATCCAACACGCCATGGTAGTCCACGGCGACGGCGGATTAGACGAGCTAGCTCTCTCCGGCCCCACTGAAATAGCCGAGCTCCGCAACGGAACCATCGCCCAATACACCATTGCCCCCGAAGATCTCGGCCTCCAGCGAGCCCCGCTCTCCGCCCTCGCCGGCGGCAACGCCTCCGCCAATGCGCTCATTCTAAATAGCATCTTCGCCGGTAACCCAGGCCCGCCCCGCGACGTAGTCCTCCTCAACGCCGCCGCCGTCCTGGTAGTCGGCGGCCTCGCCACCAACCTCCGCGACGGCATCCAACTGGCCGCCACCACCATCGACAACGGTGCCGTCACCGCAGCTCATCAACAGCTCTCAACAACCCTAAGAGGCTCACATGGCACGAGTTACAGGCATTGGCGGAGTCTTCCTCCGCTCTCCCGACCCCAAGGCCCTCGTAAAGTGGTACGCCACCAACCTCGGAATCACCCTCTCCGACTTCGGCGGCGCCTCGTTCGAATGGTCCGATGAGGTTCCCAAAGGAACCGGCATGACCGCATGGTCCGCCTTCCCGCAGGACACCAGCTACTTCGGCGACGGCCCCCAGCAGTTCATGATCAACTACCGCGTCGACGACTTAGATGCTTTGCTTGCCTCACTTAGCGCAGCCGGCGTCTGGATCGACCCCAAGCGCGACAACGCCTCCTACGGCAAATTTGCCTGGATCAAGGACTGCGACGGCAACCGCCTCGAACTCTGGCAGCCACTCGCCTCAGAGGAATAACCTCGCAACTGCCGTACACTGTGGCGATGCCCCCCAGCCACCCAAGACGACGCGCCCCCGTGTGGCTAATGGGCCTCTCCAACGCCACCATCGGCCTCGTCGGTGGCTTCATCGTGCTGCCCCTGCCCCAGATGCTCGCCGCGCAGGGCGTCCCTGAGATCCGAATCGCGGCAATCAGCGCCGCCTGCCTCTCCCCCGGGTTCTGGGTCTTCCTGCTCGGCCCGATGCTCGACATTCGTTTTACCCGCCGCTTCTATGCCGCTCTCTTTGCAGCACTTGCGGGCATCGGGCTCATGGCGGCCGTCCTTATGCGCGGCCATCTCCTTACCCTCGAGATCCTCCTGATGGTCGCCTACGCGGGCTCGGTCCTGAGCTCAAACGCCCTTGGTGGCTGGCTCGCAGGCGTCATTCCAGACGTAGCCGAAGCCGAACGCGACAACCCCAACCACGAAGGCGCCCGCCTAAGCGCCTGGACCCAGGTAGGCCTCTTCCTCGGCAACGGCCTGATGGCTGGGATCGCCGCCGAAGGCATGCGCCGCCTCCCGCTAGCGGTAATCGCCCCTCTACTCGGAGCCCTCGTCTTCCTCCCCGCCGCCGTCTTCCCTTGGATCCCAGTCCCTGAGTTGACATCGCCCGACGCAGCAAAATCCACCCTGAATCTTGCCCGCGACGGCTTCCGAAAGCTCTTCTCAGAGCTAGGCGCCCTTCTAAAGCGCCGCGAAGTACTCCTTACCCTTCTATTATTTACAGCCCCAACCGGCTCCTTCGCCCTCACCAATCAACTCGGCGGCGTCTCGCAGGACTTCCACGCCTCGCCAGCCTTTGTAGGCCGCATGGGAGGAGCCGTCCTCTCGCTCGCCGGTGCCACTGCCTGCCTCCTCCTGCCCCTTTTTGCCCGCTGGATCAAATCCCTCCCGCTTTATTTACTGATCGGTACAATAGGTAGCCTCTTCACTCTAGCCCTGCTCCTTCTCCCGCGAACTCCACTTACCTTCGCCGTAGCATTTCTTGGCGAGAATGTCGTTCAGGCTCTTAGTTTTACCGCTGCGGTAGCCATCTGTTTTGCAACCATTGGCCGAAACAATCCCCTCGCCGCAACCCAGTTCAGCCTGCTAACCTCCGCAACCGTGATCCCGATCCTCTACATGGGCATCCTCGACGGCCGCGTCTACGACACCCACGGACTGTCCCGTATGTACCTGATAGACGGTGGTTTAAGTATCATTGCTTGTGTGGCGATGGCCATCGTAATGTGGCTTTTTGCCCGCCAGCCGAAGACCTCGCATCCTAACAAAGCAGCAAACGCCTGATCGCAATCGTGTGATGATGCCAGCCGCCGCCGCCCACATTCTCCTCCCATGCATCGTCGCAATCAGCATCCTCCTCATGCTGCTGCGCCCGCGCAACATCGCGGAAGTATGGTGGATCTCCAGCGGCGCATTCCTCCTCCTCGCACTGCGCCTGATCCCCGTAAAATCAGCATTTTCCGCAGTAAAAGAAGGCATCGACGTCTATCTGTTCCTGATCGGCATGATGCTCCTGGCCGAGCTCGCCCGCGACCAGGGCGTCTTCGATTGGGTATCGTCCGTAGCCGTCCGCGGCGCCAACAATTCCTGCTCCAGACTCTTCCTGTTGGTTTACGCCGTCGGAACCATCGTCACGATCTTTATGTCGAACGATGCGACAGCCATAGTCTTGACCCCAGCGATCTTGGCCGTCATCCGCAAGGTGAAAATCTCTCCCCTTCCCTACCTGTTTATCTGCGCATTCGTCGCCAACGCGGCAAGCTTCGTGCTTCCCATCTCCAACCCCGCAAATCTGGTCGTCTTCCACACGGGAATGCCTCCGTTAGGTCACTGGCTCACGGCGTTTGGCGGGCCGTCTTTGCTCGCGATTGTGGCCACATACGCAGTACTGCGCGTGTTCTTCCGCAAAGACATGAACGGCCGGATCGAGCATTCAGCCGAGCCGGTAAAACTCACGACTTCAGGCAAAGTTGTCCTCTGGGGTTTGGCCTTCGTGGTGGCAGCCTTGCTCGCGGCGTCGGCGATGAACAAGGACCTGGGTCTCCCCACCTGCCTCGCCGCGCTTGCGATAACTGCGCTCGCCTCCTTCGTGGCAAAAACCAACCCCCTGAAGTTGTTCCGCGAGATCAGCTGGAGCACGATTCTGCTCGTAGCCGGGCTCTTCATCCTGGTCGACGCGGTCGAGAGCCAGGGCGCGCTCAAACTGACGCAACAATGGCTTATTCGGGCGCAGCAGATGGCACCGTCCACTGCCGCGATAGTCGTCGGATTCACTGTAGGAGTGGGCAATAATCTGGTCAACAATCTGCCCTTAGGCTTGCTGGCCGGCGCAACGCTCAGAACCGCTCACATCCAGGGATTGCTCGCCAGCGCAGTGCTCATCGGCGTCGACCTCGGGCCCAACCTATCGGTAACCGGCTCGCTCGCGACAATCCTCTGGCTCCTCGCGCTGCGCAAGGAGAAGCTCAACGTCAGCGGCTGGCAGTTCCTGAAACTCGGACTCATCGCCATGCCGATAGCGCTTGCAGCGGCCCTGGGAGGCGCGATCCTCATGACGAAGCTCTAGGCCGTCCTGGATCTCCCCAGTACCGACGTGAGTTCCAGTTGCTCCGACGCATGCTCGTCCGTGTACGGATGAAAGTGCGCGCGGCAGCGAGCTTCATAGAGCCCCGCTGCACCGACCACAACCAGCTCCTGACTCTGGCCCAAACGCTGGGTGTGAATCGCCGCGAGCACCGCAAACCATGCACACAGCCGAAAGCTTCGTGACCGTGTCAGCAATGGCCATCAGGTTGGGGACAGGTCCAAACGGCTCTCCAGCGAAGGTAGTGTCAAGGCCCGCCATAATCACGCGCTTGCCCAGCGCGATGAGCTCGAGCGCGAGCGGAATGATGGCGTCATCGAAGAACTGGACCTCATCGACGCCGATCACCTCGGTCGTATCGAGCTGCGGATAGAGCGCCTCGCGCAGGTACTCGACATTGGCCACGGTGGTCGCCTCATGCGTCTGCGCGCTATGGCTGGCTATCGACGATCGGTGGTAGCGGAGATCAATATCGGGCTTGAAGCACGCGACGCGCTGGCGAGCGATCCGGGCGCGCTTGAGGCGTCGGATCAGCTCCTCGCTCTTGCCCGAAAACATCGGGCCGGTGATCACTTCGAGGACGCCGGGAACGTTGGTGGATGCCATATGCGCCTATCGTAAATTGGTGCGAAGCAGTGGATAACTGCGGTATGCTGGCCGAGGTATCTGGAGGTCTCTCATGCGCTACGGATGGTTGTCGACAGGATTGATTTTGGCGGCTATTGGCACGGCCTCAGCGGGCCCAGGGACAGGAAGCTCCAAAGCAAATCAAAGTGCAGATTTTGAGCTCAACCGGTCAGGACGCCGGCTTTGCAACCTTCAAGACCGTCAAGAACGGCGTGAAGGTCAAAATTGAGCTCAAGAACCTCGAGTTTGGAATCCACGCCGTCCATATCCACCAGAATCCGGTCTGTGACGCACCCGACTTCAAGGGAGCCGGCGGACACTTCAACCCCGACGGCAAACACCACGGCTACCTGAACCCCATGGGCCACCACAATGGCGACATGCCGGCCAGCGTCTCCGTGGGCGAGGATCATACGGGTGAGGCGACATTCGTGCTTCAGTCGATTTCGCTCGACCCTGCAGCACCGAATTCCCTCTTTCTGCACGGCGGGAACCTCCATCGTGGTCCATGCCAAGGCCGACGACCAGAAGACCGATCCCAGCGGGGATTCCGGCAACAGGATCGCCTGTGGAGTGATCAAACTCTAGGCCGATTCAGCGCGAAAAAGCTGCCGAGCAGCTCAGCGAAAGCCAGATAGCATGGGCTGATACCGCTTCGTACCGCCCGCTTTGGGCCCAAATGGAACCGCTCCCGCAGTGTTTACGTATGAAACTCTATGGCGAGCGCGACCATTCCGGCACTGTTTGGGCGGTGTGCAAAGACACCTCTGGCGGTGCCGCCCGACACGCTTCAGGTCAGGCCCGCTGACACGCGACAAGATCCACGGGGTCACAACAGCCGTTTTCCAAGGAGATTCGCCTCGCAGAGGCGCACATGTCGCCTGAAGAGCCAAAGTCGCAGAGCCCAGCTACAGGGCGACCGAACCGCGGCTCTCGCCGAGCAGAAAGCGCTTAGCGGACCTGGCAGTTCGCTGCCTCGCCGGCGATGCCCAGGCCTGGGAGCAGTTGGCCAAGTCGCAGCATCGTAGGATCTATGGAATCTGTTACAGGTTTACCGGGTCGCAGAGCGATGCAGAGGATCTTTCGCAGGAAGCCTTTCTGAAGATGTATAAGAATCTAGCTAGTTTTGATCCGGAAAAGGGCAGTTTCACCACTTGGCTTACGACTCTCACTCGAAATTTGCTGGTCGACAACTACCGTCGGTCACGTCTGGAACGGGTGAGCGATTCTCTGGACGAAGGCTACGAAGGCGAAGAAGATGGACCGACCAAAGCGGAACGCCTGACTGATGGCAGCAAGAGCCAGGAGCAACACGTAGCGGGACTCGAACTGAAGGCGCAGATCCAGGAGGCCCTCAAGCAGGTCTCTCCCGACCTGCGGGAAGCGGTGATTTTGCGTGATCTGGAAGATATGGATTACAAAGAGATCGCCGAGATTTTAGGTGTACCCCAGGGCACCGTGAAGAGCCGGATCAGCCGTGGGCGCAGTGAACTGGCAAGGCTTTTGAAGCGTATAGAAGGGCAGGTGATGTGAGTGGCAAACATGAACCAATTCGAGGGATTTGAAGGTCGTTCCACAGCCTGCACGGTCTGCGAGGCGATGCTGCCCGAAGCTGTCGATGGCATGTTGAGTGAGACCGAGCAGAGTGCCTTCGATAAGCACGTGGCAGGCTGCGTGGAGTGTGCGCGCGAGCTGGCCGAGGCACGGCGTGGCGCAGCCTGGTTGAGCATGTTGAAGAGCCAGGCTCCTGAGCCGCCCGCCAGCCTGCTCGCAAAGATCCTCGCCGAAACGACCGGCGCCGCTCAGCCTCACGCAATCCCCGTTGCCGCTCCCGCAGTCTTTGTTCCTACGCGTCCGGCTGTGGTTCCAGAGCGGTCGAACTGCAAAAGGGATTCGCCGACCAAAGGCCCTCCCTGCGCAAGTTCTGGGACGGTTTCCTTGCGACCAACCGCGCGCGGATTATGTTCCAACCGCGTCTCGCGATGACGGCTGCCATGGCGTTCTTCTCGATCGCGTTGACACTGAATCTCACCGGCGTTCGGTTGCGCGATCTGCGAGCTTCGAACTTCACGCCCTCTGCGATCAAGCGGACAGTAGCGGACATCGATGCTTCAGCTACACGGACGTTTCAGAATAATCGGGCGGTGTACCAGGTGGAATCTCGGCTGAGTGAATTGCACAACGATGAAGATGCATCCCCGGCCGGGCGTCGGTAAGGAAGGGTGTGGCAAGAATGAACGACGACACAACACGAACGGACGGGTGGGGGCCGGCAGAAACCTCAAGCGACAGCGCTGAGACATCAACGGAGGGAGGACCTCAAGCGATCCGCAACGAGTGGGATTCTGCCAGGACTGCGGCAAGCCGCTGACGCAGGAGACCCTGCGAACCGTCGGAACAGGTGTCTTCTGCGAACCGTGTCTCGCCACCCGCGTCGGCGCCTCGGCCCCGTCCGCTGGCTATACGACCGTTCCTCCCTACTCCTCGTGCCGCCCAGCCGGTCTCAACGAGTGATCCGAGTCCCGCTCTGGCGGCGATCCTCGGTCTCATTCCCGGCGTCGGCGCAATGTATAACGGGCAGTTTGCCAAAGGAATCGCGCATCTCGCCGTCTTTGCCGTTCTCATCTCCCTTTCGGATAACGTGAACGGGATCTTCGGCACTATTTGCAGCCGGCTGGATCTTCTACATGGCATTTGAGGCCTATCACACCGCGGTCGCGCGACGCGATGGTCTGCCTCTACCCAATGCCTTCGGCTTCAACGACATCGGCGAGCGAATGGGCTTCGGCAAGTCCTGGGGAACAGTGAATCCCGTCGAGACCGGTCGCAGGCACCACCCCGCCTGTAGCCTCTAGCCCAGCCCCAGGGAACGAACCCGGCTGCCGGTCCAGTTGCTGGCCCAGCCTACGCCCCCGTCAACCCGGTCCTCGTCGGGACCGCTCCCGATTGGGTCGGCTACGTTCCACCATCGGCCTTTGCAACTCAGGCGGCAACACCGGAAGCGACCGCCGCTGCCGCAATGTCAGCTCAGATTCGCGCTCAGGCGGCGAAGGACGCCAGCTACGGACATACTCCCTACGCCGAGACCTTCACCGGCAGCACGCCAGCCGTTCAGCGCAGGTACCAACCCCGCGGCATCGAGCGTACCGTACACGCCGGCGCGACGATTTCCAACCGGAGCAATCTGGCTAATCGCACTCGGGGTGTTGATCCTCATTGCCAATCTACTGCCGGACTGGAAACTGACCACGCAGTGGTGGCCCCCGATCCTCATAGCAGGATTGTCCATCTGGCTGTTTACTCGTCGGCTGCATTCAGGAGCCAGGCTGGTATGCATTATTCGCTGGCCGGTCATTTTGATGGTGCTCGCCGTCCTGTTGATCCTGCACGCGGCCTACGTTCCGATAACGATCGGCCTCGCCGGCTCGATATTGTTGATCGCTTTTGGAGCGCTCCTTCTGCTTGAGCGCGCCGCGGGTGCGTTCCCTGGAACTGCGCCCACCTTCGAGCCCGGTCCGTATGTCGAGACTCCCTACACCGTCCCAGCTGGCAATGTACCGGCCGCAGACTCTCCCGCTCGCGCCGCATGGGGAGTCCCAGGCAGCGAGACCGCCCCACACAATGTGGACGATACCAAGGGTGGACAGTGAGATGAGCTCCTATCCGCCACCGCCGCCGCCGAGCCAATATCCGCCTGTGTACGATCGCGGCGCCATGCGGGCGCAGCGACAGATGTTGCGTGCCCAGGCCAGAGCGCAACAGGCGCAGCAGCGCGCAATGCGTTACCAATTACGAGCTCAGCGCCGCAGTCTTCGTCGCGGATCCATTGTCGGGCCGCTGATCATTCTCGGGATTGGCGTGACGTTCCTCCTCGCTGAAATGGGGAGAATCTCGTGGGGACAGTCCATGGAGTGGTACGGCCGATGGTGGCCAGCTGTGCTGATTGGTGCGGGCCTGCTTCTGCTTCTGGAATGGTTCATCGATCAACTGCGAGGAAACGAGCCTGGTCATGTCCGCGTCCTCGGGGGCGGTGTAGTTTTCCTGCTGATTTTGCTGGCGTTCGCCGGCCTGGCATCGCGCACGGTGGAATACGGTCTGGCCTGGCGCGACCATACCTTCGGTTACGGATACCACAAGCTGGATTATCTCTTCGGCGATCGCCATGACGCAGATAGCTCAATCACTTCGCCGCTGGCAAAGGCGACACCGCTCGTCATCATCAACCCGCATGGAGACGTGACCGTCACAGGTTCGAGCAGTGATGGCCAGGTGCATGTAAATGTGCACACCCAAACCTATGCCTGGAAAGACTCCGACGTTGAGCGCAAGACTAAAGAACTCCAACCAACGTTTTCTAATGAGGGAGGGGTTCTAAAGCTCAATATCAACCCCGTCGACGGTGGAGAGGCAGACCTCACGATCACCGTTCCGCATTCTGCTCCGCTGACGGTGCAGGCGGATCATGGTGACGTAAATGTGAGCGAGATGGCTGCACCACTAACAATCTCTGCCAACCATGGCGACGTTGACGTGAGTGGTATCGATAGCAGCGTTACGCTTCATATGAATGACGACGATGGCAGCGTTACGCTCCACAGCATTCACGGGGACACCTCGGTTGAGGGCCACAGTGGCGATATCGACATCTCGAATGTAACGGGCAACCTCACGCTCCAAGGCGATTTCTTTGGCTCAACAGACCTGGAGCATATCAACGGTCCAATTCACTTCACGACAACCAGGACGCAATTCAGCGCCGCACGATTGGATGACGAATTCAACGTAGACAACGACAGCCTCGATGCCAGCGAACTGCTGGGCCCGGTAGTGCTGAAGACGGAGAACAAGAACATCACGCTTGACCGCATTCAGGGGAGCGCGGATGTCTCGAATCGGAATGGATCTGTGGAGTTGACCCATGCTCCACCGCTCGACGCCATCTCAATTCAAAATGAGCATGGATCCGTCGATGTCGGATTGCCGGGGGGTGTCGGATTCACCCTC
The DNA here is from genome assembly GCA_963821165.1 of uncultured Acidobacteriaceae bacterium. GTDB lineage: Bacteria > Acidobacteriota > Terriglobia > Terriglobales > Acidobacteriaceae > Granulicella. The sequence goes on from CAWGCQ010000001.1 coordinate 1,242,042, forward strand.
AAGGCTCAGACGAGGAACGGTGACATGGAGAATGACTTCGGCCTTGAACCGGTTGCAGATAACGACGTTCATACGCTGCAGGGGCGGGTCGCCGGGGGCGGGCCCACGGTCACCATTGCAACGACCGACGGAGATGTGACAGTACGGCGGAGCACGGTTGCGCCGCTTCCCCCGGCACCTCCGGCCGCGCCACGGATTACGTTGAAGCCCCCACCGCGCAAGGTGCCTGCGGTTCCTCCCGCTCCTGCTGCGCCCGCTCCTGCTGCGCCTGCTCCTGCTGCGCCTGCTCCTCCTGCCGATGAGGATTGAAATTCCTTCCTTAGCTAATTTTTTCTCGTCACGTGGGTTGTCCGGCGGTGGGATAACCAACTCGTTACGTCCTTGAATCCTTAGTTTCCTGCGCCGAACTTCGTGAGATTTCCGCTCGAGTTGTGCGCGATTCATGTAAGTTTCGCGTTACGACGCGTTACGAACCGATAGGTATAGCCCGGTTTCGCGACGCGCGATTCTGGAAAAATCGTTACAGAAAACCATCGTGCAGCGACCTCACTCAAGCGCATGCAGCGACCGGACAATCCCCTATCCTCTGAGCCGCATCCTACTGTTCAAACGGCTGCGTGGATTGGCCACAGGATTGCTCTCATTAAAGGCACGTCGAGTTCTTAAAATATTCGAAAAGGTAGTCGCCATCGTATTAACTTTAGCGGTAAGCTATCAACAAATTGTTCGTACTATCTGGAACCTGCACTCACGGTCAAGACAGAGTTCATGGCCGGGTATGTGCCTCTACATTGCAACGCTTGATTGTTTCGTTCTCCCGATGCCCGGATGGGGTGTGATTATCGCACCGAATCTGACGTTTGTATGCGGATACCGTCCCTCGCATGGCTCGCTGCCACTCAATTTTTTCACTGAGCAAGTTTGAGGTATTCGGTAATGCGATCTGATGTTTTGCCCGAACAAGACGAACCCATATCTGAGTCTCCGATCTCAGCGGTGAGCATCTTGTTCAATGGAAACCCTCTGGCGATCTGGATATACGACGCCACCACCTTCCAGTTTCTAGATGCAAACGAGAGTGCGCTTGCTCAATATGGGTATACGCGTGCCGACTTTCTACAGCTCACACTGAGTGATGTGGTTCTTTCCAGCCAGCAGCCATCGCTGGAGGGTGAGGACGGGGACCGCGGCCGGTCGCAGGCCAACGTGGTGCAGCGGCACCTGCGCAGCGACGGCACCCAGATCGATGTCGCGGTGCGATCGAATGACGTGTCTTACGGCGGCAAGCCGTGCAAGCTGGTGATCGCCGAAGACGTGACCGAGCGGCGCCACGTGGATGCCGAACTGATCCAGATGGCGCATCATGACGCGCTGACAGGGCTGCCAAACCGCATGCTGCTTTCGGACCGCATGGCGCAGGCGCTCTCGACGGCGCAGAGACTGAAGCATAAGACTGCGGTGATCTCCATTGACCTGGACCACTTCAAGAAGGTGAATGACTGGTACGGACATGCGATCGGTGACGCCTATTTGAAGCACGTGGCTGGCCTTCTGACCAGCAGGCTGCGGGGCATGGACACCGTGGCGCGCATGGGTGGAGATGAATTTGCGATCGTGCTGGGAGAGATTAGCACGGTCGAGTCGGCCGGCCTGGTGGGGAAGATGCTGTTGCAGGCGCTGAATAAGCCGACGGTAATCGGTGGGTACACGATTCAGCCGCGCGGGAGCCTGGGAATCGCGATCTATCCGGAGCATGGCTCGGATATGGACGAGGTATGGCGCTGCGCGGATGCTGCGATGTACCGCGCGAAACGAGCCGGGGGCAATCGCTACATTGTGGCCGGACCGGATGCCTCGAGTTCCGCCGACGACAGCGCGGCGCTGGACAAGCGCCTGCGCGAGATGCTGGAGAGAGACAGGCTGCTGCTGCACTATCAGCTGCAGTACTCGCCCAACGATGCCGTGCGTGGGATGGAAGCGCTGCTGAGCATGGCCGAAATGGGGCAGGAATACCTGAGCCCGGATCGGATCATTGCGCGAGCGGAAGACAATGGCATGATCTATCCCGTGGGACGCTGCGTGGTGGAAGAGGTATGCCGGCAGATGGACGCGTGGAAGTCGATTTCGACGTCACCGCTGCGGGTTGCGGTGAATGTGTCTCCTTCGCAATTGATGCGCAAGGAGTTCGCCTCAGAGGTTGCCGATTCTCTGACGAAGTGGAAGATCGATCCGTCCTGCCTGGAGATGGAGATTACCGAGCGGGCGATCCTGAACTTCGACGAGATCAGCACGGAGATGCATGAGCTTTCGGGGATGGGCGTCCGCTTTGCGGTGGATGACTTCGGCACTGGATATTCTTCGCTTCAGCATCTGCATCGGCTGCCGATCTCGACGGTAAAGATCGATCGATCGTTCGTGCAGCGGCTAACGGATTCGTGCAGCAGCTACCCCATTGTGAAGGCGATTATTGCCGTGGGTCACAGCATGAAGATGGAAGTGATTGCCGAGGGCGTGGAGCAGGAAGAACAGCGGATAATTCTTGACCGGCTGGGATGCGACGGCATGCAGGGTTACCTGTTTGCAAAGCCTATGTCACCCGAAGAGATTTCGAAGGCGCTGGTGACAGTGCATCAGAACACCGATGCTGACCACAAGATCTCTCCCCCGTCGATCCGGCAGCCTGCGTTGCGGCAGGTACGCTCAATCAGCGCGTAAATCGAATCGCAATCCCTCCAACATCAGAAGGCAAGCGAGACGTTATGCAACGCTCCAGAAGCGGGCAAGCGCGGCGTGCAGTGCTTTGCGAAACAAAGCGCCGCACGCCGCTCCCGTACCCAGGATCAGGGCTGGTTAACTTGCTGATGCTGCGATGCCGGATTAGACATGCAGGTAGGCAGCCGTGTAGAGCAGAAGGCTGGCAGCCATGCTTGCCACCACACCACAGACCAGCAGGAACGGACCGTTATCGGACACGAAGTTGATTAGGGGCTTCATAACAACCTTTCTTGGTTAGTTCCAGGTTTCAGCCTCTGACGCTGTTCTCAAACGGTTGTGTCGAGAGCAGAGTCGATGCCAGCCGAATCCCAGGTACACCCCTTCTAAGGCAACTCTGGCGCCAATCACAGTTGTCCTAAAATGAACCACTTGCGAAGTTCGAAGATTGTTCGTATGCAGAAGTTTGCGGATTTCCCGCGTCGAACCTACCACTTTGCTGCCGATGCATAGGCGCGCGGGCAAACGCACGCTGGCCGCGTTGAAGCGCTTTGCAGATTCTGCAAAACATTCAGCGCGGCCGGCGTGGTTGCTTTGGGGTGCGGGCGGGGTTAGCCGAGGGTATGGAGTGCCTGGTCCGCGTCTTTCTGTGTCTGGGTATTGGGAGCGAGACTGGACGCTTTCTTGAGGTGGGTTATGGCGTCGGCCTTATCGCCGAGTTTGGCATAGATCATTCCCAGGTGGTATTCGATGGAGGGATCGTTGGGATCGTCTTTTTCGACGTTCTCGAGGAGATCGCGAGCTGACCCGTAGGTGCCCTTGTTGTAGTAAGCCCAGGCGAGCGTGTCGGCAGTGTTGGGGGAGTTGGGCATGCCGCGATGGGCGGCCTCGGCTAACGACAGTGCAACATCGATGTCCTGACCACGCTGCATCATGAGGTAGGCGAGGTTATTGGCGGCGAGCGGCTGATCGGGTTGATTGGCGAGAGCTTTCTTGTAGGAATCCTCAGCGCCATTGGGGTCGCCCTGGGATTCCTGCAACGTTCCAAGGATGGAGTAGGCTCGCGCATCGGTGGGGTGCGCGGTTAGCCAGGTCTTCCAGGTGGCGATGGCCGCCGGAATATTTCCCTGCATGACCTGGGCACGGGTGAAATTGTTGAGAGCGCTGGCATCGGAGGGATTGATCTGCATGGCCTTCTGAGCTGCGGCAAGAGCTGCGGGACCATTCTTGGCGCCAAGCTGCAGTTCAGAGAGGATGTCGTACATTCCGCTGTTGGAGGGGGACTTGACGATCTGCTGCTGAACGACCGCGATGGCCTGCGGAAGCTGCTTTTCATGCAGGTAGTAGGCGACCAGGACGCGCAGAGCGCCGGCATCATTGGGATTGGTTGCAAGCGCTTGTTCGAGCAACTGCTTACCCTGCGGCAGCTTGTTTTGCGAGAATCGGAGGGCGCCGAGCTCCTGCATGGCTGCGGCGTTATTGGGACCTTTGGCGATGGCTGTCTGAAGATCGGCGGCGGCCTGGTCCGGCTGCTGCTGATGGATCTCAGCTATACCCTTCCAGAGATAGGCATCAGAGGAGTTGGGATTGCGCGCGAGGGTGCTGGTGGCGACCTGCATGAGGAGGTTATAGTCGCCGAGCTGGTTGGCCACGCTGGCCAGGCCGCGGGCTGCATCCAGGTTGTTGGGATCCTTATTGGCGGCGGCCTGGAAGTTCTGCTCGGCATCACTCAGATCGCCCTTGGCTAGTGCCGCCTGGGCGAGCCACAGCCTGACCGGAACATTGTCTGGCGCGTTCTTCTCCGCCTTCTGAAGAGCGATGTAGGCGTCGTTCGCCTTGCCGGCGTGGAGCAGAAGCATGCCGTTGAGGACAGCCACCTGCGGATCACCGCTGTTCGACTTCATGAGGTCGTCAGAGACCTTGGTAGCTTCCGCAAAGTTCTTCTGCTGGATGAGAATGTGGGCGTAGGTGACCTTGAGCGGAACGCTGTTGGGATGCTTGGCTACGAGGTTCGCGTAGGCGGAGGCAGCCTGATCGACCTGGCCGGTGCGGGCATAGTAGTCCCAGAGAAGCCCGGCGCCCTGGGTCGTGTCGGAGAGGAGCTCGGTGCCCTGAAGGAGGGTGGCTTCGGCGGCTGCCTTATCACCGATGCGGAGTTCGAGGCTGACCAGGACGAGACGTGCACGGATGTTTTTGGGTTCGAGATCGAGAGCCGTGGAAGCCTGTTGACGGGCTCCCTGCAGGTCACCCTTCTTCTGCAGCAAGTCGGCGAGGACGAGATGCGCCATGGCGTTCTTCGGATCCAGTGAGATGGCCTTTTGCAGCTCCGCTTCGGAGTTTGCCTGCTCGGCGGGATCTCCGCTTTGGATGACGGCAAGGGCCGCATGGAAGTTAGAACGGTTGGGATCGATCGCGAGCGCTTTCTGGATCTGCGTGAGGGCCTCGGCACGATCACCCTGGGCAAGCGCAATGCTCGACAAGAGCGCGAAGGCGTCCGCGTTATTGGGCTGCTGAGCAAGCACAGCGTTGGCCAGGTCCTTGCTCCGGGGATACTGTTTGCCCGCGAGCAGGAGCGAGCCGAGATCGAGCTTGGCCTGGGTGTTGTGCGGGTCAAGCGCAACTGTACGCTGGAGCTCCTGATAGGCGCCCGCGTAAGCGCCGAGCTTCATGTACGCCTTGGCAAGATCGTAGTGGGCGGGAGCGTAGTTCTTGTCAATCTTGATGGCGTTGGAGAACTGAATGATGGCCTCCTGCTGCTTGCCTTCGGCCGCATAGTTCTCGCCACTCTTGAGGTACTTCGCCTTCCTGACGTTGGGATCGCCCGTGCATCCCAGGAGAAGACCTGCGCTGATCGATAGGATCAAGAGCACTGAACACTGAATCGTTCCCTGACTCCGTAGCATTTTCATCGAACTTCCTTCCATTCTGTAAATCAAACTTTGCCGGTGTTACGAGAACTGGCGACCGTCGCTAACTGGTGTTCCTGGGAGTAGTGCAATCCAACTACCACTCGGCTGAATCCGTTGTGTTCGTTAGTTGGGAATAAAGCGCGGCAGCGTGGGGACTAAGCGATCGGCAAACTTGATGACGCGAGCCTGTGCCGAGTTCAGGGACTCATTGGGCTCGAGCGGCGTGACCAGGCGGATGAGGGCACCGTCGGTGCGGTTGTAACGGATGGCGTCGGCCATCATGTACGCCTTGGCGACGTAATCGTTGGCAATGCTTCGGCCGTGGGCGAGGTACCAGTAAAGAACAACCTGCGTGGCGGTTCCATTGGCGATCACATACTCGCCGACCGCGTAATTCTTGAGCTCAGGGCTTTGCAGGTAGATTTTTTTGGAGGACACAAAGGTCCAGCCGGCTCCGGGCAGGCAGTTCTGCGGAGAGTGAATGGATTGGCCGGTGCGCTGGGTTGGAAAGTATCCGATGAACAAGGAGACAGGCGGCTCAACCAGACGGCCAGTGGGCGTTGAAATTGTGTAGATGCGATTGAGAAAGCGGCCATCACCGAGGATATCGAGCGTGTCCTGACTGATGGGTACGTCCTGGCTGGACCAGGCATCGATCGTTTGGGGCAGGAGATTGAGCGGTTCGCTGGGCGGAACACGATCCACGCTGGCACGCAGGTGAAGCGTCGTAAACGCTCCCAACAACAAAAGCAAGACGACCCAGAAGCGAGGGGATTTCATGTCGTTCTCCTGCTTGCGGGAGTTTTGAGACGCATCAAGGTGTGAACGAAATACAGGCAGCAGAGGGAGATGATGAACATCACCCAGCCTGAAAACTCATGGAAGAAGCCAACCGCCTTATCCGGATTCCAGTACTGAACGCAGAGGCCCGTGCCAACGATGCGCGCGGCGTTTGCGAAGACGGCGATGGGGATGCTGGCGAGCGCCAGCACTACGCGGCGCCAGGTGTTGCGTTCCAGGAAGTAGCCGTAGAAGATGGCCACCGCCAACAGGCTCATCAGGGAGCGAATCCCGCTGCAGGCCTCAGCCACCTCCAACTGCATCGAGGGAAGCTGAATAATGTTGCCATCGCGCAGGACCGGGACGCCGAAGAGTGGGAGGAGCGCGCTGGCTATCCGCGAGGCCAGCAGCTGCAAGGGGAAGGTGATCTGATTGAAGAGTACGGCCGGGATGGGAATGGCGAGCAGCAGAACGAGAATGGCGAAACGCATCTCGCGCAGCATGGCCCTTCCGCAGAGCGTCCAGACGATCCCGCCAAGAAGCATGACGAGCGAAAGGCGCGAGAGAAAGAGCTCAGCACCATAGACGCCCAAAAACAGCACAAAGATCGCGGCGATCACGAGCCAGACTCCGGACCATGTCTGCTGGACGGGCGTGTCGCGCAGAACTTTGCGCTTGTCCCATAGCAGGTAGATTGCGAACGGAACGATCAGGAACCCATGGGAGAAGTCAGGATTGGTATACCAATCCGCCACCAGCTTGCCGATGACCTGGTAATAAATCGCCGTAACTACAAGCGCAAGAAGAATATAGGGCAACCATGGAAGCCAGGGCTGGGCCGTCCGCGAGGGGGCCGGAGCGCGTTCGGTCTCGATTGTTGGAACGGCGATGGTGGCGGATTGAGTGTCCGGCATGCTGGGAACGTATCCTTCTTAGACAAAGTGAAGCAATTGCGCTGCCACAGTGCACTCCAGCGCGGGTTTATCTGTCAATACAAGAAGGGGCGAACTGCCAGGATCCCGGCAATGAACTGGAAATGCGTTCGCGTTGGTGCGGCTCGTATCGCATAGCGGTGTTCTCTCCGGGTATCGTCGGGGTGGGATGGGGGGAGGATCTTCGCGGCCTACTGAAGGCTTTGACCTCGGTCTATGAATCTCATAACAAAAGATTTATATCCGCCTTAGGAACGGACCGGGGTATTGGGAACTGCTTCCGGACCCGCCGGAACTGCGGCGAATTGATTCAATCCAGGAGTGGGCGTAACTTTACCGATTGCTGCCCACGCTACGGCGTTTTTCGGCGACTGGTTTGAGGATTATGCCCGGCTTCGGAGCAACAATTTCTCCTCGAGAAGGCTCTATTCGGGGTGTAGAAAGTGCAAGCGACCCGCGGGCGCCATCGCGAGCAGGGCGGATGAGGGAAACGGAGAGGAAGGTTCCTTGCCAATGTGGAACTGATTTACCACTTTCAACATCGTCGTGCTTCACTTTGCGGTTGCAGTTGAAACCCGCCATCGCACTTGGCCTCGGGGGAACTCCCTCCCAAAGAAGTAACCTACATAAAATAAGCAACTTGCGTCCGATGGCCGATTTTGGTTGAAAGAGTGCATGCAACTTTTTGCGTTTGGCCCACGCGGTGCTATCAGTATTTGCCTAAGGAGTTTCTCATGAGTGGTGTTGTGCGACAGAAAGGGAGAAGGAGCGTCCTGGTTTCTTCCTTTGTTCTGATTTCGGGGATAATGCTGGTGCCAGCTGGGTTTGCCCAGACGACAGCACGGCCTGTCCTCACCCCGGCGGCTCCGCCGCCGCCGGTGGCCGCTCCTCAAGTGGAAGCAGCACCGGTAGATACAGACGCGTCACGGTACATCATCGGGCCGGATGATTCGCTGCAGGTCACGGTTTGGCAGGAGCCGAGTATTTCGGGAACGTTTCCGGTGCGGCCGGATGGAATGATCTCGCTGGTACTGGTAGGGGATATTCCGGCGGCTGGTCTGACGCCGATGCATTTGGCACACGATATTACCCTCAAGTTGAAGAAGTTCATCCAGGATCCGGTGGTTTCGGTCGTCGTCGTGGCGGTGAAGAGCCAACGTGTGTATCTGGTAGGAGAGGTGCAGAAACCCGGACCGATTGAATTGACAGCGGCGATGACGCCGTTGCAGGCGATTTCGGAGGCCGGCGGCCTCACCGCTTATACGAACGGAAAGCATATCTATATATTGCGCGGGCCCCAGGGAAAGCAGATCAAGATTCCCTTCAACTACAAGCTCGCGCTTAAGGGCGATAACCGTCAGGACGTTCCTCTGCTTGCAGGGGACACGATCGTGGTTCCATGAGGATAACGATGAAGAGATACCTTGTGGCGCCGGTTCTGTTGTTGGCATTGGGATGGCGGGCTGAGGCGCAGGCACCGCCGGTGGCGACGCCTCCAACCTTCGGGTTCTTTCTTCCAACGGTGGAGGGAACTTTGACGTACTCATTAAGCGCTTCCGAGTCGTTCCTCATCGGATACAACGACGGCGTCAACTATTTGACCGCCGTCAGCGGAAGTCTCGGCTATCTTTCTTCGAGTCCGGACAAGCCGTTCAGCCTGGTGTATTCAGGTGGCTATCTTTATTCGTCGGTGCCGGGATATCCGGGAAGCTCGACATTCCAGAACCTGGCCGCGAGCCAGGTGGTGACCACCAAGAACTGGAACTTTGTGATCGACGACGCAGTAAGTTACCTGCCTGAGTCGCCGACGACCGGGCTTTCGGGCATTCCGGGGGTGGGAGATATTGGCGTTGATCCAGTGCAGATCGGCGACCAACCGACGCAGAGCATCCTTACGAATTACGCAACGCGCGTGGGCAACGGACTGAACGGAGGCTTCACACGCAAGTTCGGCGGGAGTCTGTCGCTCAACGGTTCGGCTTCGTGGCAGATCCTGCACTTTACGGGCGGCGAAGGCATCGACTCCTCGATGGTGAGCGCCAGCCTTGGGCCCGCATATCGTATCGATGCGCGCAGTTCCGCAAGCGCCAACGTCGTCTATACCTATACGGACGACACGTATGCGGGCTATAGCTACCCGTTTGAAACGGAAGGAGTCGACTTCCAATATCAACGCCAGTTGACGCGCTTCTTCAACATGAGCGTCATGGCTGGTCCGCAGAGAACGTTTGGAACAGGCGCGGCAGCGTCGCTGATTCCCTCGCAAGTAACCGTGATAGGGAGTGCGGCCCTGACTTACGCCCGCAGAAGCACCAGTGCCAATGTCTTCTTCTCTCGCGCCACGAACGCTGGCTCCGGCGTCGTATTTGGAGCGCTCACGAACTCGGTAGGGGGCAGTGTTCGACGGCAGTTCAACCGCAACTGGCAGGGAGCGCTGACCGCCTCGTACTCGCAGAGCACTTCATTGGCAAAAATCGACGGAATTGGCGAGGACTTTCACTCAACCTACGGCGGAGGCCAGATATCGCGGAGGCTTAGTCACTCATTTTCCGCATATTTCAGCTACACCGCGGTGACTCAGACTGAAACCAATACTGTGACCTTGCAGCCCGCCTTTAGCGGCCTTAGCCAGACATTTTCGGTTGGAATCACCTATTCACCTGGCGCACAACATCTCGGACACTTCTAAGGAAATCGTATGCTTGGTCATCGTCCCCTCGTTATTGAAGACTACTTCGCCATCCTGAAGCGCCGTGGCTGGATGATCCTTATCCCCGCGCTGCTGGTGCCGATCATTGCGGTCGCGATCTCGTACAGACTCACGCCCGTCTATACCTCGAAGACGCTGGTGCTGATTCAGCCGCAGACGGTTCCCGACACCTACGTGAAGCCGATTATCACGGAGGATCTCGATAGCCGGCTGGCGTCGATGAAGGAGCAGATCCTGAGCCGTTCGCGGCTCGAGCCCATCATCGAGCGGTTCAATCTTGGCACGCCTGGAATGGATATGGACGACAAGGTCGCCCAGACAGCCAAGAATATTGGGATCATTCCCATCCATTCCGAGATCCAGGGAGCGGGCGGGCTGCCCGGATTCTTCATATCCTTTACCGCTTCGGACCCGCACACGGCGCAACTGGTCTGCCGTGAGATTACCTCGCAGTTTGTAAGTGCGAGCCTGCAGGCAAGTCAGCAATCGGCTGAGGGAACGACCGCGTTCCTGAAAGGCCAGCTGCAGCAGGCAAAGGCGAATCTGGATGCACAGGACCAAAAGCTGGCGGAATTCCAGCGGCAGTACATGGGAACGTTGCCGGAGCAGCAGGCTCCGAACATGGAGATGCTTAACACCCTGAGTACGCAGCTGGATGCGACAACTCAGTCGCTGACGCGCATGGAGAATGACAAGTCGCTGGAAGAGGCGCTGCTGGCGCAGGAATCGCGGCAAACGCAGGCCGTCCTGGGACAGAAATCGAGTCCCCAGGCGGACAGCCTTGAGTTGCAGAAACTTGAGGCGCAGGAAGAAGACTTGAAAACGCGCTACACGCCGGACTATCCGGATGTGATCGCAGTGCAGCGGCAGATCAGCGATTTAAAGAAGCAGATGGCGGCAGCGCCGGCAGCTGCACCGGCAACCGCTGCGGCTGCACCGCATTACGATTCGCCTGGCACAATGCAACTGCGCGCGCAGATCATGGCCCTCACTCAGGCCATCACGCAAAAGAAGCAGCAGCAGTCGGAGCTGCAGTCTCAGATACGAACGTATCAGGATCGTATTCAATCCACGCCCCTGGTTGAGGCGAAGATGAAGGACCTGACGCGTGATCACCAAACAGCCCAGGACTTCTATGACAGCCTGCTCAGCAAGATGAACAACTCACAGATGGCAACCGACCTGGAGCGCCGCCAGGAGGGAGAGAATTTCAAGATCATGGACGATGCAAACCTTCCAGATGCACCGACGTTCCCGAAACGCGGGGTGTTCGCGGCTGGCGGATTCGTGCTCGGTCTCGGATTCGGCGTGCTGCTGATAGCGTTCCTCGAGTACAAGGACAAATCTTTGCGGACTGAGCGCGATGTATGGGCCTTCACCAAGCTGCCGACACTGGCCACGATTGCGTTGATTCATGAGACCAAGGGCAAAGCGAAGGGTTCCATCAACAGTCTGCTGAACAATGACGTCACTCCGCCCACAAACAAACCGCTTGCGAATGTTGGTAGCTAGCCATGTATAGAAAGTTTTTCAATCTGCAGACCAGCCCCTTCGGCACGAGCCCGGACCCTCGTTTTCTGTACATGATGCCGCACACGCGAGAGGCGCTGGCGGGGTTAGAGTATGGCATCTCGGAGCGCAAGGGATTCACGGTGCTCACTGGAGAAGTAGGAACGGGCAAGACGACGTTGTTGCGCAGCGCGCTCGGGTCGTTGGGTCAACGGCGCGTCTCGACCTCGTTTGTCTTCAATCCGCTGCTGGATCCGCTGGATTTTCTGGAATTCGTGTTGACGGATTTTGGGCTTACACCGAATTCGCGCACCAAGTCAGGCATGCTGCTGCAACTCAATCGCTGGCTGATCGAGCGGTTTCGCATGCAGGAGACGTGCGTGGTAGTGGTCGACGAGGCGCAGAATCTTTCGTGGGAGCTGCTGGAGGAGATTCGCCTGCTGACCAACCTCGAATCCTCGTCTGAGAAGCTGTTGCAGATCGTTCTGTCGGGCCAGCCGGAGCTGGAAGAGAAGCTGCGGCATCCCAGTGTGCGGCAATTGCGGCAACGCATTTTCCTGTGGTGTCGCACGCAGCCGCTTACTGCTGAGCAGACGGGCGAATACATTGCAGAGCGTTTGCGCATCGCCGGCACCACGGAAACGATTTTTTCGCCAGAGGCGGTCCAGCTGATCTACACCTACAGCCGCGGAATTCCGCGCACGATCAACTTGATCTGCGAACACTCGCTGATTCTCGGCTATGTTGAGCAGATCCACGTGATCCCGGCGAAGCTCATCGCTCACGTAGCGGCGGATTTGGAACTAGACCTGCAATCCTTTCTGATGGCTCCTTCGCAGGCGGGGGATGGGTTGCACAGCCCACTTCGTCCGATGGAGACGGGAAAACTTATGAACTCCTTTAATAGAGAACCTGGGGGCGGCCGATGAGCCACATCTACGAAGCGCTACAACGAGCAGAGGCAGAGCGAAAGTCTGGTTCGCAGGCCGTTGCAACACCTGAGGAGCCGGAGCATCAAAGCCTGGCGTTCGCCGCAGCCATGCCACCAGTGGCAGCAGCGGTAGCGCAGGCGCCTGAGGTCTTGGCGCCAGCGCCGGCAGAACAACCCGTAACAGTCGACCCATCGTTCCTGAACGATGTGAAGCGCAGGCCGTGGAATCCCTCGTTTGAGCGGCTGCCCGCGTTGGAACGCGGCGGTGTGGGCGTCGAGCAGTTCCGCAGCCTGCGATCGCGGATCCAGGAGTTTCGCGATCTCCGCAGTCTGAAGACGATCTTGATCAGCAGCGGTCTGCCCCAGGAGGGCAAGAGCTTCATCGCGGTCAACCTGGCGATTAACCTTGCGCGCCACAAGAGCAGCAAGGTGTTGCTGGTCGACGGGGATATGCGGTGCTCCAGTCTGCATCATTATCTGGGGAGCGAATTTCATCCTGGACTGTCGGATTATTTATCGGGAAAAGCTGGCCTGCAGGAGGTTATGCAGTTTCCAGAAGAGGCGAAAGACCGCGACCCTTCGATGACCGCGGTGTTGAACAACATTGCATTAATTCCTGGCGGCGATGGTGGAGACCAGGCGGCAGATTTGTCGGCGAGCAAGCGGTTCGATGAGTTGCTGACGACCGTGGCGCCATACTTCGACTGGATCGTTGTCGACTCACCTCCGGTGTTGCTGGTTTCCGATGCGGTAAACCTGGCGCGATCGTGCGATGCTGTGCTGCTGGTAGCGCGCTCCGGTGTAACAACATTCCCGGTAGCCCAACGCGCACAGCAGGAGCTGAAGGCGTCGAATGTTATTGGGTTTGTATTGAATGCGGTCGACAAGCCACCCATGAGCGGGAGCTACTACTACCGCTACGAGAGCAAGAAAGAGTAGGGCAGACCACGGTGCACGCATGATAAAGCTACTGAATGTTTATTATCCGACTCGGACGGTCGTTCTGATTCTGTGCGAAGCCTTCATTGTGTGCGGCTCATTCGTACTGGCATCGGCGATCGTGCTGGGTGGGGATACGTTCAATGTGCTGGGACATGACCACGGGATCATGAAGATCGCGATCCTGACGGTTTGCACCATTTTGTGCGCGTACTACTTCGACCTTTACGAGCCGCAGCACATCTCGGCACGCTGGGAGATCTATTTCCGGCTTCTGCTGGTGATGGGGTGCATGGCGTTTGCGCTGTCGGGAATCGTATACGTATTTCCGCAAGCAGCGATTGCACGCTTTGTCTTTCTGCTTGGCTTGATCCTGGTGGTGGCGGGTCTGATTGCGTGGCGCAGCGCGTTCGAATGGATCAGTGGACACGCGGTGTTTCAGGAACGAGTGTATGTGCTGGGCGAAGGAGAGCGCGCGAGCGGCATCATCGAGACGATCCGCGAACACCGCGAAGCCGGCATGGTGGTCGTAGGGTGGGACGCTCCAGCGGCGGACAAGGCCGGGCGCAAAGAGACGTTTGCATCGGCTGTTGAGCAGATGGCTTCGGAGACATCGATCGATCGCATCGTAATCGCGCTGGACGAGCGCCGCGGGGAGTTGCCAGTCGACGGACTGTTGGCTATGCGCTTTCGTGGAGTGACGATTGAAGAGGTTGGCAGTGTGCTCGAACGGCTGACGGGCAAGCTGCAATTGGATGGCCTGCGACCAAGCGATCTTCTGTTCTGCGAGGGCTTTCGGATGAAGCCGTCGCAACAATTCCTTCTAAGAATCGCTTCGACGATCGTCGCCGCAATCGGCCTGATACTTTTTTTGCCGCTGTTCCCATTCGTAGTGTTGATGGTAAGGCTTTCCTCACCAGGCCCTGTTTTCTTTCGACAGGAACGCGTGGGCCTGAACGGCAAGATATTCAAGGTGTACAAGTTTCGAACGATGGTGGTGAACGCTGAAGCCGAAGGTGCGCAGTGGGCTCAGAAGAACGATCCACGTGTGACCCGGGTGGGACAGTTCATGCGAAAGACGCGGTTGGACGAAGTGCCTCAGCTCTGGAATGTCTTGCGGGGCGATATGAGCTTCGTGGGACCTCGACCTGAGCGTCCTGAGTTTGTGTCATGGCTGGCACAGGAGCTGCCCTTCTATGAGGTGCGGAATATGATCCGCCCCGGTCTTACAGGTTGGGCGCAGATCCGTTATGGCTACGGGGCAACATTGGAACAGAGTCGCGAGAAACTTGCGTATGACTTGTACTACGTGAAGCACCAGACGCTGGGCCTCGATCTTCTCATCATGTTCGAGACCATCAAGACGATCCTTCGGCGCCGTGGCGCACAATAGCTGCAGGTGGATCGCTTCCCTTCCTAGCCGCACGACGTCCATGACACTCAATCAACGATCACTACGTGAGGTCACGCAGCGAGCCGCACACATGCGCGATACGCTAACCATGGATTCGATCGTCTCGCTATTGGGACGCCGTTGAGGCAAGCTGCGAGCGCCCTGGAGAGCAGTTTGACTGGCTCCCTCGCGACTCGGAGCGGGCAATCGGAATCCTGACGAGCCGGACGACGATCCAAAGTCGAGGTGTGAATGCGGCCGTGCTTCGATGCGGCCGCAGGACGCGAATTTCTGTGGTGACATGAGTGCATCGTCGATCGCGGGTTGGTGGAGTGACCACCTAACATGAGAAGAGCCACCTCGCACGAGGTGGCTCGGACAACCTGAGCAACAGCATCTGAGTCGCTGTAGCTCGTTCTTCTCACAATGCAACAGCCGCGTTTTACTCAACCCACAATCTTCCTCATCGGGACGAGGTTATCAAGATCGGATAAGTGCAACCTTATCAGGCAGCGCAGGAAGCCCCCATCGAGGCGCCCCACATCGGCCTGGGCGACGATCAGTTAGACCAGCTTTGAAGCAAATTTACGACGTGCTATCCCAGCTGCGCTGAGTAGGCCGGTACCGAGCAGAAGGAGGCTGGTCGGCTCAGGCGTCGGGGTGATCATTGAGGTAGCCGAAAAGGTCACCAATGTATCGCCCTGGGTCGTGAGGTCAAAGGTACCATCCGTTGCGCTGTCAATGATAGCGCCGCCTACGTCGGCCGTCACCGTGAAATAGCCGCTGCCGTCGAGTTGCTCATCGCCCGGCGATGGCACCGTGAAATTAGCGGAGGTTAAGTAGTATTCCAAAGTGTCAGTTCCATTGTTGACCATAATGAAGGCAGTCGTGGGTAGGGTTGTGAACGAACCCAGGTTGTTCGGAAAATAGGCCGTGAACCCAGAGAAGGCTGCCAGGCTTCCCGTGCCGTCAGCTGAGGTTTGACTTCCAAAAAACTCCAGCGTAGTGGGGGTGAGGATGGCAGATCCGTCGAAGGAAAGCTGTCCCGCGCTGAGAGTATTGGCATAAGCCAACGATGTAGACGCTGCTAATACTGCACCCAAAACCAGTAACTTTGAAAATGTCCTCATACGTCCTCCTGAGAATGTACCGCCGTCGCGGGTCGAGCTGAGAGCATTGCGGCATGCTGCAAGGAACTATCTCCTCGGAAGGGACGGCTGCGTGCATGGCGTCCAGGCCAACTGACTAGATTCCTTGCACCATAGCTAGAGCATGTGGATAACCAAATATTATGGCTTTTACAATCAGAGACTTACCAATACAGAGTCCAGCCAATGCGCAACAGTTTGCATAGACTTTGCCCGGCAACTTTCCTTCAACAAGAGTGGCGCTCCGAGGAGTTGAAAACTGCCCTGGGTTGGCGAGTCAAGGTTTCGATCATGGCGGGATTAATTCTGAAAGACAAAAGTACAGGAAGCCCCCGAAGAGGCTTCCTGATGTATTCGTTGCAATGAGCTATCGGTTACGCCGCAAACCGTCTGCGTACGACTCCACAGGCCCCGATCAGTCCCGTGCCCAGCAGGAAGAGAGAGCTGGGCTCAGGGGTTGGCGTAAGGGTGGCGTCGAAGTCGATGCCCGAAGGATCGGTGCCGGCAGCGTCAGTTACCGTCCCTGCCTGCTCCACGATGAACTCCAGGGTGCTGTTTGAGTTCAGGTAGACGTTCGACAGGATCGCCGTAGTCTCCGTTGTGGTCAGGCACCCTGTGGGGTTGTCTGCGCAGTGATTGTCAGTGCCCAGGTCACCGAACGGGACAATGACATTCCCGTTGAGCAGCACTTCCACGGTATCGTCCGCCAGCACGCTCAGTGTCCCGCTATAGGTACCGGCTGTGACGTCGTCCAAGGTGGTAGTGAACTCATAGTAACCGTAGGCTGGGTTGAGAGAGCCGCCAGGACCCGCCGAAGGCGCCTCGCCAACCCACGTTGAACCGGAAAGAGGTGCGGCCCAAATGGTGCCTGGCTGAAGGGTGTAGGTGGGATTGGAGGTTGGAGCGCCGAAAACGGGGGCGCCCGTAGGCCAGCCGGGCGTGAGATCGACTCCGGTAAGCGTCAGGGCAGTGTTGGCATCTCCCGCGATGGGGCTACCTGTTGCATAGCTGCCCAGCGTGATGGAAGATGCGGAGGCCAAGGTTGTAGACGCGGCGAGAACCGCGCCGAGGATGGTGAACTTACCGAGATATTTCATTCGAATCTCCTGAGGTAACCGCTCAAAAGCGGGCAAAACGGGCAAAGCGGAACAGCCTACAAGCTTGCCTGCACGTCAGCACAAGCAAGCAAATCTTTGGAACCGACTGCCGGTAAAGAGACAACCTCTCCGCGGCTAAATCTCCGTGACGATACATTGATAGAAGCACGTTTGGTGCCAAATCTTCTCCTTATGAATCAATGGGTTACAGTTCATCAATTTGAGATCGCCGCAAAGTTTTGCATACATTGGTTGACCATTCTGCACAGGGCGTTCTCATTTTGCTATCCGCGCGGGCAGGGGAGTTGAGGCCAACGCGAATCTTGACGCCGGATAACGGGCGGCGATCGCAGGGCAGAATCGATGGGGCAAGGCTAGGTGTCTGACCAGGATGGGTACATCCCGACGGTTTCGTAACGTGCGGGAATCTCAACCGGCAAGGACTAATTGCACAACAAAGCCTTGGAATGGAGTAGTCCAGCGCTGTCTCTTGGAGTTCTCCATTAGTCGAGTTCTCCGTTAGTAATGTGGCGATGGTGAATACCGAATCGCGCCTCCGGGTGAGGTGCAATAATTGTCCACATGATGAAAAACGAAACGCTTGCCCTGCCTGAGATAGCTCAGGAACGCATGGTGCGGCTACGGGCTCATACGGCAAAGGTTGGAGTCATTGGACTCGGATATGTAGGATTACCGCTCTCGCTTCTGCTTTCCGGTGCCGGCTTCCAGGTAACGGGCTTTGATATCGACGAGAAGAAGGTTGTGGATCTGGAGGCGGGCCGCTCGTACATCTTCAAGATTCCGCAGGAAGAGATTCAGGCGGCGCGCCGGCAGGGCATGCGGGCAACCACGGACTTCTCAAATATCTCGGGCCAGGACGTTGTGATCATGTGCGTTCCGACACCGCTGACGGAACATCGCGAACCCGATTTGAGTTTTATCGAGAACACGGCGAAGTCAGTAGCGCCGTGGGTTCGCGAGGGGCAGCTCATCGTGCTGGAGAGCAGCACCTATCCGGGAACAACAGAGGATCTGCTGATTCCGATTCTCGAAGCGGGGAATGCGCAGGGACTGAAGGTGCAGGGGAGAGGTCCTGCATTGGAACATGGCGTGTTTTATGTGGCTTTCTCACCGGAGCGAGAAGACCCGGGCAACACGACGGTGGCACGACATGACATTCCCAAGGTCGTCGGAGGACACGACGCGATTGCCACAGAGTTGGCGGCGACGCTGTACGAAGGGATATTTACGAAGTCGGTGCGCGTGACATCCACCAAGACAGCAGAGATGACCAAGCTGCTTGAGAACATCTATCGTTGCGTCAATATTGCGCTCGTCAACGAACTAAAAATTCTCTCGCTCCGCATGGGCGTGGACATCTGGGAGGTAATTGACGCAGCTTCCACCAAGCCGTTCGGCTTCCATCCGTTTTATCCAGGACCTGGCCTGGGTGGACACTGCATTCCGATCGACCCGTTTTACTTGAGTTGGAAGGCGAAGGAGTACGACTTCAACACGCGCTTTATCGAGCTTGCCGGCGAAGTAAATGGAGCGATGCCGGAGTTTGTAACTCAGGCGGTCGGCAGGGCGCTCAATCAGCGCAAGAAGGCCTTGAACGGGTCGAGGATTCTCATGTTGGGAATGGCCTATAAGAGGGACATTGATGATTTGCGTGAGAGTCCGTCGCTCACCATCATCGAACTGCTGCGCCATGAAGGGGCAGAGGTGTTGTATAACGATCCGTACTTCCCCACGGTCGGAAGAGGCAGGCACTACAACCTAAACATGACCTGCACGCCGCTCGAGAATCTCGAACAATACGACTGTGTGTTGATCATTACCGATCACTCCGACTATAACTACCCGGAGATTGTCCAGAAGTCTCAACTGGTGGTGGACTCCCGCAACGCGACGAAGGGAATTATTTCCGAAAAGATTGTCCGGTGCTAATAAAGTTGAGCCGTTCACGAAGCAAAAGGGCTGCCATTGGCAGCCCTTCTTATTTCTGCAGGATGGAAAGCCGATTAGATGGTGACGGGGTTGGCCTGTGCTCTGGTCTTCTTGCGGTAGATCAAAGCTGACATGAGTCCAAGTGCGGTTGTCATCAGCAGCAGACTTGGCGGCTCTGGTGTGGGATTTATGGGCGGAGGAGCTTCGCCGGCGAACGTCGTCGGTGGCCCCGGGTAATACACGGGCGGATAGATTGGATCTGCGACAGGCGGCTGCTGCGGGTTATCCGGCGGCACGAGATTGCTCACGACGATAGTAGGCTGAGACGGAGCGGAAAAGGTATCCATCATCGAAGGAAGCAATGGAGGCAGGGCCACCGGCTGCAGACCATCCGCGATCGCTGCATCATCCATGGGGACCTGGCAGACAAAGTCGATCTTGTCCATGGATTCCTTTTTCGTCGGACGATAGTGGGGATGGGCCTTATTCCACGCCGCCCAGCGCGCAAGCGTCTCTGGGCTTACTTTGTGGTGCAGATGCTTGGCAAGCTGGTCCTTATACGCACGAAAGAGATGCTGGCAGTCCGTTGAGGCATGGACGCCTACCGTACCGACTCCCACGCTTGCGATGACCAGCATGATGAAGAGCAGTATCCGAGATTTGAGTTTCATCTGTGGTCCCTTGTTGATGCTCACTGGCTAATCCTTAAAATTTTGTTCTATCGCCTTTAAGTCTTGGCTGTCAGATATGGGTTGGCACACTTAGCTTGCGCCGCAAGGGATCATCCATTGTCGCCTTGGCTGGCCCGTGCTTTTGAGACGACGGCATAAGAAGAACAGGCGTGCTCTCTTCGCTCAGTTTGTACAGCAACGATCGATAGCTGATGTGAAGCCATTTTGCAGTCTTTTGGCGATTCCAGCTGTTGGCCTGAAGAGCCTTCAAGATAATGTGCCTCTCCAGGTCGAGGGTCGCCTTTTTCGTAATATGCCTAAGCGAGACAGGCTCACTTAGGTCGATGTCCGCCATAATCCTATCGGCAGTATGCTGTTGCGGCAGGAGCTCGTCGGCAAGAATATCTTCGTTCCCGATCAGGACGTAGCTGCGGATAATGTTTTCCAACTGACGGATGTTTCCCGGCCACTCATAGCGCTGCATCAGTTCAATTGCATTTCGGGAGAGCGGCTTCGGAGAGAGGCTGAAGGTCCGGGCGTGTTGGTCGAGGAAGTAGTCCACCAGTTGCGGGATATCTTCTTTTCGCGCGCGCAATGGCGGAAGATTAATGGTGACGGCATTGATGCGATAGAGGAAATCGAGCCGAAAGGTTCCGTCTTCCACCTGCGCGCGGAGATCCTGGTTAGCAACCGAGACAAGGCGCGTCTCGATCGTCAACGTAGTGTGCCCTCCAACACGGACGAAAGTGCCGTCCTGCAACACTTGCAAGAGCTTGGATTGAACCATCAGGTCGAGACTGCCGACCTCATCCAGAAACAAGAGTGCCCATGTGGGCTTGCTCCACGCGGCCGCGCTTGGTGGAGTGGGCGCCCGTAAACGCACCCTTTTCATAACCGAATAGTTCTGTCTCAAGCAGCGTCTGAGGGATCGACGGACAGCTAACCTTGACCAACGAGTCCTTCGAGCGCCGCGAGAAGGCATGCAGAAGACGCGCGCAGATTTCCTTGCCCGTACCGGTCTCTCCCTGAAGAAGAACAGGCACGTCGGTGGTGGCGACGCGTTCCAACTTCTGACGAATTGCCTGCATGGAGGGCGTACGCCCAAAGACCACGTCTAAAGGAGGGAGATCCAGGAAAGCGGCCGAATTCACGAAATGGTCCAAGGGATGTCCTACCAACGAGCTTGATTTAGCAAAACCTAGCTTGGAGGTAGCACGTTAGAGGCCATATGCGTGAACAGCACAACTTCGTGAGAAAGACTGTGTTTGAAAGCGCATGTGCCTATCGTTGCATCCCAGAGCGACGCAAATCCCCTTTGTTTACCGAGTGATTAACACTACCAATGTGGAACTTTTTTTCTCTTTTTGACTGCAAAGTTCTTCCTTTTGTGACGGGCTTCGGCTAGACTGAATCCACCTTGAGGCGCCCGAAACCGAGTGGACTTACGTCCTCGCGGCGTAATACTGGCGCCCAGATGCGACCTGCCGATGAACGTTATCCGCACGCAGCCGCCACCAGGAGTCTTTTGATGTCTACCGCATTGCCTTTTGGTGTTCCCAAACTCGCGCAGGCACCAAAATCTCGACTCTTCGTCCTGGATACGAATCTTGCTGTTCTCGAGTATCTTCGGGCGGTATTGAGCAATCAGTATAGTCTGAGCCTTTTCTCGGACGAGACGGCCCTTCTGCACCAATGTGCCAATGGCCCGGAGCCGCACCTGGTCTTGCTGGCATGGGAGAGCATTGAACAGTCCCTGCCGATTTTGTCGCATGTGCGCGCCTCAATTCCCGATGTTCCCATCATCATCCTTTCGACCTCGGCTGAGGTGAAAAACCTGGAAATAGTAACGCGAATCGGCTCTCGCGGCGTCGTGTCTGAAGCCGTTTGTGGACGGGAACCTCGAAATTGCGATCGAGGAGCACCTGGAGTGCGTCGACCGCGCTACATCCGCTGAACCGCAGGAGATTCGACTGGACGATAGTCACTCGTTTGTGTGGTCGAACAAGCGGATGCGTGAGTTGCAGGCCCAGGCAGCCCTGGTCGCGAAATCGGATATTCCAGTGCTCATCATGGGGGAAAGCGGGACAGGTAAAGAGATCCTGGCGATGTATACCCACAAGATGTCGCTGCGCAGCGAACGCATGTTCCTGAAGGTCAATTGCGCGGCCATGCCGGCGGATCTGCTTGAAAGCGAACTGTTTGGCTACGAACAGGGCGCATTTACGGGCGCGATCAAGGCCAAGCCGGGCAAGTTTGAGATCTGCAGCGGTGGAACTATTTTTCTCGACGAGATTGGCGAAATGCCGGCCATCCTCCAGGCCAAACTACTGCAGGTACTGCAGGACGGAACCTTCTCCCGGCTGGGAAGCCGCGCGCCGATGAAGGTAGATGTTCGCGTGATTGCGGCTACGAACATCAACATGAAGGCGGCCATCGCACAAAAGAGCTTCCGGGAAGATCTTTACTACCGGCTGAACGGTTTTTCCTTAGTGATTCCGCCGCTTCGTGACCGCCGCGACGAGATTTCCATTCTGGCGCAGCACTTTGTCCGCAAGGGCGCCGCCAAATATGGGAGCAAACCGCTGACGCTCTCGCACAACCTGCTGGACGCTCTGACGCGCTATTCCTGGCCAGGCAATAGCCGGGAACTGGAGCACGTCATCAACCGCTTCCTGATTCTTGGCGATGAGATGGCGATTCTGGCGGACCTGAGCCCCTTCTCTAACCTTCATGCGGAGGCGAATTCGTCTCAGGATCAGGTGAAAGGCGCAGGGTTGAAGCAGCTCGTCCGCAGTCTGAAGGGCGACGCTGAAGCGGCGGCGATCGAACGGATTCTGGAGGCAAATGGATGGAACCGGAAAGCAGCAGCAAACGAACTGCAGATCAGCTACAAGGCGTTGCTGTACAAGATCAAGCAGTACGACCTCGCACCCAGACGGCGAGCTTGAATCACTTTCCACCCCAGGAGGCTTCGGACGATCCTTACATGATCGTGATCCGTGGCGAAGATTACACGATCAAGGGATATGCTGACCGCAGTCAATGGCCGTCCGACATGGATGATGTCCATGCACGAGGTCTGAGCTTCGATTCGCCTGAAACATTTTCAATCGGGCGTGGTGGAAGATGTTCCGCTGGACAATGTGAAAGCTGTCTTTTTTGTGAAGGACTTCTCAGGCCAGACGAGTCACGTGGATCTTCTTTTTCATGATCGCCTGCCGCCGATGGAGTGCCTCTGGATTCGCATTCGCTTTGACGATGGCGAGACGGTGGAAGGCATCATTCACAACGCGCTGGACTATATCGTCGGACCAGGTTTTTTCATGGCGCCGGCGGATCCCATCGGAAACAATTGGCTGATTTATGTTTCGAAGAGCAAGCTCACGGGGTTCGAGATCCTCGGACTGCGCCCACGTGTAAAGAGCCTGCATCGCTCCAAGAGCGCATAACCCGCCCGAACTCCCACCGTTGGCTACTTCGGAAGCCTCGCGATAGATACCAGGCGACCGTCTTCTCTAAACCTTCAAAGAAATTGTCCTTCGGCTGATATCCCAACTCGTTGCGGGCACGATCGATGCTCGCAAGCGAATGCCGGATATCGCCTTCACGCGGCGGGCCATAGATCGGCCTCTCTGAAAATCCCAGTATCTTCGCAATTCCAGCATAGACATCGTTGAGGGTCTGGCTCTTGCCCGTGCCGATATTGAAGACTCTGCCGGTCGCGACCTCATCAGGCGCAACGCACGCCAGTAGATTGGCGTTGACAGCGTTGTCCACATACGTGAAATCCCGGCTGGTCGATCCGTCACCGAAGATGGTGGGAGTCTCCCCGGCCATCATCTTGTAGATGAACTGCGCGATGACTCCGGAATACGGTGAGTCAGCGGCCTGGCGCGGACCAAAGATATTGAAGTAGCGAGTGCAAACGCCTTGCAGACCGTAGACGCGATAGAAAGCCTGAATGTAATACTCGCAAGTCAACTTTTGCACGGCGTAGGGAGATAAGGGCATCGGCAACATCTCTTCGTGCTTCGGCTGCGTAGGCTGATCGCCATAGGCAGAGGACGAGGCCGCATAAACTATCCGGCGCACTCCGGCATCTCTGGCAGCCAGCAGAAGATTAAGGGTGCCATTGATATTGGATTCGTGCGAGGTAAGAGGATCCTTGACCGAGCGTGGAACTGAGGCGAGCGCTCCCTGGTGGAGGATATAATCGATGCCCTTGCAGGCGTCGCGCACGCCGTCCTTATCCTGGAGATCCATCTGCTGAAAATTGACGGAGGAGCGAATCGCAGCCAGGTTCTCGATATTTCCTGTCGACAGATTATCGAAGCCGCTCACGTCATGCCCTTGCTTGACCAGCTCGTGGGCTAAAGATGATCCAATAAATCCAGCAATTCCCGTGATGAGATAACGTGCCATGAGTTCCTCGCCCATTGATTATAGGACCCGGCGAAGGATTGGCAGATAAGACAAAGCGAGAATCGAGCGGACGAATCGAGAAAGCAAAAAGCGGATCGCATAAAGCAGAAAACTAAGCGCGTTAAAGCGAAAAGCCCACCGCAAGGGTGGGCTCTTCTTGAATTATGCCGGCGATCACCTAATCTCCCACACACTTACGCGTGCAGTACCATCGGCCCAACGAGGCTTAACTTCCGTGTTCGGGATGGGAACGGGTGTGACCCTCGTAGTAAACTCACCGGCAAATTGTCGAAATGTCGCTGCAGCGCGATCTTTCACAACTGAATAGATTGAGCAGACTATATACCTAATATTCTTGCGTATTAGTTATATCTCTATAACTACAAAGCTTGTATTGAATGACTCTAGAACAATGGACTAAACATTGCGCAGAGTAAATTCTATGGACAAGCCGAACGGGCGATTAGTACTGGTAAGCTACACGCATTACTGCGCTTCAACCTCCAGCCTATCAACCAGGTGGTCTTCCTGGGCCCTTCATTTCCCTTTCGGGTTGGGAGATCTCATCTTAGAGCGTGCTTCCCGCTTATATGCATTCAGCGGTTATCACAACCGAACTTCGCTACCCAGCCGTGCCATTGGCATGACAACTGGAACACAAGAGGTTCGTCCATCCCGGTCCTCTCGTACTAAGGACAGCCCTCTTCAAATCTCCTACGCCCACAGCAGATAGAGACCGAACTGTCTCGCGACGTTCTGAACCCAGCTCACGTACCACTTTAATAGGCGAACAGCCTAACCCTTGGAACCTTCTACAGCTCCAGGATGCGATGAGCCGACATCGAGGTGCCAAACCGTTGCGTCGATATGAACTCTTGGCAGCGATCAGCCTGTTATCCCCGGCGTACCTTTTATCCGTTGAGCGATGGCCATTCCATACAGAACCACCGGATCACTAAGGCCTGCTTTCGCATCTGCTCGACTTGTAGGTCTCGCAGTTAACCACACTTATGCCTTTGCACTCGACGGTCGATTTCCAAACGACCTGAGTGTAGCTTCGCGCGCCTCCGTTACAATTTAGGAGGCGACCGCCCCAGTCAAACTACCCGTCTTACTATGTCCCTCTCCCCGATAAGGGGAGGAGGTTAGAATCACAACAATCGCAGGGTGGTATCTCACCGTTGGCTCCACCGAACCCAAAAGTCCGGTCTCAAAGCCTCCCACCTATCCTGCGCAGCAAGTGCCGTAACTCATAGTAAAAGTATAGTAAAGGTGCACGGGGTCTTTTCGTCTAGCTGCGGGTAACCGGCATCTTCACCGGTACTACAAGTTCGCCGAGCAACTCGTTAAGACAGTCGAACGATCGTTACTCCATTCGTGCAGGTCGGAACTTACCCGACAAGGAATTTCGCTACCTTAGGACCGTTATAGTTACGGCCGCCGTTCACCGGGGCTTCAGTTCAAAGCTTCGCCTTGCGGCTAACCTCTCCCTTTAACCTTCCGGCACCGGGCAGGAGTCAGCCCCTATACGTCGTTTTTGACTTTGCAGAGACCTGTGTTTTTGTTAAACAGTCGCCGTTCGCGTTTCACTGCGGCCCCCCTAGGCTTGCACCCACGGGGGCGACCCTTCTCCCGAAGTTACGGGTCTAATTTGCCGAGTTCCTTAACAAGCTTTCACTCGAGCGCCTTTGGATATTCTCCTCGTCTACCTGTGTCGGTTTGTGGTACGGTTCCCAATCTCTCTCCTTAGAGGTTTTTCTTGGCACCATGAAATCAGCAGCTTTCAGCCATACGGCTTACTGTTTTACGCCTCACTGTTAAGACTCTCCGGATTTGCCTAGAGAAACCAGCTTACGCGTATCGAACCCCATAGCCATATGAGGTCCTGCTTATCCTTATGCGTCACCCCATCGTAATAACGAGATATTGGGAGGTCCGGAATATTAACCGGATATCCATCGCTTACGCCTTTCGGCCTCAGCTTAGGGACCGCCTAACCCTGAGCGGATTAACCTTCCTCAGGAAACCTTAGACTTTCGGCGTGAAGGGTTCTCACCTTCATTATCGCTACTTATGCCGGCAGGGTCTCTTCTCTAATGTCCACGTATCTTCACAGTTACGCTTCATTCACGACAGAATGCTCTCCTACCACGCACACTAAAGGTGTGCATCCGCTGCTTCGGTATACAGTTTTAGCCCCGTTGTATTGTCGGCACCGGACCGCTTGACCAGTGAGCTATTACGCTTTCTTTAAAGGATGGCTGCTTCTAAGCCAACCTCCTGGCTGTCTGAGCGTTCCGACTTCCTTTCCCACTTAACTGTAATTTTGGGACCTTAGCAGGCGGTCTGGACTGTTTTCCTCTCGACTGTGAAGCTTAGCCCCCACAGTCTGACTGCCGTGCTGGTTGTGATCGGCATTCGAAGTTTGGTTGGATTCAGTAAGCCGGAAAGCCCCCTAGTCCATCCATGTCTCTACCACCGATCCAAATCACACGACGCTAGCCCTAAAGCTATTTCGGAGAGAACGAGCTATCACGGAATTTGATTAGCCTTTCACCCCTACCCTCAGCTCATCCGAGCTTTTTTCAACAAACACCGGTTCGGTCCTCCAGTGGGTGTTACCCCAACTTCAACCTGGCCAAGGGTAGATCATCCCGCTTCGCGTCTATTCCTGCCAACTGAACGCCCTATTCAGACTCGCTTTCGCTGCGGCTCGCTCACGCTTAACCTTGCTGACAAGAATAACTAGCCGGCTCATTATGCAATAGGCACGCGGTCAGACATTCCCTTACGGGCATAGTCCTCCCACTGCTTGTAGGCACACGGTTTCAGGTACTATTTCACTCCCCTCTCGGGGTTCTTTTCGCCTTTCCCTCACGGTACTGGTTCACTATCGGTCAGAAACGAGTATTTAGCCTTACGGGATGGTCCCCGTGGATTCAAGCAGGGTTTCTCGTGCCCCGCCTTACTCAGGTACCTGCTTCGAGTCTGGATCAATTTCGTCTACGCGCCTGTCACGCTCTTTCGGGTCACTTTCCAATGACTTCGACTATCGACCAGATTGGTAACTCTACTGTTGCAGGCCCTACAACCCCCGAACTACCGAAATAGTACGGGTTTGGGCTGTTCCGAGTTCGCTCGCCACTACTATCGGAATCGAGGTTTCTTTCTTCTCCTGGAGGTACTGAGATGGTTCACTTCCCTCCGTTCGCTTGTTCCTACCTATGTATTCAGTAGGACATAACATGGGTTTGCCATGGTGGGTTTCCCCATTCGGAAATCTCCGGATCAACGCCTGTGTGCGGCTCCCCGAAGCTTATCGCAGCTTGCCACGTCCTTCATCGCCTGTTTCTGCCAAGGCATCCACCGTGCGCCCTTAGTAGCTTGACCATAGAATTTACTCGCACGCATCAGAGAAACTACCTCTGACCGTAGAGCAATCTACGTTGTTTCGTCCGCCTTCTGTAACTTGTCCTCACTGGATTAGGGTGAGGGGTTACGAGAATATTCTAAAGACACTCAATACTGATAATCAGCTTGACTTACAGAAACTACCTGTAAGCTCAAAGCTGCTCAGCCTTGTAGTTATATTTACCCAATCTATTCAGTTGTCAAAAATCGTCTGCGGCAACTGTTAGTTGCTGCTACGCGCCCTGGGGCGCGCTTGAGATCATGGCTCTAGCATCAAGCTCAAGGATCAGCTTCCGCTGCTTTCAAGCAGTCGGAGACTCAACCTCGAGCTGGTTTGCTTCGATGACCTTCCGAGAGAAATGGTGGAGCTGACCGGGATCGAACCGATGACATCCTGCTTGCAAAGCAGGCGCTCTCCCAACTGAGCTACAGCCCCGTCTGATCAGTATAACTGATAGTCGGGATAAAGTGGTGGGCCTGGATAGATTCGAACTATCGACCTCACCCTTATCAGGGGTGCGCTCTAGCCAACTGAGCTACAGGCCCGGCATCGCCCGATCGGCATTAGCCGCTCTGGCTTGCTTGCTCTGTCGCCTGCGCAGGCTAGAAGCCACAGGCTTGTGAGCTCTCTCGAAGGTTTTCGAGGACACAGTTGAACGTGCGAACCGGCTACGCCGGATCTGACCATCGTTGTTGATGGAATGCGTAAAGAAAAGAAGGTTGTGTTCAGATTCTCCATCTCTTGCCTCGCTCGACCAAGATCGAGCTTAGCGCAATGCAGGAGTTGTCTGGCACATCGCACCCTCAGCGTCGGACGATGTCCTAGGCTGCTCGCAATCGCGAGGCGGGATAGATTGCCAGAGCGTTCTCTTTTAGAAAGGAGGTGATCCAGCCGCAGGTTCTCCTACGGCTACCTTGTTACGACTTCACCCCAATCATGAATTACACCTTGGGCGGCTGCTCCCTTGCGGTTAGCGCACCGACTTCTAGTGCAACCCACTTTCGTGATGTGACGGGCGGTGTGTACAAGGCCCGGGAACGTATTCACCGTGGCATGCTGATCCACGATTACTAGCGATTCCAGCTTCATGGAGTCGAGTTGCAGACTCCAATCCGAACTGAGGCCGGCTTTTTCCGATTAGCTCACCCTCGCGGGGTTGCAGCGGTTTGTACCGGCCATTGTAGCACGTGTGTAGCCCTGGACATAAAGGCCATGAGGACTTGACGTCATCCCCACCTTCCTCCCCGTTATCCGAGGCGGTTTCGCCAGAGTGCTCAACTAAATGGTAGCAACTGGAGATAAGGGTTGCGCTCGTTGCGGGACTTAACCCAACATCTCACGACACGAGCTGACGACAGCCATGCAGCACCTATATACAGACCCATTGCTGGGAGACGATATTTCTACCGCTGTCCTGTACATTTCGAGCCCAGGTAAGGTTCTTCGCGTTGCGTCGAATTAAACCACATGCTCCACCGCTTGTGCGGGCCCCCGTCAATTCCTTTGAGTTTCAGCCTTGCGACCGTACTCCCCAGGCGGATTGTTTATCGCGTTAGCTTCGACACGGGAGGATTGGGTACCCCCCACATCAAACAATCATCGTTTAGGGCTAGGACTACCAGGGTATCTAATCCTGTTTGCTCCCCTAGCTTTCGTGCATCAGCGTCAGTTATGGTCCAGTGAGCCGCTTTCGCCACAGGTGTTCCTTCCGATATCTACGCATTTCACCGCTACACCGGAAATTCCACTCACCTCTCCCATACTCAAGCCCGACAGTTTCCCATGCAGACTATGGGTTGAGCCCGAAGATTTCACATAAGACTTGTCAAACCGCCTACGCACCCTTTACGCCCAATAATTCCGAACAACGCTTGCCCCCCTCGTATTACCGCGGCTGCTGGCACGAAGTTAGCCGGGGCTTCTTCTATAGGTACCGTCATTATCTTCCCTATCGAAAGGAGTTTACATCCCAAGGGATTTCATCCTCCACGCGGCGTTGCTGCGTCAGGGTTTCCCCCATTGCGCAAAATTCCCCACTGCTGCCTCCCGTAGGAGTCTGGACCGTGTTTCAGTTCCAGTGTGTCCGTGCGCCCTCTCAGGCCGGATACAGATCATCGTCTTGGTGGGCCATTACCCCGCCAACTAACTAATCTGCCGCGAACTCCTCTCCAAGCGCATTGCTGCTTTGACTCGTAAGTGTTATGCGGTATTAGCTAAGATTTCTCTCAGTTATTCCCCACTCGGAGGTAGATGATTCACGTGTTACTCACCCGTGCGCCACTGTACTCAGGACCGAAGTCCCTTTCTCGTGCGACTTGCATGTGTTAGGCACGCCGCCAGCGTTGATTCTGAGCCAGGATCAAACTCTCGTTTAATCTTGGTTTGGCTGCTCTTGTAGGACAGGGGTCCCAAGAGTCAACCGCCTCCGCTCGCTCGAAAAGCAGCGGAGGTTTAATACTAGTGAGAATGACACAACCAAACTTCACGTCATCTCACGACTGGCACGTTCAACTATGTTGTCAAAGATCCTGACTGTTCTCGCCTAAGCGGACAGTTTTGGATCAAGGACCAACGCTGGGCAAAGCCACAGGTTTGTGTCCTCGAACTTGATTGCGCTGTTTGAACTGGGGAGTATCCGGGGCCGCTTCAACGTCAAGCTTTACTCACCGGCCTCGCTGCAGTGTTTTGCGCGAACTTATTGAGTTTATCGAAGTTCGCTGCGCTTGTCAACATGTATTCTCCAATATCTTTCGAAGAACAGCTGCCTGAAGGCAGCAACAGCGCAAAATGTCAAAACATCGAACGACTCGAAATCGAGGCGCGAAGCTCTAAGCTTCTGATTCCCTTTGGCTTACGCCTTGGGATTTGCTGCAGTGGCTTGGGCTTGGTACGGTCGGCTTTAGAAGCTCTTACACCGCGTTCAAACGCTTGGACTGCGCTCCGGCTTGCCATCATCACCCTGCTTGAACCATCCAAGCAGGCTCCGGCGCGAAGCTTTGTGCAACTCACCTAGAGTATCGCAATCGAAACTGATTGCGCAAGCTCCAGGTGTTTTTACCGCGCTCGCTACTGCTTTGCGACTTCCTGAGAGTATCAAGCCAAGGCCCAGAAGCGCAACCCTCGCCCTGTGGACGGCGGTGGAAAAGGCGCGAATTTCCAAGCAATTAGCGCCTCGCGTAGAATCCCATCACGATGGAACCGACTGAAATGACACGAGTTTTCCAAGAGATGAACGAGGCCGGCGAAAACGGAATGCGCCACGTCTCTCTGGCGATCAGCGTTCTCGCCGTACTGGTAGCCATGGTGACCGTGCTCGGCCACCGCACGCATACCGAAGCCGTGCTCATGCAGACCCGCGCCGCCGACCAATGGAATCTATACCAGGCCAAGAAGATTCGCCAGGAACAAGTCAGCACCGCCACGGATCTTCTGTCCTTGCAACCCAGCGCAAACGACGCTGCCGTGCAGAAGAAGCTCGCCGAATATCAGATCGCACACTGGAGAAGTGGAACGAGGAGATCAGTCGACGAGCAGGAAGCAAGCCCGCGATCTCGAGCATGAGGTCGCCGGCGCCGAACGCCGCGCGGACCGCTACGACCTTGGCGAGGCTCTGCTGGAGATTGCTGTTGTTCTATCGTCAATCACTCTGCTAACGCGGCAGCAGACGTTACTTCTTCTTCGGCCTTGTGCCTTGGACTGCTGGGTGTGCTCGCAGCGAGCATCCGCGTTACTGATCCATTAGCGCTGCTCTAGTGCACTTGCGCAGCTGCGGCAGTTAGCCGACGCCCGGCCTGCTCAGAACACCAAGATCGACAAAGCCGTTGACGAAGTACTGCACCGCCAGCGCAACCAGCAGCAGCCCCATCACGCGGATCAGGATGCGAATCCCGGTGTCGCCAAGCGCATTGGCAACACGCGATGCGCTGCCGAGCACCAGGTAGCAGATAGCGGCCGTTACGGCGATCGCGCCAAAGATCGCGGCCATCTGCCAGTAGCCTTCGCGACTGATGCGCCTGCCCGACCAGCACCATCACCGACGTAATCGCGCCCGGCCCAGCCAGCATCGGGATGCCCATCGGCACAATCCCCACATCGTCCTTGGTGGCGGCTGCGGCGGTTTCGCCGCTCGATTCCTGCGTCGGGGAACGCTTCGCCGCAAGCATATCGAGCCCAATCAGCAGCAGAATGACACCGCCGGCAATCTCAAACGCCGGAAGCGTGATCCCGAACAGACGGAAGATATACGTGCCGGCAAGGGCAAAGGCGCTAAGAATGACAAACGCCGTCAGGGAGGCCTTGCGGGCAGTACGAACGCGCTTGGCGTTGTCCTGGCCTTCGGTGACGGCGAGAAAGGTGGGGAGGGCGGCAAAGGGGTCAACGAGAAAGAAGATCGAGCTAAGTGCAAGCAACGAGAATCGAACGTAGACCGACCCCTCCAGATGCGTCAGAGCGGCGGTGCTGGGAACAAACATAATGATTTGATTCTTTCACGCAGGGCCGATGCACCGAAGTGCATAAATACGCGAAAATCCGCAAATCACGCGCAGATCCGCACTCAGCGGCTCCAACCGCAACGTATAATTTTGGAAAGCGAGGAGAACGTATGCCGATCGAAGCAACCAAAAATATCTGGCACAATGGCCAGTTGATCCCCTGGGAGAAGGCCAACATCCATGTGATGAGCCATGTCATCCACTACGGGTCTTCGGTGTTTGAGGGCATTCGCTGCTATACGCAGCCAGGCGGCGCAGGTATCTTCCGGCTCACCGAGCATATGCAGCGGCTGATTCACTCCGCGAAGATCTACCGTATGCCCCTGGCGTATTCGGTGGAGCAGTTGAACGAGGCCGTGATTGACGTCGTAGAAGCCAACGGAATCGCGCCTTGCTACGTCCGCCCCATCGCCTTTCGCGGCTACGGAGAGATCGGCGTCAACCCGCTTCGTTCGCCCATCGACGTCTACATTGCGAACTTTCCCTGGGGCAAGTATGTCGCCGGCAACGACGGCGCAGACGTCTGCATCTCCAGCTGGAACCGCCTCGCGCCCAACACCATGCCCTCGCTCGCCAAGGCCGGCGCCAACTACATGAACTCCCAGCTCATCCGCATGGAGGCCGAAGTCAACGGCTACGTCGAAGGCATCGCGCTCGACACCAACGGCTATCTGTCCGAAGGCTCCGGCGAGAACCTCTTCGTCATTCGCGGCGGAACGATTTATACCGCCCCACTGGCTAACTCAGTGCTCAACGGAATCACCCGCGACTCCATCCTCGTGCTCGCTCGCCAGCTGGGCATCCCCGTCGTCGAGCAGGCGCTTCCGCGCGAGCTGCTCTACATCTGCGACGAGGCCTTCTTCACGGGCACAGCGGCCGAGGTAACGCACCTGCGCTCAGTCGACCGCATTCTGATTGGCGATGGAACCATGGGTCCCGTAACCACCGCACTGCATGATGCCTTCTTCAATATCGTTAATGGCCTTGCCGAAGACCGCTACAACTGGCTTACCCCGGTCACCGTTCGCGAAACGGCTACCGTTTAGCCCCTTCCCGGGTCATACGCATGCGGCAGTTCGCACCTGCCGCTCTCCCGGCCCGGATTAGGATGTACCCGGCTTATGCGAACTAGACTGGTAGATGTGCTTGCTTGCGAGCAGGCTGTGCTTTTCCAGGTTTATCTTTTGAGGATTGTTACTCGATGAAATTGCGGTTTCTTGTTCCAGCACTTGCTTTGGCCTTTACGACCATCGCTGCTCACGCCCAGGTGGGCATTTATGTTAACCCGGTCGTCAGCCGCATCAGCAACAGCGTCGCCGATACCGGCCCATTCGCCTTCCTCGGCAGCGGTCAGACGTCGCAGATCATTTGGCGGCGTCGACTTCGGCGGGTATTACGATTTTGCGCACTTCTCAAAAGCCGACGTCGGCGTGGATGTGCGCGATGCAATTGAGCATGGCAACAACGCTTCTCTGAATAGCTTCTGGTGGGCACTCCGCCTGGCCGCCAAGCCGATGGCCTTCGCTGGCTTGAAGCCCTACGTTCAGTTCTCCGTAGGGGCTGGCCGCACCAGGCCGCCTAAGAGCAACGCGCACATCGAACGCCTTCAGTACGGCATCTACGTTGGCGTCGACAAAGCCGCTCGACAGGCACGTGGACTGGCGCATCATTGAGGTCAGCTACGGCTCTGTCGACACGATCAGCAGCCAGACCTTTGGCGGCCCAATTCGCCATTCCGCGCAGCTCGCATCCTCACCTTCAGCACCGGCTTTGTCTTCCGCTTCAAATAAAACTCGAGCGCTCAGGCTTCGTAACCTGAGCGCTCAGGCCTCAGCTGCGCTGGATGCACTATTACCGCGGATGCCTGCAACGCTACAGCGGCACAACCACGCTTTCCTTCTTCGGAATATTCTTGAGGAAGTCTTCGCCGGTGTGCAGATGCTCATCCACCAGCCGCGTCGGCGTGTGAGCAAGCCACTCGGCCGCGGAGATGTCCTGGTACGTTCCAATCGGAAACACCTCGAGAAACACCAGATCTTCGTCGCCTGTGTTTTCGATGTAGTGTGGCCGCGAGACCTGGATGTACCCGACGTCTCCCTCCTGAAAGTCCATCGTCCGCGCCTTGCTGGCGGAATCAAAGACCGTCATGCGGCCCTTGCCCGAGACATAGTACTGCCACTCATCCGACAGCGGATGCCAGTGCAGCTCTCGCAGCCCACCCGGCTTGAGCCGCACAATCGCCGCAGCGATATTGGTCACCGGGAAGTTCTTGTTATCGACGATCTTCACTTCGCCACCCGCAGTCACCTTCGTGGGCTTCATGTCGCCCGGCCGAAAGACAAACTTCTCGTCGATCGTCCCGTGCCCGCCGCCCGCCTGCTGTTGCTCTTCCGCCAGCGCCCGCGGCAGATCGCTCTGGAAGATGTACAGCTTCTCCTTGGGAATGTTGTCGAAGGTCGACGCCGGCACACCAAAGTTCTTGGCCAGCACTTCCTTCGGCGTGTGCTTGAACCAGTCGCTCAGCAGGAAGGTACTGAACTCGTCGAAGTCTCCCTGGTTGAATACCAGCAGAAACTTGCAGCCGTCAGGCCCGAGCCCCTGGATCGAGTGCGGAACGCCGCCTGGAAACAGCCACAGGTCGCCCGCCTTCACATCGTTCACGAAGCTCTTTCCCTCCGCATCGACAGCCGTGATGCGCGCCGATCCGTAGATCATGAACGCCCACTCACCCGACACGTGCCAATGCAGTTCGCGGACACCGCCCGCCGTCAGCCGCATCTCCACGCCCGGCCATCGTCTTCGAGATCGCGAGATCGCGCACCGTCACCTGGCGCGTCCAACCGCCCGAGTCAATCTCCTTGTGCGAAAGATCGAACGAATACTTGAACGGCAGCATCGTTCCGTTGTCTGTCACCGGCGGCCATACCGAATCCGGATTCAGGCGAATCATTGACCGTGTTATTCGGCCCCACCTGCTGCTCGTTCGGCAGATGATGGTCGCTCGAGCGGATCTGCTGCCTACAACTGCGTTTGCGCAGCCAAGGGAACCGCCGTGGCTGCCGCCAGGGCTGCTCCACTCACGGACAGAAAATGCCGCCTCGTTACTGCGGACGTCGCTGAGTCGTTCTTCCACTTCTTCGACATTGGGCAATTACCTCACAATTCTTGGACCACTTCGAGACTTGGTCCGTTGCAGTTCAGTTCGATCGCAGACTGGATCGCCTGCGCGCCACGGTTCGTCAGAGTCTTCCGACTGGTATCGTCCGTCTCCGCGAGCAGTCTCCCAGCCCGGCAAATTCTGCGATCCCACAATCAGCCGCACACCATCGCGCTCGCTGATATAGGTAAACGCCCAGCTCAGAACACCGAGTAGCGATTCCGGAACCCGATCAGGAAGAAAATGTGCACCATCAGCCAGGTCAGCCACGCCATGAAGCCGCTCCAGTGCGCCTTGAACGGCCACACAATCCGGGCGACCGCGGCCTTGCGCCCGATGGTCGCCATATCGCCCTTGTCGAAGTAGCGGAACGGCTTCTGGTACGCGGCCTTGTCCGAATCCGGCCCAGCAGCCCGATCCGCTTCGCCGCGTAGTCGCCCATCTGCATCGCGGGCTGCGCGACGCCCGGAACCTGCTTGCCATCCTGCTCGAAGTGCGCCAGGTCGCCGCAGACAAAAATCTCCGGCGGATTCTTCGGGTTCAGGTACTCGTCCACCAGCACGCATCCCTTCTGGTCCAGCTCCACCCCCAGCATCTTGCCCAGCGGCGAAGGCTGCACCCCCGCCGCCCACAGGGTGCAACCGCTATCGATGCGCTCGTCTCCCACCATCACGTAGCCGGGCTGTATGTCGGTGACATGCGCACCGGTGCGAACCTCCACCCCGAGTCCGTTCAGCTGCTCGAGCGCCTTCTGCTGCAGGTCCTCCGGATACATGCCCGAGGATCTGCGGCGAGCCCTCCAGAATCAGCACCTTCGCCGTCTTCGTATCGATGTGCCGAAAGTCCTTCGTCATATACAGCCTCGCAATATCCGAGATAGCGCCCGCCAGTTCCACGCCCGTCGGGCCGCCGCCAACGATGACGAACTTCAGCGGCGGATGCGTACCTGTCTCCAGCATCTGCCGCTCCGCCAACTCAAACGCCAGCAGCACCCGGCGGCGAATCTCCGTCGCGTCTTCCATCGTCTTCAGGCCCGGCGCCAGCTTCGACCATTCGTCATGGCCGAAGTAGCTGTGCGTCGAGCCCGTGGCCACAATCAGGTAGTCGTACACCATCATCGCGCCGCTCTCCAGCGAGACCTGCCGCGCCGTCGTATCAATGCCAAGCACCTCGTCCATCACCACTTCGGTGTTCCGGTTGTTGCGCAGGATCGAGCGGATCGGCTGCGCAATGTCGCCCGGCGACAGCACCGCCAGCGCCACCTGGTACAGCAGCGGCTGAAACGTGTGGTGGTTCTTCCGGTCGACCATCGTCACGTCGACCGGCAACTTGCCCAGCCGCTTCGCGGCCGTAATCCCGGCAAACCCCGCACCGATAATGACGACCCGCGATCGCTCGCGGTTTGGATTTGCAGCAGGCATGCTGATCTCGCCTCCGAGACTCTTCGGTCTGTAAATCTCTCACTGTTTTGATGCATTTTCGGGGAATCGATATCGCTTAATTTCGCTCGAACCGTTATGAGACATCGTGAAGCCGTGATCCCGCTCGCGTGCATCCAAATACCTATGAGTTCTTCACCTGATAACCGACAATCGCACGCACGTCCTGGGCAGCACCCGACAACTTGGCAACTCGGACCTGCAAATCACGTCCATCGGCTTTGGAGCCTGGGCCATCGGCGGCGGCGATTGGCAGTATGCTTGGGGACCGCAGGAGGACAGAATCGATCGCCGCGATCCATCGCGCCCTCGAAGCCGGCATCAACTGGATCGACACCGCGGCGGTCTACGGCCTGGGACACTCGGAAGAGGTCGTCGGCACCGCGCTCAAAGGCCTGCGCCAAGCCCTACATCTTCACCAAGTGCGCGATGACCTGGGGCGACGACCGCAATATCGTTCAAACGCTGAAGAAGATCCGCGAAGAGGTCGAAAAAAGCCTGCGTCGCCTGCAGCTCGACGTGATCGACCTCTACCAGATCCACTGGCCCGTCCGGATGAGGAGATCGAAGAAGGCTGGACGACGATGGCCGACCTTCAGCGCGAAGGCAAAGTGCGCCACATCGGCGTTTCCAACTTCAGCGTGGCGCAGATGGAGCGCGCTCTGAAGATTGCGCCGATCACCTCCCTGCAGCCGCCGTACTCCATGATCAACCGCTCTATCGAGGCGGAGATTCTGCCCTTCTGCCAGACAGCACGGCATCGGCGTCATCAACTATTCGCCCATGCAGTCCGGCCTGCTGACGGGCGCGATGACCAAGGAGCGCACGCGAAGATGCCGCAGGACGACTTCCGCCGCAACACCAAACAGTTCCAGGAGCCGCTGCTCTCGCGCAATCTGGAGCTCGTCGAACTGCTGCGCGTATTGGCAAACGGCACAGAGTGGAGCCGGCGTGGTCGCAATCGCCTGGACGCTGCACAACCCAGCGATCACCGCGGCCATCGTCGGCGGCCGCAGTGCGGAGCAGGTTGATGGCGTGCTGCCCGCCGCAACCTTCCGCCTGTCCGATGACGAGTTCCAGGAGATCGGCAAACCTTCCTCACCGAGCGTCTCCTGACGAAGCACGATAATGAGGTTGGAATAGAGGCTGAATCGAATGACGACCAGTGCTGCTCAAGTGCACCTAAAAGGAGTACTTCTCCTCGTGGTTGCTTCGGCGGTTCCTGCTGCGCAGAAGGCGACTGCCCAGCAGAACAAGAATGGGGCGGCGCAACAATCCACTGTCCCCGCCTCCCCGATGGCGGCGGACGCGCAACAATCGTTTGAAGTTGCGACGATCAAGCCTGCAACCGAACCAATTGAATGGGAACTTCATCATCGGGAGCCGTAGCATTTACATAGAAAACCAGAGTGTCAAAAGCCTTCTGACCTTCGCCTACGCGATGCATCAAAAACAGATCGTAGACGGCCCAGCCTGGCTTGACACACAGAAATACAATATCTTCGGGCAAGCCGATGGGAAAGGCGTGCCGGACACCTCCACCAGATTCAGGAAATGCTGCAAAACCTTCTGGCGAGCCGTTTCGACCTAACGATTCATCGGGAAAAGCGCGAACTCTCAATCTACGCCATCACCGTAGCAAAGGGGGGTCCAAGGCTGACCAAGAGCCCAAGCGGTTCAAACGGCTTACCAACCCAGAGCGGCCACGGAACCGGCGGTGAGGGCATCAGAAGATTTACCAATAACTCAATGTCGGACTTTGCCCTTGGCATGCAGGCACTCCTGGATAAGCCTATAGTTGATGAAACGGGGCTTACCGGTAGATATGATTTCGTTTTGAAATGGACCCCCGACGAATCAAACACGAATGACCCAAACGCGCCGCCTGGCATTTTCACCGCAGTGCAGGAGCAACTCGGACTAAAGCTGGAACCGACCAAAGGTCCCACAGATGTTCTCGTGATCGACCACATTGAAAGGCCATCGGAAAACTAGACGAGGACTGAACCCAATCGCCGAACTGCCGTTAAAGTCGCGTTTCGGAAACGTCACTCATTCAATTCAAACTGACCGCTACCATTGCCTTCCTCCATGACGCCCCCCAGCGCAAGCCCCAACCTTGTCAACCCCCGAAGCGGCCTAACCGAAACAAAATAAACAAGATACACTTGGCATAGTTACCCCCGAACCAGCTACAATTTAACTAGCACACACCCCAAACTCACCACAAGGAGAGGCTGAAGGCCCCGACCTATACCAGCGGGGGTATCGCCCCCGCCGCAACGCACATATCCCCAATGAAAGGAATACTTTACCCCTAACCCCTTTGAAAAGGGTATGACCTCCCACAAGTCCACCCCTAACCGCAACCTCCTGTACACTTTACCCCCAAAAGTACGGGAGGGGAGGGGCAAGGGGAGGGGTCTCCTAAATGGCCGCAGGTTCAAGCATGTACTGCAAGAACGCCAAAGTCCAGAAACCGGTCGAACTTATACCCCACCTCGCACATGTGACCCACACGCTCGAACCCTGAGCGCTCCAGGAACTCGCAGCGAGGCAACGTTCGCGGAGTCCACGCCCGCCACCAATCACATGCTTCCCCGCAGCCCGCGCGCGCGCAATCAGCACCCGCAGCAGCGCCGCGCCCACGCCCTTGCGGCCGTGCCGAAGCATCAACGTGAATGCGTTCCCTCGACCGTGAACCGGTACCCCGGCCACGGGCGAAAATCCCCAAACGTCGCGAAGCCCAGAACGATCCCACTCTCGTCCCTGGCCACGAGCATCGGCATACCCCTGCGCGACGCGCGCCTTCCACCAGGCGACCCTGTCCTCCACCGTCACCGGGGCATCATTGAAGACCGCCGTCGACGTGCGGATGACCTCGTTGTAAATATCCGGTGATCGCCTGCGAGGTCGGACCTCGACCGCGTCTCGCATCTTCCATCTCGACCTCGCAAATCGGGTAATGCAGGAGCAGCCAACAGCACGACTGCACTACCGCGTCAGAATATCCGGACCATCCTTCGTGATCGCCACCGTGTGCTCGAAGTGCGCGCTATAGCTGCCGTCCACCGTCACCGCCGTCCAGCCATCCTTCAGCACGCGAACCTCGGCGCCCCCGGCGTTGATCATCGGCTCGATCGCCAGCACCATGCCCTCCTTCAGCCGCGGGCCCTTGCCGCGCGCGCCGAAGTTCGGCACTTGGGGGTCCTCATGCATCGGGCGCCCAATGCCGTGGCCCACAAACTCCCGCACCACGCCAAAGCCTTCGCCCTCGCACAGCTCCTGTACCGCTGCGCCGATATCACCCAGCCGGCCGCCCACCACCGCCGCCTTGATCGCCTCGCCCAGCGACTTCTCCGTCACATCCAGCAGCTTCTGCGTCTGCGCCGACACCTTCCCTACCCCGTAGCTCATCGCCGCGTCCGAGTAGAACCCATCCAGGATCACGCCGCAGTCGATCGAGATCAGGTCGCCCTCCTGCAGCACGCGCTTCGCATTCGGAATCCCGTGCACCACCTCGGCGTTCACCGACGTGCACAGCGCGGCGGGATACCCGTGATAGCCCTTGAACGCAGCCGTCGCCCGCGAGCATCGTTCTTCGCCGCCGCGTTCTCGAGATCCATCGTGCTCACTCCCGGAACCACCAGCGGAGCAAGCGTTTCATGCACCTGGCGCAGTGCGGCCGGAGGCTCGCATCTTCTCAATCTCCGCGCGGGTCTTAATCAAAATTGCCATATAGAGCCCATACTGTTCCTACTTAGCGCCCGACAGGACCGCACCCGCATCAGCTTCGCGCGATGCTCGCTTCCACCTGCTCCATCGACTGCGTCCATCGACCTCGCGGAACCGGCCC
The DNA here is from genome assembly GCA_963821165.1 of uncultured Acidobacteriaceae bacterium. Taxonomy (GTDB): domain Bacteria; phylum Acidobacteriota; class Terriglobia; order Terriglobales; family Acidobacteriaceae; genus Granulicella. Next base: position 1,282,502 of record CAWGCQ010000001.1, read on the forward strand.
CGCCGCGCCCGATAGTGCGCGATCACCGGCTCGGTCAGCGCCGCAAACGCCTTCATGCGCTCGCGAAAACCGCCTCGGTATCGTCCGAGCGGTGCGTCAGCGGGCCGCCATCCAAGTCGCAAACGCCCTCGACCTTCGGCGGATGAAAGTAAATGATTGTAGATATGCTTGCAGGTCGAGCAGATCCGTCGCCCGGTAATCCGCTTCAGCAGCTCCGCCTCGTCCACCTTGATCGCCACCGCGATCAGCGGCGCCGCCTCCGATCCAGGTGCGCATCCAGCCAGTCGCCTGCGCCAGCGTCCGCGGAAACCCATCCAGAATGTACCCGTGATGGATATCCGGCTGCGACAACCGGCCGCGACCATGTCGTTCACCAGGTCATCGGGCACCAGCTGCCCCTGATCCATCAGTGTCTTCGCGGTCTTTCCCAGCTCCGTCCCGCGCGATGGTCCGCAGAATGTCGCCGGTCGAGATCTGCGGAATCCCAAACTCCGCCATCAGAATCTGCGCCTGCGTGCCCTTGCCGACGCCCGGGGCGCCCAAAAGAAGCACCGGCCCTGGCAGAAAGTTGTTCGGTCTGCTCGGGCTCGGTCATTGCGCTTGACGTGCGGTCAACGTCGACTACTGATCGTGGGTCCGTCGACTCCCTACCAGCTCCTGCGGCCGCGAATCCGGCCGGACTTGGGAGAGAAGCCATCATAGTGACGCATGATCAGCTGCGATTCGATCTGCTGCACCGTATCCATCGCCACGCCCACCACGATCAGCAGCGACGTGCCGCCGAAGTAGAAGTTGACGCCCAGACCGTTGGTCGTCCACGCCGGCAACCGGTCGAAGACGCCCAATCAGCGGAAGGTGATTGAAGTGAATACCGCGATCAGCAGCTGCGGAATGATCGTGATGATCACCAGGTACAGCGCGCCGACAAGCGTAATCCGCGTCAACACATCGTTGATGAAGTCCTTGGTGCGCTTGCCCGGACGGATGCCCGGAATGAATCCGCCGTACTTCCGCATGTTGTCCGCAATGTCATCCGGACGGAACACGATCGAGATATAGAAGTACGCGAAGAAGATGATCGCGACCCATCTGGATCAACTCGTACACCGGCTCACCGCGAGCGATGTTCGGAAGATCGGAGCGAAGAACATCGTGTCGCGCAGCGGCGGCCGAACCAGTTCACGCCACCGAACAGCAGCGGCACCGACAGGATCGAGCTCGCGAAGATGATCGGCATCACGCCGCCCGAGTTCACCTTCAGCGGCAGGTGTCGACTGTGCCGCCCATCATCTTGCGGCCAACAATGCGCTTCGCATACTGCACCGGAATCCGGCGCTCCGAGCGCTCGACAAACACGATGAACGCAACCACCGCGACCATCGCGGCGATCAGGACACGATCGCGAACGGCGTAAGCGCGTCCCCAGGCATTGTCGCGCGCCTTCTGGTAGAGATCTAGATGCCGCGCGGCAGGCCGACCACGATGCCGGTGAAGATCAGCAGCGACATGCCGTTGCCGATGCCGCGCTCGGTGATCTGCTCACCCAGCCACATGATGAACGCCGTGCCGGCCGTCAGCGTAATGACGCATAGCGGAACGAAACGCGCTGCGCGGAATGGTGACCATATTCGCGCCCTGAGCTGGTCAGTCGTCAGCGAGATGGCGAACGACTGGATGACGCCCAGCATGACGGTGACATAGCGGGTCCACTGCGTAATCTTGCGGCGGCCGAGTTCGCCTTCCTTCTGCAGCTTGGCCAGGGGCACGTAGATCGACGGTCAGCAACTGCAAAATGATGGACGCCGTGATATACGGCATGATGCCGAGCGCGAAGATGGTGAGCCTCCGCAGGTTACCGCCGGCGAAGAGGTCGGAAGTCCGAGCGCGGACTGCGGGAGTTCGCATTGAAGAATTGCGCGAGCGCGGTGGAGTTGATGCCAGGCGTAGGAATGAAGCCCCCAGGCGGTAAACGGCAAGCAATCCAAGCGTGAACAAGACGCGCTTGCGCAGATCGGGGATGCGAAAGATGTTGGCGAATTTCTCTAACATCGATGTGTGAGGCCTTCAACCGGAGATTTGGAGCTGAGCGCCGCCGGGCCGTCGTTTGGCTGGTGCGAGCGCTCCGCTGGAGTTGCTGACTAATATTCTACGCGCAAGCGCGAGAAGCAAAATAGGCCGAGGCGCTTGGCCCCGGCCCGATCCTTTACGCTGCGGGAGCAGCCTCTCCGCCGATGACGACCGCCTTGCCGCCGGCTGCCTCCATGGCCTTCTGCGCCGCCTTCGAGAACTTGTGCGCATGCACCGTATACCGCCGACTTGAGCTCGCCGTTGGCCAGCACCTTCACCAAGCCATTGCGCTTCTTCAGGATGCCGTGCTCGGTGAGCTTGTCGAGCGTCAAGCTCGCTCTCGTTCAGCTCGGCAATGGTGTCCAGGCCGAGGACGGCGTACTCCACGCGGAAGATGTTGGTAAAGCCGCGCTTGGGCAGGCGGCGGTGCAGCGGCATCTGGCCGCCCTCGAAAGCCGCGCATCAGGCTGGAGCCCGACCGCGAACCCTGGCCCTTGTCGGGCCACGCGTCGACGTCGTACCCCATGCCCGAGCCCATACCGCGG
>CAWGCQ010000002.1:0-8389 GCA_963821165.1 uncultured Acidobacteriaceae bacterium
GCACCTGGTTGCGTCAAACCAACATCCAGACCGTGGCGATTCCAGGCGGCTGCCGGAATTCAAAGAGATGCGAGAGTTGCTGTTTATTGGTGCGGAATGCAACCACGAGAATCCAATGTTTCTTTGGCTGTGACCGATTCGCTGCCTGTGTCAATGGAATCCGTCGAATGTGAAATCCAGCGCCGGGAGTTTGACCCACCTTATGCCACGGCTTTCAATGGTTGATCCTTTGCTCCCCTAATCAAAAGCCACAAGATAATAGCAGGTTCTCCCAGCGTTAGCGGGATGTTCGCGATTCGGCCCACGAGGGTCGCGTAACTCGGCAGAAGCAACGGCGCAAGACTATCCGCCACGTAGCCGAAACACGCCGCCATCAGCAGTACGCCTAGGATGCGGGGAAGGAAACCCGACTTAAAAACAAGCAGCCCCAAGAAGAAAAGCCAAGGGCCAAAGATCCAGCCGATAATGTACCCGTAGCGATGCAAATCGAGGAACAGCACGGCCATGGCTTCGCGTTGCGTCTGGCCCAATACCGACGCGAAGTCTGCACCGCGCAAAAGCGTGAGGGCAGCGATCTCATTGAGCACATTCACGCACATAATGGGAACGAAGGCCAGACCCAGAATCACCATCAGCGAAGCATGTGTCTTGTTTACCCCGCCAAGTAATCGGTACAGAACCCAGAGCAGGAAGATAAATTCGACCGCACAGATCAGTTCAGAGACGATGCCCAAGCGGAAAAGCCTCTCGGAAGCGAGGATGTTTTGGACGGTCGCAGCCGCGTTACCAGGTACCATCAGTTTGCTGGGGACATAGATGATGCCGAAAAAGCCAGTCACCCCGTTTACCAAGTACAGCACGCCCGCGATTCTCGCTGTCTGTTCGGTTGAGTTCACATCTGCTCTCCTTTGCGAATGACTCTTGCTTGAGAGATGGCCCTTCGCTGCAACCTCCTTTACTATGGCACGTCCGGGGGTTGATACCTGTGCGGCCATAATCTTGTCCAATTCAACTTCGAGGATTTCAGCTCTCCCGAATCCTCCCGTAAGACGGCCTAACCGAAAAACTGAGCACCTCGTCGATTGCCCTCCCAGCAGAGTTCATGTTGGGTTTGGTCCCGTTTCTTCGTTATGTGCCCTCGAAGGGCCGATCAACTTCTGCTATGCGCCTTTTCGCGTGCTCAGGCACAAAACCGTCAACGACACAAAAGGCGGAGAGTATTCGCAGCCAGGGCGTTCTTTCGCCCTTGCTGGTTCGGCCTCTCACCGATCAGGGCTTCGAGATCGTCGCCGGAGCACGCCGTTACCGCGCCGCGCAAATGGCCGAAGCCGGAACCGTGCCGGTCCGTATCGTCAAGCTGACCGATGCCGAGGCCCTCGAAGCCCAACTTATCGAGAACCTGCAACGCCGCGACGTTCACCCGCTGGAAGAGGCGCAGGGATTCAAAGCCCTGCTCAACTTGGAAGACCCGAAGTACAGCATCGAGCAGATCGCGGCGAAGGTCGGCAAGAGCCCTGCATATTGCAGCTCTTATGTTGTTGAGCACATAAGGCGCTTATGTTTCGTACCTGATTATGTGGTCTCCAAGGCTGAGGGTACCGTAATGGCGACTCTCTCATGTTCGAAGACCACATAAGTAGAGTGCGGTTAGATCGTACGCAAGAACTGCATCAGTCCTCCCGATGAGTGCAGAGTTGTTCTTGTCGAGTCGGGAGTTTGGCATTTATCGAGTGCGCGGGCCTTTGCTTCGAGATCGATCTCTGCATAAATCTGGGTTGTGTCGAGAGATACATGGCCCAGCCAGGCGCGGATCGTATTCAAGTCAACACCAGCCCGCAGCAGATGCGTTGCCGTTGAGTGGCGTAGCGTGTGTGGGCTGATCCTCTTGTTGAGCAGTGAGGGCATTCGCTTGCCTGCGTAGACTACGCACCTTCTGATAAGCGTATGGATCCCGAAGCGGGTCAGTGGTTCATGGCGGCGATTCAGGAAGACCCGCTGTTCCGGTGATCGATTCTTGATGAGTTGCTCCAGCTCGAGCGCGGTCTTTTGCCAGAGTGGGCATCGTCGTACCTTCCCGCCTTTCCCCAGGATGCGTACACTTGCGGTGAGGGGCTGTCGCGTATCAAGTTCCAGATCGCCGATACATAGATTGGCGGCTTCACTGGCGCGTGCGCCTGAGTTGTAGAGGAACAGCAGAAGTGCATAATTGCGCTGCCCGTGTGCGGTTGTTCGATCCGGCGTGGCCAGCAGCGCCTCGACCTCATGTTTATCGAGGTAGGACACCAGCTCTCGCACCGTCTTCTTGAACGGTACCGTTCGCACTTCTCCCGCCCACGCCACATGCTGTGGACTATTCTCTGCGATGAACCGCGCCAGTGCATGGATCGCTGCCAACCGTTGATTGCGCGTGCTGATACTCACCTTGCGAACCTGTTCAAGATGGGTGAGGAAGGCTCGTACTCGATTTGCTGAGACGTCGATCACTTGTAGACGGTCCAGTGGCGTTTCCGTTCGATCAGCCAGGAACGGAAGCAACATGGTAAGTGTGTCCCGGTAGCTTTGTTGCGTGTTGTGCGACAGATTCCGCTCATGAACAAGATGTTCAAGAAGGAACCGGCGCAGCCATGGCCCCAGCAACTCGCGCTTATCCATGAAGCACCTCCTGCGCGTAGCCCTCGAAGCGGAGCGATGCCTCTGTCAGTAGTTCGGGCGTCATGGTCAGATAGCGTTGCGTGCCTTTCAGGCACAGATGGCCGAGATGGGTAGAGAGGCCAGGAAGCAGGCTTTGCACGTCCGCGCCTGTCCGATACCATGCCGTGAGGCGATGTACCGCGAAGGTGTGACGGAGATCGTGCAGCCGTGGTTGATAGCGAGCATTCTGGCGCTTCACGCCCACATGGTTGCGGAGGCGGAGGAACGCATCCTCGAGAACGAAGCGCGCCACGGCGCCGCCATCCTTATAAGTGAAGAACGGTGCGCCATCGCTGCGAGCATGCTCCCTTCTGCCGGCGATTGTGGTCGTACTCCGAGAGCACGCCGCATAGTTGGGCGTTGAGAGCGATGCGCCGAGTCTTGTAGAACTTGCTCTCACGGATCGTTATTGTCATAGCCGATAAATCAACGTCCGGGCACGTCAGATGCAGCGCTTCACTTATGCGAAGACCCGCTCCGTAGATCAGTAGCAGCATGGCTCGCAACGTAACTGGCTCCAGTTTCAGCCACTTCTTCTGATAGCTGGTGACTCCGTCCAACAGCCTCTTCAACTCCTCCCGTGAGTAGATATATGGGACGAAGCGAACCGGCTCTTTGGCGCGATGAACAGGAACCGGAGAGCGATCCGTATAGCCTCGGCGGATAGCGAACTCCCAGAAGCCTTTGAGTGCGTCGTGTTTTCGATGCCAGAACAAGGTCACTGGTGCTGCTTTCCGGCCATTGAGATAGCGGAGAACATCGTTGGAGGTCACCGTTGCCACGGCAACGGCATCGCCCATTTCTTTGACGAACGAACGGAGGAGCGCTGCCTCTGTCTCGAACCTCATGCCCATGGACTGCTTCAGAGCCACATACTCCAGAGTTGCCAGTTTGAGATTCATAGCAAGCCTCCCAGGTCAAGCTCCGCTACTTCCCGCAACCGCGGCATGTCCACCTTCGCGTATACGCGCGTGGAGTCGGCCGAACTGTGACCAAGATGCCCTCCCACCTCCGTTAACGTCAGGCCCTGAGCAAGCAGGTGAGTTGCACAGGCGTGCCTGAGGCAGTGAGGGCCAGTGCGCGGAGACTCGATCTTCAGCCGTTTCATCCGATCACCGACGACACCATACAGGCCACCAGGTGTGAACGGCCGATGCGGAGCATGGAGTCTTAGGAAAAGCTCTTCATACGAACACTTCGGTCGCACTTCTCGCACATATCGCTCGATAGCTTCAGCCAACGCCGGGATGACAGGACAGATGCGCGCCCGACGTTGCTTCGTAAGTGGGATGGTCAGAGTTTGATTCTCCCAGTCCACATCGCGCAGTCGGATGCGCCTTATCTCGCCGATGCGCATTCCATACACCGCAAGCAACAACAGGATCGCGCGGTCCCGTATATCGTAGGGATGGTCAGTTTCTGTACTCTCCAGCAGGCGCTGCACATCCGGCCATGAAGGCCCCAGCGGAAGGAACTCCCGGCGATACACGCGCGGACCATGGATTTCAGCGCCGATGCCTGGCTTTGTCCACCTTTGCGTCTCACCGTATTTGAAGAAGCCGCGGATGATGTGCGCCATGCTATTGATCCCATGCCGCGTCCATCCTTCTTCACCGAGATGTGCGAGGAAGATTTCGACATCTGCCAGCCGCATCTGCTTGAGCGTTTTGCCTGCCGTGTATTTCAGGAACTTGGGTAGCTCGCTCCGCGCGGTGGTGACGGTCGCTTGCGCCAGGCCTCGCTCTTCTGTCATGTACCGACAGTACGCATCGAGTTCGGCCTGATGCGGAGTTGGAAGCACGAGCCGGCTCTTGCAATCGCCCGGCAAAACGCAGCCAGCAGCAAGTGACCAGTCGAAACTCTCTTTCGGTTTGCTCCGGCCCTTTCGCCATTGTGTTTCGATAGTGACGATGCGCCCACGCCCTTGCTGCTTCCTCAACTGCCGCGCGCTCTACTGGGCTGCTTTCATCCAGATTCATGTACACAGCGGAACGATAGATCACGCCCGCAGTGGCACGCAGAGTGTGCAGTGTCGACACCACCTGCCGCCAGATGCTCCAGATATGCCAACCGGGACTTCGCCGCAGGTCCACTTTCATGACGCGCCGCCGTGCGCGCGCAACGATATAAGGTTTTGAACATGTGATTCCTCCTATTCGGAGGATCACCCTTTCACATGACTCGTTTATTTATGTTGTGTTGGCTCGGATTCGCCCCGGCAAAAATGTCGCGATCAGCTTTTCCGTGATTTGCTCAGCGAAGCGAAGACTTGGCGTAAAGATGCGAACCTGCGTTTAGATGGATGCGTGGCATGCGGAAAACTTCTAGTTGCTGCGGAGGGCGGTTATGGGGTTGGTGAGGGAGGCTCGGCGGGCGGGTAGGTAGCCGGCGGCGAGGGCGACCGTGGTTAAGAGCAGAGCCATGGCGGCGAAGGTGATTGGGTCTGTTGGTGCGGTGCCGAAGAGCATGGAGCTGATGGTTCGGGCGACGGCGAAAGAGGCGATGGTGCCGAGGGCGATGCCGATCAACGCCATGCGGAGAGTTTTGGTGATGACGTCGAGCTGGACGCGTTCGCGGGTGGCGCCGAGGGCCATGCGGATGCCGATCTCCTGCGTTTGGCGGGTGACGGAATAGGAGATGACTCCGTAGATGCCGAGGGAGGCGAGGATGAGGCCGAGGGCGGCGAAGAGGGCGACAAGGATGGCGAAAAAGCGGCGCGGAGATGTGGACTGGTCGACGATGGTCCGGATGGGGCGGAACTCGGCAGCGGGCTGACCGGGGTTGATGGAGCGCAGGGCGGACATGACTGATGGCGAGAGGACGCCGAGCGGGAGCGCGGAGCGGATGACGAGGTTCGACCCGATGGGGTCATTCTGAGTGATGGGGACGAAGATTGCAGGGCTGGGATTTTCCTCTACGCTGCTTTCATGGACATTGGCGACGACACCGACTACCCGAACGTCGTGGTTATCGCTACCGAAGTTGATGGCGAGCTTGCCAATGGGGTCATGGCCGGGCCATTCGCGCTTTGCGGCGGCCTGATTGATGATGATGACCTTGGTGGAGGTGGGCGTGTCACTCCAGTTGAAGTCGCGGCCTTCAACCAGTGTCATGCCCATGGCGCGGAGATAGTCGGGCGTAACGATTTCGACGGAGGCGCCCTGATTGGAGCCGGGCGGGTGCGATACACCTTTGGCGTACAGGTCCCAGCCGCGGAAATTTTCCAGGGGAAGATCGTCGGTGATGCCGGCGGATTCGATACCGGGAATGGCCGTGATCCTGCGCAACATCTCCTGAAGCACGGCAGAACGTTTCAGCGCGCTGCCGTCATCGTTGTAGTCAACCTTGATGGCAGAGGCGTGGCTGGGCTGGAAGCCGAGGTCGACGTCCATGACGTGAAGGAAACTGCGGAGAAGAAGGCCGGCACCGACGAGCAGGACGCAGGCGAGTGCGATCTCTGAGATGACAAGAACGGAGCGCATGCGTTCATGTTTTTTGCCGCCGGAGGTGTTGGCGCCGGAGTCTTTGAGGGAGTCCTGCAGATTGCCGGAGGCGATTTTTAGACCGGGAGCGATGCCGAAGAGAAGGCCGACGATGAGAGCTAGCAGGAGGGTCCACGCGAGGGTGGTTGCGTCGATGCGGACGGTGCTGAGTAGCGGGAGTGTGATGGACCCCTGATGGGCGAGGTACTGGATGGCGGCGTAGGCGAAGGCGAGGCCGAGAACTGCTCCGGCAGTGGAGAGGAAGAGCGATTCGGTGAGAAGCTGGCGGATTAATCTGCCGCGACCGGCGCCGAGAGCTACGCGGAGCGCGAATTCTTTGGTGCGGGCGGCGGCGCGGGCGAGGAAGAGGTTGGAGAGATTGACGCAGACGACGAGGAGGATTAATCCGACGGCGCACCAGAGAACGATGAGGGAACGGCGAAGCTGGCCGCTGACGTGGTCCTTGAGTCCGGTGATGACGGTTTGGAAGTCGCTGACTCCATCGAGATGGAGCGAGTCGCGGAGCTGGGGAAAGAGGATGTTGGCTTCGGACTGTGCCAGGGCAACGGAGACGCCGGGCTTGAGACGGCCAACGAGGGCGAACGCGTGTCCCGCGTCTTTGAGGCTGCTCACGCTGATGGGGATGAAGTAGTCCGCCTTGACGCCGGGCGCGAAGACAGCGCCGAAGTCGAAGGTGGCGGGGAGGACACCGACGACGGGGTAGGAGCGGTTGCTGATGGTGATGGACTTGCCGATGAGCTGCGGGTCTGAATGGAACTGCTGCTTCCAGAACCCGTAGCTGAGTATGACGGCGGGGTTGCCGCCGGAGTCGTAATTTACGGATTCATTCTGTAAGAACTGGCGGCCGAGGTAGGGCTGAACGCCGAGCGTCTTGAAAAAATCGCCAGCGACCCAGAGGCCCTGTACCGGTTTCGGCTCACCGACGCCGGTGAGTTTGCCTTCCGAAATGGGCAAGAAGGGGACGTATGCGGTGATGTTCTGGAAGGACCTGTTGTGTTGCTGAAAGGCGTCAAAAGAGTCGACTTTGTAGGTAGTGTCGGCGATTGCGCCGATGCCGTGGTTGCCGGCGAGCCAGGCGAGCTGATTGGATTGCGGAAATGGCAGCGGGCGGAGGAGCAGGGTGTTGACGACGCTGAAGACGACTATGTTGGCGCCGATGCCGAGGGCGAGGATGAGGACGGCAACGATACTGAATCCGCGGTCGCGGGTGAGGGTGCGGAGGGCGTAGCGGAGATCTTGCAGGAGACGTTCGAAGCGGAGCCAGCCCCAGCGCTCGCGAGTCACGTCGGCGACGAGGGGGACGCTGCCGAATTCGCGGAGGGCGTTGGCGCGCGCGGCTTGGGGGGACTCGCCGCGGGAGATGCGGTCGGCGATGGCCATGCGAAGGTGCGAGTTTAATTCTTCGGTGAGATCGGACTTGCGGCGAAGGAGTTGAAATGGATTCATGATGCGACCTCCGTGGCGGCTGTGGCGGTCATGATGGATTCGATGGTGGCGACCAATTTGTTCCAGCGGGCGTAATCAGAGGCCAGTTGTTTTTTGCCGAGGGCGGTGATGCGGTAGAACTTGGCACGCTGGTTGGCGTCGCTTTTTTTCCACTCCGAGGAGACCAACTTCTGGCGTTCGAGGCGGTGGAGCGCGGGGTAGAGCGAGCCGGTCTCGACCTGGAGGACGTCTGAGGAGGTGGCGCGGATGGCCTGGCTGATGCCGTAGCCGTGCTGCTCGCCCCACTGGAGGGTTTTCAGGACGAGCATGTCGAGGGTGCCCTGGAGGAGTTCGATGCGATTTTGGTATGCGGATTTTGGGTTGGCCATAATGGTGTAGACACTCTACATCCTTATACGCGGAGAAGGCAAGGGCGTTCCGTGGAAAATTGTGCGGGGTGCGGAATCTTTGCGGAGAAGGACGAGTCGAAGACGCGGACGGTGACAGGCATGCGGCTGAGCTCGTCGCGGAAGTCGTTATGTTAGGCGAAGGTCGGTAGGCGTCGTGGTCGGGAGTGGCCGACCAGAATAAACTCGAAACGAGCTAGGGCTTGTTCATGTCAAGTTAGATCGAGTTTCGGGAACACCCATGTCGGATGAAGCGCTTCTGGATTGGCGACAAATCGCAACTCACCTTTCGAGATCGGACTCGAGTGCAACCCGGATGTCGGCCAATTCTTGAACGACCCGATCTCCACATAAGCAAATTGG